>NZ_CP040932.1:2702408-4053612 GCF_006351965.1 Oceanicola sp. D3
GGCTGGTCCCTGCCCCGTTCGTCTATCGGTTAGGACGCCAGGTTTTCAACCTGGAAAGAGGGGTTCGATTCCCCTACGGGGTACCAGCCGTTTTACCCCCCTCAGTGGCAGATCGACCAAAGTGGATGTTGCTTTGCGCCCCCAGCCCGTGGCGCAGACACAGCCAGATCACACCCAAGCTGAGCAAAAGCCACAACCCGCCCCAGAGCACCGTTGCACCGCCGAACTCCTCGGCCAGCATCCGCGCATCCGACTGCAGTGCGCTACGGCGAATGGTGTCATCGAAGATGTCGTAGGGCACATAGATCAGGCTCGTCAGACCGATGACGCGCAGCGTAAGGTCCGCCGCTTGGTGAGGCAGGTAACGGGCAGCGGCGAGCATGATTGCGCCGGTGGAGAGGCAGAAAATCAGGGCAAAGGGTGTGCGCACCCAGAGCAAGGCGACAATCAGCAGCGCCGCACCGCACAGCGCCAAGGCCGCCCGGTCTGCGCGAGACCGAAGCGCCGTAACAAGGATCAGTGCACCCAGAACCAGTGAGCCGAGGTAGCCCGCCGAGAGCGTGATAAAGCGGTTTCCGCCGCGGATCAGAGCATGCCCGCCTTCTCGCGGATCAAGTGAGATATCAACAATACTGCCGCCCGTGATCAGCCCCGCGAGACCGTGGGAGAGCTCGTGCAGGAAGATCACGAAGATGCGGAGCGGGTAGACCACCGGCGTGCGCCAGAGCGCGAAGACCAGAGCGAGCAGGAGAAAGAGTTGCCAGTGGCCACGCAAGAACGACATCATGCCCCATGGGGCCGTGCGCTGGCCGACTTGTCAATCGGGCCTGGCCGCCTCGCCGATCCCCGGTAATTCATTGGAATACACCGTCACCTGCCCGCGCCCGTTCCGCTTGGAGGTGTAGAGGGCGATATCGGCATGCTGCATCATCTCTTCGGGATCCGTCGCGGCATAAAAATCGCTCACCGTCAGCCCGATGGAGCCCGATATCCGGCACATGTCCCCCTCGAAAGGAATCGGCTCTTCGAGGCGGGCGATAATGCGGCGCCCCAGATCGGCAAGGCGCTTGGGGTCGGAGAGACCGACGAAGATCAACACAAACTCATCGCCACCCGCACGCACGATCACGTCGTTGGAGCGGGTTTGATCGCGCAGTATATCGGCCACGCAGCGCAAGACGTGATCGCCCGCAGCGTGGCCGCGCGTGTCATTGACCGATTTGAAAAAATCGAGGTCAAGGTTCATCAGGCCGAAGGGCGTTCGCCCCAGGGTCAGCCGCTCCAGCACCTCATCCATGACACGGCGGTTGGCAAGGCCGGTGAGCATGTCGGAAGACGCCTGCTGCTCGGCTGCGGTCATGGCGCCCTGAAGCCGCTGGTTCAGCGCCTTCCATTCTCTGAGCGCAGCGGTTTTGGCTTCGACGAGATAGAGCATCTCGACGGCCAGATCGGTGGCCGCAAAGTCAGCGCCGGTCAGGTCATGGTCCTGCACCGCGTCGATGATATTGAAGCCGAAGGAGAGGTTTACAATCAGCCCCTCCACCCCCGTGATGGGCGCAACCAGCCCCACCAACCCGGTGCGCGGCGCATCGCGGAACGCCAGCTTGAGCCGCCCGCCCTCTACCCGAGATAAATCGCTGACCCGCGTGAGGTTGTTGGGGCGTTTGAGCTCAAAGATCTCAAGGAACCTGCGGCCCCGAAGTTCTGTGCCCGGGCGGAGTTTTTGCAGGCTGGGGCCAGCGTGGGCAATGTGGCCGCTGTGGCGCAGCTGCAAATGCATCGGCATCAGCCGGTCAAGCGCCTCTCGTAAGATGGGCTCAAACACGGCGCCGCCGGCCTGCCCCGGGACAGTCAGCGAAGCGCGTTCGATCTCTACACTCATTGCACGCCCTCGCTGCCGCTTTTCAGCCCCCCGCCGAGGTAAAATTGCTTGGCCTCGGCAAATTCGGCATCCAGAAGGTCGATCAAGAGCACTTCATGCCGCCCCATGGCGTCCTGCACTTCAAGGAAGGCCAGCGCGCCATAGTCATCGGCCAAAGCACGCAGGGCCCCCGCCATCACAGGGCCAAACCCGCCGTGGGGCGACGACACCTGCAGCTTGTATCGGCCGGGCTGCAACTCGGTCAGAAGCAGATCAGGCACCTCCAGCTCAGGCACAGCGAGCCGGGCGCGGTCGGGCAGATCATCGAGCGAGAACAGCAGCTCCGAAAAACTCTGCCCGCTAAAGCGCATCAGCCGCCGGATGGGCCGGGTGTTGTCATGCGTCACAAGATAGGTGCCGAGGTCTTCAAGGATATCTTCCGGCGGCCTCTCGCGCATGCGGCACAGCTCGTCGATCAACCGGAATGTGACCTTGTCATCATAGGTCAGCATCGCCTCGAAGCCACCGGGCCCAACGCCCACAGCTGCCCCGAGCTTGGCCCATGCCTCCGCACCGTAGATATCGCGGACAAAGCACTGCACCGCGCGATTTATCAGCCCATGCATGTCTGCACCTGTTCAACCTGCTGTGCAGCCTACCCCCCCGGGGTTAACAAAGACCGAAAGTCGTAAGTCGCTGATTGCAAGCGGTTTTCAGAAGTCGGTTGGTGCGCCACCTTCAGCCTTTCGTCGGGCCACGAATGCTGCCAGCTCTTCCCGAATAGCCTCCTCCATCGGCGGCGGCACGAAGCTGTCGATGATCTGGTGAAAGAGCCCATGCGCGCGCTCCGCCGTCCATACCCCGCCCTTGGCCTGCCATGCCTCGAAGTTCGACCAATCGGATACGATGGGCTGGTAAAACGCCGTTTCATACCGCGCCTGCGTGTGCTCGATCCCGAAGAAATGGCCGTAGTGGCCCACCTCGGCGATGGCATCCACGGCGATTTCGTCCGGTCCCGTCGCCACCACTTCAGGCTCAAAATAGCGCTGAATCATCTGGATCACCTCGCAATCCATGATGAACTTCTCCGGGCTCGCCACCAGCCCGCCCTCCAGCCAGCCCGCGGCGTGATAGACAATGTTGGTGCCCGATTGCACCGCCGACCAGAGCGAATTGGAGGTCTCCCACATCGCCTGCCCGTCGGGCACATTTGCGGTGCACGCGCCCGAAGCCCGCATTGGCAGGCCATAAAAGCGCGCAAGCTGGCCGGTCATTTGGGTGGCGCGCATATACTCGGGCGTGCCGAAGGCGGGTGCCCCGGTTTTCATATCGACGTTGGAGGTGAAGGTGCCAATCACGCAGGGGCAGCCGGGCTTCACGTATTGAAACAGCGCGATTGCCGCGAGGGCCTCGGCGATGCTCTGTGCCACCGCGCCTGCCATCGTCACCGGTGCCATCGCCCCCGCCAGCGTGAAAGGCGAGACGATCACTGCCTGCCCGCGTCGGATGCAGCGCAGGCAGCCATCTATCATCGGCCAATCATGCTTGAGCGGCGATGTGGAGTTGATGTTGGTGTACATGTGAGGCTGGGCCTCGAACTCATCGTCCGTCAACCCGGCAGCGATGCGCACCATCTCCATCACATCTTCCACCCGCTCCGGCCCGAGCGAATAGGCGTGGGGCACCTTGTCCGTCAGCGTGAGCTTGTCGAAGAGCACATCGAGATGGCGGGTGGAGGGGTGCAGGTCGACCGGCTCTACTGGGTAGCCTCCCGCAAATTGGATGCAGTTGAAATATTGGGTGAGCTTGAGCAGGTTGGCACATTGCGCGCGGTTTCCCGGCACCTTGGAGCCGAGTGAGAGGTCATAATAGTTTGGCGGTGAGGACACGTTGCCAAACAGGATCGCCTTTCCGCCCATCGGCAGAGCGCGGGCCGGGTTTCGCGGGGTGATGGTGAACTCGGAAGGGGCCTTGCCCACCATCTCCATCACCCACTCGCGGCCCATCCGCACCACTTGGTCCTCAACGATACAGCCCGCTTCAGCGAAAATCTTGCAGGCCTCGTCGTTGAGAAAGACAATGCCGATCTCTTCCAATATGCGCATCGCCCCTTCGTGGATCGCCTGCACACCCTCTTCCGTCAGTGGCTCGGTCGGCGCGTCGGTGTTGAGCGGAATGCGCCACGGGCTCTGCGAGATCACCTCGGGCCGGTTGCGGCGCGGGTTGGCGGCGCGGCCACCGGCACGGCGGCGCTTGGGGACGGTCTCATCCATCGCAGGCTCCTGAGTTCGTTGCCTCAGGGTGCGCCTGCGCGCGGCAGCGAAGTTTCCCGCTTGCGACGCCTTATGTCGCAAATCGCTTCTGTTTCGTCGAAACCCGTCAGGGCGTTGGGAGAAACTGCGGCAGATGGCCGATGTCCGGAAGCAGGAGATCGGCGTGGGGAGCCAACTCCTCGGGCGGCGTGACCCCGGTGCACACGGCGATGCAAAACATCCCCGCCGCCCGCCCCGCGGCCAAATCATGCAGGCTATCGCCAATCATCGCGCAGGCCTGCGGCGCGATCCCGACAGCGCTGGCGAACGCAAGGCACATGCCCGGCGAGGGTTTTGCCCCATGGCCAGAATCATAGCCCGCCAGAAAGGCAAACTGGCCTTGCAGCCCGGCACTTTCTACGTGCGCAAGGGCTGCGGCCTCTGCATCATTGGTCGCGATCCCGAGGGTATGGCCATTGGCACGAAGCGCCTCGACCAATGGCCCAAGATCGGCGGCCGGCACTTGAGGGGCACGGGCCGCAGCGGTGTTGATATGGTCTGTCAGCGCCGCCAAACTCCACCCGGGCAGCAGAGGCAACAGCGGCGCGATGGCCTCTTCCGGCGTGCCGGCCACAATTGGGCTGTCGGGCGAAAACTGCGCCGTTTCAGGGTTTACCCCTATGGCGCGCGCCAGCCTGATGGCCAGATCTGCGTCGCCCGCAGCCAGTCCCTCGACAAACCCCAGCGTGAAGCTGCCCCATGTCTTCTGATAATCAAAAAGCGTGCCGTCCTTGTCGAAGAGCAGGCCTTTCAGCTTTGGAACAGTCATGTCCAATTCGGCAGATCTCCCCCCGGAAGGGCCGCGCGGGCCTGCATTGGCATGGTGTAGTCCAAGCCTTCGGCCTCGCAAAAACCGGTGATCCAGGCATCGTCCATCGCAAGGAAATCTAACACCGAAGCAAGGAATTCAGGATCGGCTGCACGGGCCCGCACTTCACCTTCGGAAACGCCTGTGGAGCCGAGAAACACGGGCAACAGCTCATCGTTACCGGCCAGCCAAGCGAGCGCCTTCAACGCGAGTGTCTCGGCATTTTCACGCTCCATTCCCAACCTCGTTAACATTTGGAAAGGTTTTCTTAACCATCTCCATACAGACTGCCTCCTACAGGGGAAAGGCGCGGACACGCGTGGAAGGATGAGACGATGCCAGGGAAAGTCCTGATCGTGGATGACGTGCCGACCAATCGCGTTGTCCTCAAGGTCAAACTTGCCGCGGCCTGTTATGATGTGGTCGCTTGCAGCACCAATGAAGATATCGTGGCCCTCGTGCGCACGATCCGGCCGCGGCTTGTCATTCTCAATTGCGACGGGCCGGATGCACCGGAGCTTGAGGCCTGCCGTGCCCTGCGGGCCGACGAAGAGGCAAGCGCGATCCCGATCATCGTGACGGGCGCACCGCGCCAAAACGTGAGCCCGGCAGAGCTGAGGCTCTGCGCCCTTGAGGCGGGTGCCGATGCCTTTCACGCCAAACCCATCGACGAAACCTTGCTCCTCGCCCGTATCCGCAACCTGATGCGCATGCGCGAAGTCTCCGAAGAACTCCGCCTGAGAGGCAGCACCAGCCGCGCGCTTGGCTTTGCCGAAGAGGCCGAAGCCTATGAGCGGCCCGCCCGGATTGCCCTTGTGGCCGCCGATGTCGCCACGGCCCAGCGCTGGCGGGATGGGATGGAGGGGCGGCTGAAACATCGTATCAGCATCCTCGACCGTCATGCCGTGCTCAACGGCTCCACCCCTGCGCTTCAGGATGTTTACGTGATCGCTTCAAAGCTGCGAGACGCCGGTGACGGGCTGCACTTGATGAGCGAGCTACGATCGCGCCGCTGGTCGCGCCACGCCTCCATTCTCATCGTGACCGAACAGGAAGACCCTGCGCAGGAGGCCATGGCCCTCGATCTCGGCGCGGTTGACCTGATCCACGAGCCGGTGGACGGGCGAGAGCTTGCCGTTCGACTAAAGACGCTGGTGGCCCGCAAACGGGAGAGTGACAAACTGAGGCGCCGGGTGCGCGATGGGCTGAAACTGGCGGTGATTGACCCGCTGACGGGGCTCTACAACCGGCGATATGCTCTCTCTCACCTCGCGCGCATCCGCGACCGGGCTGCTGAGACCGGGCGCAGCTTTGCCGTTATGGCGCTCGACCTCGACCGTTTCAAACAGGTGAACGACGCCCATGGCCATGCTGCCGGTGATGCCGTGCTTTGCGCCGTGGCAAAGCGGCTTTCTTCCAACCTGCGCAGCATCGACATGGTGGCGCGGATCGGCGGGGAGGAGTTTTTGGTGGCCATGCCTGACACCAATGAAGAAGAGGCCCGCGCCGCCGCCCAGCGCCTCTGCCGCCGGATCGAAGCCGAGCCGATCCCCCTGCCCTTGCCGGCCAAAGGCTCCGTTCGCCAAACCGTTTCGATTGGCGTGGCCGTCGGCGGCGGCACGGCTCAGGCCCCCATGGAAGGCGAGGATGGCTCTGAAACCCTTCTGGAAGCGATGATGGACCTTGCCGACCGCGCGCTTCTTTCCTCCAAGGCTCAGGGGCGCAATACGGTTACGCTCGGGCGCGACGCAGCCTAGCGGCCTGAGCAAAGGGTCGCGGGCAAAACAGCGGCGGCCCATGCGTCGCCGCCTGCGGGCCTCAAAAAACGTGGTCAGAGGCCCGGCAGCCAGAGGATGAGCGCCGGAAGCGCTAATAGCAGCGCCACATGCACCACATCCGCCAGCACAAAAGGTGCCGTGCCACGGAACATGGTGGAAAGCGGAATATCGCGCGCCACGCCGGAGAGAACATAGACGTTCATCCCCACCGGCGGGGTAATCAGCGCGATCTCTGTCATCCGCACCACCAGCACGCCGAAAAACACCGCCTTCGCCCCCTCGCCCACCACCCAGAGGTCGAGCCCCATGATAAGCGGAAAGAACAACGGCACCGTCAGCGTCATCATCGCGGAAGCGTCGAGGATCATACCGAGGAAGAAGTAGACCAGCAGGATCAACAACAGGACAGAGAGCGGCGGCAGCCCCGAGGAGGTGACCCAACCAACCACGTGATGGGGGATGGTGGTAACAGTGACGAAGGCGTTGAATACCAGCGCCCCGAAGAGGATGCCGAAGATCATGCCCGTGGTCTTGAGCGTGTCATAAACCGCCTCGCGCACCTGGGTGAAGCCTAGCCGCCCGCGCAGGCCTGCGATGAGCAGCGCGCCAAAGGCCCCCATTGCCCCGGCCTCGGTGGGTGTGAACCAGCCCCAAATGATGCCGCCCATCACCAGCACGAAGAGCAAGATCACATCGCCCGTCTTCTTCAGCCCCTCCCACCGCTCGGCCCATGAAAACCGCGGCCCTGCAGGCCCGGCGGCCGGGTTTATACGGCAGCGGATGGCGATGACGGCCATGTAAAAGAGCGCCAGCAGAACGCCGGGCACGATCCCGGCGGCGAACATGTCGCCAATCGAGGTTTCAGTGAGGATGCCATAGATGATGAACATGCCCGATGGCGGAATGAGCGAGCCGATGGTGCCACCCGCCGCGACCGAGCCAGAGGCCAAGGCGTTGGAGTAGCCGTGCTTGCGCATCTCCGGCAAGGCCACCAGCCCCATCGTCGCCGTGGTCGCCAGCGAGGAGGCGTTGACCGAGGCAAAGCCCGCCGAAGCGCCAATGGTCGCCATCGCAAGCCCGCCCCGGCGATGGCCGAGGCAGCGGGCGGCGAAGTCATAAAGGTCACGCCCTATGCCGGAGGCAAACAGGACATGCGCCATGAAGAGGAAGAGCGGCACAGTGCCGATGGCGTAGTTGGTCGAAAGGTCAAACGCGATCACGCCGATCTTGATGAGCGCTGCATGAAAGGTGATCAGCAGGGCGAAGCCGAAGGCCCCGACCAAGCCCATGGCGAACCCAATGGGCATGCCCAGCGCCAGAAGACCGAAGAGCAGCGAAACGCCAAGAAGTCCGGCGGCAACGGGTGTCATTCTTCTGGCTCCTGACCAAGCGCCGCCTGGAGGGCGCGAAAGAGGATAGTGACGATCAGCAGCCCCAGCGCGGCCACCATGAGCCAGCGGAAGGGGGCCACGGGAATATCAAGCAGCGGCGTCACCTCGCCCTGCGCGCCCCGGCGGATTGCCTCTTCGAGCGCGGCGAAGAGGACGAAGCCCCAAAACGCGCAGCCCGCCGCCAGCATCAGCCCGTTGAGCGGGCCGGAGACCCGGCGCGGCAGGCGATCTGTCAGCAGCTCCACGCGGGTATGCGCCCCGCACCACGCCGCGTAGGTGAGCGAAAAGGCGACTGCCGGTATGAGCAGCAGTTCCGCCAGCACGTAAGTGCCCGGAAAGGCGATGCCAATGGCACGAAACGTGACGGTCACCACCGTCAGCCCCATGAGCGCCACCAGTGCGGCCACGCCGATCAGCGCCGCGATGGCCACGATCCGTCCCAATATTCGTTCTGCTGCCTGCATGCCCTGCCCCTTCTCGCATCCGGCGGCAGGCATGGCCCGCCGCCGATTGCCGAAAACCTACATCGCGCCGTCGTGGGCTTCACGGATCTTGCCAAGCACCTCACTGCCGGGCTTCCCCATGCCATCGAGCTCCTTGGCGACCTCTTCCATCGCTGGCGCGAAGGCCTTGGCGTATTCGGCCTTGGCCTCCTCGGGAAGCGAGTTGAACACCACCCCCTTCTCTTCGCCATAGGCGCGGCCCGCCGCCTCTGCCTCTTGTGACAGTTCGAGCGTGCGAAGCGAGAGCCACTCGACGTTGTCCATCAGCACCTGCTGAATGTCATCGGGCAGCTTGTCCCAGGCCGCCGTGTTGATGCCGCGTGAGGGATAGGCACCGCGGCTGTGGGGCAGTTCGGAGTAATAGCCGACCACCTCGGCAAAGCTGAGAGATTTCAACGCCTCATAGGGCGCAATCACCCCGTCGACCACGCCCTTCTCCAGCGCCGGGTAGGTCTCTGTCATCGGCATGGTCACACCCTCGGCGCCATGGGCCGCGAGCGGGCCGATGAAGTCCACCGCGGCGCGGATGCGCAGGCCCTTCAGATCATCAAGGCTTTCCACGGGCTTTTCGCGCAGCAGCATGTGCATCGGCGTGCCAACGTTGTAGCCTAGTACCTTCATGCCTTCGAGTTCTTCCGCGAAAACAGGGTATTCGCCCCAGAGCTTCATGTAGACGTCGAGCACATCCTTGGGCTCGGTGTAGCCATAGAACATGCCCGGGACGAGGCGGTTCATGTCATAGCCGGAGCGGGCATAAATCGGGGCGATATAGGCCATGTCGGCCACCCCGGCGGCCAGTTCATCCACCCCCTCGCGCGAGGTGATGAGCGAGCGGCCCCAGTAGGGCGTGATCTCCAGCCGCCCGTCCGTTTGCTCCGCAATGCGGGCGATCCACTCGGCATCGGCAGCGCCGTAGGGGTGAGCCTCGGTATAGGGCGAGGCGTAGGTAAGCGTGAAGTCGGCCGCCAGCGCAGGCAGCGCGGTGAGCGCGGTGGCGAGTGCGGTGAGGGTGCTGACGAGTTTCATAAGGTTCCTCCCTTTCTGTCAGGTCTTCTGCGGAGCGCTGGTGAGCGCGGTAATGGTCTGTGCATCCAGCCCGAGGCGGGCGAGCACGGCATGCGTATCGGCCCCCGGCAGCCGCGCCGGGGCAGGCGCGGGTTCGCCGCCAAGGCGCACCGGCGGGCCAAGCTGGGTGAGCGTGCCGCCCGGCGCTTCGACCTCCACCACCATGCCGCGGTCGCGAAAGTGAGGCTCGGCCAAGGCCTCGACCACATCGTTGACCGGGGCAAACTGGGTGCCAGCACGCTCGAAGAGGGCAAGCCAATGGGCGCGGGGCTGGGCGGCGAAGATCGCGGCAAGCGTGGTGCGGATCTCGTCGCGGCGTGCCGGGTCGAGCTGAGCGGCAATGAACTCCGGCTTGCCCATCACCTCGCAGAATTTGGCCCAATAGCGCGGTTCCATATCGGTAGTGCAGAGCCATTTGCCATCGGCGCATTGCCACAGGCCAAGGTCGGCGCGACGGCTGCCGCGCGCCGGGGCGTCAGCTGGGTTTTGGTGGCGCGCCAGGATGTTGGCGAGCATCGTCATGGAGCAATCGGCCATGGCGACATCAACATGCCGCCCCTGCCCTGTCACCTTGGCGGCCTGCCAAGCGGCGAGCGCAGCAAAGGCCGCGTGGGCGCCGGTGGCAATATCGGCGGCGGGAATGCCGGGCAGGCCGGGGGCCTCCGGGTCTTCGCCGCAGCGTGAGAGCACGCCCGAAAGCGCGAGTGCCACCGGGTCATGCCCCGGTTTGCCCGCCAGCGGCCCGGTCGCCCCGGTGAGCGTGAGGCTGAGGTACACCAGCGTCGGATTGCCCGCCGCCATGTCATCATAGCCCAGCCCAAGCCCGGCCAGCACGCCGGGGCGGTAATCCTCGATGACGATGTCGCAGGTTGAGGCAAGGTCGCGCAGGGCCTGCTGCGCCCCGGCATCGCCGATATCGAGCATTACCGACTGCTTGCCCCGCGCCAGCATGTCCCGTCCGCGCTGATGGGCCATCTCCTCTGGGCTGAGCCTGTCCCAGCCAAAAACGCGGGCCTGCTTGGCGAGCTCTCTTGGGTTTTCCACCCGGATCACCTCGGCCCCCTGATCGGCCATCAGCCATGTGCAATAAGGGCCGGGCAGGAGCCGGGAGAAGTCGAGCACACGAAGGCCCTGAAGCGCAGGTTTCATGAGGCCACCTCGGGCGGGTGCGTTTTGAACAGCGGGCCGGGCAGGCCGTCGCGGAAGAGGCCGCGCGCCTTCAGATGTTCGCTGTCGCGCACTTCGGCAAGCGTGGAGATCGTCGAAAGACCCCAGCCCTGCGCCAGCGACCAAGCCCCCAGCTCGGCCCGATTGTGACGGAGGAAGAATTCGGCAACGACAGTTTGCCAACGGTCAATCGTGGCCTGCTCCGTCTCGGCAACAAGAATGTTTTCCCATTCGATATCAGAAAGTTCGCCCGCCGCCCCCTCAGCTTCCATCTGCCGCACGACCGCACGCATCATGTTCGGATTATCGATCATCGACCACGTCACAAACCCGTCTGCGCAAGGCCAGACCTGACGCACCCCTGAGGAGCCGCGCACCAGCATATTGCCGCGCCGGGTGCCGATGCGCCCCGTCCAATCATACATCACCGCCTCGCGGTAATTGGCCAGCGCCGCCGACTGCAGGGCCGAAACGGTGATGCGCTGGCCTGCGCCCGTCCGGCGACGGGCGGCGAGGCCCATCAGCGCGGCGGTAGCAACCTGAATGCCGGTAAGCGCATAGGCCTGCTCGCCGGGAAGGCGCAGGGGCGGTGCATCCGGTGTGCCGGTCACATGCATCAGGCCGCTTTCGGCCATCAGGGTGAGGTCTGTCACCGGGCGTGGATCGCCGAGGGGAAAGCCGGTGGCGACAACATGGATGAGCGCCGGGTTGTCGGCAGTGCATGCCTCCAACTCAGGCCGGTTCTGCGTGCGACGGCGGTCATCGAGCAGGATGTCGGCCTCTGCAACGAGATCGGCCAAGGGTTTGCGCGGATTGGAAAAACCGCGCCGCCACGCAGCCTGTCGCTCGGGTGTCAGCCCCTCTCCTGCCTCGGCCAGCACCACATTGGCGCCGAGCTCTGCCAGCATACGTGCGCCAAGGTCTACCAGCCTATCGGCCAGCACCACCACGCGAATGCCCTTTAGCTGGTTCATGCGATCACACCCGCGCTTTTCAGCCTGTCCACTTCGGCGCGGTCCATGCCGAGAAAACCCTCGAACACGGGCCCGTTGTGCTCCCCCAGCAGCGGCGCGGGGCCAACGCTATGGGGCGTGGTCTCCATCACCATCGGCGGGGCAGGCATGGCGGAGGGGCCAAGCACGGCATGGTCCACTTGCACGAAATGCCCTGCCGCCCGCAGCGCGGGATGCTCTGAGAGCGCCTTGCCATCGCGCACCGGCGCAGCCGGGATGCCGGCGGCAGCGAGCTTTTCCGCTAGCTCAAACGCATCTTCGCCCGCCGTTGCCCCGGCCAGATCACCGCTGCCCAGCAACTCCGCCAGTGCAGCCCGCTGCGTGTCATCCTCACAGGCAATGGCAATCCAGCTGTCTTCCCCCGCGCAGGGGAAGACGCCATGGGGGTGCATCACCGGGTCGGAGTTTCCGGGCTTGTCCTCCGGCATTTCGGCGAAGAGATCGGCGATCACATGCGCCATCGGCTCGATCTGACTAACATCCACCCAAGAGCCCTGCCCGCTCCGCTCTCGCTCTTCCAACGCGGCGAGGATTGCCACCGTCAGAAACATTGGGGCGACTACATCGCCATAGGCAAAAGGCGGCATGTGAGGCTCGGAGCCGGGCCAACCTGTCATATCGGCATGGCCCGAGTGCGCCGCCGCCGAATTGCCGTAGCCGCGAAAGCCCGCCATCGGGCCGGTGCGCCCGGCCACCGAGACTGAAGCGAGGATAACTCCGGGGTTTATCTTACAAAGGTCCGGCCAACCAAGGCCGATCCGCTCCATGTAGCCCGGCCCGAAATTCTCCACCACCACATCCGCCCAAGCCACGAGCTTGCGCGCCAGTGCCTGCCCTTCCGGGTCGGTGAGGTTGATGGTGACGCTCATCTTGGAGGTGTTGGTTTGGGCAAAGAAGGCAGAGGCGTCAGGATTGCCGCGCGCACCAGCTGCGAAGGGCGGTGACTTGCGGCCAAGATCGAGGCGCTGTGCGCTTTCGACCTTCACCACAAGGGCACCATTGTCGGCCAGGTCCTTGGTGGCACGGGGGCCAGCCCCGACCCAGCTGAAATCTGCGATCTTGAGACCTGTCAAAGCCTGCACGGTTTTCCTCCCTTGTGGGCGCGCGACTCCTCCTCGGCAACGCCCCTGCATTTAGATTGGTTAACAAAGTGAACTAAGTCAATGCACCTCACAGCCCGTCCAACGCCTCCGCCACCCTTGCCTCAACCTCCGGGCGGCTCCATTTGCGCGGGTCCACCATGTCGGACCAGATCTCGACCACCTTTACCCCGGCCTCTTCCAGCGCCTTCTTGGCAAACAGAGAGCCATAGCCGGAGAAGCGGTCATGCTCGGGGATCAGCATCAGCGCCACGTCGATGCGGGCGCGCTTGGCCTCGCGCACCATCCACGCGTTGACCCACGGCGGCTGGTGGAGCTGTTCGTTCATCGCGCTGACGCGGGCCGCGAGGGCGCGCAGCGGGTTGCCGTGGCTGGCGCGAATGTAGCCATCGGCGGCGAAGGGCAGATACATTGACCAGGCGAAGACAGCGCCATGCGAGGCTTCGAAGGCGCGGTAGAAATCGGTATCGAACCAGAGGCCCGCGCCGATCCACATCATGCGGATGCGCTCGTTGTCACAAGGCCCCTCGCCCCGCTCGGTCCGGCCTGCGACCTCATCGCGGAATGCCTCTGAATGGGCAATCGCCCAATCGGAGCCACGGTGCCATTGCGGGATCATCACATTGGGCATCTGCTCACCGATCCCCATCGGCACGCGCGGGGCCTCGGCGATGAGCTGGCTGGCCTCTTCCAGAATTTTCTCCTGCCGATCAATGGCTTCCATATAGGCAGCAAAGGCCGCTTCATCGAAGTCGCGCCCTGTCAGCCGCTCCAGCGCCGCGATCAGCTCGCGCATCTCGGAGACAACCAGATCAAGCCGCGCGGTGCCGTAGAGCCCCTCCCAATCGTTCCGCGCCAGTGCCCACCACTCGGGCGCGGGGTTTGGCACGGCAGGGGCGGAGATGAGGTGCAGCGGCGCGCCAGTCTCTTCGGCCCAGCGCTGAAAAATGCGCGGATGTTCATCCGAAGAGGCACGGGCGCAAAGCAACGCTGGGGCCGGCAGGCCACCCCAAGGCTGGCGGCTGGTGTCACCCTCGATCTGCGCCATCAGGCCGAGAGACGAGTAGCGAGGCAGATGGGCGTGAAAGCCTGCGCTCTCCATAAAATCAAAGTAAAACGGCGCTTGCTGTTTGGCCGAAATCACCGCTGACCACCACTGGTTGGTGACCATCGGCACATCCATGAAATGGAACAGCTCATGCGGCGTGTCGGCATTGACGAAGGCGAAAGGCTCGCCCGCCGTGATGCGGCTGCGCAGGCCTTTCAGCCAGTCACGCTGGTAGCTCGTTGCCGCTTTGGCGCAACTCATGGCAGAGCCTCCTCAATGCGTTGGCGGGCCGTCGCACGCCATTCCGCGCCGGGGCGAAAGGGGCGGAAGCCGAGGTTGACCAGCGGCATGGGGAGGCTGCGGGCGAGGCGCGGAAGCTCCCAGCCAAAGCTGTCGTCGTTGCGATCGACGGCGGCAATGACAAGGTCGTGCCCGGCCAAGGCGGCATCGAGGGCGGTGCCAAAAAGGGCGGGTGGGTTGGTGCGGATATGGAGCGGTTGTTCGGCCACGGCGTTTAGCAAGCCCGGCATGTCTGACGGGCCTATGTGGCAAGCGGGCCAGAGGCTGCCATAGGGGGTGAGGTCGGTCACGGCGAGGCCTAGCTCGGCGCAAAGCGCTGGCAGCGCAGACGTGTCTGCGGCGGTGCCGATGAGGGCGGCGGAAGCCTTGGTGGTGGGCGGCTCTGTGGGGGTGATCCGGGTGAGGAGCTCCGCATGCCGGGCGGCGGAAAGCCAGCGGCCGGCATTGCGAAAAACAAAGGTTTCACCGGCAGTTAGCGACATAGCCTCAAGCTCGGCACAGGCCTGCGCGCGCGCCTGCTCTTCGGCCATGGCGCGCGCCAAGCGCCCTTTATCCGCCACGGTGCCGAGCGCCTCGCGAAGCTCGCGCAGGGCGCGTTCGGCTTCGGACAGGTTGAACGCATGCAAGGCCGTGCCGGTGCCGTGCAGCAGGTTCCAAAGGATCAACCGGGGGCCACTACGGACCATGCCCTGCCGCTGCATTTCCAATGCATATTGGTAGGCGGCCAGCGCGGCCACATCGTCTCTCGCGAAGAGAACTGCGGCGTACTCGTCGAAGGCCCCGCTGGCAAAACGGTGGAGAAAGCGGCGGGTGAAGCCATCCATGAAGGGTTCGGTCACCGCGCTGACGGAAGCCACCTCTGGCCCGTCCATGAGCGGCGCGGCTTTAACTTCGACGGGCTGCCCCCCTGCTCCGGAGACCAGCGCCTCGGGGCAGCCGTCGCCGAAGAGGCCGACCAGCGGCAGGCCATCAGCCACGATGCCCTCGGCCCGGCCTTCGTAGGCCCTTCGCAGTTCCTCCCTCGCGTCCACTTTTCCTCCACGCGCAACTTAGTTCACTTTGGAAACTATTTACGCGGAGGTGTCAACCGCTGAGTTTGACAGGGTTTCGCCTGCATTGTAGCTCACTCGAAACGGCGGCGAGGGGTGGAGTGGACAAGATGGACGACGATGTTCCGGCGGTTGAACTGACGCTGGGGCCGCTGGCCCGAGACCTTTCTTTTGCCACCCGCGCCCTGCGTGCCCACCTGCGGGGGCACAATGTTCGCGTCTTCGAAGAGCATGACGTGCCGCAGGGTGGCATTGCACTGATCAGTCTCATCGGGCTCAACCCCGGCGTCTCGCAAAAGGACCTGGCCGGGGCGGTGGTGCTGAAAAAATCCGCCCTGACAAAACTGGTGAACGAGCTGGAAATCAGCGGGCTTATCGAGCGCCGCAAGGGCGTTGGAGACCGGCGCTACAATGCGGTGCATCTGACCGCGAAGGGCCAGCGCCTGTTTGACGAGGTCATGCCGGACATCACAGCGATGCAGGACACATTGCTTGCCCCCCTCTCCCCGGAGGAGCGGGAAACCTATTTTGCCCTGACATGGCGCCTGATCGCGCATCTGGAGCCGCGCTCGGCTTGACCGCCTCCCGCATATAGTTTCTAAAGTGAACTATAAAGCCGAGCGGAACCGATCCGCTGGTTCAGGGATGGAGGACTTAGTGGCACAACCGCTGGCCGGGCTGCGCATAGCCGATTTCAGCCATGTCATTGCCGGACCACTGGCAACGCAATTTTTGTGCCTGCTGGGCGCCGAGATCATCAAAGTGGAGCCGCCGCAGGGCGATGCGATGCGCTACTATACCCGTGACCCGGAGCGGCGGGGCATGGCCGAGCCTTTCATCGGCGCGAACGCTGGAAAGAAGTCTGTCATCCTAGACTTAAAAACTGATGAAGGCCGCGCCGCGGCGCAGGCGATTGTCGCGCAGAGCGACGTTTTTGTAGAGAATTTTCGCCCCGGCGTGGCGGAAAGGCTTGGACTTGGCAGCGCGTCGCTGATGGAGGCCAATCCGGGCCTGATCTGCTGCTCGGTTTCGGGCTTTGGCCAAGAGGGCCCGATGCGCGATTTCCCGGCGATCGACCAGGTTATTCAATCGGTCTCGGGCCTTATGACGTTGACCGGAAGCCCCGGAAACGAAAAGCCTTTGCGCGTCGGCTTCCCCATAGTCGACACCTACTGCGCCCTGCTCACCGCCTTTGCGATCCTCGCCGCTGTCACCCAAAAGCGCGCCGATCCGGAAGGCAAAGGGCAGGTGATTGATGTGTCCATGCTTGATGCGACGATGGTGATGATGAGCTCGGTCGTGGGGGCGATGCTGATCAACGGCACGCCTCCCGCGCGGAGCGGCAATCGCGGCTTTTCCGGCGCTCCTACGGCCGATACCTTTGCCTGCGCCGACGGGCAAATCACCATTGGCGCGGTGCAGCAGGTGCAGGTGGAGCGGCTGATGGCGGCGCTCGGATGCGAGGCGCTGCTGGAAGACGACCGCTTTGCCACGCCGGAGGCACGGATTGAGAATGACACGGCGCTGCAAGAGGCGCTGGGGCCTTATTTTGCGAAGGAAAACTCTGAAGACCTGGAGGCGCGTCTGGCGGCGGCCGGGGTGCCCGCGGGCAAGGTGCGCACGGTCACTGAAGCGCTGGAGCTGGAGCAGATCAAGGGGCGCGGGCTGTTCATGAACGTGCCATCGGGCGATGGCCGTGCGGATGTGTTCAACGCGGGCTTTCGCTTTGCCCATGACGGGCCGGGGCATGCACGCGGGGCACCGAGCTTGGGCGAGCATACCGAAGAGGTGCTGGCGGCCATGGGGCTGAAGCCCGCAGCCGAGTAGCCTCAGAGCCGTGGGCCGAGGCGCTCCAGCATGGCAAGGCATTGCTGGAGCTGCGAAATTTCCACATACTCATCGGGCTTGTGGGCCTGCTCGATGGAGCCCGGCCCGCAGATGACCACATCTATTCCGAGCTTTTGAAACACCCCGGCCTCTGTGTTGAAGGGCACCAGCGCCCCGCCGTTGGAGCCGGTGAGCGCACAGGCGAGCGCGGCGGCCTCACCGTTTGTCATCGGCATGAGGCCCGGCGTATCTCCGATGGTTTCGGTGCTGATGGCCGCCTCGGGCGCGACGGCCTGCATTTCGGGGAGCAATATGTCATTGATATAGCGCTGCATTTCGTTGCGCACGAAGGTGGCATCGGCATCGGCCACGGGGCGCATCTCCCATTGCACCTCGGCCTCTGACGGGATGACGTTATGGGCGAACCCGCCGATCAGCGCACCGGTGTTGAGGGTGGTCCAAGGCGGCTCGAAACGGCTTTCGGGCGGGGTGCGGGCCTTGAGGGCCTCGCGAAGCTCCATCAGGCGGGTGATGTAGCGGGTTGCATATTCGACCGCGTTGACGCCTGCGCCCGGGTCGGAGCCGTGGCCGGAGCGGCCCTGAAAGCGGGTGGTATATTCGCAGCAGCCCTTGTGGCCTTCGACCACGCGCATGGTTGTGGGCTCGCCAATGATGGCGACGGAGGGCAGGATTTCGCGGGTTTTCAGCTGTTCGGCCAAGGCCTTGGCACCGAGGCAGCCGACCTCTTCATCATGGGTGAAGGCGAAGTGGAGGGGGCGGGTTTTGACCTGCGCGGCAAGGTGCGGGGCCATTGCAACGCAGGCGGCGATGAAGCCCTTCATATCGCAGGTGCCGCGCCCATGCAGGCGACCATCGCGCTCGGTCATCACGAAGGGATCGTTGGACCAGTTTTGCCCCTCCACCGGCACCACATCGGAATGGCCAGAGAGCAGGATGCCACCTTGAACATCCGGGCCTATGGTGGCGTAAAGATTGGCTTTTTCGCCGGTATCATCCTTCAGAACCTCAACCCGCGCACCGGCGTCTTCGAGCCGGGCGGCCAGAAGGTCGATGCAGGCGAGGTTGCTCTCGGACGAGACGGTTGGGCAGGCCACGAGCTCGCCTAGAAGCGCGGTTGTATCTTCCAGCAGTGTCATGCCGCGACCCTAGCCGCGAGGTGCCTCGCCCGCCAGCCCAAGCGGACGCTCACACGCCAGAAGGGGAGCGTGGGCGGCGGAAGGCCCATCATCAGCGCCACGGCGTGCGGGGGGTTAACCCTTTTGCGAAACGCGAAAACAGGGCGAAAAGCAGCGGGCAACAACCTATGCACAAGCCATGCACATCCTATGCATGTGCGAAATGCACAGGCTGAGGGCGCTTGGTCGGCAACCCGCCGGGACGGTGGGGCAAGGGAGCGTTAAGCGCCGCGCAGGAGAGAAGCGCGGTTGGCCAACGAGGCGCGGCGCTCGGCGGGGAGGTTTAGCGGGGCAGCGAGGGCGCGGATGCCTGAGGCGAGAGTGCTCGGTTGCTCACGGCTGGTCCTCGGGATCCTCCGGATCCGTCCAGACCACGAAGAACTGATAGACGCACCACGCCCCGGCGGCGGCGAAGAGCGCCGCCCAGATCTGCGCGCCGGAGGCAAGCTCGACCCCGGCCCAGGCAAAACAGATGGCGACGACCGCCACGCGCCGCCAGACCTGACGGAAAAACGGGTGCTGAAGGTCGAACATTGCTTTCATGCGGCGAGGTCCAATCCGGCGGCGCGACAGGCAGCCATTATCGTTTCATATCCGAGTTTGGAATACGCGTAGGGATCGGCCTTGGCCGGGTCTTGCTCGGCCTCGACCACGATCCATCCGGCGTAATCCATCTCGGCCAGTTTGCCGGTGATGGTGGCGAAATCAATGCACCCTTCGGGATCGCCCGGCACCGTGAAGGCCCCGGCGATGACGGCATTGAGGAAGGAGCCGTTGGTTTCGCGGATGTGCTGCACGATGTTCGGGCGCACATCCTTGTAGTGGACGTGGTGGATGCGGTTGGCCCAGCGGTCGAGCACCGCAAGCTCATCGGCCCCGCCAAAGCGCAGGTGCCCGGTATCATAGAGCAGGTGAACCTCGGTGGGGCTGGCCTCCATCAGCCAGTTCACATCGTCTTCGCTTTCGATGATCGAGCCCATGTGGTGGTGATAGGCCAGTGGCATCCCCTGCCCTGCCATCCACTTGGCCAGCTCTCCGAGTTTGGCAGCGTAGGCCGCCACCTCGTCGCGTGAGAGCTTGGGCCGGTTGGCCACCGGCGTGGCCGGGTCGCCCTGCACGGTGTTGGAGCATTCGGCGTAGACGATACAGGGAGCATCGAGCGCGATGAACTGCTCGACTTGCGCGGCCACGGCAGCCTTCTCGGCCTCAAGGTCGTTGACCAGCAGGTTGCCCGAGCACCAGCCGCCGCAGAGGGCGATATCGTTGATGTCGAGGTAGTGGCGCAGGCCCGGCGTATCATGCGGCATGCGCTGGCCGCGCTCGACGCCGGTGTAGCCGATTTCGCGCGCCTCCTTGAGCGCCTGCTCCATTGTGTAGGCGGCTGTGAGATCGGGCAGGTCGTCGTTCTGCCAGGCGATGGGGGAGATGCCGATTTTGACGGGCATGGGCATTATCCTGCGAGTTGAGTTGTGCGGGCTGTGCCGGGGGCGTTGCGGGGTGAATGCATGCTTGCGCCGGGGGCGTCAACGCGTGGGGTGCTGAGGGGCCACATTCGCATCATTGATGAAAGGATTGCAATCAGCGGGGCGAAAATCCACTCCCCAATGATGTTTTTCTATCAATCGTTGCAGAGCGTCAGACCGACTCCGGCAGATGGATTACACTGTCGATGAAGAGCTGGCCGGGCACGGCGGGTTGTGTGGAGAGGGCGGCTTGCGACATCAGACGCACCAGCTCGCGGCAGAGCGGCTCCAGCGGGGTTTCCAGCGCCATCGTCACATAGCGGTCGGCCAGGGCGGCGCGGCTGTCGGGCGTCAACTCGTTGACGACAAGCGCGACCTCGCCGGGTTTGCGCACCTCGCGCAGCGCCTCGATGGTGCCCTCCATCCCGCCACCCGCTAGATAAATGCCGGTGACGTCGGGGTGACGGTGGAGCAGGTCCAGCGTGGCCTCATAGGTGAGCTGGCGGGTTTCGAGGTTGACCAGCGTGTCGAGCAGCGGACGCTCGGGCGCGTGCTCGCGGAAGAAGGACCGAAAACCGGTTTCGCGCAGCTCGTGGCCATGCCAGCGATAGCCGCCAACGAAGAGCGCGATTTTGCCCGGACGGGGCGCGGCGGTGGAGAGCATCCAGGCCGCCATGCGCCCGACCTTGAGGTTGTTGGAGCCTACATAGTTGCGTCTGAGCCCCTGCGCGAAGTCTGACAACAGCGAGAACACCGGGGTGCCCGCCTTGGCAAGCCGGGCGACCGCGTCGCTCACCTTCGCATGGTTTACGGCGGTGGCCGCGAGCGCATCGACCTTGCCCGACATGCGCTCCATCATCTCCACCACATGGTCAGGCGATTGTGAGGCAGAAAACTCCATCACCAGCTGCCCGCGGATGCCATCGGCCTCGGCCACGGCGGCCTCGATCTGGTGGGCAAAGCGCTGGTAGAACGCCTGCTTTTCCTTTTGCAGGATGAAGCCGAGGCGCACCTCGGGCAGATCGACGCGCAGGCGCTGCTCGATCAGGTTGCGGGCGTGATAGCCCACCTCCTGCGCGGCTTGGAGCACCTTGCGCGCGGTTTCCTCCCGCACCTTCAGCCGCCCGTTCAGCACCCGGTCGACGGTGGCCACGGAGACGCCTGCGGCGCGCGCGACATCGGAGATGATCGGACGTCTGGCCATGATGTGGCTCCTATGTGCTGTGTGAGGTGGGTGGTGATGGTTTTCCCGCAAAGCCTGCCTCATCCTTGATGGGAAATGATGTTTTTTCAAGCCCCCTGCCCGCTTTGGCTTGGCCCGACACGCAGGCGGTGTTTAGGCAGGGGCAAAGCAGGGAGGAGACCGGCGATGGCAAAGTTGGGTGTGGGGCTGATCGGCACCGGGTTCATGGGCAAGGCGCATGCGCTGGCGTGGCGCGGGGCGCGGGCGGTGATGGGGGGCGACAGTGAGATCGAGCTGGCGCACCTCTGCGAGATGCCGCTGGAGAAGGCGGAGCGGCTTGCGGCCGACTGGGGCTTTGCCCGCGCCGGGGACGATTGGCGCGCCTTGGTGGAAGATCCGGCAGTGGATGTGGTTTCGATCACCACCCCGAACGGGCTGCACGCGCCGATGGCGATTGCCGCGCTGGAGGCGGGCAAGCATGTGTGGTGCGAAAAGCCGATGGCGCTGACGCTGGAGGAGGCAGAGGCGATGGTTGCGGCGGCCAAGGCCAGCGGCAAGGTCACGCTGGTGGGCTACAACTACGTGCGCAACCCGGCTTTGCACCATGCGGCCAAGCTCATCGCCGAGGGGCGGATTGGCCGGGTGGTGCATGTGCGCGGGTTTTACGACGAGGATTATCAGGCGGATGGCGCCCTGCCCTGGACCTGGCGGGCCAAACTTTCGGAGGCGGGGCTGGGCGCATTGGGCGACATGGGCTGCCACCTGATCTCGATGGTGATGCAGCTTGTCGGCCCGGTGGAGAGCGTGCTGGCGGAGACCCAGATCATCCACGAGACCCGCCCGGTGGAGGGCGGCGGGCGCGCGCCGGTGGAGAACGAGGATGTGGCGACGGCGCTGATCCGGCTGAAGGGCGGCGCGCGGGGGATGCTGACCACAAGCCGCAGCGCGTGGGGCCGCAAGAACCGGATTGATCTGGAGATCCACGGCACCGAGGGGCAGATCACCTTCGAGCAGGAGCGGCTGAACGAGATGCGGATCTACGTGAACGAGGGCGAGAAGGCCGAACAGGGCTTCAAGACCATCCTCACCGGCCCCGCGCATCCGCCCTATGCCGCCTTCTGCCCGGCGCCGGGCCATCAGCTGGGGTTCAATGATCTGAAGATTCTGGAGGCCGCCGAGCTGGTGGAGACGATCGCGGGGCGGCACAGGGCATGGCCGGATTTTGAAGCCGCGCTTGAGATTGAGAGGGTGATCCATGCGATTGCGGAGAGTGCGGCGCAGGAGACGCGGGTTTCGCTGGTGTGAGGCGCGCGCGGGACGGAGGCGGAGATCGTGGTGGTGGCGTTGGACGGGCTGCGGTTTGGCCGGGCGCCCTGCCCTGCTTCGGGATATGACGAGCTGGTGGTGAGCCCGCGCCAGGCGCGGCGGATGGTGGGCAGATTGCCCACCCTACGTGGTGGTGCGGGTGCGATGGTGAGCCCGCGCTAGGCGTGGCGGACGGTGGGCAGATTGCCCACCCTACGTGGTGGTGCGGGTGCGGTGGTGAGCCCGCGCTAGGCGTGGCGGACGGTGGGCAGATTGCCCACCCTACGTGGTGGTGCGGGTGCGATGGTGAGCCCGCGCTAGGCGTGGCGGATGGTGGGCAGATTGCCCACCCTACGTGGTGGTGCGGGTACGGTGGTGCGCCCGCGCCAGGCGCGGCGGATGGTGGGCAGATTGCCCACCCTACGCGGTGGTGCGGGTGCGGTGGTGGCCCTCGGTGATGACCTTGAGCATCGCGGTATGGGCCGCTTCGGGCAGGCCGGAGGCGATGGCGCGGGCGATGTCGCGGTGGTTTTGCGCCACTTCGGCCTTCACCTCCTGAAACTGCTCGCCCGTCTCGATGAGAAACAGGGAATAGAGCGCGGTTTGCACCATGTCGCCCAGCGATTGCAGGAAGCGGTTGCCGGAAAGCTTTAGCACGTGGTGGTGAAACTCGTAGTCCGCCACGGCAAAATCGGCCCGGCTGCTGGCACCGGCGAGGCTGTCGCAGAGGGTGAAGAGCCTGTCGCAGGCTGCCTTGTCGGCCAGCTCATTGGCGCGGCGCGCGGCGGAGGCGGCGGCGGCGGGCTCGAAGATCAGGCGGATTTCGAAAAGCTCGTCGTAGAAGCGGCCCGGGTTTTTGACCGAGGTGTGCCAGCGCAGCACGTCTTCGTCGAACATGTTCCACTCGTCCGAGGGGCGCACATGGGTGCCCACCTTGGCCTTGGAGGCGATCATGCCCTTGGCGGCGAGCGTCTTCTTGGCCTCACGCACCACGGTGCGGCTCACGTCGAACATCTCGCAAAGGTCGGGATCGAGCGGGATCATCGTGTCAGCCGGGTATTCCCCCGCCACAATGGCACGACCGAGCTGATCCACCACGAAATGCGTGTGGTTCGAGGCCCGCGCAGACGGCGAGCCGGACGCGACGATTGTCATGATGGCTGTGCGGAGCCAGTCGCTCTTTTTCGTCGGGTGGTCGTCGCCCAAGTGAGGCCTTTCTGAAGCAGGATGAATGCGAAGAGCAAAGCGCCAATGACGATCTTAGTCCACCAGCTCGAAAGTGTCCCGTCAAAGACGATGTAAGTTTGGATCAGCCCCATGATGAGGATGCCGAAGAAGGTGCCGGCGACAAAGCCGTAGCCGCCGGAGAGCAGTGTGCCGCCGATGACGACAGCGGCGATGGCATCGAGCTCCACGCCGACAGTGGCGAGGCTGTAGCCTGCCGAGGTGTAGAGCGAGAAGACGATGCCCGCGAGCCCGGCGAGGCCGCCCGATATGGCGTAGATGCCCACGGTGGTTGCGGCCAGCGGCACGCCCATGAGGCGGGCGGTTTGCGCGCCGCCGCCGAGGGCATAGACGTTTTGCCCGAAGCGGGTGCGGTGAGCGATCAGCGCCCCGGCGATGAAGGTAAGGATCATCAGCCCGCCGATCAGCCGGAAGCGCCCGCCGGAGGGGGCCTTCCAGTAGATATCTTGCAAGGTGTCGTAGAATTCGTGGGTGATCGGCACGGAGTCGGTGGAGAGCACATAGGCCGCGCCACGGGCGAGGAACATGCCCGCCAGCGTGACGATGAAGGGGGGCATTTCAAGATAGTGGATCGTGGCCCCCATAGCCGCGCCGAAGGCGGTGGTGAGCGCCAGCACGAGCACGAAGGCGGTGAGCGGGTGGATCGAGGTGTCCCGCAGGATCACGGCGAGGAAGACGCCGGTAAAGGCGATGACGGAGCCGACCGAAAGGTCGATGCCGCCTGAGAGGATCACGAAGGTCATCCCTACCGCGACGATGCCGAGAAAGGCGTTGTCTGTCAGCAGGTTGGCGACGACGCGGGTGGAGAGCATCGAGGGGTATTGCCAGCCGCAGAGGGCGTAGGCGAGCACGAAGGTGGCCAGCGTGACCATCAGCGGCAGGTGGGTGGAACGGATCATGGTGCGTCCTCCTTGGGGGTCGCGGAGGGCGAGGTTGGCCGGGGGCGCTCTGGCAGGCGCTCGGGCCCGGAGGCGCGGAGCATGTAGACCAGATGGCCGATCTTGGGCGACTGGATCACGAGGATGGCGAGGATCAGCACCGCCTTGATGACGAGGTTGAACTCTGGCGGCATGCCGGAGAGCAGGATTACCGAGTTGACCGACTGGATGATGAGCGCGCCGATCAGCGAGGCGACGATGGAGAAGCGCCCGCCGAGCAGGGAGTTGCCGCCGATGACCACGGCGAGGATGGCATCGAGCTCCAGCCAGAGGCCGGCGTTGTTGGCATCGGCCCCTTTGATATCGGCCGCCACGATCACACCCGCCAGCGCGGCGCAGAGGCCGGAGGCGAGGTAGACGCAGATCAGCAGGACGCGGGAGTTGATGCCAGCGAGCCGCGAGCTGGCCTCGTTGACGCCGATGGATTCGATCAGCATGCCGAGCGCGGTGCGGCGCACGGCGAGCGTGGCCAGCGTGCCGAGGGCGAGCCAGATGACGATGGGCGTTGGGATGCCGAGCACCGTGCTCGCGCCAAGGCGGATGAGGCCCTCGTTGTTGAAGGTCAGGATGGTGCCCTCGGTGATGAGCTGGGCGATGCCCCTGCCCGCCACCATCAGCACCAGAGTGGCCACGATGGGCTGGATCCGCAGCACCGCCACCAGCACACCATTCCAGAGGCCGCAGAGCAGGCCGGTGACCAATGCGCCGATCAGCGCGGTGCCCCAGCCGTGACCGTCAGTCACGAGCGAAGCGGCGGTGGCCCCGGCGATGGCCATGACCGCACCAACGGACAGGTCGATGCCCTTGGTGGCGATCACCAGCGTCATGCCGATGCAGAGCAGCGCCACGGGCGCGCCCCGGTTGAGCACGTCCACTAGGTTGCCAAAGAGGCGGCCATTGCGGAAGCTGACTTCGAAAAAATCGGGGAAAACGAGGGTGTTGAGGCCCAAAACGACGGCCAGAATGATAAGTTGCGGGGTGATCCGCTTGAGCAGGGAGGGCGTGGTGGCAAGCATTCAGGCGGCCCCCCGCTCTTCATCGGCGATGGCGGTGACGATGTTTTCGGCGGTGATGGCCTCGCCGGTGAGTTCTTTCACCTGTCGCCGGTCGCGTAGCACCACGACGCGGGTGGAATAGGCCACCAGCTCCTCCAACTCGGAGGAGGCGACAAGCAGGGCCATGCCGCGCTCGCGCAGGGTTTCGATCAGGGCGATGATCTCGGCGTGGGCGCCCACGTCGATGCCGCGGGTGGGCTCGTCGAGGATGAGAAACTCGGGCTCGGTGGCGAGCCAGCGCGCAAGCAGCGCCTTTTGCTGGTTGCCGCCCGAGAGCAGGCGGATCGGCATGTCGAGCGAGGCGAGGCGAATATCGAGTGCCTTTACATAGTGTTCGGCGATCTCGTTCACCTTGGCGCGGGGGATCGGACGCATCCAGCCTTGGCGGGCCTGGAGCGCGAGGATGATGTTGTCGCGCACCGAAAGGTCGCCGACGATGCCGTGGGTTTTACGGTCTTCCGGGCAGAGGGCGAAGCGGTGGGCGATGGCCTCGCGCGGGTTGGTGATGCGGGTTTCGCGGCCTTCGAGCAGCAGCTTGCCTTGGTCGGCCTGCACGGCGCCGAAGAGCAGGTTGGCGGTTTCGGTGCGGCCAGAGCCGAGCAGCCCGGCGAGCCCGACGACCTCGCCGCGATGGAGGTTGAGCGAGAAGGGTTCGATCATGCCGCGCTTGGCGAGATCGTTGACCTGCAACAGCAACTCGCCCGGGGTGCCGCCCTTCTTTTCGGCCACGCGGGCCTCCAGTTGGCGGCCGAGCATGAGGGTGATGATATCGTGCTGCGAGACCTCGGCCAGCAGGCGCTCGCCCACCACGCGGCCATTGCGCAGCACGGTGGCACGATCGGATATCTCGAAGACCTGATCGAGAAAATGGGTAATGAAAACAACCGACAGGCCAGCGTCCTTCACCTGCCGGATGACCCCGAAGAGCAGATCGACCTCATCCCGGTCCAGCGAGGCGGTGGGCTCGTCGAGGATGAGCACCTTGCCCGAGAGCGCAACGGCGCGGGCGATGGCGACCACCTGCTGCACGGCGACAGAGTAACGGGTGAGCGGCTCGCCGGGGTCGATATTCAGCCCGTAGCCTTCGAGCACTTCGGCGGCGGCGCGGTTCATGGCGCGGCGGTTGACGAGGCCGAGGCGGGTGGGCTGGCGGCCCATGTAGAGGTTTTCGGCCACGGTCAGGTTGGGCAGAAGGTTGACCTCCTGGTAGACGGTGCCGATGCCGAGGGCCTGCGCATCGGCGGTGGAACGCGGATCGACCTCTTGGCCCGCGAGCCGGATCACCCCGCCATCACGCCGGTAGGCGCCGGTGAGGCATTTGATGAGGGTGGATTTGCCCGCGCCGTTCTCGCCCAGAAGCGCGTGCACCTCGCCGGGGTAGAGCTTGAGCTCTACCTCATCGAGCGCCACGGCGCCGGGAAAGAACTTGGAGATGCCGCTGGCGTGGAGCAGCGGGGGCTGATCTTGCATCTTGCGTCTGCTTTTCATGAAGTTGCCCCTCCCCGCGAAAGCCTAGCACGGGCGGACGCGGGGAGAGAACGGGCCGGGTAAAGGAAGATGCCCTGCCCGGGGGAGCCTTAGTAGCCGAGGTTCTTCTTTTCCTCGTAGACGGCTTGGTTGTCGTCTTCGGCGGTGTAGAGCTTGCTCTCGGTCTGGATCCACTTCTCGGGCGCGGTGCCGTCCGCAAAGTAGGCTTCGAGCGCATCCAGCGCCGGGCCGGCCATGTTGGGCGTCAGCTCGATGGTGGCGTTCATCTCGCCGTTGGCGATGGCGAGGTGGGCATCGGGCACGGCGTCGATGGCGACGATCTTGATGTCGGTGCCGGGGTTGAGACCGGCTTCCTTGATCGCCTGGATCGCGCCAACGGCCATATCGTCGTTATGGGCGTAGAGCGCACAGATGTTCTCGCCGCCCTCGGCCTTGAGGAAGCTCTCCATCACCACCTTGCCTTGCGAGCGGGTGAAATCGCCGGTCTGGCTGCGGACGATCTCGAGGCCATCGGCCCCGGCAATGCCCTCTTCAAAGCCCTTTTTGCGGTCGATCGCGGGCGAGGAGCCGGTGGTGCCTTGCAGCTCGACGATGCGGCAGGGCTCGCCGGCCATTTCATCGGCCAGCCACTGCCCGGCCACGCGGCCCTCGTGGACGAGGTCGGAGGTGACGGCGGTGAGGTAGAGATCGTCGGAAGCATCGACCGTGCGGTCGAGCAGGACCACGGGGATCTCGGCATCGGCGGCCTCCTCCAGCACCTCGTCCCAGCCGGTGGCGACCACGGGGGCGAGCAGGATGGCATCAACGCCCTGCGCGATGAAGCTGCGGATCGCCTTGATCTGGTTTTCCTGCTTCTGCTGGGCATCGGCAAACTTGAGGTCGATCCCGCGCTTTTCGGCTTCCTGCTTGGTGACGGTGGTTTCTGCCGCGCGCCAGCCGGATTCAGACCCGATCTGGCTGAAACCGATGGTCATATCGGCGGCCATGGCGGCGAAGGGCGTAAGGGCGATGGCGCTCGCAAGGAGCGTTGCTTTGACGTTCATGATTTCCTCCCATGGAACGATTGTCGTTCGTGGATTCGATTAAGTATTACTTTATTATTTTTGGCAATGGGGTTTGTCACGGCGGCGTGAATTACATGAATTTCCATTGTTTAACAGCATATTGTGCCAAGTTGTTCATCCAAATTTTTGAGCCCCATCGAGAAGCGCGACTGATTCCGCGCGGTTGTGAGCACTGGCTTTCGGGCGCATGATGACGCAACGGCAGCCAAGGAGGAAAGCCCCGATGGCCGAGTACCGAACGCCCGGAGTTTATGTTGTGGAGGAGGCTGGAGGAGCGCGGCCGATCTCTACGGTGGGCACCTCGACCACTGCGCTTGTTGGGCTGATCGAAGAGGGCAAGGGGCCGGTGGGGGAGCCGGTATTATTCTCAAACTACACCACCTTTGAGCGAATGCATCTGGAGGGATTGCCCGGCGACCGCCCCTGCACGCTGGCCACCGCGGTGAGCGGCTTTTTCGACAACGGCGGCACCCGGCTTTTCGTGCTGCGGGTTGCGGACGGGTTAGAGCGCCTTTCGCTGGAGGACCTGCAGCCGCTGGATGAGGAGAAGAGTATTCGACTCGTCGCCACGCCGGGCTTTGACGATGCAGAGAGCCACGCGGCGCTGGTGCAGCACTGCGAGGACAGGGGCGATCGGTTTGCGGTGCTCGACATGGCCGAAACGGGGGGTGATCTGGCGGCGATGCAGCAGCGCGAGCCGGACGGCGGGCTGTTGCCGCCGCAGGTGGAAAGCGGGCTGGCGGCGATTTATGCGCCACGCATCCTCCTGCCGGATGTGGTGACCGGCGAGCAGGTAGCAGTGCCGCCCTCGGGGCATATCTGCGGGATCTATGCGCAGGTGGATGCCTCTAGGGGCGTTCACAAGGCTCCGGCGAACGTGGCGCTGCGCGGGGTGACGCAGCTCACGGAGGCCTTTGACGATGCCGATCAGGATGTGTTGGCAACGACGGGTGTAAATCTGATCCGCCAGTTCACGGATGGTTTCCGGGTCTGGGGCGCGCGCACGCTGAGCGACCCGGCGAGTGACTGGCGCTATGTGCCCATGCGGCGGCTGGGGCTGATGATTGAGCAAAGCCTGACCCGGGGGCTGGAATGGGTGGTCTTCGAGCCGAATGACGAGCCACTGTGGAAGGCGGTGCGGCGCGATGTGGCGGCGTTTCTGGACGCGCTCTGGCGCGACGGGGCGCTGGCCGGGGAAACGCCGGAGAGCGCCTATTTTGCAACCTGCGACCGGACCACGATGACGCAGGATGATATCGACAACGGGCGGCTGATCTGCCTTGTCGGCGTGGCGATGGTGAAGCCTGCGGAGTTCGTCATATTTCGGATCGTGCAGAAAGCGGGCGATGCCCCATGAGCGACACCCCTTACACCCGGTTCAACTTTGAGCTGCGCCTTGCGGGCGAGCCTGTGGCCCGCTTCATCAAGGCGAGCGGGCTTGGCCCGGAGATGGACACTGTCGCCTACCGTGAAGGGGGCGGCAGGGCTGTGCGGCACCTGCCGGGGAAGTTCAGAGTGACGCCGCTGCAACTGCGCTTTGGACAAGCCAATGATGACGGTTTTTGCGCTTGGGCCGAGCGCTCATTGGTTGGCGAGCCTGACCCGCGGGACGTTGAGCTGGCGATGCTTGAGGATGGTGCAGAGGCACGCGTTTGGCGGCTGTTCTCGGCCTGGGCTACGAACTTCAGATTTGTGCCCGACGGGAGCCACCCCGGCCAGGTGACGGTGGAAAGGCTCACGCTGGTTTATGACCGGATGGAGCGGGGTTAAGTGCTCTCCTGTGCCGCCTCTTCCATCAACTCGCGCCATTGCACCTTGCCGGAGGGAGAGCGCGGGAGGGCCTGCACAAAGACGATCTCCTTGGGCACCTTGTAGGCGGCCATGTTGGCGCGGCACCAGGTGGTGATTTCTTCCGCCGTCACATCCCCCTTGGGCACGATATAGGCGCGCACGCGCTCGCCAGTGCGGGGATCGGGGCGGCCGATGATGCAACATTCGGTGATTTGCGGATGGGCGTGCATGAGGCCTTCGACCTCGGTGGGCCAGACCTTGAGGCCGGAGACGGAGACCATCCGCTTTACCCGGTCGACGATGTAGAAGAAGCCGCTTTCGTCGTAGCGGCCGATGTCGCCGGAGCGCACGAAGCGTTTGCCGTCGATCTCGATATGGGCGGCTTCGGTTTCTTCCGGGCGGTTCCAGTAGCCGAGGAAGTTTTGCGGGCCGTGCATGATGATTTCGCCCGGCTCGTTCGGGCCGAGCTCTGCGCCCGTCTCCGGGTCGATCACGCGGGAGTCCACGCCGAAGATCGGGATGCCGAGGCATTGGCGGCGGGGGGCGTCGAGCGGGTTGATGTGGGAGGGGGCCATCGTTTCTGTCATGCCGTAGCCTTCGATGTAGTCGAGGCCGGTGAGATCCTTGAGCTTGGCCGCGACCGCCTCGGGCATGGAGGCGCCGCCGCCGCCGATGACTTCGAGCGACGTGAGGTCGTAGCTGTCGAGCGCCGGGTCGTTCACGAGGTCGATCGCCATGGTGGTGATGGAGCGCCAGCGGGCGACCTTGTAGCGTTCGATCAGGTAGGCCGCGAGCGCCCTGTCCCACCTTGTCATCAGGATGATCGGCTCGCCCTTGAGGATCGGCGCGTTCATCGAGTTCTGCATGCCGGTGACGTGGTAGAGCGGCAGGCTGGCGAGCGTGGTGCCGTTGCCGCGCGTGGGGTTCCAGACGGTGTTGCCGACGCAGGTGCTCATCACGGTGCGGTGGCTGTGCATGCAGCCCTTGGGCTGGCCGGTGGTGCCGGAGCTGTAGGGGATGAGGGCGAGATCGTCGGGCGCGGCGGTGATCGGGCCGGGTTGGTGGCCCTGCGCGATGGCGGCGGACCATGGGGTAACGCGGGGGTCGTCGGAGGGGTGAGGCTGCGCGTTCAGCGGCTCGGGGAGCGTGAAGGGGAAGGCCGGGTCGGTGTGCTCGGCGTAGGCGGCGGAGAGGATGTGGCGCAGGGGCGTGCCTGCAAGGTGGGGCAAGAGCTCTTGCCCGGTCAGCGCCACCTCGGCGCCGGTGTCTTCACAGAGATAGGCGAGTTCGGCGGCGCGGTTCATCGGGTTGACGGGCACCACCACGGCATCGGCGCGCAGGATTGCGTAGTAGCCGGCGATGAATTGCGGGGCGTTTTGCATGTAGAGCAGGACGCGGTCGCCCTTGGCCACGCCGTTGGACTGGAGCCAACCGGCGAGCGCCTCCACCTCGGCGGCGAGTGCGCCGTAGGTGATGTGGCGCCCGTAGTACAGGATCGCCGGGGCCTCTGGCGTGGCCTCGGCGGTGAGCGCGAGGTTTTGCGCCATGGAGCGTGCCGGAATCTCGATGCTGTGCGGCACGCCCTTGGGCCAGCTGGCGAGGTGGCGGGTGAAGGGGGCCATCAGGCGCTGCTCCGCTTGCTGCTCCGTTCTCGCAATTGGGTGACGGTGACATAGGCCGAGAGCGCCTCGGCGGAGGTTTGCACCGCCAGAACCGCCGCGCCGGGATGGGCGAGGAAGTTGGCGATGGTGACCGCGATGTCATCGCCCGGCGCGAGGGAGAAGGCCCCTGCCCCAAAGCTTGCGGCCCATGCGGCGAAGTCGGGGTTGGCCAGATCGGTGCCGGAGATGCGGGCGGGATAGTCGCGCTCTTGGTGCAGGCGGATGGTGCCATAGGTGCCGTTGTCGGCCACGACGATCTTGGGGGTGGCGCCCTTGGCGATGGCGGTGGCCAGCTCGGCCCCGGTCATCAGGGTGCCGCCATCGCCCGCGAAGCCGAGCGCGCAGCGGCCCGGGAAGCGGAGGGAGGCGGCAACCGCGCCGGGGATACCAAGGCCCATCGCGCCGCCAACCGCGCCGACAGCGAGTTGGGTGCCATCCCAGGGCCAGTATTGGTGGACCCAGCCGGAGAAGTTGCCCGAATCGGTTGTGACGATTGCATCACGCGGGGCCTGCTGGGCCAGTTCGGAGGCGACCACGCCAAAATCGAGGCCGTCTTCGCGGGGTTTCGCCTGCGGCTTCAATGCCAGCGCGGCGCCGTTGCAGCGGGCGGCCCATGCGGCGCGGTCGGGCGCTTTGGGGGCGGCCTGCGCGAGGGCGGCGGCGAAGGCGGAAGGCTCGGAGGCCACGGCGAGGGTGGCGTTGTAGAGGCGGGTGAGCACGGCCGGATCGGGCCAGACGTGGATGAGCGGCTGGGCCGGCTCGGGGGCGGCGGGGATTTTGTAGCCCTGCGTGGGCACATCACCGAGGCGGGTGCCGAGCGCGAGGATCAGATCGGCCTCGGCGAGGGTTTTCCAGAGCGAGGGGGGCACCTTGAAACCGAGGTTCCCGGCGTAGAGCGGTGAGAAATTATCAAACACTTCCTGATGTTTGAAGGTGGTTGCCACGGGAATCCCCTGCCCTTCGGCCAGCGCCTTGAGGGCGGCGCGGGTGGCGGGCTCGGCGAAGCCGCCGCCTGCGATGATGAGCGGGCGCTCTGCCTTCGAGAGCATCTCGGCGGCGCGGGAGATGTCGGCCTCTGACGGGCCGGGCACGGGCACGGTGATGGGGGGGACGACGGCGGCGGTGACGTCATCTGTCAGCATGTCTTCCGGCAGGGCCAGAACCGCCGGGCCGGGGGTGCCGGACTGCGCCGCGGCCCATGCCCGCGCGAGGGCTTCGGGCAGGCGGAAGGCGTCTGTGACTTCTTCGACGTGCTTGGCGAAGCTGCCGAAGACACGGGCATAATCCATTTCCTGAAAGGCCCCGCGCCCGCGCTCGAATCGGGCCACCTGCCCGACCAGAACCACCAGCGGCACGGCATCTTGCTCGGCCAGATGCAGGGCGATTGCAGCGTTCATTGCGCCGGGGCCGCGTGACACGGCCAGAAGGCCGGGCTTGCCGGTGAGCTTGGCATCGGCCACCGCCGCCATCCCTGCCCCGCCCTCGTGGCGGCAAACCACCACATCAACCGCCTCCTGCCCGTGCAGCGCATCGAGCAACGCCAGATAGCTTTCGCCCGGAACACAGAACAGCCGGTCGGCCCCATGGGCCACCATGCACTCCACCATAAGGTCGGCGGCTCGCACCATATCGTATCTCCTCCCCGTGTTGGCCCTTCGGAAACGGGCGGCATTGCTTGCCTGCTGCCGTTCGCCACGGCTGGGCGCGCAAAGCGATGCCCAACCTCGGTGACGTTCCGAAGACCGTAAGCGTCTTGACCGACGCCCCATCGTGATAGATGCTCCATTTGCGAAACGCAATTCCGCAGAGCGCACCAAGCGCCAATCCGGAGACGTTGAGACGCGGGAGGAGGAGACCCGGGCCAACCGGGGCTGCCCGCACCATTTGGGAGGAATGAATGAAACAGACGATTGCAATGCTCGCCGGGGTGCTGATGATGGCCACCCCCGTTGCGGCGCAGGAGACGGCGCTGCCCAAGCAGATGAGCTGGACGGCCTATGACACCGGCTCGGCGGGCTACAACCAGGCCGTGGCCATTGGCGCGGCGCTTCAGGATACCTACGGGATCAACCTGCGGGTTCTGCCCGGCAAGAACGACGTGAGCCGCACCGAGCCGCTGCGGCAGGGCCGGGTGGAATTTTCGGCCACGGGCGTTGGCGGCAGCTTCATGTCGCAGGAAGGCGCGTTTGACTTTGGCGCCGAGAACTGGGGGCCACAGCCGATCCGCGTGATTGCGGCCAACAACGGCGGGGCGATCAACCTTGCGGTGGGCGTGGCCGCGGACCTCGACATCAAGGAGTTCAGCGACCTCAAGGGCAAGCGCGTGGCCTATATTGTGGGCGCACCGGCGCTGAACGTGAACACCGAGGCCTATCTCGCCTATGGCGGGCTGACTTGGGACGACGTGGAAGTGGTGGAGTTTGGCGGCTTTGGCGCGAGCTGGAAGGGCCTCATCGAAGGCCAGGTGGATGCTGCCTTTGCCTCGACCAACTCGGGCCTTGCCTATGAGGCCGCCTCCAGCCCGCGCGGGCTGTTCTGGCCGCCGATCGACCCCGACAACGCCGAAGGGCTGGCGCGGATGCAGTCTGTCGCGCCCTTCTTCGTGCCTAACGTGGCCGTTGTCGGCGCAACGATTGACGGCACCGATGGCTACGCGGGCGCGGGCTATGCCTACCCCGTGCTGATCGGCACCAGCGAGACCGACGAAGAGATGGCCTATGCGATGACCAAGGCGATGGTGGATCTCTACCCCAGCTTCGAGGGCAAGGCCCCGGGCATCAACGGTTGGGCGCTGGACAAGCAGGACATGCAGTGGGTGGCCCCCTACCACGATGGCGCGATCCGCTATTACACCGAGGCTGGCCTGTGGAATGACGAAGCGCAGGCCCATAATGACAAGCTGATTGCCCGGCAGGAGGCGCTCTCTGCCGCTTGGGAGGCGCTGAAGGCCGAAGGCCCGGACAACTGGGAAGAAGCCTGGCCGGAAGCCCGCCGCAAGGCCCTGGCCGATGGTGGCTTCGAGGTGGTGTTCTGAGCCGCTGAGACGGGTCAGTAAGTATTGGCCGGGGCGCGGGTTTGATGCCGCGCCCCGGCTGAATTTCCGAGCAGGATGAGGCCGCGATGACCGCCGATGAGACCCACCCCAAGGGCGCCGAGATAGCCGACCCGGACGCCGCCCCCGCTGCGGGCCGCGGGCCTGCCGATGTGGCCGCCCGCTGGGCAATTGGGGGGGCGACCGGGCTGGGCCTGCTGATGGTGATCCATCAGCTTTTCAACCTTCAGATCGGCGGCTTGGTGCTGATCGAGGGGCGCTACCTCTACCTGCTGGGCGGGCTGTTTCTGGCAGTTGCCTACCTCGTTTTCCCGATGCGGGGCGTGAGGGGGGATACGCCGGGGCTGATCGACTGGCTCCTGGCCGCCGCAACGCTGGGCTGCACCGCCTATCTGACCGCCACCGCGCAGCGCAACCTTTCGGAAGGCTGGGAATATGCCGCACCGGAGGTGGCTGTTTGGGTGAGCTATGCCTTCATCGCGCTGGTGCTGGAAGGCACGCGGCGCGCCGGGGGGACGGTGCTGTTTGTGATCGTGCTGGTCTTTGCGCTCTACCCGACCTTTGCGAGCCATGTGCCTGACCCGTTTTCGGGGTTTCAGAGCAGCTTTGGCGAGGCGGTGAGCTACCATGTTTACTCGTCGGAAAGCTCCTTTGGCATTCCGATGAAGGCCTTCGGCGGCGTGGTGATCGGGTTTATCCTGTTTGGCGCGGTGTTGCAGCGCACGGGTGGCGGGCAGTTTTTTAACGACCTCGCGCTTGGGCTCGTGGGCGGCTTTCGTGGCGGGGCGGCGAAAGTTTCGATCTTTGCGAGCGGGTTCATGGGGAGCATGTCTGGCTCGGTGATCTCGAATGTGCTGACCACGGGGGCCGTGAGCATTCCGGCGATGCGGCGCACCGGCTTTTCGAAGGAGACGGCGGCGGCGACGGAGGCCTGCGCCTCGACGGGGGGCGTGCTGATGCCGCCGATCATGGGGGCGACGGCCTTTGTGATGGCCTCGTTTCTGAGCCGCCCCTACGTGGAAATCGCGATTGCGGCGGCGATCCCCTCGCTGCTGTTCTACTTTGGCCTCTTCGCCCAGATCGACGCTTATTCGGCACGGCGCGGGCTGAAGGGCATTCCGCGGGCCGAGCTGCCGCGGTTGCGGACGGTGCTGAAGGACGGCTGGCTATATGTCAGCGTCTTCGCGCTGCTGATCTTCATGCTGATCGTGCTGCGGCGCGAAACCTCGGCCCCGTTTTATGCCACCGCGCTGCTGCTGGTGGTGAACCAGCTGCTGCCGGGCAACCGCCTGTCGCTGCGCGGGCTGGGCCAGATGTTCGTGGGCGTGGGCGCGGGGCTGGCGGAGTTGACCGCGATTCTTTTGGGCGTGGGGCTGATCGTGGGCGCGTTTTCGGCCACCGGGCTGGCGGGGACGCTGGTGAATGAGCTGGTGTTCATTGCCGGCGACAACACGCTGGTGCTGCTGCTGATGGGCGCGGTGACCTCCTTCATCTTCGGGATGGGGATGACGGTGACGGCCTGCTACATCTTCCTGGCCGTGGTGCTGGCTCCGGCGCTGGAGCAAGGCGGGCTGAACCAGCTCGCGGTGCATCTGTTCATCCTCTACTGGGGCATGGTGAGCTACATCACGCCGCCGGTGGCGCTTGGGGCCTTTGCCGCTGCGACCATGTCGGGCGCCTCGGCCATGAAAACCGGGCTGGAGGCGATGCGGCTGGGCGGGGTGATTTATGTGGCGCCCTTCTTCTTTGTGCTGAACCCGGCGCTGATCGGCCAAGCCCCGGGCGCGGAGGTGGCGGTGGCGCTGGCCTCGGCGCTGACCGGGGTGGCGCTGCTGAGCTTTGGCTTGCAGGGCTACGTGAGCTTTTTGGGGCCGATCAAGGGGGCCTTCGCGATCCCGCTCAGGGTGGCGCTTTGCGCAGGCGGCGTGGCCTTTGCGATCCCCCACACCGAGGAGACCGGGCTGGGCTACGGGGCCACCGCGCTGGTCGGGCTGGCCCTGGCTGCCCTGCCCCTTGTCGCCGCCGCGCTGGCGGGGCAGCGTGCGGCACGGGAAGAAATTGCGGAGGCAGGCCATGCAAATCAATGACGTCATTTCCATCGAACGCGAGGGGCCGCTGGCGCTAATCGTGATCGACAACCCGCCGGTGAACGCCGCAGGCCATGCCGTGCGCGAGGGGCTGTGGAACGCGATTGAAGCGGTGGAGACTGACGCGGGCATTGAGGCGGTGGCGATTTATGGCAAGGGCCGCGCCTTTATTGCCGGAGCGGATATCAAGGAGTTTGGCGGGCCACGGCTGGAGCCGATCCTGACGGATGTCTGCAACCGGATCGAGGCTTGCCCCAAGCCGGTGGTTGCGGTGCTTCATGGCTCCTGCTTTGGCGGCGGGCTGGAGGTGGCGATTGGCTGCCACGCCCGGGTGGCAATTCCGGGCGTGAAGGTGGGCTTTCCGGAGGTGACGCTGGGGGTGATCCCCGGTGCGGGCGGCACACAGCGCGGGCCACGGCTGATGGGGATTGGCGCGGCGCTATCGATCATCACCACCGGGCAGCGGCTTGGGCACGGCGATGCGCTGAGCTGCGGGCTGGTGGACCGGATCGAAGAGGGCGAGCCGCGTGCGGTGGCGCTGGCGATGGCCGAGGAAGCGCGGGTGGGCACCCTGCCCTGCCGCAAGACCGGCGAGATCGAGGTGACGCCTGACCCCGAGGCGATTGAGGCCACGAAGGAGACGCTGGCGGCGAAGCAGGCGCATCTCTTTGCCCCGCATCGCGCGGTGGAAGCGGTGGAGGCCGGCACCGGCCCGTTGGAACCGGGGCTGGCGCTGGAGCGCGAGAAGTTTGCCGCCTGTATCGAAAGCCCGCAGCGGGCCGGGCTGATCCACGCGTTCTTCGCAGAGCGCGCGGTGGAGAAGATCCCCGAGGCGGGTGCCACGCCGCGCGAGGTGGCCACGGTGGGCGTGATCGGCGGCGGCACGATGGGTTCGGGCATTGCGACCGCCTGCCTCAACGCCGGGCTGACCGTGCGGATGAACGAGCGCGACGAGGCGGCGCTGGAGCGGGGCCGCGAGACGGTGGCGGGCAATCTTGAGGGCGCGGTGAAGCGCGGCAAGATGAGCGAGGCCAAGCGGGATGCGGCGCTGGAGCGGTTTTTGCCCTCGACCGCGCTGGAAGACTTTGCCGATTGCGATGTGGTGATTGAGGCGGTGTTTGAAGACATGGGCGTGAAGCGCGATGTCTTCGGGCGGCTGGACAGCATTTGCAAGCCGGGCGCGGTGCTGGCGTCGAACACCTCTTACCTTGATGTGAACGAGATCGCCGCCTGCACCTCGCGCCCCGAGGATGTGGTTGGGCTGCACTTCTTTTCGCCCGCCCATATCATGCGGCTGCTGGAGGTGGTGGTGGCCGAAAAGACCGCGCCCGAGGTGGTGGCGACCGGTTTTGCGCTGGCCAAGAAGCTGCGCAAGGTGGCGGTGCGGGCTGGCGTTTGCGACGGGTTTATCGGCAACAGAATCCTCAGCCATTACAAGAAGGTGGCCGACTACCTGATGCTTGACGGCGCGGCCCCCGAGGAGGTGGACGCGGCGATGGAGGCCTTCGGCTTTGCCATGGGGCCTTTTGCGGTGAGCGACCTTGCGGGGCTGGATATTGGCTGGGCAAACCGCAAGCGGCTGGCCCCGGAGCGGCCCGAGGCGGAGCGCTACGTGGCGGTGGCCGACCGGATTTGCGAGGCGGGCCACTATGGGCGCAAGACCGGGCGCGGGTTTTACATTTACGAGGGGCGCGACAAGCGGCCAGACCCGGAGGTTGCGGCGATCATCGCGCAGGAGCGGGAGAAGGCGGGGGTGACGCCGCGCAGCTTTAGCGCCGAGGCGATTCAGGCCCGGTTTTTGACCGCGATGATCTCGGAAGCGACGCGGGTGCTGGAGGACGGCATTGCGCTGCGACCCATTGATATCGACGCGGTTTTTCTCTTTGGCTACGGCTTTCCGCGCCATCGCGGCGGGCCGATGCACACGGCCGATGTGATCGGTGCCGAAGAGCTTGTGGCGCGGATCGAGCGCTACGCCGAAGAAGACCCCTATTATTGGCAAGTGCCCGATCTGCTGCGTAAAATGGCAGCCGATGGCAGCACATTTGCCGAGATGAACTGAGGACGCCCCATGGACCTGAGCTATTCGCCACAAGAACAAGCCTTTCAGGAAGAGGTGCGCGCCTTTCTGGCCGATGAGTTGCCTGCCGATATTGCAGCGCGGGTGAAGGCCGGTGAGGAGGTTTCCAAGGCGGATACCGAGCGCTGGCACGCGATTTTGCAATCGCGCGGCTGGCTGGCGCAGACATGGCCCGAAGAGCATGGCGGCCCGGGATGGGGGCCGGTGGAGCGGCATATCTTCGACGAAGAAGCCGCGCGGGCCTATGCGCCGCGCATCCTGCCCTTTGGCCTGCAAATGCTGGGGCCGGTGCTGATCAAGTTTGGCAGCGACGAACAGAAGGCGCATTACCTGCCCCGGATTCTGGATGGCACCGACTGGTGGTGCCAAGGCTATTCGGAGCCCGGCGCTGGCTCGGATTTGGCGTCGCTGAAGACGAAGGCGGTGCGCGAGGGCGACGAATATGTGGTGAATGGCCAGAAGACATGGACGACGCTGGGCCAGCACGCCGACTGGATTTTCTGCCTTGTGCGCACCGATGCGGGCGCAAAGCCGCAGGCGGGAATTTCTTTCCTGCTGATCGACATGAAGACACCGGGGATCGAAGTGCGCCCGATCAAGCTGATCGAGGGCGGGCATGAGGTGAACGAGGTGTTCTTTACCGACGTGCGGGTGCCCGCGGAAAACCTCGTGTGGAAAGAGAATGACGGCTGGACGGTGGCCAAGTATCTGCTGACGCATGAGCGCACCGGGATTGCGGGTGTGGGCTTTTCCATCGCCGCCTTGGAGCGGGTGAAGGCGCTGGCGGCGCGGACGATGCGGGGCGGCAAACGGCTGATCGAAGACCCGCTGTTTGCGGCGCGCCTGGCCGAGGTGGAGATGGACCTTGAGGCGATGAAAATCTTCAACCTGCGGATGCTGGCAGAGGCGCAGCGGGTGGGGCACCCTGGGGTGGAAACCTCGATGCTGAAGATCCGTGGCACCGAGGTGCGGCAGGCTTTGAACGACCTTTACCGCCGCGCCCTCGGCCCGGCGGCGGCGCTGATCCCCGGTGAGGCGCCGGGCGGCAATGCCGCGCTGGTGGAGCCCGAGGATGAGGCGGCAGCGGCGAGCTATTTCAACAACCGCAAGATCTCCATCTTTGGGGGATCCAACGAAATTCAGAAGAACATTCTGACCAAGGCCATGCTGGAGCTCTGACATGAATTTTGAGATGACAGATGACCGCCGGATGCTGGCCGACAGCCTGGGCAAGCTGCTTGGGAGCCAATACGGAATCGAACATCGCAACGCTGTGGCCTATGAAGCGCCGTTTCATGACAAAGCGGGCTGGAACGCATTAGCGGAGCTGGGAATTATCTATGCCTTCGTCTCCGAGGATGCGGGGGGCATGGGGGGCTCTGGCTTTGACCTGCTAGCAGTTTTCGAACAAATGGGCGCGGCGCTTTGCCCGGAGCCGCTGCTGGGCGCAGCCATGGCGGCCCCGCTCTTGGCCGAGGCCGGAGAAGACCTTGAGCCGCTGCTTGCGGGTGAGGCGATTTATGCGCTGGCGGTCGATGAGCTGGAGGCCCCTTGGGATGCAGAAGGCGGAACCACCGAGGGCGGCGCGGCGCTCACCGGGCGCAAGACGTCTGTTTATGGGGCCAATGCGGCCACGCATTTTTTGGTCAGCGCCCGGCAGGCTGGCAAGTTGGCGCTGTTTGAGGTGAAGGCCGAGGATGCTGCCGTGACCCCCTGGGGGATGATCGACGGCGGTGGCGCGGGCGAGGTGATGCTGGATGGCACCCCGGCGCGTTGCCTGCTCCCCGATGCCGGGGAGACCATTGCCGCCGCGCTGGACCGGGGGCGGCTGGCGCTCTGTGCCGAGGCGGTGGGGGCGATGGATTGGTGCTATGCGACCACGCTCGACTACCTCAAGAGCCGCAAGCAGTTTGGCCGCGAGATCGGCAGCTTTCAGGCGCTTCAGCACCGGATGGTGGAGATGAAGACGGCCATCGAACAGGCCCGCTCGATCACCATTCTGGCCGCTGACCGGATGGATGGCCACACCACCGCCATGGCCAAGAGTCTCGTGGGGCGCACGGCGCGGAAGGTGAGCGAGGAGGCCATTCAGCTGCATGGCGGGATCGGCATGACCTGGGAATATCCGCTGAGCCATTATGCCAAGCGGCTGGTGATGCTGGATGCGCAGCTGGGCGATGCCGATTTTCACACTGCGCGAGTGGCGGGCAGCTACGCCTGAGGCGTGCGGTAGCGGAAGACGCCGGTGGCGGTGGCAACCAGATTGCCCTGCTCGTCGCTGAGGCGGGCCTCGGCGAAGAAGGTCTTGCGCCCTCCCCCGGTTTTGCGGCCCTCCGCGATCAGGCGGTTGCCCTGCGACTGCCCCTGAAAGTTGACCGTCATCGAAAGCGTCATCGCCATGCGCTTCGCCTCCGCGTCGCCGGTAAAGCTGCCCGCATAGCCCATGGCCGTATCCAGCAGCACCGAGAGCGCGCCGCCGTGGGGGATGCCGTGGCGGTTTTCCACCGCGTCCAGCGGCGACAGCTCCACACGGGCGCAGCCCTCCCCCCAGCCGGTGATGGCAAAGCCGATGAGCGACTGAAAGGGATAGGGCGGCTCGATCAGCTCGGGCGCGATGGGCGGTGCGGGCGGCCAGCTCATTCCACCGCCCTCCGGCTGAGGGAGGCGGCGGCGGTGAGCAGGCGCTCGGAATAGGCATCGCGCAGCTCTTCGGGCGAAACCAGAAAGGACGGGCCGCCGACGTTCATCGCGAAGATCCTGTCACCGTTGAGCGAGACGACGGGCACGGCGATGCCGTTGATCTCGGGGCGCCAGTCGCCATAGCCGGTGGTGTAGCCGAGGGTGGCATAATCTTCGATGGCGCGCGCGAGGCTTTGGCGGTAGCGCGGCACATCATCGGGGCGCTCGCGTTCGGCGAGGTGCAGAAGATGCTCGTGCTGCTCTTCGGTCATGGCAGCAAGGATTGCGCGGCCTATGGCGGAATGGAACAGCGGCAAGCGGGCGCCCACGTTCATGGTGAGCGAGACGGCCTGTTGCGAGCGCTGCACGCCAACATAGACGGCCTGAAGCCGGTGATGCTCGGCGAAGGCGGCGGTGACATGGGGGTTCGGCCCTTCGCAGAGCGCACGCATTTCGGGGCGGGCACGTTCGGAGGTTTCCATCCCCGCCAGCACGCCGTAGCCCAGCGCCAGCACGCCGGGGCCGAGCCGGTAGGTGCCGTTTCGCTCGGAATGGACAAGGTAATCCAGCCGCCGCAGCGTGTAGGTGAGCCGCGAGATGGTGGCCTTGGGCAGGCCGGTGCGGGCGGCGATTTCCTGATTGGTCAGCTCGGTTTCGGAGGGGCGGAAGCAGCGCAACACCTCCAGCCCACGGGCCAGAGCGGTGATGAAGTTGCGGTCGTCACTTTCGAGCCCGCTGTCGATTTGGTCTGGTGCGTCCACGTCTTCCCCTAGATCGCCGTCAGCCCGCCGTCGATGGCGAGGGCTTGTCCGGTCATGAAACTGTTAGCTGGCGCGCAGGTCCAGAGCATGGCCTGCACCACCTCGTCAACTGTGGCCACGCGGCCCATCGGCACGCGCGCGGTGATGCGGTTGCGGGCCTGCGCGGCGTCCTCGCCGGTGCTGCTGGCGAAACGGTCGGCCATTTCGGAAAACAGCGGTGTTTCGGCAAAGGCCGGGCAGAGCGCGTTGACGCGGATGTTGTGGCGGGCCAGCTCATCGGCGGCGGCGCGGGTGAGGCCGACCACGGCATGTTTGGCCGCCGCATAGGCGGCGAGGTGGCCCGCGCCGGTGAGGCCTGCGGCGGAGGCGATGTTAAGGATCACCCCCTGCCCTGCCCCCTGCATCGGCGGGATCTGATGCTTCATGCCCAGAAAGACGCCACGGGCGTTGGTGGCAATGATGCGGTCAAAGTCGCGCGCGTCGGTGCGGGCCAGCGAGGTGAAGGGCTGGCCGAGGCCGGCGTTGTTGATCGCCACGTCGAGCTGGCCGAAGTGCTGGAGCGTGGCGGCGACGAGGGCGGATTGGGCGGCCTCGTCGGTGACATCGACACGGCGGGCGAGCACTTCGGTGCCCTCGGTGCGCAGGGCTTCCGCCAGGGTTTCGAGGCTCTTGCCGTCGATATCGCACAGCACGAGCCGCGACCCCTGAGCTGCGAAGGCGCGCGCGGCCCCTGCGCCGAAGCCGGAGGCGGCGCCAGTGATGAGCACGACACGGGGGTCGGGGCGGCTAGGCATGCACAGCCTCCAGCCCGGCCTCGGCCAGCCCCGGCACAAGGCGGCCCAGTTGCAGGCCCTTCTCGGGGTTGGAGGCGTTGCCATCGAGCGCGCGCTTTTTGACGCCCTGAAGGATCGCGGCCATGCGGAAATTGGCGAAGGCGAGGTAGAAGCCGAAGCCCGGGATGCCGGGCAGGTTTCGGCGGGCGCAGTAGGCCTCGATAAAGGCCTCATCCTCCGGCAGGCCCTCGGCGGCACGGTTGAGCCCGGCCAGCCCCCTGCCCTCCTCGCCCGGCGGGCGGTGCCACTGCATGATGACCTGTGCGAGATCGGCATAGGGGTGGCCGAGGGTGGACAGCTCCCAATCGAGCACGGCGGTGATGCGGGGGGCATCGGGGGCGAAGAGCATGTTGTCGAGTCGGTAGTCACCGTGGGTGAGGCAAACCTGGCCGTCATCGGGCGGCACATTGGCGTCGAGCCATGCGATGAGCCCATCCATCGCCTCTATCACCCCGGTCTCGGAGGCACGGTATTGGGTGGTCCAGCGGTCGATCTGGCGGCGGTAGTAGTTGCCCGCGCGGCCATAGTCGGTGAGGCCGGTGGCGTCGAGGTCGACGGAATGGATGGCGGCGAGGACGCGGTTCATCTCGTCGAAGATCGGGGCACGCTCGGCGGGGGCGAGCCGTGGCAGGTGGGGCTGGTTGAAGTGCCGGCCTTCGATGTGCTCCATCAGGTAGAACTCGGAGCCGATGACGGCTGGATCGTTGCAATAGGCGATCATCTTGGCGACCGGCACGGGCGTGGCCGCAAGGGCGCTTTGCACGCGATACTCACGGTCGACCGCATGGGCGGATTTCAGCAGCTTTCCCGGGGGTTTGCGCCGGAGCACGAGGCTGCCCTGCGGGGTGGTGAGGCGGAAGGTGGGGTTGGACTGGCCGGTGGCGAACTTCTCGGCCGTGACGGGACCGATGTGGCCGGGAACATGGGCCTCGATCCAGACGGAAACGGCTTTGGTATCAAGGGTGAGCGCGGTCATGAAAAGGTCAGCATATGGGCTGCCTCCGCGTCGATATGGGGCGTTTCGTTGAAGCCGGTGAGGAATGTTGTGCTGCCAGTGGCGAGGATGCGGGAGACGGCGCAGTTTTTCATCTGCAATTGCAGCTCGATCATGGTGAGCGCAGGCGCGCGGACGGCGGCGGCGAGCATCCGGCAGATGGCGCCGCCCGAGGACAGGACAAGCACGGGGCCATCGTGGGCGGCCATTTGCGCTTGGGCCTGCATGACCCGGGCGGTGAAGGCCTTGAAGCTTTCGGGCTCGTTGATCTCGCCGTTTTGCCAAGCGATCACCGCCTCGCGCAACCGGCGGAAATGGGCCTTCCGGTCTCCCGGAACGCCGCCGCCGAAGGCTGAGAGGAGGGCTTTGCTGTCAAACTCGTTGAGGCCTTCATGGATGGTCGCTTCAGGCAGATCGAGCGCTTGCGCGATGCCCTCCAGCGTTTCACGGTGTCGCCGCATCGCGCCGCGATACACGGCAACCGGCTCCACCCCCTGCCGCGCCAGTGCTGCGCCCAGCGCGTGGCTCTGCGCGTGGCCGAGATCGGAGAGCACATCATAATCCGCCGCCCCGAAGGAGGCTTGCGCGTGGCGGATCAGGATGAGCTCGGGCATTCAGATCTTCTCGTTGGAGTACTTGCGTAATTCGGCCCGGGCGACCTGACGGCGGTGCACGGCATCGGGGCCGTCGACGAGGCGCAGCGTGCGCAGGTTTGTCCACATCGCGGCAAGCGGCGTGTCTTGGCTGATGCCGGTCCCGCCGTGCACCTGCATGGCTTCATCCACTACCTTCAGCGCCATCTGGGGCGCGGCGACCTTGATCTTGGAAATCCACGGCTGGGCGGCGCGGGTGCCTTCAGTGTCCATCTTCCAGGCGGCCTTCAGGCAAAGAAGGCGGGCCATCTCGATTTCCATCCGGCAGTTGGCGATGATGTCGTAGTTTGCGCCAAGGTCGACGATCTTTTTCTTGAAGGCGGTGCGGTTCATCGCGCGTTTGCAGAAGAGCTCCAGCGCCTTCTCGGCCTGCCCGATGGCCCGCATGCAGTGGTGGATGCGGCCCGGGCCGAGACGGCCTTGCGCCACCTCGAAGCCCCTGCCCCGGCCCAGAAGCATGTCTTCGCCCTTCACCCGCACGTTGGTGAAGCGGATGTGCATGTGGCCGTGGGGGGCGTCATCATGGCCGAAGACGCACATGGGGCGCAGGATTTCGATGCCGGGGCTGTCGGCGGGGAGCACGAACATGGAGTGGCGGGCGTGCTTGTCGGCGTCCGGGTCGGTCTGGGCCATGAGGATGTAGACGGCGCAACGCGGATCGCCTGCGCCGCTGATCCAGTATTTCTCGCCGTTGAGCACCCAGTCGTCGCCGTCCTGCTTGGCTTCGAGCGAGATGTTGGTGGCGTCAGACGAGGCCACGCCGGGCTCGGTCATCACGTAGGAAGAGCGGATCTCGCCCGCGAGCAGCGGCTTCAGCCAGCGCTCCTTGTGGGCTTCGGTGCCATAGCGCTCGAACACCTCCATGTTGCCAGTGTCGGGGGCGCCGCAGTTGAAGACCTCGGCGGCGATGCCGACCTTACCCATTTCTTCGGCGAGATAAGCGTATTCCACCGTGGTAAGGCCGTAGCCCTTTTCGCTGTCGGTGAGCCAGAAGTTCCAAAGACCGCGCTTGCGGGCCTCGGCCTTCAGCCCGTCGAGAATTTCGATCTGGCGGGGGGTGAGCTGGAAGCGGTCGCCCGAGGGGTGCTTGCCAACCTCGGCCTCGAACTCGGCGTTGAGCGGCTCGATCTCTTCATCCACCATCTGGCGCACCTTGGCGGCCAGCTCCTTTACGCGGGGGGTCATCCCGAGATCCATCGTGTTCTCCCTTACAAGACTTCGAAGAGGCCTGCGGCCCCCATTCCGCCACCCACGCACATGGTGGTGACGATGTATTTTGCGCCGCGCCGCTTGCCCTCGATCAGGGCGTGGCCGACCATGCGGGCGCCCGACATGCCGTAGGGGTGGCCGATGGAAATGGCGCCGCCGTTGACGTTGAGCAGATCGTTGGGGATGCCGAGGCGGTCGCGGCTGTAGATCACCTGACAGGCGAAGGCTTCGTTCAGCTCCCAGAGGCCGATGTCGTCGATCTTGAGGCCGTGGATTTCGAGCAGCTTGGGCACCGCGAAAACCGGGCCGATGCCCATCTCGTCGGGGGCGCATCCGGCGACGGCCATGCCCACGTAGCGGCCCAGCGGGGTGAGGCCACGGCGTTCTGCCTCCTTGGCTTCCATCAACATTGCCGCCGATGCGCCATCAGAGAGCTGCGAGGCATTTCCGGCGGTTATGAAGCGACCTTCATCCAGAGAGATGCCTTTTTCGAACACTGGCTTGAGGCTGGCGAGGCTTTCGGCAGTGGTGCCGGGGCGGTTGCCCTCGTCCTGCTCCAGCGTCACCTCTTGGTCGGAGACCTCGCCGGTTTCGCGGTCTTTCACCTTCATGACGCTGACCAGCGGCACGATCTCGTCAGAGAACTTTCCGGCCTCCTGCGCCGCCGCCGTGCGGGCCTGGCTTTGGGCGGCGTATTCATCCTGCGCCTCGCGGCTGATGCCATAGCGGGCGGCGACGGTTTCGGCTGTTTCCAGCATGGTCATGTAGATCGACGGGACATGCTCGCGCAGCCAAGGGTCCGGGTCGCGGCGCATGGCGGCGGTTTGCACCAGCGAGATGCTCTCGACCCCTGCCCCGATGGCCATTGGCATGCCGTCATGCACCACCTGCTTGGCCGCCGTGGCGATGGCCATGAGGCCCGAGGCGCATTGCCGGTCGAGGCTCATGCCCGCGACGGCATCGGGCAGCCCGGCGCGCAGCGCACATTGGCGGGCGATGTTGCCGCCTTGGAAGCCCTGCTGGAGCGCCGCGCCCAGCACCACGTCACCCACCTCGCCCGGCTCCACCCCGGCGCGGGAGACGGCATGCGAAATCGCATGGCCCGCCAACGCCTGTGGCGTGGTGGCGTTGAAGGCGCCGCGATAGGCCTTGCCGATGGGCGTGCGGGCGGTGGAGACGATGAGGGCTTCGCGCATTGGGCTGCTTTCCTTGTTTTTCTGGCCGTTCAGGCGGCGACTTCGGTGTAGCGCCGCACCAGCCAGCGGGCGGCGAGCACCGGGCGGGCCGCGCCCTCGGCTTCCATCGTGACGTCCCATGCAAGAGCGATGACCTGATTGGGGAGTTCCTTGACCTCGGCCAGCGTGAATCGCGCGCGCAGGCGGGCTCCGGAGGGCACAGGGGCGAGAAAGCGGATGCGGTCGAAGCCGTAGTTCACGCCCATGCCCTCGGTATCGAGCCGAGGTTGAGCATCGTAGGCCATGGCGGAGAGCATGGAGAGGGTGAGAAAGCCGTGGGCGATGGTGCTGCCGAAGGGGGTTTGCGCCGCGCGGGCCGGGTCGACGTGGATATATTGGTGGTCTTCGGTGAGGTCGGCGAAGCTGTCGATCAGCGACTGGTCGATGGGGAACCAGCGGCTGACGCCGAGCTCCTCTCCGACGCGGGCTTTCATCTCGTCCAGCGTCACGGTTTGCCCTCGGCGAAGATGTCGGGGCCGGTCTGCACGTTGATGCCGCCGGAGACGGGGAGGATGGCGCCGGTGACGTAGCCGCCGCCGGGGCCGCAGAGGTAGAGCAGCGCGGCGGCGATATCTTCTGGCTTGCCGACACGGCCAAGCGGGACTTGGGCGCCAACACGGTTGCGCATGTCTTCGTCGCCGGTGGCGAAGGACGTCATCTTGCTGACGAAGGGACCGGGGGCGAGGGCGTTGACGGTGATACGATCTGCCGCGAGTTCCTTGGCGAGGATCTTGGTGAGATGGTGCACGGCGGCCTTGGAGGCGGCGTAGGAATAGGCGTCATCGCCCATCGGCACCTCGCCCATGACGGAGCCAGTGTTGACCACGCGGGCGGGGCTTTCATCGCTTGCGGCGTCGCGCAGGAGCGGCAGGAGGGTGCGGGTGAGTTCGAAGAGGCCGGCGACGTTGAGGCTCATCACCTTGTCCCATGCGGCATGGGGGAAGTCATCCAGCGGTGCGCCCCAGCTGCGGCCTGCGTTGTTGAAGAGAATGTCGAGCGCGTCGGTGCGGGCGCGGGTGGCGCCTGCGAGCGCATCGACGCCCTCGGCGGTGCTCACGTCGCCCGCGAAGCCCTCGGCAGAGCCGGTTGCGCCCAGCCCGTTCAGCCGGTCGGCCACCGCCTCGCAGGCATCGCCACGGCGGGAGGCCAGCAGCACGCGGGCCCCGGCACGCACCAGCCCTTCGGCGGCCATTTCTCCAATGCCGGAAGAGCCGCCGGTGACCAGCGCCGTTTTGCCGGTGAGGTCGAAAAGCTTCGCCGCGTCCATGTGATCCTCCGCCAGCGCGCCTCCCCGCGCGCCGTTTCGCAATGCAGAATACAATTCCGCACCTGCTTGACAAGCCCGCCCGGCCCCCTGTCTGTTCAAGCGAGGGAGGATGCGATGGGCGATCTGTTTGATTTGACGGGAAAGGTGGCGCTTGTCACCGGCTCGACGCGGGGCATTGGCCGGGCGATTGCCGAGGCGCTGGTGGCGCGCGGGGCGAAGGTAGTGATCTCGTCGCGCAAGGCGGATGCCTGCGAGCAGGTGGCGGGCGAGATTGGCGCGGCAGCGGTGCCGATTGCCTGCAATGTGTCGGATGACGGGGCGATTGCGAGGTTGTTGGCCGAGACGGAGGCGCGGCTGGGGCCGGTGGACATTCTCGTATGCAACGCGGCGGTGAACCCCTACATGGGGCCGTTTCTGGACACGCCGGATGATGCCTTTGACAAGACGATTGCGGTGAACATCCGGGCCAACATGCGGCTCTGCAAGGGGGTGGTGCCGGGGATGCAGGCGAAGGGCGGCGGGGCGATTGTGATCGTGTCGTCGATTGCGGCGTTCAAGGGCTCGGAGCATCTGGGGATATATGCGGTGACGAAGGCGGCCGATACGCAGATCGTGCGGAATTTGGCGGTGGCCTACGGGGGCGACAACATACGCGTGAACGGGATCGCCCCGGCAGTGGTGAAGACCGATTTCGCCCGGGCGCTTTATGAAGACCCGGAGCGGGCGAAGCGGGTGGCGGAGAGCTATGCGCTGAAGCGGTTGGGGGTGCCGGAGGATATTGCCGGGGTGGCGGTGATGCTGGCCTCGCGGGCCGGGGGCTGGATGACCGGGCAGACGTTGATCGTGGATGGCGGCTGGTCGGCGATGGGGTGAGCGGTGCGGCTGCGTCATGCCCGACCTCGGGAGGGCCGCGCCCCACGCGCTGCACCCGATGCCCGCTCCACCCGTGCCCCGCGTGCTGCGGGCCGAGACAAGAATGCCCTCTCGGGGGGGAGGTCGGGCATGGCGCAGTCGCGCCGCCCCTCCGATGGGCGGTGTTGCGGCGGCGCGGGATTGGCGCCTAGGCTGAAATCAAACGCGGCGGGGAGGCCGCGATACAGGGAGGAGAGGTCATGGAAGGCCTGATGATGCATCGTCCGCTGCGGATTGCGGATATTCTGGCACATGCGGCGCAGATCTACCCTGAGGAGGGGATCGTTTCGGCGCGCACCGAGGGTGACATTCATCGCCAGAGCTATGCGCAGACCGCCGCGCGGGTGGCGCAGCTTGCCCATGGGCTCATCGCGGCGGGGGTTAAGCCCGGTGACCGGGTGGCGACGCTGGCATGGAATGGTTACCGGCATTTCGAGCTGTACTATGCGATCAGCGGGATCGGGGCGGTGTGCCACACGATCAACCCGCGCCTTTCGGCAGAGCAGATGGCCTATATCGTGGGCCATGCCGAGGATAGCCTGCTGTTCTTTGACACGACCTTTTTGCCGATCATCGAGGGGCTGAGCGGGCAGTTTCCGCCCTCTCTGCGCTATGTGGCCATGGCGGACGAGGACAAGCAGCCCGAGAGCAAGGTGGAGCTGTTGAACTACGAGGCGATGCTAAACGGGCAGCCGGAGCAGTTTGACTGGCCGGAGTTCGACGAAACCACCGCCGCCGCGCTTTGCTACACCTCGGGCACCACGGGCAACCCCAAGGGCACGCTCTATTCGCACCGCTCCACGGTGTTGCATGCGCTGTGCACCGCGATCAGCCTGCCCAAGGTGCTGCGCGAGGGCAGCCGGATTTTGCCGGTGGTGCCACTGTTTCATGTGAACGCATGGGGCCTGCCCTATTCCGCGCCGCTCACCGGGGCCTCGCTGGTGATGCCCGGGCCGGGGCTGGACGGGCCTTCGCTGTTCAAACTGATGGATGCCGAGCAGGTCTATTCGGCCTGGGGCGTGCCGACTGTCTGGCTCGGGCTGCAGCAGGAGATCGCGGCGCAGGGGCGGCTGACGGAAGGCTTTGGGCACCTTGTGGTGGGTGGCTCTGCGGCGCCGCGGGCAATGATCGAGGCCTTCGAGAAGGAGGGCGTCGATGTGTGCCACGCTTGGGGGATGACAGAGATGAGCCCGATCGGCACGGTGGGCAACCTCCCCCCGTCGATGGAGGATGCGCCGCTTTCTGAGAAGCTGGAGATCAAGCGAAAGCAGGGGCGCCGGGCCTTTGGCGTGGATATGAAGATCATCGGAGAGGACGGCAGCGCCCAGCCGCAGGACGGCACGGCGGAGGGCGAGCTGTTTGTGCGCGGCAACACCATTGCGGCGGGTTATTACAACAACCCCGAGGCCACCGCCGAGGCGATTGATGGCGAGGGCTGGTTTGGCACCGGCGATATTGCCCGGATCAGCCCGAACGGCACGCTTTCGATCACCGACCGGAGCAAAGACCTGATCAAATCGGGCGGCGAGTGGATCAGCTCGATCGACATGGAGAACGTGGTGATGGGCCACCCGAACGTGGCCAATTGCGCCGCCATCGCCGTGCCGAGCGAGAAATGGGGCGAGCGCCCGATGCTGATTGTGGTGGCCAAGGGCGAGCCCCCTGCCCCGGAAGCGCTGCGCGACATGCTGGAAGAGCATTTCGCCAAGTGGCAGCTGCCCGACGACATCCTTTTCGTCGAGGAACTGCCGCTGACGGCAACTGGCAAGGTCTCAAAACTCACCCTGCGGCGGCAATATGCGGCGGCGGGATAGGCCCCGCGAGTTGACCTCTGCGTGAAAAAACCCACAAAGGGCTTGGGTTTGTTGCCTGTTTTGGGCACATTCGCGAAAAATCGCTCAAGGTTCGAGACACATGAAGAGACGAGACTTTCTTGCAGGCGCCGCCGCGGTTGGCGCTGGCTTTGTTGCTGGGGCTCCTGCCCTCGCCTATGACGAAACCCTGAAGCCCTATGGCCTGCCAATTCACCTTCTGCCGCATTACGTTAATGTTTCCAAGGACTTGGCGCCGCAGGAAATTCATGTGAGCCCGAGCCGCTTTGCGCTGTTTCTCACGCTCGGCGGTGGCCGTGCCATCCGCTACACCTGCGGTATCGGTCGCCCCGGCCTGTATGAGCCGGGCACGTTCTATGTTGGTGCGCGCAAGCAGTGGCCATCGTGGACGCCGACGCCCGACATGATCGAACGCTCGCCCGAGCAGTACAAAAAGTTTGAAGACGGCATGCCCGGTGGCCCCGGCAACCCGCTGGGGGCGCGTGCGATCTACCTTTTCAAACCGCAGATCGGTGATACCTTCCTGCGCATTCATGGCACCAATGATCCGCGCACCATCGGCAAGCGGGTCTCCAACGGCTGCGCCCGGCTGGTGAACAACCAGATCGTGCACCTGTATCGCCGCACCCCGATGAACGCGAAGGTGGTGCTTTATCCCGCGGCCGAAAACGGCGGCGTGGATCTTTCGGCGGAGCCAGCAGTTACCCGCAGCTGAGGCCGGCTGAACCGCAACATACGGCAGCGCCCGCCCCCTAAAGAGGAGGCGGGCGCTGCGCGATTTCGGGGGTGCTGCGGCTGCCAGGGGCTTGCAAAACCGCGATGACATAACGTGACATCGGCTAAGAATGTATTTTGGGCCAGGAGCGTCAGACTGGCGTTGAAGCGCTCACGCAGGGGCCACCGCCGGAGTAGCACCCCACGCGACTTGGCACACAGCTGATCAGAGGGTCACACCGGCTTGCTGGGCCAGACCCGCCTCCACTGCGTGGCGCGATCCGGAGGGCAATTCCTGCGCATAAAGCACCAGCCCGTAGAGGCGCATATGCCCCCATTGGGCGCCACCAGGCCCCCGATTGAAGAGGCATGCCTGCGAAGTGGTATCCACAGGCTCTGCGCTGCCATTCGCGGCGCTAATCAGTCCCCGCTCTACCCCGTCAACAGCGGCGTGTTGCGCGCTGAAGCTGGCTGCGGCAGCGCGCCACCAACTGAGGACGGTGTCGGAGCCGGTGGCGATGGCTCCGAAGCGCGCATTGCCACCATCATGGCGCCAAGACTGCCCCTCGGCGCCAAGGCTGGCCGCCAGCACCTTGGTGCCAGTGCCTACTTTGCCAATATGAAAGACGCGATCGTCGTTGCCGATGTAGCTGATCGGACGCAGGGCAGCGACGATGGTAAGGGCCGGGCTGGCGGAGAGGCCAAAGCGCGTGGCGGCGGTCATCTGATCATCCACACCGTCGGCCTCCAGCCAGTGCCGGGCGCCATCAGTGCGATAGGTCGGGCGCGCGGCGGCGGTGGTTTGGATCATGTCATAGCCGTTGCCGCTTTGATCCTCGATCCGCCCTACCGGGTCTCCATCGGAGATTACAGGCACGGTCCCACTGGCATCCTGCCAAAGGCTGGACAGCACCGATGGAATATAGACCGCTGTGGCACCATTGAAGATGCTGCCCTGATTGCGCACGCCGACGGCGCACTGTTTGATCGAAAAGCCGGTTCCCAACATCACATAGGCCTCCGGTTCCGGTGTGGACCCTCTCGCGACAGCGATATGCATGGAAGCAAGGACGTGAGCATCACGATCTCCCCTTAGGTTTACAGTTTTGCGGCAATACGAACACCTTGTTCGTTGAGGCTGCCTGACGTGCCTAAAGAGGTGCGGTTAGCGTCCGGTGAAACCAGCGTTCGATGGTTCTCCCGGTCGGCCCAGATTGGGCAGCCCCGCGACGTTGCCCCGACTTTGTGGCTGTAGTGCCGACCCGTCATCGGCGCGAAAAACCAAAGCCCGGAGGCACCATGAGTTTCTGCACGCCGGGAGGTGATCGGCTAGGATGGCAGGTGAAGTCCCATTGGCATTGCCGGCATTCTGCAACGACAGGCCAGCCGAGGGGCGTGCAGCATGCTTAGAACAGCGACCTCAGGCCCATCCAGATCAGCCGGATGGAGATGAGGATCAGCACCACGTCGAGGGCGCGGCGAAAGCTGGTGTCGGTCAGGCGGGTAAGCACGAGCCGACCGGCCAGGGTGCCGAGGAACCCGGCGAGGATCATGACCAGCAGAAACCCAAGCCAAGGCCCAAAGGCGAAGCCGAGGATGCCGAACACCAGCACTTTGGCGAGGTGCTGGAGGGTCATGAAGGCGGCATGGCTGGCGACATGAGATTGGCGTGGCAGGTTCAGGGATTTGGTGAAATTGGCCACGAAAACGCCTGTGGCCCCGAAGAACATGGTCAGAAAGCTCGAAATCAGCCCTGTCACCAGCGGCAGGCGTGAGAGCCAGGCAGGAGGGCGGGCCAGAACCGACCAGATCACGAAGCCGCCCACGCCGATCATGATTGCACCGGGGGGCAGGTTGACCACCACCGAGCCGCCGCAGGCAACGCCGATTACTGTGCCCAGCAGAAACAGGGCGACAGGGGGCCAGTGCACGTGGCGGATGAGCACCGCCATGCGCAACACATTCGAGCCGGTTTGAATGACCCCGTGCACCGGGATCAGCGCAAGCGGGGGCATGACGCTGGCCATGACCGCCAGCAGCAGCGCCCCTCCCCCGATGCCCAGCGCCACCGTGATGAAGGACGATATGAAGCTGACGGCGATCAGCGCCCAGAAAACGGGGGGTTCCAGCCCGGCCGAGAACAGCTCGATCAACTTGCGTCCCAAACCTCCGGATTGATCATGTGGATGGGGGCCTGCGCCGCATAGGCGTTGATCTGGTCGTAGATATCCGAAAACTGCATATCGAGCTCATCCTCGGTGACGTAGCCGATATGCGGGGTGGCGATGACCGCAGGGTGGTTGACCAAGGGATCATCCGCATCGGTCATGGGCTCGGTATCGAAGACATCCAGCGCAAGGCGGCCCGGGCGACCGGCGGCCAGCGCGGCCTGCAAGGCGCCGGGGGCCACAAGACCGGAGCGGGAGGTGTTGATGAAGCTGGCGGAGGCTTTCATCGACAGCAGATCCTCTGCGGTGATGATGCCCCGGGTCGCGGGCTTCAGGCGCACATGCAGGCTTAGAAAATCGCTCTCGGCGAAGAAGGCGGCGCGGCTTGGGGCCAGCTCGGCCCCCTCGGCGGCGGCGCGTGCCCTGCCCTCCTCGGAGGCCCACCACCAGAGCTTCATCCCGAACGCCTCGGCATAGGTGGCCACCTGTTTGGCAATGCGCCCATAGCCGTAAAGCCCCAGCCGCCGGCCTGCGAGGGTTTGGCCCACGCCCATTTGCCAGTGTCCCGCACGCAAACTGGCCATCTGCTGCGGGATCTGGCGGGCGGCGGCGAGGATCAGCGCGAATGTCAGCTCGGATGCGGCGATGGAGGGGGTGCCGGAATGCATGTTGGAGCAGAGCAGCACATTGTTGGCGGTGCAGGCGGCGACGTCGACATGTGGGTAGACGCTGCGCTGCGAGATCAGCTTGAGATGGGGCAGCCGGGTTAGCAAAGCTTCGGTGATAGGGGTGCGCTCGCGAAAGAGCACCAGCGCCTCTGCCTCCTGCAGCCGCTCGGCCAGAACCTCCACATCCTCGGTATGGTTTGTCCAGACGGTGACATCGTGGCCGGAGAGGCGCGAAAAGCTTGGCAGGGTGCGGAGCGTGTCGAACCAGTCGTCGAGGATATGGACCTTCATCGGCTTTCGGCCCGGGGAACGGCGGCGCTTGCGCGCGGTGCTGGGATTGAGGGTGTGTAGGCCATCGGACTCTCCGCTTTGTATACCACTGTATACCAACTTAGCGCAGCCGCCAAGTCACTTGATCCCGTGGGACCGGCGGATCACGGGCGAAACGACCCGGTCGCAGATGGGAATATCCAACACGGTTGGCTTGGGATCGGCGGCGAAGGCTTCGACCAACCCAGGCAGACTGGCGAGGTCATCCACCCGCGCCCCGACCGCGCCGAAGCCGCGTGCGATGGAGGCGAGGTCGGTTTGGCCGAACACCGCGCCCGCATCCGAAAGGCCCTCGGCCCGCAGCTTGTGGATCTCGGAGCCATAGGCCCCGTCGTTCAGCACCACGGTGAGGATTGGCAGGGCGTGGCGCAGGTAGGTTTCCAGCTCTTGCACATGCATCAGGAAGCTGCCGTCACCGTCAAACATCACCACCGGCGTGCCCCGGCAGGCGGCGGCGACCCCCATTGCAAAGCTGGTGCCGTTGCCGATGGCGCCGAACTCGCGGATCGTCAGAAACTCGCGGTAGGGCCGGTTCATATGCGCAAAGAAGAAAGAGCAATGGCCGGAGGAGTTGACCATCTGCCAGCCCTGCGGGAGGGCCGCATCCAATGCCGCGACCGCCGCGCGCGGATCGTGCTGACCGGGCGCAAGGGTGAACTGCGCGTCATCGGCGGGTTCGGTTGCGATGCGCTGTGCAAGCGCTTCGCTGCGCCAGCGCGGGGACCGCGCGGGGAGCGCGGTGCGCAGCGCGTCGCAGCCGAGCCGCGCATCGGCCCGAAGATGCAGATCAGCCGCCACCCGGCCCTGACTGAGCGCGACCGGGTCCGTATCTATCTGCAACACGCGGGCCTTGGGCCATAGCTTTCCGCCGTCGGAATTGTGCTTGGCCAGAGAGCAGCCAACGGCAATCACCAGATCGGCCTCTGCCATGGTGTCGCGGGCGACCTTTGAGGAAAAGCCGCCTGCCACGCCAAGGCAGAACGGATCGCCATGAAGCAGGCCACGCGCAGGCAGCGTGGTTGCGCTCGGCGCGTCGAGATGCGCGGCCAAGGCCTGCACCGCATCGCCCGCGCCGCTCTCTGCCGCGCCAAGCCCGGCCATGACGACCACGCGCCGCGCCTGCGCCACCTCACCCGCCACCTGCGCCAGATCGGCCGGATTGGGCGGGATGGGCCCCGTGGCGGGGGCCAGTGCTGACGAGGGCACGGGCAGGTCAGGCGCACCTTCCCACGGCAGTTCCTGAAGATCGAACGGCAGGCCGACAACCACCGGGCGGCGCTCGCGCCGGGCCTGCACGAAGGCATCGCGGATCACCACGGGCATCCGCGTGGGCCAGTGGGCGGGCACATAGGCCGCGCCGCAGGCAGTGACGAAGGGGGCCTGGTCGATCGCCTGATTATACCAGCCCGCCTTCAGCGGGGCCTCGCCCGCGATCACCACCAGCGGCAAACGCGCCCTGACTGCGGCGGGCAGCGCTGTCATCAACTGGGTCACGCCCGGACCGCAGGTGACGGTGGCCAGCCCGACGCGGCCGGTTTTGCGGGCGTAGGCCATGGCGGCGGCCACCGCGCAATGCTCGTGCCGCACATAGATCATCTCGCAGCCGGTTTCGGCCAGACGGGTTGCGAGGGCCATATTGGCGTCGCCCAGAAGCGCAAAGCAGGTGCCGGGTGCCTCCTGCGCGAGGGTTTGGGCGAGGATGTCGTAGGTGTGGGTCATGCACCGCGCCATACAGATCGCGGCACCATCACCTCGCCGCGTGCGATCAGGCGTGCCGTGCGGGTCAGGCCGGCGGAGTGAAACTCAAAGCCGTTCTCCCGGCCAAACCGCACCCGCACTTCCATGACCCCAACCGGGTGCTCGATGCGGATCGTGGCGGGGCTCTCGGGGCATGGGCGGGCCAGCCCCTCGGCCACCGTGCCGGGGGCCAGCGCACAGGCGGCAAGGCACTGCGAGCCGGTCACGGCGAGGGTCGGGTGGGTTGTCCACGGCATGAAGTAGCGGGCGCTGAAGTGCCCATCGCCTTGCGGCGCGGCGAGCAGGCCGATCTTGGGGGTGACGGATTTGGTTACATCGCCCAGCCCCATGCGTTGCCCCGCTTCCAGCCGCAGAGCCTCCATCTTGCCGAAGAGTTCGGGCATGGCGTCCAGCGCCTCATGGCTCTCGTAGCCGGTGATGCCCAGATCGGCGGCGCGGGCGATCATCATCGGCATGGCAACGTCGACAAGGCTGACGGCGATACCGTCGATCTCTTCCTGCGGCTGGCCAGTGGGAAACAACGCCCCGGTGCGCGAGCCGACCACATCGAGAAAATTGAGCGACACGGGCGCGGCGGTGCCGGGCACACCGTCGATTGCCACCTCCCCCTCGTAGCTGACTTCACCGCCGGGGGTTTGCACTTCGGCTTCGACCAAGGCGCCGGTGTTTACCGCGCGAATGCGCACCGGGGTGACCCCGTCTTGCGCCTTGATCAGCCCCATCTCGATTGCCGCCGGGCCAACGCCGGTGAGGATATTGCCGCAGGTGGGCGCATAATCGACCATGCGCTCTTCGACGGCCACTTGGGCAAAGAAGTAGTCCACATCGGCCTTGGGATCCTCTGAGGCGGAGAGGATTGCCACCTTGGTTGTCACCGCCGTGCCGCCCCCTACCCCGTCGATGTTGCGCGGATTGCCCGCGCCGACGATGGCGATGAGCACCTCCGAGAGGGTTTCGCGATCTTTTGGCAGAGCGTCCGCATGCAGGTAGGGCCCGCGCGATGTGCCGCCGCGCATGAACAGGTAGGGGATGGCGGTTTGGGTCATGGGCGGATCTCCTCGGTGGGACGTGTCTGGGCGCGGGCGGATGCGAGGGCAGCCCCCCTCACAGCGGCCAAGGCAGATCGACGAAGTTCTGAAGCAGCCCCGGCGGGAAATCGCGGTTCAGCGCGCCGGCGAGGAAGCAGATGAAGGCGATGCCCGCTGCCGTCAGCCCGAGGCTCCAGAGCCAGTTCAGCCCGGCGCGCAGCCGGAAGAAGGTGGTCATGAAGAGGGCCAGCGCGAGAATGAAGCCGAGCAGCGACGTCAGCACGAGCAGCGAGGCGAACCACGCCAGCGTGCCCCAGAGCGAATGCGGGGCCTCTGCGTCTTCGCCCGCGGCTTCGCGGTCAGCGAAGAGTTCGCTGTCTTCCCCCGCCAGCATCATCCGCGCCAGCAGGATCACCAGCGCCACAAGGCCGATGCTGGCCACGGTCAGCGGGAAGATCTTGTCGGAGGCGAGATCAATGGAGAAGGCGTTGATCCATGCCGTTGCGACATAGGCCAACAGCGCCAGCAGGAAGATCAGCGGAGCCCGTTTTGCGCCGGTGGCGACCTCTCCTTCGGAGCGGATCTGTTTGGATTGGCGGATGCCGTAGAAGACAGAGACCACCGTGAGAGCGAGGATCACCAAGACGATGGGGGTTGCGATATAGCCAAGGCCCTCTTCCATCCCGCGCTTGAACTTGAAGCTCGCGATCTGGTGAGCATTGGCCGAAAAGTTCTCGGCCTGCGTGGAGAGGACGAAGCCGATCAGGAAGGCCGGGCGCGACCAGTCGAACCGACGCAGGAAGATGCCGAGCAGGCCGATGCCGAACAGGGCCACCAGATCGCCCAGCGATTGGCGCGACTGGAAGGCCGCGAAGGAGATCAGCATGAAGAGGAAGGGCGCGAGCAGGGCAAAGCGGATTGTCGTCAGCCGTGCGATGGGCCCGGAGAGAGCGATACAGAGCCCGGCACCCAGCACATTGGCCAGCGCCAGCGACCAGACCACCGTGTAGGTGATGTCGAGGTTGTTCTGCACCAGTTGTGGCCCGGCCTCGTAGCCCAGAAGCGCCAGCCCGCCGATGAACACGGCCATGGAGCCGGAGCCGGGGATGCCGAAGATCAGCGTGGGCACCAGCCCGCCGCCCTCCTTGGCGTTGTTGGAGCTTTCCGGCCCGATGACGCCGCGAATATCGCCCTTGCCGAAGCCGTCACGGTCCTTCGAGGTTTGCACCGTGTGGCCATAGGCGATCCAGTCGACGACCGAGCCGCCGAGGCCGGGGATGACGCCGACGATCACGCCGATGGAGGAGCATCGAACGGAGAGCCAGATATTCGCCCACCAGTCGCGCAGGCCCTGTGCCCACCCTGCCCCGAGTTGCGCACCGCGGGCGATGGCCTGATTCTGGCGCAGGAGGCTGACGATTTCGGGGATGGCGAAGATGCCGAGGCCGACGATCACCAACTTGATGCCGTCAGAGAGGTATTGGTAGCTCTCAAAGCTCGCAGAGCCGGTGGCCGCGAGCATCCAGGATTCCGGGACCATGCGCAGCGATCCGCCATGCCCGGCCTCGCCGATGGTGCCGATCAGCAAACCGAGGCAGGCGGCGGCAACGCCTTTGAGCGCAATGCGCCCGGCGAGGATGGCCACCATGGCAAGGCCCAGCACGGTCACCGCGAGCATTTCCGGCAGGGCGAAAGCCAAGACCAGTGGCCGCGCGATCAGGATGAAGAAGGTCAGGATCGTAGCGCCGAGCAGACCGCCGAACAGCGAGGAGACGAAGGCCGCCGCCAATGCGCGTGCGGCTTCGCCCTTGCGGGCCAGTGGGAACCCGTCGAGCACAGTCGCTTGGCTGGCCGATGAGCCGGGAATGCCCATCAGGACGCTGGCAAACGTATCGGAGGTGGGCACCACCGCCACCAGCCCGACCATCAGTGCGAGGCCCGAGACTGGGTCCATGCCGAAGATGAAGGGCAGCACGAGGCTGAGGCCAGCGATTCCGCCAAGGCCGGGAAAGACACCGACGGACAGGCCCAACAGGACGCCAAGCGTGAGATACAGCAACTGTTGTGGCTGAAGGATGAGCGAGAATGCTTCTCCCAGCGCCGGAAGCGCAGTGGCGATCAGGTCCATCTTGGTCTCCGTTAAGGCTGGGTGCAGCGGGCAGCGCCCGTGCCCGAGGGGTCATATCCGGGAGGATGGCGGCGGCACCGATCGGGCAAGCGATCGGGCATGGGAGCCCTCATCTGGTGCCGCCGCCGGGATGGTTACTTCAGGGTGACGCCGTAGTCTTCCTGAAGCCAGTTGATAACGAAGTCCTTCGCCTCGGGGGCAACCTGCGTGCCCAGCTTGAGGGTGTTCTGCGCAGCCTCGCCAGTCATCTGCGGATAGACGCCAAGGCGGGCTTCGGAGATTTCGGCGAAGTCGTCACGCCCGATCACCTCGTTCAGCGCCGCTTCATAGCCTTCGATGGCCCAATCGGGGGCACCAGCCGGCAGGAAGATCATCTTCTGCGCCGGGAAACCCGCGATCATGAAGGCCTTCCATGCGTCCCAAGCCTCGCCGGAGGTTTCGCACCCTTCGGTTGCCTCGCAAACCTCTTTGAAGGACGGAATGTCGGGGAAGGTCGGGTCGCGCACGATGTTGCCCGCATCATCCAGCGCGCCCCAGGTCATCCACGGCACGGCTGCGCCGCTTTCGACCAGCGGGGTCACGTTAGCCAGATAGGCGGAGGAGGTCTGGTAATCCACGTTGGCTTCGCCGCGCTCGAACATCAGGCGGCCATCGCCACGGCCCTTGATGCCAAACACCGGCTCAACGTTCATGCCCAGCATCTTCCACGCCAGCAGCGGAACGAGATCCAGACGGGTTGCGCCCTGGCTGCCCCAGATGAAATCTTCGCCAGCAAGGCCGGATGCATCGAGACCGTCGAGCTTTTCGGCCATTTCGGGCGGCAGGAAGGCCACGCCGCCGGTGCCGGAGGCCAGAACCACGTTCCAATCGCCGTACTCGTAGCGCACGCGCGGATCGCCCAGCAGATAGGGGAATTGCGTGGAGCCGGAGGAGCCGAAAATCACGGTGCCTTCGGAGTCATCCCAGGTTTGCGCCTGAAACCAGTTTGCGCCTTTGGTGGAGCCAGCGCCGGGCATGTATTTTACCACGACGGTCGGATTGCCGGGCAGCGCCTCGGAAATCAGCGGTGCGTAGAAGTTTGCCCACTTGGCCGAGCCACCGGACTCGGAGAAGGGGATCACGAAATCCACGGTCTTGCCGGTCAGGTCGAGTTCCTGCGCAGCGCCCATGGTTGCAGTCACGGCGAAGCCCGCCGCCACGATGGCAGTTTTGATGGTCATAGGTAGTTCCTCCCATATAGGCCCCTCCTCAGGAGCCCCTTGCATCAGCAACGATTCGTCACTTGATGCGTGATAGGTATTCCATGAAGCTTGCGTGAACCTGACGAGAGCCAAAACAGATGCGGATTGCCATCGTCGATGACAACAAGGCCCTGGCGAAGGGGATTGCGTGGCGGATGCAGGACCGTGGCCATGCGACCGACTTGCTGCACGACGGGCTGGAGGCTGCTGACTTTCTGCGCAGCGACGCCAATGACATCGTGATATTGGACATCAACCTGCCGGGGCTCGACGGGCTGGCGATTTTGCGTGAGATGCGCCTGCGCGGCGATCAGCGGCCCGTGCTGTTGCTGACCGCCCGCGACAAGACATCCGACCGGGTGCATGGGCTGGATGCCGGTGCCGACGACTACCTTGTCAAACCTTTCGAGATGGACGAGCTGGAAGCAAGGGTGCGGGCGCTTTCGCGGCGGATCGCGCAGGCGCCTCAGGTTGAGCTGGCCTTGGGCAAGCTGCGGTTCATGCCCGAAACGCGTCAGGTTGAGCTGGACGGCAAGCTGCTTGCCCTGCCCCGGCGCGAGATTTCGGTGCTGGAGGCGCTGTTGCGGGCACGCGGAGGGGTGGTCTCCAAGGGGGCCCTGCTGGATCAGGTCTATGGCACCGGCGCGGATGTGGGCGAAACCTCGATCGAGGCGCATGTTTCGCGGCTGCGCAAGAAGCTGGCACCGGCGGCATTGGACATTCGGGTGCAGCGCGGGCTTGGCTACAGTTTGCAGGAGCGCATTTGACCCATTCATTGCGCCTGCGCCTGCTGCTGATCATCCTGACACCGCTGTTGGTGCTGGGGCTGATCGTGGGCATCTGGCGGGTGGAGGCGGCGCGGCAGACGGCGACCGAGTTTTTTGATCGCAACCTGATGTTCACCGCACTGGCGGTTTCGCGCGATGTGGCCCTGCTGGATGGCGATGCGATTTCGCCCGACACCGAAAGGCTGCTTGGTGAAACGGCGGGCGGCTCGGTGCGGTATCATGTCTATGCGCCAGATGGGGTGCTGGTGGTGGGCTATGCGGTGCCGCCGATCCCGGTCGACCGGCGGCTGCCGCAGGATGTGACTTTTCTGTACACCGATGCGCTCTATAAGGGCGCACGCGTGCGGGTGTTGCGGCTCAAGACAGAGGCCAGCATTGGCGGCATTTCCGGCACGTTCACCACGACCGTTTGGCAAAGCATGGCTGCGCGCAACCAGTTTGCCCTGCAACTGGCGCTCCGAGCGGGCGCGGTGATTGCCTCGCTCATCGGTGCGGTGGCGCTGCTTGTCTGGTTCGGGGTGCGCCACGGTCTGAAACCGCTGACCGATCTCGAAGAGGCGATCTCGCGGCGCTCCCCGGAAGACCTCAGCCCGATCCGCCGCGCCGTGCCCGAAGAGACCCAAGGCCTGGTGGGGCGTTTGAACACGCTGTTCACCAAGCTCGGCGCGAGCATGGAGGCGCAGGCGGCCTTCGTTTCGGATGCCGCGCATCAGCTGCGCAATCCGATTGCCGGGTTGCAGGCCTTGGCCGCCGCCATCCTCACCGCCCCGTCGCTGGAGGCCGCGCGGGAACGGGCCGAAGACCTGGCCGCCGAGGCTGACGCTGCGGGGCAGCTGGCCAACCGGCTGCTCACGCTGGAGCGCGCGCGGGCCGAGAGCGGCACGGAGGGGTTTGAACGCCTCAACCTTGCAGAAATCGCCGCCGGTGTGGCGGCAGGCTTTGCGCCAAAGGCCAAAGCGCGGGGCTTGGAGCTGGAGGTCGATCTGCCCGAAGGCGAGCTGCCTGTGCTGGGCGATACGATCATGCTGGGTGAGGCTGTGACAAACCTGCTCGACAATGCGCTCATGCATGGCGGGCCCGGCATGACGAAGGTCTCCCTCGCCCTGCAGGCCGACGAAAAGGCCCGTGTCTCGGTGCGCGACAACGGGCGCGGCGTGGCCGCCAGCGAAGTGCCCAAGATCCTCTCGCGGTTCGGGCAGGCGCGGTCGGGGCCGGGCAGCGGGCTTGGGCTGTCGATTGCCGAGGCCGTGGCGGTGCGCCACGGCGGAACGCTGACGGTGGAGCCCTCCGGCGAGGGCTTTGGCGTAGAGATCAGCCTGCCGCGCGCGGCCTGAACGCGCCGCTCACCGCCCGGCGGCGTAGGCCTGCATGAGGCGCGGCGTTGCGGCGGCCTTCAACACCCCCTCCGGTGACCGGCTCGTTGCCGTGAGCCGCCCGATCGACCACGGCTCGGCCACGTTCAACAGGTGACCCCTCTCGCGCAGGGCCTCCAGCGTTGGCGCGGGAAAGTTTGGCTCGATCATCACCACACCGGGTTTGCAGCCGCGCGGATAGAAGCTCGCCTGAAGGTGCTGAGTGTGAAACAGCGGCCCGTCGATGGCGGCTTGCAGGTTCATGCCCTGATGCACGAGGCGGAGCAGGAAGGTGAGCTGCCACTGCTCCTGCTGGTCGCCACCGGGCGTGCCGAAAGCGAACCGCGTGCCATCGGGCCGCTGGGCCATTGACGGGGTGAGCGTGGTGCGCGGGCGGCGACCGGGGGCGAGCGTTGTTGGCAGGCCCTCGTCCAGCCAGAACATCTGCGCACGGCTGTTGAGCGGCACGCCGAGGCCGGGCACCACCGGGTTGGATTGCAGCCAGCCGCCCGAGGGCGTGGCCGACACCATATTGCCCCAGCGATCGATGACATCGACGTGCACCGTGTCTCCCTCCGCCGGAGGTTTGGGCGTGGAGGCGAGATGCGCAAAGGTTGGCTCCCCGCCGCCGATCCCGGCGTCGCTGGGCTGCACCCGGGCGGCCCGCTCGACAAAGGCCCGCGCCTGCGCCTCGAAGCCTTCAACCTCTCCGGGGCGCTGCGCCATGCTGGCCGCCTCGCCGATCAGCGCGGCGCGCCGCGCGGCGTATGCGGGCGACAGCAGCACCTCCATCGGCACCGCGCTGTGATCGGGGTCGCCGTAATAGGCTTCCCGGTCGGCCATCGACAGCTTGAGGGTTTCGACAATGCGATGAACGGCAACGTCCGAGAGCGGGTCTTCGGCCCCGAAGCCCTGCGCCTCCAGCAGCCTCAGCGATTGCAGCAGGGACGGCCCCTGCGACCACGGCCCGGCCTTCCAGACCTGCCAGCCGTGGTAATCGACCGACACTGCGGGTTCGGTGGTGGCGCGCCAACCGGCCATGTCCTGCCCGCTCAAGACCCCCTTGCGGCGCTCGCCGGTGCCATCAAGCACGCAGGCGTCTTGCAGGTAGTCCTCAATCGCGCTGGCCACGAAGCCTTCGGCAAACGCCTTTCGGGCGGCCTCGATCTGCGCCTCGCGCCCCTGCACGGCTTCCGCCTCGTCCAGCAGCCGACGCCAGAAAGCCGCCAACTGAGGATTGCGAAACAGGGCGCCCGGCGCGGGGGCTTCGCCATCGGCAAGCCATGTGTCAGCGGAGGTTGGCCAGTGTTCACGGAACAGTTCTGCATTCTGCGCGATCATCGCCGATACGCTCGCCAGCATCGGGTGGCCCTCGGCGGCGTAGTGGATGGCCGGCTCCAGCACCTCGCGCAGGGGCATGGTGCCGTGCTCCAGCAGCATCACCATCCACGCATCGAAGGCTCCGGGGATCACCGTTGCCAGCAGCCCCGCGCCGGGGATCAGCTCCAGCCCTTCGGCGCGATACTTTGCCAGCGTAGCCCCGGCGGGGGCCGGGCCCTGCCCGCAGATTACCGACGGGGCCTGCGCACCGGCGGGCCAGATCAGCGCGGGCATGTCGCCCAGCGGCCCGTTCAGATGCGGCTCCACCACGTTGAGCGTGAAGCCCATGGCAACGGCCGCGTCAAAGGCATTGCCGCCCGCCTCGAGCATCTTCATGCCAACGGCTGTGGCAATCCAATGGGTGGACGCACAAACGCCGAAGGTGCCCTGCAACTCCGGGCGCGTGGTGAAACTCATGGTTCATCCTTTCGAGAGGGCATCAAGAACCGCGCGGCCAGCGGGGCGCCGGTGATGACGAGAAAGACACGGGCCAGATGATGCACGATGACAAAGCCAAGGTCAGCCCCCGCGACGATGGCCAGCACCGTCATTTCGGCCTGCCCCCCCGGCGCGAAGGCAAGGAAGCCCTCGACCTGCGGCGCCAGCCCCAGCAGCACGACGATTTCGGTGAAGATCGTCGCCAGCACGGCGAGGATCAGCACAAAGACCACGCCCGCCAGCACGACGCGCCGCAGCTCGACCAGCGTGATGCCAACGTAGCCAACGCCGATCGCTATGCCGATGAAGAACTGCGCCGCGAGGATCGCCTCGGCCGGGGGGCGGGCGTGGATCAGGCCCGAGAGGCTGAGGATTGCGGTCACAATCATCGGGCCGAGGATGGAAGCGCCGAACAGCCCGATCCGCTCGCCGCCCTTCCACCCGACCAACGCCGCGGCGGCCATCAGCAGCAGCTCCAGCGGCGGGATCTCGGTGGCCGGGGCGCCGATGTCATTGGTCAGCGCGGAGCCGAATCCAAAGGTCAGGATGACCGGGGCGACAGTGACGATGATCATCACCCGCGTGGCGTGGATCAGCGACAGGGCGCGCGGATTGCCCCCCGCCTCGGTGCCGAAGATGATCATATCCTGCAGCCCGCCGGGCATGGCGGCATACCACGATGTGACCCGGTCAAACCCGTGGACGCGGTGAAAATAGGGCACGCCGATCAGCCCGATGGCGATGATATAGAGCGGGATGAAGGCCAGCGAGGCCGCCATTGCCGGCAGCGCGGCGACCACATCGGGCGTAAGCGATGCGCCTACAGCCACGCCCAGAATGGTGCGGAAGCCGGTAGAAATCTGGCCGAAGCCCTTGAGTGGGCGTTGCAGCAAGGCCGCGCCAAGGCAGCCGAAGAGCGGGCCGAAGAGAAAGGGCAAGGGCAGCCCGAGGGCCATGAACAGCGCTACGCCACCGGCGGCAATCAGCGCGGTTTCGATCCGGCGGGAGGTGTTGGTGCGGGGAGCGGGGGATTGGTCGGGGGCGGCGGGCATGGTCTGATCCTATATTGCATCCCCATGCATACACAGGTATTCAATCTGTGCAAGGAGCACACCATGACCGACCAGAAGCCGCCGGAGCTGTCACAAGGGCAAGAGGCCCATCGCCGGATTCTCGAAGAGATCCGCGCAGGCCGCCTGCTGCCCGGCGACCGGCTGATGGAGGTGGAGCTTGCCAAGCGGCTCGGGTTTTCTCGCACCCCGGTGCGCGAGGCGATCCGCCAGCTTGAGAGCGATGGCGTGGTGAGCCATGTGCCGCGCGTGGGGGCGGCCATCCGGCGGCTGGATCACGCCGAGATCTCGGAACTTTACGACATGCGCGCCGTGCTGGAGAGCACCGCCGCGCGTTTTGCCGCCCGCGCCGCCTCGGAGGTGGAACTGGCGGAACTGGCCTCCATCCAGCAGGCAATGGCAACGGGGGATGGCGACGTTTATGTACTCAACCGGCAATTCCACGCCGCGCTGCTGGATGCGGCCCGCAACCGCTTTCTGAAAAAGGCGGTGGCCTCGATTCACACGACGCTGCTCATTCTTGGCCCCTCCACCCTGCGCGAAGACCAGCGCGCCGAAGATGCGCTGAAAGAGCACGCCGCGATTCTCGCGGCCCTGCAAGCCCGTGACGAGGACGCCGCAGAGCGGGCGATGCGCGGGCATATCATGGCGGCTCACGGCGCCCGCCTGAAGCAGATGAGACAACAGACATGAGCGAAGAAGCCGAGCTTTGGGATGTGATCGTTGTCGGGGGTGGCAATGCCGCGCTCTGCGCCGCGATCGAAGCCGCCGAGCGTGGCTGCCGGGTCGCCATTTTGGAGAGCGCGCCCAAGTCGCACCGGGGCGGCAACTCGCGCCACACCCGCAATTTTCGCTGCATGCATCGGGGACCCCTTTCGGTGCTGACAGATGCCTACGGCGAAGACGAATACTTTGACGACCTGCTGCGCGTCACAAAGGGCGAAACCGACGAGGCCTTGGCCCGCATGGTGATCCGCCAGTCGGAAGCCTGCCTGCCGTGGATGGAAGCGCATGGCGTTCGGTTTCAGCCCTCGCTCTCTGGCACCTTGTCGCTGTCGCGGACCAATGCGTTTTTTCTCGGCGGAGGGAAGGCGCTGGTGAATGCCTATTACAACACCGCCGAAGACCTTGGGGTGCAGGTTTTCTACGACGCGGAGGTGACCCATGTGCACCTTGAGGGCGGCCGGTTTGACGCGGTGGATGTGCGGATAGGCGGCACGACGCGGCGAATGGCGGGCAAGGCGGCGGTGCTGGCCTCTGGCGGGTTTCAGGGTGATATCGACTGGCTTGCGCGGGCCTGGGGGCCTGCGGCGCGCAACTTCCTGATCCGCGGAACGCCGTATAACCGCGGTGTCGTGCTGAGAGACATGCTCGACCAAGGCACGCAGAGTGTGGGCGACCCGACCCAGTGCCATGCCGTGGCCATCGACGGGCGCGCGCCAAAGTTTGATGGTGGCATCGTCACCCGGCTCGATTGCGTGCCCTTCTCGGTGGTGGTCAACCGCGATGGCGAGCGGTTTTACGACGAGGGGGAGGATGTTTGGCCGAAGCGCTACGCCATTTGGGGGCGGCTGGTGGCGGCGCAGCCCGAGCAGGTGGGCTATGCGATCATCGACTCCAAATCCCTTGAGCTTTTCATGCCGTCGGTCTTTCCACCGATCAAGGCGGACACCATCGAAGGGTTGGCGCAGCAGATGGGCTTGCCCGAGGCCAAGCTCGCCGAGACGATCACAACCTTCAACAATGCCTGCCGCCCCGGTGCCTTCCACCCCACCGAGCTTGATGGGCTGGCCACCGAGGGGCTGGAGCTGCCCAAGACAAATTGGGCCCGCTCGATCAACGAGCCGCCTTTCTACGGATACTCGCTGCGCCCCGGCGTAACCTTCACCTACCTTGGGCTGCGGGTTGACGAGGGCGCGCGCGTGCAGGGGCCGGAGCACCCGCTGGAGAACGTTTGGGCGGCGGGCGAGATCATGGCCGGGTCGATCCTTGGCCAAGGCTATCTTGCCGGCTTCGGCATGACGATTGGCACCGTCTTCGGACGCATTGCAGGACAGGAGGCCGCGGGCCATGTCAGTTGACCTTACCGCCCCCCTGACAGAGGCGCAGGGCGAGGCCGCGCGCCAGATCGAGATTTGCAACGCCTGCCGCTACTGCGAGGGGTATTGCTCGGTCTTTCCGGCGATGTTCAAGGAGCGCGCCTTTGACGGCGGCGACATCACGCAACTGGCCAACCTCTGCCACAACTGCCGGGGCTGCTACTACGCCTGCCAGTATACCGAGCCGCATGAGTTTGCGCTCAACCTGCCTGCCGCTCTGGCCGAAGCGCGCAGCGAGAGTTGGGAACGCCATGCGTGGCCGGGGGCCTTCGCCCGGCTGTTTCAACGCCAAGGCACCGCTTTGGCGGCGGCGCTGGTAGTGGGGATCGCGGCGCTGTTTTGGGCCTTCTCGGCCATTGGTGGCACGGGCGAGGGTTTTTACGCCTACCTCTCGCACGCGGCGATGGTGGCGATCTTCGCCCCGGCCTTCCTGCTTCCGCTGCTCTCCATCGCCATCAGCCTGCGCGGCTACTGGCGCGAGGTGGGCGGGCGGCGCATTGCGCTGGCGGATTGGGCCGAGGCGGGGCGGATGATTGGCCAGATGCGCAACCTTGATGGCGGACAGGGGCAAGGCTGCAACTTCGAAAAGGGTGACCGTTTCTCGAACACGCGGCGCCATGCGCATCAGGCGGTGCTCTGGGGCTTCTTGCTGTGCTTCGCCTCCACCGCCTCGGGCACCTTGATGCACTACCTCCTCGGGCTGCAAGCGCCCTACGCCCTCTTCAGCCTGCCCAAGCTGCTCGGCATCCCCGGCGGCCTGTTGCTTGTTGTCGGCACCGGCGGGCTTGCATGGCTGAAGACAAAGGCCGATCCGGCGCTGGGAGATCACCGCGTGTGGGGAGGTGAGATGGGCTTCATCCTGCTGCTTGGTGTGACCGGCCTGACCGGCCTTATTCTCTACGCTGCAACCGGCACACCGCTGGTGCCGGGCCTGCTGGCGCTGCATCTTGGCGCTGTGCTCGCCTTCTTTCTCACCCTGCCCTACTCCAAGATGGCGCATGGGTTTTACCGCACCGCCGCCCTGCTGCGTGACGCGCAGATCAAGCGGCTGGGTGCGGAGGGGCCATAGCATGGCCGAAGCTGATCTGGCGGCCATCGCACCTTCCGGGCGGCTGCGGGCGGCGATCAACACCGGCAACCGAGCGCTGGTGCAACAGAACGGCGCCAGCCTTGAAGGCATCAGCCCCGCACTCGCCCGCCGCCTTGCCGATGAGATCGGCGCCCGGTTTGAGCCGGTTATCTACGACGGGGCGGGCAAGGTCTTTGCCGATGCAGAACGGGGTATCTGGGATGTGGGCTTTCTGGCGATTGATGCGGTGCGGGCAGAGCGCATCAGCTTTGCCCGGCCCTACCACGTGATCGAAGCCACCTACGCCGCGCGGGCGGGCAGTGACATCCATGATACAAAGGACGCAGACCGCCCCGGCGTGACGGTGCTCACCTCGACCGGCTCAGCCTATGACATGTATCTCAGCGCCAATCTGGCCCATGCCCGGCTGGAGCATTCCGGCACCCCCACTGAGAGTTTTGCCGAGTTTCGCGACGGGCGCGGCGATGTGGTGGCCGGGGTGCGGGCCTCCTTGGAGCGTTACTTCAAGGGTGACAGGGAGGTTCGCATTCTGCCCGGGGTTCTGACCAAGGTGGAGCAGACGATGGTGCTGCCCGGCCCGAGGAACCCGCGGATTTCTGCCCTGGACAGGTTTGTGGCGCGCGCGATTGAAGACGGTTTTGTTGCCGCACATCTAAAGGGCGCCGGGGCGGGCTAACCCGCACCTTGGGCCGTGGGGTGAGTGCGGGTCGAGATTTCCCAAAGCGGCGGGGCCTCAGGTGATAACGTCTGGCTTGCTGCGACCGGTGCGCTGCGAAATGCCTGCAAGCGCGTCTGCGGCCTCGATGATCGGGGCCAGTGCCTCTTGCGGATCTTGGTGGAGGGCGTTGGGAGACGTTTCGAGCCGTTCGAGATAGACCCTCAGGGTTGCGCCCTCGGTTCCGGTGCCGGAGAGGCGAAACACCACGCGCCCGCCGCCTTCAAAGAAGATCCGCAGCCCCTGCCCCTTTGCGACGGAGCCATCGACCGGGTCGTGATAGGAAAACTCATCTGCCTCGGTCACCGTCAGGCCAGCAACCTCCATGCCGGGGAGCGTTGAAAGCCGCTCTCTCAGGCTGTTCATCAGGACATTGGCAGACTCTGTTTCGACGGCCTCGTAATCGTGCCGGGAGTAATAGTTGCGCCCGTAGCGCGCCCAATGGTCGGCCATCAGCTGCGAAACGGATTTGCCTGTCGCAGCGAGGATGTTGAGCCAGAGCAGCACCGCCCAGAGCCCGTCTTTCTCGCGCACGTGGTTTGAGCCTGTGCCGGCGCTCTCCTCGCCGCAGAGCGTCACCCGCCCGGCATCGAGCAGGTTGCCGAAAAACTTCCACCCCGTGGGCGTCTCAAAGCAGGCCATTCCCTTGGCCTCTGCAACACGGTCGGCTGCGGCGGAGGTGGGCATGGAGCGGGCGACACCGGTAAGGCCATTGGCATAGCCGGGGGCCAGATGGGCGAGATCGGCCAGAACGGCGAGGCTGTCAGATGGGCTGACGTAGCAGTTGGCGCCCACGATCATGTTGCGGTCGCCGTCGCCATCCGATGCGGCACCGAAGTCGGGCGCATCCTCGCCATACATCCTGTCCATCAGGGGCTTTGCCCAAACCGGGTTTGGGTCCGGGTGGCCGCCGCCAAAATCGGGTTTCGGTACGCCGTTGATCACCGTGCCAGCAGGTGCCCCAAGGCGGGTTTCGAGGATGTCGCGGGCATAGGGGCCGGTGATGGCGTGCATGGCATCGAAACAGGCCCGAAACCCACCCTTGAACAGGGCGGAAATGGCCTCGAAATCGAAGAGCCCGGCCATCAGCTCGGCGTAATCCGCCACCGGATCGACGATTTCGACTTCCATCTCGCCGAGCTGGCTGGTGCCGATTTGCTCAAGCGCGACCGCGCCGCCATCGAAGATGTGGTAGGCGGCGATGTCCTGCGTGCGGGCGAAGATCTCGTCGGTCACGCCTTCGGGCGCGGGGCCGCCGTTGGGGCCGTTGTATTTGAGCCCGAAGTCCTCGTCCGGGCCGCCGGGGTTGTGGCTGGCCGAGAGGATGAGGCCGCCATCGGCCCCGCGCTTGCGGATCAGGTGCGATGCGGCGGGCGTAGAGAGCAAGCCCCCCTGCCCCACGATGCAGCGCGCCGCGCCGTTGGCCTCGGCAATGCGCAGGATGGTCTCGATGGCGGTGTCGTTGAAATAGCGACCGTCGCCACCAACCACCAGAACCTTGCCCTCGACACCGCCGATGCCGTCGAAGATGGCCTGCACGTAGTTTTCCAGATAGCCCGGCTCCATGAAGATGCGGGTTTTCTTGCGCAATCCGCTGGTGCCCGGCTTTTGCCCGGCGATCGGCTGCGTTTTTACCGTTTTACGGCTCATGCTTTGGCCCTCCTTCCACGATGTTCTACCGCCATATCCCTGCCGTCGGTGATTGGGCAGAGTTCGAAGGCCACCACGCTGTCTTCGGCGACGTTGGCAACCCCGGCGCGGGCCGGCTGCGCGTTGTGGCTGGAGGTGTCGATGACGCGGCGCCAGCGGTGGCCGGGCAAGGTCTCTGGCAAGGTGACGCGCAGCGCGGCACCGGCGTTGAACACAAGGTAGACCGCGCCGAAGCGTGGCTCATACGCCGGGGTGCCCCGGGCCATGCGCATCTCGACGCCGACGAAATGCAGGTCATCGCGGCCCCAGTCTTCCTCGGCCATCGCATCGCCATCGGCGCGGCGCCAGAAGACATCGGGCTTGCCATCGACGGCCCGCGTGCGTGAGTGCAAAAAGCGCTTTTGCCGCAAGATCGGCGTGGCCTTGCGAAAGGCGATGATCTGGCGGCAGAAAGCGAGGAAATCAGGATCGGCCTCGTCCCAGTTGACCCAGCCGATCTCGTTGTCCTGACAGTAGGCGTTGTTGTTACCGCCCTGCGAGTTGCCCAGCTCGTCGCCTGCGAGGATCATCGGCGTGCCCTGACTGAGCATCAGCGTGGCCATGATATTTCTGCGCCGCCGGGCGCGTTTGGCGATGATCGCCGGATCGTCGGTCGGCCCCTCTACACCGCAATTGTCCGAGCAGTTGTGATCATGCCCGTCGCGGCTGTCTTCGCCATTGGCCTCGTTGTGCTTGTGGTTGTAGCTGACGGTGTCCATCAGGGTGAAACCGTCATGCGCGGTGACGAAATTGATCGAGGTGGTGGCAGGTCGACCGTCATGGTCAAACCGAATGGCCGAGCCTGTCACGTGCCCGGCCAGCTTGCGGGTGCTCAGCGCATCGCCGCGCCAGAACTTGCGGACATTGTCGCGATACTTGTCATTCCATTCCGCGAAGGGCGAGGAGAAGGCCCCGAGCTGATAGCCATCAGGCCCCACGTCCCAGGGCTCGGCGATCATCTTGACCTTATTGAGCACCGGATCCTGCCGGATGGAGCGGCAGAAGGCGCCGTCACGGTCAAACTGCCCACCGCTGCGGGCCAATGTGGCGGCCAGATCAAAGCGGAACCCGTCTACATGCATGGTTTCGACCCAGTAGCGCAGGGAATCCATGACCATTCGCAGCACGAAGGGATGATCCATATCGAGCGTGTTGCCGCAGCCGGTGTCGTTGATGTAGCAGCGCTTGTCTTCGGCCAGCCGGTAGTAGCTGGCGTTGTCGAAGCCGCGGAAGCTCAGTGTGGGCCCGCGCTGGTCGCCCTCGGCGGTGTGGTTGTAGACCACATCGAGGATCACCTCGATCCCGGCAGAATGGAACCGGGCAACCATCTGTTGAAACTCGGAAATTTCCTTTCGGCTCAGAAACCGGGGATCGGGCGCAAAGAACCCGTAGGTCATGTAGCCCCAGTAGTTGCTGAGCCCCTTGTCGACCAAGAACCGGTCATCAACCGAGGCGTGAACGGGCATCAGCTCGATCGCGGTTACGCCAAGGTCTTTCAGGTGCCTCAGCATCGGCTCGGAGGCCATCGCAAGGAATTTGCCCGCGTTGGGGATGTCCTTGCGCATGGCGGTCAGGCCTTTGACATGCGCTTCGTAGATGATCGTATCGACCCAAGGTGTATCGAGCCGCAGCCGCTCCTGTCGCCCCCATGCAAAGGAGGGGTCGGCCACGACCGATCTCGGCATGTAGGGGGCGCTGTCGCGGGTGTCGAAGCTGAGGTCTTCATCCGGGTGGCCGATTTCGTAGCCATAGAGCGCGTCGTGCCATTGCAGGTGCCCGGTGAGCTGCTTGGAATAAGGGTCGATCAGCAGCTTGTGCGGGTTGAACCGGTGGCCCTCCTGCGGGGCATAGGGGCCATGCACCCGGTAGCCGTATTGCTGCCCCGGGCGCAGCCCATCGACATAGCCGTGCCAGATGTGCCCCTCGCGCTCGACAAGGTCGATCAGGAAGGTCTCGTGGCCCTGATCGTCGCACAGGCAGAGCGTGACCCGCGTTGCATGCTGCGAAAACACGGCAAAGTTGACGCCCTGGCCATCAAATGTTGCGCCCAGCGGATGCGGGCGGCCCGCACTGAGTTGGTTTGACGTCATCAGGCGGCCTCGATCAGATCAGCATAAAGGGCGGCATAGGCAGCGGCGGATGGCCCCCAGCCAGCGGGGTGCGCCATTGCGTTGCGCTGCACCTTTGACCACAGCTTGGGGGCCTGAAAAAGGGTGCAAAGCCGAGACAATGCGTTGCCCAGCGCCTCTGCGGTGATCGGGTGGAACTGGAGCCCGGTGGCCACCTCGCGGGCCATTGTTGCTGGCGTCATCGGGATGACGGTGTCGGCAAGGCCGCCGGTCAGGGCAACCACTGGCACCGTGCCGTAGCGCAGCCCGTAAAGCTGGGTCAGCCCGCAGGGCTCGAACCGGGAGGGCACGATGATTGCGTCGCCCCCGGCGATCATGCGGTGTGAGAGGGCCTCGTCATAGCCGAGGCGCACGGCAACATTCGGATCGTCCATCGCCTTAAAGGCCGCCTCCAGCCCCGGATCACCGGAGCCGAGCAGTGCAAGCTGCCCGCCGCCGCCAAGCAGCGCGGGCAAGGCCTGTTGCAAAAGGTCCAGCCCCTTTTGTTCGGTCATCCGCGAGACCACCACGCAGAGCGGGCCATCGGTTTCGGGCAGGCCAAATTCGGCGCGCAGGGCCTTTTTGTTGGCCAGCTTGCCGCGTGGCGTTTTGTAGGTGTGGATGTGGCTATCAACCTCGGGCGACCAGACGGTGAGATCAATCCCGTTGAGGATGCCCGACAGATCAGCGCGGCGGCTGCGCAGCACCCCATCCAGCCCCATGCCGAACTCTGGCGTTTTCAGCTCTTCGGCGTAGGTCGGCGATACGGTGGTGAGGTGATCGGCAAAGACCAGCCCGGCCTTGAGCGCCGAAATCTGCCCCCAGTATTCCACGCCATCTTTGCTCAGGTCCGCCTTGGCGATCCCCAGAGCGCGGGCGCGGGCCATCGGGGCGTGGCCCTGAAAGGCGATGTTGTGAACCGTCAGGATGCTTGGCACCGGCTCCGCCGCGCCCCGCTTGAGATAGTAGGGCACGAGCCCCGCCTGCCAGTCGTGACAATGCACCAGATCGGGGCGCCACGCCCCCAGCTCGCCAGCGGCAATATCCGCCGCCACGCGGCTGAGCGCAGCGAAGCGCTCGGGGTTATCGGGCCAGTCGAGGCCATCCGGGCCAAGGTAGATGCTACCGGCCCGGTCAAACAGATGCGGCGCATCGAGCACCAGCAGCTCCAGCCCGGCTGCCTGCCCCGCAAGCAAGCGGGCCGCGCCGCCAAAGCAGCCGTCGATCTGCGCCACCTCCGTGGCCTTGCCCAGCGCCGCCATCACAGCCGGGTAGCCCGGCAAGAGGGTGCACATCTCGACGCCGTGCTCATGCAGGGCGGCGGGCAGAGCCCCGGCCACATCGGCCAATCCGCCGGTCTTGATGAGTGGCGCGCACTCGGAGGCGACGGAGAGAACCTTGATCACTGGGCAGCTTCCCATTTGGCAACCATGTCTGCGGTAATGAGGGTTGTCCCCTTTTCGGTGACGCGGAAGAACTTGGCGTCTTCAACCGGATCTTCCCCCACCACGAGCCCCTTGGGGATTTCGACACCCCGGTCGATCACGCATTTGCGCAGCCGGGCCGAGCGGTGGACGACCACATCGGGCAAGACGACCGAATGATCGAGCACGGCGTAGGAATTGGTGTGCACCTGCGTGAACAGCAGTGAGTTGCGCACCTCGGTGCCCGAAATGACGCAGCCGCCCGACACCATCGACGAGATCGCCACGCCCCGGCGGTCTTTCTCGTCGTGGATGAACTTGGCTGGCGGGGCAGACTCGGAATAGGTCCAGATCGGCCAATCCCTATCCCAGAGATCAAGCTCGGGGGTGAAGTCGGTAAGGTCGATATTGGCCTCCCAGAAGGCATCGAGCGTGCCGACGTCGCGCCAGTAGCTCGGCGCACCCTCGGCGCGCACGCAGCTGTCATCGAAGCGGTGGGCGATGGCCTTGCCGTTCTTCACGATGTCGGGGATCAGATCATTGCCGAAATCATGCGAGGAGTTGGTATCTTCGGCATCGGCCAGCAAAAGCTCGCGCAGGAAACTCCATTTGAAAACGTAGATCCCCATCGAGGCCAGTGCCTTTGTCGGGTCTTCCGGCGTGGCGGGCGGATCAGCGGGCTTTTCGAGGAAGGAGGTGATGCGGCTTTCGGTATCCACCGCCATCACCCCGAAGGCCGAGGCGTCCTTGCGCGGCACCGTCAGGCAGCCAATCGTCACGTCGGCATCGGCCTTGACGTGCTGCTCCAGCATGATCTCGTAATCCATCTTGTAGATATGATCGCCTGCAAGGATTACGATGTAGTCAATGCCGTAGCTGTCGACGATGTCGATGTTTTGGGTCACCGCATCGGCAGTGCCGCGATACCACATCGACTCCGACACGCGCTGCGAGGCGGGCAGGATATCGAGAAACTCGTTGCGCTCGGCGCGAAAGAAGTTCCAGCCGCGCTGGCAGTGGCGGATCAGCGAATGGGCCTTGTACTGGGTGGCCACAGCCATTCGGCGGATGCCGGAATTGACGGCGTTGGACAGGGCGAAGTCGATGATCCGGGTCTTGCCGCCGAAATACACGGCCGGTTTGACCCGCCGGTCGGTCAGCTCTTTCAGGCGCGAGCCGCGCCCACCCGCCAACACGAATGCCATCGAGCGTTGAGACAACCTCTTGGTTTCGACCATGTCCGTTTCCTCCATTAAGTCTTGTGCCGAAGCATCAGGGTGGCCAGAGGCGGCACCTTGAGTTCGATTGATTGCGGCAGCCCGTCCCAGTCGCCCGCTTGGCTCTGGACCGCGCCGCCATTGCCCCGGTCGCCGCCGCCATAGGCCGCAGCATCCGAGTTGAGAACCTCCTCCCAGGTTCCCGGGCGTGGCACGCCGATGCGCCAGTTGCGCTCGACCGGCGTGAAGTTGCAGACCACCACCACCGGCGCGTCCCCCTCCTCGCCGAAGCGGGCAAAAGCCGAGAGCGACTGCTCTGGATCATTGGCGATCCAGCGAAACCCAGACGGGTCACAATCGCGCCGGTGCAGAGCAGGCGTGTTGCGGTGCAGGTGGTTCAGATCGCGCACAAGGCTCTGAAGGCCGCGCTGCTTTTCGCCATGCAGGGCGTCCCAATCGAGCGAGACATCATGGTTCCATTCGCTCCACTGGCCAAACTCGCAGCCCATGAAGAGCAGCTTCTTGCCGGGATGCCCCCACATGTAGCCGTAGTAGGCGCGCAGATTGGCGAATTTCTCCCATTCGTCGCCCGGCATCTTCTCGATCATCGAGCCCTTGCCGTGCACCACCTCGTCATGGCTTATCGGCAGAATGAAATTTTCCGAAAAGGAATAGTCGATCGGCAGGGTCATCAGGTGATGATCGTATTTGCGGTGGATCGGGTCTTTTTCGATGTAGCGCAGGGTGTCGTTCATCCACCCCATGTTCCACTTGAAGCCAAAGCCGAGCCCGCCCGCATCCACCGGGGCGGAAACGCCGGGAAAGGCGGTGGATTCCTCGGCTACCGTCATGATGCCCTCCACCTCGCCATAGCAAAGCGTGTTCATCTCCTTCAGGAAGTCGATGGCCTCATAATTCTCGCGCCCGCCGTCCTTGTTGGGCACCCAGGCATCCTGGGCGCGGGAATAATCGCGGTAGAGCATTGAGGCGACGGCATCCACGCGCAGCCCGTCGACATGGTATTCGCTCAGCCAATACAAGGCGTTGGCGGTGAGGTAGTTTTTCACCTCGGTGCGCCCATAATTGTAGATCAGCGTGTTCCAGTCCTGATGGAAGCCCTCGCGCGGGTCGGAATGTTCGTAAAGGTGGGTGCCGTCGAAACGGGCAAGGCCGTGGGCGTCTTCCGGGAAGTGCCCGGGCACCCAATCAAGGATCACGCCCAAATCCGCCTTATGCGCCGCCTCCACCAGATCCCGAAACTCATGTGGCGGCCCAAAGCGGATCGTGGGGGCATACATGCCAAGCGGCTGGTAGCCCCATGAGCCATCAAACGGAAATTCGCTGATCGGCAGAAACTCAAGATGCGTGAAGCCCATCCATTTGGCGTAGTCCACCAGTTCGCGCGCCAGTTCCTTGTAGGAGAGCCTGCGCCCATCCTCGGCCCGCCGCCATGAGCCGAGATGCACCTCGTAGATCGACATCGGCTCTTCACGGCGCTGCCTGTCGCCGCGGGTTGCCATCCAATCCTCATCGGACCAGCCATACCCCGAGATATCGCGGATGACGGAAGAGGTTTCGGGCGGGTGCTGCGCCCCGAAGCCCACAGGGTCGGCCTTGAGGAAGGGGGCGCCCTCGGTCGGCGCGATCTCGTATTTGTAGAGCTCGCCCTCCCCGAGACCGGGCAGGAAGATCTCCCACACGCCCGACACACCCACCCGGCGCATCGGGTGGCGGCGGCCGTCCCAGGTGTTGAAATCCCCCACGACCGAAACCCGCGCAGCGTTGGGCGCCCAGACGGCGAAATGCGTGCCGGCAATGCCCTCCAGCTCGGTCACATGCGCGCCGAGCGCCTTCCAGAGATGCCGGTGCGTGCCCTCGCCGATCAGGTATTGGTCCATATCCTGAAGGACCGGGCCAAACCTGTAGGGATCTTCAAACGCCCAGCTCGCCCCATCCTCGAACTGCGCCGTTAGCGAATGCGCCGATTCCGAGTTGGGCACCTGCGCGGCAAAGAGCGGGCCTTCCAAACGCTCAAGCGGCACGCTCTTGCGCCCAACCTTCGCCACCACCGAGGTGGCATCAGGCACCAGCGCCACGCACCAGGCTTTGCGCCCGCTCTTGTGCACGCCAAGAACATCAAATGGCCGGTCGTGGCGTGCGTGAAGCAGGGCTTCAACATCGCCCTCGCTCATATGCGGCGGGAGCGCGCGCGGCGTGGTGCTCGCCCCGGCCTCGGCCATTACGCCAGCCTTCCGATGACAAAGCCGTTGGGCCCGAGCGAAAGGGAGCCGTCACCAACCTCCGCCGCTTGCTCGAGAACCGGGGTGATCCGGCTCGGCAGATCAACGGTGACCGGCTCTGGCGAAAGGTTATAGATGCACATCAAGCTGTCTCCTCGCTGGAAGCCTAGCACCGGTTCGGGGAAATCCACAAAGCCCGTGTTCCCGAGCCGCAGATCGGGCTCGGCCCGGCGCAGGGCCAGCATGGCGCGATAGAACGCCAGCACGCTGTTCTCGCCCTGGGCCGAAACCGCGCGCGCCTGCTGCGGCGGCTTCACCGGCAGCCAGGTTTTGTTGGCGATTGAAAAGCCACCGTTCGGCGCATTCGCCTCCCAAATCATCGGTGTGCGGCAGCCATCGCGCCCGGTCTTTTCCGGCCAGAAGTTGATGCCCTCCGGATCGGTCAGCTCTTCGAAACTCAGCACGGTATCGACCTGCCCCAGCTCCTCGCCCTGATAGATGCAGATCGAGCCTTCGAAACTGAGCAACAGGGCGGCGGCCTGTTTGGCCAGCGCCTCCTGATCGCCCGCGTGCTCCAGCCAGCGCCCCACATGGCGCGGCACATCATGGTTGGAGAAGGCCCAGCACGGCCAGCCATCGGGCGCGCCTTTGAAGAACGCCTCGATACGGCTGCGGAAGTGCTTGGGCGAAAAATCCGGCCCCAGCAGTTCAAAGCTGTAGGCCATGTGGAGACGGTTGGAGCCGGAGGTATATTCGCCCATGAGGTCGATCGAATGGTGGCTGTCGCCCACCTCGCCCACCATGGTGCGCCCCTCATATTCATCCAGCAGCGCCCGCAGCCGCTCCAGAAAGGCAATGTTCTCGGGCCGGTTCTTAGAAAACAGCGTGTACTGCATTTCAAAGGGCCGCACGGCCTCCTGCGCCCAGGGCAAGGGGTTTGCGGCGTTGTCGCGCAGCAGTTGGTCGTGGACATAGAAGTTGACGGTGTCGAGCCGGAAGCCATCGACCCCGCGGTCGAGCCAGAAGCGGACGCAGTCCAGCAGGTAGTCCTGCACCTCGGGATTGTGGAAGTTCCAATCCGGCTGTTCGCGCAGGAAGTTGTGGAAGTAATACTGCCGCCGCCGCGCATCCCACTCCCAGGACGACCCACCGAAGATCGCCAGCCAATTGTTGGGCGGCGTGCCATCGGGCTTTGGATCGGCCCAGACAAACCAATCCGCCTTGGGATTGTCGCGGCTCTGGCGGCTTTCGGTGAAATAGGGGTGCTGGTCGGAGGCGTGGCTGAGCACCTGGTCGATGATGACCTTGAGGCCAAGCGCATGGGCCTTGTCGACCAGCGCGTCAAAGTCCTCCAGCGTGCCGAAGGTCGGGTCGATATCGGTGTAGTCCGACACGTCATAGCCCATGTCCGCCATCGGCGAGGGAAAGACCGGGCTGAGCCAGATCGCATCCACGCCAAGGCTGGCAACATGATCCAGCCGCTGGGCGATGCCTTTCAGATCACCGATCCCGTCGCCATCGGCGTCCATGAAAGATCTTGGGTAGATCTGATATGTGACAGACCCCCGCCACCATTCCTGCCCGTTCGCCATGCGCCATGTCCTTTCCTGCTTAGTATGTTAGCCCTAACATGCACGCCTGACTATGTCTTTGGCCATCTGCGTGCAACGGGCTGGCACAGGCTTCGGTGCGAGCAACCGGCGTGCTGCTTGCGTTTAGGAGGGAGATGAGGAACGGGGGGCCTGCGGCTTGGCCTGTGGGTCGAGCACGCTGGAGGTGGCGGAAGCGGTGGGATTCGAACCCACGAACGAGTTTCCCCGTTGCTGGTTTTCAAGACCAGTGCCTTCAACCACTCGGCCACGCTTCCGCTCTGCCTTCCCTGCGGCGCAAATCACCGACCGGGAGGGGCGCGGCCCAGAAACCCCGGTGGCGCGAAAAAGGCAACACCCTACGCGCCAATTTCTGCTTGGCCATGACATCCCGGGTTCCCATGCGGCCCTCTGGTATGTATTGTGACGTCTGAGAGCAGTTCAGCCGGGCAAACCGGCGGCAAAAAATGCCATGGCGGGCAAAGACCCGACCAAAAGGCGGACAAAGGGGCGAAGCATGGGCAAGGGCAAACTCCTTCATGTAGGTGTGATTTCGGTGTCGGTATTGGCGCTGACGGCCTGTGAAGATGGCACGGGGCTGAAGTTCGGCGGCAAGAAGGCCGACGGGCCAGCAACGGCGGCAGTGGACCGTCCGGCAACCACCAAGCTGGTGGAACGGGACGTGGAAGCGCCGGAAGTTTTCTCGAAAACCGAAGACGGGCTTTGGGACGGGCGGCCTTCGCTCGGCGGGGTCTGGATTGCCCACCCCGATGTGAAAGAGCCCGAGCGGGTTATCATCCGCAATGAAACCAACGGAAAATTCGTGATCGGTGCGCTGTTCAAGCGCGAGCGCGAAAACCCGGGGCCCAAGCTTCAGCTTTCCTCCGATGCGGCCAATGCGCTGGGTCTGTTGCCCGGTGCGCCGACCAAGCTGAACGTGGTGGCACTGGTGCGCGAAGAGGTGCCCGAGGCGGCTCCGGCCGCGGCCCCTGCCCCCGTGAGCACAGATACCATCGCTGCGCCCGAAGCGATCGAGCAGAAATCGCTTGATGCACCGCTGGCCTCTGCCGAGGCCGCCATTGCGCGGGCCGAGGGCACGGGCGCCGCAGGTGCCGCTGCCGCTGGCACGGCTGTTGATACCGCAAGCGCTGCCGCCCCCGCAGGGCCGGAACCCAAGGCCAAGAAGGGCTTCTGGCAGCGCCTGAAAGGCAAGAACACGCGTCGCGCCAAGGCCGATGCCACAATTTCTGCCGCCCCCGATGCCGCGCCCCCCGTGGCCCCGGCTGGCACGGCGACGCCCGAGATTTCCGCAGCACCGCTTGCCCCCACCGCCGCAGCGGCCACCGCGCCTGCCCCCAAGGCAGCCGGGCCCAAGCCGTCGGGCGGCAAGAACTATGTGCAGATCGGGATCTTCTCGGTCGAGGACAACGCAAATCGCACCGCCGCCAATATGCGCAAGTCCGGCGTGGTGCCCACCGTCTATGAGCAGCAGAGCGCCGGCAAAACATTCTGGCGTGTCGTGATCGGCCCTGCGCATAGTGCCGCCGATCGCGAGGCACTTCTCAAAAAAGTTAAGGCGATGGGCTTCCAGGACGCGTATTTTGTGAGCAACTGAGGCGGGACTCAGCCGCAAGCCAAGCCCCGCCCTGCACCACCCCCCGGCCAGTCGCGCCGGGGCCGGACAGGAAAGGACTTCCGCCCCCATGCTTCGCCTCCACGGCTTCGCAACATTGATTGCCGCTGCGGTCATTGCCGCCGCAACCACCGCCGCCGCCGCCTTCGAAACCCGCGCCACCTCGGCCTGGGTCGTCGATGAGACGACGGGCACGATCCTGCTGTCGAAAAACGCCGACACCGCCCTGCCCCCGGCCTCCATGTCCAAGCTGATGACGCTGAACATGCTGTTCGAGGCGCTCCGCGACGGGCGGGTGACGCTGGACACGACCTTCACCGTGAGCGAGCGCGCCAAGAACATGGGCGGCTCGTCGATGTTTCTCAACACCACCGACAGGCCCTCGGTCGAACAGCTGATCAAGGGGATCGTTGTGCAATCGGGCAATGACGCCTGCGTGGTGGTGGCCGAAGGGCTGGCGGGCACCGAAGACGGCTTTGCCCGGCTGATGAATGAGCGCGCCCGCGACCTCGGCATGGAAAACTCCACCTTCGCCAACGCCAGCGGCTGGCCCAACCCGGGGCAGCGGATGTCGATGCATGACCTCGGCATTCTGGCGCTGCGGCTTATCCGCGAGTTCCCCGAATACTACGGCTACTTCGGGATGGAGAAGTTTGAGTTCGACGGGCGGGTGCCGACCAATCACAACAACCGCAACCCGCTGCTGAAGCTCGGCATTGGCGCGGATGGGCTGAAGACGGGGCATACCTCCGAAGCGGGCTATGGGCTTGTTGGCTCGGCCAAGCAGGGCAACCGGCGGATCGTTTTTGTCATCACCGGCCTGCCCTCGGAAGATGCACGCAAGCAGGAGGCGATCAACATCGTCAACTGGGCGTTCCGCCAGTTCGTGCAGAAGACCGTGGCCGATGAGGGCACCCGGGTGGCCGAAGCGCCGGTGTGGCTCGGGGCAGAGCCCCGGGTTGGGCTGGTGCTGGCAAACGACCTTGATGTGCTGATGCCTGCGCTTGCGCAGGACAGCCTGAAGGCGGAGGTGAGCTATGAGGGCCCGTTGCGCGCGCCCGTGGTGGCGGGCGATGAGGTGGCACAGCTCACCGTGACCCTGCCCGACATGGAAGCGATCACCGTGCCACTGGTGGCTGAGCGCGATGTGCCCAAAGGCGGCTTCCTTCCCCGGCTGAAAACGGCGGCGGGCGTGCTGATGAAGCAGTTCGCGAGCCAGGCTGCGCCGCAGTAGGGCTGGTCGGAGCGGCGGGGCAAGCGCCGCCCCAGGCTGGCCTTGAGCGCCGTGGTCGGCATTCGGCGTTGCCCGCGCGGCGGCGGTGCACCATAGGGGGCCAGCCCCCCAGACCCCCCGGAAATATTTGCCGCAAGAAAATGAACAGGGCGGCCGATCTGCTTCATTTTCTTGCGGAAACTCTCCCTGCCCGGAGCCCCGCGGCTCTTTTGCCGATCTGGTTTGCAGCCCTCCCCTGCGCGGGATAATGTCCGCCCATGTCAACCGCTCCCGGCCTCTTCATCACCTTCGAGGGCATCGACGGCGCCGGGAAATCCACCCAGGCGCGGGCGCTTGGCGCGTGGTGCGAAGCCGAGGGCCGCGCGGCGGTGCTGACCCGAGAGCCCGGTGGCTCGGCCGGGGCCGAAGAGATCAGGCGGTTGCTGGTGGAGGGCGCGCCCGACAGGTGGTCGGGCGAGACCGAAACGCTGCTGTTTACCGCCGCGCGGCGCGATCATCTGGAGCGGGTGATTGCCCCCGCACTTGAGGCGGGCAAGGTGGTGATCTGCGACCGTTTTGCCGATTCCACCCGCGTTTATCAGGGCGCGGCGCGGGGCGAGTTGAGGGCCTTTGTCGATACGCTGCACGAGCTGGCGATCCGGCGGGAGCCCGACCTGACGCTCATTCTGGACATGGATCCGGAGGTGGCGCTGGCCCGTGGGCTGGCGCGGCGCTCCGGCGAGGACCGGTTTGAGGAAGAGGGGCTGGAGTTTCAGCAGCGACTGCGGGCGGGATTTCTGGCGCTGGCCGAGGCCGAGCCGGCGCGCTGCCGCCTGATCGACGCCAATCGCACGCCTGAGGCCATCACCGCCGATGTCATCGCCGCGGCAGCGGAGCTGATGCAATGAGTGCCGCGCCCCTTGGCTTGGCCGATGCGCCGCCCGAAGCCGACCGGCTGGGCGATTACCCGCATCCGCGCCACACCGAAACGCTCTATGGGCAGGAAGAGGCAGAGGCCCGCTTTTTGGCGGCCTTCACCTCGGGACGCCTGCCCCACGCTTGGCTGATCACCGGGCCGCGCGGCATTGGCAAGGCCACGCTGGCATGGCGCATTGCCCGCTTTCTCATCGCCACGCCTCTGGAGCAGGAGGCCGGGTTGTTTGGGGAGCCCGAAGTGCCCCAAAGCCTCGCCATCGACCCGGACCACCCGGTTGCCCGCCGCATGACCGCAGGCTCGGAAGGTAACCTGATGCTGCTGCGGCGCAAATGGGTGGAAAAGCCCGCCCCCGCCCGCTTCAAGACCGTGATCGACGTGGAAAGCGCCCGCGATCTCAAACGCTTCTTCGCCTATTCCGCCGCCGAAAATGCCCGCCGGGTGGTGCTGATCGACTCGGTCGATGAAATGAACGCCCCCGCCGCCAACGCGGTGCTGAAGGTGTTGGAGGAACCGCCGCTCAACACGGTGCTGCTGCTCATCTCCCACGCCCCGGCGGCGCTGCTGCCCACCATCCGCTCGCGGTGTCAGGTGCTGCCCTGTGCGCCGCTGTCGGAAGCGGCGCTGATTGCCGCGCTGCGTGAGGCCGGGGCCGAGCCACCGGAGGATCCGGGCGCGCGCGCGGCCCTCACCGCGCTCTCCGAAGGGTCGGTGGCCACCGCGCTGCAATTGATCGACGACGAGGGCCTGACACTTTATTCCGCGCTGATCGCGCTATTTCGCGACCTGCCCAAGCTCGACCGCCCTGCCACCCTCGCGATGGCCGCCAAATGCGGCGGGCGCGATGCGCAAGACCGGTTTCGCCTGACCACCCGGCTGATCGACACGCTGCTTGCCCGCATCGCCCGCACCGGTGCGCTCGGCCCGCCCTCGCCCGAAGCTGCCCCCGGTGAGGCCGCGCTGCTCACCCGCCTTGCCCCCGATGCCGCCCGCGCTCGCGCCTGGGCCGAACTGGCCGCCACCCTCGGGGCCCGCGCCCGCGCCGGGGCGGCGGTCAACCTTGACGCCCCTGCCCTCATCACGGATATCTGCCTCAAAATCTCCGAGGCCGCAGCCGACATGCGCCTCTGAGCCGACGGAGCCCCAATGCACCCTGAAATTACCGACAGTCACTGCCACCTCGATTTTGCCGACTTTGACGGCGAGCTGCCCGAGATCATTGCCCGCGCAAAGGCCGCCGGTGTGGGCCAGATGGTGACGATTTGCACCAAGCGGGCCGGGCTGGCGAATGTTCAGTCGATCTCGGAGAGCTATCCGGACGTCTTTCACGCCTTTGGCATCCATCCGATGAGCGTGGCCGAGGAGCCGCTGATCACGGTGGACGAGTTGAAGGCCGCTGCCGCCCACCCCAAATGCGTTGGCATTGGCGAGACCGGGCTGGACTATCACTACACCGCCGAGAGTGCCGAGGCACAGCAAGCCTCGCTGCGCCTGCATATCGAGGCCGCCCGCGAGACTGGCCTGCCGCTTATCATCCACGCCCGCGCCGCGGATGACGACATAGCCGCCATACTGCGGGAGGGCTATGAGGATGGCCCCTATTCTTGCGTGATGCATTGCTTCTCCAGCTCTGCCGAACTGGCGAAGGCCGCGCTGGACCTTGGCTTTTATCTCTCCATGTCCGGCATCGCCGCCTTCCCCAAGAGCCAAGAGCTGCGCGACATCTTCGCCGCCGCCCCGCTGGAGCGGATTCTGGTGGAAACCGACAGCCCCTACCTCGCGCCCCCGCCCCATCGCGGCAAGCGCAACGAACCGGCCTACACCGCGCATACGGCAAAGGTTGGGGCCGAGGTCTTTGGCCTCAGCTACGAGGACTTTGCCGCCGCCACCCAAGCCAATTTCGCCCGCCTCTTCACCAAGGCCGTGGCATGAGTTACCGCTTCACCATCCTTGGCTGCGGCTCCTCGGGCGGCGTGCCGCGCCTGCCCGACAATTGGGGAGATTGCGACCCGACCAACCCGAAGAACGCCCGCCGCCGCTGCTCCATGCTGGTGGAGCGTGAGGGGCCAGATGGCACCACCCGGGTGCTGATCGACACCTCCCCCGACCTGCGCAGCCAGCTTCTGGATGCAAAGGTCGGTAGCCTTGACGGCGTGGCCTTCACCCACCCTCATGCCGATCACACCCACGGGCTCGATGATTTGCGCATGGTGGTTTTCAACATGCGCCAGCGGGTCAAGGTTTGGGCCGATGGGCCCACCACCAATGATCTGATCTCCCGCTTCGGCTACGCCTTCACCCAGCCCGAGGGGTCGGACTATCCGCCGATCCTCGATCTCCACCATATCGACGGCCCCTTCACCGTGGAGGGCGCGGGCGGTGCGATTACGCTGACGCCTTTCGAGGTGGAGCATGGCCGGATCGACGCGCTCGGCTTTCGCATCGGCGGGCTGGCCTATCTGCCGGATGTGTCCGCCATTCCCGAGGCCGCCTGGCCTGCGCTGGAGGGGCTGGACATTTGGGTGCTCGACGCGCTGCGCCGCACCCCGCACCCCAGCCACGTGCACCTTGAGCGGGCGCTGGAGTGGATCGAACGCGCCGCCCCCAAACGCGCGGTGCTGACCAACATGCATATCGACATGGACTACGCGAGCGTGGAGGCCGAAACCCCGGCCCATGTGACACCTGCCTATGACGGCATGGCCCTGAGCCTGCCAGAATGAGCGCCCTCACCTCTGTTATCCTGCCCGTCTTTCTCGTTATCGGCTTTGGCTACCTCGCGGTCTGGAAGTTGAACTTCCGGCCCGAAGCGACCGACATGCTGATGGGCTTTGCGCAGAATTTCTCGATCCCGCTGCTGCTCTTCGCGGCCATGACCCGCCTTGATCTTGCCGTGGGGTTCCAACCGGCGTTGCTTTTTTCCTTCTATGCCGGGGCGTTCGTGAGTTTTGCCGCCGGGATCGCAGGCGCGCGGCTGATCTTCAAACGCGATTGGGAGGATGCGGTGGTGATCGGCTTTGCCTGCCTCTTCTCCAACTCGCTGCTGCTCGGCCTGCCGATCACCGAACGCGCCTATGGCACCGAGGCGCTCACCGGCAACTACGCCATCATCGCCCTGCACGCGCCAGTGCTGCTGACCAGCGGGATCGTGGTAATGGAGCTCGCCCGCGCCCGCGGCACGCCGCTCTCGGCCCTGCCCGCCCGGGTGGCGCGTAACGTGTTTCGCAACGGGTTCATCATTGGCATCCTTGCGGGCCTCGCCGTGAACGTCACCGGCCTGCCGGTGCCGGCTGTGATCATGGACGCTGCCGACCTCATCGCCCGCGCTGGCTTGCCCGCTGCGCTCTTCGCGCTCGGCGGGGTGCTTTATCGCTACCGGCCAGAGGGCGACATTCGCGTGGCGCTGATGGTCTGCCTGCTGGCCCTCGGGCTACACCCGGCGATCACGTGGAGCCTTGCCCACCTCACCGGGGTCGACACGCCGGGCCTGCGCTCTGCCACCATCACCGCGGCCATGGCACCGGGGGTGAACGCCTATATCTTCGCCAACATGTATGACCGCGCCAAGCGCGTGGCCGCCACCGCCGTGCTGATCGCAACGGCGATAACGATGTTGACCGCATGGGGCTGGCTCACGCTGCTCCCCTGACCCACCCCCCGAGGCTCAGAACTCGGTGGTCAGCGCCATCCAGAACGCACGGCCGTTTTGCGTGCTGTCCTGCTCGTCATTGTTGATGTCTTCATTGGTGGCATTAAAGATCGCGGTTTTCAGCACCACGTTCTCGGCAATCCGCCAATCGGCCCCGATGTCGAGCGTGGTGTAGGCGTCATACGCGTTGATCACATTGCCCCGGCTGGAGCTGCTGACCGAGACGCTTTCGCCAAAGTAATTGGCCGCTGCCCAGAGGTTGAGATCGGGGTTGGGGGCCTGCCAATCCACCCGCAGGCTGGCCTGATGCTCGGGCGTGCGCGACAGCGGCTGGCCCGCCAGATCGCCGGTGAGCCGCTCGGACTCCGTCCACGTGTAGCTGCCGGAGAGTTTGAGATCGGGCGTCACCCTATGGCTGCCCGCAAGCTCCACGCCCTGCACCCGCGCCTTGCCGACGTTGTAATACTCGTAAAGCTCGTAGCTGGTGCCATCCACGTCGATAGTGGTGCCGGTATCGCGACTGTCGATCTGATTTTCGAAGTCGGTGTAGAAAGCGGTGGCGGTGATACTGCTCACCGTGTTTTCAAACCGCAGGCCCAGCTCGTAGCTCAGGCTCTCTTCAGGCATCAGGTCGGGGTTGCCGGGGATCACCCCAGCGCCCCGGTTGGTGGTGCTGTAGTAATCCTCCACGAACTGCCGAAGCTCGGGCGTGCGATAGCCCGCCGAAATGCCGCCCGACAGGTAGAGGTTGGGCGTGAGCTCGTAGAGCGCATAGACGCGCGGGGTGAGCTTGCCGCCGAAGCGCTCGTCATCGGTAAAACGCGCGCCCAGCGTCAGCTCGAACCTGTCGCTGAGCTTCCAGATATCTTCGGCATAGAGCGCCGACTGACGGTTGGTGAAGCTATAGTCGAGCCCGTCGCCGAGGCCGGGGTTCTGATCGCTCAGTGCGTTCTCGGCCACTTGCGCGCCAAAGGTGAAGCGATGCTCGCCGCGCCAATCGAAGCTGCGCGAGGCTTTGGCTTCGAGGATGGTGTTGGTCACTTCCGGCGCACGATCGGAGCCGGTGGTGGTGCGCTGCGCCACCTCCTCGGAGAGGCTGGCCGTCACATCCCAAGCGCCAAGCTCGCCCTCATAGCTCAGCGAGGTGCTGCGGCGCGTGTTCATCCGCGGATCGGTCCAGATATCGGTTTTGCCGAATTGCAGCGCCAGCTCGTGGCCCACCGCCGGGGTCCAAGTGAGCTTGGCGGTCAGATCATCCAACTCACGATCGCTGCGCCCGCCATCGCGGCCGGATTCGCCGCGCACCAGCCGGCGGCCCCAGAGCTGGAGGCCGAGCTTGTCTGCCACAAGCGGCCCGCTGAGGTAGAATGAAAGCTGCTGCTCCGAGCTGTCTTCAGATTGCTGCGGCTTCAACGCCTCAACCGTGAGCGAGCCTGCCCATGTTTCGGCGACGGGCTTGGTGATGATGTTGATCACACCGCCCATCGCATCGGAGCCGTAGAGCGACGACATCGGGCCACGCACGATCTCGATGCGTTCAATGGCCGAGGCAGGTGGCATGTAATACTGATCCACACCGCCCGAGGCGTTGGTGCGCGACTGGCGAGTATCCTGCCGCTTTCCGTCTACGAGGATGAGCGTGTATTCCGAGGGCAGCCCGCGCAGAAAGATGTTTTGCCCATCCGAGGCCCCGGCGGACGATACACCCGGCACCCCGCGCAGCGCCTCGGTGAGGTCGGTCACGGCGCCCTGCTCCAACTGCTCGCCGGTGATGACGGTCACGCTGGCGGGGGCCGTCAGCGTATCGGTCTGCACCCCGGCGGCGGTGACGGTGATTGTATCGAGCTCATAGACCTCCTGCGCCGTGGCGGCGGCAGGGGCGAGCGTAGCAGCGGTAAGGAGGAGAGACGCCCGGAGAGGCAGGTGGAAAGCAGACATGGTGGAGCCTTAGGTCAGTGTCGATGTGCGACGCTGGGTGCTGCCGACAGAGCGGCCATGCCTTGCGATTGGGATAGTGCTTATGTGCAGGTGGCCGAGCAACGGAAGGCGCAAGGCGGCAATTGACGCGCCCTGTGCCCACGCCGCAACAGCGCTACTCTGGCGGGTCCTCGGTGAAGCGCGCGGCCTGAGCACGTGCACATTGTTCGAGCACGGTGAAAAGCCCCTGCCCTTCCACCCCGCGCACGAACGGGTGCGGCGCATCCGGCGCGCGGGCCGCCAGCTTTTCGAGCAGTTCGGCAGAGCCATCGCGCCGGGCGTGGCCAGAAATGAACACATCCACCCCTTCCGCTGCCGCGATGTCGCGCATCTTTGCCGCCGAGCGGGCGTAGGCAAGGAAGGTTTGCACATCGGGGCCAAAGTTGAACCCGGTGCCCCCCCAGAGAACGGCCTTGTGGGTGTCATCCCCGTCCTGCAGCGTGAGCACTGGCGAAAGGGTGCCCGGCGTGTGGCCCGGCGTCATGTGCAGCGTCATTTCAGTTTCGCCCGCCACCAGCACCTGACCATCTTCCACCGTGATGCCCTCCGTCGGGGCCGGGCCGAAGCGCGGGTGCTCGCCAAGGGTCGCCGCGAGGGCCCAGTCGGGCGCGGTCATCGAGATCGGCACGCCCAGCTGCTCGGCCAGGTAGTCGGCACCGCCGTAGTGGTCGCCATGGGCATGGCTGACAACGATGTGGCGGATCGCGGCAGGGTCGAGGCCGAGCTGCTGCATCCCGTCAAGGATATACTCCTGCGCCTCCTCGTCGGAGTTCAGCCCGTCAATCAGGATGTAGCCCTCAGGCGTGCCATAGAGCCACGCCATGACGGAGGAGGTGCCAAGCACATAGAGGTTGTCAAACACCTGCATCGGCCCCAGCGGCTGCGCGCCGCGCCCGCCACCACCGCCACCGCCACCGCCACGCCGGGCCGTTGCGCCCCCTTGGCCAGTCTCGCGCCGCCCCTCGCCTGCGGCACGGGGCTTGCGTTCACGCGGCAGGTTCACGTTGCGCATGCGGGAATCCAGCGCGCAAAGGCTGGCATAGCCGGGCCATGCGACCGCCGCCTGAAGACCGGCCAGCGCGTGTGCCTTGGGGCTTTTAAGCTCCTGCGCCGTGGCCGGGGTGCAAAGGGCCAGTGCGGCAAAGGCGGAGCATAGAAAACGGCAAGCCATGGGGCGGGCATCCTTACTTTGGGAAGAACCGGCCGCTGGCTGTGCCCCGGTGGGGGCGGGCTTGCGGAAGTGTCGGGCGCTGGGTAGCGGCAGCGCCAATCCCCGTCAAGCGGGGAGCGGCGCTGCCACCGGGGATCAGCCCGGCGACATGCCCCTGAGCCGTTCGCTGCGCCGCCGCAGCAACTCGACCGCTGCGAGCAGGAAGATCGAGATCACCACAAGCAGCGTCGCCACCGCGAGAATGGTGGGAGAAATCTGCTCGCGCAGCCCGATGAACATCTGCCACGGCAGCGTCTTCTGGCCCGCCGAGCCGACGAAGAGCACCACCACCACTTCGTCGAAGCTGGTGATGAAGGCAAAGAGCGCGCCCGAGATCACGCCGGGCAGGATCAGCGGCATCTGCACCTTGAAGAAGGTGCGCACCGGGTCTGCGCCCATCGAGGCGGAGGCGCGGGTGAGCGAGCGGTCAAAGCCCACCAGCGTGGCCGTCACGGTGATGATGACGAAAGGAATGCCAAGCGCCGCATGGGCCAGCACCACACCGAAGTAGCTGCCCTGAAGCCCAACGCGGGAGTAGAAAAAGTACATCCCCGCCGCCGATATAATCAGCGGCACGATCATCGGCGAAATCAGGATCGCCATGATCGCCCGGCGGAAAGGCACATGCTCGGATGAGAGGCCAATCGCCGCCAGCGTGCCGAAGCTCACCGAAAGCAGCGTGGCAACCGGCGCAATGCTCACCGAGTTCCGCAGGGCCTGTTGCCAGTCGGAGTTGGTGAAGAAGTCGCGGTAGTGCTTGAGCGAATAGCCCTCCGGATCGAAGCTCAGCATCTCTGGCGTGAAGGTAAAGAAATCCTCCGCGTTGAAGCTGAGCGGGATGATCACCATGATCGGTGCGATCAGGAAGAAGAAGATCAGCCCGCAGATGACCCGGAAGCCGTAATACCAGATCCGCTGGCCCGTCGTCGCATATGTCGGAATTGCCATGGTCTTTATCCCAGCTTCACGTTGTCGATGCCCACGATCTTGTCATAGGCCCAGTAGAGCAGCAGCACCGCTGCCAGCAGGATGGTGCCAAGCGCCGCGGCGAGGCCCCAGTTGAGCGATGTCGAGATGTGGTAGGCGATCCGGTTGGAGATGAAGACACCCTTGGTGCCGCCAACCAGTTCGGGCGTGATGTAGTAGCCGATGGCGAGGATGAACACGAGGATCGAGCCCGCGCCGATGCCCGGCACCGATTGCGGAAAGTAGACCCGCCAGAAGGCCACCCAATTGGTCGCGCCAAGCGATTTGGCAGCGCGAAGGTAGGTTGGCGGGATCGTCTGCATCACCGAATACATCGGCAAGATCATGAACGGCAGCAGGATATGCGTCATCGCGATGATCGTGCCGGTGACGTTGTTGATCATGATCAGTCGGTTGTCATCGGCGATGATATGCGCCCAGACGAGGATATCGTTGATCACCCCCTGCTGTTGCAGCAGCACCTTCCATGCCGAGGTGCGCACCAGCAGCGAGGTCCAGAACGGCAGGAGCACGAGGATCATCAGCAGGTTGGAGGTGCGCATCGGCAGGTTGGCCAGCAGCCATGCCACCGGATAGCCCAGCAGGATGCAGGAGCAGGTGATGGCGAGCGACATCAGGATCGTGCGCCAGAACAGCTTGATGTAAATCCGCTGGTTCTCGTCCTGCGCCTCGACCCCGGCGGGGGTGAGTTGCAGATCGACCGAATTGAGGAAGTAGCCCGAGGTGAACTCGCCCGAATAGGCTTTGATGGTGCCCCAAACGTCGATGTCTTCCCAGTCTTCGTCGATATCGACAAGGCCCTCGCGCCAGCCGATGCTTTCAAAGCCGGGGGCGGCCTCTGCGGCCGCGGCCAGCAGTGCGGCATCGGGGCCTTCATAGGCGTCAAGCTGGGCCGGACCGGTGAGGTCGAGCCAGAGCATGGCGTAGACATAGGCCCAAGGGTCTTCTTCTGCCGGGTCGTCGCCGTCTTCATTTTGGGTAAAGGTCGCAAACTCGCTGTAGGCGCGTGCGGTGTTGGGGAGGGCCCCTGCAATGCCATCGCGCAGCTCAAAGGCAGTTGCCGTGCGGTCTTCGGCAGCGAGCCAGCTTTCCGAGCCCATCAGCCGGGCCCATGTTTCGGGCTCTTCCCAGGCTTCATCGAGGTCTTCGAACTGGTCCTGATAGAGCTCGCCAATGTCTTCCACGCCCCGGCCCGTCTTGCGGAAGAGCGAAGAGATGCCGGTGGTTTCGTAGTTCAGGCGCGAGCCCAGTCGGGTGTGGGTTTTGTATTCGACGGCAACCGAGAGGTCGCGGTAGAGCGCCAGAAAGGCCTCATCACCCGGGATCTCGCCGCTGGAATAATCCCAGTCGCCCAGCGCATCGACGGTGTCCGGCAGGGTGCGGGCGACAATGTCGTTTTCCACCGAACGAAACAGCATGTCGGCGATTGGCGCGATGAAGGTGATGAGGATGAAGAGCAGCAGCGGCGCGATCAGCGCCAGCGCGCGCATCTTCTGGCGGCGCAGGGCACGGCCAAGGCTGCGCTTGAGCGGCGTGCCATCGGCGGCCACAAGGCGGCCCGCGGAATCGGTTTCTTCGTGAACTTCGGGGGAGGTGGCGGCCTCAGACATCCGTATGGCCTTCCACGACAATGATGGTGCTTTCGGCGGTGGCCTTCCGGATCAGCGAGATCTCTTGATAGGCCGGGTCTTCATAGGCGGCCTTGGCAGCCTCGAAACTGTCGAACTCGAAGACCACATGGCGCATCCCTTCGGGCACATCGCCCTCGGGCGCCTCGGACTTGCCACCCCGGACAAGGAAGCGCGCGCCATGGGCTTTGAGGATGGGTGTGTCGCCGGTGACGTAGGCCTTGTAGCCTTCCGGGTCGTTCACGACGATATGGCCGATGATGTAGCCCTTGGGCATGGTCGTCCCCCTGGTGTTCTTGGTGGGGCGGCCCCGGCAAGGGGCCACCCGATCTTGTAGGGTGGGCAATCTGCCCACCGTGCCAATGGCTTACTGCGCGAGCCAAGCCTGGAACTTGGCGTCCAGGTCGTCGCGGTAATCAGCCCACCACTCGTAGTTGTAGAGGAAGGTGTTGGTGGCGTTGTTCGGATCGGTCGGCATGTGCGGAGCCATGTCGATGCCAAGCTCGGCGTGCTTGCCGACCAGCGGAGCCGAAGAGGCACGCGCCGGACCGTAGGAGATGTACTTGGCCTGATCGGCAAGGCGCTGGGTGTCGGTGGCGAACTTTACGAAGTCCTTCACGCGGGCCAGACGATCCTCGGGCAGACCGGCAGGAATGATCCAGCCGTCAAGGTCAAACACCTGAGCGTCCCAGAGCATGGCGACCGGCTGGTCTTGCTCTTCGATCACCGAGAACAGGCGACCGTTGTAAGTGGAGCCCATCACCACTTCGCCATCGGCGAGCAGCTGCGGCGTGTCGGCACCGGCGGACCACCAGATCACGTCGTCCTTGATGGTATCGAGCTTGGCAAACGCCTGCGCCTGACCCTCTTCGGTTTCCAGCACGTCGTAGACGTCTTCCTTGGCGACGCCGTCACAGATCAGCGCCCACTCCATGTTGTTGATCGGGCGCTTCTCGAGGGAGCGCTTGCCCGGGTAGGCCTCGGTGTCGAACACGGCGCAGACGTCGGTCGGCGGGGTGTCACCCACCATGTCGGTGCGGTAGCCGAAGGTGGTGGAGTAGACGATCTGCGGGATGAAGCAGTCGGAAACGATCAGATCACCGAAGTCATCGGAGGCCTTTGTGCCGTCGGGCGCGTCGGCCAGCAGCTCGTCAGGATCGTATTCCATCGCCAGGCCTTCGTCGCACAGGCGGATGGCATCAGAGGCCACCACATCGACGAGATCCCAGGTCACGTTGCCGGCCTCGTTCATCGCGCGCAGCTTGGCCACGGCTTCGTTGGAGCTTTCGTCCCAGGTCGAGGTGACGCCTTCGTTGTTGGCCAGATAGGGCTCGACATAGGCTTTCTGCTGCGAGGCTTGGTAGGCACCGCCCCAGCTCACCAGCGTCATGCTGTCGGCCATGTCGCCATGCGCCTCAGCAAAGGCGAGTCCGGCCGACATGGTCAGCGCGGTCGTCGCTAGAATGGTTTTCTTCATAGTCATGCGATTGCACTCCTTGTTGTAATGCCCGTGTTATATCACCGCTCGCCGCGCCCCGGGCAGGCCGGCAAGCTGTGCGGCACGCTCAAGCGTCGAGCGCGCGGCAATCCTCGGGGAGCCAGCCGATCTTGACGGTCTGGCCCTTCTGCATCCGTGCCACATCGGGCGCGTTGCGGGTTTTCACGATGAAGTTCTCGTTGCCAGCAACCTTGAGACGCGTGCGGAAGATGTCACCCATGTAGATGAACTCCAGCACCTCGGCGCTGAGCGTATGGGCGTCGTCCTGCAGGCGCTCGGGGTTGGTCTCTACCCGCTCGGGGCGGATCGAAACGCGGGTGCGATCGCCCACCTTGCTGACGTTCACCGCCTTGGCCTCGATCATGGTTTCGGCGCCATCGAGCTTGATCGTGGCGATATCGCCGTTCAGCTCTTTCACCACGCCTTCCAGCGTGTTGTTTTCACCGATGAACTGCGCAACGAAGCTGTTTTGCGGGGCCTCATAGAGCTGATCGGGCGGAGCCAGCTGCTGGATGCGGCCATCGTCGAACACCGCCACCCGGTCAGACATGGTGAGCGCCTCGGTCTGGTCGTGCGTCACGTAAACGGTGGTGATGCCAAGCTCATGCGCCAGCCGGGTGATCTCGAACTGCATGTGCTCGCGCAGCTGCTTGTCGAGCGCGCCGAGCGGTTCGTCCATCAGCACCAGCTCCGGCTCGAACACCAGTGCGCGTGCCAGCGCGATCCGCTGTTGCTGACCGCCCGAAAGCTGCGCCGGGCGACGCCCGCCGAACTCGCCCATCTGCACCATGTCCAGAGCGCGCTTCACCTTCTTCTCACGCTCCGACGCACCGATCTTGCGCACTTCCAGCGGGAAGGCGAGATTTTCGGCCACGGTCATATGCGGAAACAGCGCGTAGTTCTGAAACACCATCCCGATGCCGCGTTTATGCGGCGGGATGTTGTTGATCGGCTTGCCGTCGAGCTTGATTTCCCCGTGCGTTGCAGTCTCGAAGCCCGCGAGCATCATCAGGCAGGTCGTCTTGCCTGAGCCCGATGGTCCGAGCATCGTCAGAAACTCGCCCTTCGGCATCGAGAGGTTAAGATCTTTCACGACAAGCGTTTCGCCGTCGTAGCTTTTCTGGACGCGTTCGAACTCTACGAAAGCGTCGGTGGCGGCCTGATCTAGCAAGGCAGCTCCTGTTGTTGTTCATTTTCGGCTGCCTCCCCAGGCAGCCGCTCCCTGTGCCCCGACTAAAACAAGCCCGGCTCTGCATTACAATGGGCAACCGCGACAAATTTCAGCAAATAAACGTGCTGTCGTCATGGGTCGGCGGGCTGCACAATAGAGGCGCAGGGCTGCGCCGAACTGCACCAATCTTGCGCGGTGGCGAGATGGCTCTTTGCGGAGGGCTCCTGACAATACCCTGTCAGGAGTGCCCTGCCCCGCCTCTGTTCCGCAACGTCAATCCACCGTAGCGAGAGCCTGTACCCTTCAAGGAGAAAGACCGATGAGCGCAACGATCACCCGCCACAACCCCGCCGCCATGCCTGACAGCACCGCACTTGGCTATGCCCAGATCTCGGTGGTCGAGCCGGGGCGCATGGCTTTTGTCTCCGGCCAGGTCGCCGCCCTGCCCGGCGGTGCCGCGGTGCCTGAGGGGCTGAAGGCGCAAACCGAGGCCGCCGTGGCCAATTGCGCCGCCGCGCTGGACGCGCTGGGGGCCGAACCGGCGGATATAGCCATGATGCGCATCTATGTTGTCGGCCTTGATGATGCGGCCATGGGGGAGTGCTTTCCCACCGTGCTGGGCTTTCTCAACGGTGTGACCCCCTCGATAACCGGCATCGGCGTGGCCGCGCTTGCCGGGGCCGATCTGCTGATCGAGATCGAGATGGTGGTGCGCGTGCCCGGCTGACGCGGCGGCGCGCACGTTGACAATCGGTGTCTGCGCGGTGAAGCCTCGCGGACACCAAAGGACGCTGCCGCCATGACGCTGACCGCCGACCTCATCCGCACCACCCGCGATGCCATCGCCGCCGATACCGTGCGCACCCCGCTGGTGCGCGCGGCCCGGCTTTCCATGCAGCTTGGCTTCGACCTCTACCTGAAGCTGGAAAACCTTCAGCACACCAATGCCTTCAAGGCGCGGGGCGCACTGGCCAAGCTGCTGACGCTTTCGGAAGCGGAGCGGGCGGCGGGTGTAATCGCCTGTTCGGCGGGCAATCACGCACAGGGCGTTGCCTATCACGCCACCCGGCTGGGCATCCCCTCGGTGATCGTCATGCCCGAGGGCACTCCCTTCAACAAGGTAAAGCGGACCGGCGATTTCGGCGCCGAGGTGGTGCTGCACGGCACGAGCTTTGACGAAAGCGTGCAGTTCACCCTCGATCTGGCCGCCTCCCGTGGCCTCACCTTCATCCACCCTTTCGATGACCCGATCGTCGCCGCCGGGCAAGGCACCGTGGCGCTAGAAATGTTGGAGCAGAACCCGGCGCTGGATGCCATCGTGGTGCCGATCGGTGGGGGCGGGTTGATTGCGGGCATGGCCACGGCGGCGCGGGCGGTAAAGCCCGAAATCGAGATTGTCGGCGCACAGGCAGAGCCCTTCAACGCGGTGAAAGCCGCCATCGACGGCACCGCGCCGCACACGCTGGGCTCCACCCTTGCCGAGGGCATTGCCGTGCGCGCGCCCTCCCCCGCCAATATCGAAGTCATCCGCGCCAATGTCGACCGGATCGAACTGGCCACCGAGGCCGAGATCGAAGACGCGGTGTTTGACCTGCTGAGCCACGAAAAGCTGGTGGCCGAGGGGGCCGCCGGGGCTGGCCTTGCCGTGCTGAAGGCCCATGCCGGCGATTACGCGGGCAAGCAGGTGGGCCTTGTTCTCTGCGGTGGCAATATCGACAGCCGCCTGCTCTCCACCCTCATCCTGCGCGGCCTCGTGCGCGATGGGCGCATCACCCGGCTGATCTTCAAACTTGATGACCGCCCGGGCCAGCTTGCTGACATCGCCCGCATTATCGGCGATGCCGGGGCCAACGTGGTGGAGGTGATCCACCAGCGGATGATGCAGAGTGTCGCGCTCAAACAGGCCGAGCTTGAAGTGGTGATCGAGGCCCGCGATGCGACCCATGTGGAAGAGATCACCGGGGCGCTGCGAGACGCGGGGTTTGCCCTGCGTGTCGGCTCCGAGGCGCTTTAGGCTTAAGCCTCAGCCCTTGCCCGTCATCCGCAAGATGCGCTGCACCGCCAGCTCATAGCCCTGCGTGCCGCAGCCCACGATAATGCCGTCGGCGCGCGCCGAGATGTAACTGTGATGCCGAAAGGCCTCGCGCTGGTGAACATTGGAGATATGCACCTCCATCACCGGGCCCTCAAAGGTGTTGAGCGCATCGAGGATGGCCACGGAAGTGTGGGTATAGGCCCCGGCGTTCAGCACAATCCCAAGCCCGTCTTCGCGCGCTTCGTGGATCAGGTCGACAAGCCCGCCCTCATGGTTGGACTGCGCGTCGCGGATCGGCACATCGCCCGCCACCTTCACACAGGCCGCCACCACATCGGCGAGGGTCTCATGGCCGTAGATCTCGGGCTGCCGCTTGCCCAGCAAGTTCAGGTTGGGCCCGTTCAGAATGTAGATGCGCTTCGCCATATGTCCCTCGTCAATCCTGCGCCCTTCTCCCCGGCCCCGCCGCCAAGATCAACCCCAATGACGGCGCGGGCCAGATCAGGCCGCACGCCCGGCAAAGGATGGAATGCGCCGCAGGCGCTCAATTTGACAGCCGCTCACTCGGCGTTGTCATCAAAGCGGAAGTAGCCCAGCGCGGCGGAGGCGGCGTTTTCCTCTTCCGGCCCGCGCTGGCGGATCTCGGCCTGAATGATCGGCATCAGGCTGTTGGTGGGCGTGCCTGCCTGAGTGTCGGCGCTGCCGATCTTGCTGTTGCTCGCAATCGCCAGCATCAGGTAGGGCACGATCTCTCGGTCATCCGCGCCTTGGGGCCGAAGCGCCAGCGCGAAGGTTGCGGTGCCATCGTCCTGCGGCTTAAGGCGCGAGGTGAGGTTGTAGGCCCCGCCCCGGCTGTCGACGAGGAAGAGGGTGATCGAGCGCCCTTCGATCAGGTCGATGGTGCCACGAATGGGATCGCCCGCCTTCAGCACGTCGCGGTCCAGCTTCAGCGCCGGGGCGCGGGCTTCGGAGCGGGTGAGGTTCTTGACGAAGGTCACCACGGCGCATTGGCTGTCATCCACGAGGCGGACGCCGATCTTGGGTTCGGTGCCAAACTCGTCGCGGAATTCGGTCAGCAGCTCCCAGAACGGGTCAACCGAAGTGGCATAGCCTTCGATCTCGAAATCGGTGGGCACGGCAGAGCGGATACCGACATGCACGCAGCGCGGCGTGGAATAGTCGCGCACCCATGCAATCATCCGGCCAATGGTGCCAAAGTCGATCTCGCCGTTGTTTTCCTCCTGCTGCTCTTCCTCGGCGATCACCGTGCCCTCTTTCGGGTCGAGCGTATCGTCGATGGCCGCAATCCCACCGCCGTTGAGAGGCGGTGTTTCAGGGGGCGTGTCGGGGTCCGGCGTGTCTGGGTCCGGGGTGTCAGGATCGGTGTCCGGATCGGGCGTATCGGGGTCCGTGTCGGGATCAGGCGTATCCGGGTCCGTATCCGGATCGGGCGTGTCGGGATCCGGGGTATCAGGATCGGTGTCGGGGTCGGGCGTGTCCGGATCGGTGTTGGGGGTCGGGGTAGCCGGGTCTGTGTCCGTGTCGTTCACGGCCACGTCTTCATCACAATCGTCGATCGGGTTGCCGTTTTCGTCAAACCGCACGGTGGTGCCGCAGCCAGTGGTGGTGCCTGCGCCATTGTCGGTCGTCGTGCCGCCACCGCCTGTGGTGGTGCCGTCATCCGGCTTTAGCCCGGGGATCAGCCCTGCAAAATAGGCCCCCGTGCCGCCACCGCCAACAAGGACCACGGCCAGCAGGGCCGCGATCAGCCCGCCCTTGCCCTTTTTCGCGGGCTGCGGCGGCGGAACCGTCTGGTCGGGTGGCAGCGTGGAGCCAACGCCGGTGTGCTGCGGCGGAACAGGCCCCGGAAACGGGCTGTCGGTGCCCGCGCCAGCGCCCGCATCCTGAGGCGGCACGCTTTGCGGCGGCATGCTTTGCTGCGGCGGGGTGGTGAAGGCATAGGCCGGCGGCTGCGAAATAACCGTGGCCTCGCCGCTCGGCGGCAAGGAGTGCTGCGGCGGAATGCTCTGCGGCGGCTGCGATCCGTACTGCGGCGGCACCGATTGTTGCGGCGGCAGCGAAGGGTCCGGCCCCGGCATGGCAGTGGGCGCAACAGCGCCCGCGCCGACTGCGGCGGGATTGTCGAGAAATTCCAGAACCTTCGCCATGCTTTCCGGCCGGTTGGCCGGGTCGGGCGAAAGCATCATCTCCAGCAGCGGGCGCAGCTCGTCATGGACGCCGGAGAGGTCTGGCACATCCATCCGGCGCTCGACAGCCTCGGCGGGGCTGTCGCCCATGTCGATCGGCTCGCCACGGCACGCGGCAGCGGCCACCAGCGCGAGGCTGTAGATGTCGGAGGTGCCCTCGATCACGCCTTTGAAACGACCGAGTTGCTCGGGGCTGACATAGCCGTATTTACCGGCGAACTGCCCACCCAGCAGGGTGCCGCCCCCGAAATTGGCCGATTTGGCGATGCCGAAGTCGATGATCTTGGTGTGGCTGATCATCCCGTCTTGGATGACCACGTTGTCGGGCGAGAGATCGCGGTGAACAACGCCGAGGTCATGCGCTTTTTGCAGGCCCGAGGCGACCCGGCGCATCATCGTCTTCACGTCCTCGACGGGCATCGAGCCCTCTTCGGCGTAGTAATCCGCCAGCGACCGCCCCTCGACGAATTCCATCACAAGGCAGGCACGCTGAATGCCCGGATCCACGGTGAAGAGCATGTAACGCACGATGGCGTCATGATGGAGGCGGCCCAGAACGGTGGCCTCCTTCTGGAACAGGCTCAGGATCTTTTCGTCATGCGCCAGTGCGGCCAGCACGATCTTGATCGCGACCGGCTCCTCGGTGTGGATGTTGAAGCCGCGATAGACCTCGCCCATGCCACCCGTGGCAATGTGCTCGGTGATCTCGAAGGTGCCCATGATCTGCGTGCCAATGGCCACGCCGGTCGGAGCCGCCGTGCTGATGACAGTCTTCTGGCTGTCGGGCTTCGAGTTTTCCTGCTCGTCGCTGGCCATTCGGCTCAGATCCCCTCTTGCGGCAGATCGAAGATCGCCGTCATGGGCGTTACCTCGGTCTTGTCGAACGCACGCACCACAACAACGGTGGTATTGTCGGACGCACCCCGTTGCAAGGTAAGGTCGAGAAGCATGTCGCAGGCTTTTTGCGGTTGATGCTTCCGTGCAATTTCAAGGATTTCGTGGTCTTCCACGTGGGCGGTGAGCCCGTCGGAACACAGGATGAACGTGTCGCGGTTGCGCAGCGTGCCGTATTTGTGGTCGAGGTGCACATCCGGATGCACGCCAATGGCACGGGTGATGACATTCTTGCGCGGCCAGTTCTCGGCCTCCTCGGGGGTGATCGCCCCCCGGTCGAGCAACTCGTTGGCCTCGGTGTGATCGCGGCTGAGTTGGGTCAACTGGCCATCGCGGATCAGATACACCCGGCTGTCACCAGACCAGACGCAGGCAAAATGCTGATCGAACACCAGAAGTGACACAACGGTTGAGCCGATGGTCGCCCCCTGGCTCAGCGCGTGCTGCTGAATTTGGCCGTTGGCGCGGGTGATCCGCTCAACGAAACGCGCCTGCAGATCGGGTGCAGAGGTGGCGCGGCCTACCGAGGCGAGGTGCTGCACGATCACACCCGAGGCATAATCGCCGCCGTGGTGCCCGCCCATTCCATCGGCCACAACCCACATCCCCCCATCGGGGTAGGTATAGAGGTTATCCTCGTTATGGTCGCGGGCGTAGCCGGTATGGCTGATCTCCCCGGTCTCGAACCTGAACTGCTTTGCATTCATAGCATCAATGCCCCGGCCCTGGGGCCCTTGAGTGTGGTCGCGTTTGCCGAGTTTCTGTTACGGGGGGTCAAGGGTCAATCCTTCCCGCGCCCGCGAAGGGAGAAGAACCCCCTCAGACCGGATTTCTTCTGGCCCAGCCCTTCGCCATCGTGGTTTGCATCGCCCGGCGCGCCAAACGGGCTGTCTTCGCCCAGACCGGCGGGTGCGGGCTCGTCCTCTTCGGCATCGGCAAGGCCGTTGCCGCCGGGGATGCCTTCCTCCGCCTCCACAGGCGTTTCGTCCTCGCCCCCATCCGCAGGCTCGGGCGTGGCGTCCTCATCGTCGCTGGCTTCGTCCGCAGCATCCGGGGCCTCATCGGGCAGATCTCCGGGGATCTCGAAGTCATCCTCGCCAGACACCATCGACACATCGACCACGTGGCCGATCGCTTCGGGCTCTGGCGCATCGTCTTCCGCCGCGACGGCCTCTGCCGCTTCGGGTTCTGGCGTTTCGGCGCCCGGCTCGTCATCAGGATCGCCTAGCCAAGGGATGACCTCTTGCTCCGGCTCCTCGCCCGCTTCGCCTGCCTCGTCAGCAGCATCGGCGCTGTCTTCCGCAGGCACGCCTTCGTCCAGCCAAGGCACAACCTCTGCCTCGGCCTCAACCTCATCCGCGTCATCCGTTTCGCTCAGGCTGGCATAAACATCCTCGCCCGCTTCGGTGTCGCCAATGCCATAGGGTTCAGGGCCGGCGTCAAAGAGGTCTTCTTCGGCGTCCTCCTCTGGCTCAGGCTCCGGTTCGGGGGCCGGCTCTGGTTCGGGCTCCGGCTCGGCAGGCCCGGCATCGGGAAAGTCCCACTCTTCTTCGGGCGCATCAAAGGGGCTTTCGGCCTCGTCGCCGGTGTTCGCCTCGGTCCATGCATCGTCCACCGCATCGGTGGGCGCGGCCCATGCCAGTTCTTCGCGGGAGGCTTCGGCCCCCCATGCAGCGGCGGCCTCGGCCTCTTCGGCATCTCCGATCAGATCGCGGGGCGGCACGGTTGTTTCGCGGGCGCGGGTTTGGCCGGCACCTGCCCCGGCGGAGGCGGTCGCGGCAGCGGCGGCAGCCGGGCGCGCTGCGGCGGCGGGCTGCTGCACCCGGGCGGGCGGACCAAAGCCGCGCAGCATGGCCATAAAGCCCGCCGCATCCGGCATGCCATCCAGCGCGATCATGCCGGGGCCAACATAGTCGTTGCCCGCCGTCCACCAATAGCTGCGTTCAAAGGCGGCAAGCTGGTGATCGTGGTCGCGCACATCGGCCAGCATCTGCCCCAGCCCGTGCTCACCATAGGCAAAGAAGGCATTGCGCCGGTCCTCGCCCAGCGCACAAGGCGCGGCGTTGGGCTCGGGCAGCGCGGCAAGGAAGCCATCGACATCGCCATCAAAATGCGCCGCCTTGGCCGAAAGCAGCGCCCGCTCCAGCATTCCGTACCAATCTTCCATCGGGTCCGAGAGCGGTGGCACCGGATGCGCCGGGCCCATCCCCGAAAGCACCAGCGTCAGCGGAAACTGCCGCCCCACCTTATCGACAGAGGCCATCAGCGCCCCCGCCATTGCATGCCCATACACGCCCGGCCCGATCCAGAAGCGCCACACCGGGCTGGCCTCGTAAACCGGGCCCCACTCTCCCGCCAGATGGTGCTTGGCCCCGGCCATGGATTTTTCCAGCCAGCCTTCCCAAAACGACAGCACCTCAGGCGGCATCGCCCGGGTGATGAAGTCGCCCTTGGCGGGCAGTTTTCCGAAGAGGCCGAGGGGCATGGTGGGGTCAGCGGCCTCCAGTCAGAGCCCAGTCGGGCATTTGAACTCGGTGAGTTCGTTCATGAAGAAGGGGTTCACGGCGGAGGCGAGCGTGATCTTGTAGGCGATGTGGCGCCCGTCGATCGTGTAGCGCACGGCGATCACATTGCCCGAAACCTTGGGCCGCCCGGCATTGAGGAACTTCACGAAAGCCCAGCTTCCGCCCTCGCTCATGTTCGACTTGCGCCCGCGCATATCTGGCGTGAAGACCAGCTCTACATTGGCCCCGGCCATGCTGCCCGGCCAGGTCACATTGGCGGGCGTGTTGCCCTTCTTGCGGGTGAGGATGACCTGACCGTTGATGGTGAGCTGCGCCGTCTCCACCGCGCCGTGCAGCGAGGTGGGCGAAACTTCCATGTCGATCTGCGGAATGCCCCCGCCCGTCGGGAAGAAGGCATCGCGGATCTCTGCCGCCCGCTCAAATTGCTTGAGCGTCGAGGTCGAAAGCTTGCCAGCCAGCGGGCCGGTATCTTTCCACGTCCAGTTGCCGCCGCTCGTGTCGGCGAACTGGCTGAGGTTTTCGAGGAAGAAACGGTCGATCACGCCCTGCGGCGCGAAGAGGCGGGCAAAGTCGACAAGGCCAACCTCGCGCGCGCTGTTCTTGGCAAACGGGAACTTGCTGTCGATCGCGGCCTGGCACACCTGCGTCACCTGCTGGTTCAGCAACTCGTTGAGCCGGGCGACCGAGGTATTGGCGGCATCGCCCTCAAAATCGTCCACCGCCTCCTGAATCATCCGCTCCATCGGCTTGGGCAAACGCGAGCTGGCCTGCTTCAGCGCGCCCAGCTTGGCGGGCAGTTCGCGGTCGGCCACCTCGGGGAAGTCCACGGCGGTGATCAGCGTGCGCTGCATGTCGCCCAATGTCTGGATCAAGAAGTCGATCCGGCGTTGCGGCGGGTCACCGATCAGCAGGTCATGCCAATCGGCGTAATAGGCCTCGATCTCGGCCCCCGGCAGGCGGGTCTGGCCGCCGCCGCCACCGGAGGAGGACGCCCGATCCTGACTCTTGCGGAAGGCCACGTCGAGGCCGATCCGGGCAAGGCCGGACTGACGGTTGATAAAGATCTGCGCGGCCCGCTTGCCAAACTCGCCGCCCGCTTCGGCGGCCTTCCCGGCTGCGGCGTCCGGGTCCATCCCGGCGGGCGGCTCGTCGGCGCCCTTGTTGTATTCCGCCGTCAGCGAGGTCTCTTCCATGATCTCGGTGGTCAGCAGCAAAATCGGCGAAGTGCGCGGGGCCGAGGCTGCCGCCAGCGCCTGATAGGAGGGCCTGTCGGCGCTCATCGGGCGCAGCTTGACGAGGCCAAGCACCCTGTCCCACTCCTCGATCCAATCGTTGGTGTAGCGCTTCAGCAGGATCGGCCCGAGGCCCTGGATCTGGTCTTCGATCTGCGCATCGGCGGCGTATTCGCCCATCACCCACTGGTCCTCCAGCAGGTTCTCGGCAATCTGGCTGAGCTGGGGCAGGAAGAACTCGTGGAAGCCCGCATAGGTGTAGAGCGGCGAAATCACCAGATCATCCAGCGCCCGCCCGTCGACGCTTTCAAACACGAGGTCAGCATCGCGCCCGCCCCGGCCTGCGATGGTGAATGGCTCGATCCCGGCAAACTCGGCGGTGGCGAGGATGAGGCTGTAGGCCTGATCTTCCACGTTCATCCGCGCCAGCAACCGCTCGCCCTGATCAATCAGCGCCCCATTCAGCTCAAAGCTCGGCTGCTGCGCGGCGTCCAGCTCCAGCATGGCCACCAGATGGCTTTCCAGAGCGGCGCGGGTCTCGGGGTTGGTGCCCGCATAGGTGTTGCGCCGCCAGTCGTCGCGGAAGAAGCCGATGACCAGCTCGTCATCGCTCTGCGGCGCGAGGTTGCCCAGCAGTTTGTACACCTTCAGCGTCTTGTAGACGGCCAGCACCTCACCGGTGCGAATGAAGTTTTCGAGCTGTTGCTCAAGTTGCAGGATCAGCCGCGAGCGGAACATCCGCTCCAGCGCCTGCCGGTAGGTGACGGTGGCCGCAGAGCGCACCGAACCGCGCTGGCTGAGGCCGAACTTCTCGCTGAGCGGCGCTTCGGTCTCGGTGTCGGCATAGCCCATCGGCATGTTGCGCAGCATTTCGAGGTGCGGCAGCACGGTGAGCAGGTCGATATCTTCGACCTTGCCAGAGCCGATCTCGTCGCGGGCCTGAAGCTCGTAGTTGGAAATCGCCGCCTCTGCGGTGTCGATCAGCTGGCGGTTCTGATAAAAACTCAGGCCCCAGAGCCCGAGCATGCCCATGGTGGCCAGCACGATGAGGGTAATGGTCGAGTAGCGCCAGATCGCGGCGCGGCGCACGGCGCGCTTGTCGGTGCTCACCCATCCGGCTTCGGCGAAGATCACCTTCTTCAGCAGGTCATGCAGGAAGAAGCTCTTCGCCTTGCCAGACATCTGGCCTTGCGCCATGCCGCCAAAGTTGCGCTGCATCGCGCCCAGCACCTGGTCGATCGGGGTGCCTTCCTGGGTGCCGGAGGTAAAGTAGAAGCCGCGCAGGTTGGCCGCCACCTTGTAACGCGTGTGCCCGAAGACCCCGCGCATGAAATCGCCCAGACGGTCGCGCAGCATGGCGACCTGCCCGGGGAAGGAGAAGATGGCAATGCGGTTGATCCCGTCGGGCTCTTCCTGCAGCCGGTCCGTCACCTCTTCGGAGAGCCGGTTGACCAGCGCGTCATACTCCTCGTCGAAGCGCTCGACGGTTTGTTCCTTCTTGCTCTCGGTCTGGAAGGTATGGCCCCAAACCTTCTGGCGGCGGCTCTGCGAGAAGGAGTTGAAGAACTCCATGAAGCCGCTGATCAGATCGGCCTTGGTGAACATCACATAGACCGGGAAATCCACCCGCAGCTCGTCGTTGATCTCATTGAGGCGGGCGCGGATGATTTCGGCATGGGCCTCGATCTCTGCCGGGCTCGCCGTCATCAGCTCTTGCAGGGAGATCGCCAGCATGACGCCGTTGATCGGCTGATTGGCGCGATATGTCTTGAGCAGCTTGAGGAAACTGGCCCAGCTTTTCTGGTCGGCCTCGGCGTCGCTGTCTTGCGTGGTGTAGCGGCCCGCCGTGTCGATCAGCACCGCCTCTTCGGAGAACCACCAGTCGCAATAGCGCGTGCCCCCTACCCCGGCCACGGCCCCCTCGCCCTTTTCGGCGAGCGGAAACTTCACGCCGGAGTTCAGCAGCGCCGTTGTTTTGCCCGAGCCGGGCGGGCCGATGATGATGTACCACGGCAGATCGTAGAGAAAGCTCTTGGAGCCGCTGGACTTTTTCAGCACCTCCATCGCCTCGCCCATCTTCTCGCCCAGCACCTCACCATCGCCGGTCACTTCCTGCTCGGTCAGCGCGTCTTCCAGCGCCTTGGCGGCCCGGCGGCGGCGGATGAACTTGATGAGATAGACGGTGCCCACCGTGAGCCAGACCACGGCAATCATCAGGATGCGGACCCAGACCGGCTCAAACGGCGTCGCCTCGCCAAAGCCCACCAGTGGCAGCGCAAACCAGACCACCGCGAACCACAGCAGCAAGGACAGCACGACCAGAATTCCGATGATCCAGCGTTTCATCTCGATACCCTTCCGCCCTTCGGGCGCATCTTTTTCAACCGGCGTCCCTCGCCGTTACTCAGATCTGCTGCTCCAGCGTCTCTTCGCGCTGAATCATGATCTCCACCCGCCGGTTCTGGGCCTTGCCCTCCGACGTATCGTTGGAAGCAATCGGCTCGTCCTCGCCGCGCCCGTCCACCTCCACCCGCTCAGGGTTGGACAGCAGCGGCGTGATGACCCCGGCCACGCTCTTGGCGCGGGCCACGGAGAGCTCGAAGTTGTTCTTGTACTTGCCCCGGCCCGAGAGCTTGTCGCTGTCGGTGTGGCCGATAAAGCGGATCGGGCCCGGCTCCTGCTCCAGCACCTGCGCAATATCTTCGCCCAGCGGGATGAACTCTTCCTTCACGTCAGCCTTGCCGGAATCGAAGAGGATGGAGTTGTCGAGCTTGATAACGATAAAGTCGCCCTTCACCGCAACGTCGATAGCGCCGTTGCCCGCGAAAGCCTCCTTCAGCCGGTCCAGCTGGCCGGTTTCGGGTGGCGGGGGCGGCAGCGGCGGCGGGGCGATGGGGCCGGAGGTGCGGCGCACCAGCTCGATCATCTCCTGCGGGTGCAGGTTGCGCATCTCGGTGGTCAGCGCGTTGCCCTCGGTGGTGAGCATCAGCCGCATCCCGAAGTAGCCGCCCGCCAGCACCGCAGATGCAAGGATGGCATAGGCCCAGACCGGCACCTTGGTGAAGCTGCGCCGCGCAGCCATTTCGATGCCCTTCCAGCGGGGCGAAATATCATCATCACCGCGCGACTTCACCCGGCGCAATGCCTCGTAGATGCCGCGCTTGATCTGGCCGAGCTTCACATCTCCGCCCTGCGTGGCGCGATACTGGCCCTCGAAGCCGAGCTGCATGCAGATCAGCATCAGCTCCAGCAGGTGATACTTGTGAATCGGGTTCTGAAGCGCCTTGTCAACCTCCTGAAAGAAGCCAACACCCGCCGTCCGCTTGTTGAAAAACCGCGCCGACATTGAATACTGCAGCCAAACGCCCCGGTCGGTGCCGGGCAGGTTTTGCACGATGTCGTCAGCGGTGCCGCAGATGCAATACTTGGCAATCAGCGCATCGGTCTGGTCAACGCCGGCCTCCAGCATCCGCTCTTCGGAGGCTTCGATCTCTTCGGTGACGTGCTGCATGAGCGGCACGGCGTGCATATCCACAACCTGGCTGCGGAGCCGCCCGAACAACACCAGCAGAGAGGCGCAGGAGGCCACGATGGGGTTGGCATCGGCCGACATGCCGGAAGTTTTGGCCGAGAGCGCCGCATCGAGGCTGATCTTCTTGACCGGCGCACGCTGCACCGGCTCTTCCTTCCGCATCTCCGGAAAGAAACCTTCCTGCTTGGTCTGCGCGCCCAGCCACTGGCCGGAATTGTTGTGATCCTGCGGGCCGCCGAAGCCAGCTGATTGGCCGGGGGCCGGGCCGAAGCCCTGGCTTGGGGTCTGTTGCGGGGGTTGGCTTGTGCCCGGGCCGCCACCGCCGCCCCAAACATCACCGCCGCCCTGATCCTGCCCGCCGAACCCGCTGTCCTGCCCGCTGAAGCCACCGCCCTGCCCCGGCGGGGGCGGGCTGGCGGGCGGCGGGCTGCCCCATCCGCCCTGTGCGGGCATGGAGCCACCGATCACGGTTTTCTGAGAGCCGGGGCCGGTCGTCTTCTGGCCGCCGAACGCACCACCCGGCATGGGGCGGATCACGGTCTTTCCGGCGTCCTTCTCGTCGGTCATCAACTATTCTCCTGGATGCCCCAGATCTCCAGCTTGAGATCGGGCCAGTCGCCCGCAAAGTGCAGGCCGATCGCCGGGGCCGTCGAGAATTCGCGCCACATCGGGTTGTTCTTGTCGATCTTGAAGTAGACGTGGCTCGTGACCGCCCTGATCTGACGCGGCGGCATGGGCATATGCACCAGCTCAAGACCCGGCAGGTTGTTATTCACGATAGCATTCATCTGGGTGTTAGGTCCAACTTTGCAGAGCGCGGGGAACTGCTGCTGGATCTGGGTGAGCGGCTTGTCGGCGGCCACTTCCAGCACGAAGGCGGCATCGCGGAACAGATTGCGGTCCACCACCTTGGCCATGAAGCTGCCCGAACCGGGGCGCAGCTCTTCGACGTTGAGCCGCACGGCGCGACCCACATCGCGCGCCAGCAGGCGCTGGATATCGCGCACGATCGGCTCGAAGATCTCTTCGAGGTTGTCCTGGTCGTAGGGCGGATATTCGATGGCAAGGCGCTTCTCATCGAAGGTCCAGAGCTCGCCCACCAGCCGCAGGAACAGCTGATAAAGCTCCTCGGGGTGGATATACTTGCTGTTGCGATAGTGGCGCAACAGGCCGATCTCGCGGTTCAGCACCAGCAGCATGAAGTAGTCGGTCGCCTGAAGCCCGCCGCCCGAGGAGGGATCGGCGGCGAAACGTGCGAGGCTTTCGAGCTTGGTCTCGACCCAGCCCACCACGCGCTCGACCCAGCCGGCCACAACCGGATGGGCGTGGATGGTGAGCACCGGCGGCGCGAACTTTTCATCAAAGATCACCGTCTTGTCGCGCACTTCGACCACGCGGGCGAGCCGCAGGCAGTTGTAGCCCGGCTTCTCGGTCTTACGCACGTCAAACTCCACCCGCGGGTGGGCCACTTCGATATCCTGCTCCAGCCGCATGGCGGCGGTTGAATCGGCCACGGTCTCTGCCGAGAGGCGGTAGCGGGCCGAGCGCGAGGCTTCATCCTCGGTGCCCACTTCGCGCCCGTTCACCTGCACCATCGGCAGGGTCAGCCAAACGCTCTGGCCCTCGCTCCCCTCGGGGATGTCGATGGGCGGGGGCAACTGGCTGGTGCCGGGCATATCGAAGGGCGTGCCATCGGGGAAAATGCCGGTCGCAGAGCGCAGGCCGAATTTCATCTGTTGGGCGACATCCCGATCAATCTCGATCTGGGAAAACCCCCATGGGTATGGGGAGGCCAACCGCGTGCGGGCCTCGAGCAATTTCTCGAAGTATCTGTCGCTCTGTTGAAAATGGTGAGGCTGGAGAAACAGCCCCTCTTTCCACGCGACTTTAGAAAACCAGGACATTCAGGGGCTCGCAGCGCATTCCAATGGTCGTTTCGCAATATACTGGCAGGATCAGTCCTATCCTGAAAGGCACAAATAACTGACAGGGCCGGTAAAAGGCCCGGCACATGCTCGGGCACCTTGCCAGAAACAGACGGGGTGCCGCAAGGGCACCCCGTTAATTGTCACGTTAAGCTCACGCTGCACCTCGGGCCCGGCGCGGGGCCTTTGCTGCGGCGCGCTTCGGGCTCAGAACTGCAACCGGATCTGCGCGGTGAGGCTCAGCGCCTCCACGTCATCCGAGAAGCGCCCGTCAACCCGCGCCGATGCGTTGAGCTGCTTGGCGCTGCCCACCTGCCCGTCGAGGATCTTGATGTAGCTCAGGCCCACCGAAAGTTCGCTGAAGTCGCCAAGCGGCTCGGTCGAGATCGGCAGCGCGGAAGAGCCACTGATATAGGTCGCCTCGAGCGGATCGGAGAAGTCCTTGTAGTAGGTCGCGGTGACGAACTGGTTGATCGCGCTGTCGCCCGCCTCGCCAATCACCGTGCGGGCCAGCGTGGCCCCGACAAAGCCGATCGAGGTGGTGTGATCTTCAAACACCATGCGACCCACTTCGGTGGTCTGGTCGCCCGGATCCCGCAGGATCACGTCATCGGTCGAGCTCTTGGTGATCCCGAAGCCCCCGGTGGGTACCAGCGTCAGGCTGTCAGACAGCGGGTAGCTGTAGGAGATCGAGGCCGAAAGCGTGGTCGACTGGCTCTCCACATCTTCATCAAAGAAGCCCGCCGCCGGGGTCACCCCATCGGCCTGAAGCACCAGAACCGGGTTGTTGAAGGTGAACGAGGTCTGCTCGGTGCGCAGCTGCACGTCCGCCGTGTAGGCATCCTTGGCGAAGGCCAGATAGGCGCCCACGTAGGTCTGGGTGAAGTCCGTCTCGGTGGTCGAGAGCAGCGTGGTCGGCGTCGGCGTGCCGGAGGTGTAGTCGATGTTGAACACATCCTGCGAGGTCGAACCCTGATTGTAACCAAGGATCATGCCGCCTGCGATGTCGAACGGACTGTCGGAGACATCAAAGCAGCCGTAGTCCATCCCCAGCGTCAGGCCGGCATAGTCGGCTTCCACCGTGGAGGGCAGATTCGACACACCGTTGTTGGTGCGCGCCGTGCCGGTGGCAGAGCCCCCGGTGGCCCGCGCCCATGCGCCGGTGCCGCAGTTGTCGTCATCCTCATAGGCCAGGCCCGAAACGAAGGGCGAGGACGGGCGGTTGACGATGGTGCCGATCAGCGACTGCACGAGGCCGATGTTGCCGGCAACGGCACCGATGCCCGCGCTCACGTCGGAGAGCACATAGGCATCGCCCGACGACGGATCATAGACCGCGAAGTAGGCGGTGGCCCCGTTCACTGCGATCAGGGAGTTGTCGAAGGTCAGGTTGCCGCCCGACGAGCCTGCATTGAACAGCACGTAATCGCTCGGGTTGGTGAGGTTCCCCGTGAACACCGTGTCCGAGAACGACAAGGCCACGGTGCCCGAAACAGCCCCGCCCACCTGGATCGCCTCGTTGACAGGGTTGCCTCCCCCGTCCGCACCGGTGAAGGCCACCGTGCCGCCGGAGAAGGAGAGGTTTCCGCCCACCGAAAGGCTGTCAGCGCCAGCCGCCGACAGATCAATCGTGCCCGAGCTGGAAACATTGCCGCCAATCACGCCACCTGCGCCCTGCGCGGTAATGGTGCCGCCGTTGGTGGTGCCGCCCGTGGTGGAGAAACCGCCGCCCGCATCCAGCGTGATGTTGGAGTTGTTCACAAAGCTCCCGGTGATCGCAAGGCTCGACGCCCCGCCATCGAGGAAGCTGCCATCGTTGGTGAAGGTGCCAGACATGGTGCTGGCCCCATTGATGTTGAAAGTGTTGTTGTTGGCGAAGTCCCCGCCGATCGAGCCGCCGTTGGAGTTGAAGGTGCCACCGTTGGTCACCGCCGCATTGATCGCGCCGGTGTTGTCGATGGTGCTGCTGTTCACGAGGCTTGTGGCGTTGACCGTGCCGCTGTTGGTCAGCGTGGCGTTGTTCGTCACGGTGCCCACGTTGGCATCAGCACCTACGGTGCCAAGGTTGGTGAAGTCGTCGTTCAGCGTCAGCGTGCCCGCATCCAGCGTGCCCGTGCCCTGGTTGGTGGAGGCCTGTGCGATGGTCACGTCGCCCGAGGCGTTGAAGTCGCCGGAGTTGTCCAGCACGCCGTTGATCGTGCCGGTCACGGTGTTGACAACGCCCGTGGTGCCAATGGTCAGCGTCTCGCCGCTTTCGTTGCTCAGGGTGCCCGTCGCCGTCAGCGTGCCGTCATCCACGGTGAAATCGGTGTTGATGGTGGCATTGACTGCCGACAGCTCGAAGCCGCCGAAGGTCACCGCACCACCGTCTCCGCCGGTATCGTCCTGGATGAAGTCGCCGCCCACAGCGAGGTCGCCCGACATGACGATGGTCGCGCCATCCGTGTTGGTGACATCGCCCGAGACTTCAAGCGAGGCGGTCACATTGAACGTACCGCCATTCTGGTTGATCACCTCGCCGTCGATCCCTGCGGTCGTACCGGTGCCCTCGGCGTCCAGCGTGCCCTCGTTGGTCAGCGTGCCCGTGCCGCCGAGGTCGATGAGCCCTTCGCTGTCGACAGTCTGGCCCGAGGCATTCGAGAGGCTAACCGCCTCCAGTTCCGCGCCGGCCGACACGTTGATGGTGCCAACCGTGTTGGTCACGGCGCCGGTCACGTCGAGCAGCCCGGCGCTTACCGTCACAACAGCACCCGCCCCGTTGTTTTCAACGCTGGCCGCACTGGTGGTGCCCCCGCCCGACTGGATCAAAGCACCGGCCGCGCCGTTGGAAACGTCACCGGAGAAGGTGAGGTTGCCGGTGCCGGTGTTCTGGATCGTGCCGGTATTGCCAGTGGCCGTGGTCGCCTGAAGCGTGCCGGTGCCGGTGTTTTCAATCAGGTTGGCGTTGTTGTTGAGATCGCCGGAGAAGGTGGCATTGGCACCGTTCGACAGGGTGTAGGTGCCGAGGTTGCCATTCAACGTGGTGCCGTTGTGCGCAACGCCCGAGATGTTGATATCGCCGGTCGCGGCATTGTCGATTGCGCCTGTCGTGAGCGTGCCCGCCGTGCTGTTGATCTGCCCGTCGTTGTCGACGGCGTTGTCGACCGTGAAGATCGACGAGTTGTTCACGACACCGCCACTCGCAACCGTCAGTGTATCCGCAGTGGTGGTGCCACTGTTGGTTACAACCGAGGTGCCGTCGAGGTTCAGGTCGGTGGCCGCATCGAGGGTAGAGCCGCTGGCGACCGTCACAGTCGATCCCACGAGGGTGATGGCGCTATCCGAAGACAGGGTGCCCGCGTCGTCCACGATGAGGCTTGCGTTCACGTCCACGTCGTCGGCGTTCAGCTCGCTGCCGTCAAACTCGACGGTGCCGCCGGTGTTGTTGGTGAAGGTGCCGTTGACCGTGAGATCGCCCGCGAGGGTGGTGGCGCTGTTATTGGTGAAGTCACCCGAGCCACCCGAACCGATGGTGCCCGAGAGCGTGGCCGAGGTGGCGGCGGCGGTGTTGGAGAAATCGCCGCTGATGTTGCCCGACGAGGTGATGACGCCATTGTTGATGACATCGCCATCCAGCAGGGCGGTGGAGTTGAAGCCGTTCACCGAGTTGTTGGTGATATTCGGGGTCGCACCATTGGTGGCGGTGATCACGCCGTCGGCGGTGATCGCGCCCATTGTCGACGCAAAGGTGACGGTATCGCCCTCAAGCGTGCCGCCGCCTAGAGCCAGCGTGCCGGAGCCATTGAAGGCAAGCGCCCCAGCCGCATCGACCGCACCACCATTCACGTCGATGTTGCCGACGCTGTTGAACGTCGCAGTCGTGCCCGCGTTGATCGTGCCGCCGTTCATGTCGAGGGCCGAACTGGAAGTGTAATCGAACGTGGTGCCCGCATCCAGCGTGCCGCTGCCAGAGAAGGTCAGCGCGCCACCGTTGATATCGACGGCCATGTCAACGCCAAGGTCGCCCGCAAGGTCGGTGCTGCCATTGTCTTGGGTGTAGTTGCCGGTCACGTCGCTGGTGCCGGTGGAGCCTGCCTCCACGTTGACAGTGCCGGAATTGGTCACATCGCCAACAATCTGGCCGCCGTTGATGTTGGCAACACCACCCGCCTCGTTGTCGAGGTCCGCCGAAAGCGTGCCGCCGTCGACCGAGAGCGTGCCCACGGTGTTGAGGAACGTCCCTGCCCCGCCGTTCACGCTGAGGTCGCCGGTGTCAGAGATCGTTACCGTTGCATTGGCAGCGTTGTTGCCGAAGGCAGTGTTGTTGTTGTCAAAGCCGGTCACATCGAGCGAGCCGGTGCCGCTGACAGTTACATCGCCAAGGTTGTTGGCGAAGGTGGTGGTATCCATCGTGCCAGCCGACACATTCACCGAAGCGCCCGCGCCATTGTTAGTGACGGCGCCGGTGGTCAGCGTGCCACTGCCCGCCTGGGTGATGGTGCCGCTTGCGCTGTTGGTCACGGCGCCGCTGATCGTCATGTTGCCGGTATCGGTGGCTGCATCGCCGTTGGTGATGGTCCCGGTGTTGCCGGTGATCGGCGCATTGATGTTGAAGGTGCCGTCGTCGAGGTTCTCCAGATCGCCCGCATTGGTGCCGGTGATCGAGGCGATGGTCACGGTGCCTCCGCCATTGTTGGTGATTGAGCCATTGGTATTGTTCGTCGTCGCACCCAACACCAGCGCGGTGCCACTGCTGGACGAGACGTCGATAGAACCATCGTTGGTCGTGGCGCCCGCAACCGAGAAGGTCGAAGTGCCCTGCACGGTGATCGCACCCGAGTTGCCAAGCGTACCTGAGAAATCGGCATCCGCCCCTACAAGGTTATTGACGGTACCGTCAGCGCTCACCGCCAGGTTCACCGCATCGACATCGCCCGAGTTGTTCACAATGCCATTGGTCACGTTAAGGGTGCCGGTGGCAGAGGTGGTCGCGTCCACCGCGCCATTGGAGGCAACGGCGAGGATAGCGCCACTGTCGATGGTCACATCGGTGTCTGAACTGAGCGTGCCGTTGGTCACAGCCACATTGGCGTCGATGTCCACGTCACCGGCCGAGAGGGCGTTGCCGCCCATGTCGGAGAGGGTGCCGCCGTCATGGCTGTAGATACCGGTGACGGTGAGCGTGCCGCCGGAGACATCCACGGCACCGCCGGTGTTCGTCACCGCGCCATCGACGGTGGCTATGTCGGTGGTGGTCATCGAGCCGCCCGAAACGGTCACGTCACCGGTGACAGCCCCGGTGGCCGCGCCGGTACCGGCAAGCGTGAAGGTGCCGGAGGTGTCCAGCCCGTTGGCGCCGGTGCCCACATCCAGCGTGCCGCCCGAGGCGATCACAAGCGCGTCGTCGTTGTTGAAGGCCCCTGCCCCGCTGGCCACACTCAGCGTGCCACCGTTGTTGATGGTCACGGTGCCGTCGGTATTGGTTGCGGTGGTCGTCACCTCGAAGGTATCGCCCTCCACGGTCAGCGATGCTCCGGTGCCGTTGAGGCTGAGCGTATCCACCGTGGCCGCGCCGTTGCTTGTCATCGCACCGTTGCCGGTGAGGTTGATCGTGCCAGCGGCGAAGTTGGTGCCGTCATGGTCGATGAAACCGTTGCCGGAAACGTTGATGGTTGCATCGTTGGGAGCACCGGTATCGCTGTCATCGGCAAGGAAGATGCCATCGTTGTCGAGAAACGCGTTGCCGGTCATCTCCACGGTGCCACCCACGGTGACCGTTACGCTGTTACCATTGCCCACATTGAAGCTGGAATCGTCCTGCAGGGTCAGGTTGGTGCCCGCCGTGACGATGGTGCCGGTCGAGTTGATGTTGATCTCGCCGTCGTTGAGGTTGTTGATGTTGCCCGTGACCGCAGTTGCCGCCAGCGTGGAGCCCACGCCGTTGAGATTGTAGATACCGGTCGGCGCGCCATCGACGCTGTCGTTGTTGATGTCGCCGGCCACGTCAGTCACGTCAGCGCCCGCCGCGATGTTCACGGTGGTGTCGTTGTTGATGGTGTTGCCGGTGCCCACGAGGCTGGCGTTATCGCCCACGGTAACCCCACCGGTGCCGGCGGTGTTGATGGTTTCGGCCGTGACGGTCACGCCATTGGCGATCACAAGCGAGCCCGCGCCGGAGGTGCTGAGGTCGCCGGTGCCGCCGCCATCGCTATCGATGGTGATATCTGCATTGGCAGCCAGCACGCTGTTGTCGGTGACCGAGATCGAACCGACATCGGTAAGCGTGCTCTCCACGTTCACGGTGCCGCCGTTGCTCACGCTGATGTCGTTGTCGTTTGCGCTGACGGGGTTGACGCCATTGTCGATGGTCACAACGCCGGTCGCGCCATCCGCCACCACGTCATAGTCGTAGTCGTCGGTAATTGTCTGCGCCACCTGAGCGACAATTTCGTCGGTCACGAAGCTCAGATCGTTGCCGTCGAGCGCATCCGGATCGGTCTGGGTATAGCCGGTGGCGAGAGTGATGCTGGCGGCAGTAATGGTCAGATCGCCGCTTGTAGTATCAAGATTGCCCGAGAGGGCGATAGAGCCATTGGCGTCGGTCAGGGTGATGGAAGCATCCGCTGTTGCGGTCACATCGCCCACGGCGGCGGTTGCGCCGCCTATGGTGAGGGTGTTGCCGAGGTCGAAGCCGACGCTCGCTGCATCAAAGGTGCCGGTCACGTCGAGGTCGCCAGAAACGGTGAGCGTGCCGCCGGTGGCGCTGACATTGCCATCCACGCCTGCGCCGCCGCCAAGGCCATCAGCACCGGTCCCTGCAAGATCAAGGTCGCCGGCGCTGGTGATGTTGCCGGTGACAAGGCCGGTGGAGGTGAAATCGCCGTTGGCACCCACGGTCACGTTGCCATCGACGGAGCCGCCTGCCGTCGAGGTGAGCGCACCGTTGTCCACGTTGATCGCATCGGCCCCGAGGCCGGTTGCCGTCAGCGTATCGCCATTGGAGACGGTGACCGTAGGCGCACCGCCGCCGCCGATGAGCATCGTTTCGGTGGTCAGGTCGCCCGCCGTGGTAAGCCCTGCTCCGTTTTGAACATTGGTAAGGCCGCCAACCGTCAGATCGCCACCCATGGTGAGGGTGGCATCGGTATTGATCTCCAACCCGCCGGTGATTCCATCGCCATCATCCGAAACACCCGAGAGGGTTGCCGTGGTCCCCTGACCGAGAGTGACGCTTCCGTTCACCCGCCCGGTAGAGGTGAGGCTAACAGCGCCCGCCCCTCCGCCGGTCAACAGGTCGGTGTCGATTGTGCCATCATTGATCACCGTCCCCGAGAAGGCGTAAACGTTGATATCGGAGGTCACGGTCGCGCCGTCGTCGATATCGAGAACACCGGCACCAGTCGAACCGAAGGTCACCTGCGCGGCAGAGTCGAGCGTATTTCCATCCGTCACATTGACCGTGCCCGAATTCACAGCAAGCGCGCCAACTGTCACATCATGGCCCACCACGATGGAATTGCCGCCATTCTGCTGCAGCGTTCCGGTGATCTCGGCATTCCCGGTGAACGCCACTGTGCCGCCAGTCCCGTTGGTGACGCTACCGTTAATGCCCGCGAGATCGCCGGCGTCTCCGCCATTGGCTTCGCTGACCCCGGCAAGATTGAGCGTGCCCGTGTTGGTGAGCGTGCCCGCACCGCTGTTGATCGCGATCTGGCCGCCGGTGGTGCCGTCAACCGAAACCGTGCCTGCGTTGCTCGCGGAGGTATCGACTGTCAGCACCCCCGTGCTCACGTTGACGGTGCCCGAAGTCACGGTGAGCGTGCCAACCTGTGTGGCGTTGTCGACGGCGATGGCGTTGGAGCTGTTTTGCTCAAGATCGCCAGTGATCTGGAGCGCACCGCTGATGTCGAGCGCGCCGGTGCCCTGATTGGTCACACTGCCATCAACACCGCCTACACCGGTCCCGCCGGTGCCCGAAAGCGCGGCGCTGCCGTCATTTACGATTTCGCCGGTGACCAGACCGCTGGAGGTGAAAGAGCCGCCGTCGGCCACGGTGACATCCGAGGTGATGGTGCCCTGGTTGTCGAGCGTCGCGCCCGCCTGCACGTCCACATCGTCGGCAGCTGCATCAACAGTCGCCAGCGTGCCGGTATTGGTCACTGTGCCAGTGCCGGTTACGTCCATCGTGTTGACGGTGACATCGCCGTTGAGGGTGAGGTTGCCGGCTCCGGCCGTGATCAGGTCGATCCCGCCAGCGCTGCCGTCTAGCTCGGCGTTGATGATTGTCGTGCCCGTGGTCACGGTCAGCGTGGAAGCGCCAGGCGTTGCGGTGCCGCCCGTCAGCGTCAGCCCGCCGCCATCGACCGGGTCTTCCTCGATGACGATTCCATCGGCCTCGAAGGTGATGTCGCCTACTTCGACGGGGTCCAGCAGAGTGCCGTCGTTGTCGAGGGTGAGTGTCGTCGTGATGTCGATGGTGGCGTTGGCACCCTGATCCCAATCCTCAGGACCCGGGGTGCCATCATCCCAATCACCCCCAGCGATATTTCCGCTTTGCCAGGTCCCCGTCGCGCCGCCGTCCCAGGTCAGCTCCTGCGCGTTCGCCCCATGCCCGGCTCCGAAGGTGAGCGCCAGCGCCATGGCTGTGGTGGCGAGGATCTGGCCCTTGCCCGCTGCTTTGCGTGGCCGTGGATGTGTGGCACCTGCCGAAATTGCAGTAGTAGCCACGATGCGTTGGGTGCGGAAATCGCTGCGCATGGGAGTTATGTCCTCTCGCCTTCAAATTATCGGCACGTTTCACCGCCCACCTCGGCAGATCTCCGCGCACTTGTGCGGAACACTACTTGCCGCCAAGTCATGCGACAATGCCGAATTTTCGCCACAACCTCTTGTGCCGCCCCGCCAACACCCTCGCCCCACATTTTGTTGCCACCCCGCAACAGGCGCTATGTGAATTGCCAATGCCACCAGCGCACAAGCAGCATCCGGCCTGCGCCACGGCAGCCACAGGGGCATCCTGCGGCCACGCATGGAATCTGCACTCCCTCTTGCGCGGTCCCCTGACGCTCCCTACATTGAGGTCACGTTATTTCAATTATTCCTTCTGGCAGACGACCGATATTTTGAGGGTCGGCCTGCAAAAATCAAAACTGGGAAGCCCCCGCGATGAGCACTCCAAGTCATAGTCAGTCTGAGCGCCTCGGGAAGTTGCACACTGTCCTGCCCTTCGACACGCTCGCCCTCCTCCGCTTTGACGGCATGGACGCCGTCAACGAATGCTTCGAGTATCACGTCGAAGCCGTCACCGAAGATGAGAATGTCGCCGTCAACCTCGACGACCTGCTCGGCACCCATATGACCGTCGAGCTTGAAGACCTTTATGGCGCGCAAAAGCTCTTCGACGGCATCGTCACCGAATGCGGCTGGGCCGATGACGGAGACAGCGGCAACACCTACCGCTTCACGCTGCGGCCCTGGTTCTGGATCATGTCCAAGCGGACAAACAACAAGATCTACCAGGAAAAGAGCTTCGAAGACATCATCAACGAGGTCTGCACCGACTTCGGCTATGACGCCGCGGGCGGGCTCGATGTGCGAATTTCCGGTGCGCTTCCAACCATGCCGCAGGAGTACATCGTTCAATACAACGAGAGCGATTTTCACTTCCTGTGCCGCCTGATGGAGCGCTACGGCGTGAACTACTACTTCACGCATGAGGCGGGCAGCCACAAGATGGTTGTGACCGACAACAACGACGGCTTCGAGCAGCTCGCCCCGTCGGAGCGCGAGTACATGGGCCACGAAGGCCAGCATGTGCACGACAAAGAGCACTTCTGGGACTGGACGCCAAACCGCCGCCTGACCACAGGCAAGGTTGCCCTGACCGATTACAACTTCAAGACGGTCGCGGCCAACATGAAGGGGGAGCAGGAAGGCGACGCCCAGCACGAATACGGCAAGCTGGAAAGCTACGAATACCCGGGCGTCTACCTTGACGGCAGCCAAGGCTCGGACGTTGCCCGCCTGCGCGCCGAGCAGTATCGCGCCCGCGACAAGCATCACACGGCCTCTGGCGATTGCATGAGCCTGACCTCGGGCATGAAGTTCACCCTCACCGGCGAGCATCAGGACGAGGCGCTGATCGGAGAAGAGTTTATCTGCGTCCGGGCCATGCACAGCTTCCACACCGGTGGCTACGTCTCTGGCGGCGGCGGCGGCGCGGGCGAGCATGTGTTTGTCGGCAACTACGAAATGGCCCCCGGCGATGTGCCCTTCGCTCCCGAACGGAGAACGCACGAAACCCGCATGACCGGCCCGCAGACCGCAACCGTGGTCGGCGCGAGCGGCGAAGAGATCGACGTTGACGAATTCGGCCGCATCGTCTGCCAGTTTCACTGGGACCGGCTGGGCAAAAACGACGAGAAGTCCTCGATGCGCATCCGCGTCGCCCAACCCTGGGCCGGGGCCGGATGGGGCACGCTCTTTATCCCGCGCATCGGGATGGAAGTGATCGTCGAGTTTCTTGAGGGCGACCCGAACAAGCCCGTGGTGACCGGCTGTGTCTACAACGGCGACAACGCGCCCCCCTACGAACAGCCCGGCGACAAGAACTGGAATGGCATCAAGTCCAACTCCACCCTTGGCGGCGGCGGCTACAACGAGCTGGTGTTCAACGACACCAAGGGTGACGAGCTGTTCCGCCAGCACGCGCAATACGACATGGAAACCAAGGTGCTCAACAACGAGCGCCGCGAAGTTGATGTCAACCGCACCACAACGATCGGCAATGACGAGACCCGTCACGTCAAGAATGACGAAACCCACACGATCGACAACAACAACACCTATCTGATCAAGGGCGACGAGAACCGGACGGTCAACAAGAACCGTGAAACCAACATCGACATCGACGAGACCCTCAACGTGGGTGGCAACCAGCTCACCGAGGTGTCGGGCACCAGCACGCTGAACGCTCAGAGCGATATATCCATCAGCTCCTTGACGAAGATCACCCTGACGGTGGGGGGCTCCTCGATCACCATCGAACCGGCGTCCATCAAGCTCAGTTCGCCGATGATCGACGTCAACGCCTCCGCCCAGCTCACAACCAACGGTGGGGCGATGGCAACGCACAAGGCCGGAGGAATGATGACGATTCAGGCTGGACTGGTTAAGATCAACTAAGGACCGGAAGGGATTCGGCAGGTGGGGGACTCCTCTGAAAAGACCGTCATAGCTGGCGTCACCAAGCGAAAGAACCTTCGGTTCGAGGTGGCGCACGAGCTCTATGAAGCGATCCCAGAGATCGAGGAAGACGTGACGGCGCGGCCCAACGGCCACTCCTCCGTCGATTTCATCGGGACGCTCTCGCAAAGCGATACACCCGAGGAGGCGCTGACCTATTGCGCCTACGTGCTGCCCCGGCGTTTCGCCGTCTGGTGGGGGCACGAGTGCCTCAAGAAGATCGACGACATGCTGGATGATACCGACCGCAGCATGCTGGAGCTCGCCGCCAAATGGGTGGGCGATCCCGACGAAGACAGCCGCTACCGGGCGCTGGATGCGGCGATGGAGGCCAAGGTAAAGTCTCCCGGCGTCTGGGTGGCCCTCGGGGCGGGCTGGTCTTCTGGCTCAATGGCCGGGGCCGATGTGCCCCCGGTGCCGCCCCCGCCCTTCCTAACGGCCCGCGCGGTGAACGCCGGGCTGCTTTCGGCCCTCGCCCGGTATGACGTGAAGACCCGCGCGGAGCACCTGCAAAGGTTCATTCGCATGGCCCTGATGCTGACCGAAGAAGGCTGACGCGGCAGGCGCGCCTTTCACCGCGATAGCTGCGGGCGGAATGGCACCAAACCCGCGATTGCCATGACCTTTTCCAACACCGCCGTTCTCCTGCTTGGCGTGGCGCATGGGCCGACACCGGCGCAGACAGAACTTCACTCATTAAGTGAAAAAGCTCCGACAACCGATTGATTGCAAAGGCCCTCTGCCCGGCCACCTTGGCACCACAAATTGCCGCAACACCAGCTGCGATCCGCCGCGCGCCGCAGCCTCCGGGCTTGCATCATACCCCCCTGAGACGTAACTCTTGATCACCAGAGATTTCCAACGCTCCCAGCGGGCGGCATTATCCGAGCGGCGCCGATCATGACCCTGACCCTTCGCATCGACAATTTCCCCTCCCTGCCCGACGGCGGGCCGATCGAGTTTTCGACCGATCAGGGCGGGTTCGAAATCGGGCGCGACCCGGCGATGGATTGGACCCTGCCCGACCCCAACCGCTTCGTCTCTTCCTGCCACGCAGAGATCCGCTACGAAAACGGCACCTACTGGCTCTATGACGTGTCGACCAACGGCACCTTCGTTAACGGTGGCTCGATGCGGGTGAAGAGCCCCTACCAGCTGCAATCGGGCGATAAGCTCCAGATCGGCCACTACCTTGTGGTGGCGCAGGTGGCTGCGGCGCAATCTGCCCCCGCCCCAGCGTTCGAGGCCCCTCCCCCCGCCAGCCCCGGCCCCTCTGCCTTCGATCAGGGCGGCGGCGGTGGCGGCGGCGATATCTGGTCTGTCGGTGGCGGCGGCGGTGGCTCCGGTGCCGCAGCCCCGCCCAGCAGCGGCGATTTCTCGTCTCGCAGCGGTGTTGGCGGCATGTCGGACTTTGGCGATCAGCATATCGATCTGCCCGACTTTGGCGGCAGCGAAACCGGCACGCCCCCGCCCCCCGCCCAGGGTGGCGCAGGCGGCGGCTCGCCCTTTGGCGACGCACCGCCACCGCAGCAGCCGCCCCAAGCGCCGCCGCCCCAGCAGCCGCCCGTCTCCGAGAGCGCCTCGCCCTTCGGAGATGTGCCGCCGCCCAGCGCGCCCGAGCCGCAGGCCCCGCCCCCGGCGCAGGAAACCACCGGCTCGCCCTTCGGCCCCGGGCCCTCGGCACCGCCAGAAGCGCCGGAGCAGGCACCGCAGCCCCCCGAAACCACAGGCTCGCCCTTTGGGCCGGGCCCGGCTGAAACGCCGGCTCAGGCCGAGCCGCCGCAGCAACAACAGCCCCCCGCGCCGGAACCCACACCCGCCGCTCCGCCACCCCCGACTCCCGCTGCGCCGCCCCCCGTCAGCCCGACGGCGCCCGCAGCCGAGGCCTTCGCGGCGCCGCCGGTGCAGGCCCCCTCTACCCCGCTGCCCAAGGCAGGCAGCGTGGGCGATGTCTCGGGCCTTCTGGCCGCCATCGCCGATGGCGCAGGGATCAGCCCCAAGGCCTTCGAAGGCCCGGACCCGGGCGCAGTGGCGCATGAAATCGGTCGCGCCCTGCGGATCATGGTCGGCGAGCTGGCCGGGCTGCTCAAAGCCCGCGCCGCCACCAAGCAAAGCCTCAAGTCGGGCAGCCGCACGATGATTGGGGCCGATGCCAACAACCCGCTGAAGTTCATGCCCGGTGCCGCCGAGCAGCTTGAGGTGATGTTCGGAACCGGCCGTCAGGGCTACATGCGTGGCGCCGAGACGGTGCAGAAGAGCTTCAACGACATCAAGATGCACCAATATGCCGTGCACGCGGCGCTTCAGCCCGCGCTGGCCCGCCTGCTGGAAGACATGAGCCCCGAAGCCGTGGAAGAAAAGGTGGAGGGCGGTCGCTTCGGCGGCAAGGATTCCCGCGCCTGGCAGATCTATGTCGAGCGCTGGGACGCCAAGACCCACCCCTATGACAACGGCATGCTCGACGTCTTCCTCGCCTACTTTTCCGAGGCCTATGACGACGTGATGGAAAAGACAGAAAATCAATAGTTTGCGCGGCGAAGCTGCCCTGTGACAAAACCGTTAAATTCAGGGCCATACCTTGACATTTCGGCCCTGAATTCATAGGTTGGCTCCACTGCCTTATTTAGCAAAACGGTGATTTAAATGCGCAATCTGCTCCTCTCTTCTGCTCTGGTTGCAGCCTCCGCGCTGGCCGCCAACGCCCAGTCCGCAACGCCCTATTCCGCTGACGATGTGGCCAACTTCCTCGTCGACAGTGCCGATCTCGGCCTGAACCGCGGCATCTGCATCGGCACCGCCGAGGAATGCGCCCCGCCCAAGCCCAAGGGCATGGACATGATGATCAACTTCGAACTCGACAGCGCCGAGCTGACCGAGGAGGCCAAGGCTTCCCTCGCCGTCGTGGCGCAGGCGTTCGAGGATGAGCGGCTCAAGAAGGCCCGCTTCATGATCGAAGGTCACACCGATGCCCGCGGCACCGAAAACTACAATGGCAACCTCTCCGAGGATCGCGCCGCCTCCGTGAAGGCCTACCTGATCGGCCTCGGCGTCACCGAAGAGCGGCTCTCTGCCATGGGATTCGGTGAGAGCACGCCCCGCACCGAAGACCCGATGGATCCGGAAAACCGGCGCGTCGAACTGCGGATCGACCTGCAATAACCTCTCGGGTCATGCCCTTAGGTCAAGTTCACACGCCGTCCCTGCCCCGGGGCGGCGTTTCTTTTTGGTGAAAATTCCGTTTATCCGCCCGCAGGCTGAATTTTTAGAGTGACCTCGGGGCCTTAACAGGCCAGTATCGCCGCCAAACAGACGAGGGTGCCGCAAAGCATCCCAACCGACCGGGAAGATAGATGCGCTACGACAATCTCTTCGAGCCGATCTCTGATGATCAGCCGTGCGGCCCTGACCTGCTGCTCGAAGATGACGACGACTATATCGAATACTACTTCGAAGCGATCGACCGTGTGCCGATGCGCTACATCGTCAGTGGCGAAACCGGCGAGGTCTTTGACCGCAAGAACATCGACATCAAGAAAGAGGTCGCCGCGATCGACAAGCTGCTGGGGCGCACGCGCTGCCTGCGGCTGCTGGCGCTGGAGGCGCAGTTTCAGGCGCTGGCCGGGCGGATCGTGGGCTTCTCGGAATGCGTTCAGGCCATGCAGGGCCTGCTGGAGCGCTATTGGGCCGATGTGAACCCCAAGATCGAAGAGGGCGATTCCACCGAACGGCGCAACGCCATCGAGCTGCTCAACGAGATGGGCCAGGTGGTGATGCCGCTGGAACATGCGCCGCTGCTGGAAGACCGGCGGGCCGGGCGCTTCTCGTTCCGCGACTACGAGCTTTCGACCGGCAAGAAGGAGCCGCGCGGCACAGAAACCGCCGCCGCCGATGCCGGGGCCATCACCACCGCGCTGCAAAGCGCCGACAATGCCGCCACCGTCGATCAGCTCTACGAGGCGCTGACGCTGGCCCGCGCAGGCTGCGCGGCGATGAAGAACACCTGCATGCTGGGTGACAGCGGCGCCTTCTCGCCCCAGTTCGACAACCTCGATGAAACTCTGCGCGACATGATCGCGCTCTTCGACGATGCTCGCCCCGACCTTGCCGGCGGCACAGACGCGGCAACGGAGGCCGAGGCAGGCGATGGCACCCCGGGCGAGCCCGGAGAAGAGGGCGCCCCCGCCGCCGTGGCAGGCGGCAATGTTTCGGTCTCGTCCGGCCCGCCCACCATGGTCGGCCCCGTGCCCAACCATGCCACCGCAAAAGCGGCGCTGGAGGCGATCGAGGCCTACTTTGCCTCCGTCGAGCCCTCCGCCCCCGCCTTGCTGTTGATCCGGCAGGCGCAGGATCTTTTCGGCAAACCGCTGACCGAGGCTCTTGAGGCCCTGCTGCCGGGCATGTCGGGCAATGCGATTGTCGATTTCGGCTCCAAGGAGGGCTTCATGCTCGACTTTGGCCGGATGAGCCAGCTGGCGGCCTACGAGTTGCCCGCCGGTGCCGCGGCGGTTGATACCGGCCCGGCCGAGCCCGTTGTCTGCGAAAACCGCGAACAGGCCGCCGCCCTGCTTACGGCGGTCGAGAACTTCTTTCGGCAAACCGAGCCTTCCAGCCCGGTGCCGGTCTTGCTCTTCAAGGCCAAGACCTATCTCAACCGCGATTTCTCGTCGATAATTGGTGACCTGTTCCAACACATGGACCAACCCGGCTGACGCTCGGTCAGCCACCCCCCTTCTGCGGGGGCAAAACATTTGACAAAGCAGGGGCCACGTGGCTTCAATTGCTTAAGTATTAGGGAGATTTTCACATGGCTGATTCAGCAACCCGATTCATCAAACGCAACCGCCCCCCTCGGGTGCAGATCGCCTACGAAGACCCGTATGACAGCGAAAAGAATGTCGAGCTGCCCTTCGTGATGGGCGTGATGGCAGACCTGTCCGGCAACTCTTCGGCAGTCGAGAAAGACCCGATGGCAGAGCGCAAGTTCACCCAGGTCGATACCGAGAACTTCGATGATTACATGGATGCCGTCGCTCCCGGCGTGTCGTTCAACGTCGACAACAAGCTGGGCGAGGAAGAGGGCGAGAAGCTGGGTGTGAGCCTGAACTTCTCCAAGATGTCCGACCTTGATCCGGGCGAGATCGCCAAACAGGTGCCCGCACTCAAGAAGCTGCTGGACGCCCGCGACGAGCTGGCCAACCTACAGCGCTACATGAACGGCAAGTCCGGCGCGCAGGACCAGCTGCGCAAGCTGCTCGCCGACCCCGAGATGATGAAGCTGCTCGCCGAGAAGCGCGCCGACATCAACGACGACAACGAAGAGGGCGGCGAGGAGAGCGAGGGCTGAGGCCCGCGCACACCGCCTCCTGATACCTCGCGGGAAGGGGCGCCGCTGCAAGAGGCCCCCTCCCCCGGACAGAACCAAAGACAGGGACCAGACACATGGCAACCGAAGCCCAACAGGAAGCCGGCGCCGCAGGTGGTGAGGTCGACGAACTCGACGCCTTCTCCGCAGCGCTGAAGACCAACTTCAAACCCCGCTCCGACACCGCCGCCACCGAAGTGGAAAACGCGGTATCGACGCTGGTGAAAACGGCGCTCTCCGACAGCACCGTGATCAAGGAAGACATCCTCGACACCGTCGACGAGATGATCGCCAAGCTGGATGAAAAGCTGACCAGCCAGGTCAACGAGATCATCCACCACGACCAATATCAGCAGATCGAAAGCGCATGGCGCGGGCTGCATCACTGCGTGATGAACTCCGAACCTGACGCAACGATGAAGATCAAGGTGCTCAACGTCTCCAAGAAAGAGCTTGAGCGCGAGCTGCGCAGCTTCCCCGGCGCGAAGTGGGACCAGTCGCCGCTGTTCAAGCAGATCTACGAGCACGAATTCGGCCAGCTCGGCGGCCAGCCCTACGGCGCGCTGATCGGCGACTTCTACTTCGATCACAGCCCCGCCGACGTGCGCCTGCTGCGTGACCTCGGCAAAATCGCCGCCGCCTCCATGGCGCCCTTCATCGCTGCCGCAGACTCCGGCCTGATGAACATGGACAGCTGGAACGACCTCAACAAGCCGGCCGACCTTGGCTCGATCTTCGAGACCCCGGATTACGCCGCCTGGAAGTCGCTGCGCGAGAGCGAAAACTCCCGCTACGTGGCCCTGACCGCCCCGCGCGTTCTGGCCCGCGAGCCCTATGGGCAAAACTCGCTGCCGGTCGAGGCCTTCAACTTCGAAGAAGAGACCGATGGCCACGAAGGCAAGAAATACGCCTGGATGAACGCCTCCTACGCCATGGCGGCCAACATCGCCCGGGCGCACAAGGAATATGGCTGGACGGTCCGCATCCGTGGCGTGCAGTCGGGCGGCGAGGTGATCAACCTGCCCACCCACACCTTCGACACCGGCGATGGCTCGACCGACCAGAAGTGCCCCACCGAGATTGCAATCTCGGATCGGCGCGAGGGCGAGCTTTCCAAGGCGGGCATCATCAGCCTCGTGCACCGCAAGAACACCGACAAGGCCGCCTTCATCGGTGCCCAGTCGCTCTACAAGCCGAAGTCCTATGTGGACCCAGAGGCAACCGCGGCCGACAACCTGTCGTCCCGCCTGCCCTATATCTTCGCGGTGTCGCGCTTCTCGCACTACCTCAAGTGCATCGTGCGCGACCAGATCGGCTCCACCAAAGAGCAAGACGTCCTTGAACGCGACCTGAAGAACTGGATCGCCCAGTATATCGACGGCGACCCCAAGAACTCTTCGGAAACCGCCAAGGCCAAGCGTCCGCTCGCAGGTGCCGAGATCAAGATCGTCCCCGACGAGGAGAACCCCGGCTATTACATGGGCAAGTTCTTCCTGCGTCCGCACTTCCAGATGGAAGGCATGGACATCGGCATGAGCCTCGTCTCCCGCCTGCCCTCCGGCGGCTGATATTTCAAAGGGTTCGGGCCCTGTTTTTGCAGGGCCCGTTCGGTTCCTTCACGATTTCGTAAAAAAATTTGTGAGGGAGCCTTGCAACGGGAAGGATCGCTTCCCATCTCAGTAGGGACCGAGGATTACCGGTCTTTATTTCAAAACGGCAAGTTATTTGCTTCCACAAGGTAACCACAAGGAGATCAACTAATGGCTACCGCTCTTTACATGAAACTCGATGGTGTCGAAGGCGAATGCGTGGTCGAAGGCTACGAAGGCTGGGTCGACCTGGAATCCATGTCTTTCGCAGGCTCGCAGTCTGTGACGATCGGCACCGGTCGCGGTGGCGGTTCGGGCAAAGTCTCGATGGGTGACGTGATGTTCACCAAAATCTGCGACAAGTGCTCCACCGACCTGGTGAGGAAACTGGCCCTCGGTCAGCACTACGCCACGGTCGACATCCACGCCACCAAAGCAACCGGCGACAAGCCGCTGCCCTACTTCACCATCAAGCTGACCCACGCCATGGTTTCCTCCATGAGCTTCGGCGGCGCTGGCGGCAACGACGTGATGACCGAGAGCGGCTCGCTCGCCTACCGTCAGATCGACGTTGAGTACAAAATCCAGAACGAAGATGGTACCGAAACCGGCACCACCACCGCTGGCTACAACGTGGCCACCGGCGCTGGCATCTGATCCCAACCGGGTTCTGTCAGACGTTACAGAGGCGGGGCGCAGCGATGCGCCCCGTTTTCTTTTGTGCCCGCTCTTTCACTGCCCCGTCACTGCCCCGCCGCAGGCGTTTCATAGCTTGCCCAAACGTCAGGCAGTTGTCATACTTTCCGCGCCGGGCGGTTTTTTGCCCGCGTCAGTTAATTCAAGACCCAAGACCTTTACGCAAAATCATTCTGGAGGAGCCCATTCATGGCGACAGCTCTCTACATGAAAATGGACGGTGTCGAAGGCGAGTGCGTCGTTGAAGGCTACGAAGGCTGGATCGACCTGCTGCGCATGGAATTCGGCGGCAGCCAGTCCACCACCCTCGGAACCGGGCGCGGTGGCGGCGCGGGCAAGGTTTCGATGGATGACCTGACGTTCACCAAGCTCTGCGACAAGTGTTCCCCGGGCCTCGTGCGCAAGCTCTGCCTCGGCGAGCACTACGACGACGTGCTGATCCACGTCACCAAGGCCACCGGCGGCGTCCCGCTGCCCTATTTCACCATAAAGCTGAACCATGCCCTGGTGTCCCACATGGAGTTCGGCGCGGCGGGCAAGGACGACCAGATGGTGGAGACGGGCAGCCTTTGCTACCGCCAGATCACCGTCGAGTATCGCATACAGAATGAAGACGGCACCGACATGGGCACAACCATGGCCCAGTATAACGTGGCCACGGGCGTCAGCTGAGCCACTGCACGCAAAGACGGCGAATTTCACGAAAAACTCCGCCCCTTCCCCCTTCACGGCACCCCTCGCGGGCGCTAACGTTGACGTTGCGTTCGGGCACTCCCCCGGCGCGCAGTCCCGGCGCCCACCGGAAAAGCTCAATTGACCCGATGCGAGGCCCCATGGCACGCGAAGCCAAGCAACAGCTGCAGATCCCGATCATGTATGCCTTCCGCGAGGCGTTTCGTGCCCGCGATGCCAAGGTTGATGGCACCAGCTACAAGGATGGCCAGCGCGTTCTGACAGATCGCGCCGCCGTGCGTCGCCGTGGCGCCAATGAAGCCCAGCTGCGCCGCAACCTCGAAATTGATCTCGTGCAACTCGCCAACACCATCAACCTCGATGCCTGCATGGATGTCGACGACCTCGAATACGTGCAGAAATCGGTGCTCAACTACGGGGTGGTGGATCTCTCCAACCTCACCTCCGAAGATATCCAGGTTCAGCGCGTGCCCCAGCAACTTGCCCGCGCCCTGATCAACCACGAGCCGCGCTTCGTGCCCGAAACGATGGATGTGCAGCTGCGCGAGGAATTCGACGACGTGAACCAGAAGCTGATGTTCGACATCAACGCCGAGATGGCCTGCAAGCCGGTTGATATTCCTCTCGAATTTGTGGCCGAAATCGACGTAGGCTCCGGCAAGATGAAATTCTCGAATATCGAAGGCGCCGGATGAACCGCGAATTCCTCAACGCCTACAACAAGGAACTGGCGATCCTCTACGAGCGCTCCAAGGAGTTTGCCGAGGAGTATCCGGGCATTGCCGAGCGTCTCGGCGGGCTGACCGAAGACAAGCTAGACCCGGGCCTGGGCGGGCTCTTTGAAGGCACCGCCTTCATGGCCGCGCGGATTCAGGTGGCGGTTCAGGGCGAGTTTGAAACCTTCACCACCGCCCTGCTCGACCAGCTCATGCCCGACTACCTCGCGCCCACGCCCTCGGCGATGATCGTGCAGGCAAAGCCGGATTACACCGAGAAGGATCTGGTCAAGGGCGAGAGCTTCCCCGCCGGCTCCTATCTGGATGCCACCTATGTGGAGCGCGAGCAGCGCGTGTCGGCCCGCTTCCGGCTGTCATCCCCGCTCACGCTCTGGCCGCTCGACATTGATACCGCCACCTACATGCCCTCGCCCGGCCCAATGCAGGCGCTGGGGCTCGATGTGCTTCGCCAAACCGCATCCGGCCTGCGCCTGCGTTTCGTGCGCCGCACCGACAACGAAGAGCGTGATCCCGAGCTGCCCCCCAAGAAGGGCGACAAGCCCGCGCTGGTCAACGAGATCCAGGCCCGCGAGCTGCCGGTGTACCTCAACGGCCCCCGCGCCGATATGGTCACGCTCTACGAACAGCTCTTTGCCGACACCTGCCGCGTCACCCTGCGCTACCTTGATCGCTCGGGAGACCCGGTGTTCCTGCCCTGCCCGCCTGACTTTCTGGAGCAGGTGGGCTTCCGCGAGGAAGAGCGGCTGTTCCCTGAGGAAGACAAGATCTTCGAGGGCTTCTCGCACCTGCGCGAATACTGGATCCTGCCGCAAAAGTTCCTTGGCTTCCGCATGCGCGGGCTGCGCCGCCTGCTGGCCCGTATCCCCGCGCCGATGTTCGATGTGCTGATCGAGTTCGACAAGAGCCAGCCCAAACTCGCCGCCCTGATCGAGCCCAGCCACTTCCGCCTCTTCGCCTCGCCCGCCGTGAACCTCTTTGAGGAGCGGTGCAGCCGCGTGCGGCCAGACCCGAAGTTCAACGAATATCTCGTCGTCCCCGACAGCAGCCCCTCGGTGAATTACGAGGTCCATCGCCTCAAGGAGGTTTACGCCCACTATCCGGGGATGCGAAAGAAGGTGCGCGTCAACCGCCTCTACTCGCAGCCCGATGGAGAGGTGCGCCCCGGTGATGCGCTCTATTACAGCCACCGGCGCAAACCCCGCCGCCTGACCGAGAAAGAGCGGCGCTTTGGCTTTGGCGGCGATTACGTTGGCACCGAAACCTACCTCAGCATCTACGAGCCCGCCGGGCTGGATGACGAGGAGCGGGTGCAGCGGCTTCAGGTCATCGCGCTCTGCTCCAACCGTCACCTCGTGCAGCAGCTGCCCATCGGCCAGAGCCAGGTGGATTTTCGTCTGACCGACGATGTAAACGTGCCGCTCGCCTGTATCTCCGGCCCCACCCCGCCGCGCGCGTCGATTGCCGATCTCGATCACAACGATCCGCGCATTGGCCATCACGGCGAGGTCATGTGGCGGCTGGTCAACCTGCTCAGCTTCAACCAACTGGGCCTTAAAGACCGCCACAGCGACGACCCGGCAGGCGGGCTGCGCGAGTTGCTTGGCCTGTTCTCCGACATCGGCGATGCCGTGACCGAGCGGCAGATCCGCGGCATCAACGGCATCAATTCCCGCCCCATCACCCGCTCGCTGCGCCGCGAAGACGGCTACCACGCCGCGCGGGGCACCGAGGTGACCCTGCGGTTTGACGAACGCGCCTTCGAGGGCACCGGCATCATGCTTCTGGGCGCGGTGCTCGACAGGTTCTTTGCCGATTACGCCCACATGAACAGCTTCACCGAGACGGTGCTCGTCTCCGACAGCCGGGGCGAGGTGATGCGCTTTGCGCCCCGCTCGGGCACCGGGCCGCTGCTGTGAGCAAAAAGGGCAAAGCCGTGGCCGATGAGGCCAAGCCGGTGCCACTGGAAGAGGCGCAGACGCGCCGCCAGATGCTCGAGGCCGAGCCCTACCGCTTCAACATCCACGCACTCCTGCGCGAGATGGAGCGGATGTATCCCGACAGGCCCCGAATTGGCCGCAGTCAGGTGCTCAACCAGGAAATCGTGAACATCGGGCAGGACCCGTTTCTGGATTTTCCCGCCTCCAACGTGAAGGCCTTCGAGGTTCGCGAAGACGAAATTCCGCGCCTGCGCACCCGGTTTCTTGGCTACTTCGGCCCGCAAGGCCCCCTGCCCATCCTGACGACGGCGGAGGCCATGCGCTGGCAGGAGGCGGGCGATGATGCCTTCGTGCGCTTCGCCGATATCTTTGCCACGCGCTTCCTTCAGCTCTTCCACCGGGTCTGGGCCGATGCCCGCCCCATCGCCCAGTTCGACCGCCCCGAAGAGGACCGTTTCGCCGCCTATGTCGGCTCCACCATCGGCATCGGCACCGCCCCCTTCCGCGACCGCGACAGGGTGCCAGACATCGCCAAGCTGCCCTTTGCCGGGGTCATGGCCAGCCGTGTCAAATCGGCCAAACGCCTGCAACAGGTGCTCGAAGGGGTGCTCGGCGTTGACGTCAAGATCCGCGAACGCGAGGGCATCTGGCTGGAGTTCGAAGAAAGCGACCTCACCCGCCTCGGTGAGGCGGGGGCCGATCTTGGCCGCAACACCTACGCAGGTCGCCGGGTTTATTCGATCAACGACAAGGCCGCCATCGAGATCCGCACCGAGCAGCTCGAAGATTACGAGAGCTTCCTGCCCGGCGGAGAAATGTTTGAACGGCTCGCAGATATGGTAAGGTTCTATCTGGGTGAGCAGATTGATTTCGACGTCGAGCTCGCCCTGCCCCGTCAGCTGTGCCCCAAGGCCCAGCTCGGGACCAAGGGGCGGCTGGGGTATACCACCTGGACGCCGCTGAAGGCCGACGACGAGGGCAGCCGTGAAGATGATTATGTTTCAGACGCCCGTTTCAGCCTTCATCAGGCTGTGATCGGCGACATTCAAACCGAGTAAAGAACAAGCATTTCAATAGGGACGGACCGAACAATGTCAGACGTGAGCCTCGAAACAGTCGCCGGAAAGCTCAACCGCTCCGGCTATGACGCTTTCATGAAAGCCCACCGCCACGCGCGCAGCGAGGGCAACCGCAACGTCGAGATAAGCCACTGGTTTTTCCACATGGTGGCCAATGAAAAGAGCGACATTTCCGTTGCCCTGCAAAACTACTCCATCGACCGCTCCAAGGTGCTTGGCGAGCTTCAGAAAAAGATCGACGACTACCGCAAGAACGTCACCGAGATGCCCGGCTTTGCCGACGGGGTGATCGACCTGCTGGATCGCGGCTGGCACTACGGCACCCTGCTCTTCGCAGAGCCGCAAATCCGCACCGGCCACCTGCTGGTCGCCACGCTGAAGAGCAAGGAACTGCTCCGCGCCCTCAAGGAATGTTCCCCTACCCTCGGCGGGCTGAACGTGGAGACGATGGTGAATGACGCGCGCGGCGTCTGGGCCATGTCCGAAGAGGAAGATCAGCGCCCGATGGACGGCTCCGGCCTGTCCTCCGGTGGCGGCGGCGGCGAGGGCGGTGACACCGCCTCCAAGGGCACCGGCGCGCTGGATCGCTACTGCGTCGACCTCACCGCGCAGGCCAGCTCGGGCAAGATGGACCCGATCGTGGGCCGCGACGACGAGATCCGCAATATCATCGACGTGCTGATGCGCCGCCGCCAGAACAACCCGATCCTCACCGGCGAGGCGGGCGTTGGCAAAACCGCCGTGGTCGAGGGCTTCGCCCAGCGTCTCGCCTCGGGCGACGTGCCGCCCCAGCTTCAAGGCAACCGGCTGATGTCCCTCGACATGGGCCTGATGCAGGCCGGTGCTTCGATGAAGGGCGAGTTCGAGCAGCGCCTGCGCCAGCTCATCGACGAGGTGCAGGGCTCGGCCACCCCGATCATCCTCTTCATCGACGAAACCCACACCCTCATCGGCGCAGGCGGGGCCGCCGGCACCGGCGATGCCGCCAACCTGATGAAGCCCGCGCTGGCGCGTGGCACGCTGCGCACCATCGGCGCGACCACCTGGATGGAGTATCAGAAGTACTTCGAGAAAGACCCGGCCCTCACCCGCCGCTTCCAGCCGATCACCGTCGATGAGCCCGATATCGAGCGCGCCTGCTACATGCTGCGCGGCATCATGGCCCCGATGGAGAACCACCATAAGGTGCGCATCTCTGACGAGGCCATCGTTGCCGCCGTCCAGCTCTCCAGCCGCTACATCCCCGCCCGGCAACTGCCCGACAAGGCGGTGAGCCTGCTCGATACCGCCTCGGCCCGCGTGGCGATCTCGCAATCCACCACCCCCGCAAAGGTGGCCGACCTCAAGGCAACCATCTCCAAGTACGAGGCCGAGCTTCTGGGCAAAGAGCGCCAGTCCGAGCTGGGCGAAACCGCCGAAGAGCGGATCACCGAAGTGAAGGAGGAGATCGAGAAGGCCAAGGCCGATCTCGCCGCCGCCGAGAAGATGTACGAGGATGAAAAGGCCATCGTGCAAGAGGTGCTGGAGCTGCGCGCCCAGCTCACCGGCGAAGGCTCCACCAAGCTGCCCGTCGACGAGCCCGGCGAGGTGCCCCCCACCCCCGAGGAGGCGCATGAGGCGCAGGACGCCGCCGATGAGGCCGCCGGAGCCGAAGGCGAAGCCGCCGAAGAGGCCGCCCCTGCCGCCGAGCCGGTCGAAATCCCCGCCGAACACGCCGCCCCCGCCACCGGCGACGATGCCGCCAAGCTGCGCGAGGCGCTCGCCACCAAGGTGGCCGAGCTCGATGCCCGCGACGCCGACGACCGGATGATCTACTCCCACGTCGACTATCAGGCCGTCGCCTCGGTCGTGGGCGATTGGACAGGCATCCCCGTGGGCCGCATGGTGGCCGACGAGCTGCAAGCCATCCTCACCCTCGCCGACCGCCTCAAAGAGCGCGTCTGCGGGCAGGATCACGGGCTGGAGATGATCGCCAAGCGGATCGAAACCTCCACCGCCAAGCTCGACAACCCGGGCAAGCCCATCGGTGTCTTCATGCTCGCCGGTCCCTCCGGCGTCGGTAAGACCGAAACCGCGCTGGCGCTGGCCGAGGCGATCTATGGCGGCGAGCAAAACGTCATCACCATCGCCATGTCGGAGTATCAGGAAGCCCACACCGTCGCCCTGCTCAAAGGCGCCCCTCCGGGCTACGTCGGTTACGGCGAAGGCGGCCGCCTCACCGAGGCCGTGCGCCGCAAGCCCTACTCCGTTGTGCTTCTCGATGAGGTCGAAAAGGCCCACCCCGATGTGCATGAGCTCTTCTTTCAGGTCTTCGACAAGGGCCACATGGAAGACGGCTCGGGCCGCTCCATCGACTTCAAGAACTGCCTGATCCTGCTCACCTCCAACGCGGGCACCGATGTGATCATGGACATGTGCGCCCAAGGCGAGGCCCGGCCCGATGCCGAGGCGCTGGCCGATGCGCTCAAGCCCTCGCTGCTCGAGGTCTTCCCGCCCGCGCTGCTGGGCCGGATCGTCACCATCCCCTACTACCCGCTCTCCAAGGATGTGCTGGCGATGATCACCAAGCTCAAGCTCGGCTCCATCGTCAAGCGCGTGAAGGGCAACCACAACGCAACGATGACCTATACCGACACGGTGATCGACCACATCGTCAGCCAGTGCAACGACCCGGACTCGGGCGGCCGAATGATCGACAACATCATCACCCAAACCATCCTGCCCGACCTCTCCCGCGCGATCCTCGAAAAGGCCGTGGGCGGCGAAGAACTGGCATCGGTGACGGTCGATGTGAAGGACGACGCCTTCGACTACCAGCTCGCCTGATCCGTAGGGTGGGCAATCTGCCCACGCCGAGCAGACCCGCACAGCAATAGGGGCAAGCCACCAAGCTTGCCCCTTTATTCATCCAGCCCCATGCCTCGCAAAGCGCGCCCTTCTCCTCCGGCAGCTCCAAAAGTGACGTAGCGGAACACCGAAAAACCCCGCAAAAGGCCCCTTCCACGTCCACCGCCCGTCTCTATTTCGCCCCATTTGCCAGCGAGCTTGCCCCTATCGGTATAGGGGAGTGGACCCATGGAATTTCTTTACACCATCACCATCGGACAGGTGATTTCAGCATTTCTCGTCTGCGTTCTGCTGCGCGAAGTTCTCTATACCGTGTCGCATTTTCTGCCCGACAGCGTCGCCGGCCCCGGCGGCTGGCTGATCGACACCGGGCCAGAGGGCCACGAAGGCGAGTAACGCGCGGCAGGGCCTGAGCCCTACCTTTACCGCCGGATCAACACCTGCAGATCGGCCACGTTGGTGCCGGTCGCGCCAGTCATCAGCAGATCCCCCGTCAGCTTCAGCCCGTGATAGGCATCGTTGCGCGCAAGGTAGTCCGCCGGGCTCTTGCCTGCCGCCTCCATACGCGCCTTGGTGCCATGGTCCACCATGCCGCCCGCCGCATCGGTCGGCCCGTCCCGGCCATCGGTGCCGCCGCTGAGAAACACCCAGTCTCCCGGCCAGTCGGCCAGCTCGGCCACCTTTAGCGCCAGTTGCTGATTGCGCCCGCCCAGCCCGGGGTCTTCGCCCAGCCGCACCGTCGTTTCGCCGCCAAAGAGGATGATCCCGGGGCCATCGTTTCCGGCCTCTACCACCACCTGCGCCGCCGCGTTCACGTCGCCTTCCAACGCCTCCTGCACCACCCGTGCGCCCGGCGCGGCCCGCGCCATTGCGGCAAGGCTCACCCCGTTGGAGCCGACAATCTCGTTCTGTGCCGGCGGCAGGGCGGGCAACTCCGGTGCTTCGGCCTCTAGATGCGCCCGAACAGAGGCCGGCAGCCCGGCCCAAATGCCCAACGTCTCGCAGAGCGCCACGGCCTCTTCGCGGGTGCCAATAGGCGGGGCGGTGGGGCCCGATGCGATGGTCGAAAGGTCATCGCCCAGCACATCCGACAAGATCAGCGCCCGCACCTGTGCCGGGGCCGCCGCCCGCAAAAAGCCACCGCCCTTGAGGCGTGAAAGCTGCTGGCGCACGAGGTTCATCTGGTGAATATCCGCGCCCGAGGCCAGCAGCGCCGCGTTTACCGCGGCCTTGTCCTCAAGGCTCACGCCCTCCACCGGCGCGGGCAGCAGCGCCGAGCCGCCGCCAGAGATGAGCGCCAGCACCCTGTCTTCTGGCCCGGCCTGTGCCAGCAGTTCCAGCACCGCTTCGCCAGCCGCCAGCCCGCCCGCGTCGGGCACCGGATGGGCGGCCTGCATCACCCGGGCACCGGGCACCTCGCAGGCGTTTTCCGGGTTGGTCACCACCAGCGCCGCCTCGACCGGCCCAACGCGGGCCAGCGCCGCGCGCATCATCGACGGCGCCGCTTTGCCCACGGCGATCACCATGCGCCCCTGCCAGCCCTCCGCCTCCAGCGCACGCGCCACCGCAGCCTCCGGATCGGCTGCCGCAACCCCTGCGCGGAAGATCAGCTCTGCCTCCGCCCGCACCGCCGCACGTGCGGCAAACGCTCTCTCACTTTCTTCTGCCATGCCCCTACCCTCGCCCAGTCACTTCCGAAGCACCAGTGCCAAACCTTTCACCCCGCGCCCAAAAAAGTCGCGCTGATGGGCGTTAACAGGTATCGTGAATAAAGCGTGAAGCCACCTTCTCAAGAGGCTTCATCTGGTTAACCTTACGTCATTGCCAGGGGGACGTCTGATGACTCAGCCGCAGGAAGCACAGCAGCCAAGCGCCGCGACACAGGCTGTCGATGTGCGGGTCATGTGCATCCGGCTATTCGGGGTGTTCGCGCTATCTTGGGAAGACGGCGATGATATTCGCGTCCGTTCCACCAAGATCCGCGCCATGCTGGCCATGCTGGCCACGGCACCCGAAGGCACCCGCACCCGCGCCTGGCTGCAAGATATGCTCTGGGGCCGCTCCGGGCACGAGCATGGCCGGGCCTCCCTGCGCCGCGCCTTGACCGACCTGCGCAACCTCTTCGGCGAAGATTTCAACGATCTCTTCGAGGTAAACAATTCCGAGATCAGCCTGCACCTCGAACGCATCCGCATCACCGGCACGCTCGAAGATGGCGACTTTCTAGAAGGCACCGAAATCGCCGAAGACGGCTTTGAAGAGTGGATCGAGGGCCAGCGCAAAAGCAACCGCACCGTGCTTTCAGCCGTGGCCCGCACAAGGCCCGGGCGCGTGGCGCAGGAAATCCTCAATCGCGGGATTCACCTGCAACCCTCCATCGCCATCCTGCCCTTCGCCACTGCGCGTGGCTATCAGGGGCCGGTGCAGCTGGGCGACATGCTCTCCGAAGAGATCAGTCGGTCGCTCTCACGCTCGCACATGCTCGATGTGATCTCGCACCTCTCCTGCCGCACGCTCGATGCCCGCTCGGTGGCGCTGGAAGAGATCCGCGACAAGCTCGACGCCGATTACGTGGTCGCCGGAAACTACCGCACCCAAGGCGACAAGATGATGCTCAACGCCGACTTCATCGACATCAAGACAGGCCGCATCAGCTGGACCCGCGAGCTGACCAGCTCGATGTCTGATTTTCTGCGCGGCGGCGACGAGCTGGTCGGTGGCCTCTCTGCCGAGATAGGCCGGGCGGTGATGGATACCTCGCTCGACCTTGCCGCCACCTCACCGCTGCCCGATGTCGACAGCCACGCCCTGCTGATGAGCTCGATCACCCTCATGCACCGGCTTTCGGTGCAAAGCTTCGCCAAGTCCAAGACCTATCTCGAAGAGGTCATCGAGCGCGTGCCCGATAGCCCCGTGCTGCACAGCTGGATGGGCAAGTGGCATGTGCTCTCGGTGGTTCAGGGCTGGTCGTCGCGGCTGGATGAAGATGCCGTCAATGCCCGCGTCCACACCGCCCGCGCGCTCGATCTCCAGCCCGACAGCTCCTTTGCGCTCACCATGGACGGGCTGGTCAACAACAACCTGCTCAAGCGCCACGACGTTGCCATGCGCCGGTTTGACGAGGCTATCGAGCTGGATCCGAACAACGCCATGGCATGGCTGCTCAAGGGCGTGCTCCACGCCTTCACCGACGATGGCAGCAAGGCCGTGACCTTCACCAACCGTGCCCGGGCGCTCTCGCCGCTCGATCCGCAGGCCTATTTCTATGATGCGCTCTCCGCCGCCGCCAAGCTGACGGCGGGCGACCCGGAGGGCGCGCTGGCGCTGGCCGATCGCTCGATCCGCGCCAACCGCCGCCACGCCTCCAGCCAGCGCGCGCGCGTGGTGGCGCTGCACCAGCTCGGCCGTATGCAGGAGGCCCGCGAAACCGCGGAAACCCTGCTGCGGGCCGACCCGTCCTTCACCATCAGAAATTACCTCAGGGATCACCCCGCCGCCGATTACGAGAGCGGGCGAACCTGGGCCAGCGCCCTTCGGGAGGCTGGAATACCGAACTAGTTCAACAAGGGGATTTTCAGGATGTCTATTGCTTCAACTTCCGCCGGAGTGGCCGGTGTTGCTGGCGTCGCGGGTGTCGCGGGTGTCGCTGGGGTGGCAGGCGTTGCCGGGGTTGCTGGCGTTGCCGGTGTGGCAGGTGTCGCCGGGGTTGCCGGGGTTGCCGGTGTCGCGGGCGTGGCTGGCGTGGGCGGCGGCTACTCGCCCGGCATGTCCGGCTCGATCCTCACCAGCCGGGACGGGATTGCCGGGCCCTACGAGGCCCTCGCCAACGCCCCCACGCAAATGCCCGCCAATGATGTGGCAACCCTCTCCGAATGGGGCACCACCGAGCGCCTCAACATGATCCTCGGCGAGGTCGTCGGCTCCATCGGCGTCACCGGATCGGGCGAGAGCTGCGCGGCCTTCCACCTCGAAACCTCCGGCGGCGATGCCGATACCCCGCCCGGAACCGAATACAAACGTCTCGTCAAACTCACCCGCCCCTCCCCCGATGATTTCCTCGCCCAAACGGCGGTGGTGCACAACTACGCCGACCTGCGGGTCGACCGGGCCGCGGAGATCTTCAATCAGGTCGGCTACGCCATGACCTTCTTCCAACCCATTCTCGGGCTGCGGGCGGGGATCCACAAATATACGCTGGAGCTGATCGGCGTGGTTCAGGCGGCGACCATCAGCACCGAGATGCAGTTCAAGCAGCGCCTCGCCTGCCTGCGCCCCGATCGCTTCTCGGCCCAGATGATGCCGCTAATCCCCACGCCCGGCCACGGCGCCCTGCCCTCGGGCCACGCCACCGAAAGCCACTGTGTCGCCCGGCTGCTGATCCATCTGCTGAAGGGCAAGGCCGCCCTGCCCAAGCAAAGCGAGCTGCTGATGGCCACGGCAGCGCGCATCACCGTCAACCGCACGGTCGCCGGGGTGCACTTTCCGGCAGACAACTTCGCCGGGGCCACGCTTGGCTTCACGCTGGCCGATTATCTCGCCCAGCGGGCCGGAGCCAACGGCGCGGCGGTGTCGGAGGCAGAGTTCAACGGCGTCGGCATCGGCGATGAAGACTATCACCTGTCCAAGGTCTACGACCTCGCGGCGGATGCGCCCAAGGCCCACGGCACGCTGATCACACGCGGCGCAGCCGTGGCCGGGGTGTCACCCGCGCCGATGCTCTCCTGGCTCTGGTCGGAGGCGCGGAAGGAATGGGCAGACGCCTGATCCTTCGCCCCTGCCCTCCCCACCCCAACAAAGGCCCGCGCCATGCCCGACACGCTCAGCTTCACCCCCGAGGACGACCCTGAAAGCGTCACCGCGATGTTCGATCCCTACTCGGCATGGTCGCTCCGCTACGCGCTGGAGTTCGACCTGACCGCAACCGAAGACCGCGATGATCCGCAGGACTTCCGCTACATGTTCACCGTCGACACCATGCAGGCGGGTGACATCGAGGATCTGCCCGAGCCCTTCCGCATGGAGGGCGACACTGACGTGGTGCTGCTCACCCGGTCGGTCAACATCGACGGCAATACCGAAAGCGCGCAGGGCACCTTCCAATCCATCGCGCCCTTTGACCCGGAGAAAAACAACTTCAGTCTGCTGGCCCCGGCCGAGGGCGGCAAGAGGCAGCTGGCGGCGCCGCCTGACATGGACGAGGCGGGCGAGCTGGCAGAGGCCGAGGCTGAGGAAGCCGAAGACGAGGCGCGCACAGCCTCGCGTGACACGCTCCGCTTTCGCGCTCCGCTGCGCAAGGTCTCCCTGCCCACCGGCACCCAGTGGGTGATGGAATACACCGCGCAGGGCCTGCCCGAAGCCACGGCAACCATCGTCGGCGTGATCGACGACGGCATCAACCCGGCCCACAGCGCCTTCCACGATGCGTCCGGCGGCACCCGGGTGGATTTTGCATGGGTGCAAGACGCCGCCGCGCCCACCGGCCCCACCACCGTGCCCTTCGGGCGCGAGCTGACCAAAGCAGAGATCGACGCCGAGCTTGCCGCAGGCCCCAAACCCGAGGTCGACCGTCTCGCCGCTCTCGGCCTTGGCGACTTTACCCGCGCGGGCGTGCATACCGTGGCCCAACGCCTCTCGCACGGCACCCATGTCGCCTCGCTCGCGGCGGGCGACGGCCCAGACCATCTGCGCCTGCTCACCGTGCAACTGCCCGCCGCCGTCACCATGGCCACATCCGGGGCCTTCATGTCGCCCTTCGTGCTGGCGGGCGCGGCGCATATCCTTGACCGGGCCTGGCTGATGTCACTGGCCGAGGGCTTCCCGATCCCGGTGGTCATCAACTTTTCCTATTCGCTCTCCGGCGGGCCGCACAACGGGCTGCACTTTCTGGAGCGGGCGATTGATACGCTGGTGCAGGCCCATATCGAACGGCTGGCGCGGCAGTTCCCGACCAAGCCGGGGCGGGCCGAGGTGGAGGTGGTGCTGCCCTCCGGCAACCGGCTTCTGGCGCGCGGCCACGCCGAGGTGACAGGCGGCGCGGCTGGCCGCACTTCCAAAACCGCCCTCACCCTGCCTTGGCGCGTGCAGCCGGGGGATGAGAGCTCCAATTTCCTTGAGCTCTGGATGCCGCGCAACGCCGCCGGGGTGGAACTTTGGCTCACCCCGCCCGGCGGCACGCCCACACGCGTCACCGGCCTCAACGCCGCCCAGGCCGTGGTGATCCACGAGGCCGCAGACCCGACCGCCGTCATCGGGCGCATCTCGCTTGACCGGCAGAAGGGCCAGAAGGCGCTCGACGGCATCGCCCGCAAAAAGCGCGTGCTCATCGCCCTCGCCCCCTCCTGCATGCCCGCCGCCGTCGCCCGCCCCGGCGCGCCCTCCGGCCTCTGGACGGTGGAGCTGCGCGCGCGGATTTCCGAGGGCGAGCGTATCGAAGCCTGGATCCAGCGCGATGACGCCCCCCTCGGCTACCGGCGACAGGGGCGGCAAAGCTACTTCGATGACCCGGCCTACCAGCGCTGGGATGCGATGGGCGGCGTGGCCGTCTATGATAGCGGCTCCTCAGTGGTAAAGCGCGAGGGCAGCCTCAACGGCATTGCAACCGGCCGGGCGAGCAAGGTGGTCGGCCCCTCGACAACGCGCGACGAACGGCTGGCCAAGGGCTTTGCCGCGCTTGGCGATCTGCCCGGTGCGCCCGGCTATGCGCCTCTGGCCGGGCACCCTCCACGGGCCGCCGCGCCCTATGCCGCCGCCGCCACCGCCCCGATGCGCAAGCCCGACCACTCCGCCGAGGGCGACCGTTCCGCCGTCTGCCCCGGCGTGATCGGCGCCGGTGCGGCCTCGGGCAGCCGGATGCCGATGAACGGAAGCTCCGTCGCCGCGCCGCAATACGCGCGCTATCTGGCCAACACCTACCTCGGCCTCGCGCCTCCCGGCCCCGCTCTCTGGCCAGCGGCCAACGAAACCCAGCATGTGGCGCGGCTTGGTGCCCGCGCCCTCCCCCCGCAGCCGGGCAGCGTGGCCGGGCAGCGATAGTTAATGCAGCGCATATCGGCCCAATCGTATTTTCAGGGGCCAGTTGAAGGACATTTGAGTTGAAGATCTGTCTCGCCAACGGAGACGTCGGGCCCCGCCCCGACACCGCACCCGACACCGATACAGCACCGGATTGGGCGCTTCGTCCGGGGTATTTCTTTCCCGATGCCGCCGATGAAGAGCGGCTGGGGCTCAACCAGCTGCTCACCCGGCTCGGCAACGCGATGGATGGCGAGGAGATCGCATGGGGCGGCACCCGCACCGAGGCGCTGGCCCTTGTGCCGCTCGCCGCGCAGGCCGCGCTCTGCTTCGTCACCACCGAACGCGCCCGCATCAGCCCACCCGACTTTGCCAGTGAGGCCCTGCTGCCGCTCGACCGCGAAGCAATGTCGCATTACCTCGTGCAGGCCACCCCCTTTGCCCCCCGGCCCGACCCGGTGCTGCCGCCGCCCGCCACGCGGGTGCAACAGGCGCTCGCTGCCCTGCCCGATCCGGCCGCCGCACTGCACTGGCTGCTGCTCAACCGGCTGCTGCCCGCGCTCTGCGATGGTGCCATGGTCTCTGCCGTGCGCGAGGCCCGCGCGCCGCTCTTCACCAATGCACCCGAGGGGCCGGCGATGCCGCTGGAGTTTGCAGCGGCGCTGCTCTCGGCGGCCCCCTTCCGCCAACCCTCGTCGCGCCACCTTGCCATCAACTACTGGCTGAACATTCCCACCGCGCAGGGCGTGCTGACGGCCCTGCGCCAGTCCGATGCCACACGCAAAGCACGCTTCCCCCTGATGCCCCGCCTCGAACCCGCCGATCTCAGTCGGGGCGATGCAGGCGCGGTGCTGGTCGAGGACGAGTTGCACAAGCGCACGCCGCTGTGGTTTTACCTTTGGCGCGAAAAGGCGCTGCTGGCCTCCGAAGGGCGGCTTGGCCCGCTAGGTGCACGGCTGCTGGCCGAAGGCATCGTCGGCCTCATCGCCCACGCAGGCAACGCCGCGATGGCGCATGATGAAAACAGCCCCCCGCCCGAAGGCACGCTGCAGGCTTGGGAGACGGCACTGGCCTGACGGCCCCGCCGCGACCTATGGCTCGTGAAAGGCCTCGCCCGCCTTGGTCAGCGGCTTGGTGAGGTAGCTCAGGATGGTCTTCTCGCCGGTGTGCAACTCCACATCCGCCACCAGCCCGGGCCGCATCTCCATGCTGGCCTGCCGTGCGGTGCGGGCGCTGTCGTCGATCTTCAGAACCACCTTGTAATGCGGCTCGGTCTCGGGGCGGCGCTCATCCTTGAACGTGTCGGCGGAGACAAAGTAAACCTCCCCCTTCAGCGAGCCATAGATGGTGTAATCATAGGCCGAGAGCTTGATGGTCGCAGGCTGGCCGGGGCGCACGGTGGCAATGTCGCGCGGCTTCACCCGTGCCTCCACGAACAGGTCATCACCCAGCGGCACGATCTGCAAAATCTCCTCGCCGGGCCGCACCACGCCACCGATGGTGGACACGGAGATCTTGTTCACGATCCCCTTCATCGGTGATTTGATCTCGGTCCGCGCCAACTGGTCGGCGCTGATCCTGAGTTGTTGGCGCAGGCTCGCCAGTTCCTTCAGCGTCTCGGCATATTCATCCGCACGGCGCAGCTCTGCAGTGCTCACCACCTCGTCGTAGCGCGCGCGCGCATCCGAGGCGGCCTTGCGGGTGCGTGTGACCTCGATCAGCGCCACCACCTTCTGCTCCAGCATCCGTTCCATCAGCCGGTTCTCTTCCTCGGCCTGCGCCAGCACCGCGCGGGCGCCATCGGCGCGGGCGGTGTAATCCGCCTGCCGCGCGGCCAGCAATGCCCGCTCGGAGGCAACAATCTCGGGGCTGCGCTCCGCCAGCGCCTCCGGCACCGTAAAGTCAAACATCCCCTCCAGCTCCGCCTCCAGCCTGAGGCGGCGGATCTCCAGCCCGGTGATCTTGTCACGGATGTCATCGACGTTGGTCTGAAAGCCCGTGCCCTGCAGCCGCGCCAGCACATCGCCGGGGGCCACCTCATCCCCCTCGCTCACCGCCAGATCGGCCAGAATGCCGCCCTCGAGGTTCTGGATGATCTGCGGGCGCGATGACGAAACAAGCTCTGCCGGGGCGCGCACGATCTCATCCACCTTGGCAAAACCCGCCCAGAGCAGAAAGATCACCACCGCCGCCACCACAGTCCAGATCAGCCGCGAGGGGCGGTTGAGGCGGGTTTCAAGCTGGGCGTCAAAGCCGGTGCCGCCCCCCGAAGAGCCAGAGGCGCTCCGAGCGCTCATGCGGCACCGCCCAGCGGCAGGCGCTTGGCCGCGCCGCTCTGCTTGAGATGCGCCAGCACCTCATCCTTGCTGCCATCCACCACGATCCGCCCCTGCCCAAGCACCACGATCCGCTCGGCCAGCGACAGGATCGGCAGCCGGTGCGTTGCGATCACCGCCGTGCGCCCCTTCAGCCATTCACCCAGCCGCGCCACGATCTGCGCCTCCAGCGCCTGATCAAAGGCCGCCGTCGGCTCGTCGAGCAGCAGCACACGCGGATCTTGCAGCCAGAGCCGCGCCCAGCCCACACCCTGCCGCTGGCCTACGCTCAGGCCCTCGCCGCCATCGCGAATATCCAGATCCAGCCCCTTGGGGTGGCTGCGCACAAATTGCCCCAGCCCGGCAAAGTCCAGCGCCGCCAACAGCCGGTCATCATCGCGCTCCAGCAGGTGCATGTTGAGGTTGTCCCGCAGGGTGCCCGCCACCAGCCGCACATCCTGCGCAAGGTAGCCGATGCCACGGCGCAGGTCGGCGGGGGCGATCTGGCCAATGTCGGTGCCATCCAGCATCACCCGCCCTTCGGTGGGCGCATAAAGCCCGGTGAGCAGCTTCATCAGCGTCGATTTGCCAGAGCCGTTGGAGCCCAGCACTGCCAGCGTCTGGCCCGCGTTCAGTTGCAGCGCAGAGATATCCACCACCGGCGCGGCCTCTTCGTCATAGGCAAAGCGCGTGCCCAGCAAGGTGTAGCTGCCCTTCAGATGCTCACGCCGCAGATATTTGCGCCCCTCGGCCACGTCCTGCGGTGCCTCGGCCACCGCATCAAGGCCGCTCAGAGCGTGCTTCACATTCGACCAGCGCGACATGGTGGCCGCAAGCTGGCTCAGCGGCGCAAGGGTGCGGCTCGTCAGGATGCCCACGGCAATGATGGTGCCCACGGTAAAGTCGCCTGCGAAAACAAGGAAAGTGCCCAGCACCACGGCGGCCACATAGGTGGCCTGCTGCACGCCCTGGCTCCAGAAAGTGAGCGCGGCAGATAGGCGGCGTTGCTCGGAGGATTTCAGCGAGGAGAGCGCGTTCAGCTCGTCCCAAGCCCGCATCAGCCGGTCTTCGCCGCGCTGCGCCTTGATCGTGTCCAACTCGTAGATCGCCTCATGCAGCACCCGGCCCGCCTTCACATTGGCGCCCTGCGTCTCGCGGGTCAGCTGCATCATCCGCCGCTGGAGGAACCAGCCGGGCAGCACCATCAGCACCCCGCCGATGATCAGCACCCACACCACCGGGCCGGCAATCGCCGCAACCAGCAGCAGGAACAGGCCGATGAATGGCAGGTCCGTCAGCGTCCCGATGGTGCCCGCGGTGAAAAACTCGCGCACCGAGCCAAACTCGCGCATCGTGGCAAACAGCTCCGAGGGCGACTGGCTGCGCTTGTCAGAGCGCATCCCCACCACCCGGCTCATCAGCAGGCGCTGAACGCTCAACTCAATGGTCCGCCCGCCACCATCCATCAGGCGCGAGCGGGCGAGCTTCAGCAGGCCTTCAAGCAAAATAGCAAGCCCCGCGCCCAGAGCCAGCACCCAGAGGGTGGCCATGCTCTGGTGCGGGATCACCCGGTCGTACACCTGGAGGGAAAACAGGGCGACCGAAACGGCAAGCAGGTTGGCGACGAGGGAGCCAATGGCGATCTCGGCGATATAGCGACGAAAGCGCGGGAACTCGCCCCAAAACCAATGGGGCTGCTTCGCGCCGGTGTCATGGGCGGCGGCCACCTCGGCCAGCGGCATCTCGGCTTTCAGCACCCGGCCCGCATAATGCGGGGCAAATTCTTCCACCGGCACCACCGTGCGATTGTCCGGCCCGGTGGTGTCATAGACCGTCAGCTCATCGCCCTGCTGCGAGAGCACAAGCACCAGCTGGCCGCGCTTCATCTGGGCGATGGCGGGCCATGTGGTGGGGAGCGGCTCTGCCTCGCGGCGAATGGCGGCCAGCATCCCGGCTTGGCTGAGCGCGCCTGCAAGCGCCTCCACCGTCACCGGCCGCTCGGCCCCGCCACTGCGCGCGATATCTTCTGCAATATCGCGCCCCAAAAGCGCCTTGCCCAGCACACCGGCATAGGTGGCGGCCAGCTCTGCGCGGGCCTTCAGCTGCGCCGGGTTGCCCTTGGGCTTTGGCGCGGGCGTGGCCTCGGGCGCCGAAGCGGGTGCCGCCTCCGCAGCCGCCAGCGGGGCAATCTTGCCCAATGCCTGCTTGCCCGCCACAACGCCGCGAATGCCGGCGCGGCTCATCTTCAGCTTCAACGAGGTGCGCGGTGCGTTCATATGCGGCTCCCATCCACCAGCAGGCCCAGCTCCGCGGCGATTTTCAAATGTGTCAGCGCGGCCCTGTGGGTCAGGGCCACGCGCTTGGTTTCGGCATCCAGCCATGTTTCAAAGGTGTTCACCACGTCGAGCACATTGCGCTGCCCGCCGTCATACTGCTGGCGGAAAATCTCGTAATTGCGCCGGGCCTGAGCGGCGAGCGTCGCCTGCTCGGCGGCCTGCCGCTCTGTCGCGGCCAACTCTTGGCGCAGCCCGGCGAGGCTACGGGCGCTCTTTTCGCGCGCCTGCCCCAGCTTGGCCTCCGCGCCCTCCTCGGCGGCCTTGATCGCCTTCAGCCGTGCGCCGGTGCCAAAGCCCAGCCCGTTCTCTGCGCCCACATTCAGCGCCCCGCCGCCATTGCTGAGATCGGCCTGCGCCGAAACGCCGGGCAGATATCCGGCACGCTCGATCTTGGCCTGCGCCACCAGCCGTGTCTTGTTGGCCTCGGCCTTCAGCACACCAATCGCCTTCTGCTCGCCGCCGGGCACGCTGGCCTTGCCGAGGCCCCGCACATCTTGCAAGGGGCGCACCGACATCGCGTTCAACTCCGCCAGCGCGGTGGCCGCCGCCTCTGCGCCCGCGTTCATCGTTGCCTCCACCTCGGCCCGCTTCTGGCGCATCACCGAAAGCTCGGAGAGGTCAGAGACGCCGCCGCTCACCCGCTGCTCCATGACCCACTCGAAATGCTTCATCTGCTCCAGCCCGGTCGCCGCCACCGCCGCCTCGGCGCGGCCCTGCTCGGCAGCGAGGTAGAGTGAAAGGGCCGAGAGCACGCGGGCGTTGGTATCTTCGGCCAGCACCACGGCGGCATGCTCCACATCCGCCGCCGCAAAGGCCCGCTCGGCCTTCTTCTTGCCGCCCTGCCAGATCACCTGATCGAGAATGATGGAGGAGACCAGATCCCCCAGCGAGGTGAGCGAAACGCTGGGGCCGATGGTGGGCAGCCAGTTTTTCTCTGCCGCCACCGCCCGCAGCTTCGCGGCGCGCAGGTCGGCCTCGGCGGCGCGGCTGTTGGCTTCCAGCACCGCACCCGCCACCTTGGCATAGGCACTGCCCGGCGCGATCACCGAGCGACGGCGCAACAGGTCTGCGATAACGGTGCTCTTGGAGGCCTCCGCCTGCCCCAGGGCCGGGGCCGCCGGGTCACTCGCGCCGCGCGCTGCAGTGTCGCCACCGCCCATGCAGCCCGACAGCAGCACCAGCACGGCACAGCTCATCCATATGGTTCTGCTCGCGGGGCGCATCACGCCTCCTGTCCCTGCCTCTGCCCGGGCGGCGCCTCTATGTGGGCGCCGTCCCGGAAACCTCATTCCCACGCTGACGGGATCACACCAGCGCCGGGTTCACCTGTATGTCCTGGTCGACGACAAGCGTGCCCTCGCCCAGCGTGTACACATCGTAGCTCTCGCCCTCGATCACCCGCGTCTCGCCGGTGGCCGTGGCCCCCGCAGCATTGACGATGTCATCATCGCCGCCGTGAATGACGAGCTCATTGGTGAAGCCCGAAAGCTCCGCCAGTTGATCGGCCGTGATCGTCAGCTCCGCCTCGGAGGCAAACTGCAGGTCCACCGCCTGAATATCGAACTGGCCAAGGCCCGGGTTGGCAAGATCAACCACCGAGTTGCCCGGATCTTCCATCACGAAGAGCGTGCCCGCGTGGTTGCCCGCCGCATCGGTGGAGGTGACAACAAGGTTAGAGCCGGTCGGGATCGCCTCGTTGAAGTCAAAGATCACCTCGCCCCACTCGTCGTCGATCTCCAGATCGTAGGCCACCGCAGACACATTGCCCGCGCCGTCGATCTGCTGAACTTCGGTGATATCGTCGTTCTGATCCACGCCAATCTCGCGCACACCCGTGCCCCCCTGACGGAAGCTCAGGATCACCGGCGCATCGGGGTTGTCGGTATCCACCGATACATCCGTGGTCTCGGTGCGGGTGTTGCCCGCCGCATCGGTGGCCACAACCGTGGCAGCGGCGGTGTATTCGCCCGTCGGGATCTCGCCCGCGGCAAAGGCCACCGTCCAGTTGCCCGCCGCATCGACAGTTGCGGCATGGGTGGTGCCCTCAAAGCTGACGATCACGCTCGACCCGGGCTCAACCGTGCCCGCAAAGCTCACCCCATCGGCCTGCTCTTCGGCATTCACGATGTCGTCGCCCTCAACCGTGGAAATGGTCAGCGGCTCCACAAAGGTATCCACCTGCACCGAGTCGGTGATCGAGGCCATGTTGCCCGCCCCGTCGGTTGCCACCGCCGAGATGCTGGCCAGATAGTCGCCCTCCGGCACCTCTTGCGGCGCGAAGGTGGTGAACCATGTGCCATCCGCCAGCACCACCGCCGTATGCGTTGCGTTGCCTAGCGTGACCTCAACCGTCGAGCCCGGCTCGACCGTGCCCGAAAGCTGCACGCCCTCGCCATGTTCGACCTCGTTGACGATATCATCCACCGCGATCGGCCCGTCGAGCGTGAGGTCGATGATACGATCCACCTCGATCTCACCCGCCGCCGTGGCCATGTTGCCCGCCGCATCCGTTGCGGTCACAGACACGCTCGCCATGGTCTCGCCCGCCGGAATGTCGCCGGGGAGGTAAGCCACCTGCCAGTTGCCAGCGCCATCCACCGTGGCCGGTCGCGTGACCCCCGCGAAGGTGACCTGAACCGCTGCGCCCGGCTCGCCGGTGCCGGTCAGCACCACGCCGTTGGCGGCCTCGGCCTCGTTGATGATGCCGTCGCCTTCCACCTGGGTGTTCAGCGTCACAGCGGTTTCTGTGTCGATGGCCAGCGTGTCATGCGCGGTCGAGCTGTTGCCCGCCGCATCCGTGGCGGTCACAGAGATCGGCGCCTGATAGGTGCCCGGCGCAATCTGGCCCGGGGCAAAGCTTGCCGTCCAGCTGCCATCGGCGGCCACCACGGCCGGCACCGTCACATTGCCCAGCTGCACGTTCACCGTGGAGCCCGGCTCGGTCATGCCGGTGAGGGTCACGCCATCCGCCGCTTCCACCGCATTCACCACGTCATCAGCGGTGACCGGCGCGCCCGAAATCGTCACCCAGCCCATCGTATCCACATCCACCACGGTCGTTGCCATCGAGGCATTGCCCGCAGGCGATGTGGCCGTGGCGGTGACGGGCATGTCGTATTCCCCCGCCGGAAAGCTCGACGGCGGGAAGGTCACAACCCAGTTGCCGCCCGCATCCACCACGGCAGGGTAGTTGGCCCCGTTCATGGTGATCATCACGGAAGAGCCCGGCATCGTGGTGCCCGTGAGCGAGATCGACTGCCCCGCTTCGGTGCCATTCACCACATCATCTGCGGTAACGGGATTGCCCGAAAACTCCACAAAGCCCAGCGTGTCCACCACGAGCGGCGCGCCGGTGGTGGCCACGTTGCCCGCGCCATCTGTCGAGGTCACGGAAATCTGCGAGGTATAGGCCCCCTCGGGGATGTCACCCGGCGCAAGCGTCAGGCTCCAGCTTCCGGTCGCGCTGACGGTTGCCGGATAGGTCGCATCGCCAATCTGCACCTCAACCACGTTGCCCGGCTGGGTGCTACCCGTCAGCACCAACCCGCCCTCGCGGTCCTCGGCATTGATCACGCCATCCGCGCCCGCAAAGCCCGGGGTGAGCGTGACATTCGTCACCGTGTCCACCGTCCAGCTGCTGCTGGCCGTGGTCACATTGCCATGGGTATCGGTTGCCGTGGCCACCAGCGTGGCCTCGTATTCACCCCCCGGAAACTCGCCGGGGCCAAAGGTAAGAGACCAACTGCCATCGCCAGCCACGGTCGCCGGATAATCGGTGCCCTCAAAGCTGATCACCACAGTCGACCCCGGCTGCGTCACGCCGGTAAAGCTGATACTGCCCTCGGCCTCGGTGCCGTTGATCGTGTAATCACCGCCAAAGGAAAGATCGTCAAAGCTGACGCCCCCCACCGTGTCCACCACGATCACATCGCCATAGGTGGCCGAGTTGCCCACCGCATCCACAGCGTAAACGCTGACATCGGCTTCATACTCACCCTCGGGCGCAGCGTCGGGGCCAAAGGTGACCTCCCAAGTGCCGCTTTCGCCCACCACCAGCTCGGTGGCCACGCCGCCGACGGTAACGATCAGCGTCGCGCCCGGCTCGGAGGTGCCGCTGACAACAACGCCGTCGCCATAGCTGTCGCCGTTGAAGAAATCATCCGTGGAAACCACGCCCGAGGTAAAGGTCACCTCCGGGGCAACGGTGTCGATCAGCACGTCCGGGCCGGTCAGCACCACCTCGTCGCCGCCCTGATCATTGGTGGTCACTTCCACCACATAGTCACCATCTTCGGGCAGCGTGTCGCCGGTGAAGATCACCTCCCAGGTGCCGTCATCACCCACGGTCACAACCTGGGTCACATCGCCCGCCGTCACCACAACATCCTCGCCCGGCACGCCGGTGCCGATCACGGGGAAGCTCGGCTCGGGGTCGTCATCGCCGCCAAGGATCCAGTCGCCCGGCTCAACCGTCACGTCATAGGTGGGGCCACCGCCGCCACCATCGTCACCGCCACCCACGCCAGTGATGACACCGCCAACACCCACAAGCGCGGGGATCGCACCGCCACCAATGCCACCAAGGCCAAGCAGCCCAGTGTCAAACTGCGCCGCCATCACCTCGGGCTCTTCGTAGTGAATCAGATCGTCACTCGGGCTCCATTTGCCCCAGCTCGCCTCGTGCTGGTAAAGCGCATAAAGCTCTTCATCCGCACCTTGGGTCAGCTCCACCGCCATCAGGTCGCCGCCCTTGGAGAGGTAAAGCATGTTCTCGCCGTCGAAATAGCCCGCCAGCCGGATCATCGACCCATCGGCCAGCTCGATCACCAGATCGTCGCCATCGCGGGTGTAGCTCTTCACATCAGCTTCAGCGAGGTGCAGCGAAACTTGCTGCCCATTGCCCACGTTCAGCCGGGAGCCAACACCATCATTGCCGAAAGTACCATTGGAGAGGTTGCCCGCGCCATCACGGACCACAAACTCAATTGCCTGCATCATAACCGCCTTTGTGTAGCCCAGCGTCTTATGCGCCAGTGCGTTTATATACGTCCGCCCTATATTTTGTTGTTAGGGGCGTTACTCACTACTCTTGCTGCCAGATATACAGGATGATTCGGAAAAACAAAGCGGAAATTTGCCGAAATTTTGCCACACTTGCCCTTGGGGCATAAAAAGCTGCCTATACAATATCTTGTAGCCTCATTTCGAGGCACCCAAACCGCCCGCGCAGGCCAAAAACGGGATCGAAAACTCAAGTTTTCTTGCCTGAAAACCGCCAGATCAGGCCTCGCCCACCCTGCATTTCCGCATCGCCGTCAATGCCCGATTTCGGATCGACCGCGTTCAGCGCAGGGCCGCCTGCACGCGCTCGGCAAAGTCCTCGCCCCGCTTTTCGAAGCTGTCATATTGGTCAAAACTCGCCGCCGCCGGGGCCAGCAGCACCGTCTCGCCCGGCTGTGCCTCGGCCACCGCCCGCGCCACGGCCGCTTCCATCGTGTGGCACACTTCCGCCTCCACACCCGCGCCCAGCCGCATCGCAAAGCCCTCGGCCTCGCGCCCGATGACATAGGCTTTCACCACATTGCCCAACTGGCCCTGCAGCCCCTCCAGCCCGCCTTCCTTCTCCAGCCCGCCACAGATCCAGCGAATACCATTGAAGGCCGCCAGCGCCTTGGCCGCGCTGTCCACATTGGTAGCCTTGCTGTCGTTGACGAAGGAAACACCCCCCGCCTCGGCAATCCGCTGCGAGCGGTGCGGCAGGCCCTCAAAGCTGCGGAACGCGCGTTCAATGTCCTTCGGCCCCAGCCCCAGCGTGCGACAGGCCGCATAGGCCGCGCAGGCGTTCTGGTGGTTATGCGCGCCCGGCAGCCCCGGAATATCGCGCAGGTCAACCGAAGCCACCTGCCGCCCCTTGCGCCATTCGGCTAGGAAGCCCTTCTTCGCAAACACAGTCCACCCGGCCCCGGCCAGCTTCTGCCCGCTGCTCACCCGGATCACCCGGTCATCCCCCGGCCCCTCGGCCATCTGTCCGGCCAAAAACAGCCCCTCGGGCTCATCCACCCCAATCACCGCCCGGTCCGGCCCGCCCTCTGCAAACAGCCGCCGCTTGGCCGCGAAATAGCCGCCAAAGCCGCCATGCCTGTCGAGGTGATCGGGGCTGAGGTTGGTGAACACCGCCACATCCGGCGTCAGCGCCCGGGCCAGATCGGTCTGATAGCTCGAAAGCTCCAGCACCACCACGCCACCATCGCCCACCGGCTCGATATCCAGCACCCCGCGCCCGATATTCCCCGCCAGCTGGCAGGCCCGCCCCGCCTCGTTCAGGATATGGTGGATCAGCGCCGAGGTGGTGCTCTTGCCGTTCGACCCGGTTACCGCCACCACCTTCGGCACCACGTCAAACCTGTCCCACTCCGGCGTGGCGAAAGAGCGAAAGAACAGCCCGATGTCATTGTCCACCGGCACCCCCGCCGCAAGCGCAGCGGCAATCGCGGCATGCGGCGCCGGATACAAATGCGGGATCCCGGGCGACACCACCAAGCTGGCCACCCCCTCAAAGGCGCCCGGCTTGGTCAGATCGCGCAGCGCAATCCCCTCGGCCTCCGCCTTTGCCCGGCCACTCTCGCCATCGTCCCAGCCAATCACCTCGGCGCCGCCCGCCGCCAGCGCCCGCGCCGCCGTGAGGCCAGAGCGCCCCAGCCCAAGAACTGCCACAGTGGCCCCATCAAACCCGCGCACAGGGATCATCGCAAACTCCCGTTCAACCCGATCCCTGCCTACAACTAAGCGCAACCACCCGCAATCGCGCCCGAACCACCTGCATTTTCTTGCTGAAAATACTCAATCCCACGCCAACGCCACGCGCCACTGCCCTTCAGGCCCAAGGCGTTGCCGCCAAGGGCGGGGTGGCGGCGCGGGGTGGGTGGGTGGGGGGAGCGCCGTCACCCCGCCCGTCACCACTCAATCGGCAACTTGCGGCGAAAGAACCCGCCCGTCGGCCCATCCTCGCTCAGGGTCGCCAGCCACAGTGCCGTTTCCGCAGCCTCCTCGGGCGAGCTGGTCGCCTCCGGCCCGCCCATCCGCGTGCGCACCCAGCCCGGGTCCATCGCGTTCACCTTCACATGAGGCGGCAAATCCCTCGGCAACACACAGGTCAGCGCGTTCAGCGCCGCCTTGGCCACGCCATAGCCATTCGGCCCCGCCATCCCCTGCGCAAAGCTGCCGTAGCCGGAAGAGACATTCACGATCCGCCCCCAGCCCCGCAGCGCCATCCCCGGCACCAGCGCCCGCATCAGCAAAAACGGCGCTTCCACCATCACCTGCATCGCCTCGAACAACCCCTCCGGGTTTTCAAACAGCGACCCTTGCGGAAACACGCCCGCGTTGTTCACCAGAATGTCAAAGGGCTCGCCATCGAGCAGCGACAGCATGTCATCAGGCTGCGTGAGGTCCATCACGAAGAGATCGGCCCCCAGCGTATCCGCCGCAGCCTCCCCCGCCGCCTCGTCGCGGCAGGCAATCACCACCTCATGGCCCCGCGCAATCAGCCCTTCGGCAATCGCATAGCCGATCCCCCGGTTGCCGCCCGTGACAAGCGCCCGCCGGATGATCCCGTCATCACTCACCGGATTTTCAGCGTCGCCAGCCCGATCAGCGCAAGGATCAGCGAGATGATCCAGAACCGGATCACGATCTGCGGTTCGGCCCAGCCGCGCTTTTCAAAATGGTGGTGCACCGGCGCCATCAGAAACACCCGCTTGCCGGTGCGCTTGAAGTAAAGCACCTGGATGATCACCGAGAGCGCCTCGGCCACGAAGATCCCGCCGACGATCGCCAGCACGATCTCGTGCTTGGTCACCACTGCAATCGCACCCAAGGCCCCGCCAAGCGCAAGGCTGCCGGTATCGCCCATGAACACGGCGGCAGGCGGCGCGTTGTACCACAAAAAGCCAAGCCCCCCGCCGATCAGCGCGGCGCAGAAAATCAGCAACTCGCCCGAGCCGGGCACGTAATGCACGTCGAGGTATTCGGTAAAGTCCACCCGGCCCACCGCGTAGGAAATCACCCCAAGCGTCCCGGCCGCAATCATCACCGGCATGATCGCAAGGCCGTCCAGCCCGTCTGTCAGGTTCACCGCATTGGCCGAGCCGACGATCACGATCATCGAGAAGGGCACAAAGAAGATGCCGAGGTTGATCAGCACATCCTTGAACACCGGCAGCGCCAACTGGCCCTGCAACTCCACCGGATGCACCCAGGCCGCCGCCGTGCCCGCCAGCGCGGAAATCAGCAGGCCAAGGCCAAAGCGCACCTTGCCCGACACACCCTTGGTGTTCTGCTTGCTCACCTTGGCATAGTCATCGGCAAAGCCGATCAGCCCGAAGGCAATGGTCACCAGCAGCACGATCCAGACATAGGGGTTGTCGAGCCTTGCGCAGAGCAGCGTCGAAAGCGTCAGCGCCGAAAGGATCAGCAAGCCCCCCATTGTCGGCGTGCCCGCCTTGGTCAGCATATGGCTTTCCGGGCCGTCATCGCGAATGGGCTGGCCGCCCTTCTGGCGCTTGCGCAGCATGTTGATGAGCGGCCGCCCGAAGATGAAGCCAAAGACCAACGCGGTAAAAAACGCCGCGCCGGCCCGAAAGGTGATGTAGCGAAACAGGTTGAACGCCCCGCCCCCGTCACCAAGCTCTGCCAGCCAATAGAGCATGCCCCAGCCCCTCTTTCTCTTTTGTCGTTGTCGTTAATTCGGGCTGCCTTGGCCCATTTTCCGTATCGCGTCAACAACCCGCGCCAGCCCGGTGCCCAGCGAGGCCTTCACCAGCACAACGTCGCCTGCATCCACCAGCCGCGAGATTTCCTTGGCCATCGCCGCGCCATCAGGTGCGTGATGTCCGCGCTGATCTTCCGGCAATGCAGCGTGCAGCGCCTCGCTCAGCGGGCCCACCGTGTGCACCGTGTCAATCGCCTCCATCGGCCCCAGCCCGGCCAGCGCCGCATGCAGCGCTCTCTCCTCCGGGCCCAGCTCCAGCATATCGCCGATCACCGCAATCCGGCGGCCCTTGCGCACCCGCCCGATGCCATCGCGCGGCGCGGTGGTGGCCAGCATTTCCAGCGAGGCCGCCATGGAGGCCGGGTTGGCGTTGTAACTGTCGTCAAACAGGGTCAAAAACCCACCCGCATGGGCCGGGTCTGTGGTGACCTCTTCTTTCGCGCCGCGTCCTTCATAGGGCGTCCACTTCGCAAGGTCCGCCGTGGCAAGCCCCGCATCGGCCCCCAGCGCCTCCGCCACCGCCAGCGCCCCCAGCGCGTTCATCGCAAAATGCGTGCCCGGCGTGGTCAGCTTGAACAGCGCCGACCGGTCGTGCAGCCGCGCCTCCGCCACCGTCTGCCCCTCCGTCAGCACCACCTTGCCCAGCGCAAATTCGCCGTCTTTCCCAAAGGTTACAACCGTCCCGCCAGCCGCCTCGGCGGCAGCGCGCAAAATCGGCGTGGTCTCAAGATCGCCATTGATCACCGCCACGCCGCCCGGCTCCAGCCCCTCGAAGATGCTCGCCTTCTCGCGGGCAATCCCCTCCAGCGAGCCAAAGGCCGCCATATGGGCCGGGGCGACCGTGGTGATCATCGCCACATCGGGCCGCGCCATACGCGCCAGCGGTGCAATCTCGCCGGGGTTGCTCATGCCAATCTCGATCACGGCAAAATCGGCATCCACCGGCATCCGCGCCAGCGTCAGCGGCACGCCCCAATGGTTGTTGAAGCTCTTTTCGGCCGCGTGCACCCTGCCCTGCCGCGCAAGAATGGCCCGCAACATCTCCTTGGTCGAGGTCTTGCCCACCGAGCCGGTGACACCCGCCACCTTGGCGCGGCTGCGTGCCCGGCCCGCCCGGCCCAGCGCCTCAAGGCCCTCCAGCACATCCGGCACGATCAGCAGCGGGGCCTCTTCGCAGCCCTCCGGAACGCGGCTCACCAGCGCCGCCGCCGCGCCCTTGGCCAGCGCATCGGCAACAAAGTCATGCCCGTCGCGCACATCTTTCAACGCCACGAACATCTCGCCGGGCACAATGCTGCGGGTGTCGATCGAAAGCCCGGTGGCCGCCCAATCGCCGCCCCGCGCCTGGCCGCCCGTGGCCTGCGCCGCATCGGCAGCCGTCCACAAGGCGCTCATGTCATCTGCCCATCAAGCGCGGCCACGGCAATCGAGGCCTGCTCCACATCGTCAAAGGGAAACACATCATCCCCCACGATCTGCCCGGTCTCATGCCCCTTGCCCGCAATCAGCAGCGCATCGCCCGGCCCCAGCGCATCGACGCCGCGCAAGATCGCCTCAGACCTGTCGCCCACCTCGGTGGCCTCCGGATCGGCCTGCAGAATGGCCGCGCGGATGGCCGATGGGTCTTCCGATCTCGGGTTGTCATCTGTCACGATCCGCACATCGGCATGGTCTCGCGCCGCCTCGCCCATCAACGGGCGCTTGCCTGTGTCGCGGTCGCCGCCTGCGCCGTAAACCACCACAAGGCGGCCCATCACATGCGGGCGCAGCGCCTTCAGCGCGGTTTCCAGCGCGTCCGGCGTATGGGCGTAATCCACAAACACCGCCGCACCGTTCTGGCGGGTGGCGGCCAGCTGCATCCGGCCCCGCACCGTCACCAGCTGCGGCAGCGCGTTGAACACCTCCACCGGATCCGCCCCGCTGGCGATCACAAGCCCGGTGGCCACCATCACGTTTTCCGCCTGAAAGCCCCCAATCAGCCCCAACCGCACCTGCCGCGGCGTGCCCTCATGCAAAAACCGCAGGTCTTGCCCAGTCGCATCGAACCGCTGCGAAATGATGCAAAGCTCATAGCCCTCATCGCGGCCCACCCGCAGCACCGCATGGCCCGCCTCCTCGGCAATCGCCGCCATCTCGGGGCCGCGCGCATCTTCCATGTTGATCACCGCCGGCGCATCGTCGGCCAGCACCCGATGAAACAACCGCGCCTTGGCGTTGAAGTAGTCTTCAAAGGTCTCGTGATAATCGAGATGATCCTGCGTGAAATTGGTGAAGCCCGCCGCCGCCAGCCCCACGCCATCCAGCCGCCGCTGTGCCAGCCCGTGCGAGCTGGCCTCCATCGCGGCATGGGTCACCCCCTCCTCCACCGCCGCCGCCAGCGCGCGGTGCAGGGTGATCGGCTCGGGAGTGGTGTGCTTCAGCGGATATTCCCACGCGCCCTCTACCCCGGTGGTGCCAAGGTTCACCGCCGCAAGGCCCATCGCCATCCAGATCTGTCGGGTAAAGCTGGCCACGCTTGTCTTGCCGTTGGTGCCGGTCACGGCCACCATCACATCGGGCTGGGCGCCAAACCACAGCGCCGCCGCCATCGCCAGCGCGCCGCGCGGGTCTTCCACCACCACCAGCGCCGCGTTGAAATCGCGCAGCGCCTCAGCGGCCAGCGCCGCGCCCTCGGCATCAGTCAGCACCGCGCTCGCGCCCATGCGCAACGCGTAGCCCACGAACTCTGCGCCATGAATGTTCACGCCCGGCAGCGCCGCGAAGAGAAAGCCCTCTTCCACATCGCGGCTGTCCACCGCGAGCCCGGCGATCCGCGCTTCAGCCCCGCCCTGAGCGGTCAGCCCCAGCTCTGCCAGCGATCTTACTTTTGCTCTCTCGCTCATCGCTGGCTGACCCCTGCTTTCTGCTCAATTCGAGGCCTTTACTATCGCAGCTTCAGCGCCGGGTTCAACGCTTGGCCGAAGGCCAAGAAGCGGGGCGACGCGGCGGATCATCTCTGCCGTCACCGGCACCGCCGTCCAGCCCGCCGTGCGGCGCGGCTTGGGGCCGGTCAGTTCCACCGGTTCATCAAGGCTGACAACCAGCACGTACTTCGGGTCATGGGCCGGGAAGACGGTGGCGAAAGTGGCAATCACCTTGTCCTTGTAATAGCCACCCCGCGGCTTGGGCTTGTCGGCGGTGCCAGTCTTGCCACCCACCGCATAGCCCTCCACTTCGCCAAAGCTGGCGGTGCCCTCGGTCACAACCTTGCGTAGCATAATTCGCGCACGCTCCGATGTGCGCGCACTCACCACGCGGGGCCCGGTCTTGTTCACGCTCTGCTTCAGGAGCGTCGGGTAAACCCTTGTTCCCCCATTCAAAAGAGAGGCGTATCCCGTCGCCAGATGCAGCGGGCTGGCCGAAAGGCCGTGGCCGTAGCTGATCGTCATCGTGGAGATTTCCGACCAATTCGGCGGCAGCAGCGGCTTGCCCGTCGGGGCCTCTACCATCTCCACCGGGGTCGGCTCCAAAAAGCCCAGCTGGCCGAGGAACTCCCGCTGCCGCTTTGCGCCAATGTCCATCGCCAGCCGCGCCGTGCCGATGTTGGAAGACTTCACGATGATCTTCGTCACACTCAGCTCATTGCCGTAGTTGTGGAAATCGCGAATCCGGTGCTTGCCCCATGTCAGCGGGCCCTTGGTGTTGATCACCGTGTCCGGGTTCACCAGCCCCAACTCCATCGCCTGAGCGGCGGCAAAAATCTTGAAGGTCGAGCCAAGCTCATACACACCCTGCACCGACCGATTGAACAGCGGGCTGTCAGATTGGTCACCACTGGTCAGCGGGCGCGGGCGGTTGTTTGGGTCAAAGTCCGGCAGGCTGGCCATGGCGATGATCTCGCCGCTGTGCACATCCATCAGCACCGCGCTGGCACCCTTGGCGTTCATCAGCTTCATGCCGCCATAAAGCACCTCTTCCGTCACCGCCTGCACGGTGAGGTCGATGGTCAGCTCAAGCGGCTTGCCGGCGCGGGCCGGGTCACGCAGCAGCTCGTCAAACTGCTTTTCCACGCCCGCAACGCCCACAACCTCGGCGCTATGCACCCCCTCGCGGCCAAAGCTCGCGCCGCCAAGGATGTGCGCCGCCAGCTTGCCATTGGGATAAAGCCGCATCTCGCGCGGGCCAAACAGCAGCCCCGGCTCGCCAATGTCATGCACCGCCTGCATCTGCTCGGGGCTGATCTTCTTCTTCACCCACACAAACTTGCGCTTGCCGGTGAACTGCCGCTTCAGCTTTTCCACGTCCAGATCGGGGAAGATCTTCGCCAGCTCCTCGGCGGCACGCTCCTTTTCCACCATATGCGGCGGCTGGGCATAAAGAGAGTGAGTCGAAAGGTTGGTGGCCAGCACCCGGCCCTGCCGGTCAACAATGTCGGCCCGGGTGGCGCTGATCAGCTCGGCCACGCCGCCGCTGGTCGGCTCGGCGGGAACCGAGGCCGCAAGGTGCCCCATCCGCGCGCCGATCACCACGAAGGCGCAAAAGAAGCACACGCCCAGCACAAACAACCGCCCCTCGGCGCGGAATCGCAGCTTGTCACGCTGCTCCTCATTGCGCTTGCGCAGGTTCTCGCGCTCGATGGCATCGGGGTTCTGCCCGCTCTGGCGCGCAGCAATGACGCGGGCCAACGGGCGCAGCGGGGTGCGGGTCATGGGGTCTGCTCCTCTTCGTCATCCAGCGTGCCGCTGATTTCTACCGGATCGGTAATCGGAAGCGGCTCCTCAGCCGGGAAGCCCACCTGGTCGACCCGTCCAAACTGCTCGGCCCCGAAAGGCAGCAGCCCAAGCCGGGTAAAGTTCAGCTCCGCCAGTTCGGCCAGCCGCTCGGGGCGGTTGAGATAGGCCCATTCAGCCCGCAGCATCGCGCGGGTGTCATAGAGCGCGCGGATCTCGCCGCGCAGCTTGGCCATATCCTTCTGGGCTTTCTGTGTCTGGTAGTTCTCATGATAGGCCCAAAAGGCCAGGCCCATCACCGCCAGCGCCGAGATGACATAGAAGAAGCCACGCATCCGTCCTTACCCTTTCCACCAATGTTTCGGGCCCGGCAGGCCCATTTGTGCCCTGTCAACCTCGCCCCCCGCCTCGCCCGTGCGCCGCGCCATGCGCAGCTTGGCCGAACGCGCGCGCGGGTTGGTGGCGGTCTCTTCCTCCGAGGGGGCCACCGCCTTGCGCGTGATCGGCGCAAAGGGGGCCGGCGGGGCCGCAACCTCGGGCGCATAGCGATTGCCGCGCGGGGCGGCGCCCGAGCGCGCGGCGAGGTAGCGCTTCACCACCCGGTCTTCGAGCGAATGAAAGGTGACAACCGCCAGCACACCGCCCTCGGCCAGCAGGCCCTCCGCCGCCTCAAGCCCGGCAATCAGCTCGCCAAATTCGTCGTTCACTGCGATGCGAATGCCCTGAAAGCTGCGCGTTGCCGGGTGCACCTGCCCCGGTCGCGGCTTGGGCAGGCAGGAAGATACCACCTCGGCCAGCTCCAGCGTCCGGCTGAAGGGCCGCGCCTTCACGATTGCCTTGGCAATCCGCCGCGCTGCCCGCTCTTCGCCGTAAAAGTGAATGATATCCGCCAAATGCGCCTCATCGGCCTCGTTCACGAGGTCAGCAGCGCTTGGGCCATCGCTGGCCATCCGCATATCCAGCGGACCGTCCCGCATGAACGAAAAGCCCCGCTCCGCCTGATCGAGCTGCATCGAAGAGACGCCAAGGTCGAGCACCACGCCGTCAACCGGCCCCTCCACCAAGTCGCCCATCTGCGAAAACCGGCCCTCAAGCACCTCCAGCCGGGGCGCAAATTCCGCGATCATCTCCGCTGCGTTTTCCACGGCGCTCGGGTCTCGGTCGATCCCGCTCACCCGCTCCGCGCCCGCCGCCAGAAGCTGGCGCGCATATCCGCCCGCGCCAAAGGTGCCATCCACCCAGTGGCCAGCCACCGGTGCGGCGTTCTCGATCAAAGGATCAATGAGAACCGGAACATGCGGCGGCCCTGCGGGCGTGTCTGGCGAAAGGCTTTCGGCCGCCGCCATCGCTCAACCCTCGCTTTGGACGCTGTCGAGCAGCTCCAGCGGGTCGAAATCATCGCCCATCTCGTCCAGCCACTCTTCGTCATCCACGCCGTGAACCTCGTCATAGGTCTCCGGCTTCCAAATCTGAAAGCTGTCACCCGTGGCGATAAAGAAGGCCTCTTTCTCAAGGCCGATCTTCTCGCGCAACTTGGCGGGCAGCACCAGCCGCCCGGTCTCGTCAACCTGCGTGGGCAGGGACATACCGGAATAGAGCCGCTCAAGGTAACGCCGCTGCTTGGTGCCACGCGGCATGGCGGCAATCTTCTCGTCAATCTCGTTGATCGCGTTGACGGTGTAACACTTCAGGTGATCCTGGCGCTTGTCGCCATAAACGATCACGAGGTTGGGCGCGTCGCCCTCGGAGCAATCGGGGTCTTCTGCGGCCAGCACATGGCGAAACAGGGCCGGGATGCTCACCCTGCCCTTCGTGTCCACCTTGTGGTGGCTCTCGCCTCTGAACCTGCGACCCAAATCGTCGCTCCCTCATTGTCCCGCGAGGCCCGGTTTTGGACCCCGAAAATGAAAACGGCGGATTGAGCTGCTGCCATGTGCCCAATCCGCCGCCCTCGTCCCATTTCTGGGTGTCCGACTGCGCGCGCCACCTGGGGGGATGTCTGCTCGCTCGCGCGCCGGATCTCTTCGTTCAGATGAAAGCGGGTGCCTGTATGAAAGCCTGCCTGACTTTTGGGAGTTTGCGATCTTGCGTCGCTTTGTGTTCCCGTCTTCATCTTGGGATTAGGTATGCCATGGGAAATCGTGGGAGGCAACAACACTTTCACCCACAAATGCCAAAGGAGGCACAAGCAAGGCCCCGCCGGTTCCGTCCGATCACAGGATTTTTAGCCAAAACACGGAATTTATGGTGATGGAGCGCGACGCAGCCACTAGATATAGTGCCGCTCTGTGCGGGCAAAAATTCCCTCGTTTTCCCTAAAAAACTTTGCAGCACGGCCAAATCAAGGGGGATTCAGGCCATATCTCCTGCCTGAATCCCCCCTTAACGGCCCGAATCCGCCCCATCACAGGCGCGCGATTCGCCGCGATTCACTGGTGATCCCGTGAATTCCCACATCGCATCCCATGATCTCCCATGGGTGGGGCAATTTCCCAGTTCGGCCCGGTGTCAGCCCATTCCGCCGCTCACCAGCCCGCGTGCAAGCTGGGCGTAGGCCTCCGCCGCAGGCCCCGCGCCCGCCGCAATCGGCAAGCCCTTGTCGCCGCCCAGCCGGGTTTCCAGCTCCAGCGGCAATTGCGCCAGCAACGGCACACCCATCTTCTCGGCCTCCGCCGCCACGCCGCCGTGGCCAAAGAGATGCGCCTCATGTCCGCAGTTCGGACATATATAAGTAGTCATGTTCTCGATCAGCCCCAGAACCGGGGTCTTGAGCTTGCCGAACATGTCGATCGCCTTGCGGGCATCTATCAGCGCCACATCCTGCGGCGTGCTCACCACCACGGCGCCGGTGATCGGGTAGCGCTGGCACAGCGTCAGCTGCACATCACCCGTGCCCGGCGGCAAGTCGACGATCAGCACATCAAGCTCGCCCCACTCCACCTGAGTCATCATCTGCTGGAGTGCGCCCATCAGCATCGGCCCGCGCCAGATCACCGCCTGCGCCTCTTCCAGCATCAGCCCGATCGACATGAAAGTGACGCCATGCGCATGCAACGGCAAAATCCGCTCACCGTCCGGGCTGGCGGGGCGCTTGTTCACCCCCATCATCCGCGGCTGGCTCGGTCCGTATATATCAGCGTCGAGCAGGCCAACCTTCCGGCCCTCGCGCGCCAGCGCCACCGCGAGATTCGCCGAAACCGTGCTTTTGCCAACGCCACCCTTGCCAGAGCCCACCGCAATGATCCGCTCCACACCCGGAATCTTCTGTGGCCCGGCCTGCGGGGTGGGATGCCGCCCCACCTTGAGGCTGGGTGGCGCCTTGGGGGCCTGCGGGGCCGCGCTATGCGCCGTGAGCAAGGCCGAAACGGAAGAAACACCTTCAACCGCACGCACCGCCGCCTTGGCGGCTTCGAGAATCGGCTCCATGCGCGATGCCGCATCTGCATCCGGCGCTTCGATAACAAACTTAACCTCGCCACTGTCGCTGATCTGCAACGCACGAATCATATCGCGAGATACTAAGTCGCCACCATCCGCAAGCCCCACTTTCGTCAATGCGCTTTGGATATCGCCCTTATCTACAGGCATTTCGCCCCCTTCTTTCCATCCGGCGCCCGCTGTTTTAACGTGGCGTCATTTCTGCTGCACTTTATTCGTCGCTCAAAATTTAGCCTTAACGCCCTGAATCTCCAGCTCTTTGACCTATTCACCCCGTGCATAGCCGCGTTGCAGCAAAAGGGGTTTGTGCAGGTGCAGCAATTGCCTACATTGATCTCAACAAACGGAGCACAGAACGGCTCTACCACCGCTACGACATTACTAAGGACACAGCCACCATGGCTTACGCAACCGCACACAACACCGCCCACACCGGCTTCCTTGGCCGCATCGAAGCCTTCGTCGAAGCCCGTCGCGAAAACGCAGCCAAGCGCCGCGTGTACCGTCAGACGCTCCGTGAGCTTCAGGGCCTGACCAACCGCGACCTCGCCGACCTCGGCATTGCACCGTCGATGATCCGCTCGGTCGCCTACCAGGCCGCTTACGGCGCCTGACACAGGATACGAAGAGCCCTCTCCTCCTCCCTGGGCTCTTCGGTATCGGCGGCGACACCACCTCCTCCCGGTGTCGCCGCCGCAAACCTCCGGTTAACCGGAGGCGCGTATTAGAGATCAGAACGTCCGTCCTCCTCCCTGGGCGTTCTGTCATAAGGCGGCGATGCTCACCTCCTCCCGAGCATCGCCGCCGCCCAAAGTTTCGGTTTCGGAGCGCCCTCTCCTCCTCCCTGGGCCTTCGAGATCCGGCGGCAGCCCACCTCCTCCCGGGCAAGCCGCCACCCAATTCGGTTTCGGACGGCCCGTCCTCCTCCCTGGGCCTACCGAGATAGGCGGTGACCTCATCCTCCTCCCGAGGTCACCGCCCCCAAGTTTCGGTTTCGAGGTGCCCTCTCCTCCTCCCTGGGCCCTTGAGATCCGGCGGCAGCCCACCTCCTCCCGGGCAGGCCGCCACCCAATTCGGTTTCGGACGGCCCGTCCTCCTCCCTGGGCCTACCGATATCAGGCGGGCCCCCATCCTCCTCCCGGGGTGCCCGCCGCTCTAACAACCGGTTTCGGGTCGCCCGACCTCCTCCCTGGGCCCCCGGAAGCATAGGGGCGGCGCCTCACCTCCTCCCGAGGCAGCCGCCCCACCCTTCCTTCAGGAAGGGATCAGAATTCAGGCACCCGACCTCCTCCCTGGGTGATCTGATATTGGCGGCGATGCTCACCTCCTCCCGAGCATCGCCGCTTTTTATTTTCCGGCCCGGGCTGTCATCCCCGGGCTTGACCCGAGGATCTCCCCCCACCCAGCCCGCCTTCTGCTTTCGCACCCCGACGCCCCCGGATAGTCTGCGCGCAAAAGGAGACCCCCCATGCGCATTCTCTTCACCGGCGGCTCCGGCAAGGCCGGCCGTCACGCTGTTCAATACCTGCTCGAGCAGGGCCATCGCGTGCTGAACGTCGATCTCACCCCCTGCAATGTCCCCGGTGCTCTCAACCGCATTGCCGATATTACCGACCTCGGCGCAATGCATGACGCCATGCGCGCCTATGCCGATTTCGATGAGCTGGAGCCCGGCACCGGCGTGCCCGCCTTCGATGCCGTCGTGCACTTCGCCGCCGTCCCGCGCATCATGGTGACGGGCGACGCCGAATGCTTCCGCGTCAACACACTTGGCACCTACAACGTGATCGACGCCGCGCTCAAAGCCGGTGTCCGCAAGGTGATTTTCGCCTCGTCCGAAACCACCTACGGCATCTGCTTCGCCGATGGTGAGCGCAAGCCCGAACATATCCCCGTCGATGAGGCGCACCCCACCGAGCCCGAAGACAGCTACGCCATGTCAAAGGTGGTCAACGAGGCCACGGCCCGCAGCTTCCAGCGCCGCAGCGGGGCCGACATCTACGGGTTGCGCATCAACAACGTGATCGAGCCGCACGAATACGCCGAGATGTTCCCCGGCTTCATCAACGCCCCCGAAAAGCGCCTCCGCAACTTCTTTGCCTATATCGACGCCCGGGATCTTGGGCAGATGGTAGAATGCTGCCTGCGCACCGATGGGCTTGGCTACGAGGTGTTCAACGTGGCGAACGACACTCACTCCGTCGCCGCGCCAACCTCCGAGTTGATCGCGCAATTCTACGAGGGCGTGCCGCAAACCCGCGAGATGGGCGAGCACGAGACCTTCTTCACCAACGAGAAGGCCAAACGGCTGGTTGGGTTTTCGCCGAAGTATGACTGGCGAAGCGAACTCTGATCGTCCCTCTCCACCGTCATCCTCGGGTCTGACCCAAGGATCTCGCCGAAAAGAGGCCCTCGCATCACCACCGCACGCCACTTTGATTAACGCGCCCATGTCAAATGACATGTGCATGGGCTGTGCATCACTTGTGCACAGGATGTTGCCCACAGCTTTTCGGAGTTAATGGCCGAAAGCTAACCCACCGCGCCTAGAACGGAATATCATCCGCCGCGCTCGACGCAGGCACCACGAACTTGGCCACAACCTTCTTCACGCCCGCTTTTTCAAAAGCGATTTCAAGCTTGTCGCCCTCGATTCCGGTAATCGCGCCATAGCCGAATTTCTGGTGAAACACCCGCTCCCCCACGCTGTGCGATGACACCGCCTCAGCGTCGATCACCATGTTCCGGCTCTCCTTCGGCTGGCTCATCCCACGCACCTGCGCCCGCGCCTGAAGCCGCTTCCAGCCCGGCGACTTATAGCCATCCGCCCGCGCCGCATCCTCGTGTAAAGTCGAGCGAATTTCGCCGCCGCTGCCGCCGCCCATGCCCGGCCCGGCCGCCGCGCCATAGCCGCCACCGTAGAGCCCCGGAGGCGTCAGCACTTCCACATGCTCGCCCGGCAGTTCGTCGATAAACCGGCTCGGCAGGGCGCTTTGCCACTGGCCATAAATCCGCCGGTTGCCCGCAAAGGAAATCGTGCAAAGCTCCTCGGCCCGGGTGATCCCCACATAGGCCAGCCGCCGCTCCTCCTCGAGCCCCTTCACCCCGCTCTCATCCATGCTGCGCTGGCTCGGAAACAGCCCGTCTTCCCAGCCCGGCAAGAACACGGCGGGAAACTCCAGCCCCTTCGCCGCATGCAGCGTCATGATAGAAACCTTGGGCCCGTCATCCTCGCTCTCATTGTCCATGATCAGCGCGACGTGCTCCAGAAACCCTTGCAGATTCTCAAAGGATTCCAGCGCCTTCACCAGTTCCTTCAGGTTCTCCAGCCGCCCCGGCGCCTCGGGCGTTTTGTCGTTTTGCCACATGTCGGTGTAGCCGGATTCTTCAAGAATCTGCTCGGCCAGCTCGATGTGGTCGTCCTCGTTCAACGCCCCGCCATGCCACCGGCCAAACCCTTCCAGCAGCGCCCCGAGTTGCCCCTTGGCCTTGCCCGTCAGCTCGCCAGAGGCCACCAGAATCCGCGCGCCTTCAAACAGCGAAACCCCGTTCGCCCGCGCCGCCCGCTGCATCTTCTGAATCGCCTTTTCGCCCAAGCCCCGCTTGGGCGTATTGACGATCCGTTCAAACGCCAAATCATCGTCCGGACTGACGGCCACGCGGAAGTAGGCCATCGCATCGCGGATCTCCATCCGCTCATAAAACCGCGGCCCCCCGATCACCCGGTAGGGCAAGCCGATGGTCAGAAACCGGTCTTCAAACGCCCGCATCTGGTGGCTGGCACGCACCAAAATTGCACATTCGTTCAACCCGATAGGCCGCATTCCCCGCGTGCCGCCCTGCATCGCCTCCAGCTCATCGCCGATCCAGCGAGCCTCTTCCTCGCCGTCCCAATGGCCGATGAGGCGCACCTTCTCGCCCTCTTCGGCCTCGGTCCACAGCTCCTTGCCCAGCCGCCCCTTGTTGGCGGCAATCACGCCCCCGGCAGCGCCCAGAATATGCGGCGTCGAACGATAGTTCTGCTCCAGCCGCACCACATGCGCGCCGGGAAAATCCTTTTCAAACCGCAGGATGTTGCCCACTTCAGCGCCCCGCCAGCCATAAATCGACTGGTCGTCGTCGCCCACGCAGCAAATGTTCTTGTGCCCCTGCGCCAGCAGCCGCAGCCACAGATATTGGGCCACGTTGGTGTCCTGATACTCGTCCACAAGAATGTAGCGAAACCAGCGCTGATACTGCGCCAGCACATCCTCATGCTCTTGGAAGATCGTGACCATGTGCAGCAGCAGGTCGCCAAAATCGACCGCGTTCAGCGTCTTCAACCTGTTCTGATACTCACGGTAGATCGCCACGCCCTTGTGGTCATAGGCCCCGGCATCGGCGGCGGGCACCTTGTCGGGTGTGAGGGCCCGGTTCTTCCACTGGTCGATGATCCCGGCAAGCATCCGCGCGGGCCAGCGCTTGTCGTCGATACCCGCAGCGGCGACGAGCTGTTTAAGAAGCCTTAACTGGTCATCGGTATCAAGGATGGTGAAGTTGCTCTTCAGCCCGGCCAATTCGGCATGGCGGCGTAGCAGCTTCACGCAGATCGCGTGGAAGGTGCCCAACCACGGCATCCCCTCCACCGCCTGCCCCATCAACCCGGCCACGCGATTTTTCATTTCTCGTGCGGCCTTGTTGGTGAAGGTCACCGCGAGAATTTCATTGGGCCGCGCGCGCTGGGTCAGCAACAGGTGCGCGATCCGCGTGGTCAGCGCCTTCGTCTTGCCGGTGCCCGCGCCCGCAAGCATCAGCACCGGCCCGTCAAGCTGCTCCACCGCCTCACGCTGTGCGGGATTCAGCCCATCAAGATAGGGCGCGGGTCGGGCGGCCACCGCCTGCTGCGAGAGCGACAGGGCCTGTTCTTGTTGCGGACTGCTCATGGCGCGAGTGTAACCGCTCCCGCCTCCGAGGGGAAGATGCGCGTTCGCGTTGTGTTCCGTGCTCGCCAGACCAAGCGGATCATCGTAAACTTGGGTTAACCTTACGATATCGTTGATATTTTACCCCTCAGTCTCAGCGTTTCGCCGCCCCACCTTTAACAAGCGTTAACCGCCTCGGCCTAGCATCCCCCAACATCCAGTAAGGAGAGACTGATGTTTCAGCAGCGCGAGCCGGGGGATTTGAAGCAACTGCTTGATGGATTCGAGGTGCCGATGTTCGCGGTTGAACGGCGCGCGCCGGATGCGCCCTGGGTGCTCTTGTGCATCAACACCGCCCACGCCAACGCCTCCGGCATGAACGCCACAGAGGTTGCCGGGCGCGAGGTAACGGCGCTGCTGCCCGAGGCCGATGCCGATTGGGCCTGCGCCCGCTATCACGAATGCACCCGCAGCCCCGAGCCTTTGCGCTACGTCGAAAAGCTCACCATCGCCGGGCAGCGGCAAGAATGGGATACCTCCCTTCAACGGGTCCGTCTGCCCGATGGTGGCGAGCGCGTGATCGGCACCGCGCTTGTGCTGCGCCCGGAAGCGGCCACGCTGGCGCAATGCTCGCTCTCCACCATCCGCGATCAGGCGGTGGAGGCAGATTGGCACCTGTCTCGCGTCACCGTCTTTCTTGAAGGCATCGCCACGATGGCGGCCGCCGAGCTGTCACCGGCGCGCCTCGCAGTACAGGCCGAGGGGCTCGCCGCCACCTGTCGCAACGTCAGCAGCCTTGTCAGCCAACTCCGCCGCACCGCAGAGCGGATCGAGCGCAACACGCCGCGCGCCACCAATGAGGAAACCACCACCACCTGGCACAAGAGCCCCGACACCGCCGGTGATCCTGCAGCCACATTGCGCAGCGCGGAAAGCCAAGTTTTGCAGGGCTAAGGCGGGCCTGCACCAAACACAAACCTGCCGCGCTTACCGCTGCAATGCAGCATTCCCCTTTCCCTCAGATGAAATCTCCGTAACAATCATCCGCGCTGCAATGCGGAAATACGGAGAAGACAATGGCCGAATTCCAGAAGATCTTGATCGCAAACCGGGGCGAAATCGCCATCCGGATCATGCGCGCCGCCAATGAACTGGGCAAGAAAACGGTCGCCGTCTATGCCGAGGAAGACAAGCTCGGCCTCCATCGTTTCAAGGCCGACGAGGCCTACCGCATTGGCGAGGGCCTTGGCCCCGTGGCCGCCTACCTCTCCATCGAAGAGATGATCCGCGTTGCCAAGATGAGCGGCGCAGATGCCATCCACCCCGGCTACGGCCTGCTCTCCGAGAACCCCGAATTTGTCGACGCCTGCGAGGCCAATGGCATCAAGTTCATCGGCCCCAAGGCCAAGACGATGCGCCAACTTGGCGACAAGGCCAGCGCCCGCAAGGTCGCCATCGAGGCCGGCGTGCCGGTGATTCCGGCCACCGAAGTGCTGGGCGACGACATGGAAGCCATCGCCAAGGAGGCCGAAGAAATCGGCTATCCGCTGATGCTCAAGGCCAGCTGGGGCGGCGGCGGTCGCGGCATGCGCCCCATCAACGATCCCTCTGAACTAAAAGAGAAAATCCTTGAAGGCCGACGCGAGGCCGAGGCCGCTTTCGGCAATGGCGAGGGCTATCTGGAAAAGATGATCACCCGCGCCCGCCACGTCGAGGTGCAGATCCTCGGCGACAGCCAAGGCAACATCTACCACCTTTGGGAGCGCGACTGCTCGGTGCAGCGCCGCAACCAGAAGGTCGTGGAACGCGCCCCCGCCCCCTATCTCTCCGAAGCGCAGCGCGAAGACCTCTGCAATCTCGGCAAGAAGATCTGCGAGCATGTGAACTACGAATGCGCCGGCACCGTCGAGTTCCTGATGGATATGGAGACGGGCAAGTTCTACTTCATCGAGGTAAACCCCCGCGTGCAGGTCGAACATACCGTCACTGAGGAGGTGACCGGCATCGACATCGTGCAGGCCCAGATCAAGATCGCCGAGGGCAAATCGCTGATTGAGGCCACCGGCACCGCGTCGCAATATGACGTGCGCCTCAACGGCCACGCGCTGCAGTGCCGCGTCACCACCGAAGACCCGCTGAACAATTTCATCCCCGACTACGGCCGCCTCACCGCCTATCGCTCCGCCACCGGCATGGGCATCCGGCTCGATGGCGGCACCGCCTATGCGGGCGGGGTGATCACCCGCTATTACGACTCGCTGCTGACGAAAGTCACGGCATGGGCCCCCACCCCCGAGGCCGCCATTGCGCGGATGGACCGTGCCCTGCGCGAATTCCGTATCCGGGGCGTGTCCACCAACATCGCCTTTGTCGAAAACCTGCTGAAACACCCCACGTTTCTCGACAACACCTACCACACCAAGTTCATCGACGAGACGCCGGAACTCTTTGATTTCAAACGCCGCCGCGACCGCGCCACCAAGATCCTGCGCTACATCGCCGACATCACCGTAAACGGGCACCCCGAGACTGCGGGCCGCCCCAAACCCGCCGAGGCCAAGCCGCCCAAGGCCCCCGCCTCCCGCGTCGAGGCCCCTGCGCCGGGCACGCTGAACCTGCTGCAAGAGAAGGGCCCCAATGCTGTGGCCGACTGGATGAAGGCGCAAGAACAGCTCCTCATCACCGACACCACCATGCGCGACGGCCACCAATCGCTGCTCGCCACCCGGATGCGCTCGATCGACATGGTCCGCGTGGCCCCCGCCTATGCCGCCAACCTGCCGCAGCTGTTCTCCGTGGAGTGCTGGGGCGGCGCCACCTTCGACGTGGCCTACCGCTTCCTCCAGGAATGCCCCTGGCAGCGCCTGCGCGACATTCGCGCCGCCATGCCCAACATCATGACGCAAATGCTTCTGCGCGCCTCCAACGGCGTGGGCTACACCAACTACCCCGACAACGTGGTGGTGAGCTTCGTGAAGCAGGCCGCCGAAAGCGGCGTCGATGTGTTCCGCGTCTTCGACTCGCTCAACTGGGTCGAAAACATGCGCGTGGCGATGGATGCCGTGGGCGAGAGCGGCAAGGTCATCGAGGGCACCGTCTGCTACACCGGCAACGTGCTGGACCCGGACCGCGCCAAATATGACGTCAAGTATTACGTCGATATGGCGAAGGAACTGGAGAAGGCCGGCGCCCATGTGCTGGGCCTCAAGGATATGGCCGGGCTGCTCAAGCCGTCCGCCGCCAAGGTGCTGATCCCGGCGCTGAAGGACGCGGTGGATATCCCGATCCACTTCCACACCCACGACACGGCAGGCATCGCCTGCGGCACCATCCTCGCCGCCGCCGAAGCCGGGGTGGATGCTGTCGATTGCGCGATGGACGCGCTGTCGGGCAACACCTCTCAGGCCACCCTCGGCACCGTGGTCGAAGCCCTGCAATACACCGAGCGGGACACCGGCCTTGATATCGGCGCCATCCGCGAGATCTCGGATTACTGGGAAAGCGTGCGCGCCCATTACGCCGCCTTCGAGTCCGGCCTTCAGGCGCCAGCTTCCGAGGTCTACCTGCACGAAATGCCCGGCGGCCAGTTCACCAACCTCAAGGCGCAGGCCCGCTCGATGGGGCTGGAAGAGCGCTGGCACGAGGTCGCCCAGATGTATGCCGACGTGAACCAGATGTTCGGCGATATCGTGAAGGTCACCCCCTCCTCCAAGGTCGTGGGCGACATGGCCCTCATGATGGTGAGCCAAGGCCTCACTCGCGCCGAGGTCGAAGACCCCAAGCGCGAGGTCTCCTTCCCCGATTCGGTCATCGACATGATGAAGGGCAACCTCGGCCTGCCCCCCGGCGGCTGGCCCGAAGCCATTCAGGCCAAGGTGCTGAAGGGCGAAAAGCCGCTCACCGAACGCGCTGGCAAATCAATGAAGCCAATCGATCTCGAGGCCACCCGCAAGGAGGCCTCCGAGAAGCTGGGCTTTGAGTTGGATGACGAAGATCTCAACGGTTACCTGATGTATCCCAAGGTCTTCACCGATTATGCCGCACGGCACGAAGAATACGGCCCGGTCCGCACCCTGCCGACCGATACCTTCTTCTATGGCATGGAGCCGGGTGACGAGATCTCGGTGGAGATCGACCCGGGCAAGACCCTCGAAATCCGCATGTCGGCGCAAGGCGAAACCAACGAAGAAGGCATCGCCCGCGTGTTCTTCGAGCTCAACGGCCAGCCCCGCACCGTCCGCATCCCCGACCGCCGCGCTGGCGCCGCCGTGCAGGCCCGCCCCAAGGCGGAACTGGGCAACGACAACCACATCGGCGCGCCAATGCCCGGCTCTGTCGCCTCTGTCGGCGTGCAGGCGGGCCAGAAGGTCAGCGCAGGCGATCTGCTGCTGACCATCGAGGCGATGAAGATGGAAACCGGCCTCCACGCCGAGCGCGACGCAACCGTCAAAGCGGTGCACGTCTCTCCCGGCGATCAGATCGACGCGAAAGACCTGCTGGTCGAGTTGGAATAACGCGGCGTTCCCGGTTGATCCGTCTCTCATGTTGCCGTCTGATGGCGGCAACCCGAGGGAGATTTGCCAATGTTCGCCGTCACATCCATCTACGCTGGCCTGCTGGCGGTGTTCTTCGTGGGCCTCAGCTATGCCGTCACCGTCCGGCGGCGCAGCCGGGGCATTTCGCTGGGAGACGGCGAAGACAAGCGCTTGCGGGCGCTCTCTCGCGCACAGGGCAATTGCGCCGAATACGCGCCGCTCGGCATCCTGCTGCTGGCGCTCTGCGAGGCGCAGGGCGCGCCCACCGTTGCCCTGCACCTCCTCGGCATCATGCTCTTCGCAGGCCGCCTGCTCCACGCCCGCGCCCTGCTTGGTCCAAAGATGAACCTGCCCTTCCGCGTCAGCGGCATGGTGCTGACATTTCTCGCGCTCCTGCTGATGGGCTTCGGCCTCTTGCTGCACAGCCTGTTTTGAGCGTCAGAAAGTTTTTCGCCAAACCGGTGAAATTACCTCTTGAACCCGCCCGGCCCCGCCGTTATCTCACCGCTACTCAACGGACGCGGGCGTAGCTCAGGGGTAGAGCATAACCTTGCCAAGGTTAGGGTCGTGAGTTCGAATCTCATCGCCCGCTCCAATGAGTTCTTTTCTTCCCTCCACAAGCAGTTGAAGCTCAGGCGATTTTCGCTAGGCTTGCAGCATTGATTGTGCCTGAGGGAATTTGACCGATGTGGAATTTCAAGTCCTCCCTTGCCTGGGGACTCCTGAAAAAGACCGCCGCCTTTACCGGCTACCGCGCCGGGATCTTCCTCGGAATCGCGCTCTGCTATGCGCTTCTGGCCTGGATCGGGAGCATCATCGGCGTTGCCATCACCAGGGGCGCAATGAACAACGGCGCGGATTTTGCCACGATCATCGCCCTCGCCCGCACCATGCCGCCGCTCTTCATGATCCTGCTCTGCGGTAGCCTCGGCATAGGCATGTGGTTTCTGCGCAAGCACCTCTACTGGTATGTCCGCGTGCCGCACATGGCGCTCATGGCCGAAATCCTCGAAGGCCGCCGCCTCCCCGAAGGCAGCCAGATCAAGGCCGGCATGGAGATCGTCAAAGCCCGCTACGGCGACATGAACCGCCTCTGGGCCCTGCGCGGCCAAGTCGAAAAGACCCTGCCCGCCATAAACCCGCTGCTGCCCTTGCGGGCGCTCTTCCGGATGAAGCCCGAGGGCAAGGGCGTGGGCATCAACACACCCTACCTTTGGCTGGCCGAGCGCCCGGTGGATGAAATGGTGCTGGCCCACGGCCTGCGCAAACGCGCCGTAAACCCCTATGCCGCCGCCCGCGAAGGGCTGGTGCTTCTGGCGCAAAACGGCAAACCCGTGGTGGGCAACGCGCTCACCCTTCAGGGCCTTGGCTGGGCTTACACCTTGCTGGCCTTCGTCGTCTGGCTGGTGATCTTCGCACCGTTCATCCTGCTTGCCCCCGGCGCGGGGCTGCTGGTGGTCATCATCTCCTGCTTTTTCGCTTGGGGCACAAAGGCCGGGCTGATCGACCCTTTCACCAACGCCTGCCTGCTGCAAATCTACATCGGCGCAACGCGCGGCCAGCGGCCAAACCCCGATTGGGAGGCCCGGCTGGATACGGATTCAGAGGCCTTTGCAGAGCTTGGCAAAGAGGCCGCCACCCTGCCCGGCGGGGCCGATCGCACCACCGCCACCGCGCAGAAAACCGTCATCGGCGGCGCGCTTCCGGCGGATGAAGAAGAGGCCGCCAGCCCGGCCGCACCGGCGGCACACGCCGCGCCCGCCGCCGCAGCGACAGCTGCGACAATGGCCGCAACGATTGAAGAGAAGGCCGCAGCCTCGGCCTTTGCTCCGCCCCCCGAGCTGATGCCCAGCGGCTTCGTTCCGCCCAAGCCCGCCCCGGCGCCAGCCGCCGAGGCGCCCGCAGAGCCAACACCTGCCGCCCCGCCGCCCGCGGCCTCTGCCCCCGCGCCCACACCCGAACCCGAAGCGGTGCCCCCGGCCCCTGCCCCTGCGCCCGCCGCCAAAGAGCCCACACCAGAGCCGGCCCCCTCCCAACCCGTGGAGCCACCTGCGCCAACGCCAGAGCCAGACCCGGCCCCCGTGCCGCAGCCCGCGCATCCGCCAACGCCGCCCGAAACCCCGGCAGACCCGCCCAATGAAAGCCCGGTGCCCACACCGCCAGAGGTGCCCCAGCCAGAGCCGCCGCAAGAAGTGCCGCCTGCCACCCCGCCGGAGCTTCCGCCGGAAACTGCCGATGCCGAACTGCCACCCCTCACAGCAGAAGACGCCGTAACCTCAAACCCGCAGGCGCTCTCAGACGCCCCAGACACCAGCGCCATCCCGGCGGCGATCAGCGACCCGTGGGCCGCACCAGAACCCGAAGAGGCCCCTGCTCCGCCCGAACCGGAACCCGAGCCTGAGCCGGAACCAGAGCCCACCCCGCAGCCAGAACCAGAGGCCGCGCAAGAGCCCGCACCGGCACCCGAGCCGCCGCGTGCCAGCGTCACCCAGGCCCCGCAGCCGCTTGCCGACGACCCCGAGACAGAGGCCACCCCGGCCCAAATCGCCGACCCATGGGCCGCCGCGCCGCCGCCGCCGGATCCCGAACCCGCGCCGGAGGAAGCCGCCGAGGTCGCCCCCGCTCCTCCGCCGCCAGAACCGGCACCGGCACCGCAAGCCCCGCCGCCGCCCCCGGCAGCCAGCGCCAAAACCGTCATCGCGCCGTTGCCAGTGATCGACGAAGACAAAACCCCCGGCGATGAACACTAAGCCGCTGCGCTGGGGCAGCCGCGCCACAGGCTGCGCCTCAGCGCCCACGCCCCCTTTCCCCGCGCGCTGCCCGCGCCTATAGAGCCTGCGACCCGCTTCGGAGGCTCCAATGCGCAAAGCCAGCGTCACCCGCGAAACTGCGGAAACCGCGATCACCGTCGAAATCGACCTCGACGGCACCGGCAGCTATGTCAATTCCACCGGGGTTGGCTTCTTTGATCACATGCTCGATCAACTGGCCCGCCACGCGCTGATCGACATGAAAGTTCAAGCCAAAGGCGATCTCCACATCGACGATCACCACACCGTCGAAGACGTGGGCATCACGCTGGGCCAAGCCCTCACCCAAGCCATGGGCGACAAGCGCGGCATCACCCGCTACGGAAGCTGCCTGCTGCCGATGGACGACGCCCTCGTGCGCGCCGCGCTCGATCTTTCGGGCCGCCCCTATCTTGTCTGGAACGTCGATCTTCCGACAGCCAAGATCGGCAGCTTCGATTCCGAGCTGGTGCGCGAGTTCTTTCAGGCCTTCAGCACCCACGGCGGCATCACCCTGCACGTCGACGCCCTGCACGGGATCAACAGCCACCACATCGCAGAGGCCACCTTCAAGGCCGTCGCCCGCGCCCTGCGCGATGCGCTGGAGGCTGACCCGCGCAAGGCCGATGCGATCCCTTCCACCAAGGGCACGCTCTAGGGTTTGCCAGCGGCCACACCCCACCGCAGCCGCATCGCCCCCTTGACCCCCCCGCCATTTCCCGCCACCCCTCGGCGCGAAAGGAGCCCCCATGCGCACCGTCCTCATCGACTATGACAGCGGCAACCTGCACTCCGCCGAAAAGGCCTTCCAACGCATGGCCTCCGAGGAGGGCGCGGGCGAGGTCATCGTCACTTCCCACGCCGAAGAGGTTGCGCGGGCCGACCGCATCGTGCTGCCCGGTGATGGGGCCTACCCCTCCTGCCGCACGGCCCTGGCCGCCCGTCCGGGCATGATCGAGGCAATCACCGAGCACGTCGAGACACAGGGCCGCCCGTTCATGGGCATCTGTATCGGCATGCAGATGATGTCCACGCGGGGCCGCGAGCACGCGAATACGCCGGGCTTTGGCTGGATCCCCGGCGAGGTGGTGCCCATCGCACCCGCCGATCCGGCGCTGAAGGTGCCGCATATGGGCTGGAACGACTTGGTGCTCGAAGGTGCGCACCCCTGTCTTGAGGGTGTGGAAACCGGCGATCACGCCTATTTCGTACACAGCTATCACCTGCAAACCGAGCACCCCGCCCATCGCCTTGCGCATGCGGATTACGCCGGCGCGGTAACGGCGATCGTTGGCGAAGGCACACGTTTCGGCACCCAGTTCCACCCCGAAAAGAGCCAAGCCACCGGGCTGCGCATCATCGCCAACTTCCTCAAATGGGCTCCATGACAGCCGCCATCGGCTGGTCCTCCGGCAAGGATGCCTGCATGGCCCTGATCCGCGCCCGCGCGGCAGGCCATGAGGTAAAAGTGGCGCTGACCACGTTGAACGAAGCCTTCGACCGGGTGGCGATGCACGGCACCCGCGCCACCATTCTGCGCGCACAGGCCAAGGCCGCCGGTCTGGAGCTGATGGAAGTGCCCCTGCCCTGGCCCTGCTCCAATGAGGTGTACGAGGCGCGCATGGCCAAGGCGGTCGACGCGCTCAAGGCCCTTGGCGTGACCGAAATGATCTCCGGTGATCTCTTCCTTGAGGATGTCCGCGACTATCGCGTGGCGCAGCTTGAAGGCAGCGGCATCAGCCCGGTGTTCCCGCTATGGGGCGAGGATACCACCGCGCTCGCCACCGAAATCGCCGCAGGGTTCGACACACGAATTGTCACGCTGGACCCGTCCAAACTGCCCGAAGACTTCGCAGGCCGCCGCCTTGATGCCGCGCTGCTCTCCAGCCTGCCCGAAAGCGTGGACCCCTGCGGCGAGAACGGCGAGTTTCACACCTGCGTGCTCGACGCGCCCTGCTTTGCAGCGCCCATTCCCGCCACGCGCGGCGAAACCGTCACGCGCGATGGTTTCATCTATTCCGATCTGGTGCTGTAGCGCGGGCCATCGGCCCACCGCGCCTCACTTCAACCGGGTCCAGGTCTGGTCCATGCAGATCGGCCCGGCGCAGCCCTTCACCACCATCTTGTTGCCGCGAAGGTGCATCTGCGCCCCGTAGTCGCGCTTCATCACAGGCACATAGGCGCGGCCCTGATAGGTGCCCGCCCCGGCAGGCGTCATGTCCCAAAACACGCGCTTGCCCACATTGGGCGATTTGATCGGCTGGCCCGATGCGTTGAAAGCCTTGATGATCGTGCCACAGACCGCAGAGCCGCACTTCACGGCGCGCACATGGGCCACATTGCCCTTCTTGTCAGGCCCGGTCAGCCAAACGCCCTCAGGTGTCGCAGCCTGCGCCGCACCCGCCGCAAGCGCCAGCGCCGCGCCCGCCATCATCAATTTGAAAAGTCCAGTCACCGGCATCACTCCTTCTGGCGACACAGGCTCGCTTCGCTGAAAATCAGCTACTGCAAAGCATGTCTGCCATATGAGCCCAACGGTGAGTCTAAGCAAGAAGTTCCTGCGGGCGCCGCCAGAATCGGCAAACGCCCGCAAAAGCTGCGCTTACTTCACCTTCTTCCAGGTGCCACCATCGCGGCAAATCCCCAGCACGCAGCCAGACACCTTCAGCGTGGAGCCTGAGAGCACCAACTTGGAGCTGTAGGTCTTGCCACGGTCGGGCGAATACACCTTGCCCTTGTATTGCCCACCACCCGACGGCTTGGTCTGCGAGATGATCTGGCGGCCAACATTCTCGGATTTGATCTCCTTGCCGCCCGGCCCATAGGCCTTGATCAGCGTGCCACACAGCCCGCCGCCGCAGGGCTTCACCTGCACCAGCCCCGAGTTGCCATTGTCATCTCTGGCCGTGCGCCACAGGCCCTCAAGCGGGTCCGCCGCCCAGGCCGGGGCCGCCACCAGCAGGGCCGCCAGGGTCATTGTAATCTTGCGCATGGTTCTCCTCCCATTCGGTACGCTGCCCGCATCCTCACGCCCCGCGCCCGTCGCACGCAACTGTTACGTTGGGTCGATGACAGATCACAAACCACCACCCCGCAGATTTTCTTGCTGAAAATACTCCCGGGGGTGTGGGGGCAGCGCCCCCGCTCCCACATCTGCCACCCCGCACAACATCCGATCAGGGCCGCGCGTGGCAGAACGGGGTGGGCGGGCGGGCGTTCTGCCGCGCGCGGCCCCTTCCCTTCGCCCGCCCCTCATGGCAAACCGCGCCCAAAAGGAGCCCCGCCCATGATCCTCTATCCCGCCATTGACCTGAAAGACGGCAACGCCGTGCGGCTCCTGCGCGGTGACATGGGTAAATCGACCACCTTCAACGAAGACCCTGCCGCTCAGGCGATGGAGTTCGTCAATGCCGGTTGTGAATGGCTCCACCTCGTAGACCTAAACGGCGCCTTTGCCGGGGAACCGGTCAACGCCGCACCGGTCGAAGCCATCCTGAAGGCCACCAAAACCCCCGCCCAGCTTGGCGGCGGCATCCGTGACATGGCCACCATCGAGCGCTGGCTCTCCAAAGGCCTCGCCCGCGTGATCCTCGGCACCGTCGCGGTCGAAAACCCCGCCCTGGTGCGCGAGGCCGCCGCCGCCTTCCCGGGGCAGGTCGCCGTGGGCATCGACGCGCGGCACGGCATGGTCGCCACCAAGGGCTGGGCCGAAGAAACGGACGTCAACGCCACCGACCTCGCCCGCAGCTTCGAAGACGCTGGCGTGGCCGCGATCATCTACACCGACATCATGCGCGACGGCGCGATGCAGGGCCCCAATGTCGAGGCCACCGACGCTCTGGCCCAAGCCGTCTCCATCCCCGTCATCGCTTCGGGCGGCGTGTCTTCTCTGGCTGACCTTGAGGCGCTCAAGGCGCGCGGCACGATCGCCGGGGCCATCTCTGGCCGCGCCCTCTATGACGGCGCGCTGGACCTCGCCGAAGCCCTCGCCGCCCTGCGAAACTAACCCCCGCACTATAGTGCACATCCGCGGCATTACCTACGACTTTAGTCGTAGGCTTTCGGATTAACGCTAGGGAATTCCCTCCAGTCATGCATTAAATTGCAACATTCACGAGCGAAAGCGGGAGAGGAGGCCTGCTTTCGCATCGTGTAATGACCAAGGGAGGACTCCAATGAAACCGATCTTCACCCAGGCATTGGCCAAGGGCGACCGCCTCATGGCGCTGCAATCCGGCCTCGTCCACGGGCGGCTCGGGCGCCGCCGCTTCATCCAGCTTGCCCTCGCCGCCGGGGCCTCGCTCGCCTCTGCCGAGGTCTGGGCGCAAGAGCTGGGCGATGCAGCTGTCACCCAGCGCTACAACGCGCAAAACATCGCCGCGCGCTACGATTACATCGTTGTCGGCTCCGGCTCCGGCGGGGCCGTGGTGGCGGGCCGCCTTGCTGCAGAAACCGACGCCAGCGTGCTGGTGCTGGAGGCCGGGGGCACCGACCAGATCGACGCGGTGCTGAACCCGCTGTTGTGGCCCACCAACATCCGCTCCGAGCGCGACTGGGGCTATAGCGCCGAGCCCTCCGAGCATGTGAATGGCCGCTCGCTGATCCTGCCTATGGGCAAGGTTGTTGGCGGCGGCAGCTCAATCAACGTGATGATCTGGGCGCGCGGCCACAAGAACGACTTCGACTTCTGGGCCGATGAAACCGGCGATGACGCGTGGTCCTACGACAATGTGCTCGAAATCTACAAACGCATCGAAGATTGGCAGGGCGCCCCCGACAGCGCCCGGCGCGGCACCGGCGGGCGGCTCTTCGTCACCGACGTGCGCGACGTAAACCCAATCGCCCCCGCCTTCGTCGAAGCCTGCGGCACAGCGGGCATCCCCGCCTACGACGATATGAACGGCGAGATGATGGAAGGGGTCGGCGGCGCAGCCCTCGCCAATGTCCGCATCAAGGACGGCATGCGCCGCAACATCCCGTCCGACTACCTCTGGGAGGCGCTCAAACGCCCCAACATCACCCTGCTAACCGGCGCCACGGTCCACAAGCTCACCCTGAATGGCACCACCATCACCGGCCTGACCTTCGAGAAGGATGGCGAGGTGCATGAGGTGGCTGCAGGCCACACGGTGCTTTCGGCAGGCGCAATCAACACGCCCAAAATCCTCATGCAGTCGGGCATCGGCCCGGCAGAGCACCTTGCCGACCACGGCATTGAAGTGGTGCATGATCTGCCCGGCGTCGGCCAGAACTTCCAAGATCACATCCTCGCTGCAGGCTGCGTCTGGGAATACAACACCCCCCTTCCGCCGGGCAATTCCGCCGCCGAGGCAACCTTCTTCTGGAAGTCCGATTCCGCGCTCGACACGCCCGACCTTCAGCCCTTCCAGATCGAGGTGCCCTATGCCTCCGAAGTGCACGGCTCGGCCTATTCACCACCCGCCGGAAGCTGGTCCATCGCGCCCGGCGTCGTGCGCCCGCAAAGCACCGGCGAGGTGCGCCTCACCGGCGCCAACCCTGACGATCCGGTGCGAATCGACGGCGGTTTCCTGAAAGAACCCGCAGACCTTAAGGCGCTCACCACCTGCATCGAGCTATGCCGCGAAATCGGCAACTCCGGCCCACTCTCGGACTACGTGAAACGCGAGGTCATGCCCGGCCCGATCACCGGCGCGGCGCTTGACGACTTTGCCCGCAACGCGGCGGGCACCTACTTTCACGAAAGCTGCACCTGCAAGATGGGCAAAGACGAAATGTCCGTCGTCTCCGGCTCACTCGCCGTGCATGGCGTCGAGGGGCTGTCCATCGCAGATGCCTCAACCATGCCCCGCGTCTCCACCGGCAACACAATGGCCTCTACCGTGGTGATCGGCGAGCGCATGGCCGACACTCTCATCGGCTAAGCGGCGCGGGCGCGGGGGCATCTCCCCTCCCGCGCCCGCAGCACTTTATTCTCCGGCGGCAGCTCCGGTGAGCTTCTTCAACGCGCCTTCCATCTGTTCGATAACCGGCAAGTCGTCATCCACGCCCACCTCGTCCAGCATCTCTTCTGGATCCTGATAGGAGAGCATCACCGCGCCCTCGGCATCTTCCCAGATCAGCACCTTCATCGGCAGCACCAGCCCGGCCATCGGATTATCCTGAATCGCAGGCGTCCCCAGCTTGGGGTTGCCGAAAATCACCAGCTCCATCGGTGCCAGCTCCATGCCCGCACGCTCCGCGCCGCCCGCATGATCAACTCGGGCAAACACCGTCGCCCCCGCGCCCTCGATTGCGGCAACCAAGCGGTCAGCCACCTCAGCCACGCTTCCCTTGGCCTCCACATTAACGATGTCATCATCCGCCAGCGCAGGGGTGGCGGCGAGGCTCAGGACAAGGGCAGTTATCAGCGGTTTCATGGCAGTCTCTCCCGGTTGGTTCGCGCAAGCTCAACCCAGCAAGGCCCGCCCCGTTCCCCACGTCCATGAAAGCCACATCACATCTGCGCCATCCAGAGCCGCACCTTCAGCCCGCCGTGGGCCACATGCGGCCCCGGTGGCTCCCAAGGCAGGCCGGTGGCGCGGGCGAGCTTTTCATCGCTCGTCACCATCGCCACCCGCCAGCCTTCAAAGCGCTCTTTCATGACTTTGCCAAAGCTGCCGTAAAGCCCGAAGAGCGGCCCCTTGCTGCCGATCCGGCTGCCGTAGGGCGGGTTGCAAATCACCAGCCCCGGCGCGCAATCGGGCCGCTCCAAGGCGCTCACGCTGGCCTCCTCGAAGCGGCAGTCCACACCCGCCCGCTCTGCATTCTCCCGGCTCATCTTCACTGCCCCCGCATCGCGGTCAGAGCCGATGATCGGCCCCTCCCCCCGCGCCACCGACGGCCTCGCCTTCAGCGCCGCAAACCCCTCGGCATCGAACCCCGGAAACCCCTCAAAGGCAAAGCGCCGCCCCCGTCCCGGGGCCAGCCCGGCAGCAATCTCCGCCGCCTCGATGCAAAAGGTGCCAGAGCCGCACATCGGGTCCATCACCGCCTCGCGCCCGGCATAGCCCGCCGCCCGCAGCAGCCCGGCGGCCATGGTCTCGCGCAGCGGCGCGGCGTTCACCGCCGTCTTGAAGCCCCGCCGATGCAGCGCCTCGCCCGAGCTGTCCACGCTCACCACGCAACGGTTTTCCTCGATCCGCACCAGCACCCGCAGCCCCTCCGGGTCCACTACCGCGCCTGCGCGGCCCAAGGCCTCCTCCAGCCGCCCCTTCACCGCGCCCGCGTGATAGAGCTTGGAGTGCTTTGTCGCCGCCTCGGCTCGCACCGGCTGGCCCGGCACCAACACCGCGGCCCAATCCACCGCGTCCAGCCCGGTCTCCAGCGCCCTGAAGCTCATCGCCCGAAAGCTCGCCAGCCGCACCAGCACCCGCCCCGGAATGCGCAGCACCAGATTGGCCCGCCAAACCTCGCTCCACGCGCCCCGGCACACCACGCCGCCAACCACCACGCGCGCCTTTGCGAAGCCCTGCTCGCGGGCCTCGGCGGCAGCCACCTCCTCCAGCCCCGGCGCGACCACCAGAAAGATCTCAAGCTTTTCCATGCCCCTGCCCTAGCCGCCCCGGCTTCCCTCCGCCAGCAAAACCGGCTATCGCGTGCCCCATGTTGAAGACCCGCATCATCCCCTGCCTTGACGTGGCCGATGGCCGCGTGGTCAAGGGCGTCAACTTCGTCGACCTCGTAGATGCCGGCGACCCGGTGGAATCCGCCCGCGCCTATGACGCCGCCGGCGCCGACGAGCTCTGCTTTCTCGATATCCACGCGACCCATGAAAACCGCGGCACCATGTATGATCTCGCCACGCGCACGGCCGAGCAATGCTTCATGCCGCTCACCATCGGCGGCGGCGTGCGGACCCACGAGGACGTCCGCAAACTGCTGCTCTCGGGCGCCGACAAGGTGAGCTTCAACTCCGCCGCCGTGGCCGACCCGAACGTGATCACCGAGGCCGCCATGCGCTTCGGCTCGCAATGCATCGTCTGCGCGATCGACGCAAAAACGGTCGAGCCCGGCCGCTGGGAAATCTTCACCCACGGCGGCCGCCGCCCCACCGGCATCGACGCGGTCGAATTTGCCGTGATGATCGCCGAAAAAGGCGCGGGCGAGATCCTCCTCACCTCGATGGACCGTGACGGCACCAAGGCCGGCTTCAACCTGCCCCTCACCCGCGCCATCGCCGATGCGGTGCCGGTGCCGGTGATCGCCTCGGGCGGGGTCGGCACGCTTGATCACCTCGTCGAAGGCGTCACCGAGGGCCACGCCTCCGCCGTGCTCGCCGCCTCGATCTTCCACTTCGGCACCTACACCATCGGCGAGGCCAAGGCACACATGGCCGCCGCCGGAATTCCCGTGAGGATGACATGAGCCTTTCCGCCCTCGCCGCCACCATCGAGGCCCGCAAATCCGCCGATCCCGAATCGAGCTGGACAGCCAAGCTCCTCGCCAAGGGCCCGGAGAAATGCGCCGAGAAATTCGGTGAAGAAGCGGTGGAAGCCATCATCGAAGCGGTGAAGGGCGACCGCGCCAAGCTCACCTCCGAGGCCGCCGATGCGCTCTACCACCTGCTGGTCATGTGCGCCGCCCGCGATGTCACCCTGGCCGACATCGAAGCCGAGCTTGCCGCACGCACCCACCAATCGGGCCTGAGCGAAAAGGCCTCCCGCTAGGCCCGCCCGCCCCTCATTGGTCCTCCGAAAATCCCGGGGGTGTGGGGGCAGCGCCCCCACTGCGCAACGGCGCAGCGAAGCTCCCCGCTCAAGGCAGCCGCGCCGTCACCTCGATCTCGATCTTCATCGCCGGGCTGATCAACCCCGCCTCGATCATCATTGCCGCAGGCCGCGCCTTGCCGAAGGCCTCCGCCAGCACAGGCCAGCAGGGCTCAAAGTCGGCGGCCACCGGCAGCACGTAGTTCACCCGCACCACGTCATCCAGGCTCGCCCCGGCTTCGGCCAATGCCCGCCGGATCGTCTCCAACGTATTGCGGCACTGCTCCACCACGCCCTCGGGCATTTCGCCGGTCTCAGGGTCAGCCCCGGTGCTGCCGGCCACGAACACCCAGCCATCGCACACCACGGCACGGCTGTAGCCGATCTTTTCCTCATAAGGCCCACCCGAAGATATCAACCGCCGTTCCATACGTCCCTCCAACAAAAAAGGCCCCGCTTCCGCGAGGCCCGTAGGGTGGGCAATTCTGCCCACCGTTCGCTCCGTTCCTCAAGCCGAGGCGTTCTCGGCCTTACTCTCTTCGGAGTAGATGAACAGCGGCTGCGCGTCGGAGTTGACGGCCTCCTCGTTCACCACAACTTCGTCCACCTCGCTCATGCCCGGCAGGTCAAACATGGTATCCAGCAGGATGTCTTCCATGATCGAACGCAGGCCACGCGCGCCGGTCTTGCGCTCGATGGCGCGCTTGGCGATGGCCCGCAGCGCATCGTCGGTGAAGGTCAGCTCGGTGTCTTCCAGCTCGAACAGGCGTTGGTATTGCTTCACCAGCGCGTTCTTCGGCTCGGTCAGGATCGTCACCAGCGCATCTTCGTCCAGATCCTGCAGCGTCGCCAGCACCGGCAAACGGCCAACGAACTCGGGGATCAGGCCGAATTTCAGCAGGTCTTCCGGCTCCAGCTCGGTGAAGATCTCACCAATGCCACGGCTCTCGCTGTCCTTCACATCGGCCCCGAAGCCGATGGCAGAGCCCTTGCCCCGGGCGCTGATGATCTTGTCGAGCCCGGCGAAAGCGCCACCGCAGATGAACAGGATGTTGGTCGTGTCGACCTGCAGGAACTCCTGCTGCGGATGCTTGCGCCCGCCCTGCGGCGGCACGGAGGCCACGGTGCCTTCCATGATCTTCAGCAGCGCCTGCTGCACGCCCTCGCCGCTCACATCGCGGGTGATGCTCGGGTTGTCAGACTTGCGGGTGATCTTGTCGACCTCGTCGATATAGACGATGCCGCGCTGCGCCCGCTCCACGTTGTACTCGGAGGCCTGAAGCAGCTTGAGGATGATATTCTCCACATCCTCACCCACATAGCCAGCCTCGGTCAGCGTGGTGGCATCGGCCATGGTGAAGGGCACATCGAGGATGCGCGCCAGCGTCTGGGCCAGCAAGGTCTTGCCGCAGCCGGTCGGGCCGATCAGCAGGATGTTCGATTTTGCCAGCTCGATCTCGCCGGTCTTGCCCGCGTGGTTGAGCCGCTTGTAGTGATTGTGCACCGCCACCGAGAGCACGCGCTTGGCGTGGAACTGGCCGATCACGTAATCATCGAGAACTTCACAAATCTCCTTCGGCGTCGGCACGCCGTCGGAGGATTTGAGGCCAGAACTCTTGGTTTCCTCGCGGATGATGTCCATGCACAGCTCGACGCATTCGTCGCAGATGAACACCGTTGGGCCTGCAATCAGCTTTCGCACCTCGTGCTGGCTCTTGCCGCAGAAAGAGCAATAAAGCGTGTTCTTGCTGTCACCACCTGAATTCGTTGCCATTCATAACCCCTCGGGCTGCCTTGCCCGTTGTCTTGCATTCTGCCCCGTGTGCGCCCCTGATGCAAAAGCCTAGGGCAGCACCCAGCGGGACACAACGCCAAATTAAAGTGAACGGCGCACGCTTTGCCGCAGCTTACTTGCTGCCGCTCTCGTCGCCGCTCTTGTCGCGGTTCTCCACGATCTCGTCGATCAGGCCCCAGTCCTTGGCTTCATCTGGGCTCATGAAGTTGTCGCGCTCAAGCGCGGCTTCCACCTTCTTCAGGCTTTGGCCCGTGTGCTTAACATAGATCTGGTTAAGCCGGTCTTTCAGCTTCTGGGTTTCCTGCGCGTGGATCATGATATCCGTCGCCTGGCCCTGATAGCCACCGGAGGGCTGGTGCACCATGATGCGGCTGTTGGGCAGCGAAAAGCGCATTCCCGTCTCGCCAGCGGTCAGCAGCAGCGAGCCCATCGAGGCCGCCTGGCCGATCACCAGCGTGCTCACCTTCGGGCGGATATACTGCATCGTGTCATAGATCGAGAGACCGGATGTCACCACGCCGCCGGGGCTGTTGATGTACATGCTGATTTCTTTTTTCGGGTTCTCCGCCTCAAGGTGCAAAAGCTGCGCCACGATAAGCTGGCTCATGCCGTCGTGCACCGGGCCGTTCACAAATACGATCCGCTCCTTCAGCAGCCGCGAGAAGATATCATAGGCCCGCTCGCCACGGCTGGTCTGCTCAACCACCATGGGGACGAGGTTCATGTAGGTTTCAACGGGGTCGTTCATAACTCGGGCCTCGACTTTATGGGCCCCGGTCGGCGGGGCTGTGGTTCTCTTCCCCTTGTCTTAGTGCTGGCATGGGGGGGCTGCAAGAGCACCACGCCCAAAGACCTCATAACCGTGAACAATTGGTTGAGACGGCGGCGACTGACGCGCAAAGCCGTTCAGGTCTTCTGCTCCGCCAGATCATTGAGCAGATCGAGCAGGGCATCCACCTTCTCCTGGCCAAATGCCTGCTCCAACTCGCTGAATATCCGGTTGCTCTCGCCCATATGCCGGGCAATCAGCGCCCGCCCCTCCTCGGTGATCGCCAGCCGCAGCTTGCGCCCGTCATGGGGGTCTTTTTCTCGGGTGATATAGCCGCGCTCTTCGAGCGACTGCATGATGCGGGTGAGGCTGGGCAGCAAGAGGCAGGCCTGATGCGCCAACTCCTTGGGCTCCATCCTGCGATTCTCATCAAGCACACGCAGCACGCGCCACTGTTGCTCGGTCACACCTGTGGAGGCCAGCATTCCGCGCAGCGGAGCCATCACGGCTTCGCGCGCCCTCAAAAGCGCAATCGGCAGAGACCGTGACGTATGGCGCATCGAAACATTACCCTCCCGAGCCCCGCCAGCAGACATCGGGGTATCATCTGACATGTATTATGTATGACTTATTCGTGACAGTGCATCAAGATAGGTTATCAGCCGGTGTGGGGTCTGGCGTCAATAAAACTTGACACCCGGGATGAATGTAATTAACGAGTTAATAACTTCTGGGGAGGAGCCCGTGCCACATATCCGCATCGAATACTCGGCCAACCTTGAGGCCCACGCCGATATCTCCGCCTTTTGCGAGGCCCTGCGGCGGGCCGGGCTGGAAACCGGCGTGTTTCCCATGGCCGGCATCCGCGTGCGCGCGGCGCGGTGCGAGGCCTACGCCATCGCCGATGGCGACCCGGCCAATATCTTCGTCGATATCTCCATCCGCCTGCGCGGCGGTCGCCCGCAGGACGCCAAGGAAGCCGCCACGGCCCATGTCTTCGAAGCCGCCCGCGCCTTCCTCGCCCCGGTCATCGCAAGCCAGCCGATCATGCTCAGCCTTGAAATGCGCGACATTGACCCAGCCCTTTCGCCCAAGCTCAACACCGTGCGCGACCATATCGCCGCTAAGGAGGCCCAATGACCGACCTCGCCACCAACACCGCCAGCCTCGCCCCCCACCTTGCCCGCCTGAAGGCCGAGGGCATCGCCCACCGCATTGCCGGGCAGGATGTGACAGGCGCCACCTTCACCAACCATTCACCCGTCGATGAAAGCGAAATCTGCCAGGTCGCCCGCGGCACCGCCGCCGATATCGACGCCGCCGCTCAGGCCGCCAAAGCCGCCTTTCCCGCCTGGCGCGACATGCCCGGCACCGCCCGCAAGAAACTGCTCCACGCCGTGGCCGATGCCATCGAGGCCAATGCCGAGAAGATCGCCCTTTGCGAGGCGTGGGACACCGGCCAACCGATCCGCTTCATGGCCAAGGCGGCGCTCCGCGGGGCTGAAAACTTCCGTTTCTTTGCAGACCGCGCCCCATCGGCCCGCGACGGCCAGCACCTGCCCTCGCCCACGCTGATGAACGTCACCACCCGCGTGCCGATCGGCCCCGTGGGCGTCATCACCCCGTGGAACACCCCCTTCATGCTCTCCACATGGAAGATCGCCCCCGCGCTCGCCGCAGGCTGCACCATCGTCCATAAACCGGCCGAGTTCTCCCCCGTCACAGCCCGCCTGCTTATCGAGATCGCAGAAGAGGCCGGTCTGCCACCGGGCGTGTGGAACATGGTGAACGGGATGGGTGAAGAGGCCGGCAAGGCCCTCACCGAGCACCCCGCCATCAAGGCCATCGCCTTCGTGGGCGAAAGCAAAACCGGCTCCATGATCCAGGCCCAGGGCGCGCCCACCCTCAAGCGCTGCCACTTCGAGCTTGGCGGCAAAAACCCGGTGGTGGTGTTTGAAGATGCCGATCTGCCCCGCGCCCTCGATGCCGCCATCTTCATGATCTACTCGCTCAACGGCGAGCGCTGCACCTCCTCCTCGCGCCTGCTGGTGCAGGAGAGCATTGCCGAGAAATTCGAGACCGAGCTGGCCGCCCGGGTGAAAAATATAAAGGTCGGCCACCCGCTTGATCCGAAAACCGAGGTTGGCCCGCTCATCCACAAGACCCACTTCGACAAAGTGGCGAGCTACTTCGACAAGGCCACCTCCGAAGGCGCCACCATCGCCGCAGGCGGCACCCGCGTCGGCGAGGCCGGGCACTTCGTGGCCCCCACCCTCTTCACCGATGCCACCAACGACATGGCCATCGCGCAGGAAGAAATCTTCGGCCCCGTCCTCACCTCGATCCGCTTTGCCGACGAGGCCGAGGCCCTGAGCATCGCCAACACCATCCCCTACGGCCTCACCGCCTACGTCTGGACGCAAGACATCACCCGCGCCATGCGCTTCACCGATGGGCTGGAGGCCGGAATGATCTGGGTGAACTCCGAAAACGTCCGCCACCTGCCCACCCCCTTCGGCGGGGTAAAGGCCAGCGGCATCGGCCGCGACGGCGGCGACTGGTCCTTCGAGTTCTACATGGAGCAAAAACACATCGGCTTCGCCACCGGCACCCACAAGATCCCGCGCCTCGGCGCCTGACACCCGTAGGGTGGGCAATTTGCCCACCGCTTCGGCGGGCAATCAGCCCGCCACCCCGAGGAGGAAACCATGCCCATTCCCGCACCCAACCTGACCCCGGCTTTCAACATCCTGCGGCTGAGCCACGTCGAGCTGATCGTCACCGACCTCGCCAAGAGCCGCGCCTTCTATGTCGACACCCTCGGCCTGCAAGTCACCGATGAAGACGCCTCCACCATCTACCTAAGGGCGATGGAGGAGCGCGGGCATCATTGCCTCGTGCTCAAACAGGGGGATGAACCGCGTGCACGCGATCTCTCCTTCAAGCTCTTCGACGAGGAGCATCTGGAGAAAGCCGAGCACTTCTTCCGCAGCAAGGGCCACCCAACCGAATGGGTCGAACGCCCCTACCAGTCGCGCACCTTCCGCACCCGCGACCCGCACGGCATTCCGCTGGAGTTTTACGCCCGGATGGACCGCCTCCCCCCGATCCACCAGCAATACAAGCTCTACAACGGCGTCAAACCGCTGCGGATCGACCACTTCAACTGCTTCTCACCCGATGTCGATGCCTCCGTCGCCTTCTACAACGAGCTCGGCTTCCGGGTGACCGAGTACACCGAAGATGCAGAAACCGGCCGCCTCTGGGCCGCATGGTGCCACCGCAAGGGCGGCGTGCACGACATGGCCTTCACCAACGGCACCGGCCCGCGCCTGCACCACACCGCCTTCTGGGTGCCCACCCCGCTCAACATCATCGACCTGCTCGACCTGATGGCCACCACCGGCTGGGTCGACAACATCGAGCGCGGGCCGGGCCGCCACGGCATCTCCAACGCCTTCTTCCTCTACATCCGCGACCCGGACGGCCACCGCACCGAGATCTACTGCTCCGACTATCAAACGGTGGACCCGGACCTTGAGCCGATCAAATGGGATCTCAAAGACCCGCAACGCCAAACCCTCTGGGGCGCCCCTGCTCCCCGCTCATGGTTCGAGGAGGGCTCCCTGTTTGAGGGCACCGACCCGGTCGCCTCCACCCTCGCCGCCACCCCGATCGTCGCCCCGTAGGGGCGCGGGCTTAATAGCCCCGTAGGGGCGCGGGCATGATAGCCCCGTAGGGGCGCCGGGCATTCTCACCACGGCGGGGCGCAGGCATGATCGCCTCTAGGAACCAGGGATTGCCGCCCGCCCACTTGGCGCTACAGTCCAGCCCAACGCAAAGCAGAAGAGGACCGACCATGCCGATGCCCAAACTCAACGACCCCGACCTGCTGAAAGAGGCCTGCCTCGTTGCCGGCAAATGGGTGCCCGCGGGCGAGGATGCCATCGAGGTCACCAACCCCTCCACCGGCGAAGTGATCGGCCGCGTGCCCAAGCTCGGCGCGAAGGAAACCGACGAGGCCATCGAGGCCGCCCGGATCGCGCAAAAGGACTGGGCGAAGCGCACGGCAGAAGACCGCGCCGACGTGCTGATGAAATGGCATGACCTGATGATGGCCGCGCAAGACGATCTCGGCGCGATCATGACCGCCGAGCAGGGCAAGCCGCTTGCCGAGGCCAAGGGCGAGGTTGCCTATGGCGCCAGCTTCATCCGGTGGTTCGCCGAGCAATGCCGCCGCGCCAACGGCGAGGTCATCCCCGGCCACCAGCCCGACAAGCGCATCGTCGTGCTCAAGCAGCCGGTGGGCGTGGTGGCCGCAATCACGCCGTGGAACTTCCCCAACGCCATGATCACCCGCAAGGCCGGCCCCGCCCTCGGCGCAGGCTGCGCCATGGTGCTCAAGCCCGCCTCACAAACCCCCTTCTCCGCCATCGCCCTCGGCGTTCTGGCCGAGCGCGCAGGCCTGCCGCTGGAGCTCTTCTCCATCCTCACCGGCTCGGCCTCGGCCATCGGCGGCGCGATGACCGCGAGCGAAACCGTCCGCGCCCTCACCTTCACCGGCTCCACAGAGGTGGGTGCCAAGCTCTACGAGCAATGCGCGCCGACGATCAAGAAACTCGGCCTTGAACTGGGCGGCAACGCCCCCTTCCTCGTCTTCGATGACGCCGATGTGGACGCCGCCGTGGAAGGCGCGGTGATCGCCAAGTTCCGCAACAACGGCCAAACCTGCGTCTGCGCCAACCGGATCTACGTGCAATCCGGCATCTACGACGAGTTCGCCGAAAAACTGGCCGCCAAGGTCAGCACCATGAAAACCGGCGACGGCTTCGACGAGGGCGTCAACTTTGGCCCGCTGATCGACGAAGGCGGGCTGGAAAAGGTGCGCGACCACGTCGAAGACGCCAAGAGCAAAGGCGCCAAGGTCATCCTCGGCGGCGAGCCGCATGAGAAGGGCGGCACCTTTTGGCAACCCACCGTGCTCACCGGCGTCGACACCTCGATGAAAGTGACGACAGAAGAAACCTTCGGCCCCGTCGCCCCCCTCTTCAAGTTCGAAACCGAAGAGGAGGCCATCGAGGCCGCCAATGCCACCGAGTTCGGCCTTGCCAGCTACTTCTACGCCCGCGACCTCTCCCGCGTCTGGCGGGTGTCCGAGGCGCTCGATTACGGCATGGTCGGCATCAACACCGGCCTCATCTCCACCGCCGTCGCCCCCTTCGGCGGGGTCAAGCACTCCGGCCTCGGCCGCGAAGGCTCAACCCACGGCATGGAAGAGTTCATGGAGCTGAAATACCTCTGCATGGACGTTTAATCTCAAGGGTGGGCAGCCCTGCCCACCACCCCACCAGGAGCTAATCATGACCCGCCTCGCCACCGTTACCCTGCCCTCGGGCGAAACCGCCTGGGGCACCGTTTCCGAGGCGGGTTTTCACGCCCTCTCGCCGCTCTTCCCGCAGTATCCCACTCTGCGCGAGGTGGTGGCCGCCGGTGCCTGCGAAGAGGTCGCGCAAGCGGGCGATGAGCAGCCCGCGCAAACCGATTTCACCTATGAAATCCCGATCCCCTCGCCCGAAAAGATCATCTGCGTCGGCGTCAACTTTCCCGACCGGAACGCCGAGTACAAAGACGGCAAGGAGGCCCCGCCCAAGCCCTCGCTCTTCATCCGCTTCCCGCGCAGCTTCACCGGTCATGAGCAGCCGCTGATCCGCCCGCCCGAAACGCCCCAGCTCGACTACGAGGGCGAGATCGCGGTCATCATCGGCAAGGGCGGTCGCCGCATCCCCGAGAGCGAGGCGCTGAGCCACATCGGCGCCCTCACGCTCTGCAACGAGGGCACCCTGCGCGACTGGGTCCGCCACGCCAAGTTCAACGTAACGCAAGGGAAAAACTGGGATAATTCCGGCGCAATGGGCCCTTGGATCGTGCCCTTCACCGATGAGGCGCAAATCACCAAGGCCGATATCGAAACCCGCGTAAACGGCGAGCTGCGCCAGCAAGACAACACCGCGCGGATGCTCTTTCCCGTCGCCTTCCAGATCGCTTACATCAGCACCTTCACCACGCTGGTCCCCGGTGACATCATCGTCTCCGGCACCCCCACCGGCGCGGGCGCGCGCTTTGATCCGCCGAAGTTCCTCGCACCCGGCGACGTGGTCGAAGTCACCTCCCCCGGCCTCGGCATCCTGCGCAACACGGTGCAGGACGCGTAGGCTAGGAGACCCCCACCACCGCTAGATCTCGCCAACCTCCGGCCTCGGAAGCGCCGCCAGCAGGCTGACCACGAGGCTCCGGCACCGCTCCCCGGCCCAGCCTTCGGGCATGAACCGCGCGGGCACCTGCGGCGCGCGCAGCACCACGCGCCGCCACGAGTGCACCACCAGCGCCCTGAGGGCGGCCACCTCCACCGGGGCCAGCCCGGCAGGCACACGCACCGCGGCCAGCGCGCGCTCTAGCTCCGCCGCTTCCTCGAAAAGCGCTTCAGAACAAAGCCTAGCGCGCGCCCAGCCGGGCAGCTCCTCAACCCGCCCGGCAGCGAGGCCCGCCGCAGGCGCGGGCGATAGCACCGCACTCGCGGTGAGCTGCACCTCGCCCGCCCCGGCCTCCACAGCCCCCTCGCCCAGCGCCAAAAACCACGCCTCCGGCCCCTCCGCCCGGGCTGCATAAATCCTCGGCGCGGCCTCCTGTGAGCCGGCCCGGCCCTGCGCGGTCAGCGCGTGCACCGCACCCCGCCCGGCCTTGCGGCTCTCCAGCCAGCCCTCCTTGCGCAGCCGGTGCAGCGCCACCCGCATCGCCTCGGGCTTCACCGCCATCGCCGCCATGATCCGCCCCAGCGCAGCGCCGTCAATCGCGTCCCCTTCGGCGCGGGCAAGGTCTCCGAAAACGGTGACGATGAGCGACCACACCCGATGCGCCCCCGGCCTGAGCGGCGCGGCAGCGGCAAGGAATTCGGGCGAAAGGTCAGAGGGTTCGGGGGCGGCGCTCATGCCGCAAGCATAGCGCCACGCCGATCAGCCCGCCACCATGGTCAGCAGTTCGTATTCGGCCACCTCAGCGCCGTCCTGTTTGGTGATTTCCACCGCCCAGCGCACCTCGCCATGCTCTGCCGTGCGCCGCTTCTTGCCCGCCACGGTCAGCCGCACCGAAATGCTGTCACCGGGCACCACAGGTTGCATAAATGCAAGGCTTTCCAGCCCGGTGTTGGCCAGCACCGGCCCCTCCTCCGGATCCACGAACAGCCCGGCAGCAAAGCTCAGAAGCAAGTAGCCATGGGCCACACGCCCCGGGAAGAACGGGTTTCGCGCGGCGGCCTCCTCATCCATATGGGCATAGAAGGTATCGCCGGTGAACTCGGCGAAATGTTCGATATCTTCAAGCGTGATCTCGCGGGCTTTCGTCTCCAAAACCTGCCCCACCTCCAGCTCATCAAACTTGCGGCGGAACGGATGGCCCTCGCTGGCAACCTCCGGCGCGCCCTTCACATGCACCCCGCTCACTGCCCTGAGCATCTCGGGCGAGCCCTGCACCGCCGTGCGCTGCATGTAATGCGTCACCGCCCGGATACCGCCCAACTCTTCGCCGCCGCCCGCGCGCCCCGGCCCGCCATGGACCATATGCGGCATCGGGGCACCATGCCCGGTGCTCTCCTTCATTGACACCCGGTCGTTCAGATAAACCCGCCCGTGCCAGGCCGCGAGCCCCAGCACCGCCTCCCGCGCCACCGCCGGATCATGGGTGATGACAGAAGCCACCAGCGAGCCCTGTCCCCGCGCCGCGATCTCGCAGGCGTGGGCCATATCGCGATAGCCCATCACCGTGCTGACCGGCCCAAAGGCCTCTGTGTCATGCACGCGCACCGCCGCATCCGGGTCGGCACGGAACAGATGTGGCGCCACAAACGCTCCGCCCGTGGCCCGCGCGCCCACCGGGCTGAACCCTTCCATGCCGCCATAAACCAGCTCCGCCTCGGAGCCGATAATTGCTGCCTTTTCAAGCACATCCGCCGCCTGCCCCGCACTCACCAGCGCGCCCATCCGCACGCCCTCCTCGCGCGGATCGCCCACCGTGGTCTTGGCCAGCCGCGCCGAGATCGCCTCGATCACAGCCTCCACCCGCGCTTCAGGCGCCAAAATCCGCCGGATCGCCGTGCATTTCTGCCCGGCCTTCGCCGTCATCTCGCGGTGCACCTCTTTGACAAACAGGTCAAACTCTGGCGAGTCCGGCCCCGCATCCGGCCCGAGGATCGAGGCGTTGAGCGAGTCCTGCTCCGCCGTAAACCGCACCGAATTGCGCAATAGCGCGGGCGTGCCGCGCAGCTTCAGCGCCGTCTCCGCAGAGCCGGTGAAGGTCACCACATCCTGTGGGCCGAGCCGCTCAAGCGTGTCGCCCAGCCCGCCCGTCACCAGTTGCAGCGCCCCCTCGGGCAGCACGCCGGCCTCCAGCATCATCCGCACGCAGGCCTCTGTCACATGGGCGGTCGCCGTTGCCGGCTTCACCACCGCCGGCATGCCCGCCAGCAGGCAGGGCGCGATCTTCTCCAGCATCCCCCAGACCGGAAAGTTGAAGGCGTTGATATGCACCGCAACCCCCTCAAGAGGCACGCAAATGTGCCGCCCCCCAAAGCTGCCCGCCTTGCCGAAAAACTCAACGTCTCCGTCCAGCAACGGCCCGTTCTCGGGCAGTTCCTTCACCCCCTTGGAGGCGTAAACAAACAGCGTGCCGATCCCGCCATCGACATCAATCATGTGATCCACCGCCGTGCCCCCGGTGGTGTAGCTCAGCTCATAAAGCGCCTCTTTCTGGCCGCTCAGATGCAACGCCAGCGCCTTCAGCATCTTCGCCCGCGCCTTGAAGCCCATCGCCCGCAGCACCGGCCCGCCAACCGTGCGGCCATGCTCCAGCATCGCGCCCGCATCCAGCGCCGCATTGCCTGCGCGGCCAATTCGCTCGCCGGTCACCGCATCATGGATGTCCCGCGCCCCCTCACCCGGTGCCATCCACACGCCGCCCACATAGCTGCCAACTTCGATCATGCTGAGATCCTCCCTGTTGCCGGAATTAATTGACCAACCGGACGGTTTATGCAAACGATTCCGCAGGGAGGACAGCGAAATGAGCGAAACAATAGGCGTCGAGTCACGCGGCGACTGGGTGGAAATCACCCTGAACCGGCCGGAAAAACTCAACAGTTTCAACGAAGAGATGCATCTGGCGTTGCGGGCCGCGTTGGAGAGCGCGGCAGAAGCCCGCGCCGTGCTGCTCACCGGCGCGGGCCGCGGATTCTGCGCCGGGCAAGACCTCGGCGATCGTGACCCGGCCAAGATGGAGGGCACGCCCGACCTCTCGCAAACCCTCACCAATTTCTACAACCCACTGGTCCGCCAGATCCGCGCCCTGCCCTGCCCGGTGATCTGCGCGGTCAACGGCGTGGCCGCCGGCGCGGGGGCCAACGTGGCGCTGGCCTGCGATATCGTACTCGCCGCGCAATCCGCCAAGTTCATCCAGAGCTTCGGCAAGATCGGCCTCGTGCCCGACTCCGGCGGCACATGGTCCCTCCCCCACCTTGTTGGCATGGCCCGCGCCAAGGCCCTTGCTCTCACAGCCGAGCCGCTGCCCGCCGAAACCGCCGCCGACTGGGGGTTGATCTGGAAGGCCCTGCCCGACGATGCCCTCATGCCTGAAGCCCGCGCGCTGGCAGAAAAGTTGGCAAACGGCCCCACCCACGGCCTAGGGCAGATCAAGCAGGCGCTCCACGCCGCGATCACCAACACGATGGACGAGCAGCTCGACCTTGAGGCCGAAACCCAAAAGCGCTGCGGCGCGCACCCCGACTATGCCGAAGGCGTCGCCGCCTTCCTGCAAAAGCGCGCGCCCAACTTCGGGGCCAAGCCATGACCCCGCAAGAGCGCGCCGCGCAATCCGCCGCCGTGATGTGGGCGCAGGACGCGGCCTCCAAGTGGTTCGGCATGGAGCTGGGCGCAGTCGCCGAAGGCACAGCCAGCCTCACCCTCACCATCGCGCCGCACCACTGCAACGGCCACGGCATCTGCCACGGCGGGGTGATCTTCGCGCTGGCCGATAGCGCCTTCGCCTTCGCCTGCAACAGCCGCAACCAGTCCACCGTGGCCCAGCAGAACCAGATCACCTACCTCGCCCCCGGCCGCTTGGGCGAAACCCTCACCGCCACGGCCCGCGAAACCTCCCTCCAAGGCCGCACCGGGCTGACGGATGTGACCGTCACCGGCGAGGAAGGCCGCGTGATCGCCCAGTTCCGCGGCCTCTCCCGCGCCATCCCCGGCACCCTCTTCGATGAAGGGAATGAGCAATGATCGACCTCACGCCCCCCCGCGACACCCTCGACCCAATCGAAATCGCCTCGCGCGACGAGATCGCGGCGCTGCAACTCTCGCGTCTCAAATGGTCACTTACCCATGCCTATGAAAACGTGCCCTTCTATCGCGCCAAATTTGACGCGGCGGGCGTGCACCCCGATGACCTCAAGAGCCTGAAAGATCTCGCAAAATTCCCCTTCACGGTCAAATCCGACCTGCGAGACAATTACCCCTTCGGCCTCTTCGCGGTGCCGCGCGAGCGCATCTCCCGCGTCCACGCCTCCTCCGGCACCACCGGCAAGCCAACGGTGGTGGGCTACACCGCCAAGGACATCGACACATGGGCCAACCTCGTCGCCCGCTCGATCCGCGCCAGCGGCGGCACGCCCGGTGACATCATCCATGTGGCCTATGGCTACGGCCTTTTCACTGGCGGGCTCGGCGCACATTACGGGGCCGAGAAATTGGGCTGCACCGTCGTGCCCGTCTCGGGCGGCATGACAGAGCGACAAGTGACGCTGATCGAAGATTTTGGCGCCTCCATCATCATGGTCACCCCCTCCTACATGCTCTCGATCCTCGACCAGTATCGCGCCGCCGGGCTGGACCCGGCCAAGAGCCCGCTCAAGGTCGGCATCTTCGGCGCCGAACCTTGGACCAACGCAATGCGGGACGAAATTGAACAAGCGTTCAACATGCACGCCGTTGATATCTATGGGCTATCGGAAGTGATGGGCCCCGGCGTGGCGAACGAGTGTGTAGAAACCAAGGACGGGCTGCACATCTGGGAAGATCACTTCTACCCCGAGATCATCAACCCCGATACCGGCGAGCCGGTGGAAGATGGCGAGTTGGGCGAACTGGTGTTCACCACGCTCACCAAGGAAGGCATGCCGATCATCCGCTACCGCACCCGCGACCTCACCCGCTTGTTGCCCGGCAGCGCCCGGTCGATGCGCCGGATGGAGAAGGTCACAGGCCGCAGCGACGACATGATCATCCTGCGCGGGGTCAATGTCTTCCCCACCCAAATCGAAGAGCAGCTCCTTAAATGCCGGGGCCTCGCGCCGCATTTCCAGATCGAGCTGACCCGCGCCGGCCGGATGGATGCACTGACCGTGCATTGCGAGCACACCGGCGAGGCGGCCTCCGCCGAGGCATCGGCACGGGAGCTGGCCCATCACATCAAATCGGTCGTCGGCATTTCCGCACGGATCGAGGTGCATGAGCCCGAGGGGGTTGCCCGCTCTCAGGGCAAGGCGCAAAGGGTGGTCGACAACCGCCCGAAGGAATAGGCCATGGCCCGTCCGATTGCCGCAGACCACGAAGAAAAGCGCCGTGACATCCTGCTCACGGCGGCGCGGGTCTTTGCCGAAGGGGGCTATGACCGGGCCTCGATGGCCGAGGTGGCCCGGGCCTGCGGCATCTCCAAGGCCAATATCTACCACTACTATCAGGGCAAGGAGGCGCTGCTCTTCGACATCCTGGATGTGCACCTCAAGCGCCTGCGCGACCGGATTCGCGCGGTGGAGGCCGAAGAGGCCGAGCCCCGCACGCGCCTCGTGGCGATGCTGCGGGTGATCCTGCGCGATTACGAGGGGGCTGACCACAAGCACCAGCTCCAGATGAACGCGCTCGCCACCCTGCCCGCAGAGAGCCAGTCGGTGCTCAAAGACTATCAGCGCGACATGGTGCGCCGCCTCTCCGCCACCCTCGCCATGCTGGCCCCTGCCAAACTCGCGGCCTCCAAGGCGCGGATGCGCGATATCACCATGTCGGTCTTCGGGATGCTGAACTGGTTCCACATGTGGCAACCTCGCGCAACGCCAGCCGAGCGCGATGACTATGCCGCACTGGTGGCCCGGCTGGCGCTCGACGGTCTGGCCGGGGTGCAGGCGGATCGGTAACGCCGGGCCTCAGTGCCCCCGCCAAACCGCGCCCGGATACTCCACACGATAGCTCCGCCCGGCCTCAACCGCGTGCCACGGCCCAACCGTGCCATCCGGCCAGATCACCCGAGCCTGTCCGCCATCGGCAGCGCCAAGCCCAAAGTGAAGCGGCATCAATTGCGCGCCCGCGTGGCCACCGCCAATGGTGCGCTCCTGCGCCTCGCTCAGCCCCTCCGCCCGCACTTCCACCCATGCGCCCACCGCATCCCTGTTCGCCCCCGGCTGCACCGGCGCAATGGCCAGCCAATGCCCGGTGCCCTCGGTCACGTTGCGATACACCTCCATCGGTGCGCGGCGGTTCACCACCACAAGGTCCAGCCGCCCGTCGCCATCAAGATCGGCCAGCGCCGCGCCGCGCGAGCGCTCCGGCGAGGCGACACCCGCGTCCGCCGCCACCTCCCGAAACACCCCGTCCTCCCCCTGCATCAGCAGGTTGTTCGGGTCGTCCATCGCCATGCCCGGCATCTGATCAACATTGCCCTTGGCAATAAACAGATCAGCCCGCCCGTCGTTGTCCACATCGCCAAACTCGGCATGCCAACCGGTGGAGGGGCGGCCATCCTCTCCGGTGTGGGGGGTGGTGGCCGTGGTGCCGCTGCCATAGGGCGCCCGCACATAGCCCGCGCCATCCCACCCCATCAGCACCTGATCCCCCATCGAGGTCAGCATCACCTCGGGCCGCCCATCGCCCGTCAGGTCGCGGCTGGCAATGCCCATGCCCCAGATCGAAACCGGCTCGAAACCTTCGGCCTCGTTCAGCAAACGGGGCGCAGCCTCAAGCCGCCACATCTGCTCCGTGCCGCCCGAAACGTAGTAATGCCGGTCATTGGACACCCGCAAATCCTGCTGCCCGCGCCGCGCCCAATCCGAAAACAGGATCGAAAGCGCGCAGAACCCCGGCTCCAGCGTGGTCACAGGCCCGTAGCCCTCCGGCCCGGGCCGGTAGAGATGGTTCACGTCGCAGGCCTCAAAGGGGCCGTCCGGATCATCGCGATCAACGTAGTTGCCAAAGGCCAGCGTCGGCCAATCCTGCCCCGCCTCCCATGTGGCCGAAAAAGCCGTGCTCCAACGCGCGCCACCGTCAAAGCCCCAGCCAGCCCGCTCAAAGCCGCAATCGCCGGTGCCGCGCAGCAGGATGTTCTCGCCCACCCGGGTAAGTACAAGGTCACGCAGCCCGTCGCTGTCGATATCCACCGGAAAGGCGCCGGTCACATGGGTAATCTCGGGGAAGGCACCGGGGGCAAACGCCATATCCCCGCCGTTGCGCAGCAACACAGCCGGGGCCTCGCCACCCGCTGCCACAATCTCCGGCAGCCCGTCGCCCGAGCAATCGAACACCGCCACGCCACCGCCCACGAAATGCTCCCACCCGCCCGCGTAAATGTGCTTCACCGGCAGGGCGACCGGCTCAAACCGGGGCTCCGCCATGGCGGGACCGGCCGCCAGCGCCACCAAGCAAAGAAGTCGGATCATGCCGCCGGCCGCCCCACCAGTCGCTGCGCCGCCTCATCCAGCGCCAGCGCCGCCGCGCCGCGCGCCCAAACCAGATCACCCCAGGTATTCACCGTCACCTCCGGTGCTTTGCGGCCCTTGCCCACGATCAGCCCCGACATCTCGCGCATCACCTCATCCGCGTAGAGGTATTGGTACTGCATCCGCTCCCCCGAAAGGATGATGAGCGATGGATCGAAGAGGTTGATCACATTGGCAAGCCCGGCCGCCATGTAGCGACCGGCGCGGCGAAAGATGCTGATGGCCCCCTCGTTGCCCGCCTTGGCGCGGTCGTGCAGGCTTTCCAGCACCATCTGCGGCGAAAGCTGAAGGCGGCTGTCGAGTTCCAGCGCCGTGTGAGCCTCGCGCACGAGGGCATAATCCGAGGTATAGGCCTCAAGGCAGCCACGCTGGCCGCAGCGGCACAGCGCCCCGTCCAGCTGCACCTTTGTGTGGCCAAGCTCCAGCGCCACCGAATGTGCGCCGCGATAAAGCCCCTGCCCCAGCACCAACCCCATGCCAACGCCCTGCTCGATCGAGACAACGGCAAAATCCCGCGCCATCCGCCCGCGTCCAAACCAAAGCTCGGCAAGCGTCAGCAGGTTGGTGTCGTTGTCGATCCACGTCGGAATGCCGGTGGCCTCTGTCAGCAGTCGTGCCAGCGGCACCCCCTCGCCCTCCAGTACCGACGACCACAGCACCAGCCCCTCGGGATGATCCACCAACCCCGGAAGCCCCGCGCCCAGTGCGAGCACCGAAGCCGGATCGACTCCCGCCTTGGCAAGAACATCACGCACCAACTGGTCGATTTCGCGCAGCACCACCTCCAGCGAGCGCGCCTGTGCATCGCGGCTCAGCGTGGCTGAGGCCACTGTGTTGCCCGCCATGTCGGTAATCACCGCCGTGTGCTTGAACTCCGCCAGCTTCAGCCCAATCACATGGCCAGCGCCGCCACACACCCGGAGCGAAACCGGCGGGCGTCCGCGCCCACCGGGCCGTGGGGTGCCCTCAACCTCCTCGACCAGCGCGCCGCCGATCAACTCAGAAACCACCGCCGTCACCGTCGCAGGGCTGACATCAAGCGCCCGGGCCAGATCGACACGCGCAATCAGCCCGGCGCTGCGAATGACCTCATAGGCCAAAAGCAGCAACGGGGCCGACGCTTCAGCGTGCGGCTGTCCGCGGATCGGCCCGCAGCCAGCAAGCCGGGCCTCCGCCTCGCCGTCATTATGCGACATCTCAATCTGCATTACTTCAACTTATCAAGTTAATGATCACTCCCTGCCTTCCAGCTAGACATATGGAGGCAGAGATACGCAAGTTTTTAATCACGAAGCGAACAACATGGCAGTCACCGCGTCACAATGTGGAACATTTATTTTGACAACCAAACGAAATGTCGCCAGTTTTATCCTGCCTGAACGAAAGAGTCGGGTGCCCAGTCACGCCGCCGGGCGGGCCGGGTTGAACCTTTGGGAGGACATCATGAAAAAGACGCTTCTCGCCGCCGCTCTGGCTTCGGCGGCCATCACCGCACCAGCTTTCGCCCAGACCGTGGGCGTGTCCTGGTCGAACTTTCAAGAAGAACGCTGGAAAACCGACGAAGCCGCCATCAAGGCCGCGCTCGAAGCCGCCGGGGCGACCTATGTGTCGACCGACGCGCAAAGCTCGGCCTCCAAGCAGCTGACCGACGTCGAAAACCTGATTTCGCAGGGCGTCGACGCGCTGATCATTCTCGCGCAAGACAGCCAAGCCATCGGCCCCGCCGTGCAGGCCGCCGCTGACGAGGAAATCCCGGTCGTCGGGTATGACCGCCTGATCGAAGATCCGCGCGCCTTCTACCTGACATTCGACAACGTCGAAGTTGGCCGCATGCAGGCCCGCGCCGTGCTCGAAGCCGCGCCCAAGGGCAACTACGTGATGATCAAGGGCTCGCCCACCGACCCGAACGCAGATTTCCTGCGCGGCGGCCAGCAGGAAGTGCTGCAATCGGCCATCGACGCCGGTGACATCACCATCGTCGGCGAGGCCTACACCGATGGCTGGCTGCCCGCCAACGCCCAGCGCAACATGGAGCAGATCCTGACCGAGAACGACAACAAGGTCGATGCGGTCGTGGCCTCCAACGACGGCACCGCCGGCGGCGTTGTTGCCGCGCTCACGGCGCAGGGCATGCAGGGCATCCCGGTGTCCGGCCAAGACGGCGACCACGCCGCGCTGAACCGCGTCGCGCAAGGCACCCAAACGGTCTCCGTCTGGAAAGATGCGCGCGCCCTCGGCCACAAAGCCGGCGAAATCGCCGTGGCCCTCGCCAATGGCACCGCCATGGCTGACGTCGAAGGTGCACAATCCTGGACCTCGCCCGGCGGCTCCGAGCTGACGGCCGTGTTCCTCGCCCCGGTGCCCGTCACCGCCGAGAACCTGACCGTCGTCACCGACGCCGGCTGGATCGAGAAAGACGCCCTCTGCCAGGGTGTCACCGGCGGCCCCGCGCCCTGCGAGTGATCCGCAGCTTCTGACGTCTCCGGGGGCGGCCACCGCGCTGCCCCCGGCACCTCGCCCGCTAAGGCGGCCACACAACACACCTAATTTCCGGGGGAGAGCGAGCCTTGAGCGACGCCACTTCTGACCACGCGGCATCACCTCGCCGCCCACTCCTGCAAACGCTGGAAGTCGATGTCCGCCTGCTCGGCATGATCGGCGCCTTTCTGGCGATCTGCATCGTGTTCAACTTCTACACCGACGGGCGCTTCCTCTCGGCCCGCAACATCTTCAACCTCACGATCCAAACGGTCTCTGTCGCCATCATGGCCACAGGCATGGTCTTCGTCATCGTGACCCGCCACATCGACCTCTCCGTCGGTGCCCTGCTGGCCTTCTGCTCCGCCGTCATGGCGATGTTGCAGGCGCGCTGGCTGCCCGGCCTGGGGCTGGAGCTCGGCTCGCCCCTCATCGCCCCGCTGGCCGTGCTGGCGGGCCTCGCCACAGGCGTGGTGATCGGCTGCTTCAACGGCTGGCTGATCGGCTATCAGGGCATCCCGGCCTTCATCGTCACCCTCGGCGGTTTCCTCGTCTGGCGCTTCGCCGCGTGGTATCTCACCTCCGGCCAAACCATCGGCCCGCTCGATCAAACCGTGCTGCTCTTCGGCGGCTCCGAGGGGATCCTCGGTGAAACCTGGTCCTGGGTCGTCGGCGCGGTGCTCGCCGGGTTGTCGGTGCTGGCAATCTACTCGGCGCGGCGCAACAAGGTGCGCCACGAGTTCCCCGTCAAACCCGCATGGGCCGAGGCCGTCATGGCCACGCTGGCCGCCGGGGCGATCCTCGGCTTCGTCTGGCTGCTCAACAGCTACGACATCCCGCGCGGCAAGCTGCGCCGCATGTTCGAGGCACAGGGCCAAGAGCTGCCCGAAGGCTTCACCACCGGCCACGGCCTGCCGATCTCGGTGCTCATCCTGATCGCCGTTGCAGTGGTGATGACGGTGGTCGCCCGCAAAACCCGCCTCGGGCGCTATATCTTCGCCACCGGCGGCAACCCCGACGCCGCCGAGCTCTCGGGCATCAACACCAAGCGGCTGACGATCAAGGTCTTCGCCATCATGGGCTTCCTCTGCGGCCTCTCCGCGCTGGTCGCCCAGGCCCGCCTGCAAAACCACGCCAACGACATCGGCACGCTCGACGAGCTGCGGGTGATCGCGGCAGCCGTGATCGGCGGCACCGCGCTCGCCGGGGGCTCAGGCACCATCTACGGCGCCATCCTCGGCGCGCTCATCATGCAGTCCATCACCTCCGGCATGGGCATGGTCGGGGTCGACGCCCCGCTGCAAAACATCGTCGTCGGCTCGGTCCTCGTCTTCGCGGTCTGGATCGACCAAGTCTATCGCAAGCGCATGGGGGTCAAGTGATGGTCGACAGAACAGGAACCCCGCTGGTCCAGATGACCGATATCCGCATCGCCTTCGGCGGCGTGCAGGCGGTCGATGGCGTGTCGATAGATCTCTACCCGGGCGAAGTCGTCGGGCTTCTGGGCCACAACGGCGCAGGCAAATCGACACTGATCAAGATCCTCTCGGGGGCCTATGCCGCCGACTCCGGTGAAATCCGCATCAACGGCGAAAAGGCCGAGATCACCTCGCCCCGCCACGCCCGCGATTACAACATCGAAACGATTTACCAAACCCTCGCGCTGGCCGACAATCTCGACGCCCCCGCCAACCTCTTCCTCGGGCGCGAGCTGACCACCTCCCTCGGTTTCGTCGATGACGACCGGATGGAGGCCGAGACGCGCAAGATCATGTCGCGCCTCAACCCCAACTTCAAAAAGATCAAAGAGCCGGTCTCCGCCCTCTCCGGCGGCCAGCGCCAATCCGTCGCCATTGCGCGGGCGGTCTATTTCAACGCGCAGATCCTCATCATGGACGAACCGACCGCCGCGCTCGGCGTGCATGAAACCAAGATGGTCGCCGACCTGATCCAAGAGCTGAAGTCGCAGGGCCTCGGCATCTTCCTGATCTCCCACGACACCCGCGAAATGCTCGACCTGTGTGACCGTGTCTCGGTGATGAAGAACGGCAAGCTGGTGGGCACCGAACGCGTCGAAGACGTAACCGAAGACGACATCCTGTCGATGATCATCCTCGGCAAAAACCCGGTGCGCGACGGCGCTGAGGAACCTGCCTGATGTTCCTCGGTCTCGATCTCGGCACCTCCGGCCTCAAGGTCGTCCTCATCGACGACGCGCAAAACGTGGTGGGAGAGGCCCACGCCCCCCTCACCGTGCAGCGCCCGCACCCCGGCTGGTCCGAGCAGTCGCCCGCCGACTGGCTCGCCGCCACCGAAACCGCACTCGATACGCTGGCCGCCCGCCACCCGCTGGCCAAGGTGCAGGGCATCGGCCTTTCCGGACAGATGCACGGCGCAGTCTGCGTCGATGCCTCCGATGAGGTGCTGCGCCCCGCAATTTTGTGGAACGACACCCGCAGCGCCGAAGAGGCCGCCGCGCTTGACGGCGATGCAGCGTGGCGCGCGATCTCGGGCAACATCGTCTTTCCCGGCTTCACCGCGCCCAAGGTGCACTGGATGGCCGCGCATGAGCCCGCCCTGCGCGAGCGCATCGCCCGGGTGTTTCTGCCCAAGGATTACCTGCGCTATTGGTTGACCGGCGAGGCCGTGTCTGAGATGTCCGACGCCTCGGGCACCTCATGGCTCGACACCGGCGCGCGCGACTGGTCCGAAACCCTGCTCGCCGCCTCTGGCCTCACCCGCGAGCACATGCCAAGCCTCGTTGAAGGCTCCGCCCCCTCCGGCACCCTGCGGTCCGTTCTGGCCGAGCGCTGGGGCATGGGGCCAAACGTGGTGGTCGCTGGCGGCGGCGGCGACAACGCCTGCTCCGCCGTCGGCGTCGGCGTGGTCGGCAAGGGGCAGGCCTTCGTCAGCTTGGGCACCTCCGGCGTTCTGCTGGCTGCAACCGAAAGCTACGCCCCCGCCCCCGAAACCTCGGTGCACACCTTCTGCCATTCGCTCCCCGGCATCTGGCACCAGATGGGTGTGATCCTCGCCGCCACCGATGCGCTCGAATGGTATGCCCGCCTCACCGGCTCCCCGGCGGCGCAGCTCACCTCCGAGCTTGGCCCGCTCAAGGCCCCGGGCCGCGCCCTGTTTCTCCCCTATCTGGGCGGCGAGCGGACACCCCACAATGACGCAGCCATTCGCGGCTCGCTCACCGGCATCGAGCATGTGACCGATCTCGATGCAGGCACCCGCGCCGTGCTTGAAGGCGTCACCCACGCCATCCGCGATTGCCACGATGCGCTTGCCGCCACCGGCACGCACTACGATAGCATCCTCGCCGTCGGCGGCGGCTCGCGCTCCGACTACTGGCTTTCGGCCATCGCCACCTCGCTCGGCGTGCCGGTGGAAATACCGGTCGCGGGCGACTTCGGCGGAGCCTACGGCGCTGCCCGCCTCGCCCTCATGGCCGCCACCGGCGCCGGGCCGGAAGCCGCCAAACGCCCCGAAATCGCCCGCGTGATCGAGCCCGTGCCCGCGCTGCAAGACGACTTTGCGCAGGCCCACGCCCGCTACCAAGCCACCTACAAAGCACTGAAAGGCCTCTCTTGATGTCCTATTTCGCCGGTATCGAAGCCGCCCAATACGAAGGCCCCGAAACCACCAATCCGCTCGCCTTCCGCCATTACAACCCCTCCGAAAAGCTAGGCGACAAGACGCTTGAAGAGCACCTGCGCTTCGCCGTGGCTTGGTGGCACAGCTTCGCATGGGAAGGGGGCGATCCCTTCGGCGGGCGCACCTTCGAGCGGCCATGGTTCGGCAACGAGATGGAAAAGGCCAAGGCCAAGGCCGATGCGGCGTTTGATCTCTTCGCCATCCTCGGCCAGCCCTACTTCTGCTTCCACGATGTCGATATCCGCCCCGAGGGCGCGGATTTTTCCGAGAACACGGCAAACCTCGAAGAGATGGTCGATTACATCGGCACCAAGATGGAGAGCGCCAAGACCAAGCTCCTCTGGGGCACCGCCAACCTCTTCTCGCACCGCCGCTTCATGTCTGGCGCCGCCACCAACCCCGACCCGGATGTGTTCGCCTTCTCCGCCGCCACCATCAAAACCTGCATGGACGCGACGATCAAACTCGGCGGCGAAAACTATGTGCTCTGGGGCGGCCGCGAGGGGTATGAAACCCTGCTGAACACCGACCTGAAGCGCGAGCGTGAACAGGCCGGGCGGATGCTCTGCATGGTGGTCGATTACGCCAAGAAACAGGGCTTCAAGGGCACCATCCTGATCGAGCCGAAGCCGCAGGAGCCGACCAAGCACCAGTATGATTACGACGTGGCCACGGTTTACGGCTTCCTCAAGGATTTCGGGCTTGAGGGCGAGGTGAAATTGAACATCGAGCAGGGCCACGCCATCCTCGCGGGCCACAGCTTCGAGCATGAGCTGGCCCTCGCCGCCGCCCTCGGCGTCCTCGGCTCCGTCGATATGAACCGCAACGATTACCAAAGCGGCTGGGACACCGACCAATTCCCGGTGAGCTTGCGCGAAACCACCCTCGCCTATTACGAAATCCTCAAGGCAGGCGGCTTCACCACCGGCGGCACCAACTTCGACGCCAAGCTGCGCCGCCAGTCGCTCGATCCCGAAGACCTCGTGGCGGGCCACATCGGCGCAATGGACATCTGTGCGCTGGGGCTGAAAAAGGCCCACGCGATGATCGAAGAAGGCTCCCTGCAAGCGGAACTCGACGCGCGCTATGCCGGCTGGAACGACCCCGCCAGCAAGGCCATGCTCACCTCCGACCTCTCCACCATCGCCGAGCGCGTGGCGCAAGACGGCCTCAACCCCGAGCCCCGCTCCGGCAAGCAGGAAAAACTCGAAAACCTCGTCAGCCGTTTCGTCGCCTGACGCCCAATGTAGCCCTTGACGACATTGTCGCCATGGGCTACATTTCGCCCGTTTGATAGACATCCGCTACACCCGTGCCGCCGCCAAGGCGCTGTCCCGTCTGCCCGCCAACACGCGCGATCGCATCCGCTCGAAGATCGAAGCCTTCGCCGCAAATCCGGCGTCGCAGGCCAACAATGTCACCGCCCTCAAGGGCCGCGAAGGCATTCGGCTTCGGGTTGGCGCGTGGCGGGTTATCATGAGTGACGAGGGCGTGGTGCTGGCCGTGCTCGATGTCGGGCCGCGTGGTGGCATTTATGACTGAAGGAGCGCCGCGATGAATGAAACCGTCACCATCCCCCGCGCCGATTACGAAGCGCTTGTGGAAGCCTCCGAGCTGCTGGCCGACCTTCAGGCCCATGACACGGCCCGCAGCGCCCTCGCCACCGGCGCGGAAGAACTGCTGCCCACCCATGTCGCCAACCGCCTGATTGATGGCGACAACCCGCTGCGCGTCTATCGCGAGCACCGCGGGCTGACTCAGGTCGCACTCTCCGAGGCCTCCGGCGTCAACCGTGTGCAAATCGCCGACATCGAATCCGGCCGCAAAACCGGCTCGGTTACGACCCTGCGCAAGCTCGCCGATGCCCTCTCGGTCGGCCTCGACGACCTCGTGCCCTGACCTTCTTTCCCTTGATAAAGGTCCGATCCGGCCCTACCTTGTGACTCTAAGGAGGATCGACTCATGACCGACAAGACCCCCGATACCACCCTCAAACACATGATAGGGGCCGCCAAGCGCCAGCCTGCCGAGGGTGCACACCCGGCCACCAAGGCCGCCCTGCGCCGCACCACGGCACCGGACGCCGCCCGCAAAGACCAATACGCGCGGATCGAACGCGGCATCACCGCCTGAGGCCCTTGCCAACCGGGCATTTTTGGCCAAACCATCCGGGCAGCCCACTGCCCGGATGACCCATGCCGCACCACCGCCCTGCCCGCACCTCCTATGACACCGTGATCATCGGCGGTGCCGTCATCGGGGCCTCCGTGGCTTGGCACCTTGCCACCTCTCCCGATTACAGCGGCTCCATCCTCGTGATCGAGCGCGATCCGAGCTTCGCCCAAGCCTCCACGGCCCTCTCCAGCTCGTCGATCCGGGTGCAGTTCTCACACCCCACCAACGTTGCCATGTCACTCCACGCGGGTAAGGTCATCGCCCGCTGGCCCGAGGAAATGGGCACTGCAACCGACAAACCCTCCCTCGGCTACCACCCCGGCGGCTACCTCTTCTTGGCCGAGACCGAGGCGCAAGACGCCACCCTGCGCGCAAACCATGCCACCCAAAGAGCCGCCGGTGCCGATGTATCGCTCTGGTCCCCCGCCCAGCTCTCAGCGGCCTTCCCGCACCTCATCACCAATGACATCCGCCTCGCCTCCTACGGCAACGCGGGCGAAGGCTGGTTCGACTCGGCGATGATGATGCAGGGCTACCGCGCCCGCGCCCGCGACGCCGGGGCAGAGCTGCTGACGGGCGAGGTCACCGCCCTCACGCGCTCTGGCCCCCGCATCACCCATGTCACCCTCGCCAGCGGCGATGTCATCAGCGCGGGCAACGTCGTCAACGCCTCCGGCCCCCGCGCCGCGCTCACCGCCCGCATGGCCGGGCTGCACATTCCGGTCGAGCCGCGCAAACGCACCTCCTTCGTCTTCGACTGCGCAACCAACCCCGAAGGCAGCGCCACCGTCAACGCGGGCCGCCTGCCGCTGATGATCGACCCCTCCGGCATCTACGTGCGCCCCGAGGGCCGCTACTTCCTCACCGGATGCGCGCCGCCCGTCGATACCGCCGTCGATTTCGACGATTTCGAGCCACGCCACGAAGATTTCGAAGAAATCATCTGGCCTGTCCTCGCCGCCCGCTCCACCGCCTTCGAAGCGATCAAGCTGATCAACTGCTGGGCCGGCCACTACGCGATGAACACGCTGGACCATAACCTCGTCGTCGGTCCCTCCCCCGAGGTCGAAAACTTTTTCTTTGCCAACGGCTTCTCCGGCCACGGGCTGCAACAGGCCCCCGCCGTCGGGCGCGGGCTGGCCGAGCTGATCACCCACGGTCGCTACACCACGCTGGACCTCTCCCCGATGGGCTACGCCCGCATCGCCGCCTGCTCGGAACAGATGGAAACCGCCGTCATCTGAGAGCGCCCGCGCAAAAAACTTTCGCCGATTTGAAACTGTCCTCCACCCCGCTCCGTATCTCTCTTCAAGGGCAACACGCCCAGGATACCAACAGGAAGGACTTTCCAATGCTTCGCACTCTCACACTCGCCGCCACCGCCGCCGCCCTCACCACCGGCGCCGCCATGGCCGCCAACCCAACCGTCGGCGGCGCGCCGATGCTGGTCGAGCGCAACATCGTCGAAAACGCGGTGAACTCTCCAATCCACACCACCCTCGTCGCCGCCGTCAAACAAGCCGGCCTCGTGGATACGCTGGCCTCCGAAGGCCCGTTCACCGTCTTCGCGCCGACCGATGCCGCCTTCGCGATGGTCAAGCCCGAGTCGCTGAACGCCCTGATGCAGCCCGGCGCCAAGAAGCAGCTCACCGAGATCCTCACCTGCCACGTGGTTGGCGCCAAAGCCATGTCGAACGCCATCGCAGGCATGATCGCCGATGACGGCGGCAACCACCCCGTCGAAACCCTCGGCGGCTGCACCCTTCAGGCCAAGATGACCGGCGGCAAAATCACCCTGACCGACGAAAACGGCCGCACCGCCACCGTCACCGTGGCCGATGTCGAGCAATCCAACGGCGTGATCCACGTGATCGACCGCGTGCTCCTGCCCAAGCAATAACCCTCCACTCACAAAACAGCCGCCCGCCGCCCCGCGCGGCGGGCAGCACCAAAACCAAAAAGCGCCTCCTCAACGGGGGCGCTTTTTTGTCTGGCGAGAAAGAATGGTGCCCCCACACGGACTCGAACCGCGGACCTACTGATTACAAATCAGTTGCTCTACCAGCTGAGCTATAGGGGCACTCGGCGGCTCGATAGCGCGGAGTTTTGCGCGGTGCAAGCCCCCTAGCGGTTCGCGCGTGCCAGAAGCATCACCGCGGCAAGGCCGGTGGCGCAGATCATCAGCGCGGGCGGGGCGGCTTGGGGCAGGTGCTCCAGCGAGGCCTCCTCATAGACCCGCACCGCGAGGGTAGAATAGTTGAACGGGCGCAGCAGCAGCGTGGCGGGCAGCTCTTTTACGCAATCGACAAAGACCAGCAGCAGCGCGGTGCCCACCGAGGCACGCATCAGCGGCAGGTAGATGGCGGCCAGCACGCCGCGTCGCGTGCGGCCCAAAGATCTCGCCGCGAGCGGGATGTTGGGCGAAATCCGGCCAAAGGCGGCATCCGCCGCGCCCTGTCCGATGGCAAAGAAGCGCACCACATAGGCAAAGACCAGCGCGGCAGCCGAGCCCGTCAGCACCAGCCCAGGGTCCCATCCCGTCAGCGCCAGCACCCCGTCGGCCACGCGATGGTCGAGCGCGGCGAGCGGCAACAGCACGCCCACGCCCAGCACCGCACCAGGCGCGGCATAGCCCAGCGTCGTCACCGGCAGCAGCGCCCGTGGCAGCGCGTGGCCCGAAAGCCGCACGCCGTAAACCATGAAAAGCCCCGCCGCCACGGTCAGCACCGCCGCCGTGCCGCCCACCACCAGCGTGTTGCCCAGCGCCTCCAGCAGGCGCGGGTCCAGCCAGTCGGCCCTTGGCCCCAGCCCGTGGTGCACCATCACGCCCACCGGCAACACGAAGCCAAGCGCAAACGGCACCATGCACAGCCCGAAGGCCAGCCAACGCCGCACCGGGCCCAGCTCCTGCGGGGCCACGGGCCGCACGCCGCGCGCACCCTGATGCACCTTGGCCCGGCGGCGCGAGAGCCGCTCCAGCGTAACCAGCACAAGCACCAGCGCGAGGATCACGCAGGCCAGCTGCGCCGCACCGCCCGCATTGCCCGCTTCCAGCCAGGCCGAGAAGATGCCGGTGGTCAGCGTCTGCACCGCGAAAAATTCCACTGTGCCAAAGTCGCTCACCGTTTCCATCATCACGATCGCCGTGGCCGCCGCGATGGCGGGCCGTGCCAGCGGCAGGCCGACTCGCCAGAACCGCGCGACAGGCCCCGCGCCCAGCGCCCGGGCCACCTCGTAGGCGCCCCCGGGCTGCTCGCGAAAGGCGGCGCGGGCCAGCAGGTAAACGTAGGGATAAAGCGAGGCCGCAAGCACCAGCACCGCCGCCCCGCGCGAGCGGATCTGCGGAAACCAGTAGTCGCGCGCGCTCTCCCAGCCAAAGGCCTCGCGCAACGCGCCCTGCACCGGCCCGGCGTATTCCAGAAAATCCACCAGCGCGTAGGCCCCCACATAGGCCGGCACCGCAAGCGGCAGAAAAAGCGCCCACTCCAGCCAGCGCCGTCCGGGAAAGCGATACATCACCACGGTCCATGCCGCGCCCGTGCCCATCGCCGCCGCCAGCGCCGCCACGCCCACCATCAACACCCCGGTGTTCATCAGGTAGCGGGGCAGCACCGTGGCCGCGAGATGGGGCCAGATATTCACCTTCGGCGCAAAGGCAATGACCACCACGGCGATGATCGGCATCAGCACCAGCGCGGCAATCATCACCGCGCCGGCCGACCAACCGTCAACCCGCCAGCGACGCGCTCTGCCCTGCCCTGTGCTTACATCCGCCATAATCGCTCCCTAAACCCCGTTAATAGCCCGTCTTATGGTGGTGGAAAGCGGTTTATCTGTGCGGAAAACCACCATATTGTGCGGCAACGCCGGGAGCGGTGAGGCAAAACGAGTAACAAGGGGACGATCCGATGCAGGTCGTGTACCACCTGGGCGCACATGGCACAGATGAAGACAGGCTGTTTCGCTGCCTGCTGAAGAACAAGGGTGAGCTTGCAAAGCTCGGCACCATGGTCTCCGGGCCGGGCCGCTATCGCCGTGTGCTGCGCGAGGCGATGAATGCGCTCAAGGGGCAGCCCGCCGGGGCGGAGCTTCAGGAAGACATGCTCGCCGCCGTGATTGATGAAGACCACGCCGAACGGCTGGTGTTTTCCAACCAGCAGTTCATCTGCGCCGCCCACTCCGTTCTGGCCGAAAACCGGATCTACCCGCAGATCGGCGAAAAGGCCCAGTGGATCCGCAACCTCTTTCCCGAGGCGCAGGCCGAGTTCCACATCGGCATCGCCAATCCGGCCACCTTCATCCCCGACCTCTTCGGGCGCTGCAAGGAAGAGGATTTTTCCGCCTTCATCGCTGGCGTTACCCCGACAGACCTGCGTTGGTCCGATACCCTCACCACCCTGCGCTCCGCCGTGCCCGATGCCCGCATCGTGGCTTGGTGCAACGAGGATACCCCGCTGATCTGGCCCGAGATCCTGCGCGACATGGGCAATATCCCCGCCGACATGCCGATACAGGGCGAAAACGACTTTCTCGGCACCATCATGTCCGAAGAGGGCCTGCGCCGGATGGAAAGCTATCTTGCCACCCACCCGATCAAGACAGCGCAGCAACGACAGCGGGTGGTCACCGCCTTCCTCGACAAATACGCCCGCCCCGAGGCCGTCGAGGTTGAAATGGACCTGCCCGGCTGGAGCGAAGGGCTGGTGGAGGCCATGACCCAAGCCTATGTCGAAGACATCGAGCGCATCCGGATGATCGAGGGGCTCACCTTCATCGCCCCATAACGCCGCGCCGCTGGCCCCACAATTTCCTTCGCATTTTAGCGATATCGCCCAGCACGGTTAACCAACCCTTCGCCAATGGCAGCCTATCCCCGGCATAAACCACCGGAGGGTGCCGATGCCGGTCACGATCAATGCGGTCGACCACGAGTTTGCCATATCCAGCGGGTCCAACGTCAACAACGGGCCCGGCACCTCCACGTTCGACTACCCGCCAAACTCCACCTCCAATCTCTCCATCACCTCCAATCAGGGCGATGACACGCCGTTCCAGTTCTCGGTGGGGGATACCTATGATGTTTCCTACACCGGCAACGGCGGCGGCAGCACCTTGCAAGATGCGGTGGTGGTGCGCTCAGATTTCGTCGACATCAACGGCGATCAGGGCGGCGCGGTGGTGTTTCAGGGGATCGACGACAATGGCGAGATCATTCAGGTGGTCTGGTCGCCCGATTTCGACCTCGAACAATGGTATTGGGACAATCACGATCCGCAAAACCCGCCGGGCTTCTACACCACCGATCAGGACGTGGTGCAGCAATATGGCTATGTCTGCTTCGGCTTCGGCACCCGCATCGCCACCGAAGATGGCCCGGTGCCGGTGGAGCGGCTGCGCGCGGGCCAGCGCGTGCTGACCCATGACAACGGCGCGCAACCGGTGATGTGGATGGGGCAAAGCCTCGTGCCGGGCCGGGATGACGCCGCGCCGGTGCGCTTCGCCGCAGGCGCCTTCGGCAACCCGTCGCCACTGATCCTGTCACAACAGCACCGGGTGCTCATGGCCGACCCGCTGGCAGAGCTGCACTTTGGCGCACCGGAGGTTTTCGTGCCCGCCCGCGCGCTCGCCGGCGTTCCGGGGATCGAGCTCGTGAATGTCCACGAGATCGGCTACGCCCATTTCATGTTACCCCGGCACGAGGTGATCGAGGCAGAGGGGCTGGCCTGTGAAAGCCTCTATTTCGGCGACATCGCCCGCGCCCGCCTCGGCTCCGCCGCCCAGCGCGAGATTGCCCAAATCTTCCCCGGTCTTCCCGGCAGCATGTCTCTCGGCGAAACGGGCTCACAGCACGCCCTGCAACTCGCCCGCCCCACGCTCAAATTCTACGAGGCGCGCCTGCTGGCCTCGCTGATGTGGGATATTGACCTGCCCGCCAAGCCGCGCGCCGCCCTCCCCAGCTTCGTGGCGGCCTAACCGCCGGGGCCCGCGCATGAAAACGCCGCCCGGAGGCGGCGCAATCGCTCGGCGCTGACCGCCTGCTCACATGCCAAGCGCCTGCTTGTACATGTCCAGCACGGCCTCTTCTTCGGCAATATCGTCGGGCTCGCGCTTGCGCAGCGCAATGACCTTGCGCATCACCTTGGTGTCATAGCCCCGGCCCTTCGCCTCGGCCATCACCTCTTTCTGCTGTTCGGCAATGTCCTTCTTCTCCGCGTCCAGCCGCTCAAACCGCTCGATGAACTGGCGCAGCTCGTCGGCCGCCACGCGGTAGCTGCCGGGCGTGCCGCCCTGATCGCCACCGGTATCAACGTCGCTCATGTGAAACTCCTTCTGCCTCGTTCTCATTCTTGGCCACGGCGCCCTGAGTAGCGGCGCGCAGCGCGCTTGAAAAGCCCCACCGCGCGGTGCTACCTCGCGCCCATGGAACAAACCGCCCCCTCGCTCGATCTTTCGCTTCTCGTCTGGCCCGGTGCGCTGATCGCCCTGCTGGGTATCATCGCCATCCTCGCCTGCGTGCGCTCGGTCATGAAGGCCCGCAACGCCGGGCTCTCCAACGAGGAGATGGTGGCGCATATGCAGAAGATGGGCGCATGGAACATGGCCGCCCTCGGCGTCTCGGCCATCGGCCTCGCGCTGATGGTGATGGGTCTGCTGCTCGGCTGAAGCCGCAGGTGGCGTGCAGCAGGCGCCCTAAAGGTCGCCCCAGCCCAACCCGTTCTTCACCAACTCGGCAAACTGCGGGGCCGGGGCCCATAGCGCCTCACCGTGGCTCTCCGCCCGCGCCTTCAGCTCTGCCTCCACTCGCGCCAGCCCGCGCGCCTGCGCCCAATGCATCGGCCCGCCCTCATGGCGCGGAAAGCCCTTGCCCGCGATCATCGCCACATCCAGCGCCGCCGCCGTTTCCACCGCGCCCTGCGCCAAAAGCAATGCCCCCGCATTGGCCATCGCAAGGCAGACCGGCGCGATAATCTCTTCCACCCGCCACTCCGCAAGGTCGGCCCGGCCCTCATCGGCATAGGGCGGCACATTAAATCCAAAGCCCGCCCAGGCCGCGTTCATCTCCTCCGCGCTCGCCTCGCCCCGGGCCACCATGTCCTCCGCCGCGGCGCGGCCTGCGGCATGGATCAGCCCGGCTACAGCAGGCTCGGCCCAGATCGCGGTGATCCCCAGCGCCCGCGCCAGCCCAAAGCCGCGCGCCACCGCCGCGCCCCCGGCCTCCGGCAGAGCACCAATTTCCAGCAGTCCGGCGCGATGCGCAGGCCCGTCAAAGCGCAGCGCGATGAAACGGTCGCGGTGTTCCAACGGCGCCGCCAGCGTTTCCAGAGCCGGGCTGCGTGCACTGGTCGCCAGCACCGGCTCCGGCCCCAACAGCTCCGACAGCCTCGCCAGCAAATCGCCCTTCAGGCCGCTCTCGTCGGGCATGGTCTCCACCACCACCGCGCAGCCCTCCAGCCCGGCTTCGCCGCCGCCGTTCTCCACCCGGGCCACCGCCGCCTCGCCCGCCTCGGCCCGCATCCGCCCGGCCTCGACCTCACCGTCAAAATGCGCCTTCACACGGCCAATCGCGGCCTCCAGATGCGCCTCGTCCTGCTCCATCAGCCGCACCTCGACCCCCGCCGCAGCCGCCGCCACCGTCAGCGCCGCCCCCCGCGTGCCGCCGCCGACAACCCCGATCCGGCTCACCGCAACGGGAGCCTCGCCGCCCAGCCGCGCGGGCCGTGCCACGCCGCGCTCGGCAAAGAACACATGGCGCAGCGCCGCCGACTGCCGCCCCTCCCGCAGCGCCTCGAACGCCTCCAGCTCATAGGCAAGCCCGGTCTCGAAGGGCAGCAAAAGCGCGCCCTCCACACAATCAATCACCCGATGCGGTGCCTCCAGAACGGCGCGGGCCGCGTCGCCCTCCAGCGCCGCGCGGGCGCGGGCCACGGCGGCCTCATAGCCCAGCGGGTCCGAAAGCCCCTGCCGCGCATCGCGCGTTCTGCGCGGGGCCACGCCGTCTTCGCTCTGCCCGAGTTGCCGGGCAAGCTGCACCGTGGTTTCGGCAAGGTCGCCCTCCACCACACCATCCACCAGCCCCAGTTTCTCCGCCGAGCGCGCCCCCATCGGCTGTCCGCTGAGCATCAGCCGCAGCGCCGCCTCCGCGCCGATCAGCCGGGGTGCGCGCTGGGTGCCGCCGCCACCGGGCACGAGGCCCAGCTTCACCTCCGGCAGCCCCAGCTTCGCATCCGGCGCGGCAAGGCGAAAATGGCAGGCCAGCGCCAGCTCCAACCCACCGCCCAACGCCGCGCCGCGAATGCCCGCCACCACCGGCTTGGTGCAGTCTTCGATCCGGGTGTAAAGCGTGCCAAACCACGGGTCTTCGCCGGGCGCGTCAAACTCCGCAATATCGGCCCCGGCCGAAAAGTTGCGCCCCGCCCCGACAATCGCCAAGGCCGTCACCTTCGGGTCGGCCTCGGCGATCTGCACCGCTTCCCACAACCCGCGCCGCACCGCCAGCGATTGCGCGTTGACAGGCGGCGCGTCGATCACGATCCGCGCCACGCCGTCCTGCACGTTGAGCTTGACCACTGAGCCCATTGGCTGCCCCTTCCCCATCATCGTCCCGCCGCCGCCTGCCCTGCGGCTGTCTTGCATCAAAGCCGCGCCCGAGGGGAAAGACAAGCGGGCGCGCGGGTTTAGGGCCGCTCAGCCGCGCGCCCGGCGCGGCTCACCTCGCGCAAGACTTGCAGAAGGGCGTATGCGGCAACAGGTCGAGCCGCTCGGCAGAAATTTCGCCGCCACATTTGGTGCAAAAGCCGTAGTCCCCCGCTTCGATCCGCGCCAGCGCCGCCCGGATCGCCGCCATTTCGGCCTGCCCCTGCACGCCCTGCCCTTCCAGCACCTCGTCTTCCTCGCGTTCCACCGCCAGCTCTTCCCAATCGGGGCTGTTGTGGCTCACCAACTCGTCGCGAATTTCGTGCAGGCGGTCGTCCAGCTCGGTCAGGCGTGTTTCCAGCGTCGTTTTGCGGGCAGAGATCGGGGTGGTCATCACATGCGCTCCTTGCATCATGGCATCTTGTCATCGCCAAGCCTAAGGCGCTGGAACGCGGCGCTCATTGAGGTATATCAAGCCCGGGGGCGACAAAGGTCTGCCCCCCGATGCAGAAAGGACAGCCCATGGACCCTCGCCAGCTCACCCCGAAGCTTTCCGTCTCGCCGCAGATCGCGCCCGAGGAGGTCGAGGCCATCGCGGCAGCCGGGTTCACCACGATCATCTGCAACCGCCCCGATGGCGAAGTGCCCCCCACTCTTCAGGCGGCCTCGGTTGAAGCCGCAGCGCAGGCGGCGGGGCTGGCCTTCGTGCTCAACCCGGTGGTGCATTCCTCGATGACCCCCGATGTGATCGAGCGTCAGCGCGTGGCCATCGAAGAGTCGCCCGGCCCGGTGTTCGCCTACTGCCAGTCCGGCACCCGCTGCACAGTGATCTGGATGCTGGGTGCCGCACCCACAACGCCGCCCGATGAGCTCATCGCCACAGCCGCCCGCGCCGGCTACGACCTCGCCGCGCTCGCCCCCCGGCTCGACGCCCTGCACCAAGGCTAACTCCCCGGGCCGGGCGCGCCGCCCTGCGCTCTCCTGCACCCTTGCGGATCCCCGGTGCAACACCGCGCCAAGGCGTCACGTCCCGGTCAGATCCCCAAGGTCATCTATCTCGGGCAACCCGCCTTCCCCCGCGCCGCCGCCCGCGCGCAGTTTGGGCAAGTCGCTATCCAACTCAGGTAAATCCGGCAGCTCGCCCTCCAATTCCGGCAAATCGGGCAGCTCGTCCACCCCGGCCAGTTCCGGCAGCCCGCCCGGCTCGTCCATGCCACCCAGCTCCGGCAGGTCCGGCAAATCGGCAAGCGGATCGGTCTTCGGCATGTCGGGCAGCGCGTCCGGCAGGTCATCCATACCGGCCAGCTCGGCCAGCTCCTCCGGCGCGTCATCCATCAGCGCCATGGCCGCGCCAACCTCGTCCTCCAGGCCGTCGCCCTCTGCGCCCGCCTCCGCGATCCGCACCGCCCTCACCCCGCCGGTCTGCCCCAGCTTGCCCGTCGCCACAGCGGTGCCATCGCCGGTTTCCAGCGTCATCGCCCCAATCGCGCTGGCGGGCAGGGTCAGCGTGTCGCCCGGCGCAAGCTCCAGCACCTCGGCAATGCTGCGCTCACAGCGATACAGCACCGCCGAAAGCACCACCTCCGCCTCCATCACCTGCGCCTCGATCCGGCGCTCCCAGGCGGCGCGGGCATCAGGATGCGGCATCTCTGCCCCGTCCGCGCTGCGGGCAGGCCGCCCCTCGGGCGCACGGCCCTGCGCGGGCAAAATGAGCTTGCCCGCCCCCTTGCGCGCGCCCATCCCCAGATCGAGCGCAAAATCGAGCATCCGGTAGGGTTCATCCTCCAGCATCAGCCCAAGCGGGCGGGCATCGGGGAGGTGGCAGGAAAAGGCAAATCCGCTCAGCCAGCTTGCCTCCGGGGCCTCGGCATAGGTTTCGGCCACCGCCCGCAAAACCGCGTCGATCCAATCGGCGCACAGCGCGGCATCGGTGCGGGTGGGTTTGCGCGCCGTGGGCGAGCCTGCAGCAAGCGCGCCTGCCGTCTGCTGCTCGATCAACGCGCCCATCAGCGCATTGTCGAGCACCATAACGCCCTGCGCCTCCTGCGGGCCTTCCAGCATCGCATAAAGCCCGTTTTCCGGCAGCTCATCGAGCAATTCGGCCAGCGACCTTGTGACCTGCCCGGTGCTCTCGGCGGCAACCACAAGCTCCATCAGCTTGTCGGAGACGCGCGCCATCGCAAGGCCCAGCGCCTTTTGCACAGGGGGGAGCCCGGCCACAGCAAGGGCCGGGTCGGGCGCGCCAGCCTCCAGTTTGCGGCGCAGCACGAGCTCTCGTGGTGTTTCCGTCATGGCTCCATCGGGCGTGGCCCGGCGTCACGCGGGCATTTGGGCCGTTCTGACATGGCGAGGTTTGAAATTGGTTAACCCCGGCTTGCTTTCGCCGCAGAAATTCGCCCGCCCCTCAGGCCGCCCGCCCGGCCCGGCGCGCCATCGGCAAACGCGCCCGAAAGGCCGCGCCGCCCTTGCCCGGTAAATAGGCCACCTCGCCGCCCAGCCGCACCATAATCTCGCGGCAGATCGCCAGCCCAAGCCCGGCCCCACCCGCCGCCGAAGTATCTGTCAGCCGGGCGAATTTCTCAAAGATGATCTCCCGGCTCTTCGCCTCGATCCCCGAGCCGTTGTCGATGAAATCCACGGTCAGCCAGCTGCCGTCATCGCCGCTCTCCTCGCCCACCTCGATGCTGAGCTCCGGCTTCGGCGCATCGCAGTATTTGGCCGCATTGGCGATGAGGTTGATGAACACCTGCACCAGCCGGTCACCATCGGTGACCAACTCCCGCGCCTCCCGCGCAGGTGTGCGATGAATCGCCAGCCCCTCCCCCGCAGGCGAAGCCGAGGCCACGGCCCTGTCCAGCAAGGCGCTCAACTGCACCGGCTCAAGGTTGAGGCTGACCTGCGCGTTTTCCATCACGCCAAGGTCGAGCAGATCATTCAGCAACCGGGTCAGCCGCCGCGCCTCGTCGTGGATGATCCCGGCAAACTGCGCCTGCTCCTCCGCCTCCAGCCCGCCGCCCTTCAAGAGCTCGCTGAACGAGCGGATCGAGGTCATCGGCGTGCGCAGCTCATGGCTGATCTGGCTCAAGAAGGCATCCTTCTGGATCGACAGCTGGGTGAGCTTTTCGTTGGCGTCGCGCAGCTGGCGCGCGGTGCGGGCCAGCTCGTCAGACTTCTGCTCAAGCTGCGATGAATATTCCAGAATCTGCTGCGCCTCATCGGCCACCCGCATCAGGTCTTCCACCAGCACCGAAGAGCCGCCGGCAAGCTGCCCCACCATCGCATGGGCCGTGGCAGCCCCCACCGAGCCCGCCAGCTCCCGCTCCACCTGGCTCAAAAATTCGGGCGTGATGTCAGGCAGTTGCCCGGCCTTCCCCTGCGCCTCCGCCTGCCGCCGAAACAGCGCCTGCGCCTCGCTCGCCCCAAGGATCCGCTGCGCCATCATCAGCATGTCTTCGGCCTCCGCGCTCCCCCGCGCCCAGCCCCGCGCGCCCATCGTATGGGCAAAGACGTTCACCACCTGCGCCGACTGAAGCCGCTCCAGCGGGCCGGGGAAGCTGGCCAGCGACACCACCAGAAACGCCAGCGTGTTCAGCCCCACCGACCAGAACAGCGAATGTACAAGCGGGTCCATTCCCTCGATCGAGAACAGCGCGCGCGGGCGCAGCCATTCCAGCCCCAGCGGCCCCTCGGCAAGCACCGTGGCGCTGATCGGCCCGCCCGGCCCGAAGCTGGGCAAAAACAGCGTCCAGGCCCAAAGCACAAAGCCGGTCACAAGCCCCGCCATCGCGCCCTTCCGCGTGGCACCGCGCCAGAACAATCCGCCGAGCAAGGCGGGCAGCGCCTGCGCCACCCCGGCAAAGGAGATCAGGCCAATCGCCGCCAGCGCCTCCGAGCCGCCCGACACCCGGTAATAGAAGTAGCCCAACAGCAGCACCCCCGCGATCGAGATCCGCCGCGCCGTCAGCACCACCGCCCGCACATCGCCCGCCACCGTCGCCGCGCCCACCTGCTGGCGGCTGAGCCAGAGCGGCATGACGATGTGGTTGGAAACCATCGTCGAGAGCGCAATCGCCGCGACGATCACCATGCTGGTGGCGCTCGACAACCCGCCAAGGAAGGCCAGCATCGCCAGCCCGCCCTTGCCCTCGCTGAGCGGCAGCGTCAGCACGAAGAGGTCGGGGTTGGAGCCCGCCGGAAGGCGCTCCAGCCCCATCACCGCAATCGGCACCACGAAGAGCGACATCAGCATCAGGTAAAGCGGAAACGCCCATGAGGCCGTGGCCAGATGCGCCTCGTCCGAGTTTTCCACCACGAGCACCTGAAACATCCGCGGCAGGCAGAGGATCGCGGCGGCGGACAGAAAGATCAGCCCCGCCCAGCGGCTCGGGTGCAACGGCCATTCGGCCATCGGCGAGGCGTCGATCTGCGCCAGCATGTCGCCCACCCCACCCGCCATGCCCCAAACCACGAAGATCCCCACCGCCAGCAGCGCCACCAGCTTCACCACCGCCTCCACCGCAATCGCGGTGACAACGCCGTGGTGGCGCTCGTTGGCATCAAGGTTGCGCGTGCCGAAAAGGATGGTGAACAGCGCCAGCCCGCCCGCGACCCAAAGCGCATTGCGGGCCGAAAGCGCCTCCTCCCCCGAACTCAGCGCAAAGACCTCAAGCGAAAGGGTGACGGATTGAAGCTGCAAGGCAATGTAGGGCGTGGTGCCGATCACCGCGAGCAGCGTCACCAGCACGCCCAGCACGTTGGATTTGCCGTAACGGTTGGAGATCAGGTCAGCAATCGAGGTGATCCGCTGTGTCCGCCCCACCCGAACCAGCTTGCGCAGCACCAGCCACCAGCCGGTGAGCACCAGCGTCGGGCCAAGGTAGATCGTCAGGTATTCCAGCCCCGAACGTGCGGCGTAGCCCACCGCGCCGTAAAAGGTCCATGCGGTGCAATAAACGCTGAGCGACAGCGTATAAACCATCGGCGAGCGCAGCCACCGCGGCATCCCCCGCTGGGCCCGGCGCTCGGCGAGGAAGGCAACAAGGAACAGAAAGCCCACGTAAAGGAGCGAGACCGCAACGAGCAGATTAAACGCCATCGTCCCTCTCGTCGCCGGTTCCCGGCGGCAGCGGGGCCGAAAGCCGCGCGGCCACCAGCGCGGCCACCACGATCAGCAACACCCAGACCCCGAAGAGATAGAGCACGCCCACACGGGTCTGCGGCCCGGCGCCCTGCCCGATCCAGAGCAGCGGAAAGAGCACCAGCATCAGCCCGACAACCGGCAGGAGGCGGGCAGCATCCATCAGGCGGCGGCGGCGATAGGTCTGCCGGGCGAGAAACAGCGGAATATCCTCGCCATCCACACGGTCGGCAATGTCGATGAGCCTGCGCTCCGGGGCGGCCTGCCCGGCCCCCTCCCGCGCCTCCTGTTCCGCGCTCATGCGCCCGCCAACTCGCGCAGGCAATCCAGCACTTCATCGTTGGAAAAAGGCTTTGTCATGAAGCGGTTGGCCCCAAACTGCAGGGCCAGGTCCCGGTCCTTCCCCTGCCCCTTCGCGGTGAGCATCAGCACCGGCAGCGCTTGGGTGGCCGGATCGGCCCGCAACTCGCGCAAAATGTCGAACCCCGATTTGCCGGGGAGCATCACATCGAGGATCATAACATCCGGGCGCACCCGCGCCACCGCCTCCAATGCGCTGGCTCCATCCGAATGGGTATCCACACGCCAGCCATCCCGGCTCAGGATGAACCGGATCGCCTCGATGATATTCGGCTCATCTTCTACCAAAAGAACTCGCTTGCCCAACCGAGCTCCTCCCCAATTGCCCCGCGTGCAGCACGGCCATCTTATGACACCCTATCGGCAGGGCTGTCAAAACGCGCCGTTGCCGCGCCCCAACCGCCGGCTCCCTCGGGCAGACGTTGGGAGGGAAAGCTCCCAGTCGCCCCTCCCCCGGTGGCCCACGCCCCCCCGCCGTAACCGCCTGCAAAAGCCGCCGCCGCGCGTCGCCCTACGAGCTGATAGCGCAGCCAACTCCGCGCAGCCATTTGCCTCCGCCCCACGCGGCCTAACTATGCCCAAGCCAATAGGGAAACCCTGATGATCCAGCTTTACACCACCACCGCCCTCATCTTCCTCGCCGCCGACGCGGTGATGCTGACCCTCGTGATGAAGCCCCTCTTCACCCGCCACCTCGGTGACGCCATGCGCGACGGGCCGCTGCTGGCGCCCGCCGGGCTCTTCTACCTCGCCTATGTCGCCGGCCTCGTCTTCCTCGTCTCCGCCCCCGCGCTGCGCGATGCCGCGCCGGGCCGCGCGCTGCTGCACGGCGCGGTGATCGGGGCCATGGCCTATGGCACCTACGAGTTCACCTCCATGGCGATCATGAAAGACTGGTCCTGGGCCATGGTCGTGACCGACACCACATGGGGTGCCGTGCTCACCGGCGTCTCGGCCTGGGCCGGTGTGGCGCTGATGCTGCGGTTTCAGGGGTGAGCGGCTGGCGGCTTCCTGCCGCCCGCAGCGGCCTTCCCCCGGCCCCGGTTGCGAGGCGGCGGCGCAGTTCATAACTGGGGCGGATGGACCTTTCCGCCTGCATCCCCCGCGACAAGCACGATACCGACGCCGTTCAGCGGGCCGCCGCCGCCATCCGCGCGGAACCCCGCAAGATCGCCCCGGTCCTCCCCGAGCTGCTGGAGTGGCTGCAAGATGCCAACTGGCCGGTCGCCAAGCCCTTGGCGGCCTGCCTGCGCAATGCCGGGCCCGAGCTGCTGCCACCGCTGCGCCGGATTCTGAACGGCAAGGACGGCCCGTGGAAATATTGGGTGATCGAGCTTCTGGCCGCGCAGCTACCGCCCGACCTCCTCGCCGGGGTCCGCCCCGATCTGGCCCGACTCGCCCGCGCGCCCACAACAAACGACCGCATCGAAGAGGTCCACCTTGCGGCACGCGCCGTGCTGGCCGCCGCCTCGGCCTGACTGGCGGCGCAAAAGGCCGCCTTCGCGCCAAAATTCCGCCCCCTGCGACGGTTTGAACATTGCCGTCCCTGAATACGTTGCCTAAAAGCGGAGCCTGAAGGGAGAGCCGGGCCGTGCTGCGCGACGCATTGGCCCATGTCTCGACCGCTCGGACAAACTACGCAAGCCGGGAGGCAGCACCTATGGCGGACGCCACCGTTCACGGTCACGACCACGAGGACAACCGGTCCTTCTTCACCCGTTGGTTCATGTCGACCAACCACAAAGACATCGGGATCCTCTACCTGTTCACTGCCGCGGCGGTCGGGTTCATTTCGGTGGCCTTCACCGTCTACATGCGGATGGAGCTCATGAGCCCCGATGTGCAGTTCATGTGCATGGAAGGCTCGCGGCTGATCCCCTCTGCGGAGGAATGTACGCCCAACGGCCACCTCTGGAACGTGCTCGTCACCGCCCACGGCATCCTGATGATGTTCTTCGTGGTGATTCCGGCGCTCTTCGGCGGCTTCGGCAACTACCTGATGCCGCTGCAAATCGGCGCGCCCGACATGGCGTTCCCGCGGATGAACAACCTCAGCTACTGGCTCTTCGTCACCGGCACCCTGCTGGCCGTGGCCTCGGTGCTCTCGCCGGGCGGCAATGGCCAGCTCGGCTCGGGCGTCGGCTGGGTGCTCTACCCGCCGCTTTCGACCAATGAGAGCGGCTACTCGATGGACCTCGCGATCTTCGCGGTGCACGTCTCCGGTGCCTCCTCGATCCTCGGCGCGATCAACATGATCACCACCTTCCTGAACATGCGTGCCCCCGGCATGACCCTGTTCAAGGTGCCGCTGTTCAGCTGGTCGATCTTCGTCACCGCCTGGCTGATCCTGCTGGCCCTTCCGGTGCTCGCCGGCGCCATCACCATGCTGCTGACCGACCGGAACTTCGGCACCACCTTCTTCCAGCCTTCTGGCGGCGGTGACCCGATCCTGTATCAGCACATCCTGTGGTTCTTCGGACACCCGGAAGTGTATATCGTGATCCTGCCGGGCTTCGGCATCATCTCCCACGTCATCGGCACCTTCGCCCGCAAACCGATCTTCGGCTACCTGCCGATGGTCTGGGCGCTGATCGGGATCGGCGTGCTCGGCTTCGTCGTCTGGGCGCACCACATGTACACCGTCGGCATGTCGCTGACCCAGCAGAGCTACTTCATGCTGGCGACCATGGTGATCGCGGTGCCCACCGGCATCAAGATCTTCTCCTGGATCGCAACCATGTGGGGCGGCTCGATCGAGTTCAAAACCCCGATGCTCTGGGCCTTCGGCTTCCTCTTCCTCTTCACCGTGGGCGGCGTCACCGGCGTCGTGCTCAGCCAGGCCGGCATCGACCGCGCCTATCACGACACCTACTACGTCGTGGCGCACTTCCACTACGTGATGAGCCTTGGGGCTGTGTTCACAATCTTTGCCGGGATCTACTTCTACTTCCCCAAGTTCACCGGCCGGATGTATTCGGAGACAGCAGGCAAGATCCACTTCTGGGCCTTCTTTATCGGCGCCAACATGACCTTCTTCCCCCAGCACTTCCTGGGCCGTCAGGGCATGCCGCGCCGCTACATCGACTACCCCGAAGCCTTCGCCTTCTGGAACCACATCAGCTCGCTAGGCGCCTTCCTGTCCTTCGCCAGCTTCCTGTTCTTCATCGTCACGATCATCTACGCGATGCGCAAAGGCGCGCCCTCGCCCGCGGCCAACCCGTGGAACGAGCACGCCGACACGCTGGAGTGGACGCTGCCCTCCCCGCCCCCGGAGCACACCTTCGAGATCCTCCCCAAGCAGGAGGAGTGGGACAAGGTGAGCCACCACTGAGGCGGCGCGAGACGAAAATCAAAGGCCCCGGCATCGCGTCCGGGGCCTTTTGTCATCTGGGCATGCCCCCGTAGGGTGGGCAATCTGCCCACCACACCAAACACGACCACCCCGAAGCTCCCCCCCAACGGACGGCCCAAAAATCGCAGCGCCGTTCCCCACCGCAAACAGGCTGGCCCCATGCCCCATAGCTGGCAAACACCGCCCCCCGAAGGCACCCGCGCCGCGCTCTCGGCATGGCCCCACCGATCCCTGCCGAAGGTGGGATTCGTCTGGTTCATCGGCGGCACCGCGGCCCTGCTCTGCGTGCCCCTCATCCCCGCCATCGGCACCCCCGTCCTTTGGGGCCTCCTGCCCTTCATGCTGGGCGTGCTTTGGCTGCTCTACTTCCTGCTGCAAAAAAGCTACCGCGACGGCGAAATCCTCGAAGAGTTGACCATCTGGCCCGACCGCCTGCTGCTCACCCGGCAAAACCCGAAGGGCGCGGCCCAGAGCTGGGAGGAAAATCCGCATTGGGTGCAGGTCACCCTGCACCGCACCGGCGGGCCGGTGCCCAATTACGTCACCCTCTCCGGCAAGGGCCGCGAGGTTGAAATCGGCGCCTTTCTCAGCGAAGACGAACGGGTCGCGCTCCACGCCGAGCTCGCCGCCCTTCTGCCCCTTCGGGACTGATCGCACATATGGCCCAAGCCCCCGCCACGCCCAAATGGAAACGCGCCGCACTCCGCGCCGCCGCTGAGCTCTCCCCCGCACTGGCACGCGCGCTCAACCCCGCCCCCTCCGAGGCGGCCGCGCTTTCGCGCCGGGGGAGCTTGGGGCAGCCGCCTGCATCACCCGAGGTGGTGTTCCTGATTCCGCTGGTCGGCAAGCATCACGTGGGCGACTGGCAGGCCGTGGAGGCGCGCCTGCACGAAACCCTCGCCAGCTTCGCCGCCCAGAGCGACGGGCACTGGCGTGCCCTCATCTGCGGGCAAGATGCACCCGCGTTGCCGCCAGAGCTACAGGACGATCCCCGCATCACCTTCCTGCCCTTCACCGAATCCGTGGAGGGCAACGACAAGTGGCACAAGCTCGCCACGCTTTGCCACGCCCTGCCCGCGCACGGGCCGAGCGATGGCTATGCCATGCCCTTTGATGCCGATGATCTGCTGGCCGCAGGCGCGGTGGAAGAAATGCGCCGCCGCCGCAGCCCCGGTGGATATCTGGTTGAAAGCGGCTGGCTGCTCGATGCAGGCTCGGGCCGCTTTGCCCGCGCCACCCGCCGCAGCCTCACGAGGCCGGGGCAAAAGCCGTTCTGGAAGCTCTGCGGCTCCTGCGCCGCCTTCCGCTGCACCCGCGATCCCGGCGACGCGGCCTTCATCGCCGCCGCCACCGCGCATGAACACCGGATGTTTCCCTACCTCGCCGCCCTCGCCGGGCGGCCGCTCGCACCGCTGCACCAACCCGCCGCGCTCTACATCCTGAACCATGGCGAGAACTTCGGGGCGCGACGCGGGCGGGTGTCGTTCAAGGCCCGTTTCGTAGAGAGATTCGCGGTAGATGAGGAAATCGTGGCACGGATCAGGGCCGCATTTCCAACGCTCGGCGCTTGAAGCAAGGCGCCGTAGGGTGGGCAATCTGCCCACCAACCCACCAGCCAATCAGGCCAGACGATCCTTCACCATCGGGCCAACGCTGCCAAAATCCATCTGGCCGGTGTAGCGCTCTTTCAGAACGCCCATCACCTTGCCCATGTCGCGAATGCTCTCGGCGCCAGTGGTCTCAATCGCTTCGCTCACCGCAGCCTCGGCTTCCTTTTCCGAAAGCTGCTGCGGCAGAAACTCTTCAATCACCTTCACTTCCGCAAGCTCGCGCTCGGCAAGGTCCAGCCGTCCGCCCTCTTCATAGGCGCGCGCGCTTTCCTGCCGCTGCTTCACCATCTTCCCCAGAATGGCCAGCACCTCGGCATCCGTCACACCGGCCTCGCCAGCGCCGTTCTGGCCGCGGGCCGCGATGTCCTTGTCCTTGATCGCGGCGTTGATGAGCCGCAGCGTCGAGAGGCGCTCGGCCTCCTTGGCCTTCATGGCCTCCTTCAGCGCCGAAGTGACGCGATTTCGGATATCCATATGGTTGACGTCCCAGTGTTTTGCGCCCGCTGCGCAGTGAGTGGTTGCGCGTCCCCCGGGCCAGACAGGGCGGCACCCTACGCTGCGCCGCCGCGAGGGGCAAGCCGGGGGCGCGCCGACGTGACGGAAACAGCACGTTTCACCGGGCCCAACAGCGGGTTGACGCCCCCGGCGCACGGTCCTAGACACAGGCGGATTTGCCTTCCCGCCAAAGGAGTCGTGCCCATGCCCAGCCAGCCCAAACCCACCGCCTGCCTCGCCCTCGCTGATGGCACGCTGTTTTACGGACAAGGCTTCGGAGCGACAGGCGTGCGCACCGCCGAGCTCTGCTTCAACACCGCGATGACCGGCTATCAGGAAATCATGACCGATCCCTCCTACGCGGGCCAGATCGTCACCTTCACCTTCCCCCATGTCGGCAACGTCGGCGTGAACCCCGAAGATGACGAAACCGCCGATCCGGTGGCCGAGGGCATGGTCGTGAAGTGGGATCCGACCGAGCCCTCCAACTGGCGCGCCGCGGAGCAGTTGCAGGCCTGGCTGGCCCGGCGCGGGCGCATCGGCATTGGCGGGCTCGATACCCGGCGGCTGACCCGGGCGATCCGCCAGCAGGGCGCGCCCCATGTGGCACTGGCCCATGACCCGGAGGGCAACTTCGACATCGAGGCGCTGATCGCCTCGGCGCGTGAGTTTTCCGGGCTGGAAGGGCTCGATCTGGCAAGGGACGTGACCTGCGCCCAGAGCTACCGCTGGGACGAGATGCGCTGGGCCTGGCCCGAGGGCTTCACCAAGCGCGAGGGGCCGGGCCACAAGGTTGTCGCCATCGACTACGGCGCCAAGCGCAACATCCTGCGCTGCCTTGCCTCGGCGGGCTGCGATGTCACCGTGCTGCCCGCCACGGCAACCGCAGAAGAGGTGCTGGCCCACGGCCCCGACGGCGTGTTCCTCTCCAACGGCCCCGGCGACCCGGCGGCAACGGGCGAATATGCCGTGCCGATGATCAAGGAGGTGCTCGCCAAGGACATCCCGGTCTTCGGCATCTGCCTCGGCCACCAGATGCTGGCGCTGGCGCTCGGCGCGCGCACCATCAAGATGAACCACGGCCACCACGGCGCGAACCACCCGGTGAAGGATCTGACGACCGGCAAGGTCGAGATCACCTCGATGAACCACGGCTTCACGGTTGATAGCCAGACCCTGCCCGCCGGGGTGAGCGAAACCCACGTGTCGCTCTTCGATGGCTCCAATTGCGGCATCGCGGTCGATGGCAAGCCGGTGTTCTCGGTGCAATACCACCCCGAGGCCAGCCCCGGCCCGCAAGACAGCTTCTACCTCTTCGAGCGCTTCGCGGCGGCGATGAAGGAGAAGGTGCCGGGCTGAGGGCCGCGCGATCCGGGCCGACACTTCACTGCTTAACGGTTCCTTAACCAATCGGGCGACAATATGGCGGGGCGGGGGCTGCTGGGCCTCCGCAATTGCCGCCGGGTCTGCCTTCTGTTTCACCCCGGCGCCACCAGGGGAAGGAAACACGCTCCGTGAGCCCGCAGCCAATGCGCCGCGTGGCTGTTGTCGCACCCGCCGCTGGCGAGGGTGGGCTACAGCTTGTCACGCCCAAACGCCCGCCCGAGGCCATGCGCCCCCGGCTCGGCAAAATCCTCGTCGAAACGGGCGTGCTCGATCCCGGTGATCTGCTCAAGGCCCTCGCAATGCAGGCCCGTGAAGAGGCCCGCCTCGGCGATATTCTCCTTGCCCATAAGATGGTCACCCAAAGCCAGCTGATGGAGGCTCTGGCCACCCAATGGCGCGCCCGCGTCATCGACCCGGCCTTCGAGCCGCCCGACCCCCGGCTGGTGGATCGCTACAGCCCCGAGCGTTGCCTGCGCGACTGCATCCTGCCGTGGCGGCGTCGTGGCTCGCTCACCGTCATCGTCACCGCCCGGCCCCACCTCTTTGCCCGCCATCAGGAAGAGCTGACGCGCCTCTTCGGGCCGGTCGTCATGGCGCTCGCGCAGGAGCATGAGGTGTTCCGCGCAGTCCAACAGATCCGCGCCAAGGATCTGATTCAAAAGGCCGAAACCAAGGTCGCCGAGCCGCTCAGCTGCCGCGAGTTCCTCACGCGCGGAAAGCAGCGAGCGCTACTGGCCATCTGCCTCGCCGCGCTCGTCGCCACCCTCGCCGCGCCGTGGCTCACCCTCGCCCTGCTCACCGCATGGGCCGTGGTCACGCTCTGCCTGCAAATGGCGATGAAGGGCGCGGCCACATGGTTTACATGGCGCGGCATGCGCGCCGAAGCCCGCGATCGCCAGCACCGCGCCGCCGCGCTGGAAGAGGCCGCCCGCGCCAGCACCGCGCCTGCGCCCCTCACGCTCGCCTCCGCCCTCCCCGCCTTCAACAGCCGCCGCAATCGCCCTGCCATCGCCCGGCTGCCGGTGGTCTCTGTGATGGTGCCGCTGTTCCGCGAAGAGCATATCGCCTCCCACCTCGTGCGGCGGCTGTCGCGGCTGACCTACCCCAAGGAGCTTCTCGATGTCTGCCTCGTCATGGAAGCCTCCGACGACACCACCCGCCTCACCCTCTCGCGCACCCGCCTGCCACCGTGGATTCGCGTCATCACCGTGCCGCGCGGGGCGGTGCAAACCAAGCCGCGCGCGCTGAACTACGCGCTCGAATTGTGCCGCGGGTCCATCGTCGGCGTCTGGGATGCCGAGGATGCCCCCGACCCGGACCAGATTCACAAGGTGGTCCAACGCTTCCACGAGCGCCCGCCCGAAGTGGCCTGCCTGCAAGGCGCGCTCGACTTTTACAATGCGGGCACCAACTGGCTCTCGCGCTGCTTCGCGGTCGAATATGCCAGCTGGTTCCGCGTCGTGCTGCCGGGGTTGGCGCGGCTGGGCTGGCCGATCCCGCTGGGTGGCACCACGCTGTTCTTCCGCCGCGAAGCGCTGGAAAAGATCGGCGGCTGGGATGCCCACAACGTCACCGAAGATGCAGATTTGGGCATCCGGCTGGTCCGCATGGGCTATCGCACCGAACTCGTGCAAAGCACCACCTACGAAGAGGCCAACTGCCGCGCACTGCCCTGGGTCAAGCAACGCTCCCGCTGGCTCAAGGGCTACGCCATCACATGGGCCGTGCACATGCGTGCGCCCCGCGCCCTCTGGCGCGACCTCGGCGCATGGCGCTTTGCCGGCTTCCAACTGCTGTTTCTCGGCGCGCTCACCCAGTTCATCTTCGCGCCCCTGCTGTGGAGCTTCTGGCTCGTCCTCCTCGGCGTCTGGCACCCGATCGCCGCAGCGCTGCCCGGCTGGGCCTTCTGGGCGCTGGCTGGCACCTTTCTCGCCTCCGAGGCCATCACCATCGCCACCGGCATCGCTGGCACCCAGCTGGCCGGCCACCTGAAACTGCGCAAATGGGTGCCCACGCTGCACTTCTATTATCCGCTGGGGGCGCTGGCTTCTTACAAGGCGCTCTGGGAGATCGTCACCAAGCCCTTCTATTGGGATAAAACCACCCACGGCCTCCACCACGAGGAGGCCGACGAGCTTGCGCCCATCATCGTGCTGGAAGAGGCCGCCGTCAGTCCTGCGCCGCGTCCAGCCTGAGCCGCTGCTCGAAGGCCGCCGAGATATGGCGGCGCAGCGCCTCGCCCGCCCCCGGCTCATCGCGCGCCGCCATCGCATCGACAATCGCCTGATGCTCCGCCAGCGCCTCCTCGCCCCGCCCCTCGGCCGCCAGCGAGGTGGTGGCCAGCAGCGCCATCGAGCGATGCACCAGATCAAGCTGCTGGATCAGAAAGCGGTTGTGGCTGGCCAAATGGATCTGCCGGTGAAACCGCCGGTTGGACCGGCTGAGCGCAGCCGGGTCATCCACCTTCGCCCGGTCCTCCTGCACCATCTGCCCCAGCACTTTCACCTCTTCGGCGGTCGCATGGCGGGCCGCCAGCCGCGCCGCCAGCCCCTCCAGCTCGGCCCGCACCACGTAAAGCTCCGCCAGTTCGTTGTGGTCAAGCGAGGCCACAATCAGGCTGCGCCCGTCGCGCACCAGCAGGCCTTGGGTTTCCAGCCGCTGCAACGCCTCGCGGATCGGCGTGCGAGACACCCCGAACCGCTCCGCCAGCTCGCTCTCCACCAATCGGTCGCCGGGCTTGTAGGTGCCCAGATCAATCGCATCGAGAATAAGCCCGTAGGCATCCCCCTGCGCGGGCCGTGCGCTTGGCATCCAACCACTCCTCTTTGTCTCGTCCGGCGAGCCTATGCGCCCGCGCCGCCCCAAGGCAAGCGGCCCTTGCGCCGCACCGCCCGCGCGCCTAGCGTCCGCCCCATGTCGCACGCCCCCCTCTTCTCCCATGTCGCCGCCTGGGTCTTTGACCTCGACAACACGCTCTATCCACCCGAGGCCCGCCTCTTCGACCAGATCGAGGTGCGCATGACCGCATGGGTGATGGAGGCGCTCGGCGTCGATCAGCCCGAGGCCGACGCGCTGCGCAAGAAATACTGGGCCGAGTACGGCACCACGCTCGCCGGGCTGATGGAGGTCCACGGGCTCGACCCGGCCCCCTATCTCACCCATGTCCACGACATCTCGCTCGACCATCTGGACGCGGATGACGCCCTCGCCGCCGCCATTGCCGCCCTGCCCGGCAACAAGTTCGTCTACACCAACGGCTCCAAGCCCTATGCCGAGCGGGTGCTTTCCGCACGCGGCCTGTCCGGCCTCTTTGACGAGGTCTTCGGGGTCGAGCATGCGGGTTTTCGGCCCAAGCCCGAGCGGGCGGCGTTTGAAACCGTCTTTGCCAAGGCCGGTCTCGACCCGGCCCGCGGCGCCATGTTCGAGGACGATCCCCGCAACCTCGCCGCGCCCCACGCAATGGGCATGCGCACCGTCCACGTCGCGCCCGAGCCGCTGGCGGCCCCACACATCCACCACCACACCGCCGACCTCACCCGCTTCCTCACTGGCCTCTAGCACGCGGCCCTTTGGTAAGGGGGAAAGCACGGCGAGGCCCGGATGAGCCCGCTCGGTCGGTTAACCTCTCGCCATTTTGCAAAAATCCCCTGTGCATAGGATGTGCATGGGTTGTGCATCACATGTTGCCCGTTAACTTTCCCGGGTTAACGCCAAAATCTGCGCCGCGCACAGGCATTTTCGCAAAACCTCCGCTGCGCCGATACGTCCCCTTGGCAATTGCCTCCCAAGCGCCCTAAATCCCCACAATGGCACGTAAAACAACCGATATCCTCATCGCAGGCGCGGGCATCGCAGGGTTGACGGCTGCGGCCTGTTTCGCCCATGCCGGATACAGCGTCACCCTCGCCGCCCCAAGGCCCCCAAGCCGAGATAAAGCCGATGGAGATCAACGCTCTACCGCCTTTCTCGACCCGGCGATCAACCTCTTCACAGAGGCCGGCCTCTGGCAGCCTCTCGCGCCCCATGCCCAGCCCCTGCAAGAGTTGCACATCACCGATACCACTAGCTGGCCCCCCAAAATCCGCGATTCCCGCGCCTTCCGCTCCAGCGCGCCCGGCACCCCGCCCCTCGCGCAAAACCTGATGAACTGGCGCATCGCGGATGTGCTGCTCAACGCTTTGGAATCCCTGCCAAATGTCACCCTCCACTGGGGCGCGAGCTTTGCTTCAATGGTCACGCGGGAGGGCGAGGCGATCGTCCGGCTGAGCGATGGCACCGGCCTGCGCGCCCGGCTAGTGATCGGTGCCGACGGGCGCGAGAGCGCGGTGCGCGAAACCGCTGGAATTGCGGCAGAAATCTCCCGTTTCGGGCAAAAGGCCCTCGCCTTCTCCGTCACCCACCCGGAGCCGCACCACAACATCTCCACCGAGGTCTACAATCAGGGCGGGCCCTTCACCCTCATTCCCCTCCCCGATGACGATGGCACCCCCACCTCAGCGGTGGTCTGGATGAACCCCGGCCCCGAGGCCCTGCGCCTGCAAGCCCTTGAGCCGGAAGATTTTTCCGCCGAGGCCACCATGCGCTCCGCTGGCCTCCTCGGCCCGCTCACCCTTGCTAGCCCGCGCGCCCTCTTCCCGATCATCACGCTGCACGCCAAGGCCCTCACAGCCCAGCGCACCGCCCTCATCGCCGAGGCCGCCCATGTGATTCCGCCCATCGGTGCACAGGGGCTCAACACCTCGCTGAACGATCTCGCCGCCCTCCTGGGCAGCGCCACGCCAGAAACCCTCGGCTCCCGGCAACATCTTGATGCTTATGAAAATTCCCGCGCCCGCGACGTGGCCGCACGGGTCGCGGCAATCGGCTTTTACAACCGCCTCACCCGCTCCGGCCTGCCGCCGCTGCAATCGCTGCGCCTCTCCGGCCTCAAGGTCGTGGCCGATGTGCCGCCCCTGCGCCGCGCGGTGATGCGTGCGGGCATGGGCGGTTAACCGGTGATTAGGATCTAGGCGATAACCTTGTCGAGAACCCGCTCAAGCCGTCCGAGCGTCGCCTCAACATCCGCCAGCTTGTCGAGCCCGAAAAGCCCGATGCGGAAGCTCCTGTAATCCGCGCCTTCGTCCACCATCAGCGGCACCCCGGCGGCGATCTGCACGCCCTCTGCGGCAAAGGCGCGGCCGGTCTGCAGCTCCGGGTCGTCGGTGTAGACCACCACCACGCCCGGCGCGCCAAAGCCCTCTGCGGCCACGCTTTTCACCCCCTTGGCGGCAAGCATGGCCCGCGCCCCATCGCCGAGCGCCTGCTGCGCGGCCTTCACTTCGCCGAAGCCTCTGGCCTCGGTCTCTTTCAGCGCGTCGCGAAACACCCGCAGCGCATCGGTCGGCATCGTCGCGTGGTAGGCATGCCCCCCCGCCTCGTAGCTCTGCATGATCGCCAGCCACTTGCCCAGATCACAGGCAAAACTGTCGCTCTTGGTCTCCGCCACCTTCTCCTCGGCCCGCGCCGAAAGCATCACCAGCCCCGCCGAGGGCGGTGCCGACCAGCCCTTCTGCGGCGCTGAAATCAGCACATCCACCCCGGTCGCTTCCATATCAACCCAGATGCAGCCCGAGGCGATACAGTCGAGCACCATCAGCCCGCCAACCTCATGAACGGCCTTGGAAATTTCGGCGATGTAATCATCCGGCAGGATCATCCCGCTCGCGGTTTCCACATGCGGCGCAAACACCAGCGCAGGCGCCTCGGCCTTGATCCGGGCCACCACCTCTTCCACCGGCGCGGGCGCAAAGGCTGCGGTCGCGTCATTCCCCGCCCGCCGGGCCTTCATCACGATCTCTTCTGCCGGAAGCCCGCCCGCCTCAAAGATCTGGCTCCAGCGGTAGGAAAAGAACCCGTTGCGCACCACCAGCACCGTCTCGTCGCGGGCCAGCTGCCGCGCCACGGCCTCCATCGCATAGGTGCCACCGCCCGGCACCACGGCAACGGCAGCGGCGTTGTAGCAGGCTTTCAAGCCGGATGAGATGTCGCGCATAACCTCCTGAAAAGCCTTGCTCATGTGGTTCAGCGAGCGGTCGGTGAACACCACCGAGAACTCCAGCAGCCCATCCGGGTCGATATCTCCGCGCAAGGCAGTCATGGGGCGATCCTCCGTTTTCGGTCGGCCCATAGCTATCGCCAACCCGGCCTGAGGCAAAGCCCCGACTGCGGCTCAGCGGCGAACCACCAGCACATCGCAGGGCGGTGTTCGGATGAGGCTCTCGGTGAACTGGCCGAGGAGCGAAATCGAAATCGCGGCCCGGCCATGGGCGCCCACTGCAATGAGCTCGGGTTGAAAGCTCTCAATTTCGTGGTCGAGGCTCAACGACACCGAGCCCACCATCGGCACCGGCTGCGCCATCTTCTCGGGCAGTTGCGCGGCCTCCCACCACGCGGCAAGTTCCCGTTCCGCCTCCTTGACGAAGGGCGCAAGCGCCTTTGCGCTCTGCTGCGGGGCAACTAGCCCGCGGTAAGGCACATGCACCGCGTGGAACGCCTTGAGGATGGCCTCCGGGGCAAATCTGCCCGCCGCCTGCGCCGCAGCCGCGCAGGACGACGAAAGGTCGATCCCGCAGAGAACCCGTTGGTAGGCCCCGGTCACGGCCCCGGCCGCCAGCAGCACCGGCCGCTCGCTGGCACGCACGATCCGCTCCATGGTCGTCCCGCTGAAAAAATCCCAGAACGCGCGGGTCCGATGTACCCCGAGCACCACCAGATCCGCCTCGATGCGCGTCGCGCAGGCGGTGATCGTGGCCACCGGCTCGCCGATCTCGACCCGGATCTCCGCCTTGCGCTCCGAGATCGACCCGCATTGCCCACCAAGCTGCTTTTCCGCCTCGGCGGCCATCGTCGAGGCGACAGGTCGCGGCAGATCTTCATCGACAACGGCAAGCACGGTCAGCTCTGCGTCCATGTCTTCTGCAAGGCGATAGGCGCGGCGCAGCGCGCGGTCGGAACGTTCGGAAAGGTCGGTGGCGACGAGGATTCGGGTCATTTCGGGATCCTTCTGCAGCGGGCCTCAAGATGCCCCAAGGATAACCTGAATCGCTGCATTCACCACCGTGACATCTTATCCCGCCAGCGGCCCCGGGCGGCGCTCTTCGGTGAGCAGCACATTGGCCTCCACGTTGCCCACACCGGGCATCGCCATGATCCGCCGCCGCAGCACTCGCTCAAAATCGGCAAGGTCGCGGGCCGTCACCCGCAGGCGGTAATCGTAGAGCCCCAGCACGTGCTCCACCGTCTGCACCTCCGGAATGGCGCTCACCGCCCGCTCAAAATCGTCGAGCGAAACCCGCCCCTTGGTCGCCAGCTTGACGCCAAGAAAGACCGTCACACCAAAGCCCAGCTTTTCGGCATCGAGCCGCAGTCGCCGCCCCGAGATCGCCCCCGCCTCGGTCAGCCGCTTGATCCGCCGCCACGCCGCCGGTTGCGAAAGCCCCAGCTTGCGGCCCACCGCGCCCGCGCTCAGCCGGCCATCCGCCTGCAACGCAGCCAAAATTTCCCAGTCCAACTCATCAAGCGTCATACCGGCAGCGCCTCCTGCCGCTTGATCCGGCTCACATGCATCAGCGCCTCGATATCGGCGATATGGGGCAGCGCCATGATCTTTTCCCGATAGACCGCCGTCCAATGCCCCATGTCACGGGCGATCACCTCCAGCCGCACGTCGACCCTGCCGAGAAAGGTCTGAATTTCCGTCACTTCCCGCACCTCGCGCGCGGCGTTAAGAAAATCGTCAAAGGCGCGTGGCAATGTCTTGTCGAGGGTGATCCGGAGCGAGACCCGCACCGCAAAGCCAAGCGCCTCCCAGTCAATCACGGCCTCCTGCCCACCAATCACCCCGTCGCGCTCCATCCGCTCCACCCGCCGCCAGGCCTGCTGGGCAGACAGGCCAACACGCTCCGCCAGTTCGGCAGCCTTCAGGCTCGGCTCGGCCTGAAGATGACGGAGAATGCGGCGATCGTGATTGTCTAGCATGGTTTTCTCTCAAATAGGGAAGATGGTGAATTACTTTTTCACTCAGAACGCAAAATACGTCAACACCAACTCTCCCCCGCCCGCCAAAGCATCGCTACAACCCGCCCCAACGAAACCACTCCCGGAGGGACAGACATGCGCGTTTATTATGACCGCGATTGCGACATTAACCTGATCAAAGACAAAAAGGTGGCCATTCTCGGCTACGGCTCCCAAGGCCACGCCCACGCGCTCAACCTGCGCGACTCCGGCGCCAAAAACCTCGTCGTCGCCCTGCGCGAAGGCTCCCCCTCCGCCAAGAAGGCCGAGGGCGAAGGCCTCAAGGTCATGGGCATCGCCGAAGCCGCAGCCTGGTGCGACCTGATGATGTTCACCATGCCCGACGAGCTTCAGGCCGAAACCTGGAACAAATACGTCAAGGACAACATCAAGCCCGGCTCCGCCATCGCCTTCGCCCACGGCCTCAACGTGCACTTCGGCCTGATCGAAGCCCCCGCTGGCGTCGACGTCATCATGATGGCCCCCAAGGGCCCCGGCCACACCGTGCGCGGCGAGTACACCAAGGGCGGCGGCGTGCCCTGCCTCGTGGCCGTGCACAACGACGCCTCCGGCAAAGCGCTGGAAATCGGCCTCTCCTACTGCTCCGCCATTGGCGGCGGCCGCTCGGGCATCATCGAAACCAACTTCCGCGAAGAGTGCGAAACCGACCTCTTCGGTGAGCAGGTCGTGCTCTGCGGCGGCCTCGTCGAGCTGATCCGCATGGGCTTCGAAACCCTCGTCGAGGCGGGCTACGCTCCCGAGATGGCCTATTTCGAGTGCCTCCACGAAGTGAAGCTGATCGTGGACCTGATCTACGAAGGCGGCATCGCCAACATGAACTACTCGATCTCCAACACCGCCGAGTATGGCGAGTATGTCTCCGGCCCGCGCATCCTGCCCTACGAAGAGACCAAGAAGCGCATGAAAGAGGTGCTGACCGACATCCAGAAAGGTGTGTTCGTGCGGGACTTCATGCAGGAAAACGCCGTTGGCCAGCCCAACTTCAAGGCCACTCGCCGCATCAACGACGAGCACCAGATCGAAGAAGTCGGCGAGAAGCTTCGCGGCATGATGCCCTGGATCTCCGCCGGCAAGATGGTGGACAAAGAGCGCAACTAAGGCGCCGCCTTCACCGGCATATGTAAAATTGAGCAACCCCGGCCATCGCGCCGGGGTTGTGCTTTCCGGAAGGCCCCATGAACGTGCAAGCCCCTGAAATCACGGCCAGAAGCTGGGCGATGATCGCCACCCTCGGTGTGATCTGGGGCGGCACCTTCATGGTGCAGAGCCTTGCGCTGCAAACCACGGCGCCCTTCTGGGTGGCTGCCGCGCGGGTCAGCTTTGCCGCGCTGCTCACGGCGTTGGTCTGGCGGCTGAGGGGCGGCCACATGTTCACCACCACGGCCACCGACTGGCCCCGCCTCACCGTCGTTGCCCTGCTCTCCTCGGCCATCCCCTTCATGTGCCTGAGCTGGGGCCAGCAATTCGTGCCCTCGGCATTTGCCGGGGTCTCCATGGCCAGCGTCACGCTCTTTATCCTCCCCCTCGCCCATCTGTTTCTGCCCGGCGAGCGGATGACCCTGCGCCGCACGGCGGGCTTCTTGCTCGGCTTCGCAGGCGTGGCCGCGCTGATCGGGCCAGAAGCCCTTTCGGCCACGGGCGCAGCAAACGAAAGCTGGGGCCGCGCAGCCTGCCTCGCGGCGGCCAGTTGCTATGCCGTCTCCTCCGTGATGATGCGCCGCTTGCCCCCGATCGACCCCATCGGCCTCACCTTCGCCACCGTGGCCATCGGCGCGCTCTTCGTTATCCCTATGGCCTCTCTCGTCCACGGCGCACCGTCCAACCCCGGCACAAAAGGCCTGCTGATCCTCGCCCTGCTCGGCCTCGTCCCCACCGCCGGTGCCAACCTGCTGCGCATCCTCGTGATCCGCTCCGCCGGCCCGGTGTTCATGAGCCTGACGAATTACCTCGTCCCGCTCTGCTCCATCCTCTTCGGCTGGCTCATCCTGTCAGAGGATCTGCCCGGCTCGCTCTTTATCGCCATGGCCCTTATCCTCTCTGGCGTGTTCATCAGCCAATGGGGCGCACTCACCCGCCTGTTTCGCCGCAGGTGAGCGCCAGCGCACAGGTCACAGGGCCAGGCCGCGCATTGATACATTATAACACCGCACCCATCTGCCCTGCATGACCAACCTTCATGTGAGCAAAAGAGAGGGCCTGCCAACCGAGATGCAGACCCTCCTTCGGGCTACCCCGCGCGAATCCTGGCCGGGGCACCCGAACTTCGCCGCCTCCGTCGCCAAATGGATGGGGGCTCACCAAATGTTCCGCGACCTCGCCCGTGTGACGCGGGAGGATACCGAGGCCTACCTCGACAAGGAGATCAGCGATGATGCCTACACCAGCTCCCTCGCCCGCTTCGGCGACCGGCTGGTCCGCAACCTCCACGGCCACCACGCCTGGGAGGACCGGCGGTTCTTCCCCGAGCTGAACGCGGCGGACAACCGCTTTGAAGCCGGGCTGGAGATGCTGGAAAGCGACCACGTCGAGATGGACGCGCTGCTGGAGCGGTTCACCCGCAAGGGCAACCGCATCATCCAACTCGCCCACCTCGATCCGCCCTCCATGGCGGAAGAGGCAGGCGGTTTCCACAACGAAGCCGTCGCAGCCGAAGCCTTCCTCGCAAGGCATCTGACCGATGAGGAAGACCTCGTGGTGCCGATCATCCTGCACCACAAGCTCCGAGGTTAATCTGTCGGGCCCGCGTCCACGCGTGGGCCCGGCACAAGGCTCAGTTGGGCCTCAGGCCTGCAAGAAAATAAGGGATTTGAGGATCAGCCGTCAGGCCGCGCTTGCAGCCTCCACTTCGGCCACAATGCTATCAACAACGCGCTCCAGAAGCGCCTCGTCCTCGCACTCCGCCATCACCCTTATCAGCGGCTCGGTGCCGCTCTTGCGGATCAGCAGCCGCCCCTTGCCTGCCAGCTCGGCCTCCGCCTCCGCCAGCCGGGCCTTTACCTGCGCCGCCTCCAGCGGGGTCTCGCCCGCCGCGTATCGCACGTTCTTCAGCAACTGCGGCACCGGCTCGAAGCTGCGCGCCAATTCGCTCGCACGCCGCCCGGTGCCCACCATCGCCGCCAAAAACTGAATGCCCGCCAGCAGCCCGTCACCGGTGGTGGCATAATCCGTCATCACGATATGGCCCGACTGCTCGCCACCAAGGTTGAAGCCCCCGGCCCGCATCCGCTCCACCACGTAGCGGTCGCCCACGCCGGTGCGCTCCAGCCGCAGGCCCCGGCCCTCCAAAAAGCGCTCCAGCCCGAGGTTGCTCATCACGGTGGCCACCAAGGCCCCGCCCTTCAAAATGCCAAGGTCGCCCCAGCGGGCCGCCAGCAGCGCCATCACCTGGTCGCCATCGGCAATCGCGCCAGTCTCATCGATAATCATCACCCGGTCAGCGTCGCCATCAAGGCAGATGCCCACATCGGCCCCATGCGCCACGACTGCCTCGGCGGCGGCCTGCGGCGCGGTCGAACCACATTTGTCGTTGATGTTGTAGCCGTTGGGCGAAACGCCCAATGGCACCACCTCCGCACCAAGCTCCCAAAGCACCTCGGGCGCGGTCTTGTAGGCCGCGCCATTTGCGCAATCCACAACCACCTTCAGCCCGGCCAGCGAGCCCCCCACCGGAAAGCTCGCCTTGGCCCGTTCCACGTAGCGAAAGCGGCCATCGTCGATCCGCTTGGCCCGGCCAATGTTCTCGGCTGCCGCAGGCTCCACACCGCTCGCCACCAGCCCTTCGATCTCTTCTTCCGCCTCGTCCGACAGCTTGAAGCCATCGGGGCCGAAAAACTTGATCCCGTTGTCATGGGCCGGGTTGTGAGAAGCCGAAATCATGATGCCCAGATCGGCGCGCATCGAGCTTGTCAGGTAGCCCACTGCCGGGGTCGGCACCGGGCCGAGCAGCAGCACGTTCATCCCTGTGCTCGTAAGCCCCGCCGTCAGCGCGTTTTCAAACATGTAGCCAGACAGGCGGGTATCCTTGCCAATCACCACCCGGTGCCCACTGGCCCCGTCCCGGCGAAAGTAGCGGCCCGCAGCCGCGCCCAGCTTCAGCGCCACCTCGGCGGTCATCGGGGCCGAATTGGCCTTGCCGCGCACCCCGTCGGTTCCAAACAGCGTTCTGCCCATCATGGCCCCCTCACATGCCCCATTGCGCGGCGGCGAGCCTCAGGCCCTGCCGCGTTTCCCGCGCATCATGCACCCGTAATAGCTGCACCCCCTGCCCGGCGGCAAGCACGGCCAGCGCGAGGCTGCCGGGCATGCGCTCCGCCGCCACCTCCTCGCCCGCCAGCTTGCCGATAAAGCCCTTGCGCGACACGCCCAGCAGCACCGGGCAACCCAGCGCATGGAAGAGCGAAAGCCGCGAGAGCAGCGCAAGGTTGTGGGTCATGGTCTTGCCAAAGCCGATGCCCGGGTCCACCACCACGCGTTCCCGGGCGATCCCGGCAGCCTCGGCAGCGGCAACGCGCTCTGCAAGGTGGTCGTACACGTCAAGCAGCACGTCGGTATAGCGCGGGTCATCCTGCATGGTCTCGGGGCTGCCCTGCGCATGCATCAGGCAAATTGGCGCGCCCGCATCCGCCGTGGCCCCGGCAATGGCCGGGTCAAACAGCATGGCCGACACATCGTTTACCATGTCCGCCCCTGCCGCCAGCCCGGCGCGGGCCACCTCGGCCTTGCGGGTATCCAGCGAAATGGGCGTGGCACAGCCCTTGGCCCTCAGCGCCTCTACCACCGGCACCACGCGCGACAGTTCTTCGATCACCGAGACCTCCACCGCGCCGGGCCGGGTGCTTTCGCCGCCGATGTCGAGGATGTCGGCCACCTCGGCAAGCGCCAGCGCATTGGCCAACTCGCGGCCCTCGTGCTGGCCACCGTCCGAAAAACTGTCGGGCGTCACATTGAGGATCGCCATGATCCGCGGCACATCCATCGTCAGCCCCGCCACCGGAAAGCGCGGGGCAGTCAGCCGGGCCAACTCATCTTCCTGCAGCGCGGAGGCCGGCAGCAACTCCGGCGCGGCCTCCCGGCGCAGCACCTCCACCCTGTCAAACCAGCACCACCCCCCGGCCAGCGTCAACGCGCCCTCGGGGCGGGCCGGGTCTGTCTGTACCAGGGGGCGGATGTATCTCATGTCGCCAACTCTCCCGCGATCCACGCCGCAAGCGCCTCAGGGCGCGCTTCGGGCGGCTCCACGGCGGTGAGCACCAGCTTTGAAGGGGCCCAGAAGGCTGGGATGCCCTGCGCCGCGCAAAAACCGATCTCGGTGCGGCTCGCCACCACCCGCGCGCCCTCCACGCTCTCTGCGGCGATCCAGGCCGCCTGCTCCATCGCCAGCAGCATTACCCGCGCGCGTGCCTCGTCGCCCCGCGCCTTGGGCACGTAGCCGGGTGTCACCACGTAAAGCACCGGCCCCTCGGCGGGCGGCACGGCAGAGCCCAGCACCATCAGGCACACCTCGGGGACGGCTGCGGGAAGCGCCACTGGCTCCACCTCACCGCGCACCCGCAGCGCCTCGACGCCCAGCACAAACTCGCCGCGCTCCAGCTTGTCGATCCGCACGGCCATGCGGGCCACGCGCGGCTCGCTGAACACCCGCGCGGCGATCCGGTCCACCAGCGTTTCCAGCAGGTCCACCCGGCCCTCGGCCAGCGAGGCATCGACCGCGCCAATCAGCGTGTCGTAGCTCACCACCTTGTCGACATCATCACCCGCAGGCGCGCCCACCACCTCGGCATGCACCTCAAAGCACAGCCGCTGCGCCACGCCGCGCTCATCGGCAAAGGCGCCGATCTCAACATCGCGGTAAAGCTCCCTGAGGGCGATCACATCGCGGGGGGCATGATGCGAAAAGGCGAGGCCGGTTTCATCCATGCCTCGCCTAATTCCACGACCTGCGACCAAGTTCAATGGCCGCGCGGCCCGATCAGATCACACGCACCTGCGTGCCGATCGGCGTCAGCTCGAAGAGCTCCGCGATCAGCTCGTTGTATGTGCCGATGCAGCCCGAGGACGAGCGCCGCCCGATCTTGCGGGTGTCATGGGTGCCATGGATCAGGTAGGCGGGCCAGCTGAGATACATCGCATGGGTGCCCAGCGGGTTGTCGGGGCCCGGCGGCATGTAATGCAGGCTCGGGTCGCGCTTCATCATCGAGGGGGTCGGCGTCCAGTCCGGGCCAACCTTCTTGCGCACGATCTCGGTGTAGCCAGTGCGCTTGAGGTCGTCGGTCAGCGGCACCGAAGTCGGGTAGACCTTGTAGGTCGCGCCATCGCCCGACCAAAAGTGCAGCGCCCGGCTGATGGTGTCGCAAACAATCGTGGCTTTGCCCAAATCGCTGAAATGGTCACGCCAGTTTTGCGCCTGAAAGCTCGATGCGTTGCGGCGCACCTGTGCCTGGCGGCTTACCGAGGTCGGATCAATCTCTTCGGCCCAGCTCACAGCGGGAGCGGCGGCCAGCGCGGCAGTGCCGGCAAGAAGGCGTCGTCTGGAAATCATTGAAGTCGTGCCTCGTTCAACGTCTCGTGGTTGCGTCTCACCTGCCACGTCGGGCGCTCCGCCGCTACTCACATATCAGTGAAAATGAATGCGACAGTGCAGCATTGCAACGGTGCCCCGCTCTCGCGCCTTACGAGCGCGGGTGCCGGTAGAAGCTGTGCACACCGATCCGGGCGGTGCGCGGAAACTGACGGGCCCAGCTCGGACGCACGGCGTTGGTGTGATAATGGGTCGCCCCGCCGGTCAGCTGGCGCGGCGCGCCATTGAGCACAAGCCAAGCGATCTTGCCCACCCGGTCATAGGCAGCCTGTTCGCGGATGGCGTCGGAGTAGCCGTCGCAGGTGTAGGTAAACTGGCACTGATACTTGCGCCCGGTGCCTTGGTTGACCACGGCGCAAACCGTCGAGGGGTAAAGCCCCGAGTCCACGCGGTTCAGGATCACCTCGGCAACGGCAAACTGCCCCTTCACCGTCTCGCCGCGCGCCTCAAAGTAGAGCGCTTCGGCAAGGCAGGCCCATTCGGCACCGCCGTTGCTCACGCGGGGCTGGCTATCAACCCACTGGCGGCTATAGCTCACCTTGATCGAGCCGGGCTTGCCAAAGGTGCTGCGCGGCGCCGTTGCCAAACGCTTGATCCGCTTGCCGCTCACCGCCTGAAACGCCTTGCGCTCCTGCCCGAGCAGCGCGTCGAGACGTTGGTTCATCTCAGGATCAGTGGGAGCCCCCGCCTCGATCACCTCTGTCGGCACCGTCGAAGTCGACATCACCGTTTCGGCAGTTGCAGGCATCGTGGCGGCGGTCAGGCCCAAAAGGGACAGGACCAGCGCGGGCATGTTCCGGCGCAGGTTGTGCATCGTAATCTCACTCTAGCGGCACGTCCCAGGCTCGTGCCCAGCCGAGGGGGCGCTTAGCGGATGACACAGCGTCCTGTCCACCCCCCGGTGCCAGCCTGCGCTCAATCGGCGCAGTTCAGCGCAGATTGTTTCCGAAGCGCCACCAATCAGCGCGAAAATCCGTTGAAAAATCTAACGAAGCTCTCCCGGCGCATCTCCCGCGCGGTCCCGAATCGCAAGGTGCGCGGCCGCCAGCCGGGCCACGGGCACCCGGAACGGGGAGCAGGACACGTAGTCAAACCCGGCCTCACGGCAGAAGGCAATCGTGTCCGGGTCGCCGCCATGCTCGCCGCAAACCGAAAGCGTCACCCCCGGCCGCGCCGCGCGCGCCCGCTCGGCGCCCAGCATCAACAGCTCGCCAACGCCCTCCTGATCGAGGGTATGAAACGGGTCTTCAGGGAAAACCTGCTGCTGCACATAGGCCCCCATGAACTTGCCCGCATCATCGCGGCTGAGGCCATAGGTCATCTGGGTCAGGTCATTGGTGCCGAAGCTGAGGAAGGTCGCATGCCCGGCAATATCCCCGGCACGCAGCGCGGCGCGCGGCGTTTCCACCATCACGCCCAGCTTATAGTCAAAGTCCCGGCCCGTCTCGTTGCGCACAGCCGCCGCCACCCCGTCAATCCGGGTCTTCAGCAGCTCCACCTCGCGGCGGGCGCTGACCAGCGGCAGCATGATCTCAGGCACCACATGGTCCCCCTTGCGGGCCACGGCCACGGTCGCCTCGAAAATCGCGCGCGCCTGCATGTCGTAAATCTCGGGCACGGTCACGCCCAGTCGCACGCCGCGCAGGCCCAGCATGGGGTTGAACTCGGCCATCGCCTCAACCCGGTGCGCCACATCGCTCAGAGGCAGGCTCAGCACCTCGGCCAGCGCCCGCATCCCCTCGCGGTCGGAGGGCAAAAACTCGTGCAGCGGCGGGTCAAACAGCCGAATGCACACCGGCTGGCCCACCATGATCCCGAACAGCTGGGTGAAATCCTCGCGCTGCATCGGCAGCAACTGGTCAAGCGCGGCGCGGCGATCGTTCTCGGTGTCCGCGAAGATCATCTCGCGCATGACCATCATGCGCCCCTCTTCGAAAAACATGTGCTCGGTCCGGCACAACCCGATGCCCTCGGCCTTGAACATCCGCGCAGTCTGCGCGTCCGCGGGCGTGTCTGCATTGGCCCGAATGCCGATGTCGCGCATCTCGTCAGCCCATGAGAGCAACGACTGAAAGCTGTCATCCAGCGCCGGTTCCAGCATCTCCACCTCACCGTTCAACAGCTCGCCGCTGGAGCCGTCGATGGTTACGGTGTCGCCCTCACGAAAGCTGAGGCCGCTCTTGGTGCGCAGGGTCTTCTTGCTGGTCGAAAGCCTGATATCACTGGCCCCAACGATGCAAGGCAGGCCAAGGCCACGGGCGATCACGGCGGCATGGCTCGTCATCCCGCCGCGCTCGGTCAGGATGCCATTGGCCACATGCATGCCGCGAATGTCCTCCGGCGTGGTCTCACGGCGCACCAGAATACACGGCTCGCCTTGCGCCGCATGAGCCTGCGCGGCCTGCGCCGAGAAGACCAGCTTGCCAATCGCGCCGCCGGGGCTGGCCGCAATGCCACGCACGATCACGTCGCGCTTGGCCTTCGGGTCCACCTGAGGGTGCAAAAGCTCGGGCAGCGCCCGGGGCTGCACCCGCATCACCGCCTCTTCACGGCTGATGATGGAGTCCTCGGCCAGCGCAACCGCGATTTTCAACGCCGCGCGCGGGCTTCGGCTGACGCGCACCGCATCCAGCACCCGCAGCTTGCCGCGCTCCAGCGTAAACTCAATTTCCATCTCCTCGCGCAACCGGGCGCGGCAGAGTTCGGCCATTTCGGTCAGCCGGTCAAAAATTTCAGGCTTCTCACCTTCCAGCGACGGCCCGCGCTGGTCTTCCAGCAGGTAGAGCGCCTCGCCATTGGCCTCCAGCGCATCGCGCAGGAAGCTCTGGCGCAGGTAGCGGCCCGATACTTTGCGGTGCCCCGTCACCTGATCCACGCAGCGCAGCACGCCCGAGCCGCTTTCGCCCGGGCCAACACCCAGCGCCATCTCCTGCACCACAAGCCCCAGCCCCGCATCGGTCGGCGCGCCCCGGGCTTGGCGCAACAGCCGCGCCGTGGTGCCTTCCCATGCCCGCGCCATCGAGCGCAGCACCTCAAGCAACTGCACCTCGGCCTCCTGCGGAAACGGCTCGTCCGCCTCTTCCTCGTAGATCGCCAGCGCCATCTTGAGCCGCTCGGTGGTGCAGGCATCGGTGAGGTCGAAGGCATCGGCATCGAGCCGGGCAACATGCACCGCATAGCTCTGGATGAACCGCAGATAGAGCACCGAGGCCGCCTCTTCGCCGTGGCTCTGGCTCAGTTCGAGGTGGCGGCGGTTGTTCATCCCGATATTCAGGATCGCGCCGGGCCCGCCCCAATCCGGATCTTGGCTGGAGGGGCGCACGCAGAGCAGCGGGGCCTTTCCGAACAGCGCCAGCAGTTGCGAAACGTCAAACCCCTGCCCCGCCGCCAGCGCGTGCACCGCCTGAAACGACAGCGCCGCCGTATGAGGCACGGGAAGGCCAAGCCGGATCAACCGCTGCAAGCATTTCGCCCGCCCGCCATGGGTCGAGGCCGCGAGGGTGGCCTCGGGGGTGATCTCGGTAAATCCCGCGATATGGGTCGATTTCTGCAACGCAGCAATCCTTTCTGTGGCGCAGAATAACCCGAAAGATGAGTCGGGCAAGTGCGACGTTAAGGATAGGTTAACGCTAACGCCAATCAGACCAAGGGCTTAGCCCTCCAACCGCGACAAATCCGCCACCGTGGAACAGGTCTGCCGAATGCGGTGAAGCAGGTTCAGCCGGTTTCGGCGCAGCACATCGTTCTCCGCGTTCACCTGAACCCCCTCAAAAAACCCGTCGATCGGTGCCCTGAGCGCCGCCATACGCGCCATCGCAGCGGCAAAATCCTCGGCCTCCACCGCGCTGGCAATCGCCGGCTCAGCGGCATCCAGCGCCGCAAACAGCGCCTTCTCCTCCTCGGCCTCCGCCAGTTTCGCCTCGGGACCAAAGGAATATTCCACCCCATCCGCGGCTTCCGCTTGGGTCAGAATATTGTTGGCCCGCTTGAACCCCTGCACAAGGTTCTCGCCATCGTCGGTGCTCAGGAAGGCCTGCACCGCTTCGGCCCGCTTCACCAGCAGCGTCAGATCATCCTTGCCCGGCATGGCAAGGCAAGCGTCGATCACATCATGACGGATGCCCTGATCGCGCAGGTGCACCTTGAGGCGGTCGTGAAGGAAGGCGAGGAGGTCGTCGGAGGTGTCAGGCCGCTTGGCGACAACACGCTCGACCCAATCCGGGGCATCACCCTCGATCTGGTCTACCACGGCCCTCACGGCACCGCCGAACACCCCGTGCTGTGCAATCTCTTCCAGCAGCGCATCGCGCAGGGCGGCAGCCTTGGTACCGTCAGGCGCAATCTCATGGCGCAAGAGTTGCGCGTCGATCAGCCGGTCAAGGTGAAGCCTCAGCCCATTCGCCAGCACCAACCGGATCACCCCAAGCGCTGCACGGCGCAGGGCAAACGGATCTTTCGAGCCCGTCGGCTTTTCGTCAATCGCCCAGAACCCCGCCAGCGTATCCAGCTTGTCGGCCAACGCCACGGCGACGGAGGCCGGCGCGGTGGGCACGTCGTCCGACGGCCCGAGCGGCGAGTAGTGCTCTTCACAGGCCGCCGCCACCTCGGCGGACAAGCCTGAAGCATCACTGTAATATCGCCCCATAAGCCCCTGAAGTTCAGGGAATTCTCCAACCATCTCGGAGGAAAGGTCAGCCTTGCACACACGCGCCGCCTGCCCGGCCAGTGCCGCATCGGCTCCGACCATCGGCGCAAGGCTTTCGGCCAGCGCGGCAATCCGGGCGATCCGATCGGCCTGGCTCCCCAGCTTGTTGTGGAAGGTCACGTTCTCCAACCGCGCGGTCCAAGCCTCCAGCCCTTCCGACTTCGCCACCCGCAGATCGTTCTCCCAGAAAAACTTGGCATCCGAGAGCCGCGCCGCCAGCACCTTCTGGTTCCCGGCCAGAATGGTGGCGCCGTTGTCCTTCGTCTCCATGTTCGCCACGGTGACAAAGCTCACGATCTGCCCCTGCGCGTTCTTCACCGAGAAAAACTTCTGGTGCTCCTTCATCGAAGTCTGCAGCACCTCCGGCGGCAGGCCCCGGAATTGCTCCTCGATGTCGCCCATCAGCACCACCGGCCACTCCACGAGGCCCGAAACCTCGGCCAGCAGCCCCTTGTCCTCAACCAGCTCCAGCCCCTTGGCAAAGGCCAGTTGCGCCGCGTCATGGGCGATGGTCTCGGCCCGCTCCTCGGCGCTCAACACCACCTTGGCGCGCTTCAGCTTCGCCTCGTAATCCTCGAAATTCAGGGCCGAAATCGCGCCAGACGAGAGGAACCGATGCCCCCGCGTCGCATCGCCAGCCACAATCCCGTCAATCTCCAGCGGCACCACCTGCGCGCCGCTCTCATCGCTCAGGATGCAGAGGATCGAATGCAAGGGCCGCACCCAGCGCAGGCTGCCCGCGCCCCAGCGCATCGACTTTGGCCAAGGGAAGCTGCGCACCGCCGCCTCCAGCACCTCGGCCACAATCTCCGGCGCCGCCCGGCCCGGCTTTTCAATGACCGCAAAGAACACCCGGCCCTTCTTGTCGTCGCGTTCCTCAAGCTGCTCGCGCTTCAGCCCGGCACCGCGCAAAAACCCCTCGATCGCCTTTTCCGGCGCGTCCACGCGCGGCCCCTTGCGCTCTTCGCGGGTCGCCGGGCTTTCTGCCGGAAGCCCATCCACAGCCAGCGCCAGACGGCGCGGCGTGGAAAACGCCCGCGCGCCCGCATAGGTCAGCCCGGCTTCCACCAGCCCGTCGGTCACCAGCTTCTTGAGGTCTTCCGCCGCCTTGCGCTGCATCCGCGCCGGGATTTCCTCGCTGAATAGTTCGATCAGAAGATCAGCCATCGCTCTCGCCTTCCTGCGGCATCCCTGCCGGCGTCTCGTTCATGTCTGCATCCGGCGGCGGGGGGCAGCCTGGGGGCACCGGGTCGCCATCAAAGGCAGCCGCACCGCAGCGGTTGATCTGGTGCCAGACCCAGCCGCGCCCGTCCTCGGCAATCGCCACCACCCGGTCGATCCCGTATTCGATGTCTTTCTCGCCCAGAAAGGCCAATGCCCGGCCCTCCTCCAGCGCCGTGCCCACCTCTTCGGCGTCGTAGCAGTCAAACCACCCCGGCCCGGTCAGCGGCACCGCGCCCTCATAGGCCTCATAGGTCTCGCTCAGCATCGCCTGGCTCATCGTCGTGGTGAAACAGGCGCGATAGCGGATCGGTGACGAGGTGGCATTGGTCCCCTCGAAATCGTCGGCGATGATCCCTTCCGGCACGCCGCTCACCAGCGAGGTCAGCTCAACCGGCACCTCGCCATCCGCGAGTTGGACCGGCTCGTAAAAGTGGTATTCCTGAAGGTAATAGATCGCCGCGCCCACGATTGCCGCCGACAACACGATGAACCCTCCTACCAGCTTGCCGTTCATTCTGCCGCCGCAGGCTCAGGCGTCCAGCCTCCCGCCTCGGTCTGCACGAAGGCATCGGCGCAGGCCTTGGCCAGCGCCCGCACCCGCCCGATATAGGCCTGCCGCTCGGTGACGGAGATCACGCCACGCGCATCCAGCAGGTTGAACAAGTGCGAAGCCTTGATGCACTGGTCATAGGCCGGGTGGGCCATCACGATGCGGCGGCCTGTCTTGGGGTCATCTAAGGGCGCGGCCAGAATGCGCTCGCACTCCGCCTCGGCATCCTTGAAGTGCTGCAACAGCGTGTCGGTGTCGGCCACGTCGAAGTTCCAGCGCGAATATTCGCCCTCGGTCTGGCGGAACACGTCGCCATAGCTCAGCGGAATTTCCGTCTGTGGGTCGTTGTAGGGCATGTCCATCACGTGATCGACGCCCAGCACATACATCGCCAGCCGTTCGAGGCCATAGGTCAGCTCACCGCTCACCGGATGGCAATCATGCCCGCCGACCTGCTGGAAATAGGTGAACTGGCTCACCTCCATCCCGTCACACCACACCTCCCAGCCAAGGCCCCATGCGCCCAGCGTCGGGCTCTCCCAGTCGTCCTCGACAAAGCGGATGTCATGCAGGCTGGCGTCAATCCCGATGGCCGCGAGGCTGCCAAGGTAAAGCTCCTGCAAGTCCGGCGGCGAGGGCTTAATCAGCACCTGATACTGGTAATAATGCTGCAACCGGTTGGGGTTGTCGCCATAGCGCCCGTCCGTGGGCCGCCGCGAAGGCTGCACATAGGCCGCCGCCCAAGGCCGCGAGCCCAGCGCGCGCAGCGTAGTGGCCGGGTGGAAGGTGCCCGCGCCCACCTCCATGTCATAGGGCTGCAACACCGCGCAGCCCTTGCCGCCCCAATAGGCCTGTAGGCGCAGGATGATCTCCTGAAAGGAGCGGGGTTTGTCGATGCTCTGCTGCTCGGCCATGGGGCGCGGTATCCTCGGGGTTTCGGCGTGCAGCGTCTCAATAGAGCCGGGGCGCAAGGCGGTCAAACCGTTTGCCTGTGGCCCCCCTGCGACTCCCCCGCCCCGGCGGGCCAGCACACGCATAATTGGGGTGCACCCGCCGTGGGGGCTGATAAATTGCGCTGAAATCAAGCGGGGTGGGATTTGAAGGCCCCGGCAGGAATGGGACGTGGGACAGGCATGACGATTGTGACGAAGCGAGTTTTTGCGGCGCTCTGGCTGCTTTTGGCAACACTCATGGGCGGCGCGGCCACGGCCCAAAGCACCGTATGGGTCCAGATCGAGGCGCAGCCCACGCTGGCCGAGGCCGAGGCACGGGCGCGGGCCTATTCCGCCGCCTTCCCCAATACGGCAGGCTTTCGGATGCGCTCGGGCTGGTATGCCATCGCGCTGGGGCCCTATGCCGCGAGCGATGGCAACCGCGAACTTGCCGCGCTGAAGCGCGAGCGCCTCATCCCCTCCGACAGCTTCATCGCCTTCCCCAACCAGTTTCGCCAGCAATTCTGGCCCGTAGGCGCCAACACCCTGAACGACCCGGCCCCCGCCGCCCAACCCGAGGCCAGCGCCGAACCTGCCACTGAACTGGAGTCCGCAGCCGAAGCGGTGGTCGAGGCCACGCCAGAGCCTGAACCGGTAATCCCCGATGAAACCCCCGCCGAGGCCCGCCGCTCCGAGCGTGCGCTCAGCCGCGATGAGCGCGCCGAGCTTCAGGTTGCCCTGCAATGGGAAGGTTTCTACCTCGGTGCCATCGACGCAGCCTTCGGCCCCGGCACCCGCCGGTCGATGGCCGAATACCAGTCTGCCAAGGGCTATGAGCCCACCGGCGTGCTTACCACCGCGCAGCGCCGCGAGCTGGTGGAGGGTTACCGCGCCGAGTTTGCCGCCCTCGGCATGGCCCCGCTTGCCGACAGTCGCGCGGGCATCGAGATGACAGCCCCCCTCGGCCTCGTCGCCTTCGATCATATCGAGCCGCCCTTCGTGCACTACGCGCCCGCCAATGATCGCGGCGTGCGCCTTTTGCTGATCTCGCAAACCGGCGACCAAACCACGCTCTTCGGTCTCTATGACATCATGCAAACCCTCACCATCGTGCCACAAGAGGGTGAGCGCAGCCGCTCTGAGCGCAGCTTTGTGCTCACCGGGCAGAACGACGATCTGCACAGCTATACCTACGCCCGGCTCGATGGCGGCGCGGTCAAAGGCTTCACGCTGACGTGGAAGCCCGCCGACGCCAAGATCATGAACGCCGTGGTCAAGGAAATGCGCGAGAGCTTCACCCCCACCGCATCAATCCTGCCCGACAGCGCCGGTTCTGGTGCCCAAGAGCAGCGCATTGATCTGCTCGCCGGGCTCGAAATCCGCAGCCCCGAGATGTCGCGCTCCGGCTTCTACGTCGATGGCTCCGGCGCGGTGCTGACCACCACCGAAGTGCTCGGCCAATGCGGCCGCGTCACGCTGGACGAAAGCTACGAGGCCGATATCGCCGCGCGTGATGACACTCTTGGCCTCGCCCTGCTCACCCCGCGCCAGCCTCTCGCACCGCAGGCCCACGCCCGCTTTGCGCCCTCCACGCCCCGGCTGAAGTCCGAGGTGGCCGTTGCGGGCTACAGCTACGAAGAGGTGCTGGGCCTGCCCACCGTCACCTTCGGCACCTTGGCCGACCTGCGCGGCCTCGGCGGCGAGGCCGGCATGCAGCGGCTGGAGCTGTCCACCCTGCCCGGCGATGCTGGCGGCCCGGTGCTCGACCAGTCCGGCGCAGTGCTTGGCATGTTGCTGGCCCGCTCGCAAGACGGCAGCCGCCAGCTTCCCGACAACGTGCAATTCGCAATCGACGTGCCCTCCATCGCCGACTTCCTCACCACCGCCGGGCTGGATGCAACGCCCTCCAGCGCGGCCACCGCGCTGGCCCCGGAAGATCTGACAACCCTCGCCGAGGGCATGACAGTTCTGGTCAGCTGCTGGGAATGATTGGTCGGGGCGCACCCACCATCCGCGACACCCGTAGGGTGGGCAATCTGCCCACCTTACCCTGACGCGCCGCGCCTTACGCCCGCCAGAAGTTCACCGTGAACAGCGCGTAAACTGCCAGAACCTCGAGCCGCCCCACCAGCATCCCGCCCGCCAGCAGCCACTTGGCCGTGTCATTCAACGTGCTGAAGTTCCCTGCCGGCCCGATGGTATCGCCCAGACCGGGGCCGATATTGGCAATCGCCGTCGCCGCGCCGGAAACCGAGGTGGTAAAATCCAGCCCGGTGAAGCTCAGCATCACCGCCAGCGCCCCAAGCGACACCGTGAACAGCACGAAGAAGCTCATCACCGAGCTCAGCACATCCTCCCCGATGGGCCGCCCGTCATAGCGCGGTGTGAAGATGCCCGAAGGCGAGTGAATGGTGCGGATCTGGCTGCGGATCGAGGCGAAGAGCAACTGGTAGCGGAAGATCTTCACCGAGCAGGCCGTCGAGCCCGCGCAGCCGCCGATGAGGCCGATGAAGAAGAACATGATCACCAAAAATCCGCCCCACTGCATGTAATCCACAGAGGCATAGCCCGTGCCCGACATGATCGAGGTGATGTTGAAGAGCCCCTCCCGCATCGCCTGCTCCCAGTGATGCGGAAAGATCGAGGTCAGGATCAGCGAGGTGATCAGCACAAGGATCGCGATGATGGCAAGGAAGGTGCGCACCTGCGTGTCGCGCCACAGCGGCGTGGCATTGCCATGCACCAGTTGCACGTAGCGCACAAAGGGCAAGGCCGCGAGGATCATGAAGATCGAGGCGGCATATTCCGGCGCGCCCGAGAAGGTGCCGAAACTGGCATCATAGTTGGAAAAGCCCCCCGTCGAGACGGTGGTCAGCGCATGCACCAGCGCATCAAACCCGCTCATCCCGAGGAACAGGTAAGTCATCATGCAAGCGAAGGTGATGGCAATGTAGATCACCGAGATCTGCGCCGCGATCTGCGTGGCCCTCGGCAAAATCTTCCCCATCGTCTCAAAGGCTTCCGAGCGGAAAATCTGCATCCCGCCCACCTTCAGCTCGGGCAGGAACACCATCGCAACCACGATAATCCCGATCCCGCCGAGCCATTGCAGAATGCCCCGCCAAAGCAGGATTCCCTTCGGCAGGTCGTCGAGCCCACTAAACACCGTCGAGCCGGTCGTCGTCAGGCCCGACATCGCCTCAAAGAAGGCATCCACCGCCCGCGCCTCGGTCGCCCCGAAAACAAAGGGAATCGCCGCAAAGAACGGCAGCGCCACCCAGACCAGCGTCGTCAGCAAAAAGGTCTGGCGCAGCGTCAGCCCCTCGCTCACCCCATTGGCACAGGCCAGCGCAATGAGCCCGCCCGACAGCATGGTGATGATCCCGCTTTCAAGGAACACCGGCCACTGCGCGTTGGCCTCATAGATATCCACCGCCATGGGCAGCAGCATCATGGCGCCTAGAATTGCGGTGAGAAGGCCGATGACATAACCGACCGGGCGAACGTCCAACATGAGGTGAACGGTTGGCGTGAGCCGCGCAGACTGTCAAGCGCTCCCCCGGCCCATCACCGCAAAACAAGGCGCTCCACTCCGGCACGCGCGGACCGCATGAACGATGACGTCTCACCCAAAGGGCATGACTGGCCCCGCCACTCCGGCAGCCGCCTACCCCATCCGCTCCGAGCGATAGCCGCCCGGCGAGGCCGGGAACACCACCGTCTTGGTCCCGTTCATCAGCACCCGGTGGTGAATGTACGCGTGGATCGCGCGGGCAAACACCTGCGCCTCCACATCCCGGCCAAGGCTCACATAATCCTCGCCGCTCTGGGCATGGGTCACGCGCACCGTGTCCTGCTCGATGATCGGCCCTTCATCCAGATCGGCGGTCACAAAATGCGCCGTCGCCCCAATCAGCTTCACCCCGCGCTCAAACGCCTGCTTGTAGGGGTTCGCGCCCTTGAAGCTGGGCAGGAAGGAATGGTGGATGTTGATGATCCGCCCCGCCATCTTCTGGCACATCGCGTCAGACAGCACCTGCATGTAACGCGCCAGCACGATCAGCTCCGCCCCGGTGTCCTCGACCACATCCATGATCCGCAGCTCGGCCTGCGGCTTGTTCTCCTTCGTCACCCGGATGTGGTGGAATGGGATGTCATGGTTCACCACCACCTTCTGGTAGTCGAGGTGGTTGGAGATCACCGCCACGATCTCCACCGGCAGCGCCCCGATCCGCCAGCGATAGAGCAGGTCGTTCAGGCAATGCCCGAAGCGGGAGACCATGATGATCACCTTCATCTTCTGCGCATCGTCGTGAATTGCCCAGTCCATCGAGAAGGGCCCCGCCACCGCGCCGAAGGCCTCGCGCAGCGCCTCCAGCGGCGCGCCCTCCTCGGAGTTGAAGCTGGTCCGCATGAAGAAGTTCCCGGTCCCCGGGTCGTCAAACTGCGCCGAGTCGGTGATGTTGCAGCCCTTCTCGGCGAGAAAGCCGGAGATTGCGGCAACGATGCCCCGCGTGGAGGGGCAGGTGACGGTAAGGGTGTAGCGGCTCATGGCTAGGTGGTCCTGCGCGTTAAGGTCTCGTGTTGCTCCGATGCCCTATCAGGGGGCGGACCCCCGTCAACTCCTCCACGCAGGCAAACGGCGTTGTGGCCGCAGAATAACCGCCCCCAAAGCGCGGGATTGCCACAATACGACACATGGTGTTCCTATAAGGAACTGTTGCGGAGGAACGGGTGGTGCCACTGGTCGATAGCGAGCGCGTCAAGGCGGGCCCGGGATGCGACCCGATGGCAGGGCGTATCGCCTTCGAGCCGCTCAAAGCCGCATGGTGGGCCGCGCACGGCCTTGGCGGCCTCGCCGCGCTGTTGTTTTTCCCGAGCTGGGGTGGATTCGCCGTCTTCATCCTGCTGACCGGCCTCACCATCTGCGCTGGCCATTCCGTCGGCATGCATCGCCTGCTCATCCACCGCGCCTTCTCCACGCCGCTCTGGCTGGAGCGCCTGCTTGTCTGGCTCGGCACGCTCGTTGGCATGGCTGGGCCGATGGGCATGATCCGCGCCCATGACATGCGCGACTGGCACCAGCGCCAAGCCAGCTGCCCGCCCCATCCCTCGCATGACGCAGGCTTCTTCCGCGATGCCTACTGGCAACTGATGTGCAGCTACCGCCTGAAGCACCCGCCCCGGCTGGAGATCGAGCCCGAAGTCGCCCGCGACCCGGTCTATCGCTTCATCGAACGCACATGGATGGCCCAGCAACTCCCCCTCGCCGTCCTGCTCTTTCTGATCGGCGGTTGGTCTTGGCTGCTCTGGGGCATCTGCCTGCGCGTCTGGGTGTCGCTGACGATGCACTGGATGGTGGGCCACTACTGCCACCGATCAGGCCACCAGGGCTGGCACATCGCGGGCCTGCCGGTGCAGGGCTACAACCTCCCCGGCTGGTCGCTCGTCACCTTCGGAGAAAACTGGCACGGCAACCACCACGCCTTCCCCCATTCCGCCCGCCTTGGCGTTGAAAAGGGCCAGCTCGACCCCGGCTACTGGTTCATCCGAACGCTGGAAGCCCTCGGCCTCGCCACTGGCGTCAAACTTCCCGCCAGCGAGCCCCCGCGTGACGGCCTGACACCCATCGCAACCCCGTAGGGTGGGCAATCTGCCCACCGCCCCGACGACGGCTCATCAGCGCCTCGCCTGACGGCGCAGCCCCTCATCGCAGCCGCTACCCGCCATGCACCAGCGTGGTGAACAGTTTCGGGTCAAGGCTCTGCGCCGCAAAGGTCGGCCCCTCCGTCAGCACCGCCACCGCATCATGGGAGTGCAGGCTCTCCTGATGGCTTGCCACGATCCTGAAATCCCCCACCCGAGGCTCCGCTTGCAAGGCCTCGCAGAAACTCCGCGCCGCATCCTCCACAAAGATCGGGTTCGCCGCGTTCAACTCCGCAAAGGCCTGCTCGTCCTCGCGCTTCACCATCACCTGCGTCTCGGTCGGCACCGCGCTCCGGCACAGTTCCACCAAGTCCTCAAACCACAGCCGCTGCCCCGGCAGGCACTCCACCGAGATCCGCGCCACCGAGCGTTGCGAGTGTGGCGTCGCCAGCTGCCCGCGCGCCCGGCGGGCATGTTCTGAAAGCTCCAGCGAACAGGGGCATGTGCTGGAATAAACGAAATCCAGATGCATCAGCTTCTTGCGCCGCCCGCCCGCGTCCACCACCTCCATCGCAATGTCATAATACTGGTAGCCGGTCAGCCCGCTGCGCAGCGAGTCCACCTTCATCGGGAAGGAAAACCGCATCTGGATGCGGGCATCGAAGCTCTCCAGATCCCCCTTGTAGGCCTCCAGCGTCTCCTCCACCACGTCGAGCGAAAACACCTCCTCGGCGCGGGCATAGAAGGTCCGCATGATGCGAGACATGTTGATGCCCTTCTTCTCCGCCTCAAGGCTCACCGTGCCCGTCACCGACGTTTCCAGCGTGATGTCCCCGCCATCCCGCCGGTGAAACCGGATCGGCAGGCGGAAGTTGGAAATCCCCACATGCTCAATATGCTGCCGCGCCCCCCGGATCAGGCTGCTTGGCCCGTTCTGCAAATCCGGCAACCCGGCCTTATAGGCCTCGTCCACCTTGAACTCTTCGGGATAGGCCCGCGCGAGGGCAGGGTAATTCGGCAGCGGCGCATCGGGCAAAAGCCGCGCGATCGCAGGATCGAGCGCAGCCACCTCCTCAGGCGTTGCCTTTTCAGCCCAGCGGCGCAGCACGTCCAGCGCGGCGCGGGCCTCCTCATCGGTCGTCTCGCCCAGCGCGGCGGCAAGGATGTTCATGGCAATTTCCCCCTTTCACACGGGTGCGGGCCACCGCCTGCATATGGGGCATATACCCCGCCTTGCAAGCTATCCTTAAGCCGCGGGCGACCATTCGGGGGGCGATTCAGCCGTTTTGCTGCCCCCGATGTCACATCTAGGCGGGCTGTCTCGTCATCAAGGTATCGACCCCTTCACACAGGAAAACCCAATGACGCCCAGAGTTGATATCACCACCGCCGCACCCAAGCTGATGACGGAATGGCTGAAGCTTTCCAACACCGTCGAGGCCGCCGGGCTGGATCCCGCACTCTGCGAGTTGGTCAAGCTGCGCGCCTCCCAGATCAACGGCTGTGCCAACTGCCTGAACATGCACAGCTTCGCGGCCAGCGGTCAGGGCGAAACCCCGCAGCGCCTGCACCTGCTGCCCGCATGGGAAGATGCACCCTGCTACACCCCGCGCGAACGCGCCGCCCTTGCCTGGACAGACCATCTGACGCAGGTTTCCACCCGTCGCGCGCCCAAGGCGGTGTACGCCGCGCTGGCCGCAGAGTTCGACCCCGCAGAACAGGTGACCCTGACCATGCTGATCAACGTCATCAACGGCTGGAACCGCCTCGCCATCGGCTTTGACCAGTTCGTGCCCGAATATGGCTGGACATGAGCGCGCCATGAGCGACACCGGCGCAGAACGCTTCGCCGCCGAGCGGCCCGCCTTGCTGCGGGTCGCCTATCGGATGCTCGGCACAATGAGCGATGCCGAGGACGTGGTGCAGGAGGCTTGGCTGCGTTGGTCGACAACAGACAGGGCGGCGGTGCGTGTGCCCGCCGCCTTCCTGCGCCGCACCGTTACCCGGCTCTGCCTCGATCACCTCAAGTCTGCCCGCGTTCGGCGCGAGACCTACCCCGGTGAATGGCTGCCCGAGCCGGTGCTGGAAGAGGAGCCGGTTGAAGATGTCACCCTGCCCCTGATGATCGCGCTTGAACGACTTTCCCCCCGCGAGCGGGCGGCCTTTCTGCTGCACGATGTCTTCGGCGAGAGCTTCGAGCAGATCGCCACCGCGCTTGAAAGCAGCCCCGCCGCCTGCCGCAAACTGGCCAGCCGCGCGCGCGCCAACGTGCGGGCCGAACGGGTGCGCTTTCAGGTCGAAGAGGCGCGCGGGCTCGAAATCGCCCGCGCTTTCTTCGACGCCGCACAGGGCGAAGGTGTGCATACCCTCGCCACCCTGCTGGCCGAAGATGTCCGCCTGCATGCCGATGGCGGCGGCAAACGCGCGGCGCTCTGGCGCGTGCTGATGGGGCGCGACGAGGTGGCCGATGCCTTCGCCCGCTTCCACCGCGCCCGGCGCGGCCCCTCGCAGTTGATCCGCTTTGGCTACATCAACGGCCTGCCCGGTGTTCTGACACGCGAGCCGGACGGCGAGCTGCAAACCACCGCGCTGCTGATCGACAATGGCGCAGTCCGCGCAATCTACGTGGTGCGCAACCCCGACAAGCTGCGCCATCTCTCGGCGCAGGCCTCTGCTGGCGACGCGTGATCCGCAGTCTGGATCGGCTTGGGCCGGGGAGCGGCCGGGGCCGTGTCACGGCTGAAGTGCACGTCGCCATAGCGCGCGCCACTGGCGGGCCAAAGGGAAAGGTGGCGGAAGTCGGATGTGGGAACAGGGGCGGTCATCGGCCCTCTCCTCTCGTAATGTGGAAACGCTTGGTGACCTGGCCGGTCAGGCCATCTCCAGCGCCCGCATCACATCCGCCACAAGGTCGTCCGCATCCTCGATCCCGAGCGACAGCCGCACCAGCCCCGGGCTGATCCCCAGCGTGGCCTTCTTCTCGTCCGAAAGCCGCTGGTGGGTGGTCGTTGCCGGGTGGGTGATGATGCTCTTGGCATCGCCAAGGTTGTTGGAGATCACCACGATCTCAAGCGCGTCCAGCACCCGAAACGCCGCCTCCTTGCCGCCCTTGATCTCGAAAGAAACCACCGTCCCCGGCTTCTCCATCTGCGCCAGTGCAAGGTTGTGCTGCGGATGATCCGGCAGGCCCGGATAGAGCACCGCACTCACCTTCTCGTGCCCGACCAGCGCCTTGGCGACGGTCTCGGCATTCTCCGCCTGCGCCCGACAGCGCAGATCAAGCGTTTCCAGCCCCTTCAGCAACACCCAAGCGTTGAACGGGCTCATCGCCCCGCCGGTGTGCTTGAGATAGGGCTCCAGCGTCTTGCGGATAAACTCCTGCGTGCCCAGCACCACGCCGCCCAGCACCCGGCCCTGCCCGTCAATATGCTTGGTGGCCGAATAAACGATCACATCCGCGCCCAGCTCTCGGCTGCGTTGAAAGACCGGCGTAGCAAAGACGTTGTCCACCACCACCAGCGCACCCACCGCGTGGGCCAGTTCGCTGACGCCGCGAATGTCGATCACCTCCAGCGTCGGGTTGGAGAGCGCCTCGAAAAACACCAGCTTGGTGTCGGGGCGGATCGCCGCCTTCCACGCCGCCAGATCGGTACCATCGACAAATTCGACCTCCACACCATAGCGGGTGAGCACTTCCGACAGAATGTATTCACAAGAGCCAAACAGCGCCCGGCTGCTCACCACGTGGTCGCCGGCCTTCAACGGCGCACAGAGCGCCGCGTTCACCGCCGCCATGCCGCTTGCGGTAGCAAAGGCATCCTCGGTGCCCTCCAGCATCGCAATCCGCTCTTCAAACATCCGCACCGTCGGGTTGCCGTAGCGGGCATAGATAAACTCATCCTCGCCCAACGCCTCGAAGCGATCCTGCGCCTGCTGCGCGGTGTCGTAAACAAAGCCCTGCGTGAGAAAAATCGCCTCGCTCACCTCGCCATACTGCGAGCGCCGCGTGCCGCCATGAACAAGCTTGGTGCGTGTCTTGCGTTCAGACATGATTGGCCTCCTTCGCCAATAAAAAAAGCCCTCACCGCTGCCAAGCGACGAGGGATTTCCTCTGCCTGACCTCTTTAGCGGAAGTGTTTAGAGTGGCCCGCAATCCGGTGAACAAATCGCCACTTGTGGGGGTGAATTACGCCCGGCGGCTGCCTCGGTCAATCCCCTTTGCAGCGGAGATCCGCCACTTCCGGGGCCGCCATCGCGACGGATACTCCCGCCTGCTGCGTGCAACCTGCACCACCAACAGGAGAGAAATCCATGAACCGAGCAGTCACCACCCTCTTCATCGCAGTCCTCACCATCGCCACCGCCCCAGCCGCCTTTTCCGCGCCGCGCGGGCAAGAATGCGAAAGGGGTGCGCGGCATAACGCATGTGCCCAACCCCGAAAAGGTGAGGCCCGCAAAGAGGGCAACGCGAGGGCGCAACACAACGAGCATCGCACCCGCCACGAGCGCAAAATCATAAAGACGCGCGGCCACGCCCTCAGCAAGACCCACGCCAGGCGCCTGCCCAAACCACCGCGCGGGCAGGAATATCGCGTGATCGACAACCGCGTCGTGCGCATCGACAGTGAAACGCTCCAAACCGTCGCCGTGTTGGGGTTGCTGCAATCGCTGCTTAACTAGCGCCGCCCCGGAGGCCGCCGCTCTCCTCTGGCGCGGCCTCCGGCTCCACGGCCCCGCGCCGCGCCAGCAGCCGCGCCACGAGAAAGCAGGCCATTGCCCATGCCGCCCCGGCCAGCCATCCGGCGAGCACATCCGTGGGCCAGTGAACGCCAAGATACACCCGGCTCACCCCCACCATGGCCGACATCACAACCGCCAGCGTGAGGATATAGGCCTTCAACACCCGGCCCGGCATCACCCGCGCCACCAATGCGCCCAGCGTCAGATAGGTGACAGCGGCCATCATCGAATGGCCCGAAGGGAAGGACGAAGTGATCACCTCGACACCATGAGGCACAAGGTCGGGGCGCGGGCGGTCAAACAGCAGCTTGGCCCCGTGCGACAGCAAAATGCCCCCGCCCACCGATGCGATCAGAAAGGCCACCATCCCCCACGACCGGCGGATCACGAAAAAGCCCGCAACGGCGGCGGTGAAGAGGCTCAGCACCAGCGCGCCGCCCAGCGCCGTCAGGTCGCGGCCCATCACCTCAACCCAGCCGGGGCCGATCGGGTCGGCAAGGTCGCCGGGTGTGCGCAGCGCCAGCAGGATGGTTTCGTCAAGGCTGCGGGTCTCGCCTTCCAGCACCTCATCGGCCAACTCGCCAAAGGCCCACAGCCCGCCCACCACCAGCGCCAGCACCACCAGCGTGCGCAACTCCACGTTCCGTTTTGCCCAATCGGTCAGGCGGCGCCCTGCTGTCATGTCAATTGCCATACGGCCCAACGCCCGGCCCGCCCCTGCGTTCCCGTGGCCCGGCGCAACCCCTGCCCCACTGTCACAGCACTGTAACCCAGCCTTAACGCGGGCGTAGTAAAACGCAGGCATCCAACCCCCAGATGTTGTGGCCCCAGTCGCAGTGGGAAGGCCCCGATGCCCCTGACACATGCCAATGCCGATGGTGACCGTCTGGCCGATCCGGCCGGTACCGTGGCCCGCCTGCGCTCGGCACTGGAAGAGGCCGCGCCAAACGCCCCCATCGCCGTGCTGGTGCACGGCTTCCAATATTCCCCTCATGACCCGGCCCATAGCCCGCACCATTCTCTCTATGGCCTGAGCGAGGCGCATGGCTGGCCCGCGCGGCTCGGCCACGGCGCGGCTGATGCCCCGATCTGCCTCGGCTTCGGCTGGGAAAGTCGCGGCTCGATCTGGGGGGCCTACCACCGGGCGCCCCGCGCAGGCCGGGCACTGGCGGAGCTCGTCGACCTTGCCGCCAACCTCGCCCCAGAGCGGCGCATCACCCTCGTCGCCCACTCCCTTGGCGCCCGCGTCGCGCTGCAAGCGCTGCCCCACCTCGCACCCGGCGCCGCGCGGCGGGCGATCCTGCTGGCGGCAGCCGAATATCGTCACCGCGCCGAAGCCGCCGCCGATTGCCCTGCGGGCCACGCGGCCGACTTCCTCAATGTGACCTCGGCGCAAAACCTGCCCTTCGACCTCCTGCTCGAATACGCCTTCGCCCCCACCCGCCCCGGCCGCCACGCTATGGGGCGCGGCATGGGCCACCTGCCCGGCTGGAGCGATCTGCGCCTCACTTGCCCAGCCACCCGCACCACCCTCGCGCGGCTCGGCCACCCCGTCGCGGCCCCGATCCGCCGCATCTGCCACGGCTCCACCTATCTCGCCCCCGGGGTCTTCTCACTCTACCGCGCCGCCCTCACCGACGCCTCACTGCTGCCCCGCCTCAACGCCGCCCTGCCCGCGCCCACGCCCCGCCGCCTCACGGCAAATCTCGCCCGCCTCGCCGCTTTGGCCTTGCCACTGGGAAATCGCACGCCATCCTGACCCCTGACCAATTCAGGAGAAACACATGGCCCCGATCGACCTGTACTACTGGCCCACCCCCAATGGCTGGAAAGTTTCCATCGCGCTCGAAGAGATGGGCCTGCCCTACGAAACCCACCTGATCAACATCGGCGCGGGCGACCAGTTCAAACCCGAGTTCCTCGCCATCTCCCCCAACAACCGCATGCCCGCCATCGTCGACCATGACGGCCCCGGCGACCAGCCGATCTCGGTTTTTGAAAGCGCCGCGATCCTGATGTATCTCGCCCGCAAGACCGGCAGCTTCTACGGCACCACCGAACGCGAGCGCATCGCCGTCGAAGAATGGCTGATGTGGCAAATGGGCGGCCTCGGCCCGATGGCCGGGCAAGCCCACCACTTCCTGAAATACGCCCCCTCGATGGAGCCCCCCAACGACCTGCCCTACGCCAAGGACCGCTACCGCAACGAAGTGAACCGCCTCCACGGCGTGCTCGACAAGCGGCTGGCGCAAAACGAATATGTCGCCGGCTCCAACTACTCCATCGCCGACATGGCCATCTGGCCCTGGGCGATCCTCTGGGAAGGCCAGCAACAGGACATCTCCGACAAGCCCCACTTCTCCCGCTGGCTCGACCTCGTGGGCAGCCGCGAAGCAGTGCAAAAGGGTAAGGCACTGGCAGAGGACAAGCGCGCCAGCCTGCAAGGCAACAAGGACGCCCAGAAGGTGCTGTTCGGCAAGCGGGAGTAAGGCAGGGCCACCCGGTCCTGAAGCTTAGCTCCGATCCAGTTGCAGCCTTTCGCTGGCGCGGAACCTAGGCCTAAGGCCGCCCCAATCGCGGAGCGGCCCGTCTCGTCCAGCTATTCTGCCTTACTCGCCAATCGGCGAAAGCAGCTCCGGTTGCACCACGAGGTTGCGCACCCCATGGGCGTGATCTTCGTCAAAGGGGTTGCCCGCAAGCCAGCGTTCCACGCTGCGAATGTCCACCTTCGCCACCTTCGGGCGCACGCTCCAGCTCACCTGAAAGGGCGAACCCTCCTCGTTATAGCTCGGCCCCGTGGTGGACCCGGCATAGGCCACCGGCGTTCCGGTCGTCTCAAGAATCCCCGGGGCCTGATGCTTCCCGCCCCGCTCCCGCACGGCGGCCAGCTCGGTAAAGTCCAGCGCTGCCGGATCGTTCACCAGCACAAACACCTGCGCCTCAACCCGCAGCTTCGGAATCGCCGCGCCGTCTTCAAGGCAAGCGCCCAGCGTCGGCCCCGGCGTGACATTGGCGGTGGAAAACACGTAATGCACCTCGATCGTGTCGCCCGGCACCAGCCCGCCATGCCCCTTGTCGGCAATCTCGGCAGACAGCGGGGCAAGCTCGGCGTCACTCAGCGCGCCGTCATAAACAAACCCTGAGCGATAGCCCTTGCCATCGCCATTGCCCCGAAACTTGCGAAACTCGCCGCCCCGGTGCTCGGCGCTCTCGTGAAAGTGGATGTTGCACAGGTTCATCTCGGCAAAATCCGGCGCCTTGGGAAAGGTCACCTTGTTCGTCCCGGCCACCGCGTCAATGTCGCGCGGCGATTGCGGCCCAAAGGCCTCGGCCTCGAAATCCGCCATCAGCATCCGGCGCTGGCGGTCGATATAGCGGTCGGCCACCTCCAGCGTCGGGCGCGGCGGTGCGCCCGCTGCCGCAAGCGACACCCGCGGCGTAACCTCTGCGGTGTAGCCACAGGCGGTCATAGCGGCAAACCCCGCAATCGCACCTGCGGTGATCATGATGTGTGTGGCCTTCGGCATGTGGTGTCCCTTCCGCCTCCGTCGCGCGTCTCTGCATTGCCCGGCCACGCCCGGCACGGGGCCGGGCCGCTGGCGGCTTGCTGCAGTGCGTGACGGGCAAGTTGAACTTCGCTTTGGCGGAAATGCGGCAATTAGATGCAAATTGCACACGTATGCCGTGTGCCAGCGAATGTGCGCGGCACGGATATGCCGGGCCGAAGCCCGCGTGAAACCGGCAATGGCCCGAGGCAAGCAGGCCAAAGGCCCCACCGCCCCAGCACGGGCCTCAGCCCACGACCACTTCCCAAATCAGCTTCAGCGACACCACCCCCAGCGCCACCTCCACCAGCAGGTAAAACACCTTTTCCGGCAGCCACCGCGCCACCCGCGAGCCGCTCCACGCCCCCGCCAGCGCAAAGGGCGCCAGCCACACGGCCTCCCCCATGCTCGCCCCGGTGATCTGCCCGGCCATCACGTAGGGCGGCACCTTCAGCAGGTTGACCACCGAGAAAAAGATCGTGACGGTCCCGAGGTACACCATCTTGTCCAGCTTCTGCGGCAGCACATAGGCCTGAAACGGCGGCCCACCCGCGTGGCTGATATAGCTGGTGAACCCCGCTAGGGTGCCCCAGATCACCCCGCGCGGCACATCGGCGTCCCGCGGCGCAGGCGCGGTGCGGGCAAAGCGCCCCCTGACCGAGCCGACGAGGTAGTAAATCCCGATCCCCGCCACCAGCAGCTTGATCGCATCCCCCGGCACCACCGTCACCGCAAAGAAAGCGGCGACGATGCCCGCCAAGGCCCCCGGCAGCATGATCTTCAGGATCCGCGCAGAGAACGCCTTGCGAAAGAGGTAAACCGCGTACCAATCCGCCACGATATAAAGCGGCAGCAGCAGCCCCGCCGCCATCGCCGGGTCCATGAAGAGCGACATCAAGGGCACCGAGAGCATCGCCAGCATCGGCACCCCGCCCTTCGACAGCCCCATCATGAAGGCCGCCAACGCAGCCACGATCCAGAAGTCCATGCCCCTCCCCTAAAGGCTCCGCAGCTCAAGCCCCGACCCGGGCCGCCATATCGATCCGACCAAGCCACTCCGGACAATTTGATTAAAATTGCCCATTTTCTTGCTCCAAATACTCCCCGCCGGAGGCCTCAAATCTCTTTGGGCGCTCCCTTGCCGCAGGCGCGAAAACCTATTCGCTCTTTTCCGTCCCGTATTTCTCGATCAGCGGATATTGCGCCATCATGAACACGAAGAGCGCCGCCGGCAGGCCAAAGGTCTTCGCCGTCACCCAAACCCCGCTCGAAAGCGCAAAGGCAATCACCGCATTGGCCACCGCCAGCGCGAGGAAGAACCAGGCAAACCGCTTGGTCAAAATCATCCACCCCGCATCGCTCATCGGCAGCAGCCCCTCCATCAGGCGGGCAAGATAGCTCTGCCCCCGCATCAGCCCAATCGCCAGTATCCCCGCAAAAAGCGCGTAGAGGATCGTCGGTTTCAGCTTCAAGAACAGGTCGTTATCCAGCACCACCGTCAGCCCGCCCATGAAGATCACCAGCACCAGCGTCATCACCTGCATCCGGCTCAAGCTCCCGGTCAGCGCCCAGAGCGCGCCCATGCAGATCACCATAGCGACGACAAACCAGAAGGTGATGTAGGTAAAGGTCTTCACCTCATGGCCGAACAGCACGTAGCTCTCCGCCTTCAGCATGAAGAACGCCACGAAGAAGCCCATCACCGGGCCAAACTCCAGCGCCGTTTTCACCCAGCCGGGCACCTGTTTCTCTGCCATGTCGCTCTCCGCTCTAACCTGCCATCTCAACTATCACCGCACCGGCGGCGATCAAGGCCATAAGGGCCAAACGCCGCGGTCCCACCCGCTCGCCCAGCAGCAGCCACCCGATCAGCGCGGCAAAGACGGTGGAGGTTTCGCGCAACACCGCCGCCTCCCCCACCTTGTCGAGCCGGGTGGCCAGCATGATCGCCCCGAAGGAGAAGAAGGCCACCACGCCGCCAATCATCCCCCGCGCCATGAGCGGCCCCAACGTCGGGCGCTCCGCCATGGTCCTGTAGCGCACCAGCGCCACCCAGGGCGCAAACCCCAGCCCGTCGATCATGAAGAACCACGCCAAAAAGGTGAACGGGTCGGCGGTCGCGCGAATGCCATAGGCGTCATAGGTGGTGTAAAGCGCCACGAAGAGCCCCGTCAGCACGGCAAAGCCGAGAGCGGCCACCATGGTGTCACGCTGCAAGGTGACGGTCCGCAGGTTGTAGGCCGCCAGCCCGTAGATCCCCGCCAGCAGCACCGCCACCCCGGCCCATTGCCCTGCTGTGAAATGCTCGCCAAAGATGATCCCCGCCCCGATCACCGCAAACAGCGGCCCCGTGCCCCGCACCACCGGATAGACCACCGTGTAAGCCCCCCGGGTGTAGGTCATCGCCTGCGCAATCTTGTAGCCGACATGGATCACGAAGGCCCCGGCAAAGATCGCCCACATATGCGGCTCAGGCCATGGCACCACGAAAAGCGCAAAGGGCGCGGCCATTATCCCGTAGCAAAAATCAATCGCCCCGCGAGACATCCAAGGATCGTGCCGTCCCTTCTGCAAAGCGCCGAAAACCGCGTGTAAAAACGCCGCCATCAAGGCAAGGCCCAGCGCCGCCACATGCCCCGCCTCGGTGCCTTCCAGAGAGGTGATCCAAGAACTCATGCTGACGGCATATATTCACCGCTCGCGATGGTCCAGCACCCGCGTAGGGTGGGCAATCTGCCCACCACCCCGGCACCCGCCTATCGCCCAGCCGCCAACCGCTTCTCCAACCGCCGCAGCGCCAGCGAGAGCGTCACCGTCATCACGAGGTAAAGCAGCGCCACCACGTTATAGGTCTCGAAATACCGGAAATTCCCCGCCGACGTGACCTTCCCCAACTGGGTGATATCCGTCACCCCCAGCACCGATACGAGGCTGGAATCCTTGATCATCGCGATGAAGTCATTGCCCAGCGGCGGCAGGATCGTGCGCAGCGCCTGTGGCAGCCGCACCAGCCGAAACCGCTGCCAGGGCGACAGCCCCAAAGCCTCCGCCGCCTCGATCTGCCCCTCGTCAACCGATAGCAATCCGGCCCGGAACACCTCGGCAATAAAGGCCGAATAGCCGATCGACAGCGCGATGATCGCCCGCCAGAGCAGCGAAAAATCCCGCGTCCGTATCCCCTCGGCGCCAAGGCCCTGCAGCACCCAGTTCACCGCCCAAACCAGCGCCGGAGCCACCACAAAGGCCACGTAGAGCAACAGCACCAGTATCGGCACGCCCCGGACGATTTCGGTGTAGAGCCGCGCCACCTGTCGCAACACCATCCAGCGCGAAAGCGAGGCCACCGCCACCAGCAGGCCGATCAGCGTGGCCAGCGTGAACCCCACCAATGTCACGAAAACCGTGATGCCGACGCCCTTCATCAGCGTCTCCAGCACGTCCGAATAAAGCTCGTCCGCGATGACCCGCCCAAACAGCACCGCCCCCGTGGCGGCAAGGATCACCAGCCACCACGGAAAGTCGTTTTCGCCGGGCCGCTCCCTCACTCGCCGAGCTTGGTGTCGAGAAACCACTTCTTGTTCAGCGCATCCAGCGTGCCATCCGCCTGCATCGAGGCAATTGCGGCATTGATCGGCGCCACAAGGTCAGACCCTTTAGGAAAGATGAAGCCAAAGTCCTCGGTCCCCAGCTTCTCGCCCACGATCTTCAGCGCCCCATCCGAGGCCGCCACATAGCCCTCGCCTGCCGTGCCATCGGTCAGCACAAGGTCCACGTCCCCGGCACGCAGCGCCTGCACCCCCGCACCGAAGGTCTCAAACAGCTTCACCCGCGGGTTCGCCTCATCGCCATCCAGCACATCGTAAACCGCCACATAAAACGGCGTCGTCCCCGGCTGGGCCGCCACCAGCAGATCGTCATCGGCGGCAAACCCCGCCGCATCGCTAAAGCGCTCCTCGTCCCCCCGCACCAGCATCACCATCTCGCTGCGCATGTAAGCGTCGGAAAAATCCACCATCTCCTTGCGATCATCCCGAATGGTGATCCCCGTCATCCCGAGGTCATACTGCCCTTCCGAAACTGCCGGTATCATCGCATCCCAGCTGATGTTCTCGTAAGTCACGCTCATGTTGATCCGGGCGGCGATCTCCGCCATCGCGTCATACTCCCAGCCCACGGCCTCGCCATCGGCCATGTACTGCAGCGGCGGATAAGCGTTTTCGGTCACAACGGTAATTTCGCGGCCCTCAAGGTCGGGCAAATCCTGCGCGACCACCGGGGTCACGAAGAGCGAGGCAAAAACGGCGGCGGCGGCGTATTTCATCAGATCGACTCCCACTGAGGTTCGCTCAAACCTTAGCGCAAACGCAAACCTGCGCAACGCAGGCCCGGAACCTCCGGGGCCAAGCCCGAGTTATGTCACCAGACACCCCGGGAGACCCACCATCGAAACCATCGCATCAGAGCTGAAGGGCACCTTCGCCGCCGTGCCACCCCTCACCGCCTTTATCCGCCTGCTGGCGGCAGCGGTGCTGGGCGGGCTGATCGGGCTGGAGCGCGAGTGGCGCTCCAAACCCGCAGGCCTGCGCACCCACATCCTCGTGGCCCTCGCCGCCTGCCTCTTCATCGTGGTCAGCCAGCAGCTCTCGCAGCTGTCCTTCGGCCCGAAAGACAGCATGAAGGTTGATCCCCTCCGCCTTGTCGAGGCGGTCACGGCGGGCGTGGCCTTCCTCGCCGCAGGCATCATCTTCACCAAGGGCGACACCGTGAAGAATACAACCACGGGCGCCTCCATGTGGCTGGCCGGCGGCATCGGGCTGGCCTGCGGCGCCGGGCAAATGCCACTGGCCGCCATGGCCACCGCCCTCACCGTGGCGGTGCTGTGGATCCTGAAACGCATGGTGCAGGCCAGCGAAGACGCATCCTGATCGCAGGCACAGGCTGCGCGCCGCCTAATCCTACCGGTATTCCGCCCCGATGGTCACGCCGTCAAGCATCGCGCCAACTGCCTCGGGCGTCACTGCCGCGCCCAGCGCCAGAGGCCCGAGCTGCGCCATGCCCAGCCCCTCGGGCGCATCCAGCCGCAGCACAAACCGCCCCTCCGGATGCGGCAAATCGGTAATAAACGCCGCCAACGCCTCCCGCGCACCCGGCTCAAACCGCGCATCCGGCAGGCTCTCCAGCGCCTCCACAGCCGCCGCCTGCAACGCCGCCACCTGCGCCGCTGGCGAAGGCACCTCCGCGCCGTCCGCCTCAGGCACCGGCTGCAAGAGCGCCTGCCCCAATGGCACAAGGAACAGCTGCTCAAACAGCCCGTTGCTCTCCATCTCCAGCTCCAGCGCCATGAGCCGCGTCGTCAACGCCGATTGCTGCATCGCCAGCTGATCCGTCAGGTCCACCCCCGCGATCAGCCCCTCCATCCGCAAACCGTTCGCCCCCGGAAAGTCCCAGCGGACCTCCTCGATCACAACCTCCCGGGTGTCCCGGTCCCACCAAAGGTTGGCGGAGAGGTCCATGCCATCGCCAACGTTGGCCTGCTCCGTCAAAAGCCAGCTCGTCAGAGCATCCCCCGACACAGTAAAAACCGGATGCGCACCGCGCACCTCCAGCTTCACCGCCAGCGGCGGCAGCCCGTAGTCGAGCCGACCCAACCCGCCGATCTGCACCCGGGCCTGCGGCACCAGATAGCCCAGCATGCCCGCCCCGGTCGAAATCCGAACATCCGAATAGGCGCAGCCATTCTCCTGCGCGCCCGAGCCACCGACCTCAACCACGCCGCCAAGGCCCAGCACGTCGGCCCGCTGAAGCAGGCCCGCGCATGCCTCATCCGTCAGACTGTCATAGGTTTGCGCCGCCGCTGCGCCCGGCAGCAGGCAAGCCAGCGCAAGGGCCCGGATCATGCCCCCGCGCCCGTCAGCGCCTCCGCAAAATCCTTCGGATCGAACGCATCCAGATCGTCGATCTTCTCGCCCACGCCAATCGCATGGATCGGCAGGCCAAACTTGTCGGCCAGCGCCACCAGCACCCCGCCCTTTGCGGTGCCGTCAAGCTTGGTCATCACGAGGCCACTCACATCGGCCATCTTCTGGAAGGTCTCCACCTGGCTCAGCGCGTTCTGCCCCGTGGTCGCATCCAGCACCAGCAAGGTGTTATGCGGCGCATCCGGGTCTTTCTTCTTGATGACCCGCACGATCTTGGAAAGCTCCTCCATCAGATCGGCCCGGTTTTGCAACCGCCCGGCGGTGTCGATCATCAACAGGTCTGCCCCGTCTTCTTGCGCCTTGCCCATCGCATCAAAGGCGAGCGAAGCCGGGTCGCTGCCCTCGGGCGCGGTCATCACCGGCACGCCTGCCCGCTCGCCCCACACCTGCAACTGCTCCACCGCCGCCGCGCGGAAGGTGTCGCCCGCGGCGATCACCACGCTCTTTCCGGCGGCCTTGAACTGGCTCGCCAGCTTGCCGATCGTGGTGGTCTTGCCAGAGCCGTTGACGCCCACCACCAGCACCACCTGCGGACGGGTCGGGTAAAGCGGCATCGGGCGGGCCACCGGCTCCATGATCCGCGCAATCTCATCAGCGAGGAACTGCTTGATCTCGGCGGTCGACACTTTCCGCCCGTAGCGCCCTTCGGCCATGTTCGCCGTCACCCGCAGCGCGGTGTCCACGCCCATGTCGGAGGCGATCAACAGCTCTTCGAGGCTCTCCAGCATGTCATCGTCGAGCACCCGCCGCATAACGGGCCCCTCGCCCCGCCCCAGCATCCGCCCGATGAAGCCGGGGCGCTTGGCCGCCACCTCCTCCGCGCGCGGCGCAGGCGGCACCGGGATCGGCGGCAAATCGGGCTCAGGCTCAGGCACCTCGGGCTCGGGCAGATCGGGCTCGGGGATCTCCGGCTCGGGCATGGGCACAGGCGGAACCTCTGGCTCCGGCTCCGGCACGGGCGGCAGATCCGGCTCCACCGGCACCTCTGGCTCAGGCGCAGGCGCGGGCGGCACCTCGGGCAGGTCAGGTTCGGGCAAGTCAGTCCCGCCCCCCACCGGCACCGGCTCCGAAGACGAGCCCGGCTCTGCCCCGGCCCCTTCCGTCACCAAGGCCCCGGCCTCAACGGCCTCCACCTCTTCTACAGCTTCAACAGCCTCCGCCTCGCCGCCATCGGCAACGATCGCCTCAAGCCCCTCATCCAGCTTCGAACTGGATTTGAAGAGCTTGTCCTTGAGCTTCTTGAAAAACGCCATGCGCGCCCCTGATGTGTTCCTCTACCCGACCTAAGGCCTCAACGCCGGTGATGGAAGGGGCCGCGCCCCTCAGAACAGGATGGTAACCGTGGTGCCCTCCGGCCCGCTCTCCACCTGCATTTCCCCTTCGAGGTCACGGACGAAGGCCTCGGTCAGAGCGCGGCCAAGGCCCTTGTGCCCCTCGCTCTCTGCCACCATGCCTCGCCCGGTATCGGCAACCACCAGCCGCCGCTGCCCCTCGGCCTCGTGCAGACGCACCCGCACCTCGCCACTCGCCCCGCCGGGAAAAGCGTGCTTAATCGCATTGGTCACCGTCTCGTTGACAATCAGCCCCAGCTGGATCGCCGACCGGCTCGGCAGACGCATCGCCTCCGCATGTCCGACAATCTCCAACCGCCCCGCCACGCCCAGCGAATCCTGCAGCATCGCAACCAGCTTGGGCAGGTAGTCCTCCGCCGCCACTGTCTCGATCGTTCCAGCCGATTCGAGAAGCGCGTAAAGCCCCGCCACCGCCTCCAGCCGTCCTCTCGCGCGCGCCAGCGCGTCGCTGGTTTCCTCGCTGGAGCCCCGCGCCTCCATCCGCAAGACAGAGGAGATCACCGCAAGGTTGTTCTTCACCCGGTGGCTCAGCTCGGCCAGCAACCTGCGGCTCTGGTCCAGCGCGGCCTCCCGCTCGGCCTGCGCCGTCTCTCGCGCGGTGACGTCGCGAAACAGGATGTAGAATTGCCCCGGGGCCTCGGCGGGCGCGGCGTTGACCTCAAACACCCGGCCCATCGCCACCGAACCCTCTACAAACCCCAGCTTTTCTCCCCCTAGCCCCGCGCGGGCATAGGTCTCGATCCACTGAAACTCCAGCTCCGGCACCATCTCCAGCGCCGTGCGCCCGGTGGCGTCCTTCAGGCCGGTCATCGCTTCGAAATTGCCGTTCACCCGCAAGAAACGGTAGTCCACCGGCGCACCATCGGCGTCTACGAGCATTTCGCACAGGCAGAAGCCGTCGTCGGTCAGCGCCTCGATGGCACCGAAAATATCCGATGTGTCGAACACGTCTTAAAGGGTTCCCTTAAGGCCCGCCCGGGCTGGTTGCACCCATGCTATGCCGAATTTCGCCAAGGGGGCAGCCCCCCATTTTGGTGCGGCGCGGCACCGCCTTTCTCTTGCCACGCCCAAGGCCTATCCTGCGCCCACCTTGGGCCTGTTCTGCGCCCCAACTTCGCCCGGAGCGCCCGATGCCGACCGCCGCCAAATTTGCCCTCGCCACCCTGATGCCGCTGGCGCTGCTGGTGCTTGGCGGCCTGCTGGGCGGGGTCTGGATCGGGGCGGCGCTGGTCTACCTCACCCTGTTTTCCGCCCTGCTCGATCAGGTGCTGCGCTACCTCGGCGCCGCACCGACCCCCACCGCCACACCCGGCCGCTGGGCCGATGCGCTTTCTGCCACGCTGGCGCTGGCGCATTTCCCGCTGCTGGGCCTCGGCATTGCCGCCCTGACCGGCGCCACCGGGCTGCAAGCATGGGAACGCATCGCCACCTTCTTCGCCTTCGGCCTCTTCTTCGGCCAGGTCTCCAACTCGAACGCCCACGAGTTGATCCACCGCTCCGCCCGTCCGCTGCGGGCGCTGGGCCGCTGGGTCTATATTTCGCTGCTCTTCGGCCACCACGCCTCGGCCCACCCCAAGGTGCACCACCGCTACGTCGCCACCCCGGATGACCCCAACTCCGCCCGGCTGAACGAAAGCTACTACCGTTTCGCTGCCCGCGCATGGGTCGGCAGCTTCCGCGCCGGGCTCGCCGCCGAGCGCGAGATGCTGGCACGCGGCGGCAAACCGGCCCTCGCCAACCCCTATATTGAATATATCGCCGGTGCCATCGCCCTGCTTGCCCTCTCGGCCCTCGCCTTCGGCCCTGCCGGGCTGGCCGCGCACATCGGCCTCGCCGCCTATGCCACCGCGCAACTTCTGATGTCCGACTACGTGCAGCACTACGGGCTGCGCCGCGCACGGCAGGCCGATGGCCGCTACACACCCGTGTCAGACGCCCACAGCTGGAACGCGCCCCACGTCTTCTCCTCGCTGATGATGCTTCACGCGCCCCGCCACTCCGATCATCACGCCCACCCAAGCACCCGCTACCCGTCGCTCACCCTGCCCGGTGGCGCGCCAATGCTGCCCGCGCCCCTGCCCGCAATGGCCACGCTGGCCCTGCTGCCCCGCACATGGCGCCGGGTGATGAACCCTCGCGTCGCCCGCCTCACGGCCAAGTCGCCAGAGCCCCCGGCGAATCCGGCGCCCGAGGGCCAGATCGCGCGGGCGTGACAGCCGCGGGCTTTTCCCGCACCGCGCCATCTGCCATTCTGCCGCAAAACAGCAGGCAACCCGGAGACCTCATGCGCCCGATCCTCCTCGCCGCAGCGCTGGCTGCCGCAACCCCCGCCCTGGCCGCCGAGCCGATGTCGGGCAGCGAGTTCGATGCCTATACTCAGGGCCGCACGCTCTATTACAACAACCACGGCACCGCCTACGGGGTGGAAGAATACCTGCCCGGCAACCGGGTGCGCTGGTCGTTTCTCGATGGGCAATGCAAAGAGGGCTACTGGTACGAGTCCGAGCAGTTCATCTGTTTCGTCTACGAGGATCAGCCCGGCGCGCCGCAATGCTGGACCTTCTGGAACGAGCCCGGCGGAATGCGCGCCCTCTTCGAAGATGACCCTTCCGCCACCGAACTCTACGAAGTCACCGATGCCGAAGAACCCATGCTCTGCCTCGGCCCGGATGTCGGGGTCTAACCCGTAGGGTGGGCAATCTGCCCACCACCCCGGCGCCCCAACCGCCCACGCGCAGCGCTGCCTGAAAAGCGCTGCCTAGAACAAGTCGCCCTGCTCCGGCGGCGGCGCCTTTGGGCTGGCCTTCTTCTTCACCGCCCCGCCGCCCGGCACCATCCGCCCATCGGCAAACTGAATCTCCAGCGGCCCCACCGCCGCCTTCGCCCGCGCCGCGCTTGTGACCACCTCGTCGCCCTCGCGCACCACGGCAAACCCGCGCTTCAGCGTTTCCTCATAGCCGAGCGAGCCCAGCAGGCGCGAAAGGCTCTCCAGCTTGCGCGCCCGCGCCTCGCCCTGCCCGCGCTGCGCCGCCTCAAGCCGGGCGGCGAGGCTGGCCACCCGCTCACCGGCCCGCGCCGTGCGATCTGTCACCAGCGCCGGGCGCAGCCGCTCGGCCCGCGCCGCCAGCCGCTCCCGCGCCCGCGCCGCCGTGCGTGAAAGCTCCGGCCCCAGCCGCGCCCCCAACCGCTCCGCCCGCTCCCGCCGTTGGGCAATCCCGGCCCGCACCGCGCCGGGCCGCAGCCCCGCTGCCGCCTCACTGAGCGCCCCGCGCTTTTTCAGTACCGCCGTGCGCAGCGCCGCTGGCAGCCGTTCGGCCCATTGATCCAGCCTCTGCTGCGCCCCGCCCAGCACAACCTCGGGCCTCGGCAGCGCGCGGCCAAGGTCGGTCAGCCGCTGCCGCCGCCCGCGCACACTTTCCGAAACCGCCCGGCGCAGCCGCCCGCCCAAGCCATCCACCGCCGCCATCAACTCCAGCCGCACCGGCACCGCCATCTCTGCGGCGGCGGTCGGCGTCGGGGCGCGGCGGTCGGCGGCGTGGTCGATCAGCGTCGTGTCCGTCTCATGCCCCACCGCCGAAATCAGCGGAATCTCCGAGGCGGCAGCGGCGCGTACCACCTCCTCCTCGTTGAACCCCCAGAGGTCTTCAATCGAGCCCCCGCCCCGCGCCACAATAATCAGGTCTGGCCGTGGCAGCGCACCCCCCGGCGTCATCGCGTTGAACCCGGCAATCGCGCGAGCCACATCCGGCGCGCAGGCCTTGCCCTGCACGGCAACGGGCCACACCAGCACCTTGCGCGGAAACCTGTCACTCAGCCGGTGCAGAATATCGCGGATCACGGCACCTTGCGGCGATGTCACCACGCCAATGATCTCCGGCAAAAACGGCAACGCCCGCTTGCGCTCGGGCGCAAACAGCCCCTCGGCGGCCAGCGCCTTTTTGCGCTTCTCCAGCATCGCCATCAACGCGCCCACACCGGCAACGGCAACCTCGGTGGCATTCATCTGATACTTCGACTGGCTGGCAAAGGTGGTCAGCTTGCCATAGGCCACCACCTCCATCCCCTCCTCGGGGATCACGCTGAGGCCCGCCACCTGCCCCTTCCAACTGGTGCAGGCCAGCACGCTCCGGTCATCCTTGAGGTCGAAGTACAAATGCCCAGACCGCGCCCGCACCACGCGCCCCACTTCGCCCTTCACCCGCACATAGCCAAACTCACCCTCCACCACGCGCTTCACCGCACCCGAAAGTTCGGAAACCGTGAACTCGGGCGCATTGCCGCCGGGGGTCGGATCGTCGATCAGGTCCATGTCGCGTTGCCTTCGCTGCTCTTGTGCTGCTCGTCGCCCAACCTTAGAACGCCCCCGAAGCAAGGCCAAGGGAGCCCTCCCCATGAACATTCTCATCCTCGGAAGCGGCGGGCGCGAGCATTCCCTCGCCTGGGCCATCCAGCAAAACCCAAAATGTGACAGGCTGATCGTTGCGCCCGGCAACGCCGGAATCGAGGCGATGTGCGAATGCGCCGCGCTGGATATCGAAGACGGCCTCGCCGTGGCCGAGTTCTGCCATGAGAACACCGTCGATTTCGTGGTGATCGGCCCCGAGGCCCCGCTGGCCGCTGGCGTGGCCGACCATCTGCGCGCCGCTGGCATCCTCACCTTCGGCCCCTCCGCAGAGGCCGCCCAGCTCGAAGCCTCCAAGAAGTTCACCAAGCAGGTCTGCGACGCTGCGCATATCCCCACCGCCGGCTGGTGCTCCTTCACCTCCGCCGCCCCCGCGCGGGAGTATATCGAGGCCGTGGGCGCGCCTCGCGTCATCAAGGCCGATGGGCTGGCTGCCGGCAAGGGCGTGGTCGTGGCGATGGACGAGGCCACCGCGCTGGCCGCCATCGACGATGTTTTCTCCGGCGCCTTCGGTGACGCGGGGGCCGAGGTGGTGATCGAAGATTTCATGACCGGCGAAGAGGCCAGCCTCTTCGTGCTCTGTGACGGTGAACACGTGCTGCCCGTCGGCACCGCGCAAGACCACAAGCGCGTTGGCGAGGGCGACGAGGGCCCCAACACCGGCGGCATGGGCGCCTACTCCCCCGCCCCGATCCTCGACGCGGCAGTGATGGCCAAGGTGATGGACCAAATCGTCACCCCCACCGTCACCGAGATGGCGCGGCGCGGCACGCCCTACCAAGGGGTGCTCTACGTGGGTCTGATGATCGAAGACGGCGAGCCCGCGCTGGTCGAGTACAACGCCCGCTTCGGCGACCCCGAATGTCAGGTGCTGATGATGCGCCTCGGCGCGCAGGTGCTCGACCTGCTGCTTGCCACCGCCGAGGGGCGGCTCTCCGAGGCGCAGGTGAACTGGGCCGACGATCACGCGATGACGGTGGTGCTCGCCACCACGGGCTATCCCGGCAGCTACCCCAAGGGCTCGGTGATCGGCGGGCTCGACGGCTTGCCACAGACCTCCACCCAAATGGTCTTCCACGCGGGCACCACTCTGGTAGATGGCAAGGTCACAGCCACCGGCGGGCGCGTGCTCAACGCCACCGCACGGGGCGAAACCCTCGCAGAAGCCCGCGAGCGTGCCTATGCGCTGGCCGAGGCTGTCGACTGGCCCGAAGGCTTCTATCGTAAAGACATCGGCTGGCGCGCCCTCTGACGCGCCACCGTCATCCTCGGGCCCACCCCGAGGATCTCTTCCCGCTCACGAGCAACGGCAAGCAGCGGACCCTTCGCAACCCGTTACCCCAACGCGCCGCACATATAACGGGAAATCTTGCGCCCACTGTGCGCAGATCACGTATGCATCACTTGTGCATAGGAAGTGCATAAGATGTTGCGGTGGTATTATTTGCCGTAGCGGCCCCAACCGGGCCAAATCTTAACGGCACGTCAGGGCCGTCTCAAAGCTCTCCGGCCCCTCGATCGGCCCGAAGTATTGCCCCTGCATCCGGCCGTCGACCATACGGAACCTGACCAGCCTCTTCCAGTCTGCATCGGCCAACACCAGTTCGGGTTGATCGCCGCATTCGCGCAACCCGCCAAAGATCTCCGACTCTCCGAACCGATGGTTCGTCACCCCGTTTACACTCGTGACCTCGTAAAAGTCGCCATCGGAATAACGCCATATTCTCAGTATCTTGGCCAGATGCGGACGGTCGACAAAGGCAACCTCTATATTGCCGTCGCCGTCCAGGTCGGCAGCCGCCAGCGGAGCCGCCCATCTATGCCGCGTGCCGATGAATGGTGTGGCCGCAACGAAGGCAGGCTTGCCCTCGTTCAAGCCGATCACCAGCAACCGCGCGCCCAGTTCCATATGGCTCTGCATCACCACGACCTCGGGCTTCCCGTCGCCGGTCACATCCCAGAGCCTCGGCGCAACATCCTCATATACAAGGTTTTCCTCGGCATTCAGCTCATAGGTCAGGCTCGCGCTGCCCGAGAAGATCCCGCCCTCCGAGCCGACCCTTCGGCCAATTTCGAGCACAAGCGACAGATACTCACCCTCCGCCCCCAGTGCCCCATGTCCATACTTGTCGGTCGGGTTGCGCAGCTCGGCCGAGAGGAACTCCTGCGCCTGTCCCGCAGCGCTGCCGCACAGCAAGATTGCCCCCCCGCAGGCGACCGCCCGCAGCATTTTACCAATCGTCAGGAATTTGCGCCAATCTCGCTGAAACCGGCGCACGGGCTCAAATCTGCTTTTCGGGCATCTGCACAACCAGCCCGTCCAGATCGTCCGTCACCTTGATCTGGCAGGTCAGGCGCGACCGCTCCGCATCGGGCTCGAAGGCAAAATCGAGCATGTCCTCTTCCATCGCCTCGCGGCCCGGAAGTTTCTCGACCCATTCGGGCGCAACATAAACATGGCAGGTCGAGCAGGCGCAGGCCCCGCCGCAATCGGCATCAATGCCCGGAATGCCGTTGTCGCGCGCGCCCTCCATGACGGTCATGCCAGTGGCGACCTCAACTTCATGCTTGGTGCCGTTGTGCTCGATATAGGTGATCTTGGCCATGTGCCGCTCCGATTTGCCTGCTTCGGCCCATTTACCGGATCGGCCGGGGAGATTCCAGCATTGCCGAAACCTGCAATTTGTTCTATATTTGTTCTCATGCCCCCTCCTCCCGACTGGCCCCGCCCGCCCCGCGCCATCCCCGCCGCCCTGCTGGACCGCCCGCCCACCGGCGCGCGCGTGACCGTGGCCGGGCTGGTGCTGGTGCGCCAGAGGCCAGGCACCGCCAAGGGGGTGATCTTCATCACGCTCGAGGATGAAACCGGCACCTGCAACGTGGTGGTCTGGGCCAAGACCTACGAGCGCTTCCGCCGCGCCGTGATCGCCGGGCGCCTGCTGCGGGTGACGGGGCGCATCCAGCGCGAGCAGGAGGTGGTGCATATCGTGGCCGAGCAGATCGAGGATATCTCCGCCCTGCTCGACACCCTGCTCGCGCCGCCCCCCGCCCCCTCTGCCTCGGCGCAGCCCCCTGTTGCAAAAGGGGCGCAAGACCCCGCCCCTCGCCCCGCCCTCCCCGCGCCCGGGCTATGAGACACACCGCTCCCGCGCTACTCTGCGCCAAACGCGGCCCGCAAGAGAGCCCAGAGCAGTGACACGACCCAACACCAAACGCCGCCCCCTCGGGGCCGTCCTCGCCGCCTGCGGTGCGCTTGCGCTCGCCGCCTGCGTCTCACCGCCCGAGGTGCAGCGGCGCTCCGCCCCAGCCACCATCGTCACCCAAGCCGAAGCGCCGCCCAGCGCCACGCCCGGCTCCTGCTGGGACAAGGAAACCACGCCCCCCGAAACCGTCACCGTCATCGTGCCAACGCTGGTGCAACCGGCCCAGCTGACCGCCACCGGCGAGGTCATCAGCCCGCCGATCTACCGCCGGGCACCGCAAGAGCAGATCACCAAGCCCGCCGTCCAGCGCTGGTTTGAAACGCCCTGCTCCGATGAGCTAACACCCGAATATATCTCCAGCCTCCAGCGCGCCCTCGCCGTCCGCGGCCATTACAATGGCCCCGTGACCGGCAAGCTCGACACCCGCACCCGCCGCGCCATCCGCAGCTTCCAGCAGCCCCAAGGGCTGGACAGCGACACGCTCTCCCTCGCCGCCGCCCGCGTCCTCGGCCTCGCCCCGGCCCTTCTGCCGCAGGCCGATACCGCGCCCGAGGGTTGAAGCCGCCGCCCCTTCCTGCATATCTCCTCTGGAGAACAACGCAGGAGCAGCCCGATGAAATCCCCCGCCTTCGACGCCGCCGCCGCCCCTTCCGGCGGCAAGAACCTCGGCGACCTCCCCGAGTGGGATCTCTCCGATCTCTACACCGCCGAAGATGCCCCCGAGCTGACCCGCGATCTTGAATGGCTCGCCAAGGAATGCCCCGCCTTCGCCGCCGACTACGAAGGCAAGCTGCATACCCTGAGCCCCGAGCAGATGCTCGAAGTGGTCAACCGCTACGAGGCGATCGACCGCATCGCCGGGCGCATCATGTCCTTCGCCGGTCTGCGCTACTACCAGCTCACCGTCGATCCGGGCCGCGCCCAATTCATGGGCAACATGCAGCAGCAGATCACCGACATCATGTCCTCGCTGGTGTTCTTTTCGCTGGAGCTGAACCGCGTCGATGATGCCACCTATGAGGCATGGTTCACCGGCTCCGAAGAGCTCGCCCGTTACAAGCCCGTGTTCGACCGGATGCGCGCCCTCAAGCCCTACCAGCTCTCGGACGAGCTGGAAAAATTCCTGCACGATCAATCCACTGTCGGCGCCGCCGCATGGAACCGCCTGTTTGATGAAACCGTCGCCGGCCTCGAATTCGAGGTCAACGGCGAGGTGCTGGGCATGGAAGGCATCGCCAACCTGCTGTCTGATCAAAACCGCGACACCCGCGAAGCCGCAGCGCGTGAAATCGCCTCCGTCCTCACCGACAACCTCTCCATTTTCTCCCGCGTCCACAACACGCTGGCGAAGGAGAAGGCCATCGAGGACAAGTGGCGCAAGATGCCCACGCCGCAAACCGGTCGCCACCTCTCCAACCACGTCGAACCCGAGGTGGTGCAGGCCCTCCGCGATGCCGTCGTCGCCGCCTACCCCCGCCTGTCGCACCGCTACTACGAGCTGAAGCGCGGCTGGCTCGGCCTCGACAAGATGCAGGTCTGGGATCGCAACGCCCCCCTGCCGATGGAGAGCGAAAAGATCGTCAACTGGGACGAAGCCAAGACCACCGTGCTCGACGCTTACGCCGGTTTCGATCCGGAAATGGCCAAGATCGCAGAGCCCTTCTTCACCAAGGGCTGGATCGACGCCGAAGTGAAACCCGGCAAGGCCCCCGGCGCCTTCGCCCACCCCACGGTGACAAACGTGCACCCCTACGTGATGCTGAACTACCTCGGCAAACCGCGTGACGTGATGACCCTCGCCCACGAACTCGGCCACGGCGTCCACCAGGTGCTCGCCGCCGAGCAGGGCGAACTGCTTTCCAGCACCCCGCTGACGCTGGCCGAAACCGCTTCGGTCTTCGGTGAAATGCTCACCTTCCGCAAACTCCTCGCCGCGGCCAAGGACGACGCCGAGCGCAAGGTCATGCTGGCCGGCAAGGTGGAAGACATGATCAACACGGTGGTCCGCCAGATCGCCTTCTACGACTTCGAATGCAAACTCCACGCCGCCCGCGCGGAAGGCGAGCTGACCCCCGACCAGATCAACGAGATCTGGATGTCCGTGCAGGGCGAAAGCCTCGGCCCGGCCTTCGAATTCATGGAAGGCTACGAGACCTTCTGGGCCTACATTCCCCACTTCGTCCACTCGCCCTTCTACGTCTACGCCTACGCCTTCGGCGATGGCTTGGTGAACGCGCTTTACGCCGCATACGAAGAGGGCGACGCCGACTTCCAAGCTAAGTATTTCGACATGCTGAAGGCAGGCGGCTCCAAGCACCACAAAGAGCTCCTCGCCCCCTTCGGCCTCGACGCCTCCGACCCTGCCTTCTGGGACAAGGGCCTGTCGATGATCGAAGGCTTCATCGACGAGTTGGAAGCGATGGAGGGCTAAGCGCCCTAGGGACGGCGGGTGGAGCGATGCGCGCCAGCGCGAGCGTTACCCGCCGTCCCTACTCCACCGAAATCTCCGTCTCGATCACCCCCGTCACCGCCCGGCAATTGCCGGTATCGGTCGCTGAGGAGATGATCGGACGAAAGCACAGCTCCGCTTCAAAGGTCGCCACCAGCCGCCCGTAGCTGCCCCATACCTCCAATTCCACGATATCCACCTGCGCTGGCTTTCCCGCATTACGGCTCGTCCAAAACGGCCCGCCCATGCCCTCGGGCACATGCATCACGTCAACTGAAAGCGGCACCGCCCCCGGCGTGAACGGCCCTTCGTAGCGCACATCCAAGCTGAACACATCGCGCGTGCTGAAGCTCGGCCCCGGGTGGCCTTGCACGCGCAGCTCCGTCAGTCGCGCGCCCTGCTCAAAGCTCGCCGTCGCCACCTGCCGCCCGCCCTGCGTCATGGTGATGGTAAACCACTGCTTCGCCTCCCCCGCGACAAAGGCCGTGATCCGGCCCAGCTCCTCGGCGGAGGCAGGCAGGGGCAGCAGCAGAGCCACGATCAGGGCGCGGGCCGGGTTTTTCATGCCGCCAGCTTGCCCGCCCTCCCCACGGCCGGTCAAACGCCCTAGGGTGGGGCAAAGCGGCCATCGCCGCCCTGTTTACAGTTTAAGAAGAATTGGAGGCTAAGATGAAGATCACGCGGGCCACAGAGCAACCCTCGGGCACCGGCCCGGCAGACTACTTCACCGGCGCGGTCCGGCAAGACAACCGCCACACCCCGGAAGAGGGCGCCTCGGCAGGTGCGGTGATCGTCACCTTCGAGCCCGGCGCACGCACCGCATGGCACACCCATCCGCGCGGGCAGTTGCTGATCGTGACGGCAGGCCTTGGCTGGGTGCAGCGCGAAGGCGGCCCGAAGGAAGAGATCGCCCCGGGCGACAAGATCTGGTTCGAACCGGGCGAGAAACACTGGCACGGCGCCCGCGACACCCACGCGATGACCCATGTGGCCATCCACGAGGTCGTAAACGGCTCCAACGTCGACTGGCTGGAGCATGTAAGTGACGCCGATTATCTCGGCTGATGAAGAGCCACGACCGGTCGCCTCGCTCCGCTCGGCGGGCCGGGCTCTTCGCTTCGCTCATCGCCCGAACCGGCGGAACTGGCCCGGCCCTAGCAGCGTGCCCTCAATCCAGCTCGGTCCACGGCCAAGGCTTCACCTCACTGGCGGCCACCAGATAGCGCGCCGCCTTGGCCAGCCAGATGCCGAGGCTCTCGCCAAAATCGGCAAGGCGCGGGTTTGGCTCACCCTTGTTGATAAGAAGCACCACAAATTGCACCAGCGTGGCCACCCCGAGCACGGTCATCGCGACCTGAATCATCAAGCCAATCAACACCATATGCACCAGCCGCATCAGCAGCCCGTCCTTCTGGGCGGCCTCCTGCGGCCCGTGCATGCGCCCCTCGAAGCGCTCGTCATCGGAGGGGCGCGTCACCCCCGGCCTCCCTTGGCATAGACCGCATCAATCAGCGCCTGCGTGCCCTTGGCGTCCTCAAGCGACCACGGATACTCCGTCCCCTCGCGCACGGTCTTCCCGAAGTTCTCCACCTGCAACACATACTGGTTGATGCCGGGAAACCGCTCGATCCGGCGGCCCATGCCCTCCTGATGCAGCTCCACCTCAGCCTGATCGAAGACATTGGCGTTGAACGGCGCGGTGAGGCGGATCACCCCCTCGGTGCCGTGAAAGCTCATGTGCTGCCACGGATGCATCCGCATGGAATTGACCCAATGCGCGGTGCAGCTCGGGAAGCGCGCCGCAACCCGCGCCACCACATCCACACCCGCCTCGAAGGTGAGGTCGGCATGGATGATCTCCTCGGGCTCCTCGCCCAGCATCCAACGCGTTGATCCGTAGGTATAAACCCCGATGTCCGGAATGCCGCCGCCCCCCTTGGAGGCGTCGTTGCGGATGTTGGCCATGTCGGGGTTGTTGTAGGTAAACACGCCATCCACATGCACCAGATCGCCAATCGCCCCATCGCGCAGCATCGCCCGGGCGCGCTGCCACTGGGAGTGGTGCACGATCATATAGGCCTCTGTGGCAAGCAACCCGGTGGCGTCGCGCTTGGCAATCAATGCGTCGATCTCGCCCGCCTCCATGGCGATGGGCTTCTCGGTCAGCACATGCTTGCCCGCGTCCATCGCCTTCAGCGTCCATTCCACATGCAGATGGTTCGGGAGTGGAACGTAAACCGCATCAATCCCCGGATCAGCCAGCAGCGCGTCATAGCTCTCGTGCACCTTCAAACCGGGGCAAAACGCCTTGAACGGCTCGGCCTTCGCGGCACTCGACGTCGCCAGCGCCACCAGCTCCGCCCCTTCGGCGGCATGGATCGCGCGGCCCATGTGTTGAAGCGCAAAGTTGGCAGCGCCGAGGATGCCCCAGCGAAGTGGTTCGGTTGTCATGGCAAATCTCCCGGTGTCCCTGTTAGCGCCAACGCTAACGGCAGCCCGGGTGGCCCGCAAGCTAGCCCTGCTTTTCCAGCACCAGCCAAGTCATCATGCCCATCGGCGGCAGGCTGTCGCGCTCCACCTCCACAAGGCCAGGCCCGCCAAGCACGCGCGAGATCGGAAAGTCCGAATGCCACCCCAGCAGGCTCTCCAGCGGCGCCGCGGCCCGCTCGATAAAGCTGCGCACGCCCTTTTCGGCGGCGAAGTGGTTGACGATCAGCGCCTGCCCGCCGGGCCGCAAAACCCGGGCGATCTCGCGCATCACCCGCTCGGGCTCGGGCACGACCGAAAGCACATGCATGGCGCTTACGTAGTCAAAGCTCGCATCCGCAAAATCCAGCTCGCGGGCATCCATCTGCCGCAGCGCCTCAACCCGAACGAGGCCCTCCTCCTCCACCCGTTTCTCGGCCTTGGCGAGCATCTCGGGCGAAAAGTCGATGCCGGTCACCCGCACACCAGCGCCGTAATGCGGCAGTGCCAGCCCGGTGCCCACGCCCACCTCCAGCACGTCGCCACCACGCTCTGTCACATAGGCCGTTGCCCGCTTGCGCCCTGCATTGGTGACAGCGCCGAAGGTGCTGTCATAAACCGGGGCCCAGCGTTTGTAAGAGTTTGAAACAGCTTCAATCTTCATCAGAAAATTCCTCTCTCGCAGTACCGCGAGCGCTCCATGCGATCAAAATGATATAACCCATCTGTGCCAGCGTCATGACAACCCAGGGCCAGGTTGAGGCCACAGCAGCAAAGGCCACCAGCCCCACAATAAGAAACCGCGCGCTGTCTCGCGGAATACGAACCCATTTGAGCGACGGCGTGGGCAGGCGTGAGATCATCAGCAGCCCGACGACAACCAGCCAAAGCGCCACCGCGCCGGCTGGCATGGGCAGGGTCGGAAAGTTCTGCACCAGTGAGAAAGGGGCCAGCGCCAGCAATGCCCCACCGGGTGCCGGAACGCCGGTAAAGGTGCCCGGCTTGGGGCGGTCTTCTTGCGCATCCTCCCGCGCCGTCACGTTAAACCGCGCCAATCGCAACACCGCGCACACGGCAAAGATCAGCACCGCGATCCAGCTCAGCCGCGAGGTATTATCAAGGCTCCAGAGATAGAGCAGAAAGCCCGGAACCACGCCGAAATTCACGAAATCCGCAAGGCTATCGAGCTCGGCCCCGATCTTGGATTCCGACTTCAACAACCGCGCCAGCGGGCCATCCAGCCCATCAAGCAGCGCCGCCAGAAGAACCATGAGCACAGCCGCCTCAAAGCGATCATGCAGCGCAAGCCGCAGCCCGGTCAGCCCCGCGCAGATGGCACCGATGGTGACAATATTGGGCAGCAGGTGCAGGAGCGGAAGCCGGCTTGCCCGGCGACGGATGCGGGGCGCGCGGGGCATTGGCTCAGTCTGCCCTCGCTGGGCGGGGTGTGGAATTGTTCAGATCAGCCAGCACACACTCGCCCCCGATCATCGTCTGCCCAACCGAGACAAGCGGCTGCACGCCTTCGGGCAAATAGGTGTCGAGCCGGGAGCCAAAACGGATGAGGCCAAAGCGCTCGCCGCGCTTCAGCACCGCGCCCTCCTCGGTCAGCGGCACGATCCGTCGCGCCACCAACCCGGCGATTTGAGTCACCACGAGGTCGCGGCCATCATCCATCTCGATCAGCAGGGAGTTGCGCTCATTGTCTTCGCTGGCCTTATCGAGTTCGGCCGAGAGAAACTTGCCGGGCTTATAGGCCATCTTCGAAATCCGCCCGGGCACCGGCGCGCGATTGATATGGCAGTTGAAGACCGACATGAACACGCTCACCCGCAGGCGCTTTTCTTCGCCCAGGCCCAACTCGGGCGGCGGTGTGGCCATCTCGATGAGGCTCACAATGCCGTCTGCGGGGCTTACGATCAGCCCATCGGCATCCGGCACATGGCGCACCGGATCGCGGAAAAAGTAGTAGCACCAGATCGTAAGCACGAGGCCAATCAGGCCCAGCGGCGTCCAGATGAAAAAGAGCAACAGCGTCAGCACCGCGAAGACGCCGACAAAGCGCCAGCCCTCACGGTGCATGGGCTTGATAAACGTTTCGTGCAGTTTCACGCGGTCCCCCCTCGGCTGCCCAAGGGTCTATCTGCCCGCTGGCCGGGGTTCAAGCGCGGGTCAGCAGGCCCCGCTCTTTGGCAAGCTCCTGCATCCGCTTTTGCAGCTTTTCAAAGGCCCGCACCTCGATCTGTCGAATGCGCTCACGGCTCACGTCATACTGGCCCGAAAGCTCTTCCAGCGTCACCGGCTGGTCGTGCAGGCGGCGCTGGATCAGGATGTCTTTCTCCCGATCATTCAGCACTTCCATCGCCTCGACCATCAGTTCGCGGCGCACTTCCATCTCGTTTTCTTCGGCGTAGCTCTTGGCCTGGTCGGCGGTTTCATCCTCCAGCCAGTCCTGCCATTGCGCAGAGCCATCGTCATCAGAACCGATGGTGGCGTTGAGGCTCGCATCTCCGCCCGACATGCGCCGGTTCATCGAGATGACCTCTTCCTCGGTCACGTTGAGCTGGGTGGCGATCTTTTCCACGTTCTCGGGGCGCAGGTCGCCCTCCTCCAGCGCGCCGATCTTGTTCTTGGCTTTGCGAAGGTTGAAGAAAAGTTTCTTCTGGGCGCTCGTCGTTCCCAGTTTCACAAGCGACCATGACCTAAGAATGTATTCCTGGATCGAGGCACGAATCCACCACATCGCGTAGGTCGCAAGGCGGAAGCCCTTTTCCGGGTCGAAGCGTTTGACCGCCTGCATCAGGCCCACATTGGCCTCCGAGATCACCTCGGCCTGCGGCAGGCCATAGCCGCGGTAGCCCATCGCGATTTTTGCCGCGAGGCGCAGGTGCGAGGTGACGAGCTGGTGCGCGGAGGAGCTGTCTTCATCCTCGACCCATCGCTTGGCCAGCATGTATTCTTCCTCCGGTTCCAGCATCGGAAAGGTGCGAATTTCCTGGAGGTAGCGATTGAGCCCCTGCTCGGGAGAGGGGGCCGGAAGCTTTGTGTAGTTGCTCATTCTGGTCCCTTGGCGTTACTTATCAATAGGTTGCGCTCGTATCGGCGCTTGTTCAGGAGATCATGTAAGCACTGAACTGATCGGTTCAAGTCTTAACGATGCCCTAAGGTCGCGATCATCCTATGCCCTCAGACCGTAAAGAGAAGGTTAATCCCCCGAGTCGCGCAAAGGTGACAGGATGTTTCATGCGTTTCCGCATGGAATGTGAACGAAAGCTGCCAATTCTCAACAATCTGCGCATAGCCTAAATCCCTCCCAACGCAATCGCACAGCGGGAGAGCCGTCATGTCCAGAACCACTCAACGCAGCGCCGGCGCGCTCTATGCCAGCGTCATCCTGCTCGGGCTCGGGGCAGAGCTTCTGGTGCGCATGCCCCTGATCTCGTGGGACAATGCCGCCGCAACCTGGCAGGCGGTCTCAGCCAACACCGGGCTGTTCCGGCTCGGCATACTGGCCGATACAGCGATGGTCATGGCAGATATCGGCCTTGCGGTGCTGTTCTTCGCGCTCTTGCGGCACGTCCACCGCGACTGGGCACTCGCCGCCATGGTGCTGCGGCTCATGCAGGCCGCCATCATCGCCGCCAGCCTCCTCGCCACGGTCGGCGCGCTCAACCTCGTAACCGGCCCATCCGCCGCCCCCGAAGCACTGCTTGCGCTGCTGGAAATCCACAGCATCGGCTATGACATCGGGCTTGTTTTCTTTGGCGCAAACACGCTGATCACCGCATGGCTCCTTGCCCGCAGCGGCCTTGTTCCGCGCTGGTTGCCACCCCTGCTTAGCCTCGCCGGGCTGGTCTACCTCGCTGGCAGCATCACCCGGATCATCGCGCCGGACCTCAACACGCTGATGCAGCCTGCCTATGCCGTGCCGGTGGTGGCGGAAGTGGCGCTGGCGATCACGCTGCTGATCGCCAGACGCACCGGCACCGCGCCAGCGTAAAACGCGCTGGCGTTCGCCCGCATCACCCTGCGCGCAGGGCCGTCAACAGCGCCACCATATCCGCTGGCAGCTCCGCCTCGAAGTCCATCTCCGTGCCTTCGACCGGATGTGCAAACCCCAGCGATGCCGCGTGCAGCGCTTGCCGCGCAAAGCCCCGCGCCGCCTCGGCCCCTGCTGCCCCCACGGCACGCTCCGAAAGCTTGCGCCGCCCGCCATAGACCGGATCCCCAATCAACCCGTGCCCGATGTGAGACATATGCGCCCGAATCTGATGTGTTCGCCCGGTCTCCAACCGGCACTCCACCAGTGCTGCCACGTCACTCAGTCGCTCAACCACCCGCACCCGCGTCACCGCATGGCGCCCACCCGCAAAGCACACCGCCTGCCGCTGCCGGTCGGTCTTGTGGCGCGCAAGCTGGGTGGTGATCCGCAGCGTGCCATCCGGCTCGAAATGGGTGCCCTTGATGCCGCGCAGCCGCGGCTCGGACCCATCAGGAATGCCGTAACACACCGCCAGATACCGCCGCCGTGCGGTATGGGCCTCAAACTGTTCGGCAAGCCCGTGATGCGCCGCGTCAGACTTGGCGACCACCAGCAAACCACTGGTATCCTTATCAATTCGGTGCACGATGCCGGGCCGCTTTTCTCCCCCGATTCCCGAGAGCTCCCCGCCAAAATGATAGAGCAGCGCGTTCACCAACGTGCCGCGCGGGCTGCCCGGCGCCGGGTGCACCACCATGCCCACCGGCTTGTTGACCACCACGAGGTGATCGTCTTCAAAGGCGATGTCCAGCGGTATGTCTTCCGCCACCATCTCCACCTCGACGGCCTCGGGCACGGCGATCTGCACCGCGTCCCCTTCCGCCACCTTGGCCTTGGCATCGGCGACCACCGCGCCGTTCACCTGCACCGCGCCCTCGGCAATCAGCCGCACGAGCCGTGACCGACTGAGGCTAGCCTCGTCTGGCACATCACGCGAAAGCGCCTTATCAAGGCGCGACGGCGGCGTAGGGCCGATGGTGAAAGTCACGAGAGAGGCGGCCATGGCGGCTCCGGAAAATGACGAACTGCCGGTGGACCTGAAATGGCTCAAGCGGCTGGTGACGGGGCTGACGCTCACGATGATCGCAGGGATCGCCGTGATCGCCGCCCTGCTTATCATCCGCCTCTCCGGGCCGCAAAGCCCATCCCTCCCCGAAAGTATTACCCTGCCCGAGGGCACCACCGCACAAGCCTTCACCGCCACGGCCGAATGGTATGCCGTCGTCACAACCGACGACCGCATCCTGATCTTCCGCCGCGATGGCAGCCTGCGTCAGGAAATTGCCCTGTCACCCTGAGCCGGGCAAAGCCGCTTCAGAGCTTTTGGATGTAGGTCTGCGAAACGTAGCCAACCATGCCCGGCGAGCGGTCCAGCGCGACCTTGCACCAACGCGTCCCGCCGATGCGCGAACAGTCCCTGACCCGCACCACCGTGCCATTCGGCAACCCGGCCTGAATGGTGTAGCCCGTCCCCGGCCCGGCCCGCAGTTTGAGCATGTCGCCCTCTTCTACGCCGGTCACCTCGTATCTCTCCGCCCCAACAGACACCGGGCCCGCCGCATCACAAGCCGTGAGCGCACCCGCCGCCAGAGCGCAGATCATGATTCTGTGCATGATTTTCTCCTGCTCCTGCCTCAAGGTTCAGCTTAGTTCGTCACCCGCCGGAGGGCCAGTTGCCAATGCGCTGCACTTCGGCAATTGGACGCGCCGCAAGGCAAGGCGCTCTTGGGCAATCCACTTGTCGTGCTGAAATTTGAGAGCTGAATGGTACCACCTCCCCGGCTCGAACGGGGGACCTCTTGATCCACAATCAAGCGCTCTAACCAACTGAGCTAAGGCGGCACTGGGGGGTCATTTAGCGCCCGTCCCACGCGATTGCAAGAGTGTCAGAGGTCAATCCGGTAGTCGATTATCACGGTATCCTGGCCGTATTCATGCATCGGGCGGCTGCCGATGCGCTGGAAGCCCGCCTTGTCATAAAGTCGGCAGGCCGCCTGGTGGGATTCGTGCGTCCAGAGCACCAGTTCACGGTAGCCCTTCTCGCGGGCGAATGTGAGGCAGGCGTCCAGCATCTTGCGGCCGAGCCCGAGGCCGCGAGCTTCCGGTTCGAGGAAGAACAGCCGAAGCTGCGCTGTATCCGGACTGCGCGCCACACAAAACACCGAGCCCAGCCGCCGCCCCCCGCCCCAGGCGATCCACCCGCGTTCACGGGCCGGGTCATGGCTGCGGATGAACTCCGCCATGATCTCGGCCACCAGCGCCTCGAAGCTCGCATCATAGCCCTCGTCACGGGCATAGAGCTGGCCGTGGCGCTCCACGATCCAGCCCGCATCGCCCGGAGAAAGATCTTTCAGCTCAACGTCCTGTGGCGGATTGAAGGCCTGTTTGACCCGGGCCAACCCTTCGCCCAGCAGTGCTCGTGCATCTGGGGACATCTGGCCCAGAAACGCCCCCACAGCCGTGCGTGACGCCTTGTCATGACCTGCGGCCAAGGCCTTGCCGTCTTCGGTCAGTATCAGGCGTCGGCAGCGGGCATCATCCGGGTCCGGCTCCCGCGCGATCCAGCCTTTCTTTTCGAAACCGGCGAGCAAACGTGACAGGTAGCCCTCGTCGAGTCCCAGCCGCTCCGCTATCTGCCGCGCGGTGCCCTGATCTCCATAAGCCAGCTCCCACAGCACCCGCACTTCCGTGACCCCAAGCCCGGAGCCGAGGTAGCTCTGGCCAAGCAGGCCCAGCCGCTGGGTGTAGAACCGCGAGAAGTCGCGCAGCGCTTCGATATCGTCCATTACGTCCTCCTGAGGGAACGGTCCGGCATGCCCTTGCCTCGGTCAAGCACTATCCACCCTTGCCACAGGCCATCCCTCACGCTAGCTCACGGCGCACCGCAGCCGGAGACAGATCATGGGCATTAACAGCGATAGCGACATCACCGCCAACCTGCAGATCGGCCCGACCGATCAGGGCATGGTGCGGATCTACGTTCAGGGTGAAACCGTTGACCTGCCCATGGATTTCGACCCGCAGGAAGCGCTCGAAATTGCAGAAGAGCTGAAGGGGGCCGCTCAACGCGCTGCTGCCATGGTCGCCGGTAACAGCAAGAAGAAGCGCTAAAGCAGCCCCGAAGGCCGAGGATCGCGCAGGGCCTGAAGCCGCAGCGCCGCGTGGCGGGCGAATTTTTGCACCATCACCTTACGCCGCGCTGCTGGCAGTTTGGTTTCGGGCGACATGCGAACGATCTCTGCATCATAGCTATCGGCAATGATAAGCCCTGTTTCGGCTGGCAAGAGCTCGGTCGGAAACTCCTGATCGACAGCCCAGAAGAACCGGTCACACCACTCCAGATAACCTTGCCACTTGTGGTCGGCCATGTAGTCGGCCCGGCTGGATTTGCATTCGATCACCCAGATTTCGCCTTTCGGGCCGAGTGCCATCACATCCACTCGAAGCCCGCTCGTTGGCACCAGCTCCTCAACGGTGACGAAGCCGTGGCTAAGCAGATGCCGGCACACGCCGCGCGCGAGCAACTGGCCGGGTTGCATCTCTGGCGTGGGCGATTCTGGGTCAAACTTCATGGGCGCAGCATGAACAAAACATAAACACCCTGCAAGTCACGCCCACGACGGGAAACTTTCAGACAAGAATTTGCCTCTTTTTTGCCTCAATTATCCCGGACTTCGCCGAAAATCCGCACCCTGCACGCTCATCGTTTCCAGCTAGGGAACACCCGGCAGAAAAGCGGGATGACTCGCCGCTGCCCCTGCCCTAATTTTGCCTCATGGGGCGTCTTTCTTTCATAACTCTCGCAATTGCGCTGGCGGCGGCCATCGCCATCCCGGCGCGTGCGTCGGATGAAGACTTCGGCAAAAAGTTCTGGAGCTGGCTCTCCGGAACGAACACACCGGCTCAAGTTGAAGAAACCTCATCCGGCCGCCCCAAGGTCTGGACGCTGCATCCCTCCGACCGTGCTCGCCACCCCGAAGAGCGGTTTCGCGGGGGCGGTAAGAAGGGCCATCGGCTTTTCCCGTTCCAGAAGGACTACGTGGTTTATGGCGGCGGCCCTTCTCGCGGGCTTTCGATTGGCACGACCACACCCAACGGCGCGATCATTCGCCAGGGCAGCCCATCGCTCTCTCGCGGCATCAAGCGATCTTCGGTCAAGCGCAAGGTGCGCCGCGCGTTCCGGTGAGCTTTGCCCCCACGCAAGCCGCACGCATTTTCACCGCCCCCTTGTCATGTGCCCACCATGGGCCTATCTGCGCTCTTGGCGGATCTGCTCTTCTCGTGTCGAGGCACAATTCCAGTGGCCTTAAGCAATTCCATGGGAGTTGGCTCTGTCCGGGCCCTGGTCCGGTTACCCGACGCCCACCTGTATATACAGGTCCCCGGGAATTCGAACGCCTTGCCGGTTGCTGTGGTCCCCGCCACCCACACCCTCCTCCGGCTCATAACGCCCAAGTGAAGCGCAGCGCGCTTTCCTCTAGGCGGTGCGCGCCTATACTCGCCGGATCAAGGTGGAGGGCGCTATGAGCCGGAAGATGAGCCAGAGCGAGGCGCGCGGCCTTGCTCATGCGAAAGAGCTGGAGGGGCACCTTGGCGTGCTCGACGGTTTCACCCCCACGGCGCTTGGCGTTCTGGCTACGGCCTCGGGTATCTATACCTACCTCGGCGTGTCCTCCCTTCTCGACAACAACGGCGCGATGACCTTCTTCGCCGCCGTTGCCTATTCCATCGCCGTTTCGGTCGGCATCTTCGTGTTCTGGTCCTTCCTCTTGCGCCTGCTTCCGGCGGTGCGCACGGGCGCGGCCCGGATCGGATTGCTGCTTTCCATGGGGCTCGGCTCGCTGGCGATTGTTGCCATGTCGTCATGGTTGAACGCGGCAGCGCTCGCCGGTGCGGCAGCGGTGGAGCAGCATCTCGCCAAGACCGTGCAGGATTATCAGGGCGCATTGGAGCGCAGTTACCAAATCGCCACTGCCGGACAGGGGCTGGGGCGCGATGTGGCCCGCGTGCGCCAGAGCTTCACCGACCTCTCCGAGCAGGAGGCGACCGGCAATCTCTCGGGCCTCGCCGGTCGCGGGGCGGTGTTTCGGGTGCTCAACCAGAAGGCCGATGAACTGGGCGGGCTGGAAGCGCAGATCGCCAGCCAGACCCCGCTGGTGGAAGAGCGCTTTTCTCAGGGCAACGTGATCCTGAGCCGAATGCGGGCGCTGACGGTGGAGACCGGGCCGGTGGAGGCTCGATCCATCGAGTTTTCCGAAGAGGCCGTGCGATTGGCGGGGATCATCACCGAACTGCGGCAACTCTCGGTCGCGCCGCTTGTGCAGCGGGCGGCGCAGGATCTGTCGGAATCGGTTGTTCTACCTGAGCTTGACGGGCGGACCGAACAAGACCGGATCGGTCAGGCCTCTACGCTGGAATCGGTGCTTTCCGTTCTGGGGCAGCGCGCTGAAACGCTGCGCCTTGCTGCCGAGAGCGTCATGGCCATGACCGCGCCCGCCGAGGTGGCCTACACACCGATTTCAGCTGCCGATGCGGTGATCCTTTATGCCGAGAATTTCGTGCCAAGCTGGGCCGGGGCGATTGCCATCGACCTGCTGCCTGCCGTGCTGGTGCTGATCCTCATGGTGGTGCAGGCCGCCATTCGCGCGGGCCGCGAGCCGGTAGACCTTGGAGACAGGCTGACAATGGCCGAGCTGCGCGCCGCTTTGGTCGCGGCCCGGGATGTGGAGAACGCGATGGATGACCGCGAAGAGCGGGACATGCAAGAAACGCAGCCCCCGGATGCCGAGCAAGACGCTGATCCGCACCCCGAGAATGTTGAGCCGCTCGAAAAGCCCGCCAAGGGCTCAGGCCCCCGGTCGGTCTGAGGAGCAGGCGATGGCGTTTACGGCAAAGACTGGACTCAAGGCGATTTTCGGGCTCCAGATGGGCATCGCCTCGGTGCTTTTGGCGCAGGATTTTGCCGCTGTGGCCCCCGAGATCCGCTGGCCCACCTCTGCCCCTGCCGTTACCAACCCTGTCGCCCCCGGCGACCAGACCCGGCGGTTCAACCCCGACGAAGTGCGCCGCCCCGCCATGCCCGGCGTCCCGATGGAGGGGGCCGCGAACATGCCCAAGCGGCTCTATTTTGAAGACCGCCCCGAGGGTGGCTTCCGGATTGTCGGGGCGATCAAGGAGGGCGATGCAGCCCGCTTTGTGGAATGGCTGGAGCGCCAGCCTGAACAGCCTGATCGGCTCTGGCTGCACTCCCCCGGCGGATCGGTGCGCGATGCGTTGCAGATTGGCCGGTTGATCCGCGAGAAGGGCATCGACACAGCGATGGACGATGGTGCCTTTTGCCTCTCCGCCTGCCCTTACATCCTGATGTCAGGGACCGAACGGCAGGTGCATGCGGACGCGAAGGTGGGGGTGCATCAAAGCTACTACGGGCAGAGCACGGTTTTGCCTGCCTTCCTGGCGGTGGAAGATATCCAGCACAGCCAGGCGGAAGTTATCCGCTACCTCGGCGAAATGGGCATAGGGCTCGGGCTTATGGAGCATGCGCTCTCTACCCCGCCGGATGAGATTTACATTCTTCTGCCAGAGGAATTGACCAAGTTTTCTGTGGCGACCGAAATCACCGGCCAGTAGCGCTTAGAAATCTTCAAATCTGCGCTGCTTGCGCTGTTCTGCCTTCCGATCCTGCACAGCGATAGGCACGGTGGCGTGCTGCATGGCCAGCCGCCCGCTACCACCACTGCCACCCTCGGGCTCAGCCATCCGCATGATCGCGATGCCAAACTGCACGCCGGAAAAAACAATGCCGTTGAACATGAACAGCATGAACACAGCCAGCGGCCCGGCGGAGGTGTGTGAAACCAGATGCCAGAGGTTGCCCACATTGAGCCAGAGAAGTCCGGCCACAAACAGCGCAGCGAGCGCGAAGCCGATCAGAACGTGGCGAATATACAGGGTTATGAGCTTGGGCATTAGCAGGGCCTCCGGGGCAATGCGCGTCGACTAGAAGATAGCGCCCTTGAGGTTTACGGCCAGTCAATTCGCGCGGAGCGGCCCGGTCAGCAATGCTCCGCCTGCTAAAATGCCTCGGGCTTGGCCTCTCGGGCCATATGATCCAGCACCGCATTCACGAACTTGGGCTCTCTACCCTCGGGAAAGAACGCCTTGGCGATATCGACGAACTCCACGATCACCACCTTGGGGGGCGTGTCGCTTTCTACCAGTTCGGCCCCGGCGGCGCGGAACAGCGCACGCAGGGTTGGGTCGATGCGGCTGATCGGCCATTTGGCCACCAGCGCCCGGTCGGTCATCTGGTCAATCTTCGCCTGCTGGTTCACCGCATCGCCTACGAGCCTGCGAAACAGCGAAGGATCGCCTTCGACCATCTCCGCGCCCTCGAAGTACTCGGTGCCAAAGCGATGGTCTTCAAACTCGGTCTCAACCGCCTCAGCAGTCTGACCGGAGGCTTCCATCTGAAACAGCGCCTGCACGGCATAGAGACGTGCGGCGGATTTTTTCGTGCGTTTGTCGCTCATGCGGTTTTAGGCCCTTCGCCGCTGCCAGCCAGCAGGATTTCATTCTCAAGCGGGGTGCGAAAACCCACCCCGCGCTCGGGCTTGCCAAAACGGCGGGTCAGGGCGATCAGGTGCAACGCCGCAGCCGCCGCGCCGCCGCCCTTGTTCTGGCCGTCAACCTCGGCGCGCACGTCTGCTTGCCTGCGGTTCTCGACGGTCAGGATACCGTTGCCAATGCAGGCGCCCTCCAGCCCCAGAAGGGTCAGCGCGCGGCTGCTGTCGTTACAGACCGTTTCGTAATGGGTGGTTTCACCCCGGATGACGCAGCCAAGCGCTACGAAGCCATCAAAGTTGCTCTGCCGATGGGCGATGCGAATGGCAGTTGGCACCTCCAGCGCACCGGGCACTTCGACGGTTTCATGAAAGGCACCAACCGCCTCCAGTTCGGCCTGCGCCCCGGCCACCAGCGCATCGGCGATGTCCTTGTAATAGGGCGCAACGACGATGAGCACCTTGGGCGCGGTATCAAACTCGGGGCGCGGCAGGATGTAGTGGCTTTCGCTCCCGGCCATCAGCTCGCCTCCTCGATCCGGCGTGTGCCGGTGATCTCCAGCCCATAGGCATCGAGCCCCACGATCTTGGGAGAGGGCGAGTTGGTCAGCAGCTCCAGCTTGTTCAGCCCGAGCGACGACAGGATCTGCGCCCCAAGGCCATACTGCCGGAGCGTCTGCGGCGAGGCTTCCTCCGCCGCGGCAATTTTCATCGTGAGGTCGCGCAGCAGAACCACCACGCCACGGCCCTCGGCGGCCACGGCCTCCATTGCCGCGCCAAATTCATGCGCCCGGCCCGCGCCCGCCACGCCGACGACATCAAGCATCGGGTCAAGCGCGTGCATGCGGGTGAGCACCGGCGCATCGCCCGAGATGTCGCCCTTCACCAGCACGATATGCTCGGCGCCCTGCACTTCGTCAGAGTAAATCTTCATCTGCCACTCGCCGCCGAAGGCGGAGGTAACGGTTTCTTCCTTCTTCACGCGCACAAGGTTGTCGTGGCGGCGGCGGTAGGCGATGAGATCAGAAATCGTGCCGATCTTGATGTTGTGCCGCTGGGCAAAGGCCACCAGATCGGGCAGGCGCGACATGGTGCCATCTTCGTTCATGACCTCGCAGATCACCCCCGAGGGGTTGAGCCCGGCCAAGCGGCTCACATCAATTGCCGCCTCGGTGTGCCCGGCACGCACCAGCACGCCGCCCTCGCGGGCGCGCAGCGGAAACACGTGGCCCGGCGTAGCAATGTCCTGCGCGCCCTTGGCAGAGTCGATCGCAACGGCCACCGTGCGGGCCCGGTCGCCCGCCGAGATGCCGGTGGTCACCCCCTCGCGGGCCTCGATGGACACGGTGAAGGCCGTCTCGTGGCGCGAGGAGTTTTGCGAGGCCATCAGCGGCAGCCCGAGCGCGTCGATCCGCTCGCCCGTCAGGCACAGGCAGATCAGCCCGCGCCCGTGGGTTGCCATGAAGTTGATCGCATCGGGCGTGGCCATCTGCGCCGGGATCACCAGATCGCCCTCATTCTCCCGGTCCTCGTGGTCGACAAGGATGAACATCCGCCCGTTACGGGCATCTTCAATGATCTCTTCCACCGAAGAGATCGCGTCATGATAGTCAGTCGAAAGATCGTTCATCGGGCCGCCCGTCTGGTTTGCGGCCTCATCTAGCCCGGTTGTGCCGGGTTGGAAAGGGCGGAAGCCGGGGGAGAGACGCGAGGTCGCGGGCGCTCAGAGGCCGAAATACTCATCGGCTGGCACATGGCCCGCGAGGGCGGCAGTGGGGGCCCAATCCGCCTCCAGCGCGGTGTCGCCCACGACGACCACGGCCCCGGGCAGGTAACCCGCTGCATTGAGCAGGTCGCGCAGGCGTGCCCGGGTTTCGCCCCAGCTCTCGGACAGCTGCGGCGCCGGGGCGGCAGGGGCCAGCATTATGCCATTAGCCGCTTCAATGCGGGCCGCCATCTGCGCCGGATCTTGTGGAGCATGGGCCAAAAGGCCGGTGCCGCAATTGGTGAGGCGCTGCAATTTGGCGGCGCGGGTGGCGGGCATGTCTTGCCCGGCGCGGATCATCCGCAAGGCGTTGTTGGAAAACAGGATCGCAACGATATCCCGCCCCGCAGAATGGTGCACCCGAGCATAGGTTTTGAAATCCAGCCCCAGCTCGTTCGCGCGCTTCAGGCGGCGCTGGATCACCGGCAGGGGCAGGCTGGGGAGCAGCTCGGCCCGCGCCCGTTTCCACGCGTAGCTGCGCCAGCCCGCGCCGGGCTCCATCGAGGGGCCGCCGTTGTGCCCGGGGCCGAAATTGGCTTGATCCACCATCAACCGGCCTCCTGAAGCCGTGCGACGTAGCGGGCCATCGTATCGACCTCCAGGTTTACGCTATCGCCCTTCGCCACCTCGCCCCAAGTTGTGACCTCGCGGGTGTGGGGAATGAGGTTGATGCCGAACTCGGCCCCATCAACCTCGTTGACCGTCAGCGAGGTGCCATTGAGCGCAACCGATCCCTTGGGAGCGATGAACTTCGCCAAGGCTTCGGGCGCACGAAAGGTTAGACGCAGGCTATCGCCCTCATCGCGCATCCCCACCACCTCGGCCACGCCATCGACATGACCTGAAACGATATGCCCGCCAAGCTCATCCCCCACCTTCAGCGCCCGCTCAAGGTTGAGCCGTTTGCCGACCGGCCAGCCATTGGAGGGGATCGAGGTTTTCGACACGGTTTCGGCAGAGACATCCACCTCAAACCACCCTTCCCCCAGCGCCACTGCCGTCAGGCACACCCCGTCGCAGGCGATACTCGCGCCAATATCAATGCTGCCGGTGTCATAGGCCGTTGCGATCCGCGCGCGCATGTCGCCGCGCATCTCAACCTTTTCCACCCGCCCGATGTCGGTGACGATGCCGGTAAACATGCCTCAATCCTTTGTCGCTACCCCCGGCAGAGGCCGGAGCGTTTCAGCCTTAATTCTGCCGCAGGAATGGGTTAGGCCACAAGCAAGACCTGAGGAGACCGCGCCAAAGATGAGCGCCCTTGCCGCTGACAACCGACGCTTCCTGTTCTTGCAGGGGCCGCACGGGCCGTTTTTTCATCGGCTCGGCAAGATGCTGCGGGCTGCGGGCTGCGAGGTTTGGCGCGTGGGCTTTAACAAGGGTGACGAGGCTTTCTGGTTTCATCCCCGCAGTTTCATCCCCTATCGCGGCACGCCAGAGGATTGGCCGGCCCGCTTTGCCAAGCTTTGCGACGAGAAGAACATCACCGACGTCGTGCTTTATGGTGACACCCGTGGCATCCACGCTGAGGCCGTGCGCATCGCGAAAGAAAAAGCGATCACTGTGCATGTCTTCGAAGAAGGCTACCTGCGGCCGTACTGGGTGAGCTACGAGCGCGGCGGCTCCAATGGGCACTCCCGACTGATGGAATTCTCCATCGAGGATATGCGGACTGCCTTGGCCATGTCAGACATCGACCTGCCCGATGCGCCCGCCAAGTGGGGCGATATGCGCCAGCACATCTTCTACGGCTTCCTCTACCACTATTTCGTTCTGCTCTGGAACCGCCCCTACCGCAACTTCCGCCCGCACCGCTCGCTTAGCGTGGCGCAGGAGTTTGGCCTCTACCTGAAACGCCTGCTGTTGATGCCCGTCTTCTGGGCCGACCGGGTGCAGGCGACCTTCCGGATCAAGCACGGTGGCTTCCCCTACCATCTTGCAATCTTGCAGCTGGAGCATGATGCCAGCTTCCAGAAGCACTCGCCCTTCTCCACCATGACGGAGTTTCTTGAGGTCACCATCGAGGGCTTTGCGCAGGGCGCGCCGCGTCACCATCACCTCGTATTCAAGGCCCACCCGCTGGAAGATGGCCGCGTGCCGATGCGCCGCGAGATCCGCCGCCTTGCGCGGGAGCATGGGGTGGGAGACCGGGTGCATTACGTGCGCGGCGGCAAACTGGCGCAACTGCTCAACCATGCCCGCAGCGCGGTGACCGTCAACTCCACTGCCGCACAGCAGGTGCTCTGGCGCGGGCTGCCGCTGAAGGTGTTTGGCGATGCCGTCTATTCCAAGCCCGAGTTCGTCTCGACCCAGCCGCTGCCAGATTTCTTTGCCGCCCCAAGCCGCCCCGACAGCAAGGCCTACCGCGACTATCGCAGCTTCCTTTTGGAAACATCGCAAATCGCCGGGGGCTTCTACTCTGCGCGTGGACGGCGGCAGCTTCTGCGGCAGGTCGTCGACATGATGCTGGCCCCGGAAGACCCTTATGACGCACTCGCCCAAGGCAAGGCCGGGCCTAGGCTTCAGCTCAGGCTCGTCACCTGACGCAGCCCTTGGGGGTGGCCAAAGCCACTTCCACTACATCTACCAAATATCAGGGATTCCTAGTAGAATCCGAATGGGGCCGGGGAGGAAACAATCGCGGCACATGCGCAACACCCTTGCCCTGATCGGCCCGAGTTCGCCACCAGCCAGCTTTCATTTCATATGTCGCTTCCGTAGGTTCGGGTCAAAACTTGAGGCAGAAATCCGTAAAGGAGCCCGAGCAGTGAAACTGAAAACGTCCCCGATGGCCCGGGCTGCAGCCGCATTGGCTATGGTCGGCCTACTGGCCTCCTGCGGATTGCCGCGCGTTGGCCCGAACAAGCGCGAAATCTACGCAGGTTCCGTGATGAAAAAAGGCGACGCCTATATCGTCGCCGTGAATTCCCGTGTCACCAAGGCCACCTCCGGCACGGCGGCCCTGGGCTTTTCCAAAGCCTTCCTGAACGCCGGCCGCATCGGCTCCGATACCATTCGCCCCGGCGACACGCTGGGCCTGACCATCTGGGAGAACGTCGATGACGGGCTTCTGGCAGGTGAAGGCCAGAACGCCACGGTGCTGGAAGAAGTGCAGGTAGACGCCGCGGGCTTCATCTTTGTGCCCTACGCTGGCCGGATCAAAGCCTCTGGCAATACGCCCGAGCGCATCCGTCAGCTCATCACCGATAAACTCGACACCCAAACCCCCGACCCGCAGGTCATCGTTCGTCGCCTCGCCGGTGATGGCGCAACAGTTTCTGTGGTTGGCGGTGTAGGTGGGCAGGGCGTCTACCCGATTGAGCGGCCCACGCGCACCCTGTCTGCCATGCTGGCAGCGGCCGGTGGCATCGCCATCGAGCAGGAAGTGGCTCAGATCACCGTGATCCGTGGCAAGCACAAGTGCACCATCTGGTGGGAAGATCTGTTCAAGAACCCCCACTTCGACATCGCCCTTCGCGACGGTGACAGGATTCTTGTGGAAGAAGACACCCGCGCCTTTACGGCGCTTGGCGCGACCGGCTCGCAAAACCGCGTTCCCTTCACAACGCAAACGCTCTCGGCCATCGAAGCCATTGCTCAAGTGGGTGGGCTGAACTCCAACCTGGCCGACCCGACTGGGGTGTTCGTGTTCCGCGATGAACCTGAGTCCGTGGCCAGAAAGGTGCTTGGCCGGAGCGATCTGCAAGGTGAGCAGCGCATGGTCTATGTGCTCGACCTGACCGAGCCGAACGGCATGTTCGAGGCGCGTGACTTCGTTATCCGCGACGGCGACACCGTCTATGTCACCGAGGCACCCTACGTGCAGTGGCAGAAGACCCTTTCGGCCCTGACCGGTGCCGCCGGAACCGCCAATACGCTGGCCTCCGCCGCCGGCAATTAACGGGGCCGCCGTGGCCCCCGCGCCAGATGAGATTCACGCCGCCGGAGCCGAAAGGCCCCGGCGGCTCTTCGTTTACTCCGGCGGTTTCCTCTTTCAAAAGCGCGTCCGCCGCATTCTGGAGCTCGCCGGATGGGACGTGCGCCTTGGCATCGCGGGGGCCGAAGACTGTATCGGCGTTTGGGGCCACTCGCCCTACGCGGCGCGCGGCGAGGGGATGGCCGAACGCACAGGAGCCTCGCTTGTGCGCATCGAAGATGCCTTTTTGCGCTCCATCCATCCTGCGCGCGCCGAAGGTGAGCCGCCGATCGGGCTATTGATTGATCAACATGGCGTGCATTTTGACAGCAGCCGCCCTTCAGACCTGGAAACCCTGCTCGCAACCCACCCGCTGGACGATACTGCCCTGCTGGAACGGGCCCGCGCCGCGATAGAACGGCTCAAGCAGGAACATCTGAGCAAATACAATAGCTTTGATGCAAAGGCTAACGTGCCGGACCCAGGCTATGTGCTGGTCATCGACCAGACCCGCGGAGATGCGTCGATTGCCCACGGAAACGCTTCGGAGGCGACCTTCCGTGAGATGCTGGCCTTTGCACAAATCGAACATCCCGGCGCTCGCATCCTGATCAAGACGCATCCCGAGAGCCAATCCGGCGCACGTGAGGGCCACTTTGGCCCGGATGACCATGATGGACGCACCGAACTGTTTACGGAGCCCGTTTCTCCATGGGCGCTTTTGGAGGGGGCGATTGCCGTTTACACCGTGTCTTCCGGTATGGGCTTTGAGGCTATTCTTGCCGGGCACAAGCCACGCGTTTTCGGCCAGCCCTTCTATGGCGGATGGGGGTTAACGGCGGATGAAGCCCCCTGCCCCCGCCGCGAGCGCCGCCTGACCCGCGCCCAACTCTTCGCCGCCGCGATGATCCTCTATCCGACGTGGTACGACCCTTGGCGCGACCGTCTGGCAACGCTGGAAGAGGTTATGGATGGCCTCGCAGCCCGCACGCGGGCATGGCGGGAAGATCGCGCAGGCGGCGTGGCTTATGGGATGCGACTGTGGAAGCGCAAGCCGCTGCAACGCTTCTTCGGCTCTGACAAGCCTCTGATCTTCCATGACAAAGCGGTCGAAGCCACCGCCACGGCAAAAGCGATGAAAGCGCCAGTCTTGGCTTGGGCAGGCCGTATCGACGAGGCGCTGGAGGCCGAAACGGCACGCGCGCATGTGCCGCTCATCCGCATAGAGGATGGCTTTTTGCGCTCAAAAGGCCTTGGCGCGGAACTGGTTCCGCCCCTGAGCCTCGTGCGGGACGACCTCGGCATTTATTACGATCCGGGCACGCCCTCTCGCTTGGAGCAGTTGATTGCGAGGGCTGCGCGGCGCGCCGAACACCCCCGCGCCGCTGCGCTGATCAACCGCCTCAAGACCAGCGGGCTTAGCAAATACAACCTCGGCACAGCATCCCTGCCGAACCTGCCCTCAGGCCATCGGATTCTTGTGCCCGGCCAAGTTGAAGATGATGCCTCTATACGCCTTGGCGCAAGTGAGATTTCAAGCAATTCCAGACTCTTGGAGGCCACGCGCGCCGCAAACCCCGAGGCCGTGATCCTTTACAAACCGCACCCTGACGTGGAAGCGGGCCTGCGCATTGGCAAGGTCGACAACCCGTTTGACCATGCCGATCTGGTCCTCAGCGGCACGGATCCGGCCGCGCTCATAGAGCGGGTCGACAACGTCTGGACAATGACCTCCGGCCTTGGCTTTGAGGCGCTGTTGCGCGGGGTGCAGGTGACAACATTTGGCGCGCCTTTCTATGCGGGTTGGGGCCTGACGGACGACCGAGGCACCGTGCCTGAACGGCGGGAGGCGCGACCTACGCTAGAGGCGTTGGTGCAGGCCGTACTGATTGACTATCCACGCTATTTTGACCCTGTCACCGGCACGCCTTGCCCGGTGGAGGTGGTGCTCGACAGGTTGGAACATGGGCCGCTGCCTTCGGGTGGGCCCGGCAATCGCATATTGGCGAAACTTCAGGGTTGGTTCGCCGGATATGCGCACCTTTGGCGGTAGCGCCGCTTAACTGGCCCGCACCCAAGTTGCCATCAGGTCTGGCCCTATTTTCTGTTCTTCCTCAAGCACATAGCGCACCGCCTCGGAGAGATTTGAAAGGCCAAGCGGCCCAAAAGAAGGCTGGCCTTCTGCGCCAAGCACAAGGCCTGCGGTGAAGCCGATGAGCCGATCAACAAGCCCCGCCCCCATGAGCGACGCGGCCAACATGCCACCGCCCTCGCAGAGCACCCGGGTTAGCCCTCGCGTGCCGAGAAGCTCCAGCATGGCGACGGGGTCAGGGTGCCTGTCCGCACCCGGCGGCACTTCGATCAATTCCGCGCCCAGCGCCGCCCACTCCGCCTTGCGCGCCTCAGGCGCATCCGCCCCATGGCAAAGCCAGAGCGGCTGCTCATGCGCGGTTCTGGCGAGTTGCCCATCCGTGGGCACATCGAGCCTGCGGGAGACGACGACGCGCACCGGTGGACGGCGCTCACCATAGCCGCGAAGGGTTAACGCCGGATCGTCGGCGCGGGCGGTGCCTGCCCCAACCAAAACCGCGTCATGGCTGGCCCGCAGGCCTTGAACCGCGTGGCGGGCTGCGGGGCCGGTGATCCACTTGCTCTCGCCCGAGGCGGTGGCAATGCGGCCATCGAAAGAGCTGGCGAGTTTCAGGGTAAGTTGCGGGCGGCCATGTTGAACGCGCGAGAAAAAGCCAGTATGGGCACGTTGAGCGGCCTGTGCCATGACATTGGTTTCGCAGCGAATTCCGGCCTCGCGCAAACGATCCATGCCTTGGCCTGCGGTGCGTGGATCCGGGTCTTGCAGGGCTGCAACAACCCGCGCGACGCCTGCTTCTATGAGCGCCTCAGAGCAGGGCGGGGTTTTGCCGTGGTGGGCGCAGGGCTCTAGCGTGACATAGGCGGTGGCCCCCCGGGCCGCCGCGCCAGCTTGGCGGAGTGCCATCACCTCGGCATGGGGCCGACCACCAGGCTGGGTCCAGCCGCGGCCAACAACCCTTTGATCTTTCACGATGACACAGCCCACAGCCGGGTTGGGCCAAACCTGCCCCAAGCCACGCGCCCCAAGGCTCAGGGCGCGGGCCATCCAGCCTTCGTCAGCCTGACGGCTCACTCCTCGGGATCACCGGGCATCACCGGCGGGCGAAGCTCGGAGACGAAGCGATCAAAATCATCCGCGGCTTGGAAGTTCTTGTAAACACTGGCAAACCGGACGTAGGCGACGGTATCGATCCGCGCGAGGCTCTCCATGACGATCTCGCCAATCACCTTGCTGTCGATGTCCGTCTCGCCCATGCTTTCCAGCCGACGGACGATGCCGGAGATCATCTGATCCACGCGCTCCGGGTCAATCGGGCGTTTTTGCAAGGCGATCCGGATCGAACGTTCGAGCTTGTCCCGATCGAAGTCCTCGCGGCGTCCACTTGATTTTATGACAACGAGATCACGTAGTTGCACGCGTTCATAGGTGGTGAAACGGCCACCGCAAGCCGGGCAGAACCGCCGCCGCCGAATGGCAACATGGTCCTCCGCTGGCCGACTGTCTTTCACCTGCGTATCGACATTTCCGCAAAACGGGCAGCGCATTCCTGTCCCCTTCTTCTCTGCCTCTCTGGGGTTATACTCCCCATTTATCCACAGGCACTATAGGGCAGCCCCCAGAGTTTGGGTAGCCTAAACCGCTTGCCCCCATATGCTGCTGTGCGAACGCAGCATGAAACCGTGTTAACCACGTCACAACCCATGCACATCCTATGCACAACCCATGCATATCGCGGTGCAGCGCAGCGCTGCCGTTAACCTTGAGAGAAATGCGCCGCGACCTCGCGGCGATGTGGTGCCGCGCGATGCTCGAACAGGTAGATCCCCTGCCAGGTGCCCAACCGCATCCGCCCCGCCTCCACCGGGATCTGCAGTGACACCGGCAACAGCGTCGCCTTGATGTGGGCAGGCATGTCGTCGGGCCCCTCCAGCGTGTGGGTGAGATAGGCCATCGAATAATCGTCAGCGGGCGGCACGAGGCGGTGGAAGAATTCCATGAGGTCCACCTGCACATCCGGGTCAGCGTTTTCCTGAATGAGCAACGAGCAGGAGGTGTGGCGCACCATCAGCGTCAGCAGCCCATCGCCCGCGCCCTTGAGCCAGCGGGCGACATCATCGGTGAACATGGTCAGGCCGGGGCCTCGGGTGGCGATGGTAAAGGTGGTTTGCATGAGCGCGAGGATGCGCGGGCTGACGATTGGGCGCAACCTTGTGACGGATTTTGCCGCCCGGCGCGTTACATAGTGACTGACCACGCCGAGGAGACCGCCATGACAGCCATCAACCGCCGCCATCTACTTGCCACGCTCGCCGCCATGCCGCTTTCAGCACTGGCAGCGCGAAGGGCGCTTGCGCAGGAAGGTGGGTTGATTACCGGCAATGTCTGCATGGTGCAGCGCGAAACAACCGAGGGGCCTTATTACATTGACCCGGGATTGATCCGGGGTGACGTGACTGAGGGCCTGCCAGGGCTGCCATTGGCGTTGGCGTTGCAGGTGGTGGATGCCGGATGCACGCCGATAGAAGGTGCTCGGGTGGATATTTGGCATTGCGATGCTGAAGGGCGCTACTCGGGCTATGCGCGCGAGCAGACAGCGGGAGAGACCTTTTTGCGCGGCACGCAGGTCACTGGCAACGATGGCGTTGCGAAGTTTTCTACCATTTACCCCGGTTGGTATCCGGGGCGGGCGGTGCATGTGCACTACAAGGTGTGGCTGAACGCACGGGAGGTTCTGACGTCACAGATCTTCTTCCCCGAGACCGTTTCAGACCAAGTGTTCAGCAAGGTTTCGGCGTATGGGGGACGTGGCGAGCGGGACCGCAAGAACGGAAACGACAGGATCGCTCAACGGGCGGGCCGTGGCGCTGTGGCGGAGGTGGCGAATGCGCGGCGGGGTTTGCAGGCCAGTTTGGTGGCGGGCGTGGCGGGATAAGTCCGGGCCCGGTCAGGAGCCGGGCACGGGGCGCGAGCGCGGCTCTGTTACGCAGGTGGCCACGGGCAGCGCCGGGGCTTGCTCGGCGTCCATGGCAACGCGGGTTTCCGGGGCACCTTGAGGAACGGCGACCGGGGCGCCGGTGACCATCGCCAGCGTCGCTTGGCAGCGGCTCAGGTCTTCTGGCGCAACGACGATTTCAACGACCTCTTCGGTCGGCATGCCGGGATCGTCGGGGTAATCAATGAATGGGCTCGCGGCGGCAGAGCTTGCGGCAGCGGCGGTCGCGAGGGCGATCAGGAGGGGAGCTATCTGTTTCATGTCGCAGGAGAAACTCCGCCCGGCAGGCGGAGGTTCCATGCGCAGGAAACCGTGACAGGCTCAGTTTTGGATATCGTCACCGCAAAGCGAGCGGGCATGGGCGACAGACACTGCCTCGCCTTGACGCGATGCCTTGAGGAAAATCCCGTGATCGGGCGACGCGCCCGGATCAAGCCGGAAGCCCACGGTTTCGCCACCCGGCCCGAAAACCCGGCCGCTGCGCGGGGTGGTGACAACCACGGTATCGGCTGGTTGCGCGCCGAGGCGGTCTAGCGCGTAGGTGGCTGCCGCGCAAAAAATGCCCGGGCTACCCGCGCCCGCCAAGGGGTGGACGACAATGGATTGCGGCCCGCCATCCACGCGGTAGCCATTGGGAGCCATCCAGCTGCCCGCAAGCGCTGGCGTGGCAAAGAACGCGGCAAGAAGTGCGAGGCGGCGCATGAGATGTCCTTTCATTCGTTGAGCACAGGATAGCTTAGCGAGACCAATTCGCACAGGGGGCATCACGGTGACGTGCAGCGGGACCACAAGAACCCGCCGAAGCAGAGGTTTTCAGCGGCCAAGGCGGCATCCAGTGCGCCGAAATCAACGGTGCTGCTGCCCGGGTCGCAATCAAGCACCGCCAGCGCGCTGTCACCCTGCACAACTTCGACCCCTGCGCCACTTGAGCTGGCCCAGAGCGCGTAGCCTGTTTTGCCATTCCAGAAGGTCGCGATGGACTGTCCTGCCGGATGTTGCGCGGCGGGTGTGTATTCAAACCCATCAAGCGGGGCCGTCAGCGCCAGTTCGGGGGCTGCCCCTGCCGGGCCATAGCTGTAGTGCGCACCATTGGGGCCGACGCAGCCCGCAACCTGCTTGGCGCCGCGACCGGTTGTGCAGGCCAGAAACGGGCGGCTGCCTGGCTGGCATGCGGCGGGTGCCGGGGACGCCGCCGGTTCGGCGCAGCTTTGCCATGAGAAATCCTGCCAGCATTGGCCGATTTCTGCCTTGGCCTCATAGAGCCCTTGGTAATTGGCGGAGATGGAGCCCGGATCACATTGCAAGTCTGCCAATGTCTCCTCGCCCCGGGTCACGGTGACCCCGGCAGAAGGCGGATCGCCTCCCGGGTCACGGTCGATCCGGTGCCAGACGGAATATTGCACATCGCCGTTGTGATAGTTGACCTCTTCCCAGATCGAACTGCCCACGCCGGCCCATGGGATATAATCCAGTTGGGTCAGCGGCACCGAAAGGACCAGCTCCGGCTCGCCGCCCGCAGGCCCGTATTGGTAGCCCGCATCGCCCGGCCCCCAGCAGCCGCGCAACTCCTTGGCACCGCCATTCACGGTGCACATCAGGAAACTCTCGGCGCGAGTGATGCAATCTGCCGTGGCGGCGGGCGCGAGCAGGAGAAGGGCGGCAGCGGAAAGCGGCGCAACGCGAAACATGGCAAGGGCCTTTCGGGGTAATCGGATCAAGACAATGCGGCTAGTTTCGGCCATGTTCTGGCAGTTGGTCAAGCTGGAGAGAGCCCGCCTGGCTGCGATGACTGGTGACGCGGCCGCCGCGAAGGCCTGACCCGCTGCGGGCCGCAGCGCCAACCACAATTGGGAGGCCTAGCGCGGACAGGGGCACTACGGGGCGTCGAGGAAGCGGGCGCGAATGTCGGGCGTGGGCAGATAGCAGCTATCGCGCCGTCCGAAGAGCCGGAAGCGGTTGCGGGCCACCAGCCGGTAGAGCGGGCGTTTTATTGGGCCGGGCAGGAAGCGGCAGATGGCCAGCGCCCGCCAAGGCCAACCCAGGGCAGACATGGCGGCGGCGAAGGCGTCCATGTGGGTGTGGATGGTTCTGCCGGTTATCACGAGATTGCTTTCGAAGTCGTCCAGAGGCATGCCGAGTGCCGCATAAAGCTTTTGGCCGAGGGCAGATTGCGCCGTTGCATAGCGGAAGTGCTGGGCATGGTCTTGCCCGAGCATGAACTGGAAGAAGCGGGTGCACAGAACGCAGTCTCCGTCAAAAACGATGATGTCATGGGGCGCGACGAGGGCGCGGAGTTCTTTTGGCAGGGCCTCTAGCGAGGTCATACGGCGAGTTCTGCCATAAGCGCCCGAAAGGGGGCATCATGGCGGGCCAGCCAGCGCAGGAACGCTTGCCGACGGGGCCAGTTGGGCTTTGCCATGCGCGACAGCCATACGCCGTTTACCGCCGCCATGCCGTGGGCTTGCGCCAATTGGCGTGGGCGGGGCAGCACCCTTTGGCCCCAGACCGCCTGAAAATGCGCCAGCTCTTCGAGCGAGGTGAAGAGATACTCGGCCCTGCCCTCCTCCACCCGCCACACTGCCCGCAACCCGGGGCGGGCCAGCCTTGGGCGGGGCGGGGTATAGTGCGCGGCCTCAAACCAAGGGCAGGGCCGCCCCTGCGCCCTGCGCGGGCGGTGCACCATGAAGGTGAGCCGGGTTGCGAAATGGTCGGCCCGGAAGATAATTTCGGCGCGGCGGGCCATGGGCAGAGCCTTGCCTGCGCGTTCTCGATGGTCAAGCCTCACTCGCCGCTTGCCTCGCCTGAACCGCCCGCTAAGATTGGCCCGTCATGGGCAAAGCAGTACCCACATGGACCTGATCACTTTCGCCCCGCCTTGGGACGCCGTTTTTGCGCTGGCTGTTGTGGGCGCGATGTTCATCCTGTTCATCCGAGAGAGCTTTCCGCCGGAGGTTGTGGCCATTCTCGGCGTGTCCGTACTGCTGCTTTCAGGCGTGCTGCCCTACAATGACGCCCGCGAAGTTTTGGCCAACCCGGCGCCCTGGACGATTGCCGCGATGTTCCTTGTCATGGGGGCTTTGGTTCGCACCGGTGCGCTTGACTGGTTTACGCAGGTGGCCGACCGCAATGCCGCCACCCGGCCTGCGCTGGCCGTGGGGGCGATGATTGCCTTCGTGGTGATCGCCTCGGCCTTTGTATCGAACACGCCGGTTGTGGTGGTGATGATCCCGGTATTCGTTCAGCTCGCGCGGACCATGAAGGTTTCGGCCTCAAAGTTGCTGATCCCGCTTTCCTATGCTGCCATCCTTGGCGGCACGCTTACCCTTATCGGCACCTCCACAAACCTGCTGGTCGATGGTGTGGCCCGTGCCAACGGGCTTGATCCCTTCGGGATCTTCGAGGTCACCCCGCTGGCCGTGGTGTTGGTGATCTACGGAATGATCTACCTGCGCTACATCGCGCCCCGCATTCTGCCGGACCGGGCCAGCATGGCCAACCTGCTCTCGGGCGGAGACTCGGCGCGGCGCAAGTTCTTCACCGAGGTCGCCCTGCCAGAAGACAGCCCGCTGATCGGGCAGAAACCCGGCGAGGTGGATGCTTTCAAGCGCGAGGGCGTGCGCCTGATCGACGTGCTGCGTGGCGATGCCTCGCTGCGGCGCAACATGGGGGACGTGGTGCTGGAAGCGGGGGACCGCGTGGTGCTGCGCAGCCAAATGTCGGAGCTTCTCAGCCTGCAGGAGAGCAAGCACGTACGGATGGTCGACAAGCTCTCATCGGTGGAGACCTCCACCGTTGAGGTGCTCATCACCCCCGGTGCCCGCATGGTGGGGCGCTCGCTTGGGGCGCTGCGTTTGCGCCGCCGCTATGGTGTTTATCCGCTGGCCGTGCACCGGCGAAACCAGAACATCGGGCGCCAGCTTGATGACCTTGTGGTGCGGGTGGGCGACACGCTGCTGCTGGAAGGCGCGCCAGAGGATATTCAGCGGCTGGCTGCTGATATGGACCTCGTCGATGTTGCCGCGCCGACGGGCCGGGCCTTTCGCCGGCAGAAGGCTCCGATTGCCATCGTCGCCCTGCTCGGCATCGTCGGGCTGGCTGCCTTCGGCCTTGCGCCCATTCTCGCGCTCTCCATCTTTGCGGTTGCGCTGGTGTTCGGCACCCGGTGCATTGACGCCGATGAGGCCTTTTCCTTCATCGACGGGCGGCTGCTGGCGCTGATCTTTTCGATGCTCGCGGTGGGGGCCGCGCTTGAGGCTTCGGGCGCCGTAACGCTGATTGTTGCCGCCATTGCACCGGCGCTGGAGACGCTTCCGCCCTTCTTCATCGTCTGGGCGATCTACCTTCTCACCTCGCTCCTCACCGAACTGGTCTCGAACAACGCGGTGGCCGTTGTTGTGACCCCTATCGCAATCGGGCTCGCCACGGCGCTGGGATATGACCCGCGCCCGCTGGTGATTGCGGTCATGGTTGCGGCCTCGGCCAGCTTCGCCACGCCAATCGGCTATCAGACCAACATGCTGGTCTATGGCCCGGGCGGCTACCGTTTTACCGACTTCATGAAGGTGGGCATCCCGCTCAACATCACCATCGGCTTGCTGGCCTCGGCACTGATCCCGCTGATGTGGCCGCTTGTGCCTTGACCTAAAGTTAGGTTGAGACTTCATCAATGGGCCTCTAGATCGAATCGGAGGCCCTCATGCCAGCCACGCGTCCCTTCTCCCCACCCGAACCGCTCGCCAGCCAGTTTGACGGCATCCGCTTGCCTTGCCCGCCATGGGCGACCGGCCGAGGCAAATAGTTTTTTTAGCGGGAGGTCATGCCCCGGGCGCGCGCGAGCAGCGCCCCGGCTCCTGACGCCTCGCCCCTTCCCAAGACCCGCAACGAAGCGTAAAGCGTGACAGATGCATACGATCCCTCTCCGCGAGGCACATCGCCTCCCGCGTTGGCGCCAGCCGATTACCCTGCTCTTCCTGATGGCCGTGGCGATGCCGCTGGCCTTTGCCACTTGGTCGGCGCTGCTGAACAACTTCGTTATCGAGGTTGCCGGGTTTGACGGGCGCGATATTGGGCTGCTGCATACCGTGCGAGAGATCCCCGGCTTTCTGGCCATCGGAGTGATCGCGCTGATCATCTTTATCCGCGAGCAGGTGTTGGGCCTAATCTCGCTGGTTCTGTTGGGCGTGGCCACCGCGCTGACGGCCCAGTTTCCCAGCCTTGGTGGAATTCTGACGATCACGATGCTCTCGTCGATCGGGTTTCACTACTACGAAACCGTCAACCAATCTCTCCAGCTGCAGTTTCTCAAGATCGAGCGCGCGCCGCAGATGCTCGGCTGGCTGCTGGCGGCAGGCTCGGCCTCTACGCTGGTGGCCTATGCGCTTATCGTGATGACTTGGGAGAGCTTCGATCTTTCCTATTCCTTCGTCTATTGGGTCTCGGGTGGGCTCTGCACGGCCATCGCCCTCTTCTGCCTCATCGCCTACCCGCGCTTTGAGGGCGAGCATCGGCAGAACACGCGGATGGTGCTGCGGCGGCGCTACTGGCTTTACTATGCGCTGCAGTTTTTCGCCGGGGCGCGGCGGCAAATTTTCGTCGTCTTCGCGGGCTTCATGATGGTGGAGCGCTTCGGCTTCGAGGTGCACGAGATCACTGCGCTTTTTCTGCTCAACCTCGTGGCCAACATGATTTTTGCACCGTTGATGGGACGGCTCGTGGGCCGCTGGGGAGAACGCAACGCGCTGATCTTTGAGTATAGCGGCTTGGTGATCGTGTTTACGCTCTATGGCGGCATCTACTGGTTTGGCTGGGGCGTGGTGCTGGCGGCCACGCTCTACGTGATTGACCACGTTTTCTTCGCCCTCGCGCTGGCGCTGAAGACCTACTTTCAGAAGATCGCGGACCCGGCCGACATTGCCCCTACTGCTGCCGTGGCCTTCACCATCAACCACATCGCCGCAGTCTTCCTTCCGGCACTGCTGGGCTACCTCTGGGTGGTCTCGCCCGGCGCGGTTTTTGGCCTCGCCTCGGGGATCGCTTGCGGCTCGCTGGTGCTGGCCACACTTATCCCCCGACATCCCGCCCCCGGGCATGAAACGCGTCTTTCCCCCAAGCTGGCAACCGCCGCCGAGTAACGATCTTGGCAAATGACATGAAGTCGAGCGCCCAGATACTATATCATCGGACAAAAGCACCCGAAGGGAATCGAGGACTCGACAATGTTCGGATTTGGACGTGACAAGGGAACGATGATCGGCGAAGGCGAAGCACTGCCGGGCCGGATTGCCCCAATCCCCACCGCAACCCACCACCACCTGACCGGCGCCCCGCTTACCCGCGAGGTGCCCGAGGGCCAGGAAGCGGCAATGTTTGGCATGGGCTGCTTCTGGGGCGTGGAACGCCTGTTTTGGCAGATTCCGGGGGTGGAGCTAACGATGGTTGGCTACGCGGGCGGTTTCACGCCGAACCCGACTTATGACGAGGTTTGCACCGGGATGACCGGCCACAACGAAGTGGTGCGGCTGCATTTTGACCCGGCCCGCGTGAGCTATGACGCGCTGCTCGCCGCCTTCTGGGAGGGCCACAACCCGACGCAGGGGATGCGGCAGGGCAATGACAGGGGCACGCAATATCGCTCGGGCATCTACGCCTTCAGCGACTCACAGAAGGCGGCGGCCACCGCCTCGAAGGAGGCGTATCAGGCGGCGCTTGATGCGCAGGGGCTGGGGCGGATCACCACCGAGATCTTGCTGGCACCGGACTTCTACTTTGCCGAGGACTATCATCAGCAGTACCTCGCCAAAAATCCGGGCGGCTACTGCGGGCTGGGTGGCACGGGTGTTAGCTGTCCGGTCGGTCTTGGCGCGCGATGACCAATGCCCTGCCGGGCGTCGAGAATGGGGCTTGGTATAACTGCATGACAGCAGAGCTCGGCGCGCTGCGCGATGCTGCGCGGCTGGCCTGCCACGAGCACGCGACGATGGCACCGGGCCTGCGCGGTGCCTGTGGCCCACAACTCCGCGCGCTCTTCGGCAATATCGGCACGGGCTGCTTTATCGAAGCGCCTTTTCATGTGGCCTATGGGGTGAATCTGCACCTTGAGGAGGGCGTTTATATCAACGCCTTCTGCACCATTCTGGACACCGCACGCGTGGACATCGGGGCCCGGTCGCTGCTGGGCCCGGGCGTGCATATTTATTGCGCCGACCACCACCATGACGTTGAAGGCCGCAAGAAGGGGCTGGAGCGTGCGCTGCCTGTCAGCATAGGTCGCGAGGTTTGGATCGGTGGCCATGCCACGCTGCTGCCGGGGGTGGCCGTGGGTGACGGGGCGATTGTGGCGGCCGGTGCGGTGGTGACCAAAGACGTAGCCCCCGGCGACACCGTGGCCGGTGTGCCCGCCACGCCGCGCTGAGCGCCACAGCGGGCGAAGACGCCGCGCAGGGCGGATGAGCCTGCCCCCGGGGCCTTGACCACGCACCGCAATGCCCCTACCCGGCTTGCGACTTATCGCAGGAGCGCCAGCCATGCCCACATTCACCGCCCTCACCACGCTCATGGGCCAAGGCCCTGCCGAAGCCTTGGGCGAAGCGCTGGAGCGGCTTGAGCCCGCCCCCACCGGCGTTGGCGTTTTCGAGGTGGAGGATGACTCGGGCCTCTGGGAGGTTGGTGGCTATTTCACCGAAGCGCCGGATGACGCTGCCTTGGCAGTGCTCGCCGCCGCCTTCGAGGCCAAGCCCTTCACCGTTTCCGAACTGCCCGAAACCGACTGGGTTGCCCATGTGCGCCGCGAGTTGGCCCCTGTCGAGGCCGGGCGCTTCTTTGTTTACGGCTCGCATGATGCCGAAAAGGTGCCTGAGGGCGCGTTGCCGCTGCTGATCGAAGCCGCGATGGCTTTCGGCACCGGCCACCACGGCACCACGCTGGGCTGCCTGCGCGCCTTTGACCGCCTGCTGGAAAACGGTCTTGCGCCCTGCTCCGTGGCGGATGTGGGTTGCGGCACCGCCGTTTTGGCGATGGCCGCCGCCCGGGTGTGGGACACCCCCATCATCGCCTCCGATATCGACCCGGTTGCGGTAGAGGTGGCCGAAGCCAATGTGGCCGCGAACGGGCTGTCGGGCCGGGTCACCTGCATCGAGGCCGAGGGGCTGGAAAACCCGACCCTCGACGCAGCGGCCCCTTTCGGCCTCATCTTCGCCAACATCCTGAAAGGCCCGCTCATCGGCCTCGCCCCCGATATCGCCAAGGCCATGGCACCGGGCGGCTATGCGATTCTCTCCGGGCTGCTCAACGATCAGGCCCCTGATGTGACGGCTGCTTACGTTGCGGAAGGGCTTACTGTGGAAAACGCTGAAACAATCGGCGACTGGACGACTCTCTGTCTCGCAAAATCCTGACGGCTCGCCCAATTTCCGCCCAAATCATGGCGCATCTTCATGGCGAGGCGGGGGCAGCGCGAACAATTTTTCGGACGGAGAGCACCTTGGCCGACCCAACCATGCAGAATTTTGCCGGACGTATCCGCCGGATCGAAAAGATTCACCGCAAGGGCGGTGGATTTGAAGCCTCAGGCACGCTGGGCCAAAGCCACTACAGCAAGGCCAAACGCACCAAGCGCCCGGTGCTGCGGCCCGCGCTGACGGTTCTGGCGGTTTTCGTCTGCTTCAAGGCGCTTACCCTCGCGCATCTTGGCACCGCAGATTACACCGCAAGGCTGGACGGCCTGCGTACGGGCAACACGGTGCAGCAAATGGGCGCGCATCTTATGGCGATCGACCCGATCACCCAAGCTGCGGCAGCCGGGATCAAACCGCTGATCCAATAGCAGCCGGCGTTTCACACAATCCGGGCGTGTCGTGAAAGCGGCGCGCCCGGACTGCGTTTGGCGCAGCGGACAGCCTAGCGCATGTCGCCCAGCAGCCGCGCCACATGATCGGGCCACTCCCGTTCCCCCACCGAGGCCGCCCGCACCAGCCCGTCAAAATGACCGGTGATCGCCTGCACCCGCTCCTTGTCACGGAAGGCGAGGTATGAGGAGCCGAGGTAGACTGCCGCGAGCAGCGGGCCGAACACGGTAACCGGGGCCGAGAACATGCGACGCCGGTCGAAGAGACATATCCGAAGCTGCGGATAAAACTGCCGGTGCAACTCTGCCATCCATTCCAATTGCTCGCGCCGGATGTCGAGCGGCAGGCCCTTGTAGTAGCCCGAAGCCACGGTGAAGGCGGCCAACTCATCAAGCGGCAGGGCGATCTCGTAGTCGCTGCCCGATCCGCGCATCCAATCGAGCCGATCCTGCGCCGCGCCGATGGCCTGTGCCGTGGTCTTGCCAAGATGCGGGGCATACTCCCAATGCAGCATCGCAGGCGTCTTGAGCATATCGGGCAGGGTCGCTGGCACATGGCGGATCTTGTAACCCGCCGCCTCCTGGTGCCAGGCGAAGATCTGGTCATCAATCAGCGCGCGTTCGGCTTGGGTGATTGAGAGCGCGGCTTCGGCCAGTTGCGCGGCGTGCTCTGGACGGTCCGTCAGGCCCAGAAGCCAATCGGCGCTTACGCCAAGCGCACCGGCCATGTCTGCCAGAAGCTGCGCCCCGGGCAGGCGCGGTGCCTCGCCCTTGAGCAGTTGCGAGAGGGTCGACCGGCTCACCCCGACCGCCCGCGCCAATGCGGCTTGGCTGATGGCGGCTTCGGCCAGCGCCTGTGCGCTTCGGGCGCGGAAAAGCGCGGCGCGGGTGCGTTTGTCTATTTTGGCGGTCATTTGTTAACAAATATCAACACCGATGAGATTTGTTAACAAGAGATCGCCTCCCGTGGCCTGAAGCAGCCCGATAGCCAAGGAGGGAACCGGCAACACCGCCCCCAAACATATCGGAGTTTCTTTTGAGCGCCCCCCATCGCGCCACAAGCACGGAATGGCCAACCCTCACCTTGCTGGTGGTCTGCTACGGCTGCTTTGCCCTTGGGACGACGGTGATTGCCGACGTCTCCCTCCTCCTCGGGATGATCGTGACGACCCTCGCCATTGTGCTGCACTCCTCCCTGAGCCACGAGATGATTCACGGGCATCCGTTTCGCGCCGCGATCGCGAATGCGGCGTTGGTGTTTCCGGCGCTTGGCCTCTTCATCCCCTACCTGCGGTTCAAGGACACCCATCTGGCGCACCACACCGACAGCCTGCTGACCGACCCTTATGACGACCCTGAAAGCAATTACATGGACGCCGGAGACTGGGGCCGCCTGCCACGTTGGCGGCAAGTGGTTTTGCGGGCGAACAACACGCTGGCAGGCCGGGTCACTCTGGGGCCGTTGATTGGGCAGCTTGCGTTCATGCGCGGCGACTGGCGCGCGATGCGCGCGGGCAGCAGGCGCATTGCGCTCGGCTGGGCGCTGCATGCCGCCGGGCTCGTGCCTTTGGTGATCTGGATCGCCTACGCCCAGATGCCGCCACTGGCCTATGTCGGCTGTGCCTATGCTGCCCTGTCGACCCTCAAGATCCGCACCTTTCTGGAACATCAGGCGCATGAACGGGCGCGGGGCCGAACCGTGGTGATCGAAGATCGCGGGCCGCTCGCCCTGCTGTTTCTCAACAACAACCTGCATGTGGTGCATCACATGCACCCGCGCACCCCGTGGTATCGCCTGCCCCGGCTCTACTTTGCCAATCCGGCCCGCTACCTTTCGCGCAACGAAGGCTACCGTTATCGCTCTTATGGCGAAGTGTTCCGCCGCTACTTCCTGAAAGCGAAAGACCCGGTGCCCCACCCGCTGTGGCAGCGACAGGGCCCACCAGCTCCCTGAGGCCTAATGCGCGCCCGTCGGCCTGCTGCTTGCCAACGGCCCCGCTTGCACTCATAGCGCAGGCATGGACTGGCTCTGGATCCCCTTCGCGCTCACCGCAGCCCTCATTCAGGCGATGCGCTTCATGGTGCAAAAGCAGATGGCGCAGGCTGGGCTTACGGCAACAGGGGCGACATGGGCGCGGTTTCTTTATTCGCTGCCGATGATCTGGGCCGCGCTTTGGCTGATGGTTTGGATGCGGGGCATGGAGCTGCCCGCGCTCGGTGATCAGTTTTGGCTCTGGGCCGCGATTGGCGGCAGTTCACAGATCCTCGCGACCGTCTTCACCGTGATGCTCTTTGCCCGCCGAAACTTTGCCGTCGGCATCACCCTGCGCAAGTCCGAGGTGCTGCTCACCGTCGCGGTTGGCTGGGTGCTGCTCGGCGAGGTGCCGGGCTGGGGCGGCTTTGCGGCGATGGTCGTGGGCATGGTGGCGATTTTGATGCTTTCGGGCACTGGCGGCAGGCTTCGGCTCGACCTGCCCTCTGCCACCCTCGGCCTCGGCGCGGGCCTGTTCTTTGCCTTCTCCGGGGTGGGCTACCGCGCGGCCACGCTTGAGGTGGCGAGCGATGACGTTCTGTTACGCCCGGCCCTTGCTCTGGGCTGCGTGGTGATCCTGCAAAACCTGCTGATGCTGGGCTGGCTCGGCGTGCGCGACCGCGGCGAGATTACCCGCGTCCTCGCGGCATGGCGGCCGGGCCTTGCGGTTGGCATCACCTCCTTTGGGGGCAGTTTTTGCTGGTTCGCCGCCTTCGCCCTGCAAACCGCCTCCGTCGTTTTTGCCTTGGGTCAGGTGGAGGTGCTGTTTTCGATGGTGATCGGCGCCCGCGTCTTTTCGGAGCGCCTATCTGGGCGCGAGCTAGCGGGCATTGCGCTGCTGATCGTTTCCGTCATCGCCTTGGTGGCGGCAACAAACTGACCCCGACCGTGCTTCGCGCGACCTCCGTGCCCGCGGCCCGGCTCAGCGCAGCCGGCGAATGCCTGCAACGAGGTCATCGTTCTTGACGAAAGGCACGCCATCGGGCGGTGCCTCATGGTCCGTCAACCCGGCCACCTCGCCCAAGACCACCTCGGTGATGAAGGGCAGATCGAAGCTGCGCGCCTTGGTGAGCGGTATCCATTGCAGCAGAGACAGCTCGTCTTCCGCGCGAGAAAAATCATCCACATCGCCAGCCACCCGGCTGGCGGGGGCAAGGAAGAAGCGCGCATCAAAGCGGCGGGGGCGGCCCGGCGGCGTCACGGCACGATAGACGAACCGCAAACCCTCTGCCGAGGGCAGATGGCCCGTGGCTGCAAATCCGCGCCAGCCCTTCGGCGCGGGGCGTGGCCAGTCTCCCGGCACGCCGAGGATGAGCCCGGTTTCCTCCCAAAGCTCACGGATCGCGGCGGCGAGCAGCGCGGGGACGAGGCCGCCCTCAGCCTCGGCGGCCAGCCGCGCGGCGCAAAGCGGATCGGGACCGCAGGCCAGGGGCACCTCGGCGTCCACCGCATCTACCGCGCCGCCGGGAAAGACGAACTTGTTGGGCATGAAGGCGGCGCTGGCGCCGCGCTGGCCCATCAGCACTTCAACCCCGTTCACCCCCGCACGATAGAGAATGATCGTCGCCGCATCGCGAAGCTGTGATTTATCCATGGGCCTCCCGCCTCGTTCCGAAGGCGGGCCAACGGAGCGACACTTAGCCGGACTCGCCGCCAAACCCGTGCATCCGCTTGGCCCATTGCAGACCAACCATCAGCCCCTTCAGCCGCGGCAGAAGGTAGAGGGAAAGGGCAACACAGCCAACCGAAAATCCGGTTGCCATGATCAGCGGATCAGGGCGGAAATTGCTGTAAACGATGAGGATCAGCGGCGCGAGGATGTGGCCGACGATGACGATCGTCAGATAGGCCGGGCCATCATCGGCGCGCTGGTGGTGCAGTTCTTCCTCGCAGACAGGGCAGGTGTCGCGCACCTTGAGATAGCCCGCCATCATCGGGCCGTTGCCGCAGGAGGGGCAGCGCCGCCGCCAGCCGCGCAGCATCGCGGGCTTGGCCAAACGCTCCTCGCCCGCATCGGACCTGCGCTCTACGCCCGAGAGCCCCTCGGCCCGAAGCGTTCCATCGGCTTGCAGATGTTGCATTGCACTTACCCCTTGCAGCGCTCGGCATGGCGGAGCGCGGCGATACCTCGACTTTGGTCTTATCTACGCCAGAGAGGACGCGAACGGCAGGGCACAGATTGTCCTTGCGGCGGGATGTCGCAAAACCGACCCGAAAGTTTTTTGCCCCCTCGGCGACGGAAGCTGCGCCGCCACGCGTTTGAGAAGCATCAACGGGCCAACGAAGGGCCCCGAGGCAAACGAACCTAGAGCATTTCCGAGGAGGAAAGACGAGATGAAACGCATTCTGCTTCTGACCACCCTGATCGCCACCGGCCTGTCGGTGGCCCCCATGGCTGAGGCCCGCGGCCCGGGCGGCGGCGGTATGGGCATGGGCCCGGGTGCCGACCCGACGCCCCCCAGCTTTACCGAACTCGACACCAATGGTGATGGTGCCCTTTCGGCTGAAGAACTCGCCGCCGGTGATGCCGTGCGCTTTGCCCGCGCCGACACCAATGGCGACGGCGAAGTGAGCGCCGAAGAGCTGGTTGCCGCCGAGGAGGCCCGTGACGAGGCTCGCCGCGCCAAACGTGCCGAGCGGATGATCGAGCGGCTCGACACCGATGGCAATGGCACCGTTTCCGCCGAGGAGATGGCCGCCGGACGCCCGGAGAAAGCACAGGAACGCCGCGAGAAGATGCTCGAAAAGCTCTTTGAGCGGATGGACACGGACGGTGACGGCACCGTCTCCGAGCAGGAATTCGAAACGGCCATGGCCTTCCTCGCCGAGCGCGGCGAAGGGCGTGGAATGCGGGACGGTGAGCGCAAGCACAAGCGCGGCGAACACCGTGGTGGTGACGAGCGCGGTGGCAACGGACATGGCCACTACCGCCGGAACTGATCCGCACCGTTTTGAAGCTTCCCTCCCCGCGTCATGTGTCATCCCCTGAAACGCGCGGGGAGGGGGCCGTTGAGAAGACTGGGAAGACAAGATACTGACAGGCGATGCCCATGCCCCTCGATGCGCCGACAGAGCCCGATGACGAGGCGCTCCTGGTCCTGTTTGCCGGGGGTGATCGCGCGGCCGCTCGCAGCCTCACGCTTCGGCTCACGCCTATGGTGCTGGGGCTTGCCACCCGTATGCTGACCGATCGCGCCGAGGCCGAGGACGTGGCACAGGAAGCGATGATGCGGCTGTGGAAGATTGCGCCCGAATGGCGGCAGGGTGAGGCCAAGGTGAGCACGTGGCTCTACCAGGTGGCCCGCAATCTTTGCACCGACCGGCTGCGCAAGAAGCGCGGTCAGGCGCTCGACAGCATCCCCGAGCCCGAAGACGAACGGGCCGGTGTGGTGGAGCAGATGCAGGCCGAAGAACGTGCCGCAGCGCTTTATGCCGCGCTGGCCGAGTTGCCCGACCGTCAGAGCGAAGCGGTGCGGCTGAGGCACATTGAAGGGTTGGGCAATCCGATGATTGCTCAGCAGATGGACATTTCCGTTGAGGCGGTCGAGAGTTTGATCGCCCGAGGCAAACGCGCACTTGCGGCCCGCCTGAGGGGCGCTCGCGCAAAACTGGGGTTGAGCGATGGCTGACCATGACAACAAGCTGAACGCCTCCGAGGAGGCCCTGCTCGAAGGCTTCTTTTCGGCCGCCCGCACCGATGCGGCGGTTGTGGCAGAGCCTTCGCCCGAGCTGCTCGCCCGGGTGCTGGAAGATGGCTACGGCGTGCAGGACGCGCTGGCTGCTGTGCCCGCGCCCGCCGCTGCCGCTCCCCGCCCCCCGCGCCGCTCGTTCATGGCGGCATTTCTGGCGTCCATCGGCGGCGCGCCGGGACTGGCCGGGCTCACCGCCGCTGCGCTCGTCGGCATCTGGTTTGGCGCCCGCCCGCCTGAGGCCGTTTCCACAGTGACAGCGACCCTCTTTGGCACCTCCGCCGCAGAAGAGGCCGCGACCGATGATGACTTGCTGGGCTATGACATGGCCTATGCCGACCTGCTGACCGACGGCTGAGATACCCATATGACCGACCTTCAACCGCCCCCGCCCGAAGAGACCACCGCCCGCCCGCGCCGCCGCTGGGTGCGCGTGGTGCTCGTGCTCTCGCTCGCTGCCAACCTCGCCGTTGCCGGGCTGGTGCTTGGCGCATGGATCACCCATGACGGCAAGCGCGGACCCGATGGACCACGTGGCGAGCGGGACCGCATCGTGCGCGAGCTGGGCTTTGGCCCCTACTCACGCGCCATTCCGCGCGAGGGCCGCGAGGGCATGAAAGCCGCGATCGAGCCGCATCGGGGCGCCCTTCGGGCCAACCGCGATGCGCTGCGCGGCGCCTTCGAAGCCACGCTGACCACGCTGCGCAGCGCGCCTTTCGACCGCGCCGCGATGGCCGCTCAGATGGCCGCCCAGCGTGATGCCATCGCCGCCAACCAAAAGATCGGCCACGAGATCCTTCTGGACCGGCTGGAGGCCATGACCCCCGAACAGCGCACCGCCTTTGCCGACAGGCTTGAACGCGGGCTCGGGCGGGAACCGGGCCGGAAGAAAAAGGGCGATTAACCAGCTCGCAGAAGGCGAGACACGCCCTGCCCTACTGGACTCATCCCGCTAGCGGCCCGATATATGGCAGATGTCGCTGCCACCCGGATTCCTTGACGAGCTACGCACCCGCCTGTCGCTCTCCGACGTGGTGGGCCGCAAGGTCATGTGGGACCGCAAGAAATCCAACCAAGGCAAGGGCGACATGTGGGCGCCCTGCCCCTTCCACCATGAGAAGACAGCCAGCTTTCACGTCGATGACAAGCAGGGCTTCTACTACTGCTTCGGCTGCCACGCGAAGGGCGATGCGATCAGCTTCGTGCGCGAAACCGAGAATGTCGGCTTCATGGAGGCGATCGAGATACTCGCGGGCGAGGCCGGGATGCAGATGCCTGCGCGCGATCCGCGGGCGCAGGAGAAGGCCGATGCCGCCACCCGGCTGACCGGGGTGATGGAGCAGGCGGTGCAGTGGTTTCGCTTGCAGCTCAAAACCGCCGCCGGGGCCGAAGCACGCAGCTATCTGGCTGGGCGCGGGCTGGGGGACGCGGCGCAAGAACGCTGGGGGCTGGGTTTTGCCCCGCCGGGATGGGAAGGTCTGCGCGAGGCATTGGCCGCCAAGGGCGTGAGCGTCGAAGACATGCTCGCCTGCCGCCTCCTGCGCGAAAGCGACAAGGGCCGTGCGCCCTATGATGCCTTCCGCAACCGCATCATGTTTCCGATTCGCGATATCCGGGGCCGCTGCATCGCTTTTGGTGGGCGCGCGATGGACCCGGCGGACAATGCGAAATACCTCAACTCATCGGAGGGGCCGCTCTTCGATAAGGGCCGCGTCCTCTTCAACCACCAGCAGGCCCGGGGCGCGGTGGGCAAGGGACAAGCGCTGATCGTGGCCGAGGGCTACATGGATGTGATCGCGCTGGCCGAGGCGGGCTTTAGCGCGGCGGTAGCTCCGCTGGGCACGGCGATCACCGAGGAGCAGTTGCAGATGCTCTGGCGAATGGCGCCCGAGCCGGTGGTGGCGCTGGATGGCGACAAGGCCGGCCTTCGCGCAGCGATGCGGCTCATCGACATGGCGCTGCCGCAAATCGGCCCGGGCCGCTCGCTTCGCTTTGCCCTGATGCCAGAAGGAAAAGACCCGGACGACCTGCTTCGCGCCGAAGGCCCGCCTGCCATGCAAGCCGTGCTTGACCGGGCCGAACCCCTCTCTGCCATGCTTTGGCGGCGGGAAACCGAAGATCGCCCGCTCGACAGCCCCGAGCGCCGCGCCGCGCTGGATGCCTCGCTGCGGGCCGCAACTGCGTTGATCCAAGATCCCGACGTGCGGCGGCACTACGAGGAAGACTTCAAGCAGCGCAAATGGGAGCTGTTCAACCCGCGCCGCACCGCCGCTGCCCCGGCCCAACAGGGCAGCGGCCCACAGCAGCGTGCGTGGCGCCCGCGCGGCACCCCGCCCCCGGCGCTGCCTACGCCCTCCACCCGAAGTTCGGCACTGGCCGCCGCCGGCGCCGAGATCGAGGAGCAACTGCGCGAAGCGGTGATTCTCGCCACCCTGCTCACGCATCCCGATCTGGCCGATGAATTTGCCCATGCCATCGAAGAGCTCGACTGGAAGGGCGACGGCCATGCTGCCGTTGCCATGGCGCTGCTGACCCACGCCGATACCCCCGACCCCCGTGGCGCATTGGAAGAAGAATTCGGCCATGCCGCCCTTGAAAAACTCTTCACACCGGCACATGTCCGCATTGCGCCCTGCATCCGCAATCCCGGCGACACCGAGTTGGCTCGTATGTGCCTCGCCATGGATTTCGCAATCCTCTCTGCCGATCGCGGGGCCGCGCGTGAGATCGCCGAAGCGATGCACCAGATTGACGGGTTGGCCGATGAGGGGCTGACCTGGCGGCTTGGACAGGCGTCAGAAGCCCGGCATCGCGCCGCAACCAACCACGAAACCGACAAGGCCGACTATGACATCGCCCCAAACGGCGCCCGCCTCGACCGCAGCGAACGCGCCAGCCTCGACGCTCTGCTTGAGCAGATCGGGCACCAGAAACCGCGCGGCAAACAGGATTGAGTCGAATTGTCGACATAACCGCCACAGGGCGCACGCCTTTCACATCAATTTTTATGGGGTTCGGCTGGAATCTCCGGTGATTCGCGTTATTGATTCGGGAAGCCCGAATCGCGCGTTTGCACGGATTGCCCGAAACGCCCTTCAGGAGAGCTAGATGGCCGCCAAGGACAACGACGACAACAAGCCCGACGACAGCGAAGCCGAGCCGATGCTCGACGTGAGCCAGGCGGCGGTGAAGAAGATGATCGCCGAGGCGCGTGAACGCGGCTACATCACCTACGATCAGCTCAATCAGGTTTTGCCGCCCGATCAGGTCTCTTCCGACCAGATCGAGGATGTCATGTCGATGCTCTCCGAGATGGGCATTCAGGTGACCGAGGACGACGAGAACGAGGATGAAGACGAGGGCAAGGGCTCGACCGCCGTGGTCGAAACCTCTTCGTCGCGCGACGTCGCCGTTTCGGCCAGCGAGACCGAAAAGCTCGATCGCACCGATGACCCGGTGCGGATGTACCTGCGCGAGATGGGCTCGGTGGAGCTGCTGAGCCGCGAGGGCGAGATTGCCATCGCCAAGCGCATTGAGGCTGGCCGCAACACGATGATCGCCGGGCTCTGCGAGAGCCCCCTGACCTTTCAGGCGATCACCATCTGGCGCGAGGAACTTCTGAACGAAGACATCCTGCTGCGTGATGTGATCGACCTTGAAACCACCTTCGGCCGGGGCGTCGATGGCGATGAGGATGACGATGAAGAGGTGGCCGAAGCCACCCCCGCCGCATCCACCGCCACCTCCACGGAAACCGAAAAAGAAGAGAAGCAGGAACTCGACGCCGACGGCAATCCGATTGCCTCGGACGACGATGATGACGACGATGACGAGCAGGCCAACATGTCGCTCGCCGCGATGGAGGCCGCGCTCAAGCCGCGTGTGCTGGAGATGCTCGACGTCATCGCCCGCGACTACACCGAGCTGGCCGAGATGCAGGACCAGCGGATGTCGGCCACGCTGAACGAGGATGGCTCGTTCTCTGACAAGGCCGAGAAGAAATACCAGAAGCTGCGCGGCGAGATCGTGCTGCTGGTGAACGAGCTTCACCTGCACAACAACCGGATCGAGGCGTTGATCGACCAGCTCTACGGCATCAACCGCCGGATCATGTCGATCGACAGCGCGATGGTGAAGCTGGCCGATCAGGCCCGCCTGAACCGCCGCGAGTTCATCGAAGAGTATCGCGGCTACGAGCTTGACCCGACCTGGATGGAGCGGATGTCCGAAAAGTCGGGCCGTGGCTGGCAGGCGTTGTTCGAGCGGAGTGCCGAAAAGGTCGCCGAGCTGCGCATGGATATGGCGCAGGTTGGCCAATACGTCGGCGTCGACATCCCCGAGTTCCGCCGCATCGTGCAGCAGGTTCAGAAGGGTGAAAAAGAGGCGCGTCAGGCCAAGAAGGAGATGGTCGAGGCCAACCTCCGCCTCGTGATCTCGATTGCCAAGAAATACACCAACCGCGGCCTGCAATTCCTTGATCTCATTCAGGAAGGCAACATCGGCCTGATGAAGGCGGTGGACAAGTTCGAGTATCGCCGCGGCTACAAGTTCTCCACCTATGCGACATGGTGGATCCGTCAGGCGATTACCCGCTCCATCGCCGATCAGGCCCGCACGATCCGTATTCCGGTGCATATGATCGAGACGATCAACAAGCTGGTGCGGACGGGTCGCCAGATGCTGCACGAGATCGGCCGCGAGCCGACGCCGGAGGAACTGGCCGAAAAGCTCCAGATGCCGCTGGAGAAGGTTCGCAAGGTGATGAAGATCGCCAAGGAGCCGATCTCGCTGGAGACGCCGATTGGCGACGAGGAAGACAGCCAGCTTGGCGACTTCATCGAGGACAAGAACGCAGTGCTGCCGCTGGACTCGGCCATTCAGGAAAACCTGAAAGAGACGACGACCCGGGTGCTGGCTTCGCTGACGCCCCGTGAAGAGCGCGTGCTGCGGATGCGCTTTGGCATCGGGATGAACACCGACCACACGCTCGAAGAAGTCGGCCAGCAGTTCTCGGTGACCCGCGAGCGGATCCGGCAGATCGAGGCGAAGGCGCTGCGGAAGCTGAAGCATCCGAGCCGGTCGCGGAAGCTGCGGAGTTTCTTGGATCAGTGATGGAAAGTGCTGCTCCTCGTGACCCACTAGAGCAGCAAACCCGAGCTTTCTTGGAGTATCTTGGTTTAGGCGAGGTTACCTATGAGCCTGAAGGGAGTGGCTCGTTTCCGGATTTCTCTCTTGGCGGTCGTGTCGCCGTTGAAGTGACGCGATTAGTAAGGCCGCCCTTATCAGAGAGAGAACGGAGCCCAGATTCAGACTTCACGCCAGCTATGAGGTCGTTGCAAAACGCTATCGAAAGTGTGCGAGTAAAAGATTTCCGGGCCAGTCGATTTGTGGACCTGAACCTCAATAGGCTTCCGCAAATCCGAAACACCACAAGATCTTTGAAGGCGTTTCTCAGTTCTCTTCCGGCTGATCACGATGAGATAGAACGGCAGAGACTAAACGAATTTCTCGACGTTGACATTTACTTTGCGTCAAAGAAGTTTGAGACGCCGTTTCGCCTCGGAGCTGTATCTGGACGGTTTCTAACCGGGTGGGTCGTTCCCGATTTGCTTGGACAGTGTGAATATGCGCTTCATCGCAAAGAGGAAAAACTGGGAACTCTGCCAGAGAGCTACGATGAAGCGTGGCTAGCAGTTGGTAGCCACCTCACAAACAGCTTAAGCAGGGAGAGCTTCGACGACTTCAAGGAATTGATAAATGTCTCAACAAGGTTCAGCCGTTTGATACTCCTAAATAGGCGACAACCAGAGCGCTCTCGGTCTGTGATTGTTGAGAGTTAGTCAGAGGTTCTGCGACCACGCACCGCCCTTGCCCCACCGTACACGATCACGTACACTCAACTCCATGAAACACGCCTCCTCCACCGACCTGCGCAAGAACCTCTCGGCCATGATGGATGCCGTCACCGCCGATCATGAGCCGCTACTCGTCACCCGCGCGGGCGGCAAGCCGGTGGTGATGCTCTCGCTCGAAGACTACGAGGCGATGGACGAAACCACTTACCTTCTGGCCAACCCGGCCAATGCGGCGATGTTGCGCCGGTCCATCGCCCAACTCGATACCGCCGAGACTGTCACCAAGACCATGGATGAATTGGATGCCATGGCCAAGGAATGAACGTTACCTTCACCGCCGAGGCTTGGAGCCACTACACCTACTGGCAGAAGGCCGACAAGAAACTCACCGCCAAGATCAATGCCCTGATAAAAGAATGCCAGCGCCATCCCTTCGATGGCACGGGCAAGCCTGAAGCGCTGAGAGGCGACCTGTCCGGCTTCTGGTCTCGCCGTATCAACCACGAGCATCGGCTGGTCTATCGCATCCATGGCGGCGCAGTAGAGATCGTCGCCTGCCGCTACCACTACGGCTGATCCATGCCCCTCACCCTCCACGACTATATCCTCACCGACCGTGGCTCCAAATATGCCGTCTCCGGTGGCCCCGCCGCCTCGAAGGGCGAGGCCCTCGCCCTCGTCAAAGAGCTGAAACGGCAGAAGAAATTCGCCAAAGCGACCCATAACACATGGGCGCTGCTCACCGTGGACGGCCCAGTAAAGAACGACGATGGCGAGGCGGGGGCGGGCATGGTGATTGTGCGGATGCTCGAGCGGGCCAAACTCACCAACCATGTCATCATCGTCACCCGCTGGTTCGGCGGCACCCATCTGGGCGGCGACCGCTTTCGCCGGGTACAGGACTGCGTTACCTTTTACATCGACCAGATGGAGTAGCCCCATGTCCCTGCTGTCCAAGCTCTTCGGCAAATCAGAGCCGCCCGCGCCCGAGCCGGTGGAGCACGCGGGCTTTGCCATCACCCCCTGCCCCGAGAAGGCGGCAGGCGGGTTTCGCATCGGGGCATTGATCGAGAAAGACGGCAACCGCCACCACATGATCCGTGCCGATGTCATCGCCGACGATCAGGACGCCACCGAGGCCAGCCTGCGCAAGGCGCGCCAGATGATCGACGAGCAGGGCGACCGGCTATTCTGATTGGCGCCGGTCCGGCATGACCATCGCGGCACTTGGCACGCCCTTGCCGCTTTGGCTCGTCGTCGCGCTGCTCTTCTGCGCCGTCAACCTTCTCGCCTTCGCGCTCTTCAGCGTCGACAAGACGAAAGCCCGCATGAGAGATCGCCGCATCTCCGAGGCTGCGCTCCTCACCGTTGCTGCCCTCGGCGGCTTCTGCGGGGCGAAGGCAGGCCAGCGACTGCTGCGCCACAAGACGCGCAAACAGCCCTTCGCCCGTCGGCTGAACGCCATCGGGTTGGTTCAGGGCGTGGTCGTCGTCGCCCTGGTCTGGGCGGTCAGCCGGTAGGCATCACGAAGACTTCCTGCACACTCGCGCGCTGGTCGGCCTCCAGCGCGAAGAGAACCGCGCGGGCGATATCCTCGGGTTGCAGCTTGTCGGGCTTGGGCTCGTCGAAGAAGGCGGTGTCGACCATGCCCGGCGCAATCACCGTGACCCGAGCGCCAAATTCGCGGAACTCCTCGGCGAGGTTGCCGCCATAGCCGTGCACGAACCACTTGGTGGCACCGTAGAGCGAGCCTTTGATGTGCCGCCGCCCCGCCGCCGAGCCGGTCAGCAGAAGGTGGCCGCCGCCGTCAAAATGCGCGCTCGCCGCCTTAGCCGTCCACATGACGCCAAGAATGTTGAGGCGGATCATCGCCTCCCATTCCTCTGGGTCGCCATCGCGGGTGCCGGGGGTATCAAGGCCCATCCCCGCATTGGCAAAGGCCGCATCGACCCCGCCGAAGTGGCTGGAGAGGTGCTCCATCGCGCCGCGCTGATCGTTAAGCGAGGTGGCATCCCCCGGCAGCGCCAAAGCCTTGGGGCCAAGTTCCTCCACAAGGGCTTCGAGCTTGTCTTCGGAACGGGCGAAAAGCCCCACGTTCCAACCTTGGGCAACGGCGGCGCGTGCGGTTTCGGCTCCGATGCCAGAGGAAGCGCCGGTGATGAAGAGTGTCTTGTCGGTCATGTCGGTCCTTTCACGTTGTCAGGCAGACAACGTGGCAGGACCGATCCGGTTGCGTGCCTAGGCCGGGCCCGTCTGCTCCAGCCGGCCACCTTGGCGCACCTGCACCACGCGCTTGGCCAGCCCCGTCCGATCATCGGTTTCCACGTAGAGCCCACATAGCGTGGCCTCGCCCATCGCGGGTTGAAACCGCCCCTTGCTCATGCCCGTCACGAAGCGGCGCAGCGGCTCGTCGGGCTCCATTCCGATCACCGAATTGTAATCGCCGCACATCCCGGCATCGGCCTGAAACGCCGTGCCCTTGGGCAGAAGCTGCGCATCACCTGTGGGCACATGGGTGTGAGTGCCCACCACCACGCTCGCGCGCCCGTCGCAGAAGTGGCCCATCCCCATCTTCTCGCTGGTCGCCTCGCAATGCACGTCGATCAATGCCGCCTGCACCATGCCGCCCGACGGGTGCGACTTCAAAACCGGCTCAATGGCCGAGAACGGGTCGTCAAAGCAGCGCTTCATGAAGACCTGCCCAAGCACCTGCGCCACCAGCACCTTGCGCCCCCCCGGCGCATCATACACCCGGAAGCCTTTGCCGGGGGCATCCTTGGCAAAGTTGATGGGCCGCAGAATACGAGGCTCATTACCGATGAAACTCAGCATCTCCTTCTGGTCGAAGGCATGATCGCCAAGAGTGATCACATCAGCGCCCGCCTCCAGCAGGCCCTTGGCATGGGCCGCCGAGAGCCCCGCGCCAGAGGTGGCGTTCTCGCCGTTGACCACCACGAAATCCAGACGCCACGCCTCGCGCAGCCCGGGGAGGCGTTCGGCCACCGCTGAGCGGCCCGCGCGTCCCATTACATCGCCAAGAAAAAGTATCCGCATCCCATTGGCCTAAGCTGCAACCGGCCTCAGGGCAAGCCCGAGGATCTCATCATTTTCTTGCTGCAAATACTCCCGGGGGTGTGGGGGCAGCGCCCCCGCTCCGACGGTGCCACGCAGCACCCCGCACCTGGTGGCGCCGCGCGTGACGGACCGGGGCGGGTGGTTGGGCGGTCCGCCACGCGCGGCGCTACAGCGAAATCACTTCGCGCTCGGTCACGATCATGTCCAGCGGCGCATCTGTTGGCTCCAGCGGCAGCGCCTCGGCTTCCTGCGCGCCGTAGGCAAAGCCCACCGCCAGCACGGGGCCGTCGCGGCGCAGCAGCTCCAGCGTACGGTCGTAGAAGCCGCCGCCATAGCCCAGCCGAGCGCCCGTGCGGGTGAAGGCCACCAGCGGCACCACAAGGATCTCGGGGCGCATCACGGCGCCTGTGGGCTCTGAAGTTCCAAAGCCCGCAGGCACCATCTCGGCCCCCGGCTCCCAGAGCCGGAAGACCAGCGGGGTCGCCGGCGCGGTGATCGTGGGCAGGCCTACCGGCCCGTGGGCGGCGGCTTCCTCAAGGGCTGGCATCGGGTCTATCTCGTCGCGCATCGCCATATAGCCCGCCAGAGGCACACCCCTGTAGCCCGCGAGCACTTCAGAGAGGTGGCCGGCCGCATGGCCGGACCACTCTGCATGGGCCTCGGCCCGCCGCGCCAGCGCCGCCGCCCGCGCAGCCCGTTTCTCTTCCGCAAGGCTCACAGCAGCAGCACCGCGGCGAGGCCGAGGAAGGCGAAGAAGCCGACCACATCGGTCACCGTCGTCACGAAGGCACCGGAGGCCAGGGCCGGGTCGATACTGAATTTGTCGAGCACAACGGGCACCAGGATGCCCGCCAGCCCCGCCACCACGAGGTTGATCACCATGGCCAGCGCCAGCACCACCCCGAGCATTGGCGTGCCAAACCATATCCAGCCCACAAGCCCCATCAGCGCAGCAAAAGCGAGGCCGTTCAGCAGGCCCACAAGAACTTCGCGCCGGATCACCCGCCACACGTTGGAGCCGGTGAGGTCTTTGGTGGCAATCGCGCGCACCGCCACGGTCAGCGATTGGGTGCCTGCGTTGCCGCCCATCGACGCCACGATGGGCATCAGCACGGCCAGCGCCACCAGTTGCGCGATGACCGCCTCGAACTGGTCGATCACGAGGCTGGCCATGATCGCCGTCACGAGGTTGACGGCGAGCCAAGGGAAGCGCCGCTTCGTGGTTTCCCACACCCGGTCGGTCACCCGGCTTTCGTCGCTCACACCCGCGAGGCGGAGGATGTCTTCCTCGGCCTCGTCATCCAGCACCGCCATGGCATCGTCGATGGTGATGACGCCGACGAGCCGCTCGCCTTCATCGACCACCGGGACCGAGATCAGGTGATACTGGTTGAAGGCATAGGCCACCTCGCCTTCGTCCTGATCAACCGGCACGGTGCGAAAGCTGTCTTCCTTGATCTCCGCAAGCAAAACCGCGCGGGGGCTGGCAAGGATGCGCCCAAGGGCGACATAGCCCACGGGGTGCATCTTCGGGTCGATCAAGATGACGTGGTAAAACTGCTCTGGCAGCTCGCGCCCCTCGGCCCGCATGAAATCAATCATCTGGCCCACGCTCCAATGCTCGGGCGCGCGCACCACTTCCCGCTGCATCAAACGCCCTGCGGACTCTTCGGGCCACGACAGCGCTTCTTCCACCGCGATCCGGTCGGCGGCGGGGAGCGCTTCGAGGATCGCCTCCTGCTGGTCCTCTTCGAGGTCTTCGACGAGGTCGACCACATCATCGGAGTCGAGTTCTCGGACGGCTTCGGTGAGGGTTTCGGGCGAGAGGGTGGCGATCACATCTTCGCGGATCGTCTCATCGAGTTCCGAGAGGATATCGCCATCGACGCTTTCGCCCCAGAGCATCAACAACTCGCGCCGCGGCCCTGCGCCGATCTGTTCCAAGAGGTCGGCGATGTCGGCGGGGTGCAGCGGGTCGAGCAGTTCGGAGAGGGTGACCACGTCATCGGCAAAGGTGGCTTCGAGCACCGATTGCACGAAGGGGGTTCGGAGCGAGTAATCCTGCTCCTCGCGCTCCTCGGGGCGCTCTTCCTCCTCGATCTCGGTGGTCGGCTCTTCGCTCATCGGCGGCCCCTCTGCTCGGCGTTGCGGCCACCATATTGCACGCGCCGGGTGGCGCAAGCGCAGGAGCGCGAAATCAGCGGCCTGCAGGCGGGAGCCCGGCGTGAATTCGCAACTTGCGCCGCTGGTTGCATCATTTCACGCATTGTCCGCCGTGCAGGGCCCGCTTAATCTCCGGCGCATGTCTGCCCCTGCCCCGCCCAACGCCGAGTCTTCGGCCCCAGAGACCCTGCTGCTTGGGCAGATCATCGACTTTACCGCTGATCCCTTTGCCACACCGCCGCCGGACTGCGCCCGCCACCTGTCGCGCGGGGCGATCCTTTTGCGGGGCGGAAAGATCGCCGAAGTCGGCCCTGCAGCGCGCCTGGGAGAGGCGCACCCCACCGCTCGCCGGGTGGATTATGGCGCGGCGCTGCTGCTTCCCGGCTTTGTCGATGCCCATGCGCACTACCCGCAAACCGGCATCATCGCCTCATGGGGCAAGCGGCTGATCGACTGGCTGGAAGGCTATACCTTCCCCGAAGAGAGCCGGTTTAGCGATGCGCTCTACGCCGCCACGATCGCCGGGCGCTACCTAGATCTGGCGATTGCCAATGGCACCACGACGGTTGCCAGCTTCTGCACCTCTCACCCCGAGAGCGTCACCGCCTTCTTTCAGGCTGCGCAGGCCCGAGGCATGGCGGTGGTGGGCGGCAAGGTGGCGATGGATCGCAACGCGCCCGAGGCGCTGCTCGATACGCCTGAGCGGGCCTATGACGAGAGCAAGGCGCTGCTCCAGCGCTGGCATGGGCAAGGGCGTGCGCGTTATGCCATCACCCCTCGTTTCACGCCCACATCGAGCGAAGCGCAGCTGGAGGCCATGGGCGCACTTTGGGCCGAACACCCCGATTGCGCCATGCAAACGCACCTCAGTGAGCAGGCGGAAGAAATTGCCTGGGTAAAGGAGCTTTGCCCCGATGCCGAGGATTACCTTGCCACCTATGAGCGGCACGGCCTCATCGGCCCGGGGGCTCTCTTCGGCCATGCCATCCACCTCACCCCGCGAGAGCGGGCAAGATTGGCCGAGAGCGGCTCATCGGTGGTGCATTGCCCGACATCGAACACCTTTATCGGCTCCGGTGTTTTCGATGCCGCCGGGTTGGCGGCGGAGGGTGTTACAACCGGCTTGGCGACTGATACGGGGGGCGGCTCGTCATTTTCTATGCTGCGCACCATGGGGGCCGCCTATGAGATCAGCCAGCTCAATGGCGCGGTGCTGCACCCGGCGCAGCTTTTGTGGCTGGCCACCGAAGGCTCGGCCCGCGCGTTGCGGATGGAGAGCGAGGTGGGCACGCTCGCGGTTGGAAGTGCCGCCGATATCATTGCGCTAGACCTTGCCTCCACCCCCGCCATCGCCCAGCGGGCCGCGCGTGCGGGCGATATTTGGGAGGCGGTGTTTCCGACGATGATGATGGGGGACGACCGCGCGATCAAAGCCGTTTGGATCGGTGGCGTTGGCCGCCGCTGATCACGGTGCCCACCGCACGTCACTCTAGCAGGGCCGTGCCAGCACCAAGACCCGCACCGCCCCTGCATGGCCCTCACCGTAAAGGCTGGCGTTGGGGAGCAGCATGTTGCGATTGTGCCCGGCTGAGCCTTTCCACCCCGCCACCGCCTGCGCAGCCGTTGGATAACCGAACGACAGGTTTTCTGCCACGAGACAGGCTTGAAGGCCCTGCGCCCGCACCCGGTCCATCACGCTGGAGCCGCCCCGCCCGGTGTGGCCTGTGCGCCCCGTTGCGGCAAGGTATGCGGCCTGATCCTGCGCCGCCCGCATCAGGGCCGGGTGGGCTGTGAGCGGCGTTAGCCCGCCAGACGCCCGGTATGCGTTGAGCGCGGGCGCGACGCTGCCCGGTGTGGCTAGAGTGCGTGATTGCGGAGCAGAGGTATCGCCCGAACCTGCCGCAGGCGCGTCGGGGGGTGGCGCGGGCACGCAGGCCGCGAGAGCGATCAGCAAGCCTGAGGCCATGGCGATCCGACAGTGTCGTAACATACTTGGCCTCCTCACGTGCCGTTGGCCAGCCGGGCCACCGCCGCTGCCGCCTGCTGAGCCAGTGCCCGTGTATCGACGCCTACCAGCGCACCGGCGCGCACCACGTCGCGCCCCTCCACGATCAGGTCGCGGACCTGCGTTGGCCCGGCCAGCAATAGCGCGGCGCGATCCCAGTTGCCTGCCGCCTCCAGACCCGCCATGTCCCAGATTGCGACATCGGCGCGAAACCCCGGCGCAAGCTGACCAAGGTGGCCACCGCGCCCAAGCACCTCGGCCCCACCCCGCGTGGCAACCTCAAGAGCCTCGCGCGCGGGCATGGCATCGGCCCCGTCCCGCACCCGTGCCACCAGCAATGCCATGCGCGCCTCTGCGGCCAGATTGCCCGCGTCATTGCTGGCTGAGCCGTCCACGCCCAGGCCCACCGGCACCCCCGCATCACGCATCGCCCGGATTGGCGTGATCCCCGAACCGAGGCGGCAGTTGGAGCAGGGGCAATGGGCGACACCTGTTTTTGTGTGGGCGAAAAGATCTATCTCTGCGCGATCCAGTTTTACGCAATGGGCATGCCACACGTCCTCGCCGACCCAGCCCAGCTCTTCGGCATATTGGCCGGGACGACAGCCGAAGTTGGCTTCGGAATAGGCGATGTCTTCATCATTCTCGGCCAGATGGGTGTGCAGGCGCACGCCCTTCTCGCGCGCCAAGACGGCGGTATCCCGCATCAACTCGCGGCTGACCGAAAACGGCGAGCAGGGCGCAAGGCCCACCTGCACCAGCGCCCCCGGCGACGGGTCGTGAAAACCGTCGACCACCCGCGCGCAATCCTCCAGAATCGCAGCTTCATCTTCCACCAAGGCATCCGGCGGCAGCCCGCCCTTGCTTTCTCCAATACTCATCGCGCCGCGTGTGGCGAGAAAGCGGATGCCGACCTCGCCCGCACCTTCGATGCTGTCCTCCAGCTTGGCTCCGTTCGGAAAGAGATAAAGATGGTCAGAGCTCATCGAACAGCCCGAGAGCGCAAGCTCGGCACAGGCCAGTTTGGCGGACAGGCGGATGTCTTCTGGCGTCATCCGGCCCCAGATCGGGTAAAGCGCCTGAAGCCAGCCGAAGAGCAGCGCATCCTGGCCCGCTGGCACGGCGCGGGTGAGGCTTTGGAACATGTGGTGATGCGTGTTCACCAACCCGGGCGTCACAAGGCAGCCCTCGGCGTTGATTATCTCGGCCCCATCCGCAGCAAGGCCCGGCCCGATCTCTTCGATGATCCCGCCGCGCAACCGCACATCTAATGTGCCCTCGCGGCCCGCATCATCCATGCTCAGCACATGGCCGCCCCGGATGAGGCGATGCGTCATGCGGCCTGCTCGGCCAAGAGCGCCATCGCTGTGCGGTGTAGCTCGGGCGTGGCTGCGGCGAGGGCCCTGCCGCCTTCGTGCACCGGCCCGCCCTCCCAATCTGTCACGACGCCGCCTGCTGCCTCGATCACGGCAATCGGTGCGGCAATATCATAGCTTTGCAGACCTGCTTCGATCACAAGGTCGATTTGCCCGAGGGCGAGCAAGGCATAGGCGTAGCAATCCAGCCCGTAGCGGGTGAGCCGCGCTTTGCTCGCGACGCGCCGAAATGCGGCGGCCTCGGCCTCGGTGCCGACCTCGGGGAAGGTGGTAAAAACTGTTGCCTCTGCGAGGCTGCGCCCTTCGCGCACTTTCAACAGGGTTTCGCCGCGCGGGGCGGTGAGCTGCGCCGCGCCGAGGCCACCCTGAAAACGCTCCGCCATATAGGGCTGGTCGATGATGCCGTAAAACGGGCCGCGTGCATCGTTCAGTGCGATCAGCACGCCCCAGCTCGCGGTGCCGGAGATAAAGGCGCGGGTGCCGTCGATCGGGTCGAGCACCCATGTCAGCCCGCTCTCGCCCGCCTGGTGGCCAAACTCCTCGCCCAGCACCGCATCCTGCGGGCGTCGTTCGGCCAGAACGCCGCGCATGGCTTCCTCGGCGGCGCGGTCTGCAACGGTGACCGGGTCAAACCCACCGGGGCCTGCCTTGTTGTCGGCCAGCATTGGGGTGCGGAAATGTGGCAGGATCGCCGCCCGAGCCGCATCGGCCATCGCCGCACCGCAGGCCCGTAGCTCGGCCGCCTCTTCTTCCGTGATCTCTTCGCGCAACATCTGCCTCTCCCTGCCTTTCAGCAGCCATAGCGCACCCCGTGAAACGAGAAAAGCGCCCCTGGGTGGGGGCGCTCTCTTGGTGGCAACGGCAACAGGTGGTTACTGCTGCTCAGTTCACATCGCTCAAAACACGGGCGAGATCAAAGAGCCGGCGGCGTTGGCTTTCAGGAATGGCGTAGTAGCTGCGCACCAGTTCCAGCGCCTCGCGGTCTCCGAGAATGTCGCCCGGAACGCCCTCGCCCTCGACCGCATCGGTCTTGGACACCTGCGGCAGATCTTCACTAAGCCCTTCGAAGAAGAAGGAGATTGGCACCTCGAGCGCGTGGGAGATGTCCCAAAGGCGGGATGCGCTTACACGGTTCATGCCGGTCTCGTATTTCTGGATCTGCTGAAACTTGATCCCGACCTTCTCGGCCAGCTGCTGTTGCGTCATCCCCACCATCCAACGACGGTGCCGAACGCGCTTACCAACATGGATGTCGACCGGATGCTTCATGAATGTCTCCTTCATATCTCTCCACCTAGTACACAGCAACTTTCGTGCCAAAACGGGCGCACCCGCTGAGATTTATCATATTTGTTTGATATTAAATCATCATTCCCTTTAAAAACAGGGGGTTGCGATGCTATTCTGCATTTCAGAGCCTGCAACTATGACCTTACTACGGCAAGTTTAGACGTGAGTCTCGATACAATTATAAGTTGCACTTAGTTGACGCTGTGAACTCTCGCGAATTGCAATTGCATTTTGCAAATATCCACAGGATTGCGCAACTTTTCGACAGCTCGTAGGGATGGTGCGCAATTGGAGGGATGTGATGAAGGCTTACCGTGTTACCGAGACGGGTGAACGCCCGGCCCTTACCGAGATTGCCGCGCCAGAACCGGGGCCGGGAGAGGTGGCGGTAGATATTGCGGCCTGCGGGCTCAACTTCGCCGATCTGCTGATGGTTGAGGGCACATATCAAGACACGCCCCCCGCCCCCTTCACCCTCGGAATCGAGCTGGCTGGCACCGTCACCGCCCTCGGTGAAGGCGTGGAGGGTTTTGCACCCGGGGATCGCATCGGTGTTTTCGGCGGCCGTGGTGGACTGGCCGAGGCCGGGTGCTTTCCGGCTGACCGCTGCCTCAGGCTGCCCGATGCCATGCCGTTCCATATCGCCGCAGCCTTCCTTGTTGCCTATGGCACATCTCACCTCGCGCTCGTTCATCGCGCGCGGCTCGCCAAGGGCGAGCGCCTTGTGGTGACCGGAGCGGCAGGAGGCGTGGGGCTGACGGCGGTGGAGCTGGGGGCCAAGCTGGGCGCCGAGGTGGTGGCCATCGCGCGCGGGGCCGACAAGCTGGCTGTTGCGGAAAATGCCGGAGCGACCCACCTGATCGACGCGACCAGCGAGGACATTCGCGGCCAGCTCAAGGCCCTTGGCGGCATTGACGTGCTCTATGACACTGTGGGTGATCCGCTGTTTTCGGACTGCTTTCGCGCCGTTCGCCCCGAGGGCCGCCTGCTTTCCATTGGCTTCGCCGGGGGCAAGGTGCCGCAGATCAAAGCCAATCATCTGCTGGTCAAAAACCTAACGGTGATGGGGCTCTACTGGGGCGGTTATATGGGCTTTGCGCCTGAGGTGCTGACCGGCTCACTCAAGGAGCTTATGGCGCTGTGGGAGACGGGCGGGTTGGAGCCGCATGTCTCGCACCGCCTGCCGCTCGAAGAGATAGACGCGGCGATGGAGCTTATCAGGACGCGGCGCTCGACCGGGAAGGTCGTTGTTGAGCCACGGCGCTGAGCGCCTCGCCCACCACGCCCGCCTCTGCAACCGGCACGGGGCCCATGCCCGTGGTTGGCAGCCGCCCCGCGTAAGAGCGGCGCAGCAACTCGGCCAGCGCCTCCTGCGCTGGGTTCTTCAGGCTGGCAGCACCGTAAAGATTGATCCGGAAGGAGCGCAGCTCAGGCAGAGCGCCGCCGTGGCAGATCGGCTCAGTGGTGGGCGGCTGCATGCCTTCCAGCATCGCATGCACGGCCAGATCAGCGTTCACCGTTGCCTCCACCGTGCGCGATGAGTTTGAGCTGACCTGCATGGTCCAGGGTAGCCCCGCCTCATCGAGCGCGCGCTGCACGATGGGTTTGAAAAAGCACTTCTCTTCGAAGGCCAGGGGCAAAGGTCGGCGCCGCCACGCACAGCCACCCGGGGCACCCACCCAAACGAGTGGCACCTCGCGAAGCGTCTCGCCGCCCTCGTCCATCCCGTCCTCGGTGGTTACGATCATGTCGCAAGCCCCCTTTGCAAAGTCTTCCTTGAGGCTTCGTGTAAAGGAGGAAACGAGATGCACGCGCACGCGAGGGAACTCAGCCGCGAAGCGTTGGAGCATCCGCGGGATATAGCCCAGCACGATATCATGGGGCACGCCCAGCACGATCTGGCCTTCGAACTCCTCTGCCGTCAGCCGGGTGATCGCCTCATCGTTCAGCGCCAGCATCCGGCGTGCATAGCTGACAAGCTGCTCCCCGGCAGGGGTCAGGCCAATCTTGCGCTGGGAGCGATCAAGCAACTTTTGGTCCAGCGCCTCTTCCAGCCGCTTCAGCTGCATCGAAACGGCGGATTGGGTCACGTTGAGCTGCCCGGCTGCGCGGGTCACCCCGCCACAATCAGCGACGGTCACAAAGCTGCGCAGAGCGGTAAGATCCAGGTTGCGGGGCATCATCAATCTCCGTGATGGCGGGCGTCACAAACATTCGTTTCCAATATGCCCCACCTCACGCCATATATCAATCATCCTGATCAAACAGATCGTAACGTTCACAGAAAGCAAAGGATCGGACTGATGAGCTCCCCCGCTTCCACCCTCTCCACCGGCGCCCTGTCCGGACACTGCAACCCTCCCCGCAGCGGCATTATTGCCCGCGTTCTGGGCCTTCTGGCTCTGCGCCGTCAGCGCCGCGCCTTAGCCGCGCTCGATGAAACCCTGCTGCGCGATATCGGCGTGTCGCCCGACGCAGCGCGCACCGAAGCTGCCCGGAAACTCTGGGACGTTCCCCCGGGCTGGCGGACCTGATCCCGCCATCCCAAGAGAGCGGCGCTTTCCCCCCGAGGGCGCCGCTCTCGAAAACTTTGTGTCGAAACAACCCGTTTCCCCGTCAGAACCACTTGAAATCAAGGCCGTCTGTGCCGATATTTGACACCAAGCAGTGCGCCCGCCGGGCGTGCTGACAGGAGTTTTGTGCAAATGGAGGCATGAATGGCAGAGACTGGACCGATCCGCACGATGGGCGCAGGCGTCCGTACGGCGCAGATCGACGAGGGCCTCCGGGCCCATATGAACAAGGTGTACGGCACCATGTCGGTGGGGCTCTTCCTCACCGCTGCGGTGGCCTGGGCCGCTGGCAACAGCGAAGCCGTGGTGATGCAACTCTTCGCCACACCGCTGCGCTGGGTGATCATGTTCGCTCCGCTGATCATGATCTTTGCTTTCGGCGCGCTCATCAACAAGATGTCCTCTGCGGCCGCGCAGCTGTTCTTCTATGTGTTCTCGGCCGTCATGGGCCTGTCGATCAGCTGGATCTTCGTGGCTTACACGGACTTCTCGATCGCCCAGACCTTCCTGATCACGGCCGTCGCCTTCGCGGGCCTGTCCCTGTGGGGCTACACCACGAAGAAGGACATTTCCGGCTGGGGCAGCTTCCTTATCATGGGCGTTATCGGCCTGGTCATCGCCTCGGTGGTCAACCTGATCCTGCCGATGTTCATCGCGGGCTATGACCCCAGCGGCATGATGTTCGCCATCTCGGTGCTGGGTGTGCTGATCTTCGCAGGCCTTACCGCCTACGACACGCAGAACATCAAGAACACCTACATCGCGCACGCGGCGCATGGGGATCAGGAATGGCTTGGAAAGGCCGCCATCATGGGCGCGCTCAGCCTCTACCTGGACTTCATCAACATGTTCATGTTCCTGCTCTCGCTGCTCGGCGGGCGCGAATAAGACACAGCTGAAAGACTGAAACGATCAAACCCGCCGGAGTGATCCGGCGGGTTTTTCTTTGGCGAAGTTTTTCTGCCATCATTACTAGACGACCGGTCTATTACTTCCTACATGCCTAACATGACCGAGCAACGCAAATCCGAACAAACCCGTGCCCGCATCCTCGAAAGGGGCCGCGCATTGGTGCTTGAGCGAGGCTTCGGCGGGGTTGGGCTAAAGGGTATCCTCGCCGCCGCCGATGTGCCCAAGGGCTCTTTTTACTACTACTTTCCGTCCAAGGAGGCGTTCGGTTGCGCGCTGCTTGAGGGCTACGTCACCGAGTATGTAGCCGCCCTCGACGCGATCATCGCCCTCCCCCAGCCCGCCGCCACGCGCATGGAACGCTACTTCAACGGCGCGCTCGGCACCGAGGCCGCTACGATGGCCGACCGTTGCCTTGTGGTGAAGCTTGCTGCCGAAATTGCAGACCTGTCCGAAGATATGCGCCAGATCCTCGATGCCGGGGTAGCGCAGGTTTGCACGCGGCTCTCGGCCCTACTGCGAGAGGGGGCGGAGGACGGCTCTGTCGCACTGCAATCCGACCCGGAGCGCAGCGGCGCGATGCTCTATGCCCAATGGCTCGGCGCGGCCATCCACGCCAAGCTATCTCGCAACCGCCTGCCGCTTGAGCAGGCCATGGAAGACACCCGTGCGCGGTTCTTCACCTAAATCGAAACACAACGAAACCGAATGCCTGCGCATCCGTTGGGTGCGCAGAAAAGAAAGGACACACCATGAAAGCCATCACCTACGACACCTTTGGCGAACCCGCTGACGTGCTGCAAACCTCTGACGTCGCGGTGCCAGAGCCCAAGGCCGGAGAGGTCCGCATCGACATGACACTCTCCCCCATCCACAACCACGATCTGTGGACCGCGCGTGGCACCTACGGCTACAAGCCCGAGCTGCCCGCTGTCGGCGGCACCGAGGCCCTCGGCACCATCGAGGCCGTCGGGGAAGGCGTGGACGAAGCGCTGCTCGGCAAGCGTGTTGTTGCAGCGGGCGTCCACGGCGCATGGGCAGAGCAGTTCATTGCGCCCGCAGCGGCCGTGGTGCCGCTGCCCGAAGAGATCGGCGACGAGGCCGGCGCTCAGCTTATCGCCATGCCGTTCAGCGCATTGGCCCTGCTGGAGTACCTTGAAGTCAACGAAGGTGACTGGGTCGTGCAGACCGCTGCCAACGGCACCGTGGGCAAGATCTTTGCAGAACTGGCCAAGGCGCGGGGCGTTAAAACCCTCAACCTCGTTCGCCGCGCCGAAGCCATCGACGAACTGACGGAGTTGGGCATTGAGAATGTGCTGAACACCTCCGATGAGGGCTGGGTCGACGAGGCTCGCAAGATCCTAGGGAATGAAGGCGCACAGGCCGCGATCGACAGCGTCGGCGGCGCCATTGTGGCCGATATCGCCGATCTGCTTGGCACCGATGGCACGCTCGTCGTGTTCGGCACCGCCACGGGTGACCCGCTGCAATTGCGGGCCGGGCCGGTGATTTCGCGCCACCTGCAAGTCAAGGGCTTCTGGGGCTCGCGCGTGATCGGCGAGATGGACGGGGCCGAGAAGGGCCGCCTCATCGGCGAGTTGGTCAGCTTGGCCGCAAAGGGCCAATTGCACCTGCCCTCCGGCGGCGAGTTTCCGCTCGACCAGCCGGTTGAGGCGGTTAAGGCCTCTCTCACCCCCGGTCGCAGCGGCAAGATTTTGCTGCGCGGCTGAAGGCACGCATGAGCGGGGCCGGCAGCGTTATGCAGGCCCCGGTTGGGCCGGGCACTTCTGGCCCTCCACCGCCTCCAGCCAGGCCCGCACTTCGCGGCGTGACCTTAGATGCACGACCGTGAGATGCGGCGGCGGGGCGGCAGCGACATCGACCAGTTTCGCCCGGCTGCTATTTCGGGTGCGCCAGATGAACAGCCAGAAATCCAGCGCGACTTGCGGTGAACCTCCTCGCTCATCCAGCTTTTAACCTCAGGCTCGCGCTGCTGCCAGCCCGGCCCGTAGTGGATGTGATCCATGTGGAAGACAGGCAAGCCGGCAAACGCCCCCAGCCCCCGCGCCAAGGTGGATTTGCCCGAACCGGGCCCTCCGACAATCATCACCCGTTCCATGTCGCCAATTCTGCGATGCGGCACAGACCTTCGCAAGTGCGGCGTGGATCACATTTCACAACACATCTGCACGGCGGCAAATTCGAGCCCCGGAGCGAGGGTGATGGTTATCTCGCCCTGAGAGTCGAAGCCTAGCGCGGCATAGAAGGGCTCTGCAGTGAGGGTGGAAAAGCACATCATCCGCCGCACGCCAGCCGCCTCGGCTTCAAAAAGCGCATGCTCCATCAGAGTACGGCCAACGCCCCGGCGCGCCATTGCAGGTGCGGTGGCGACATGGCGAATGTGGCCCACCTCGCGCGGCCCGGTGGCCGTGCCACCCGGTGCGTGAAAGGTCCAGCCCCCGGCGGCCAGCAGCCCATCGCCGGTATCGGCGAGATAGTATGTGCCGGATGACAGCAAAGCCGCCTGTGGACGGGTGATGAGAGGCAGTGCCTCGGCCAGCAACTCGGGTGGGTAGTCAGGCGCCAGCAGGGCGCGGTAGGAGGCGGCCAAGAGCTTGCCCACGGCCTGCACGTCACCCATACGCGCGGGGCGGATGGTGAAGGGCGGCAGCGCGGGGCGCAGCCCCCTTCCGGGCATTTCACTGGTCTGGGTTTGCATGGTCTGGCCTCCTTGGTGGACCGTCTTGAGAAGGAGGCTCGCGGGGTTTGCTGGCTATGGGACAAAGAAAAACCGCGCGAGCCTTGGGGCGTCGCGCGGTTTTCTAAGCTTTGTCGTGGATCGGAGGGGCTTACTTGATCTTGCCTTCCTTGTATTCCACGTGCTTGCGCGCGACCGGGTCGTATTTACGTACGACCATCTTTTCGGTCATGGTGCGGGCGTTCTTTTTGGTCACGTAGAAGTGGCCAGTGTCGGCAGTGGAGTTCAGCCGGATCTTGATGGTGGTCGGTTTGGCCATCTTTGTTGTCCTCTTGCGGGGGGAGCGCGCACGGGGGCACTCCGCAGGTGTATCTTGGAGCCCGCCTTTTACCCGCGCGGGGGGCCGAGTCAACCACTCCCGGCGGGGAATGGCAAAAATAATCGCGCGGATGACCTGTAAGCCGGATTCTGTCCGCCCGTCGGCCGAAGCTTCTGGGCGGGGTGGCCATTCATCTAAGGCGCGCGTTGCCGCGTGCCCTCTAGCTGCCAACCCGAGCCCCGGGGCCGAAGCGGCCCGTGTGAGGCTCCTATTTGGCATTGCTCCCGGTGGGGCTTGCCGTGCCGGTGCTGTTGCCAGCCCCGCGGTGGGCTCTTACCCCACCGTTTCACCATCACCCTGCAAGCAGGGCAGTCTTTTCTCTGTGGCGCTTTCCGTCGGATTGCTCCGCCCGGGCGTTACCCGGCACCGTTGCTTCGTGGAGTCCGGACTTTCCTCGGAGGCGAGCCCCCGCAGCCACCCGGTCATCCGCGCGAAGGCCCGGTTAGGCGATAAGCGCCTCTGGGTCAACGGGATACCGCGCGGCGAGGTCGGCCATCCGGGCGCAATCGGTGGCATCGAGCGGGCCGCTCGCCCCGGGCCTGAACCTGCTGCGGAAGGCAGCCAGCAGGGTGTCGGGCGGCACATCGGCGGTATAGCCGAAGGCTCGCGCATCTTGACAAAAGGCAGCCTCATCACCGGCGCCTGCCGCCTCTTTGGCCTCGCTCCATACCGCGAGGCCCTGCAGAGCGAGGCGGCGCCAGTCGAAACGGGGGCCCGGGTCGATCTTTCGGCCCGGGGCGATGTCGGAGTGGCCGAGCACCCGTTCAGGCGGCAAGGCCCATCGCCCCATTATCCCCCCCACCAACGCTTCCACCGCCCGCATCTGCGGGGCTGCAAAGGGCTCGGAGGCGGCATTGACGATCTCGATGCCGATGGAGCGGGAGTTTACATCAACGCAGCCCCCCCAGCGCCCTGCCCCGGCGTGCCAAGCCCGTGCGGCCTCATCGACCATTTGCCAGACGCCGCCTGCTGGGCTCACCACATAATGCGCCGACACTTCGGCTTCTGGCGTGGCAAGGCGCTTCAGCACCAGGTCGGTGTCGGGCATGGCGGTGTAATGCAGCAGCACGATGTCGGGGCGTGCCCCGCCCCGGCGCTCACCCTGATTGGGCGTTGGATAGCTCTGGATCTTCACGCCGGGCTCCGGGGCCGGCTCACCCCTTGGCGGCGCGGAAGGGCCGGGGATCCCAGCCACAGGCAAAACCGTCTCCGTCCGGGTCCATACCCAGCTTGTCACGCTTGGGGCCACCGGCCGCGAGGAAGGCCTGCTGGGCCAGCGCTGCGGAGGGCTGAGAGGCGCAGGCACGGTCAAATTTGCGCTGGCTGGTAAAGCCGCGGCGATAGATCTTTTCACCCGGCTGGTTTGTGGTCGACAGCGCGTATTGCGCCAGATTCGGCCCGGTATCCTGCGGGCGATCGGGAAGGGCCGTTACCGGCGCCTGCTCAAACTGCGCACGTTGCCGGGCAATCCTCTGGGCATCACTCTCGATCGATTCCCGCGACGAGACCGCCTCGAAAGACTGCTCATCGGAAATCCCGGCGCTGCCTGCGGTGCGCGGCGCGGCCGCGGTGCGCACCGGGGCGGGCGCAGCCGGGGTGATTACCGGTTGCGCGGTGGTGGGGGTGCGGCCGAGGGCCTGGTCAATCTCTGCTGCGGTTGGAGCCCCGGTCGCCGAAGGCGCAGCCGCAGACGGGCTTGCCGAGGCCGAGGCGACAGGCGAAGCGGGCGGCTGCACCGTTTGCCGCGAAGAACTGGCCAGCGCCGTGTCGCGCCTCAGCTGCGACTGATAGCTGTCATAGTCGCCAAAGCCGACGCCCGAACCGCTATCAGGAATTGCCGGATCACAGGCCGCAAGGGCCAAGGCTGCACACAGGGGAAGCCACGCTCGCATGGGAAAGATCTCTGCTCTCTTTTTTGCCTATTGGGCCGGTTTTACCACCATTTGCCCGGTTTGGCCACAAAACCTGCGGCCTGCTCCAGCGCGTAGGCCGTGTTCAGCAGGTCGCCCTCTTCCCACGGGCGCCCGATAAGCTGGAGGCCCAGCGGAAGGCCCTGTGTGCTGGTTCCGGTGGGCACAGCGATGCCCGGCAATCCGGCGAGGTTGACCGTCACGGTGAAGACGTCGTTGAGATACATTTGCACCGGATCGGCCTCGGCCATCTCGCCCAGCCCGAAGGCCGCGGAGGGGGTGGCGGGGGTGAGGATTGCGTCGACCCCTGCGGCAAAGACCTCGTCGAAGTCCTTCTTGATCAGGGCACGCACCTTGCGGGCGCGGTTGTAGTAGGCGTCGTAGTAACCTGCGGAGAGCACATAGGTGCCCACCATGATCCGCCGCTTCACCTCGTCGCCAAAGCCCTCGGCGCGGGTCTTTTCATACATCTCCACGATGCCGTCACCCTGCGCCAGCTTGGCGCGATGGCCAAAGCGCACGCCGTCGTAGCGGGCGAGGTTCGAGGAGGCCTCAGCGGGGGCGATCACGTAGTAGGCGGGCAGCGCATACTTGGTGTGGGGCAGCGAAATGTCGCGAATCTCCGCGCCCGCCGCCTTGAGCATCTCGGTGCCCTCGGCCCAAAGCGCCCCGATCTCTTCGGGCATGCCTTCCATCCGGTATTCCTTCGGAATCCCGATCACCTTGCCCTTGATATCGCCCGTCAGCATCGCCTCGAAATCGGGCACCGCAAGCTCGGCCGAGGTGCTGTCCTTCGGGTCATGCCCGGCCATGGCCTGAAGCATGATCGCGCAGTCGCGCACGTCCTTCGTCATCGGCCCGGCCTGATCGAGCGAAGAGGCGAAGGCGATGATGCCCCAGCGGCTTACCCGACCGTAGGTAGGCTTTAGGCCGGTGATCCCGGTGAAGGCCGCAGGTTGGCGGATTGAGCCGCCAGTGTCGGTGCCGGTGGCGGCGAGGCAGAGATCGGCCGCCACGGCAGAGGCCGAGCCGCCCGAGGAGCCGCCGGGCGTCAGCGCCGCCTCATCGTTGCCGCGCCGCCAGGGGTTCACCGCGTTGCCATAGGTCGAGGTCTCGTTGCTCGACCCCATGGCGAATTCGTCCATGTTGAGTTTGCCCAACATTACCGCGCCCGCGTCAAAAAGCTGGGTGGTGACAGTGGATTCGTATTCCGGCTTGAAACCGCCAAGAATGGCGGAGGCCGCCTGGCTCTCTACACCCTTGGTGCAGAACAGATCCTTGATGCCGAGCGGAATGCCGCACATGGCAGGCGCATCACCCGCGTCGATCCGTGCATCGGCGGCCTTGGCCTGCTCCAACGCAATCTCCGGCGTGTGGTGGACAAAGGCATTGAGCGCCCCTGCCCCCTCGATGGCCGAAAGACAGGCCTCGGTAATTTCCACGCTCGTGGTCTCGCCCTTGCGCAGCGCGTCCCGCGCGCCTGCAATCGTCAGCTTGGTCAGATCGCTCATTATTCCACCACCTTCGGCACGGCAAAAAAGCCCTCGCGGGCATCCGGCGCATTGGCCAGAACGGCCTCGGGCTGATTGCCATCCGTCACCACATCTTCGCGCCGCTTCAACCGTTGCGGGGTGACCGAAACCATCGGCTCAACGCCCTCCACATCCACCTCGGATAGCTGTTCGATGAACCCGAGGATCGCGTTGAATTCGCCCGCCAGTGCAGGCAGGTCTTCTTCGGGCACGGCGATCCGGGCCAGATGCGCCACACGGCGCGCGGTTTCGGTGTCGATCGACATGGGGCGAAACTCCTATCGGCTGTCGACCGCCCGTTTATCGCTCGCGCCCAAGGGCTGCAAGCGGTGGACGCTGCCCCGGTGCCGCCCTAGGTTCGCCCGGAAAGCAGATTGTGGAGACTCCCCATGAAACTCACCTGGCTTGGACACGGCGGCTGGAAACTTGAAGCCGAGGAGGCGGTGATCCTGATCGACCCCTGGCTGGACGGAAACCCGGCCTTCCCGGCAGAACGCAGAGACGAGGCGCTTGCGGGCGCAACCCATGTGTTGCTGACCCACGGCCATGATGATCACATCGCGGGCGTGCCGGAGATGGCTGCGGAGAAGAGCCTGCCCGTGTTTACCATGGTGGAGCTCGCCGGCCAGCTAGAGGGCGTGGAGGCCACCGGCTTCAACAAGGGCGGCACGGTGGACCTTGGCGGGGTCAAGGCGACGATGGTGCCCGCCTCTCACTCCACCAGCTATAACGGCGGAGCGGCTGGGGCCGAGGTTGGCTATGTTCTGAAGGCCGAGGGCAAGTGCATCTACTTTTCCGGCGATACCGGGATCATGGCAGACATGGAGTGGATCGGGGCCTACTTCGAGCCCGACATCGGCATCCTCTCCTGCGGCGGTTTTTATACAATGGACATGGAGCAGGCCGCGTGGGCGGCAAAGCGCTTCTTCGACTTCGAGATCGTCATTCCATCGCACTACAAGACCTTCCCGGCGTTAGCGCAGGATGCGGAGGTGCTGAAGAAGGGCCTGAAAGGGGTGGATGTGCTGGAGCCGGGGGTGCTTGAGGCCATCGAGTTGTAAAGCCCGCAGCGCGTTCGCCCGGCTGAACCCGCATGCCAGTGGGAGGCCAGCCCGTTGCGCCGCCCCCCCGAAATGTTCGCGGCAAGAAAATGGGGCGTGTTGGGCCTTACCCGCGCCGGTCCGCAAAGAAGTCGCGCAAGAGGGTGGCGGCATCCTCTTCGGCAACGCCGCTTATGACTTCGGGCACATGATGGGCCTGAGGGTGGGTAAAGACGCGCGCGCCATGATCCACGCCGCCGCTCTTAGGGTCCGCCGCGCCGTAAACCACCCGCGCAATGCGGGCAGCGGCGATCACGGCGGCGCACATGGCGCAGGGCTCGAGCGTGACGTAGAGCACATGGCCCGGCAGCCGCTCGGAGCCGTTGGCGGCGCAGGCCTGCCGGATCACCAGCATCTCGGCATGGGCTGAAGGGTCCGCCAACTCGCGGGTGCGGTTTCCGGCGCGGGCGATGATCTCGCCGCCCGGCGCAACCAGCACCGCGCCCACCGGCACCTCACCGCGTGCAGCCGCCGCGCGGGCTTCGTCCAGCGCGGTCTCCATATGGCTCGTAAAGGTCATGCCTCTCCCCTGCCCCGCGCCTGCGCCCTTGGCAAGCCTTTCGCGCAGGGATAGAGCGGGGCCATGGCAGAGAAACCTCCAAGCAAGACCCCCGCGGGCGACCGGATCGCCAAGGTGCTGGCCCGCGCCGGCCTTGCCTCTCGCCGGGAGGCGGAAAAGATCGTTGAAGCCGGTCGGGTGACTGTGAACGGCAAGCAGATCGACAGCCCGGCGCTGAATGTGACCGAGGCCGACAAGATCACCGTCGATGGCAAGCCGCTTGCCGCGCCCGAACCGCCCCGGCTCTGGCTCTACCACAAGCCAGCGGGCCTCGTGACGACCGAGCGTGACGAGAAGGGCCGCGAGACGGTTTTTGCCAACCTGCCGGAGGATATGCCCCGCGTCGTCAGCGTGGGGCGGCTGGACCTCAACTCCGAGGGCCTGCTGCTGCTCACCAACGACGGCGAGATCAAACGGCGGCTGGAGCTGCCCTCCACCGGCTGGGTGCGCAAGTATCGCGTGCGCCTGCACGGCACGCCGGAGGATGCGGATTTTGAGCCCCTGCGCCGTGGGCTGACCGTGGAGGGCGTGAAGTACCAGCCGATGACCATCACGCTCGATCGCCAGCAGGGCGCCAATGCCTGGGCCACGGTGAGCCTGCGCGAAGGCAAGAACCGCGAGATTCGCCGGGCGATGGAGGCGGTTAACCTCACCGTGAACCGGCTGCTGCGGGTATCTTACGGCCCGTTCCGGCTGGGAGACCTGAAGGCTGGCGCGGTGGAGGAAATCAAGGCGCGGGTTCTGCGCGACCAGCTTGGACTGGACCCGGAGTTCAAACCCACCCCCGCCCCGAAGAAAAAGCCCCAGAGACGCCGCAGGTAGACCGGCAAAAAACGCCGCGAAGCACGGATAAGCGCGACCGGGCGATCCATGCTGGCCCGCAGAAAATCATTCGCTTATAAGCGAAGATATGCGCCACGCGGGCGCGGGTGGGGTGAGATGTCTGGAGACGGTTTGCAGAAACTGAGCTACGCGCTGCTTTTGGCGCTGATGCTCTATGCCGCGTTCACGGGCGGGGGTGCCTGATGGCCCAGCGCTACGGTGGAAAGTTCAGCCCTGATGGCTCGCAAGCGGGCGATGAGAATGTTCGCGCTGCGCCCGAAGCTCCCAAGGCCTCCAGCATGGCACCGAAGTTCGCAGGGGCCAGCCGGGCGCGGGCCGGGATGCGCTCCAACCTCATGTTCGTGGTGCCGCTGATCTTCCTCTGGCACGCTTTCACCTCTGATGCGAAGGGCCTCGCGCTCTATCTGGTGGCCGTGGGTGTGCTGATGCTCGCCGCATGGCTCACCCGCGAAGGCCTGAAGGCGCAGGAGGCATGGGAGGCGCGCAAGGTCGCCCGCCGCCCCGGCATTCCGCGCAAGATTTTTGGCTCGGTGCTGACCGGCCTCGGCCTAGGAGTGGTTGGGCTTGCCGGGCATGGGCTAGTAGAGGCCATCATCTTCGGCGTGCTCGGCGCAGGGCTGCATAGTTTTGCCTTCGGGCTTGATCCGATGTCTGACAAAGGGATGGAGGGCATCGACCTGCGCCAGCAGGATCGCGTGGCCCGCGCCGTGGACGAGGCCGAGGCCCATCTTGCCGCCATGGCTGATGCGGTGAAGCGCGCGGGCGATCGCGGCGTGGCCGACCGCGTGGCGCGCTTTTCCGACACGGCCCGCACCATGTTTCGCACCGTCGAGGAAGATCCGCGCGACCTGACAGCAGCGCGCAAGTTCATGGGCGTCTACCTGATGGGGGCCAAGGACGCGACGGTGAAGTTTGCCGATATCTACAGCCGCAACGGCGATGCGCAGGCCAAGGCCGATTACCTCGCCCTGCTTGATGAAATGGAAGCCAATTACGCCCAGCGCACGGAGAAGCTGCTGCTGGATGACCGCACCGATCTGGACATCGAAATAGAAGTGCTGCGCGACCGTCTGCAGCGTGAAGGGGCGCATTAAGCCCCGCGTAAAAAGGAGATCAGGGACAATGGAACAGGAAGTTCACGCCAAGGCCAAAGAGACGCTGGCGCAGGTTGAAGAGGTCAACGCCGTGGTGCTGCCCGAGCCGGTGGATGCCAACGCCGTGGTGCCGCTGGCCGAGGCCGACCCTGCCCTTTCGGCTGAGATCACAAAGCGCATGTGCGAGTTGGACATGTCCGACACCGGCTCCATCGTCAACTTCGGCTCCGCCGCCCAATCCGAGCTTCAGACGATCTCTCAGGCCATGCTGGCGGACGTGAAGAACAAGGACGTCGGCCCCGCTGGCGATGGGTTGCGCAAGATGGTCACCACCATTCGCGGCTTCTCGGTCTCCGAGTTGGACGTGCGCCGCAAGCGGAGCTGGTGGGAAAAGCTGATCGGCCGCGCCGCGCCCTTTGCAAATTTCCTCAGCCGTTTCGAGGACGTGCAGGACCAGATCGACAACATCACCAGCGAGCTTGAAGGCCATGAGCACAAGCTGCTGAAGGACATCAAGTCGCTCGACGTGCTCTATGAGAAGACCCTGAACTTCTACGACGAACTGGCGCTCTACATCGCCGCTGGCGAGGCCAAGATTGCCGAGCTGGATGCCACCACGATCCCCGCCAAGGAGGCCGAGGTGCAGGCCGCCCCCGAGGAAGAGGGCGTGATGAAGGCTCAAGAGCTGCGTGATCTGCGTGCCGCCCGTGATGACCTTGAGCGCCGGGTGCACGACCTCAAGCTGACGCGTCAGGTGACGATGCAGAGCCTGCCCTCGATCCGACTGGTGCAGGAGAACGACAAGAGCCTTGTCACCAAGATCAACTCCACCCTCGTCAACACCGTGCCGCTCTGGGAGACCCAGCTGGCGCAGGCGGTGACGATCCAGCGCAGCGCCGAGGCCGCCGAGGCCGTGCGCTCTGCCAATGACCTCACCAACGAGCTGCTGACGCAGAACGCCAAGAACCTGCGCGAGACCAATGCCAAGATCCGCACCGAGATGGAGCGCGGCGTTTTTGATATCGAGGCGGTCAAGACGGCCAACGCCGAGCTGGTGGCGACCATTCAGGAAAGCCTGCAAATTGCCGATGAGGGCAAGCGCAAGCGCGCCGAGGCCGAGGAGGAACTTCAGAAGATGGAGCACGAGCTGAAAGAGACGCTCGCCTCTGCCAAGGCCCGCAAGACCGGGCTGGGCGACGCGGCGGGCACCGCCGTTTCGGAAAGCTGAGAGGAGCCGCGCATTGCGCCGCATGCCAATGATCCCGAGAGTGGCGATGCTTGTCGCCGCCCTCGCCCTTGCAGGGTGCGAGGAGGTAACCGGCCCGGTCACCTCTCCGACCCCGCCTGAACGCCCGGACCTGCCTGAACCGGGGCCGAAGGAGCGCTCCGAGGCGAGCCGAATCGCCTCGCGCCACTATGCCCGCGTTCAAGCCGATCTGCTGGCCCGTGGCCTGTTGCGCCGGGATGGCGGTGGCCCCGATACGCCGTTTTCCGACCGGCAACTGACCGAGAACTTCATCCGCATCGCGCTCTTTGATGAGTATGTCTCCCGCGGCGGGGCGCTGATTGCCCAGCAGTCGGAATCCAGCCTGCGCCGCTGGCAACAACCCGTCCGCTTTGGACTGCGCTTCGGTGAGAGCGTGCCCGAGGCCCAGCGCGCCAAGGATCGCGCCAACGTAGCCTCTTATGTGCGCCGCCTTGGCAAGGCGACCGGCCATCCGATGTCAATGGGCACCGGGAATGGCAACTTCACCGTCTTGATGCTGAACGAAGATGAACGCGCCGCCATCGGCCCCGAGTTGCAGCGGCTGGTGCCGGGCATCGACCGTGCCGCCATCCGCACCATCGAGAACCTGCCGCGCGACACGCTCTGCCTCGTCTTTGCCACCACCACCGCCACCAGCTCTGTCTACACCCGCGCCGTGGCGATCATCCGCGCCGAACACCCCGATCTGCTGCGCCTGTCCTGCATTCACGAGGAACTGGCGCAGGGGCTGGGGCTTGCCAATGACAGCCCCGAGGCCCGCCCCTCGATCTTCAACGATGACGAAGAATTTGGCCTGCTCACCACCCATGATGAAATGCTCCTGCGCATCCTCTACGACAAGCGCCTTGAGCCGGGCATGACGGCGCTGGAGGCCAAACCGATCGTCAAGAAGATCGTTGCCGAGGCGATGGGGGGCCGGGTTTGATCGCACGGTTGCTGCGGCGACCGGGCTCGTCGCGCCACTTGTCAGCCGGATCGAAACCCCTGATCCTCTTGGCACTGCTCTGCTGCCTTGCGCCCCTGCCTGCTCTGGCCAAAAGCGCCTGCGAGGACGACGACGCCACCCGCCTGACACCTTCGCTGGCGGCGCAAGCGACTGACTGCCGGGTGGAAGGCATTCTCTCCCCCATCCTTGGAGACGCAACACTTTATACCAACAATTCCGAGAGCCCTCGCGCCTTGGCGCAGGTGCCAATCGCACGAGGCGTGCGACTTCTGCGCAGCTTTCTCTGGCAGGGGCAGCGGGTGTTTCTGCTTGGTCGCCCGCCTCAAACGCCATCTGTGCCGCGCGCCATGCGATCTGTTTACGAAGCCCCCGCTTTCCTGATCCTCGACACCGGGGATGTCCTTGCCACCCACCTCGGAAACACCGGCACCCTGCGACGCCCAAATCAGCAGGATTCGGCCTTGCTGATCACACCCCGCTACAAGCCGCTCGAAAGCTTTGCCGACTGGGCAATGGAACGCCTCCTCGGCGAGCCGGAGCAAAGTCCACTTGTCAGCCTCGCCCGCGAGGTTACCGGCCCCATGGTGATGCTGCCACTTGGCGAGGGGCGTGAGGTGCCTGCGGCTCTGGCGCTCGTGCCTCACCCGCCCCCACCAGGCCTGCTCGCCGCCTTCGGCCTGCCCGACATGGGCAGCGGTGCTACCTTTCTTGCGCCGCCCCCCGCGACGCCAAACCCCTAGCACCCAACCCGCGCCGCGATAGGCACTGGCCAGCACTGGCTCGTTGGCTATAGTCACCGCATTAACTTTTCAGGAGGCCGCCATGGGCATTCTCGATTTTCTCTCAGGCGAATTCATCGACGTCATCCATTGGACAGACGACACCCGCGACACGATGGTCTGGCGCTTTGAGCGCTACGGCCACGAAATCAAGTATGGCGCAAAGCTGACCGTCCGCGAAGGGCAGGCAGCGGTGTTCATCCACGAAGGCCAGCTGGCCGATGTGTTCTCTCCCGGCATGTACATGCTGGAAACCAACAACATGCCGATCATGACCAAGCTCCAGCACTGGGACCATGGCTTCCAGTCGCCGTTCAAGAGCGAGATCTATTTCGTCAACACCACCCGCTTCAACGACAACAAGTGGGGCACCAAGAACCCGGTCATGCTGCGTGACCCCGAGTTCGGCCCCACCCGCATTCGGGCCTTCGGCACCTACTCGGTGAAGGTGAGCGACCCGGCCCTCTTCATGCAAGAAATCGTCGGCACCGACGGCGAGTTCACCTCTGACGAGATCACCTTCCAGATCCGCAACATCATCGTGCAGGAAGCCTCCCGCGTGATGGCCGGAAGCGGCATCCCGGTGCTCGACATGGCCGCAAACACCCGCGACATGGGCAAGCTCATCTCTGCCGAGGTCAGCAAGACGCTCTCCGAATACGGCATGATCATCCCCGAGCTCTATATCGAGAACATCTCCCTGCCCCCCGCCGTCGAGGAGGTGCTCGACAAGCGCACCTCCATGGGCGTGGTCGGGGATCTGGGCAAATACACCCAGTTCGCCGCAGCCGAAGCGATGAGCGCCGCCGCCGCCAACCCCGGAGCCGGGGGCAATGGCATGGGCGCCGGCCTTGGCATGGGTATGGGCATGGCAATGGCCAACCAGATGGGCGCCGCGATGAACCCGCAGGGCCACGCCCAGCAGCCCCAGCCCGGCCCTTGGGGAGCCCCCGCCCATGGCACCGCCATGCCCGGCGGCCAGCCCGGCTATGCCCCCGCGCCAACCCATGCCGCGCCCCCGCCCCCGCCGCCCCCGCCGGTGGAGAAGCTTTGGCACGTGGCCGCCAACGGCGCCACCGAAGGCCCGTTCTCCAAGGCTCGCATGGGCCGCATGGTGCAAGAGGGCAGCCTCACCCGCGACAGCACGGTCTGGACCGCCGGTCAGGATGGCTGGCTGAAAGCAGGCGACATCCCCGAGCTGGCCCAACTCTTCACCATCCTCCCGCCGCCCCCGCCGCCGGGGGTATGAGGCACCGGCTCAGCATCGCGTGAACGAAACAGCGCCGCGCCCACACCGGCGCGGCGCTTGCGGTTGAAGGACCAGCCCCATGCCCCGCCCCGCCAGCTACTCCCGCCTGCAAGTCGTCCTCCACTGGGTCGTGGTGGCACTCATCATCGCCGCCTTCCTGCTCTCCGACCAGATGGACGAATGGGAAGACATGCCCGCCGACGCCGCACTGCCCCTGCATGGCATCATTGGCCTCACCGTCTTCTTCCTCATGCTCGCCCGCCTCGCCCTGCGGCTCTTTCGCGGCGCGCCACCCCCGCCAAAGAATGATCCGGCATGGCAGCAGCGTGTGGCCGAGCTGACCCACTGGGTACTCTATGCGCTGGCCATCGCCACGCCGTGGTCGGGCGGCTTTGCTTTCTACCTGCGATGGGAAGAGGCCGCCGATGTTCACGAGCTGCTGAAGACCCTGCTGCTGCTCACCGCCGCGGCCCACACCGCCGCCGCGCTCTACCACCAGTTCATCGTGAAAGACGGTCTGATGGCGCGGATGGGGCTGCGCCGGCCTTAGCCCCCTAGCACCCACCGGCCCCTTCCCTTAACCTGCTGCCAAAGCATTCTGACCCAGACGCGATTTTCATGACCGACAGCCAATCCTCCGCCACCGAAGAGCACCGCTTCCCCTGCCCCGCGTGCGGCGCAGACATGCGGTTTGACCCGACATCGGGCGCGCTGATGTGCGACCACTGCGGCCATCGCGAGGAGGCGGTGGATGAAGATCAGGCCGCGCCTGCCATCACCGAGTTGGACTATGAGGCCGCGCTGAGGGCGCAACTGCCCGAAGCGGAGATGGAGGAAACCCGCGTTCTGCAGTGTGATAGCTGCGGCGCGCAGGTGGAGTTCGACGAGCACGACCACGCCACCGAATGCCCCTTCTGCGCGACCCCCATCGTTACCGACACCGGCACCCACCGCCATATCAAACCCAAGGGCCTCGTGCCCTTCGCCTTGAAGGAAGAGCAGGCGCGGGATGCGATGAACGAGTGGCTCGGCAAGCTCTGGTTCGCGCCCGGGGGCCTTCAGCAGTACGCCCGCAAGGGCCGCCGGATGCAGGGCATTTACGTGCCCTACTGGACCTATGATGCCGACACCAAGAGCCGCTACACCGGCATGCGGGGGGTGTACTACTACGTCACGCAAACGGTCATGCGGGACGGCAAGCCCGAGCAGCGCCGCGTTCGCAAGATCGCATGGACCCCGGTGAAAGGCCGGGTTGCGCGCTGGTTTGACGACGTTCTTGTGCTGGCCTCCCGCAGCTTGCCGAAAAAGTACACCGATGGCCTGCAACCGTGGAACCTGACAGGGCTGGAGCCCTACGCGCCCCACTTCCTCGCCGGTTTTCGCGCTGAAGGCTATCAGGTGGAACTGGCTGAGGGCTTTGAAGAGGCCAAGGGCATCATGGAAGCTCAGATCCGTCGCGATGTGCGCTTTGATATCGGCGGCGACCAGCAGAAGATTGCCTCGCTCAGCACCGACATGAGCGACATCACCTTCAAGCACATCCTCCTGCCGGTCTGGCTGGCAGCCTACAAGTACAAGGGCAAGAGCTACCGCTTTGTGGTCAACGGCCAGTCGGGCAAGGTGCAGGGCGAGCGGCCCTGGTCGGCCTGGAAGATCGCCTTTGCCGTTGTGCTGGGCCTGATCGTGGCCGGGGCCGTGGGCTACGCGGTGGCGATGAGCCAGTAGGCGAGTGCTGGCATAGGGCAAGACCCGCTCTGCGCCAGCCTCTTGCGCCATGCCCCCGCTATCGGCTAGAGCCATTGCAAACAAGGCACCGTTAGCGGTAACGGTGCGAGTGGAGGACCACCCATGATCATTTGCGCGGGCGAGGCCCTGATCGACATGCTGCCCCGCGAAGCTGCGGATGGTGAGGCGATGTTTCTGCCCGTCTGCGGCGGCTCGGTCTTTAACACGGCGATCGCCCTCGGGCGGCTCGGTGCCGAGGCCGGGCTGGTTTCGGGCGTCTCGACCGATATGTTCGGCGCGCAGCTGGTCGAGGGGCTCACCGCCTCCAAGGTCACACCCGATCTGCTGATGCGCTCGGATCGCCCCACCACGCTGGCCTTCGTCCGGCTCACCAATGGCCAGGCCGAATATGCCTTTTTCGACGAGGGCAGCGCCGGCCGGATGATCCGCGTCAAAGACCTACCAACGTTGCCACGCACCGCCAAAGCCGTGTTCTTCGGCGGCATCTCTCTTGCCGTAAAGCCCTGCTGTGACACCTATTTTTCCCTCATGAAGCGCCACTCCAAGAGCAAGCTCATCATGATGGACGTCAACGTCCGCCCCGATTTTATCCCCGACGAGGCCGAGTATCGCGCCCGCACAGAAGCCATGCTCGCCCATACCGACATCCTCAAGCTCTCCGACGAAGACCTCGCGTGGATGTTCGGCGATGCCGACCCATCGGCCCATGCAGAGGCGCTTTTGGCCAAGGGGCCCAAGATGATCTGCGTCACCGAAGGGGCCAAGGGCGTGACCGCCTACACGGCCTCCGGGGCCCACACTGTGCTGGCCGAACGGGTTGAGGTGGTCGACACCGTTGGTGCGGGCGATACCTTCAACGCAGGCTTGCTCGCCGGGCTCGACCGGGCCGGGGCGCTCTCCAAATCGGCACTGGCCGAGGGGCCGCCCAAGGAGGTGGTTATTGAAGCGTTGCGCCTTGGCACCCGCGCTGCCGCCGTCACCGTGCAGCGCGCTGGCGCAAACCCGCCCTGGGCCGCAGAACTGGCATGAGGGCGCTGCTGCAGCGAGTGCTGGAGGCCTCCGTCACTGTCGAGGGCGAGCGGATTTCGCAGATCGGGCCGGGGCTGTTGGTGCTGGTTTGCGCCATGGAGGGCGACAGCGAGGCCGAAGCCGAAAAACTGGCCGCCCGCATTTCAAAGCTGCGTATCTTTCAAGATGAGGCGGGCAAGATGAACCGCGCCTTGACCGATATTAACGGCGAAGCGCTTGTGGTCAGCCAGTTCACCCTCGCCGCTGATACGCGGCGCGGCAACCGCCCCGGCTTTTCCGCCGCTGCGCCACCTGAAGTGGGCCGCGCCCTCTATGAACATTTCGCCGATGCGCTCGCAGCGCTTGGCGTGCCGGTGCAGCGGGGCCGCTTTGCAGCAGATATGAAGGTGGCGCTGGTCAACGACGGTCCAATCACCATCTGGCTCGATACCGAGGGTTGAACCCGCGCCCTGTAGGGGCTAGGTAACGGCTTGTTATAACATAACGGCCCCCATATGCCCCAAACTACCGGCTTCGCCCCGCACGATCACCGCGCCTGCATCACCGGGGCCATCGCCGCCGCTGAGCAGGCCTGCGCGGCGCGTGGAGCGCGGCTGACCCCCGTACGCCGCCGCGTGCTCGAAATCCTGCTCGAAAGTCACAAGGCGCTCGGGGCTTACGATGTGCTCGACAGGCTCGCGGCCGAAGGCCTGGGAGACAAGCCGCCGGTGGCCTATCGCGCGCTGAACTTCCTGACAGAACAAGGCTTTGCGCACCGCATCGAGCGGCTCAACGCCTATATCGCTTGCACCCACCCCGAGGCGGGAGAAGGTCATGAGGCGGCCTTTCTCATCTGCCGCGACTGTGGCCTCGTCGCCGAAGCGCCGGCCACAGAGGCGCCTTTGGCCGCCGATGCCAAGGGCGCGGGTTTCACTGTGGAAGACGCCGTGGTGGAGGCGCGCGGCCTTTGCCCGGCCTGCCAGACAGGGCGCAAGGCATGACGGCCTTGATCGAGGTTCACGACATCACCCTCAAGCGCGATGGGCAGACGGTGCTCGCCGGGGTCTCCGCCGAGTTTGAGCCGGGGGAAATCACCACCATCGTCGGCCCCAACGGCTCGGGCAAAACAAGCCTTCTGAAATCCCTGATCGGCGATCTCGCGCCAGCCTCCGGCCAGATCACACGCGCGCCCGGCCTGCGCGTTGGCTATGTGCCCCAAAAGCTCGCGTTGGACCCGACCCTGCCGATGACGGTCGCCCGGTTTTTGTCGCTGCCTCGCCGCGTCAGCGCCGATGCTCGCAATCGCGCCTTGCGCTATGCCGAAGTCACAGCGCTTGAGCACCGCCAATTGGCCGACCTCTCGGGCGGCCAGCTTCAGCGCGTATTGCTGGCCCGCGCTCTTCTGGCCGAGCCGCAAATTCTGCTGCTCGACGAGCCGACCCAGGGCCTCGACCAACCCGGGCAGGCCGCGTTTTACCAACAGATCGAACATGTGCGCGACAGCATCGGATGCGCTGTTGTGATGGTCAGCCACGAGTTGCACGTGGTGATGAGCGCCTCGGACAAGGTGATATGCCTCAACGGCCACGTCTGTTGCGAAGGCACGCCTGAGGTGGTGCGCAATTCTGCCGAATATCGCGCGCTCTTCGGCCCCGGCACCCATGGCGCGCTGGCCCTCTACCGCCATGAGCATGATCACTCTCACGACCACGGGCATGACCATGCCCACCCGCACGATCATGAGCACGCACAGGGGCACGATCATGCCCACTGACACGGCCCAACGCTCCGCCTCATCTCTCCGCCCAGGCACATCGCGCCGCTATGCTTGACGACTTCCTCATCCGTGCTGCCCTCGCCGGGCTCGGCGTGGCGCTTGTGTCCGCGCTGCTCGGCTGCTTCGTGCTCTGGCGGCGCATGGCTTATTTCGGTGACGCCACCGCACATGCCGCCCTGCTGGGCGTGGCGCTTTCGCTCGGCTTTGGTATTTCCATCCCGGTCGGTGTTGCCGCCGCCGCCCTCGCCATGGGGCTGGCCATCGGCACCCTCTCCGGCCGCCGCACCGGTACAGATACATTGCTCGGAGCCCTTGCCCATTCTGCGCTCGCGGCGGGGCTGCTGGCGGTGGCGCTGATCCCCGGGGGCGCCCGGCTCGACCTTGAAGCCTATCTCTTCGGCGATATTCTCGCCGTCTCTCGCAGCGATCTCGGGCTTATCTGGGGCGGTGCCGCGCTGACGTCAGCGGCGTTGCTCTGGCGCTGGCAGGCACTCTTGATCACCGTGGTCTCGCCCGATCTCGCCCGCGCCTCCGGCATCAACCCGCGCCGCGAGAACCTGCTGTTGGTCTTCGCTCTCGCCCTCACCGTGGCGGTTGCGATCAAGGTTGTCGGGGCGCTGCTGATCACCGCCTTGCTGATCCTGCCTGCCGCCGCCGCCCGCCCGCTGGCCCGTACGCCCGAGGCCATGGCCGCGCTTGCGGTGGTTATCGCCGCCTGCTCCGCCCTCGGCGGGCTGCGCCTCTCCTATCAGTGGGACAGCCCAACCGGCCCCACCATCGTGTGCACCGCCGCCGCCTTCTTTGCCCTGACCGCAATGGCCCGGCCTCTGCTGCAACGGGTACGATGAGCGGCTGGTTTATCGCTGCCGCCACCGCCCGTCTCTTTGGCGCGGGCGGCCCCGTGCCACTCGGCCCGCCCGAAACCCAGAGCAGTGAGGCCGACCTCCTGTGCGCCGCACTCGACGCGGCCCCAAGGGCCACCTTTCGCCTCGCGCCGCCCACCTTGCACCTCGGCCAACCGCAGCCCGTGCCCGCGTTTGAAACCCTGACCGGCGGCACCACCGGCCGCCCGCGCCACATCCGCCGCACGCAGGCCAGCTGGATTGCCAGCTTCGAAATCAACCGCGCTGCGTGGTCCCTCGGCCCCAACGCCCGGGTTGCCACCCTCGGAAGCCTCGCGCATTCTCTCACGCTCTATGGCGCCCTTGAGGCCCTGCACTGTGGCGCCGAGGCACATCTGCTCCACGGTCTTCGGCCCGATCGCCAGCAAGCGGCGCTTGTAGCGCGCGCGATCACCCTGCTCTGGGCGACCCCCTCGCAAATCCGCCTGCTCACCGGGCCACCCGCGCCCTCCGTCACCCGGCTCCTCATCGGCGGCGGCGTGCTGGATGCCGCGAGTGAGGCCAAGGCACGCGCCCTCTTCCCCGAGGCGCAGCTGTACAGCTTCTACGGCGCAGCCGAAACCAGCTTCATAACAATTGACGGTGCCCCCTACCCCGGCGTCACACTCGACATCCGAAACCCCGGCCCGGATGGCGCTGGGGAGGTCTGGGTGAGGAGCCCTTACCTCTTCGAAGGCTATGGCAGCACGCCAGACCCGCAGCGCGATGCGAGCGGCTTCACTACAGTGGGCGAGCGCGGCCACCTTACCAACGGTCTGCTGTCCATCGTGGGCCGGGCCGACCGCGCCGTGCGGATCGCCGAACAAACGGTGCAACTTGAAGCGGTTGAGGCCGCGCTCCTCGCGCTGCCCGGCGTTACCGAGGCCGCCGTCATTGCGCAGCCTGATGCCAAACGCGGCAACCGTCTTGTCGCCGCCTACAGCGGCACCGTAGCGCCCGAGGCTCTCGCTCTTACCGCCCTGCCGCCGCTGGCCCGACCGCGCAGCCTCACTCAAATCGCTCCCGAAGATTGGCCCCGCCGCGCCTCCGGCAAAACCGACCTCGCCGCCATTGCCGCCCGCCTGCAAGCCGATGAGCAAAGCGAAGAGGCCCGCCGCACCGAAGAGCGCAGCGATGAGGCAACTGGATGAGCCCCGCGCCCAAAGCCGTCATCATCGCGGCCCGCCGCACTCCCGTTGCGCCCCGCGGCGGGGCCCTCGCCCGCATCGACGCGCCAGAGCTCGCCGCCCATGCGGCGCGCGCCTGCCTTTCCGACACGGGGCTTTCTACGGATGATATCGACGAGCTCATCCTCGCCAATGCCCTCGGCGCTGGCGGCAACCCGGCCCGCGTGGCGGCTCTGGCCGCTGGCCTGCCAGACCGTGTCGGCGGGCTCACCATCGACCGGCAATGCACTGGCGGGCTGGACGCGATCACGCTCGCCGCCAGCCTGATCGAAACCGGCCGCGCCCGCGTCGTCCTCGCTGGCGGGGCCGAGAGCTTCTCGCGCCGCCCCATCCGTCTTGCCACCGATCCCGACGGCGGGCCGCCGCAGCCCTACCTGCGCCCCCGCTTTTCACCGGACCCGGCCCGTGACCCTGATATGGCCGAGGCGGCTGACGCACTCGCCATTCCGCGTGCCGCGCAAGATGCGTTTACGGCTGCCAGCCACGCCAAGGCCCTCGCCGCCGCGCCTCTGCCCGAAATTGCGCCGCTCGAAGGGCTGGCGACAGATCCCTACGCCCGCGCGCTGTCGCCCCGCCTGTTGGCCCGCGCCAAACCGCTCGCAGGGCGTATCACGCTGGCCAACACCGCGCCCGAGGCAGATGGCGCCGCCCTGCTCCTCGTCACCACGGAGGAACACGCCCGCGCCCTGAAGCTTCCAGCCGTGGGCATCGGGCCTTCCGCCATGCGCGGGGGCGACCCCTGCCAGCCCGGCCTCGCCCCCGTCGACGCCATTCACGCGGTGCTCGCCGAGGCGGCGTTGTCGCCGGCGCAGATCGACCATTTCGAACTGATGGAAGCCTTCGCCGCTCAAGCCCTCGCCACACTCTCGGCCACTGGCCTGCCCGAGGCCCACACCAACCCTCAAGGCGGCGCGCTAGCGCGGGGCCACCCGATTGGCGCATCCGGCGCAATCTTGGCTTGCCGTCTGTTTCACGCCCTTAGCGCACCCAACGGCCCGTCCGCCGGGCTCGCCGCCATCGCCGCTGCAGGCGGGCTTGGGAGCGCTGCGGTCTTCCGCCGTCGGTAACCTCGCGCCTTGCCAGCTTGCCCGGTGCCGGGTAACGCTCGCGCGACCGCACGAACAGGCAGAGAAATCTTGTACCTTTATCGACTGCTTCTCAGCTTTGCCCTCCCGGCAATCGCGCTCAACTTTGCTCTGCGCCTGCTGCGCCGGAGCGAAACCGCCGATGACATCCGCCAGCGCCTTGCCACCCGTGAAGAACCGCGCCTGACAGGCCCAAGGATTTGGCTGCACGGCGCCTCCAATGGCGAGCTTGCGGGCGCGCGCGCGGTGATCGAACGGCTGCTTGAGGCGCATCCGGGCCTGCACCTTACCATCACGTCGAACACGACCACTGGGCGTGACCTCGTGGCAGGCTGGATGCTGCCCCGCACAATCGCTCGCCTCGCGCCGCTTGATACCCGCGCCACGCTGCGCCGTTTTCTTGATCTACATGTGCCGCAAGCCCTGATCGTCATTGAAAATGAGCTCTGGCCAAACCGGCTGACATCGGCGCGCAAGGCCGGCCTTCCCGTAGTCGTCATCTCCGCACGCCTCTCCGCCCGCTCGGCAGGGCGTTGGGCCCGTTGGCCGGGGCTGGCCCGCGAGGTGCTCTCCTCCATCACCCTGCTCTCGGCGCAGGATGCCGAAAGCGCCGAGCGCTTCGCGGCCCTCGGCCTGCCCGATACCGCAATCGCAAAGCCATTTGCCCTGAAGTCCTCCGCCCCGCCGCCTTCGGTCGACCCTGCCGAGCTGGACCGGCTCGCGCCTCACTTCGAGCGGGCCGAAACCCTGCTCGCCGCCTCCACCCACCCGGGCGAAGAAGAACAGGTCTTGGCTGCCTTCACCGAAGCCTTGCAAACCCGCCCCGCCCTGCGGCTGATCCTCGCGCCCCGACACGCACGCCGCAGCGCCGAAGTGGCCGGGCTGATCGCAAAGGCAGGCTTGCCCTTCGCCACCCGTTCCAAGGCAGAGCCCCCCGGCACCGCACCGGTCTACCTCGCCGACACCATGGGCGAGATGGGCCTTTGGTATGCGCTCAGCGGGCTCTGCTTTACCGGTGGCTCGCTGGTGGAAAAGGGCGGCCACACGCCGTGGGAGCCGGTGCATTTTGGCTGCGCCCTCCTGCACGGCCCCTCCTCGTTCAACCAGCGCGATGCCTTCGCACAGTTGCACGAGGCTCTTGCCGCCGTTGAGGTAACTGATGCCAAGGCGCTGGCTCAAACGCTGGCCACGCTGACGCCGGAGGATCAGGCCCGCATGGCCGAAGCCGCCTTTGCCGTGGCCAAATCGCGTGAAACCGATATCTCTCCCCTGCTCACCGAGGTGTCACGCGCCGCCGGGCTTGCAGAAGAAACCGCCAAACTGTGACAGCTGCGTAAAATTCCCTTCTCCGGCCCTTCGCAGCCCCGCCTCAGATGCTAGGGTTGTGCCAAAGAGAGTGAAGTGACTCGTAAAATGAGCCAGATGAAACCAATCCACGTGCCCGTCCGCCTCGCAGGCCGGTCCAAGCGTGGCTTGCGCACCCAGTTCGCCGCGCTCTGCTTCCGGCAGGAAGCTGGCGAAACCGAGATTCTGCTGATCTCGTCGCGCACCCGCAAACGCTGGATCATTCCCAAGGGTTGGCCGATGGATGGGCTTTCAGGTGCTCAAGCAGCGGCGCAGGAAGCCTGGGAAGAAGCGGGCGCACTTGGCATGACCCTGCCTCATAGTCTTGGCGTTTACAGCTACTCCAAGCTTTCCGGCCCCCGCAAAGGCCTGCCCTGCCTTGTCGCCGTTTACCCGCTGCTCGTTACCCAACTGCGCCGCAACTACCCCGAGCGAAAGCAGCGCAAACGCAAGTGGTTTTCGCTGAAGAAGGCGGCTGCAAAGGTGACGGAGCCCGAGCTGAGAGCAATCCTCGAGCGGTTCGATCCGGCGCATCTGACTGATCTCCAGAAGATCCGCTAATTGAAACTTCACCACCCCGGGGCTAGATAAGCTGGCATGATAAAGTACAGCCTGCGATGCCGCGAAGGCCACAGCTTTGAAAGCTGGTTTGCCGGTGCCGAAGCCTATGACGCGCTCGCCCGCGCGGGCCATCTGTCTTGCGCGGTTTGCGGTGCTTCGGAGGTTGAAAAATCGGTCATGGCCCCCCGCCTTGGCTCCGGAGCAAGTGCACCAGAAGTCCGAGAACCCTCCGAGCCAAGCAACGAACGCCCGCTTGCTGCGCCCGCCACCCCGCAAGAAAAGGCCATCGCCGAGCTGCGCCGTAAGGTGGAGCGCGACAGCGAATATGTTGGCGGAGAGTTTGCTCGCGTCGCCCGGGCCATGCACGCGGGCGAGGAGCCGGGCCGCAGCATTCATGGCGAGGCCCGTCTGAAAGACGCGAAAGCCCTTATCGAAGATGGCGTGCCGGTGCTTCCCCTACCCTTCGCGTCACCACGCAAGACCAACTGACATGGCCAGTACCGCCGCGCCCGTTGCCGCGCTCGTCACCGGCGCCAGCCGTGGCATCGGCCTTGCGCTGGCCCAGCGCCTCACCGCTCAGGGCCCCGTCATCGGCACCTGCCGCAGGGCGCCGCCCGCCGCTGAAGGTATCCGTTGGGCCGAGGCGGAGATGACCAGCCCAGCCTCGATCGCCGCTCTTGCCGATCAGCTGGAGGGCGCCCCGCTGGAGCGCCTCATCTGCAACGCGGGCATCTACCCCGATAAGGGCCAGAGCCTTGAGGGCGGCTATCCGCCTGAGATGTGGGCCGATAGCTTTGCCGTTAACGTGACCGCGGCCTTTCTCACCGTTCAGGCATTGCTACCCAACCTGCGGGCAGCTCAGGCTCCAAGGATTGCGCTGATCTCGTCGCAAATGGCCTCGCATACCCGCGCACCCGGCGGCAGCTACATCTACCGCGCCTCCAAAGCCGCCGTGCTCAACCTCGGTCGCAACCTCGCCACCGACCTCCGCGGCGATGGCATCGCAGTGGGCATCTATCACCCCGGATGGGTGCGCACAGATATGGGCGGCAGTGCAGCCGAGATATCGGTCGACGAGGCCGCAAATGGGCTTGCCGCGCGTGTGGAAGAGCTTTCCTTGGCCACCACCGGCGCGTTTCTCACATGGGATCGGCGCGAACACGCCTTCTAGCGCGCCACGCGGAACGCACTATCTCAGCCGCCTGACGCGCATCCTGCGGGCGCGCGTCTTGACTAAAACTTGGTTTCCCCGGCCTGCGGTGTCACCTGCCTGCGGTTCACCATCGCCTCCCGCCATGTGATGAAGCTGACGGCCGCAATGATCACCGTGCCGCCGATGATGACCCAGCTGTCTAGCCCCTCATCGAACATGAAGTAGCCCAGCGCCACCGCCCAGATCAGCTGCAAGAACGTCACCGGCTGCGTCACCGTCACCGGCGCGCATTTGAAGGCAAGCCCCATGCTGTAATGCGCGCCCGTTGCAAAGGCCGCTGTCAGGAACAGAATGCCAAGGTCATACCAGCTCACCGGCACCCAGACGGCCCAAGCAAAAGGGGTAAGCCCGATCGAAACCGCAATCGAAAGCATCGCCACCAGCGTTGCCGCGCTCAGACGGCCCGAGAGTTGCTTGGCCACGAGGTAGCTGCCCGCGAGGCAGAAGGCCGCCAGCACCATTGCCCAGTGCCCGCCCTGCAACTCGCGAAAGCCGGGCCGCAGGATGATAAGCGCGCCCAGCATGGCCACCCCAACGGCCATGATCCGCCGCAGCGCCATCCGCTCGCCAAGGAACAGGACCGCGCCCAGCGTCACATAAACAGGCGACATGTAGTTAAGCGCCGTAACCTCGGCGATGGTGATCGTGCTCATCCCGTAAAACCAAAGCATCACCCCCACCGTGTGGGCCGCGCCGCGCAGCGTGAACACGCGGATCTCCGGCCAACACAGCTTGTCCGCCCGGATCGCCGGGATCATCGGCAGAATGAAGATGAGCCCCAGCGTATAACGCAAAAAAGCCGCCTGAGGCGCCGGAACGCGCCCGTCCGTCAGCTTCACCGAGGCGGTGACTGCGACGAAGAGAACGCCTGTGACAACCATCCAGAGCACACCCGCAACAGGGCGGCTCGGGGCTGCATCCGAAGGGGAGGTCGTTGTCATGTAAACTATGTGCGCGAGTCACACGACAAGGTCAACCGGCGATCATGCGCCCAGGATGAGCCCCGCCGCGATGGCCCACATCACCGCCCCGATCAACACGTCGAGCACCCGCCATGCAGCGGGGCGGGCAAAAAGCGGGGCCAGCAACCGGGCGCCATAGGCCAGCGAGAAGAAAAAGGTAAAAGAGGCGATGACCGCGCCAACCCCGAAGGCCAGCTCATGCGGTGCATAGCGGGTCGAGATCGAGCCGGTCAGCGCCACCGTGTCGAGATAGACATGCGGGTTGAAGAAGGTCAGCGCAGCACAGGTGGCGAGCGTCTTCCAGCGTGAAACTGCGCTGCCAGCGCCGTTTCCGCTTGCCGCTCCGGTCGCCTCAAGTGCCTCCCCGCCCCGCCATGCGGCAAGGAAGCTGCGCGCGCCATAGGCCAGCAGAAAAACCACGCCCCCCCAGCGAAACCACGGCAATAGCGCGGGCATCACATCCGCCAGCGTGGCGAAACCGGCAACGCCGATGGCAATCAGAGTCGCGTCCGACAACGCACACAGCAGCGCGACCTCCAGCACGAAGGCCCGCCGAAGCCCCTGTCGCAATACAAAGGCGTTCTGGGCCCCAATCGCCACGATCAGGCTGAGCCCCAATGAAAACCCCGCAATTGCCGCATCCCACATCGCCGTCTCTCCTTTCGGCCCCGCATATCCGGCAACGCAGGTTAAGCCTAGTGAAAGATGTGAAGCCTGATTAAGCTATGCTTATGTTCACAGATCCGGCTCTCCTCGCCCTTCATGCCGTCCTGCGCACCGGCTCCTTCGAGGCAGCCGCAGCAGCGCTCAACGTGTCCCCGCCCGCCGTCTCCCAGCGCATCCGAAAGCTGGAGGAGAAGATGGGCACCCCGCTCGTCCGCCGCACCACGCCCTGCGAAGCCACAGAAACCGGCGCCCGCCTCTACCGCCACGCCGAGGAAATGGGGCTGCTCTCCCGGGCGCTCGCCGCCGACCTCGGCCAACCCGCCGCGCCCGCCACCCTTCGCCTTGCGGTGAATGCCGACAGCCTTGCCACATGGTTCATCGAGGCCATGGCGGGTGTGGAGGGCATCAGCTTTGATCTGGTCATAGACGATGAAGACCACTCCGCCGACTGGCTCCGCCGGGGCGAGGTGCTTGCCGCGATTTCTGCTCAGCCCGGCCCGGTACAGGGCTGCGACGTGCACCCTCTCGGTGTTCTTCGCTACCATGCCACCTGCAACGCGGCCTTCGCCGCACGGTACTTTCCCGATGGCCCTACCCCCGAGGCGCTTTCTCGCGCGCCCTGCCTCACCTTCTCAATCAAAGATAGGCTGCAAATTCAGTGGATGGAGGCCGCCACCGGCACAACGCCTGCCCCGCCGCTGCATATCATGCCCGCCACCACAGCCTTTATCGACGCTGCCCGCTCAGGCCTCGGCTGGGGTATGAACCCCGCGCCCATCGCCGCGCCACACCTTGCATCCGGGGCACTCCGCGAACTCAAGCCCGGCCTCACCATTGACCGGCCACTCTTTTGGCTTGTCTCCCGCCTCGCCGCCCCCGCGCTGACCGATCTGACGGCCCGGGTCAAACGCGCCGCCGCGCGCCATCTTGCCTAGGATGAGAGGGGCCCACCGCGCGCCTCACAACGGCCAGAACACCAAGATAAGCGGGATCGACACGGCCACGACCAATATCTCCAGCGGCAGGCCCATCCGCCAGTAATCGCCAAAACTGTAGCCGCCCGGCCCGAGGATCAGCGTGTTGTTCTTGTGCCCGATGGGGGTGAGAAACGCGGAAGACGCGGCAACGGCCACCGCCATCAGGAACGGGTCTGCCGAGACCCCCAGCGAATTCGCCATCTGGATGCCGATGGGCGCGGCAACGATTGCCGTGGCCGTGTTGTTGAGCACATCCGAGAGTGTCATCGTCACCACCATCAGCACCGTGAGAATGGCCCATGCCGGCCACCCTTCCGTGAGCCCCACCAGCGCGCCTGCGATCATTTGCGTGCCGCCCGAAGCCTCCAGCGCCGCGCCGAGCGGGATCATCGAGCCGAGCAGCACCACGACGGGCCACTCGATGTGAGTGTATAGCTCGCTCAGGGACAGGATCTTCGTCAGCACATAGCCCACGACGACAAGCCCAAGCGCGACGGGAAGATAGACAAGCCCAAAGGAGGCCGCAGCCACCGCGGCCGCAAACATGCCGATGGCGAGCCAGGTCTTGCTGTCTTGCGTCACCGCCAGCCCCCGGTCTGCCAGTGGCAGCGCGCCGATCCAAGCGGTCACCTCCGTCGCCCGGTCATTTGGCACCAGCAGCAGCAAAATATCGCCCGGCTTGACCTCCTCCTTGCGCACCTGACTGGTGATCCGCTTGCCCTGCCGGGAGATCCCCATGAGGATCGTGCGCTGACGCCAGCTCAGCCCGATACCATGGGCCGACCGACCGGCAATTCGCGCATCCGCCGGCACCACCACCTCGATCAACCCGAGCCCTTCGCCCGCGTCCTCGAGCAGCTCACGGCGCTTTTCATCAGAGAAAACAAGCCCATGCGAGGCGCGGAACTCGTCGAGCGCATCCGGCACCGCCTCCAGCACCAGCGCATCTTCGGCCTCCACCTTGGTGAGCCGCTGCGCCCCATAAAGCCGCTTGCCACCGCGCACGAGGCCCAGAATGGCAACATCGGCCTTCAGCGCGGCCTCTTCGATCTCGCGAACACGGAGGCCAACGAACTTAGAGCCTTCGGGCACGGTCAGCTCGGCGATGTAGTTCTTCATCTCACCGACCTGCACAGCGCCCGCCCCGTCGCCCGTGCCGGGGATCAGCCGCCAGCCGCCAAGTGCCACAAAGGCAAGGCCCGCAATGGCGGTGAGCGCACCCACCGGGGCAAAGTCAAACATCCGGAACGGCTCGCCCAGGGCATCGCCCCGCACGGCGGCGATGATGATGTTGGGCGGTGTTCCGATGAGCGTGGCCATGCCCCCCAGAATGGTGGCAAAACTCAGGGGCATCAGGGTGAGCCCCGGCACGCGCCCGGCTTTGCGCGCGGTCTGGATATCCACCGGCATCAGCAGCGCCAGCGCGGCCACGTTGTTCATGAAGGCGCTTAGCAACCCGCCCACCCCGCCCATCAAGGCGATGTGGCCGCCAAGCCCCCGGGTCGAGCTGACAAGCGTGCGGGTGATCAGAAGCACAGCCCCCGAGTTCACCAACCCCGCCGAGACGACAAGCACCAGCGCCACCACGATGGTCGCCGGGTGGCCAAAGCCCTCAAAGGCCCGGTCCGAGGGCACCACACCAAGGACAACCCCGGTGAGCAGCGCCGCGAAAGCCACAAGGTCATATCGGAAGCGCCCCCACAGCAGCAGCCCGAAGACCGCCCCGAAGAGCGCGAAGAGTGTAATCTGTTCGCCTGTCACCGCTGACCGTCCCCGCTCGCCTTTACCCGCCGATCATGGCCTTCCCGCCGCCAGAAGGAAAGCCGCCACGCACCTTGCCCCCGGCCCCTGCTCTGCCCTATATACCCCGCCAGATCAGGCACACAGCATCAAACGGAGGCCCCCATGGCCGGCCATTCCAAATGGGCGAACATTCAGCACCGCAAAGGTCGGCAAGACGCCGCCCGCTCCAAGCTCTTTTCCAAGCTCGCCAAGGAAATCACCGTGGCGGCCAAGATGGGCGATCCCGACCCCGACAATAACCCACGCCTCCGCCTCGCGGTGAAAGAGGCCAAATCGCAATCCGTGCCCAAGGATGTGATCCAGCGCGCGATCGACAAGAGCCAGGCGGCGGGCGGCGATGACTACAAGGAAATCCGCTACGAGGGCTATGGCCCCGGCGGCGTGGCGGTGATCGTTGAAGCGATGACCGATAACCTCAACCGCACCGCCTCCACAGTGCGCAGCACCTTCGGCAAGCACGGCGGCAACCTTGGCGAGACCGGCTCGGTCGGCTTCATGTTCGAGCGCAAGGGGCAAGTCACCTACCCGGCCGCTGTGGGCGATGAAGACACCGTGATGATGGCCGCCATCGAGGCCGGCGCGGAAGATGCCGAGAGCTCCGAAGAGGGCCACGTGATCTGGTGCGCCGATACCGACCTCAACGAGGTCAGCACTGCGCTGGAAGCCGAACTGGGCGAAAGCGAAACCGCCAAGCTGGTCTGGCGCCCCACCACCACCACCGAGCTGGACCTTGAAGGTATGCAAAAGCTGATGCGCCTGATCGAAGTGCTGGAGGATGATGACGACGTGCAGCGCGTCACCGCCAACTTCGAGGTGTCCGACGAGGTGATGGAGCAGCTCTCCGCCTGAGCTCGCGCGCAAAAAACGGCAACGCTAAAAACACGAAAAATAGGCCGTGCCCCACTCCGGGGCGCGGCCTTTTTCGTTCCACCTGCCTGCATCAGACTGGGCCATGTTTGCCATCGCGCGCCCTAAAGCGAGTCCAAGCCTTCGACCGAATGATTTATCGTCGCAATCAGCCTGCGTGGGCATTCCTTTTTTCGGGTGTCCTGCTAGGTGTGAGGAGGCAAGACGGACGGGCGGCAGATGGAAGGTTTTCTCTATCAGGCAGTGATCTATCTCAGCGCGGCTGTGGTCGCGGTGCCCATATCGGCACGGCTGGGTCTCGGCTCGGTGTTGGGCTACCTGCTATCGGGCATCGTGATCGGGCCGATCCTCGGCCTTGTCGGATCCGAAACGCAGGAATTGCAGCACTTTGCAGAGTTTGGCGTCGTCGTGATGCTCTTCCTGATCGGCCTCGAACTTGAGCCAAAGGCCCTGTGGAACATGCGGCACCGGCTGCTTGGGCTTGGTGGCCTGCAGGTAGTTGGCACCTCGCTGGTCATCGCAGGCTGCGGCATGGCGCTGGGGCTCTCCTGGAGCCTGGCGCTGGCCGTAGGCATGACCTTTGCGCTCTCCTCCACCGCCATCGTGCTGCAGACCCTCAGCGAAAAAGGCCTGATGCAATCACCCGGCGGGCGGTCGATCATCTCGGTGCTGCTGACGCAGGATATCGCCGTCATCCCGATTCTCGCGGTTTTGCCGCTGCTCCCGGTGGCAATGGTGCCCCAACTTGACGGCAGCGGAGCCATCCAGCGCGCCGAGGAAGCAGGGCACGGCGCCGAACACTCGCTTTCGCTGGTGGAGGGGCTGCCGGGCTGGGGCGTGGCGCTGGTGACGCTGGGCGCGGTGCTGGCAGTGATCCTTGCGGGCATCTTCCTGACCCGTCCCCTGTTTCGCTTCATCCACATGGCCAAGCTGCGCGAGCTCTACACCGCCACCGCCTTGCTGATGGTCGTGATGATTGCCTTCCTGATGAACCTCGTCGGTCTCTCTCCGGCGCTCGGCACCTTCCTCGGCGGCGTGATGCTGGCCAACTCGGAGTTCCGCCACCAGATCGAGGCCGACCTGAACCCGTTCAAGGGCCTCCTCCTCGGGCTGTTCTTCATCACCGTTGGCGCGGGGATCAACTTCGCCGTGCTGTGGAGCAACATCTTCACCATCATCGGGCTGACGCTTGGCGTGATGTTGGTGAAAGGGCTGATCCTCTTTGCGCTGGGGTGGATATTTGGCCTGCGAACCAAGGGGCAATGGCTGTTTACGCTGGGGCTGGCGCAGGCCGGTGAATTCGGTTTTGTGCTGGTTGGCTTCATGACCGGGCAGCGGATGCTGGATCCGGTGCTGGCGCAGATCCTGCTGCTGGTGGTGGCCATGACCATGCTGCTGACGCCGCTTTTCTTCATCCTCTACGAGAAGCTCTCGGAGCGGATGGCGGACGAGAGCGAGGCCCCGGAGCCCGACGAAATGGACGAAAACGCGCCCGTCATCATCGCCGGGCTGGGCCGCTTCGGGCAGGTCGTGAGCCGGATGGTGAGCGCCGCTGGCGTGCAGACGACCGTGCTTGACCACAACCTTGAAACCATCAACCTGCTGCGGCGCTTCGGCTTCAAAGGCTTCTTTGGCGATCCCACCCGCCCCGAGCTTTTGCACGCAGCTGGCATTCACCACGCACAGGTGCTCGTGGTTGCGCTCGACAACCCCAAAACGGCGGTGCAACTGGTGCGCTATGCCCGCGAAGCGCGGCCCGATATCCACATCGTCGCCCGCGCCCACGACCGCTTGCACGTGTACGAGCTCTACAAAGCCGGGGCCAATGACATCGTCCGCGAGCTCTTCGACTCCAGCCTGAGGGCCGGACGGTATGTGTTGGAGAACATGGAATTTTCCGAGTTCGAAGCGAGCGAGGTCGAGAAGAGCTTTTACAAGCACGACAGGCACACGCTGCGCGAGCTTGCAGAGCTTTGGCAACCCGAGGTGCCGCTCACCCAGAACGAGGCCTATGTACGGCGCGCACGCGACCTGAACTCGGATCTGGAGGCCGCGCTGGTGCGGGAAATTCAGGAGGAGCGGGCGCGGGAAGACGAGGATTGAGCCGTGCTCTTGCTTGGCGAACGATAGGTTGATATCCACCCACGTACTAGGCAGGAGGGGTTTCTTATAGCCGCAATCACCCTCCACACCTTCGACTAGGTGCCGGACCTGCCACGCGGCTTCGTTCGAGACCTGCGCCTGCGATGGGCGCTGGAAGATACCGGGTCGCCACCACTCCCTTCAGGGACCGGCCGGACAGCCACAGCACCCATCAGCCTTTCTCGCAGGTGCCGTGGATCACACAAGGCAACCTCTCGATGTTTGAAAGCGGAGCCATACTTCTGCATATCGCGGGCCAGAGCCCGAAGCTGATGCCCGAACGTACGGAGGCCCAGGCCCAGGTGACCCAGTGGCTCTTCGCGGCACTCAACTCGGTAGAGGCGGCGAGCTTGCCGTAGACGCTACTGCAATTCTCCGGAGACCAGACGAGAACCCCCGGCACCGAGGCGCTGAATGGCTTCTTGGCGGCCCGACTGGCCCACATGGAGCGTTATCTAGACCAACGGGAATGGCTAACAGGGGCGTTCTCGGTGGCCGACATCTGCATGGCGGACGTGCTGCGGCTGGTAGCCAGATTCGACGGCCTGGAGGGCCACCCGGCCCTGCAGGCCTATGTACATCGCGCCACGGTGCGGCCCACTTTTCGTAAGGCCCATGCGGGTCAGATGGCACTTTTCGCCGCAGCGGATTGAGCAGCCCTGACAACGAAAAAAGCCGCGCCCGGTAGGCGCGGCCTCAAATTCATCACGGGAAGTATCCGTCAGGCAGCAGCGCGGCTCACAAGCACGTCGTCGATCTGCTTCTGGGCACCGGCCTCGTCGCTGCCGGCAACGGCGGCGATTTCGCGGGTCAGACGCTCGAGTGCAGCTTCGTAGAGCTGGCGCTCGGAGTAGGACTGTTCACGCTGATCATCGGTGCGGTGCAGGTCGCGCACCACTTCGGCGATGGCGATCAGGTCACCGGAGTTGATCTTTTGCTCATACTCCTGCGCCCGGCGCGACCACATGGCCCGCTTCACCTTGGCTTTGCCCTTAAGGGTCTTCATCGCCAGGCTGACGGTGTCAGGCGTGGAGAGCGAGCGCATGCCGACCTCGGTCGCCTTGTGCGTGGGCACGCGCAGGGTCATCTTGTCTTTCTCGAAGGAGATCACGAAGAGCTCCAGCTCGAAGCCCGCGACCTCCTGCTTCTCGATCGAGACGATCTTGCCCACGCCGTGGGCCGGGTACACAACGAAATCGTTGGGGCGAAACTCGGATTTCTTCTTTGTCATTCAAGGCCTTCCTTAGCCGATCCCTTGGAGCCGAAAAGACCCTTTCCCGGCGGACATGCCCCCGGGAGCGGGTCTTGTTTGCGCTTTGATTTCCCCCGGGTAGGCCGAGCAGCGCAGCGTCGGGAGCCTCAGGATTTACGTTCCATCATCAAGGAATGTATCACAAAAATGACGATTCTCAAAGCGCATCGCGAGCGCAGAGCCGCGACGTTTTTACCGAATGGTCAAATCGGCAGAGCAGCGCCGGTTCAGCCGCCCTCGCCCGCGGCTTCCGAGAAGAGCTCCATCTTGCCCGGTTTGCCATCCATCTCATCGGCTTCGGGCAGCGGGTCTTTCTTGGTCACGATGACCGGCCACATCTCGGAGTATTTGCGGTTAAACTCGACCCACTTCTCCATCTCCGGCTCGGTATCTGGCCGGATCGCGTCTGCCGGGCATTCAGGCTCGCAAACGCCACAGTCGATACATTCATCGGGGTGGATCACCAGCATGTTCTCACCCTCGTAGAAGCAATCCACAGGGCAAACTTCGACGCAGTCGGTGTATTTGCAGGCGATGCAGTTGTCGTTGACGATATAGGTCATGCGGGCCTCGGAAGTGTTCGGGGCAGAGGTATTTCAAACCATCCCGTCATTCAAGCGACTTGCCTCGCATTCGGAGCGCGGTGCGTCGATCTCGCTGCGTGGGGCGAACGCCAGTCTGCGGCTGTGACGGATCGTGGTACGGGCGTTCTGGTGGGGCAAGGTCTTCGTAGAGCTCTTGCGCCTCGGACGCGGGCCCACGGCGGGTGCCGAGAGCCACGATGCGAATAACACGGATATGCGTATCCTTCGGAAAGGTCAGCGTATCCCCCGGAGAAACCATGCGGGACGGTTTGGAGATGGGCGTGCCATCCACCCGCAGCTTGCCGTCACTCACGATCTTTGCAGCGAGGCTGCGGGTCTTGAAGAAGCGGGCATGGAACAGCCACTTGTCGATGCGCAACGTGGGGCGCGGGCTGTCCCCGGCCGCGCTCACTCTTTCTTGAGGCCCATCAACGCTTGCGCGAAGGGGTTATCGGGGTCGATCTGCTTTTCCTTGCGCGGTGGGCGAGACTGGAAGTTTTTCGGCCCGTCGTCGCGGCGGGGGCCGCCTTTGCCCTTCGGGCCACCCTTGCCGCGTGGCTTGCCCTTGCCCTGCCCCTTCGGGCGGTTGCCTTGCTGGTCATTGCGACGACCGCCGCGATTGCCGCCCCACGTGAAGGTGTAGAACACCTCCATCTCAGGGCCTGCGATTTCGGCGTCGGGCGCGGTGCCCGGCGCGAGCTCTTCGGCAGGCGTTTCGGCCACGGGCTCTTCGGGTGCGGGCTCGGCGGGGGTTTCGGCCACGGGAGCCACGCCCTCATCGGGCAAAGCCTCGGCTTCGGGCGAGATGTCATCTGCCGGGGTCTCGGGCGTGGGTTGCTCGATAATGCCGCCCTCGGGCTGCGTCTCGGCGGCGTCCATCACCGGGGTATCACCCTCGGGCGCGGTGCCTTCCGCCTCTGGCACGACGGCATCCACCGGCTTCACCTTGGCGCGCTCGCCCTTCTCGGCCTTGTAACCCAGCCCGCCCATGAGGTCAGCGAATTGCTCCAGCGTCATGCCGGTGATCGAGAGCATATCGGCGTTCGCCTCGAAGCCCGCGCGGCTATCCTGGCTGCGGAGTTGGTCGGCAAGGCGCTCCAGCATGTCGATCCGGATCGCGCGGGCCCCGGCGGGGCGGTAGCCCGACATCGCGGCATAGCCCTCGGCCAGCCCTTCGGGGCGCGGAATGGTCACAAGGCCCGGCGGAGGGCTTTCGGGAAACTCCTGAAGCCCCTCGTGGAGCGACCACAGCACCAGCCGCAACCGGGTGGGCGCAGGCTTGAGCAGCAACGGCATGAAAATGGTGAACTGGCCGAAGCGGACGCCATGCTTGCGCAGCGCGCCGCGCGCCTCCTGATCGAGAGCCTTCACATCTTGAGCCACCTGATCGCGCGGGATGACGCCCAGCGCCTCGATGAGCTGGAAGCCGAAGCCGCGCGCAAGGCCGGTGAGCGCTTCATCGCCCTTTACCGCCAGCAGAGGCTCGAACAGCGCGGCGATCTTGCGGTCGATGAAATGCTGGAGGCGGCGCGTGACCTTTTCGGCCACATCGGCCCCGGCCTCGTCATCGACAAAGGCCTGAACCTGCGGCTTGAGCGCTTCGGGGCCCTTCACCAGCTTGCCCACGGCATGCTCGCCCCACATCAGCCCGCCCTGCTCGGTATAGTCGAGCTCGGTATCGGGGGCGTTGTAGAAGCGGTCAGACAAAAGAGAGAACTGCGGGCCAAGCGCCGCAACAGCGGCAGCGCGAAGGGTTTTGGCCTCACCTGCATCGGCGGTGTCTGCCTGCCGGAAGCGGAACCCCTCAAGGCGCCCCACCGTGTGGCCTTCGATCACCACTTCACCTTTGTCGTTCACATCAGCCACGAGGCTCTCCTTCTGTTTCAACCGCCGCAGCAACACAGATGTGCGCCGGTCGACAAATCTTTGGGTCAGCGCCCCGTGAAGGGCATCCGACAGGCGGTCTTCTACCGCGCGGGTTGCCTCGCGCCAATGGGATTCGTCGTCAAGCCAGCCCTTGCGTTGCGCGACATATGTCCATGTGCGGATATACGCCAGTCGCTTGGACAACGTATCAATGCCGCCATCGGTTCGGTCCTGCCGTTTGACCTGGCGCGCGAACCAGTCGTCGGGGATGCGGCCAAACTCGTGCAGGTCGGCGAAAATCTTGGTCAGCAAGCTGGTGTGCTCGGCGTGAGAGATGCCGCGAAAATCGGGAATGCGGCAGACATCCCAGAGCAGCTTGGTGTCGGCGCGGGACGTGGTCCGGGCTGCCAGCTCGGGCGCGGCGGCAAGGGCCTTGAGCGCGCCGAGGTCGTCTGCCTCGCGGGCGCGGGTGAGTAGCGTGTTGTCGGGCCGGGCTTCAAGCGAAGCGATGAGATGGGCGGGGCTGCGGTAGTCCAGCTCGGGGTTGCGCCATTCCAGCCGGCGGACCGGCTCGAAACGGTGCTCGGTGACGGCCTCCACCACCTCTTCCGAGAGCGGCGAGGCCTCACCCGTTACGCCGAAAGACCCGTCGCGCTGATAGCGCCCGGCCCGGCCCGCGATCTGGCCGATCTCCTGCGCGGTGAGCGGGCGCATCCGCCGCCCGTCGAATTTGGAGGTGGCCGAAAAGGCAACGTGGTGCAGGTCGAGGTTGAGGCCCATGCCGATGGCGTCGGTGGCCACGAGGTAATCGACATCGCCATTCTGGTAGAGCGCCACCTGCGCATTGCGAGTGCGCGGGCTCAGCGCGCCCATCACCACCGCGCAGCCGCCCTTCTGGCGGCGGATCAGCTCGGCGATGGCATATACATTTTCAACCGAGAACCCGACGATGGCGGAGCGTGCGGGCATTCGGCTTATCTTTTTCGAACCTGCGTAGGTGAGGTGCGAAAACCGCTCACGCTTTACAAACTGGGCACGGGGCACCAGCTGCGCGATGGCGGGGCGCATGGTTTCTGCCCCGAGAAACATGGTTTCGTGCCGCCCGCGCGCGTTCATCAACCGGTCGGTGAACACATGCCCGCGCTCCGGGTCGGCACAAAGCTGAATCTCGTCGATGGCGAGAAAATCATGCTCCCCGGTCAGCGGCATCGCCTCCACGGTGCAAACCCAGTAGCGTGCGCGGGGCGGCACGATGCGCTCTTCTCCGGTCACCAGCGCCACCGCATTCGGCCCGCGCAGCCCAACGATCCGGTCATAGACCTCGCGCGCCAGAAGCCGAAGCGGCAAGCCGATCACGCCAGAGGGATAGGCCAGCATCCGCTCGATGGCGAAATGCGTCTTGCCGGTGTTGGTGGGCCCCAGAAGGGCCGTGATGCGCGCAGGTTCGACGCCCATGGGGCCTCTCCGATAAGAGCGTTAGGAGGTCGTCAGATGCGCTTGCCCATCACGGTGAATTCAAGCCGCTCGACGGCCTCCTTCACATTGGGGCGATGCGGGTGAATTTCCAGAACTTTCTGATAGGCGGTCAGCGCCCGAGCCTCTTCGCCCATCTGTTCCATGATCACGGCAAGCCCGGTGAGCGCCGCAAAATGGCGCGGGTTCAGATCCAGCGTGCGGCGAATGTCCTCAAGCGCGAGGCCATACATTTCGAGCTGAAAGAAAGCCGTGGCGCGGGCGTTGAAGCCCTCGGCAAACTCCGGCGCATGATCCGTTAGCGCGGTGAGATGTTCGATGGCAAGATCGTACTCTTGCCGCTCAAGCGCCTCGCGGCCTTGCTTTAGCAAAAGATCCATTGGCGCAGAGCCGGAGCGCGACCATTCGATCCAGATCGCATCCTCGATGCGCTGCCAGCCCATCTGCTCTGGCTGGGCCAGTTCGGCAAACAGTTGATCAAGCGACGCACGGCCACCTTCCTCCTCGGGCATAGGCGCAGCAACATCTGCCGAAGGCGTTGGCATTTCGGGCGGCGCACCGGGCACATCCTCGTCTTGCGCGGCGAGGGGTGCGGCAAATGCCAGCAGCACGGCAAATGCCGTGACGTGAAAGTTGAGGGGTCTGGCCATAACTCGCATATCTGTGCATGAGTTTAGCGCAAGCGGCGGGGGAGCCAAGCCCCCGTACGGTCACATTGGAAGGAGATTGGCATGAGTTCTGTAGTAGAGAGCGCTGTAACAGCCCTGAACGAAAAGCTGGATGGCGGTTTTGACGGCACGGCAAAGTTCGTGATCGAAGATGAAGGCGCGATCATGGTCGACAGCGACGGTGCCCGCGCAGGCGACGAAGAGGCCGAGGTGACGATGAGCGCCGATGCCGAAACCTTCGAGGCGATTCTCTCCGGCGATCTCAACCCCACCGCTGCCTTCATGGGCGGACGCCTGAAGGTGGATGGTGATATGGGCATGGCCATGAAACTCGGCGGCGCGCTGAGCTGAGGCGTGCAGGACGCACCGCTTTATGATGAGGCGGACGGCCCCGAGGGGGGCCGCGCCTACTGGCTGACCTGCGCCGACGGGGTGCGGGTGCGCATGGCGTGGTGGCCGGCGAGCGAGGCGGAGGGCCCCGCCAAAGGCACCGTGCTCTTCTTCCCCGGTCGCACCGAATACGTTGAAAAATATGGCCGCGCGGCGCATGAATATGTGGCCGCGGGCTTGAACATGGCAGCGATGGACTGGCGCGGCCAAGGCTTGGCCGATCGTGCCCTGCCCGACCCGGCAACCGGCCATGTCAACGAGTTTGACGACTATCAACTCGACGTCGATGCGATGGTGGCGGCGGTGCGCGAGCTGGAAGCCGCCCCCCTGCCCCACGTGCTCATCGGCCACTCCATGGGCGGCTGCATCGGGCTTCGCGCCGCGCATCGGCTGGAGCTGAAGGCTGCGGCATTCTCGGCCCCGATGTGGGGCATCCGGTTTCATCCGGTGGTGCGGCCCGCGGCCTGGGTGCTCTCAACCCTGTCGCGCCCCCTCGGCATGGGCGGCAGGTTTGCCCCCGGCACCGTGCCCGAAACCTATGCGCTCACCGCTGAATTCGAAAATAACATGCTCACCCGTGACGAAGAGATGTGGCTCTACATGCGCGCCCAACTCACCGCCCACCCCGAGCTGGCCTTGGGCGGGCCGAGCCTGCATTGGCTGAACCGGGCATTGGTGGAAATGCGCGGGCTGATGCGCATGCCCGCCCCCGACCTGCCCTGCCTGACCTATCTGGGCGGCAATGAGCGGATCGTAGACCCGGCAGCGGTGCGCAAACGCATGGATAGCTGGCCCGGAGCGGAGCTCGTGGTGCCTGAGGGCGCGGAGCATGAGATCCTGATGGAAACGCCCGAGGTGCGGGCCGATTTCTTTGCCCGGACAATCGCGTTTTTCAACGCGCATAGCGGTTGAAATTCACGGCACACAGCTGCCTGCCGCCCACCTGCCTGCCCCAACCCAACCCTGACAGAAAAAGACCCGCGCTGGATGCGCGGGCCAGGTTTTCTCGCCTATGAGAACTCGATTTATTCCAGCGAGAGCGCCACGAAGCGGGGCTCTCCGGCACGGCGGATCAGCAGCAGGAGCGATTTGCGGCCAGCCTCGCGGGCTTCTTCCACCCGGTCTTCCAGCTCATTCACCGCCCGCACCTTTTGCTGGCCGGCCTCCGTGATGATGTCGCCCGCGCGCAGGCCCTTCTCGTAGGCCTCCGACATCTCGTCGACCTCCTTGATCACCAGCCCTTCCTCATTGCCGTCGAGGCTCATCTGCTCGCGCAGCTCATCGGTCAGCGTGGTGACGGTGAGGCCCAGGAGCTCTTGCTCCTGCGGCGCTTCGGGCTCTGCGCCCTCTCCCTGCTCGGCCACCGCGGGCACAGCGCCTTCGGCCTCTTCACGGCGACCAAGGGTGACCTTCAGCGTCTCGGTCTTGCCATCGCGGAACACCACCATGCGGACGGTTTTGCCGACCTCGGTGTTGCCCACCCGGCGCACGAGGCCGCGCACGTCTTCCACCTCTTGCCCGTCGAAGCTGATGATCACATCGCCCGATTTCATGCCAGCTTCCATGGCCGGACCTTCGGGAACATCGGTGACCAGCGCGCCCTTGGCCGGGGTCAGGCCAATGGCTTCGGCCACATCCGGGGTGACATCCTGAATACGCACACCCAGCCAGCCGCGTCGGGTTTCGCCGTATTCCTTGAGCTGGGCAACCACCTTGGTCACCACGTTGGAGGCCATGGAGAAGCCGATGCCGATGGAGCCGCCGTTGGGCGACAGGATCGCGGTGTTCACACCAATCACCTGACCGTCCATGTTGAACAGCGGGCCACCGGAGTTGCCGCGGTTAATGGCGGCGTCGGTCTGGATGTAATCGTCATAGGTGCCCGAGAGCGCCCGGTTGCGGGCCGAAACGATCCCGGCGGAAACCGAAAAGCCCTGACCAAGCGGGTTGCCCATGGCAATCACCCAATCGCCCACGCGGGCGGTGTTGCTGTCGCCAAAGGGAACAAAGGGCAGCGCCTCTTCAGGCTCGACCTTCAGCAGAGCAATGTCGGTGTTGGCATCGGTACCCACCACTTCGGCGTCCAACTCCTTGCCGGAGAAGAACTCGATGGTGATCTGGTCCGCGCCTTCAATGACGTGGTTATTCGTCACGATGTAACCATCTTCAGAGATCACAAAGCCCGAACCCAGCGCCGAGCTGCGGCGCGGACGGTCCGGGTTGCCTTCACGGTCAAGAAAATCGCGGAAGAAGTCCTCGAAGGGCGAGCCTTCCGGCACCTGCGGCGTGGGGCCAGTGCGGCGCGAAACCGTGGTGGAGGTGGTGATGTTGACAACCGAGGGGCTGATCTGCTCGGCAAGGTCAGCGAAGCTGCCGGGAATGGCGCGAGATTGCGCATTCACGGCTTGCGCCGCCAGCAGCGCCATGCCGATGAGCAGGGCGAAGAGGCCGCGCAGCGCAAAAGCGCCTCGGCGGTCCTGCACCATTGGGGTTGCGATTGCCTGTGAAGTCACTGGATGGTCTCCCTTGATCGTCGGGGCGGACCGGCCGGCACGGGCCTGCGCGAAATGCGCGTCAGGCCGGTCAGGCGCCCCTCTCTGCTTCTGTCTATTTCCCAGATAGGAAGGCAGAAGCGCAACTCAATGGCTATCGCGGTGCGTCACTTGGCCGTGAATACCGCGTCAACCCTCGGCGCAAAGTGTTTCAGCCACGGAAGCGTCGCGCAAGGGGGTGCGTTGCCCCGAGGCGTGAAAACCGCGCCTCATCCACCAATCCACGCCGCCGCCCAGAGGGAAAGCGCCCCTGCCGTCAGCGCCAGAAAGCCGATCGTCCTGCGCGCTTCGTGCGGCAGGGAGACGATCCAGCGCAGAATGTCTTCATAAAGCGAAGGGGCCAGTGCAAGCACCAGCCCCTCCACAATGCAGATTGCGCCAAGCGCGTAGAGCGCCAAGGCCATGGGTCAGTTGCCCGTGGTGTCGTCGGCGGGAGCCTCCTCGGCCGGGGCCTCCTCAGCGGGTGCATCCTCGGCAGGGCCCGGCGCATCGGTGGAGGCGTCGGTTTCACCGGCAGGCTCCATCGGAACCTCACTGGTGTCACCCTCGGCAGCGCCCTCGGCGTCCCCTTCTGTGCCGATCTCGGCCTCATCAGGGATGTTCACCGGGTCCGGCATGGTCTCGGTCACCGCTTCGGCCTCGCTGGCCGTTTCGGCAGCCGATTCCTCGGCGGCGCGGATGGCGGCCTCATTGGCCTCCCGTGCCGCTGCCGCAGCAGCCTCATCAACTGGTGCCGGCGCCGCGCCGGCAGAGGAGCCATCGCTGCGCAGGTAATTGAAGAACTCCGAGTCCGGGCTCATCACCATTGACGAATTGTTACCCTTCAGCGCGTTCTCATAAGCGGTCAGCGAACGGTAGAACTCGAAGAACTCCTGATCCTGCCCATAGGCTTCGGCGAAGATACGGTTTCGTTCCGCATCGGCCTGACCCTGAATGATGCGGGCATCACGGCGAGCTTCGGCGAGGATCTCCTCGTAGGTCCGGTCAGCGGAGGCGCGCACCCTCTGGGCCGCTTCCTGGCCTCGGGCCCGTTCGTCGATGGCTTCCCGTTCCCGCTCGGCGATCATCCGTTGCAGGGTGGCGTCGAAGTTCTGGTCGGGCAGGTTGGTCTGCCGCAGCCGAACGTCGACAACCTCGATGCCCAGAGCCGAGGCACGAGCGTTGGCCCGCACTTCGATCTGGTCCATCAGCGAGGTCCGCTCGGGCGAGAGAATGGTGTTGGACGTCACACCATCCGAACCCAGCACAGCGCGGATCTGACCGTCGAGAATGTCGTTCAGCTGGATCTCGGCAGCGCGTTCGTCACCGGCACCGAGGGCCTGACGGAACTGCACCAGATCAACGATGCGCCAAAGCACAAAAGCATCGACCACGAGACGCCGGTCATCAGCCGGGGTGACCTCGATCAGCGGCGTTTCGATGGAGAGGATACGGTCTTCGTAGTCCACAACATCGTCGAGCAGCGGCACTTTCAAGTACCAGCCCGGCTCGACGCGTTCCTGCTTGATCTGGCCGAAACGGAGCACCAGCACCTTTTCACGCTCATCGACGATGTAGATCGACGAAAGCAGCGCGGCCAGCACGATGGCGACGACGGGAATGAGATAGGAGGCGCGGTTCATCAGTTGCTCCCTCCGCTGGTAGTGGATCGGCGAAGCTCGTTGAGCGGCAGGTAAGGCACAACGCCCGAGCCACCGTCTTCACCTTGATTTTCAAGGATAATTTTATCGACATCGCCCAGCACCTTTTCCATCGTTTCAAGGTAGAGGCGCTTGCGCGTCACTTCCGGCGCGGCGCGATACTCTTCCAGCACCGACAAGAAGCGCGAGCTTTCACCGGTGGCGTCGTTGACGACGCGCGAGCGATAGGCTTCGCTTTCCTCAAGGATCCGCGCACCCTGACCACGGGCTGCTGCGAGGCGTCCGTTGGCATAGGCATCGGCCTGACGTTCAACCTGATCACGCTCCTGCTCGGCGGCCTGCACGTCGCGGAAGGCATCAATCACCGAGGTGTTGGTGGTGTTGCCATTGATGTCCGTCACCTGCACCTGCTGCGAGGGCGGGTCCACCTTGTTGAAGTTGACGCGGATCACGTTGATGCCGGTTTCCTGCTGGTCGAGGATCTGCTGGATCAGCTCATCCACCGCCGCTTCAATCGCCGCACGGTCCCGGTTGAGGATCGGGGCGAGTTCGGACTGCGCGATCACTTCGCGCATGGCGGACTCGGCCACCGAGCGCACGGTGAGCTCAGGCTGTTGCAGCGAGAACAGGAAATCTGCCGCGTTCTTCACGTTCCAGACCACCTGAAAGTCGATATCGACGATGTTCTCGTCGGTGGTCAGCATCAGCCCGTCATTGCCCGAAGAGCCACGCCGCACGCCGATATCCTCGGTGCGGTTGGTGGTGACGTCGATCACCTCGGCGGTGACGAAGGGCCAGGGGGCGAAGTTGAGGCCTTCTGTGCCGATGTCGGAGAACTCGCCCAGAAACAGCTCGACCGACTGTTGTTCAGGCCGGACAGTGTAAAAGCTGGAGAAGGCCCAGAGCAGGGCCGCTGCGCCGACGCCAATCAGCAGGGTGCCGCGAGTGAGCCAGGGAGCGCCGCCGCCCCCCGGGCCACGTCCGCCGGGGCCACGGCCATTGCTGCCGCCGCCACGCCCGCCCATGAGCACCTTCAGCTGCTCCTGACCCTTTTTCATGATCTGGTCGATCTCGGGGATCCCTGCCCCCTCACCGGGCCTGCGCCCGCCCTCCGGGCGATTGGGACGATCACGATCGTCGCCATTGCCACCGCCGGAGCCACCGCCAGACGATCCGCCGCCCCAAGGGCCGCCGTTATTGCCAGCCATATGTGTCTCTTTCCTCTTCCTTGCCGGTCCGCCTTCGGGGGCGGGTTGGTTCGTGTTGTAGCACAGGTGGTTACGGGAGCGCCAAATTCAACTGCGCCCGCGCCCCGCGACGCCTCAGCGCACGGGGGTTTTCATCGTCACCAGTTCCTCTGCCATGGTCGGATGCACCGCGCAGGTGCGGTCAAAATCTTCTTTCGTCGCACCCATCTTGATGGCGATGCCGGCAAGCTGGATCATCTCGCCAGCCTCGGGGGCCACGATATGGCAGCCCAGCACCTTGCGGCTCTCCTTGCCGACGATCAGCTTCATCATCACCCGGTCATCGGTATGGGCGAAGGCGGTTTTCATCGGGCGGAAGGAGGTGGAATACACCTCATAGGCCTCGCCGCCTGCCTCCATCGCGCGCTCTGCCTCGTTCTCCGTGATGCCCACGGTGCCCAGCTCGGGCTGAGTGTAAACGGCAGAGGGCACCAGCTCGTGATCCACCGGCGTTGGTTTGCCGTGGAACACGGTGTTCACAAAGGCCACCCCCTCGCGGATGGCAACCGGCGTCAGCTCCACCCGCCCGGTCACATCGCCGATGGCGTAGATCGAGGGCACGTCTGTCTGGCTGAATTCGTTGACGACCACCTCGCCCATGCGGCCCAGCTTCACGCCCGCCTCCTCCAGCCCGAGCCCCTTGGTGTTGGGGTCGCGGCCGGTGGCAAAAAGGATCTTCTCATAGATGCCCTCGTGCCCGGTGCTGGTGCGCACCAAAACGCCGTGCTCCAGCTTTTGCATGTCGGTAATGGAGGTGCCGCAGTGGATCTCGATGCCGAGGCTTTCCATGTGGTCGGCAAGGTGGCCGCGGGCCTCGTCATCAAAGCCGCGCAAAATCTGCGCCCCGCGCAGGAAGATCGTCGTTTTCACTCCCAGGCCATTGAGAATACAGGCCATTTCACAGGCGATAAAGCCGCCGCCGATGATCAGGATGCTCTCTGGCAACTCATCGAAGAGGAACACATCGTTGGAGCTGATGCCGTATTCCTCGGCCCCCTCCAGCGGCGGAAAGCTGGGGGCCCCGCCCGTGGCCACAAGGATGTGGCGGCATTTGAATTCGGTGCCATCAGCCAGCGCAACGGTATGCGGGTCTTTCACCACAGCACGCTGCCCGAAAATCTCCACGCCGGCCTTTTCGAGGTTGCGGGTGTAGATCTGCTCCAGCCTGTCCAACTCGGCGTGCAGGTGATGGCGGAACTTGCCCCAGTCAAACCCGCCGGCGTGCACCGTCCAGCCGTAGGCCTGCGCCAGCTTCATCTCTTCGGGGAAATGCGAGGCAAAGACCATCAGCTTTTTGGGCACGCAGCCACGGATCACACAGGTGCCCCCCATGCGATACTCTTCCGCCAGCCCCACTTTGACGCCCGCTTCCGAACTGGCCAGCCGCGCCGCGCGCACCCCGCCGGAGCCGCCGCCGATGACGAAGAGATCGTAATCAAATTCCATGTGTCTGCCTTGCCTCGCTGGCCGCCCTCTCCTCCTCAGAGGTCGGCGAAGATGTTGTCTCCCTCAAGGAGGTCGATCTTCTCTTCCTCCTCGGTGCCTTCATTGATGTCGCGCACCTGCACGCGCCCGTCGCCGTGACCGATGATCACTACGTCGCATATGTCGATGAACAACCCGTTTTCAACCACGCCGGGCACCTGATTGAGCACGAGGCTCAACTGGCGCGCGTTGCCGATGCGGCGCAGGTGCAAATCGAGAATGTAGTTGCCCTCATCGGTCACATAGGGCGCATCGTCGTTCATGCGCAGGCTGGTGTCGCGGCCCAGAACATCCATGTTTATAAGGGTTTCCTCGACCAGCGCCTTGGTTGTTTGCCAGCCGAAGGGGATCACCTCCACCGGCAGCGGAAAGGCCCCGAGCGAGGTGACATCCTTGGCCGCATCGGCGATCACCACCATCCTGTCAGAGGCGGTTGCGACAATTTTCTCTTGCAGCAGCGCCCCGCCGCCGCCCTTGATGAGGTTGAGCTCGCCGTCGAACTCGTCGGCCCCGTCGATGGTGAGATCGAGCCATTTGGCCTCGTCCAGAGACACCACCGGAATGCCCAGCTCACGCGCCAGATCGGCGGTGCGGGTGGAGGTGGGAACGCCGACGATATCGAGCTTCTCCTCCTGCATCTTTTCAGCAAGACAGCGCACCATCCAAGCCGCCGTGGAGCCGGTGCCGAGGCCCACGCGCATGCCGTCCTGCACGTAGTCAACCGCGCGTTTGGCGGCGACGAACTTGGCCTTGTCGATCGGCGAAAGGTCAGTCATCTGCGGTCTCCCCCTGGTGGCCGTCCGGGCATGGTTATAGGGGCTGGGGCCGCAGGGTGCGAGGGCAAAACGGCCTCAGCCGTGGCCGATGAGCCGGGGCGCCCGGCAGGCATGGGCCGCACATTCCAGCTCGAGGGTGGAATGGTGGATGTGGAAGCGCGCGGCGAGTGCGGATTTCAACGCCGATTTGATCGCATCAGCCTCACTCCAGCGGCCCTCTTCCAGCACCACATGGGCCTCCAGCGCGGCCTCGTGCTCCTGCATCTGCCAGAGGTGCAGATGGTGTACGGAGGCGACGCCGGGAATGGCCGCAAGCTCTTGGGACAACTCGGAAATATCGAGTCCGGGCGGGGCGCCGAGCATCAGCATCCGGATGACGCCGGGCACCTCGGCGAGGGCGTGCCAGAGGATGTAGGCGGAGATCAGGAGGGTGACCAGCGGGTCGGCCAGGCGCCAGTCGTAGAGCAGGATGAGCGTGCCAGCGACGATCACCGCCACAGAGCCCAGCGCATCCGCGAGGTTGTGCAGGAAGGCGGCGCGGATATTGGCGGAGGTCTTGGACATGGCGAAGGTGAGCAGGGCTGTCACCGCATCGACGATGAGCGCGATGGCCGCGATGATCACCACCGTCCAGCCCTCGACATCCTCTGGTGCGAAGAGCCGCATCACCCCCTCGTAGGCGAGATAAACCGCCAGCAAAATCAGGGTGGTATAGTTGATCAGTGCAGCCACCATCTCGGCCCGGCCATAGCCGAAGGTCATGCCTGCATCCGCCGGTCGGCGAGCGATGCGGCGGGCGGCGAAGGCGATCACCAGCGACACCGCATCCGAGAGGTTGTGCAACGCATCGGCGATGAGGGCGAGCGAGCCGGAGAGCAACCCGCCGACGATCTGGGCCACGGTCAGCCCGAAGTTCACCAGAACGGCGAGGGCGAGCTTGCGGTCTCCCATCTCGGGATCGACGTGGTGGTGATGATGGTGATCGTGCGGCATGGGCGCGAAGGTAACGCGGTGGACTGCGCGGGCAATGCGGAAATGCATCTGCGGAGCTGCCGAAGCGGCGTTAACCCTGGAGCGACCCGGGGCACAAGCGATGCACAGGCCATGCACATCCCATGCATATGCAGATTTGCAAAACGGCGTCAGGTTAACCCGCCGCGCGCCGGGACTTGACGACGCTGCTCCGGCACCGCGAAAGCGGGCGGCCTTGGCCACGGTGCGGGCATCGTGCGGGAAGTTTCGTTTTCAGGCTTGCCGCCAGGCGCGGCGCTGGCATGGTGGCGGCCATGTTCGTCTCCGTCTTCGAAATGTTCAAGGTGGGCATCGGCCCGTCATCGTCTCACACCATGGGGCCGATGGTGGCCGCCGCGCGCTACCTCGACCGGCTGCGCGGCCTGCCCTTTGCCGTCACCGGCGTGCGCGCCCGGCTGCATGGGTCGCTGGCCTTCACCGGGGTGGGCCACGCGACCGACCGGGCGGTGATCCTGGGCCTCGCGGGCCTCGTGCCCGAGACCTATGAGGCCGAGGCGGGCGAGGCGGCTTTGGCGGAGGTGAAGGCGACGGGCATGATCGCGCCCGAGGGGCTGGGCGAGCTGCGCTTTGCCCCGGCGAACGACCTGATCTTCGACTACGAGGCCCCCCTGCCCGGCCATCCCAACGGGCTGGCCTTCGAGGCGCTGGATGGGCAGGGCGACGTGATCGACCGGGAGGTCTATTACTCCGTGGGCGGCGGCTTCGTGCTGTCGGAGAAGGAGCTGGCGGCTGGGGCGGACACGGCGCAGGGCGCACCGGTGCCGTTCGCCTTCAAGTCCGCACAGGAGATGCTCGACATGGCCGCCGAGAGCGGGCTGAGCATTGCCGCGATGAAGATGGCCAATGAGCGGACCCGCCGGAGCGCCGAGGAGATCGAGCGCGGGCTGGCGCGTGTCTGGGAGGTGATGAACGGCTGCTTGCAACGCGGGCTGGAGAACGAGGGCGTGCTGCCCGGCGGACTGAAGGTGAAGCGACGGGCGGCGAAGATCTGGGAGGCGTTGCAGGCCGAGCGCGGCATGAACCTGACCGCGCCGCATACGATCAACGACTGGATGAGCTGCTACGCCATGGCCGTGAACGAAGAGAACGCGGCGGGCGGACAGGTGGTGACGGCGCCCACGAATGGCGCGGCGGGCGTGGTGCCCGCGGTGATCCGCTATTGGCTGGACCATGTGCCCGGCGCGGTGCCCTCGAAGGTGGGGGAGTTCCTGCTGACAGCGGCGGCGGTGGGCGGGCTGATCAAGCACAACGCTTCCATTTCGGGCGCCGAGGCGGGCTGCCAGGCCGAGGTGGGCAGCGCGGCGGCGATGGCCGCTGCGGGGCTCTGTGCGGTGATGGGCGGCACGGCGGAGCAGGTGGAGAACGCGGCGGAGATCGCGCTGGAACATCACCTCGGGATGACCTGCGACCCGGTGCGCGGGCTGGTGCAGGTGCCCTGCATCGAGCGCAACGGGCTGGGGGCGATCAAGGCGGTGTCGGCGGCGAGCTTGGCGCTGCGGGGGGATGGCTCGCATCTAGTGCCGCTGGATGCCTGCATCAAGACGCTGATGGAGACCGGGCGGGATATGGGCGAGAAGTACAAGGAGACGAGTTTGGGCGGGCTGGCGGTGAATGTGCCGAATTGTTGAGGGGTCCGGCGCTCGGGATGGTTCGGGCGCCAATATTCTTGCACAATTGTTCTGACAGACTACCATGCTGGCTTTTATTGGAGCCGGTTGTTGGAAGCTATAGTTGCTATATTGACCGCCGCCGGGTTGCTCTTAGCCGCATTGGCCGCAGCAGAGCTGAAGAAGTCAGCTAGAAGGACGATTCGACGGTCGATAAAGGGAGGTTATCGGAGGCGTGTCAAACCACTGACAAGGCCTAACAGGTCCTCACTGCCGCGAGGGCGCTTCGATACGACAACTTCTTCTAAAGTTCGGCCTCGGGGAGAGATACGGGGCCCTGCTTGGGTCATAGACGGCGATTCTATCGTCATTGCAAAGACTCAGATACGACTGTTCGGAATAGATGCTCCCGAATTGAATCATCCTTATGGTCAAAAAGCAAAATGGGCGTTGGTCAAACTCTGCAAGGGAAAGTTGATACGTGCAGAAATCACAGATATCGACCACCATGGTCGGACAGTAGCGAAGTGCGCCCTGCCCGATGGTCGTGATTTGTCGGAAGAGATGGTGAAAATCGGGATGGCCATAGACTGGCCAAAATTTTCGGGCGGTAAATACCAGTCTTTTGAACCTCCAGATGTCCGAAAGAAGTTGTGGCTTGCCGACGCCCGCCACAATGGTCGGATGCACATTTTCGAGCAGTTCAATTATGAGCAGAGCAGGCGGAAGGATTGATAGGAGAGGGGTTCTCCACTCACCCGGTCGGCACCGCCGGCCAGCCTCTGTCCCGCCCCCCACGGGGCGAGCGCTTGGGTAGGGTTCGGCTGAACTTCACCGCGGTGCGCGGCTGGGATTGAGGCGCTTGTAGCGAGGCGCCCCATGCGGGACGGGCGCTGGCCTTGGGTTTATTTCACGGTTTGGTCGGTGGGGTCGGAACGTCTTGGTGACCACCCCTAATACATCGACCTCCGATAAGCCTCTTCGAGGTCGGCATCCAGCTTTTCCAGCTCCGCCGGGTCTGCGGGCCGCCCGGTTGTCTGGTCGTGGATCATGGCGCGCAGGGAGGGGAAGGCCTTGCGGTCTTGCAGGGTGGCCGGGTCCCAGAGGCGGGAGCGGCGGAAGGCCTTGGCGCAGTGTAGGAAGGCTTCGTGCACCGTGACGGCGATGGCGGTGGTGGGGCGGCGGCCCTGCACCTCCATCGTGGCCAGCAGCGCCGGGTCGCGGGTGAGGCGGGCGGTGCCGTTGACGCGCAGGGTTTCGTCGAAGCCGGGCACCATGAAGATCAGGCCGACGGCGGGGTTGGCGAGGATGTTGCGCTGGGTGTCGAGCCGGTTGTTGCCGGGCCGGTCGGGGATGAGCAGCGTGTGGTCATCCAGCACGCGGACGAAGCCCGCCGGGTCGCCGCGCGGGCTGACATCGGCCAGCCCGTCGGGCGACTGGGTGGAGATGCAGAGGAAGGGCGCGCGGGCGATGAAGGCGCGGGAATGCGCGTCGAGCGCAGGCATGCATTTGTCGATCGCCAGCTGGTGGGTGGCGGGGAAGAGCGCGGCGAGCTCGGCCTCATCGGCAATCAGGTAGTCGGGGTTGAGTGCGGTATCTTCGGCCATGTCATCCTCCCTCGGGGCGCCGGGCTGTGGCGCGGGGCCATTCAGGCATGAAGGCCGCATGGAGGCAAGGTGCGCGGGGTGCATCTTCCGCTTGCCCCGCCGCGCGCTCTCCCCCACTCTCGCCGCATGACCACCAAGCCTCACACCCGATCCGCCCCGATGGCACTGCAGGGCGGTGCCGCCCCGGCGGCCTCCCTGCCCTCCTCGGCCCTCGCCTTCGCCCGCACCGAATACCACGAGAGGCTCGCCGCCGTGCGGGCCTCGATGGAGGAGAAGGGGCTGGAGGTGCTTGTCATTTCCGACCCGTCCAACATGAACTGGCTGACGGGCTATGACGGCTGGTCGTTTTACGTCCATCAGGCGGTGATCGTCAGCATGAAGGACGACCCGGTTTGGTGGGGGCGCGGGATGGATGCGGCGGGGGCGCGGCGGACGGTTTGGATGAGCCAGGATCATATCTTCGGCTACGAGGACTGGCTGGTGCAGAACCCGGATGCCCACCCGATGACCGTGCTGGCACAACTGGTGAGCGACAGCGGGCACGGGGCCTCGCGGATCGGGGTGGAGCTCGACAATTACTATTATTCCGCCGCCGCCCATCTGGCCCTGACCGCCGGGTTGCCGGATGCGGATGTGGCCGATGCGACGGGGCTGGTGAACTGGTGCCGGGCGGTGAAGTCGCCCGCCGAGATCAGCTACATGCGGCGTGCGGGCGAGATCGTGACCGAGATGCATCGGGTGATCGCCGAGGTTGCCGAGCCGGGGATGCAGAAGAACGCGCTGGTGGCGGAGATCCTGAAAGCCGGGGCGCTGGGCACGCGGGGCGCCTGGGGCGACTATCCGGCGATTGTGCCGATGACCCCCTCGGGGATGGATGCCACGGCACCGCATCTCACGTGGGACGGCGCGCCGATCTTGCGTGGGACGCCGACCTTCTTCGAGATCGCGGGGTGTCACCGGCGCTATCATTGCCCGCAGTCGCGCACGCTGTTCTTTGGCGAGCCGCCCAACAAGTATCGCAAGGCCGAGGAGGCGCTGATGGCGGCCACGGCGGCGGTGATGGGGGCGGCACGGCCCGGGGCGACCTGCGCCGAGGTGGCGCTGTCCTTCACCCAGACGCTCAACCGCTATGGCTTTGAGAAGAACAGCCGGTGTGGATATTCAGTGGGCCTCAGCTACCCGCCGGACTGGGGCGAGCGGACGATGAGCCTGCGGGAAGGTGACGAGACAGAGTTGGAGGCGGGCATGGTGTTTCACTTCATGCCGGGGCTCTGGCTGGATGACGGCGGGATCGAGCTGACCGAAACGATGCTGATCAACGAGGTGAGCGCGGAGTATCTTGCGACCACGCCGCCGGGGTTGGTGGTGAAGCCGTAGGGCGGTGTGGGCTGTAGGCGATCTATCTGCCGAAAGTCCGTTTCGAGCCCGAACTTTCGCGACCTTGCCGAACCTTCGCTGCGAGTGCATTCGTCTGATCCTAGGCGAGACTAGCCGACCACCCGGCCTGAAAGCGAAAACCTCATTTCACGCTTTCAAACTGGGATTTCGTTGCCTGGCGATAAACTTCCTCGTGGCCGTCAGCCAAAATTGAATGGAGATTTCGCGGCACTCGATGTGCAGTGCGTTATTTCCAATCCCTGGACTCGCTGCTCTGACACGCAGGCTTGTCCATAGCAGGAGCAAACCTACTTCGCTGCTTAGCGCGCTTTTAGCAGTGCCTCGACTGCGCGGCCCGCGAAAGCAGCAGGGTCGATCCCCAGAGCGGACGCCAGTCGACACAAACGCTCGACGTCACAAGCAACAGGATCACCTGACAGCAACTCTGTCAGCCAAGTCGCATCGACCTCCGCCTTTGCGATTAGGTCCTCGACCTCCATCTGGCGCTCTGTCAGCAGGGTCCTGATTTCCAAGATTAGCGGAGAGGCGGCTTCCGTCTCGCCTTCAAGCTGAAGGGTCGGGACAAACCCCCTCCGACGCAGCAGCCAGGGATCCGCCAGTTCTGCACTGACGCGTGCAGGCTTGCCTTCGGTTTTGATGCCATCAGCGCTCAGAGAGGTCCGCACCGCTGTTTCACCGATCCCGGCAAGCAGCGACAACTCACGGATGGTCAGGGCCGCGCCATGCATCAGTTTCATGCGGGCGAGGGCCATCTCAAGCGTCCGGCGCAGCGCGCTGTCCGCATGCACCAAGGCGGTCAGCTCTCCGGCGAAGCTGGTTCGAGGTGCTCCTTCCAAGAAGATCGCTAGGTCATTCCAGTCGTCTTCATCGAAGGCGGCACGTTCGGTCGCGGTGCCGGTCTGCAAGGCAAAGGAACAGGCACGTTCGATCTGCCGCGCAATCCAGAAACGGCTCAGATCAATGTTCCGGAGTTGGGTATCGGCATCTCCCGGCATGGACCCCAAAGAGAAGTCTTCTAGAGAGATGCCAAGGAAGGTTTCGGCCTGTTCATCATCCCCGGAGGTCACGACGATCTGGCAAGCGATGCCGAGAAGCACCCCGCGCAGATCGTTCAGCGCTTCGCCCATGATTTCATCAGCGGACGGGGCAGAAGTTGTGCGACGGCTCATTGGCGGCCTCCTTTCAGTTCGGATATCTGCTTCCCCAGCCGCTTGAACGCGGTGCACAGGGCAGCCCCTTTTGTTTGGCGTGACGCTGCCTGCGGTGACTTGCGCCCAAGAAAGACCGCGACGCGTTCCGCGTTGGCGCCGCTAGGGTGCGGCATCCCGGCAAGCACACGATCCCCCTGCAGAAGGCCGCACTGCACCAAATGCTGCAGGGCTTCCCCAGCCTTGGGCCCCAGCGGAAGCCAAAGCGCCTCAGGGAGCTGCCGCGCCTCCTCGGCCAAGCAGGTGTCGATCATCTGTCGGAGTAGCGGCGTCTTCAGCATGTTCGGCGTCCCATTATAGTTCTTGCCCTGCCGGAACACCGGATAGCGCAGCGCCGAGGTGAAATGAACCTGCTCGCTGTCCGCTTCGAACAATTGCTCCGAGGACGAAAGACTGAAGTATTCGGCCACGCCGATCGCATCCAGCATCGCAACGAGGTTGGCGCGCATCGGGCCGCTGAAGCTGGCGTGGGACTTGGCCCGAACCAGGGCGTCGGGCAAATCAGCACCCGCGAGGATTGCCGCGCGGCTGGCCTTGAGTGCAGCATTGGCTTGAGTAGCGCCCGGAGTAATGCCGACGATGACGAGACGTGCGTTCAGTGTAACGTGGTCAAAGGGCGCGTACTTGATCCGAAGTTCGCCCTCTTCCGCGATAGTCAGGGCAGGCGATGCGAGGTGGGCCTCAGCAGCGTTAGTTGCGATCAAGGAGAGGTATTTCTGGGGGAAGTTGGAGTTTTCCAAGGTTCAGAATCCTTTGGGAAAGGGTTGGTTTAGTGAAAGCGACGAGAAGTTGCATGTGCGACCGTGACGACTGTCGCCCCCGAGGTGACGAGGTAGACGCCATGGAATCGACGAAGCCGCGCAAGCTCCTGCGGAGACAAATCGTCGGCCGCCAGCTCAATCGAGGTGCGGTCCAGCCTCAGGCCTGTGCAGCCGCGCGCACTGTAGGGGGTGCCAAAGGCATAGATCGCGGCGATCACAGATTCGGGGACTGAACGCTGTGCTGCGCGCTGCCTTGCATGCTTCGTAAGTTCCATGTCGATCTCCATAGTATGGAGATAACATATTGATATACTATTCTCGCAGTCAACAATAAATACATACGATAGAGCAATACATACTTTTCCCCGCCCGAAGGGATTCTAACTATCTGACATTAAAGCACATATATCACAATCAGATGAAACAATAGCGCCTGCAGCAGGGGCTTGGGCGCAATCTGCGCTCCGAAAAAGAGCCCAAGCACACTTAGAATCGAATGATCTACGGCCCCTTGCATTTAATGCGCCAAGCTCTGACATCGGAGATGTTGCGACATCTAGGATGGATGCGGGCGAAATGCGCCACCCTCAGTGGGCCAAGTATTCGGACCAGAATGACGCGCACGGCAATCTTCTATGCCGCACAGCAGCTACCGGGAGGGCCACCGCCCGATAGCTACCTGTAAAAAGCCGCCGCTCGGAGCGCCCCAAACTGCGCGTGCAGAGAACGACGGCTTTGTCCGCACACCCTGACCATCGGGCTGTGTCAGTCCGAACGGCAGAGCACCCCATCCCCCTCCCCACCCGGCCCGTCCTCATGCTACCCTCCCCGCAAGGCCCACCGAGCAGGAGGTTTCCATGAGACGCAGAATGCGCATTTTCGTTGCCGTGATTTTCGCCCTGAGTGGCGCGGTGCCCGGCATATCCGCGGCACAATCCGGCATTCCCGGCTGGCTCAAGGCTCATGTCGGCACCGGCGAAGGGCAGATTGCGCCTGTGGTGCTCAGCCGGGCGCGGGCGCTTTACCAAGAGCGGGTGAAGCGGCGCGAGGTGCGCAACCCCTGTTACATGGCGAAGGATGCCACGCGGCCCGGCGGGTCGGGCCGTTATTACATTATCTGCGAGAAGCAGCGGGTGTTTCGGGCGGTGTCTTCGGGGCATGGCAACGGGCGCAAGTTGCAGCGGGCGAATTTTGCCAACGGGCGGCAATGTGCGCGGCATTTCAGCAATGCGGAGGGCTCGAAGCTGACGATGGGGGGCGAATACGTCACCGCCAAGACGCGCACCTCTTTCAAGGGCTATGTCCGCCAGTCGGGCAAGCTGACGCCGTTTCACCGCACCTTCCTGCTGTTTGACGGGCGCGGAGAAACCTCAAATGCGCGGGAGCGGGCGATTGGCGGGCATCAGGCAGTCTTCGTGAAGTGGCAGTGCCGGATGCAGATGCCAAGAAGCCCCTACGCCGATGAGGAGGGCTATGTGCCTGTGGGGCGGCTGGTGGATTATACCGGCGGGCGGAGCAATGGCTGCACCACATGGTCGGGCGAGGCGACGCGGGAGATTTTGCGGCTGGTCGAGAACAGCCCGACGACGCTCTATATCTACCCCGAGGGGCGTGACATCGACGCGGTGGCGAGGGCGGTGAAGGCGCGGGCCTCGCTGGCGGATGCGGGGCTGTATTGGAACAGCGCCTGCCTGCGGGAGATCGGTGCGCCACGCTTCTGGCCCAAGCGCAAGTTGCAGCCTGTGATCAACCGCTGGCGCAGGTCGCTGCCAAAGACCGAGCCGCGCGAACTGCCGATTTGCCGGTGAGCCGGTGAGCCGGGGCTGAACAAACGGCCGAGCGCGCATGACCCCCTATTTCAGCCTCTTCGTCGCGGCCTTGGTCGCGGCCACGCTGCTGCCGGCGCAGTCGGAGTTGGTGCTGGCCTATCTGGTCACGGACCCTGCCCTTTCGGTGCCGCTGCTGCTTGGCGTTGCCACGGTGGGCAACGTGCTGGGCTCGGTGGTGAATTGGCTTTGCGGGCGGTTCCTGCGGCGGTTTCAGGACAGGCGGTGGTTTCCGGTCTCGGGCAAGGGGATGGCCCGGGCCGAGGCGGTGTATCACCGTTGGGGGCGCTGGAGCCTGCTGGCGAGTTGGGTGCCGTTTATCGGTGACCCGCTGACGGTGGTGGCGGGGGTGCTGCGGGAGCCCCTGCCGAGCTTTCTGCTGATCGTCACCCTCGCCAAGGCGGGGCGTTACCTTGCTGTGGTGGCTGCGGCTCTCGCGTGGATTTAGGCGGGACCGCGGCCCCTTGCCCGGGCGGGCCGGGAGACATATGACTCCGTCATGCAACAGGCCGATCGCCCGCTTCTTGGTATCACGCTCATGCTTGGGTTTTGCCTTCTGGCACCCCTGGGTGACAGTGTGGCCAAGCTGCTGGGCGGGCATGTGCCGCTGAGCCAGCTTGTGTTCTTTCGCTTTGCGATTCAGGCGCTGATCTTGGTGCCGATCGTGCTGCTGGCGGGCGGCACGCTGCGAATGAGCCGACGGGCGCTGGGGTTTACCGCGCTTCGCACGGTGCTGCATATCGTCGGGATCGGGTCGATGTTTCTCTCCCTGCGGTTTCTCCCGCTGGCCGATGCGGTGGCCATCGCTTTCGTGATGCCCTTCTTCATGCTGCTGCTCGGCTGGTTCTTTTTGGGCGAGGAGGTGGGCGTGCGGCGTTTGACGGCCTGCGCGGTGGGCTTTGCCGGCACCTGCATGGTGATTCAGCCCTCCTTTGTGGAGGTTGGCTGGGCGGCGCTGTTGCCGGTGCTGGTGGCGGTGAACTTCTCTTTCTTCATGCTGGTCACGCGGATGATGCGGGCCGAGGTGGACCCGGTTGCCATGCAATCGGTGAGCGGGCTGATGGGCACCGCGCTGCTGGCGCCGCTGCTGCTGATTGCGGACGGCAGCTGGTGGGCGGAGTTTGACGTGATCGCCCCAGCCCCGCGCACATGGGTCTTGATCGCGGCGATGGGCTGCATTGGCACCACGGCGCATCTGCTGATGACGTGGAGCCTGCGCCATGCGCCCACGGCCACGCTGGCGCCGATGCAATATCTCGAAATCCCGTTCTCGACCCTTATCGGCTGGCTGATCTTCAAGGAGTTCCCCGATGGCCTCGCACTGGCCGGAATCGGCGTAACGATCTGCGCCGGGCTCTACATCATCTGGCGCGAGCAGGTGGCAGGGCGGCAAAGCCTTCCAGCAGAGCGTCCAGCGCCTCCGGCGGCGTGATCACCACCATACCCGGCGCATCGAAGCTGAGGCGCACACGGCCTGTGACCCGGTTGGAGGTGCCGATTTGCCCCGAGGGCGCGAAGGCGAGGCGCTCGATGGGCCATTCCAACCCTTCCGAGCGGCCCGTCACAGGGGCCAGCGGGTAGAGCGACAGGCGGCTGCCCACCGGAAGGTCGAGCGCGATCTCCGGCGGCGCGGCGAAGGCGATGTCATCGGCGCCGAGCAGAAGGCAGGGGCGCGCGGCGTGGCGCACAAGGGCGCTCAAGGCAGCAAGCTGGTGATCAAGCCGCCGCCCGAGAAAGCCCACCGCCAGAAGCATCGGCGCCCGCACCCGTTGAAGCACCTTCTCGAAATCGGTACTGTCCTGCTCCGCAACGTGGTGCAGAGTTTCGGGCGGCAGGCTGGCGCGGGCCTCGGCGCTAAGACTGTCGAAATCACCGATCACCGCCTCGGGCGTTAACCCTCTCGCCAGCGCCGCATCGGCCCCGCCATCGGCGGCCACCAGCCGGGGGGCCCGGATTAAGGCTGGATTAAGGCGGTGGTCGTTAACCTCTCCACCACCCAAAAGGGTAATAATATCTGGTGAATCGATGAGGATTTGCGCCATGCGAAGGGTATGCCCGGTTTCCCCCGAGGTCACAATGAAGCCCAATTATCATACCCGAAAATTCCCCAGTCTGTTGCTTCTCTCGAACCAATACGTGGTAAACAGACCCCGCTGGGCTATGAGAAAGCGAGCACACAGATGATCGGATCGAGCAAGATTCTGACGGTGTCCTACGGCACCTTTTCGTGCACGCTGGAAGGGTTTGATGACTCTTTCGGCACGATGAAGGCAATTGCGGAGTATTTCCGCGACCTTGCCGCCGACGACAGGTATTTTGGCGCAGAGCCGCCCACGCCGGACGCTGACATGCTTCAGCGGATCGCCGAAAAGGAGATTTCCCGCCGGGTCGAGGCGCAGGTTTCGGATACGGGCATCCTGCTGCGCGCGGCCGAAGGCGCCGGGGCCGCTGTCGCTGCCGTTGAAGCCCCCGCCGACCGGGTTGCTGCCGACGAACAGGCGGAGGCCGGTGAGGCTGACGCCGAGGAGGCTGCTCCTTCGGGTGTTGTCGAGCCTAGTACCGACATCGAGGCTTCTGCCGAAGACGAACACGCCGAGCCGGAGGTGGCCGAGGCCCCGAAGGCAAAGGGCAAGTCCAAGGGCAAGGGCAAGTCGCGCTCCAAATCCAAGGCGAAGGGAAAGGCCAAGGCCAAGCCCACGCCGGAGGTTGAGGTTGAGCCGCTTTCGGTGCTGGATGCGGACGATCCCTATGCTGATCTGCCGGCCCCTGCTGCTGCCGCCGCACCTGACAGCGTGGCCGCCAAGCTGGCGCGCATCCGCGCCGTGGTGAACAGCGCCCCCGCCGTGAGCGAGGCCTTGCAGCCGGAGAGCTTTGAAGAGGATGTGCCCCAGGCCTTCCTGTCGGAAGATGCGCCGGTGAGCGAGGATCTTGCCAAGGGCATGGCAGAAGAGTTCCCCACCGCCCCGCTGGCCGCCCCGGTTGAAGACGCTGGCGACCTGCAGGAAGAGACTGCAGAAGTTGCCGAAGAGACTGCACCCGAGGCCGACAAGACCACCGAGGCCGTTCTGGCATCGCTTGCGGATAGCGAAGAGGTTGCTGAGGCTGAGTCAGCCCCCGCTGAGGACATGGCTGAGGCTGCGGTTGAGGAAGCTCCTGCTGAAGACGTAGCTGAGGCTGCGGCTGAGGAAGCCCCTGCCGAGGACGTGGCTGAGGCCGCGGCTGAGGAAGCCCCTGCCGAGGACGTGGCTGAGGTTGCGGCTGAAGAAGCACCTGCCGAGGACGTGGCTGAGGCTGTTACTGAGGAAGCTCCTGCCGAAGACGTGGCTGAGGCTGCGACTGAGGAAGCGCCTGCTGAGGACGTGGCTGAGGTTGCGGCTGAAGAAGCCCCTGCCGAAGTCGTGGCTGAGGCTGCGGCTGAAGAAGCTCCTGCTGAAGACGTAGCTGAGGCTGCGACTGAGGAAGCTCCTGCCGAGGACGTGGCTGAGGCTACGACTGAAGAAGCCCCTGCCGAGGACGTGGCTGAGGTTGCGGCTGAAGAAGCACCTGCCGAGGACGTGGCTGAGGCTACGACTGAAGAAGCGCCTGCTGAAGACGTAGCTGAGGAAGCGCCTGCCGAAGACGTAGCTGAGGTGGCGGCTGAGGAAGCTCCCGCCGAGGACGTGGCTGAGGTGGCTGCTGAGGAAGCGCCTGCGGAGGACGTGGCTGAGGCTGCGGCTGAAGAAGCCCCTGCCGAGGACGTGGCTGAGGCTGCGGCTGAGGAAGCCCCCGCTCAGGCCGAAGCGGCCACCGGTGACTTTGACGATTTGCTTGCAGGCTTTGATGCCGAGGCGGAGGCGTCCACCAAGGAGGCCGTGGCCGAAGATGCAGAGGCTGCAGAGGAGGCACCTGCCGAAGAGGCCGCGCCTGCTGAGGGTGCGACTGAAGATGGCGAGGTCGATATGGCCGATGTCATCGGTGCGCTCTCGGAAGAAGACTATGGCTTTGGTGCGCTGAAAACGACGGAGGAGGCCGAGGCCCAATCCGGCGAAGAAAGCGCCGAGGCTGACGCGCAGCCCGAGAGCCCGGAAGAGAGCGCCGAGGCCGCCGCGCCGCGCCGCACGCGGGTGATCAAGGTCAAGCGGTCGGCCATGGCCTCCGCCCTGGCTGCCATCGGCCTGCGCCGTGACGCACCGGCTGAGGAAGAGGCCGAAGAGACGGCTGAAGCCACCCCCGCCGAAACCGCGCCCGCGATTGAAGGCGAAAGCAGCCTGACCCCGGAAGCCGAAGCCGACCTTCTGGCCGAGCTCGCTGCCGTTGAGCAGGAGCTAAGCGGCGAGGCTGCCGAGCCGGAAATGCAAGACGCTGCGCCCGAGGAAGAGGCCGAGGCCCCTGCCGAGGAGGTGACGGTAGACGCCGAGCCCGTTGCGGAGGCCGATGAGGCGTACGAGGGCGACGAGATGGCCCCCGAGGCGCTGGAAGAGCTGGCTTCGCAGGTGATCGACCTCGAAGAGCCGGAGGTGCCGGTTGAGGCTGCTGAGGTGGCCGAGGCGGAGGAAGCTGCGGAAACTGCCGAGCCTGCGGAGACCGAAGACGCACCCGAGGCGCTCGAAGCCGAGACCGCCGAGGACGCGCCGGAGGCTGCCGAGGCAGACGCGCCGACGGAGGCCGAGGCCAGCGAGCCGGAAGCAGACCAGACGGACACGGGCGTTGAAAGCCTTGTGGCCCAGATGGCTGCCGAAGCCAAAAGCGAAGCGCGCTATGAGGCTGCCCGGTTCCGCCGCGACCGCATTGTCGAGACCGAGCAGGCCGACGCCCGCATGGACCGCCTGATGAGCGAAACCGAAGGCAAGCTGCGCGGCCCCGAAATGGAGCGTCGCCGGTCGGCTATCGCGCATCTCAAGGCCGCAGTGGCCGCGACCAAGGCCGAGGGCGACCGTCTGAACGAGGGTGACGACGACGCCCGCGTCTATCGGGACGACCTCGCTTCGGTGGTGCGCCCGCTGCGCGAGCAGGATGCGCCGACGCAAAGCGACGCCACGCCCCCGGAGGCCGAAGAGGCCGCAGGCCCCAAACCGGTGGAAACCGAGGTTGAGGTGACGGCTGAGGCGACGCCTTCGGCGCAAGCTGAAGCGCAGGCCGAGGCCCCCGTGGAAGAGGCATCTGCCCCGGAGGCTGCGGATACCGAGGCCAAGGACAGCGCCGAACCGGCACCGGCCACCCCGGCCCGTCCGCGCCGCCCGGTGCTGCGCAAGGCCGAAACCCGCCGCCCGCGCGCGACCACGCCGCTGATGCTGGTCACCGAGCAGCGCAGCGACGAGGCCGGCAAGGCAGAGGCAGAGGCGGCTGCTAGCCGCGTCACCCCTGTTCGCCCGCGCCGCGTGACCGAGCGCACACTCGATGCCGTTGCCGAACAGCCCGAGAGCACCGGCGAGATGGTGAAGACCGACGCTGAAGCAAGCGGCATCTTCGCCGATTGCGCCAACTTCGAGGAGTTCTCCGAGAAGATGGGGGCCAAGGGCCTGGAAGACCTGCTGGAATGCGCGGCGGCCTATACCTCCTACGTGCAGGGCAGCGGCCACTTCTCGCACCCGCAGATCATGCAGCAGGTGGCCGAACTGGGCAAAGTGGAGAGCTTTACCCGCGAGGACAGCCTGCGCAGCTTTGGCCAGCTTCTCCGCCAGGGCAAGATCCGGAAGCTGAGCCGCGGCCAGTTCACGCTTTCTCAAACCTCTCGCTATACGCAGGAGCAGCGCCGAGCGATGCTCTGAGGCTTCAGCCCGCGCAACGTCGGGTTATGAGTTTGGGCGGGGCGGCCAATCTGGCACGCCCCGCCTTTTCATGTGCGGTGGTTGGATTTGGCGCGCGACGGCGCTGCCGGGCGACCGACACTAGATGGAATGCGCCCGTGAGGGCGCGCGATCAAACAGCAGCCCTGCGCCGGGTGCGGCGTGCCTTGGTTCAGGCGTCGGGGTCGTCCTTGCCGACACCGTAGAAGACCTTGCGCACCGGGATCGTCCAGGCCACGCCGAGCACCACGAAAACCAGCAGCTCGACCAGCACCGGCAGGTCGGGCAGCAGGCTTGTCAGCCACCATGCAAAGGCAATGTAGGCCGGCAGCCCGATCAGCAGGATCACCAGAGACCAACGCCGCCGTGCCTTGTAGCTGAGTGCCATGCGCCCTGCCCTCCTCAATCCGCGAAGGGGTCGGTGACGAGGATGGTATCTTCGCGCTCCGGCGAGGTGGAGAGCAGAGCCACCGGGCAGCCGATCAGCTCTTCCACCCGCTTGACGTATTTGATCGCGCCGGCGGGCAGGTCGTTCCACGAGCGCGCGCCTTCGGTGCTTTCGGACCAGCCGGGGATTTCTTCGTAGACCGGCGTGCAGCGGGCCTGCTCGTCTGCGGCGGTGGGCAGGTAATCGAGCGTCTTGCCGTCAAGCTCATAGCCCACGCAGATTTTCAGCGTGTCGAAGCCGTCGAGCACGTCGAGCTTGGTCAGGCAGATGCCGTTGATGCCCGAGATCGCGCAGGTCTGGCGCACCAGGGCGGCATCGAACCAGCCGCAGCGGCGCTTGCGCCCGGTTGTGGTGCCAAACTCGTGGCCGCGCTCGCCCAACCGCTGGCCGTCATCATCGTGCAGCTCGGTCGGGAAGGGCCCCTCACCCACGCGGGTGGTGTAAGCCTTCACGATGCCCAGCACGTAATCCACCGCGCCGGGCCCCATCCCCACGCCGGTGGCCGCCTGTCCGGCGATCACGTTGGAGGAGGTGACGAAGGGGTAGGTGCCGAAGTCGATATCCAGCAGCGCGCCCTGTGCGCCTTCGAAGAGGATGCGCTTGCCCGCCTTGCGCTTCTCGGAGAGCACCTTCCAGACGGGGGCGGCGTATTCGAGGATGCCCGGCGCAATCTCTTTGAGTTGGTCCAGCAGCGCCTCGCGGTCGATCTCCTCCACGCCCAGCCCTTTACGGAGCGGGTTGTGGTGCTGAAGCGCCCGGTCCACCCGGGCCTCCAGCGTCGCGGCGTCGGCAAGGTCGGCCACGCGGATCACCCGGCGGCCCACTTTATCCTCATAGGCCGGGCCGATGCCGCGGCCGGTGGTGCCGATCTTGGTGCCCTTGCTCGCCGCCTCTTCGCGGGCGCGGTCGAGTTCGCCGTGGAAGGGCAGGATGAGCGGCGTGTTCTCGGCGATCATCAGGGTTTCGGGGGTGATCTCGACGCCTTGGTCGCGGATGGTGCCAATCTCTTTCAGCAGGTGCCACGGATCGAGCACCACGCCGTTGCCGATAACCGAGAGCTTGCCCTTGCGCACCACGCCCGAAGGCAGCGCGTGCAGCTTGAACACCTCACCGTCGATCACCAGCGTATGGCCCGCGTTGTGCCCGCCTTGGAAGCGGCAGATCACATCGGCCCGCTCCGAGAGCCAGTCGACGATCTTGCCTTTTCCTTCGTCACCCCATTGGGCGCCGACGACGACAACGTTTGCCATGATTAATCTCCTGCATGGGAAGCCCGCGCCCGTATATCGGGGCGGGCGGGGCGGCGAAACCTCAAATATGCCGCAGCCCGCGCGGGGCCTTGAATATGCGGCTGGCGCGGGCGATCCGCGTGACCACCCTGAGCGCCAGCGCGGCTCCGGGCAGCGCTTCAAGCGCGCAGGGGCGGCCTGCGTCACCTCGGTTGCACCGCCCTGCCCTGCGGCGGTGGCAAGGGCATGACGCGCAGGGAACGCGCGGGGGAGAAAAAAGGCATGGGCGGCGCAGGCAAGCAGGGGCGGCGAGGGGTTGCGGCGTGGGGCCGGACGGATTAGATACCCCGCCGAACCACGCGGGAAAGCTTCATGGAAAATGTCATCCTCATCGTCCACCTGATTCTGGCACTTTGCCTGATCGGCGTGGTGCTGCTTCAGCGCTCCGAGGGCGGCATGGGCTCGATGGGTGGCGGCGGTGGCGGCGGCGGTGTGATGACCGGACGCGCGGCGGCCACGGCCATGGCCAAGCTGACGTGGATCTTTGCCATCGGCTTCATCTGCACCTCCATTGCGCTCACCGTGCTGGCTGCGGCCGATGCGGGGTCTTCCTCGGTTGTGGACCGCGTCACCGACACCGGCACGCAAGACGCCCCAGCCGATGAGGGCGCGCTGCCCGCAGGCGAAGACCTGCTGCCGCCCTCTGCGGATGGCGACGCGCCGCTGGTGCCCCAAGCCGCCGACTGAGGTGGCCCGCCCCGGCCAAAGGGGCTGTAATGGCGCCCACCTCAAGGGGTGGAACCAGCGCCCTAACCATCAACCCACAAGACGTTGGGGCAACCCGACAAAGCTCAACATCATGTTGCGGCGCGTGTGGACTTTGGTCCGCGAATCTTCTATACCTCAAATCCCGTGATGCAGCGTGGTTTGAGGCCACGCCGCAGCGCATTTCAAGGCGAATACACGGGAGCCCCACACCACATGGCACGATTTATTTTCATCACCGGCGGTGTGGTCTCTTCGCTCGGCAAGGGCCTCGCCTCGGCGGCCATGGGCGCGCTGCTCCAGGCGCGGGGCTACTCGGTGCGGCTGCGCAAGCTGGACCCTTACCTGAACGTCGATCCGGGCACGATGAGCCCGTTTGAACATGGCGAAGTTTTTGTAACCGACGATGGTGCCGAGACCGACCTCGACCTTGGCCATTATGAGCGCTTCACAGGGGTTGCGGCACGGCAGACGGACTCGGTCAGCTCCGGGCGGATCTACTCGAACGTGCTGGAGAAGGAGCGCCGGGGCGACTACCTCGGCAAGACCATTCAGGTCATTCCGCACGTCACCAACGAGATCAAGGATTTCATCTCCATCGGCGAGGATGAGGTGGATTTCATGCTTTGCGAGATTGGCGGCACGGTGGGGGACATCGAGGGCTTGCCGTTCTTTGAAGCCATTCGCCAGTTTGCGCAGGACAAGCCGCGCGGCCAGTGCATTTTCATGCACCTCACCCTGCTGCCCTTCATCAAGGCCAGCGGCGAGCTGAAAACCAAGCCAACGCAGCACTCGGTGAAGGAGCTCCGCTCCATCGGCCTCGCGCCCGATATCCTTGTCTGCCGTGGCGAGGGGGCCATTCCGCAGAAGGAGCGCGAGAAGCTGGCGCTGTTCTGCAACGTGCGCCCGGAATCGGTGATCGCCGCGCCCGACCTAAAGAGCATCTACGAGGCACCGCTGGCCTATCACCGCGAGGGGCTGGATCAGGCGGTGCTGGATGCCTTCCAGATCTCCCCTGCCCCGCGCCCCAACCTGACCCGTTGGGAGGATGTCTATGACCGCATCCACAAGACCGACGGCGAGGTGAAGGTGGCCATCGTCGGCAAATACACCCAGTTGGAAGATGCCTATAAATCCATCGCCGAGGCGCTGACGCACGGTGGCATGGCAAACCGGGTGAAGGTGAAGATCGAATGGGTCGATGCCGAGCTGTTTGACCGCGAGGATGCCGCGCCGCATCTGGAGGGGTTCCACGCGATCCTCGTGCCCGGCGGCTTTGGCGAGCGCGGCACGGAAGGCAAGATCAAGGCGGCGCAGTTCGCCCGGGAGCGCAAGGTGCCCTACCTCGGCATTTGCCTCGGCATGCAGATGGCCGTGATCGAGGCGGCGCGCAACCTTGCCGGGCTGGAGAAGGCCGGGAGCGAAGAGTTCGACCACGAGGCCGGGAAGAAGCGCTTTGAGCCGGTTGTCTACCACCTCAAGGAGTGGGTGCAGGGCAACGAGAAGGTGAAGCGCAAGAAGACCGACGCCAAGGGCGGCACGATGCGGCTGGGGGCCTATGACGCGGTGCTGAAGAGCGGCAGCAAGGTGGCCGAGATTTACGGCAAGACCGCGATCGACGAGCGCCACCGCCACCGCTACGAGGTGGACATTGCCTATAAGGAGCAGCTTGAGGAGAGCGGGCTGGCCTTTGCCGGGATGAGCCCGGATGGCCGCCTGCCCGAGATCGTGGAGGTGAAGGACCACCCGTGGTTTATCGGGGTGCAGTTTCACCCCGAGCTGAAGAGCAAGCCCTTCGCCCCGCACCCGCTGTTTGCGGACTTCGTGCGGGCGGCGGTGGAGAATTCGCGGTTGGTATGATCCGCCACGGCCTTGCCTCTGCACTGATACTTCTTTCGCTGGCCTGCTCAGCTGTCGCGCAGAGCGTACGCATCGGCGCCCCTGACGAAATCGAACCGCTTCTGAACGGACTAGTCGATTTTGAAGGTACATCCGCGTCCGTGTTTCCGGGCACAATGTACCGATCCAACGATCTTCCCTTCCTTGGGTTGCGTGCCGGCACCTACCTAGCCGGCCAGGTGCCGATCAAGAGAAAGGCAGGACGGCAGGCGTTCGGCGCAATCTGGGGTCTGCCTGCAACGCCATTAGAAATCGGCAAGGTCAAAAGTATTTCCTACCTTAACCTCGTTGAAGTTGGGACGGGTGAGCAAAAGAGAATCCTTCTTTCTAGCCACATCCACGACGGCGCATTTCCGAGCAGTCACACGCTTCAGGCCGGGTACGGCCAAATAGCAATTCGCTTTACGAACCCGCAGAGAGCGATAGGAATCCTCATCGACACTTTGGTCGAGCGAAACAATCCTGAGCCATTTTGTTTCGTCCGGTTCTTCGATTCCGATGGTCACGAACTTCCGGCCCCCAACGAGGCCAGAGGCCCGCAATACCGCGTGTATGTGACCGAAGACATGAGCAGACAGATACGGGCGATCACGATTGAAAACTTCGGGCCGGTGGGCATCGGGGTTGATGAGATCAGGTTCGAAGCGCCGCAAATTCTCAGCTCTGCCGGGTTCCGCCTGCCTATGAACGCCCATCGCGTAGATATCGCGCAATTGGATCAATCCGCAAAGGGAGTGCGATGATGTTCACGGAATTTCTGCAACGGTTGACCGGCACGGCGAAGGCCAATGGCGAGGTTTTGCCGGAGCTGGATGCACGGCTGGCGCTGGCGGCGCTGCTGGTGCGGATGGCCAAGAGCGACCATGCCTATCAGGCCAGCGAGATCGGGTTGATTGACAGGTTTCTTGCCGCCCGCTTCGGGCTGAACCCGGTGGAGGCGGCCAAGCTGCGGGCGACGGCGGAGAAGCTGGAGCATCAGGCGCCGGAGACCGAAGTGTTTACCGGGCTCATCCGCGATGCCGTCAGCTACAACGAGCGCGTCGAGGTGCTTGATGCGCTGTGGCAGGTGGTGATGGCCGACGGCGAGGAGAAGCCTGAAGAGGCCGAGATGATTGGCTTTGCGTCCGGGGCGCTGGGGGTGGCCGAGGCCGATGCGGCGGCGCTGGAGGCGCGTTACCTGCCCTGAGGGGCCTGCTCGTCCGCCCTTCGAGGCGTCCTCGCAGGTGCTGTCGGCGCGACCCGGCCCACGAGCGGGCGAAGACAGGGGCGTGCCCTTGGATGAGCCCGCCGCGAGGTGCTGCTTGCAGGGCGCGCCCGGGCGGCTATATCTGACCCCATGTTTGGAGATTTCATCAGGCGCCTCACCGGCGAAACCGACACTACCCCGAGCGATGTAAACCCGCAGGTGGCCTTTCCGGCCCTATTGGTGCGGGTGGCCCGCGCCGATGGCGATTATGCCGACAGCGAGAAGGCCATGATCCGGGGCATCACCCAACGCTGGATCGGCGGCTCGCCCTTTGAGGCCGCCGAGATGGTGCGCCAGGCCGAAGAGTTGGAGGCCGGGGCCGCCGACACGGTGCGCTTTACCCGCGCGATCAAGGATGCCGTGGCCTATGAGGCGCGGCGCGGCGTGATCAAGGATATCTGGCGCGTGGTGCTCGCCGACGGGCGGCGCGACAAGGAAGAAGATGCGCTGATGCGGCTCATCGCCAACCTGCTCGGCGTGAACGACCGCGACAGTAACCTTGCCCGCAAATCCGTGGAGGACGGGCGCTAGAATGCTCCGCGCCGGATTGCCGATGTATCTGCGGGCCGAGACCGAGCCCGCGCTCAACCTGTTTTGGGGTATCATCCGCGATGGCATCATCGCCCGGGGGGCCGCGCTGGCCGATGATCTGCCAGAGGCGCTGGAGGCCCCCGAGAGCCTGTGGAGCCTGTGGGAATCGCCCGATTTGATCCTCGGCCAGTCCTGCTCACTGCCCTACCGGGGGCGGCTCAGGGGCAAGGTGGACTATGTCATCACGCTTGACCACGCCCTGCCCGGCTGCCCGGCGGGCTACTACAACTCTGTTGTCGTCACCCGCCCCGGCGGCGTGCCCGAGGGCGTGTTGGCCTACAACTCGCGCAACTCGCAATCGGGCTGGGCCGCAGCACGGGAGGTGATCGAGGCCGGGCGGGCACAGGCGAGCGGGGTACTTTCGACCGGGGCGCATATCGACTCGGCTCGTGCTGTCGCTCAAGGCCGGGCCGACTGGGCCTGCATTGACGCGCAGACATGGGCGATGCTGGGGCGCTGGGAGCCGGTCGCCGCCTCCCTCGAAGAGCGGTTTCGCACCGCGCCGACGCCGGGGCTGCCGCTGATCTGCGCACCGGGGCAAAACGCCACTGAAATCGCCGGGGCGGTGGAGGAAGCGGTGCAACTTCTCGACCCGCCAGCGCGCGAAACCCTTGGGTTGCAAGGGGCGGTACGGCTTGGGGCGAAGGTTTATCTCGACATGCCTATTCCGCAGGCACCTGCCGCCTGAGCGAGCGAACGCTGCGGAAACCAAGGCCCTTCCAACTTGCAATCGCAGAAATTCTGCGCCCTACTCCGGGCTTGCAACCGGCAATATGAGGCCCCGTGCCAGACAGCGTGTCCAACCCGCACCCCGTTATCGAGATCAGAGGCCTGCACAAGGCCTATGGCAGCCTTGAAGTGCTCAAGGGCGTTGGCATGTGTGCCCGCAAGGGCGAGGTGGTTTCGCTCATCGGCTCGTCGGGCTCGGGCAAATCCACCCTGCTGCGCTGCGCCAACCTGCTGGAAGACAGCCAGCAGGGCGAGATCCTGTTTTCTGGCGAGGCGGTGCGGTGGAAGGGCGAGGGCCAAGGCCGGCGGCCTGCCGATGCCAAGCAGGTGCTGCGCATTCGCACCAACCTCAGCATGGTGTTTCAGCAGTTCAACCTCTGGGCCCACATGACCATTCTGCAAAACGTGATGGAGGCGCCGGTGACGGTGCTGAAGCGCGACAAGGCAGAGGTGGAGGCCGCCGCGCGGGGCTATCTGGCAAAGGTTGGCATTGGCGACAAGGCCGATGTCTACCCGGCCCAGCTTTCGGGCGGGCAGCAGCAGCGGGCCGCGATTGCCCGTGCGCTGGCGATGGAGCCGGAGGCGCTGCTGTTTGACGAGCCGACCAGCGCGCTGGACCCGGAGTTGGAGCAGGAGGTGGTGAAGGTGATCAAGGCGCTGGCCGAAGAGGGCCGCACGATGATCCTTGTCACCCATGATATGCGCATGGCCCGCGACGTGAGCGACCATGTGCTGTTTCTGCACAAGGGCTTGGTCGAGGAGGAAGGCGCGCCGGGTGAGCTGTTTGGGGCGCCCAAATCGGAAAGGCTACGGCAGTTTCTTTCGCATTCCGGCGAGATGGCCTGATGATGCGGCGGGTGGCATGGGCGCTGCCAGTGGCGCTGGCGCTGGCGACCGGGCTGGGCGCGGGTGAGACGGCGGCAGCGCAGGATGTGCGCATTGGCACCGAGGGGGCCTTTCCGCCCTATACCTTCCGAGACCGGGCGGGCGACTTGCGCGGTTTTGACATTGAGCTCGGCAACGAGATTTGCCGCCGCGCCCGGCTGGACTGCGAGTGGGTCGTGAACGACTGGGAATCCATCCTGCCCAACCTCGTGGCCGGGAAATACGATGTCGTCATGGCCGGGATGGCCGTCACGACCGAGCGGGCGCAGATGGTGGCGTTTTCGACAGGCTACGAGGGCGGAAGCAACGCGGCATCTGCGGTTTTGGTGCGCAGCGGCGGCTCCACCTCGGACGCGCCTCATGTGGCCGTGCAGGGCGCGACCATCCATGAAGACTGGGCGCGCGCGATGGGCTACCGTGTGACGGCCTACCCGACGCTGGTGGCTGCGGTGGAGGCGCTGTTTGCCAACCGGGTCGACGAGGTGTTGGGGCCGCAAGCCTTCCTTGAGGGCGTGGCGCGCAACGGCGGTGGCCAGGTGGAAATTGCCGATGTCTTCGGCATCCCCTCGGGCGATACCGCCGCCGCCTTCCGCAAGGAAGACGTGGCGCTGCGCCAGACATTCGATTCTGCCATTGAAGAGATGCTAGCCGATGGCAGCATCGCCGCGATGGCCGACAAGTGGTTCCTCGCCGGAGACGGCACGGAATGAAAGAAAGCAAAACAAAGACCAACGGGAGAAACACCATGTTGAAATCCATCCTGACGCTGGGCACAGCCATGGCCCTTACGGCTGGTGCGGCCTTTGCCGAAAGCCACGCCATGACGGTGCGGATCGGCACCGAGGGGGCCTATGCGCCGTTCAACTTCATCAATGATGCGGGCGAGATCGACGGCTTCGAAAAGGAGCTGGGCGACGAGCTTTGCGTGCGCGCCGAACTGACCTGTGAATGGGTCAAGAACGACTGGGACAGCATCATCCCCAACCTCGTGTCCGGCAACTACGACATCATCATGGCCGGCATGAGCATCACTGATGAGCGTGATGAGGTGATCGACTTCACGCAAAACTACACCCCGCCGAGCGACAGCGCCTTTGCCGCCGCGTCCGAGGATGTGGACCTTGAGGGCGGCGTGATTGCCGCGCAGACCGCCACCATTCAGGCGGCCCATATTGCCGAGGGCGGCGCCACGCTGCTGGAGTTTGCCACGCCGGAAGAGACCGTGGCGGCCGTGCGCAACGGTGAGGCCGATGCTGTTTTTGCCGACAAGGACTACCTCGTGCCGCTGGTCGAGGAGAACGCCGAGCTGATGTTCGTGGGCGATGACGTGCCGCTGGGCGGTGGCGTTGGCGTGGGCCTGCGCGAGAGCGACACCGAGCTGAAGGAAAAGCTCGATGCGGCCATTGCCTCGATGAAGGAAGACGGCACGCTGAACACCATGATCACCAAGTGGTTTGGCGAAGACGCCAAGACCTACGAATGATCTGACCCATTGGCGGGCCTCCTTCGCGGGGCCCGCCTTTCAGGGCTTTCTTGATGTTTGAATTTTGCACCGATCCCGAAAGCCTCGCCGGACTTACCTGGCTGAGCTGCTACCTCACCACGGGGGTGCATTTCTCGTTCTATTGGGCCTTCGGCAAGGTGCTGCTGCTGCTCGCGCTGGCCGCGCCCTCTGCCCTGCTGATGGGCTTTCTGGGGGCCATGGCGGCCCGGTCGCTGATCGCGCCACTGCGCTGGATCGGCAAGGGCTATATCTCGGTGGTCCGGGGCGTGCCCGATGTGGCTTTCTTCCTGTTTTTCGTCATCGCGCTCGATCAGGGCTTCGAGTGGATGCGCCACAAGGTCAAATGCCCCGATTGGGATGAGCCGATCCGGCAGGGGAGCGACTTTCTGGTTTGCCCCGCCGCCAAGCTGCCGCTGGGCACCTCGCCCGAGTGGCAGCATGAAACCTATGGCTTTCTGCTCGCGGTGCTCACCTTTGCCATCGTCTTCGGCGCTTTTGCCGCCAACGTGATTTTCGGGGCGATGAAGGCGGTGCCGCGTGCGCAGATGGAAACGGCTGAGGCCTATGGCATGACCCGTCGCCAAGCCTTTTGGCGGGTGATGGTGCCGCAGATGTGGGTGTTTGCGTTGCCGGGCCTCTCCAACACGTGGATGGTGCTGATCAAGGCCACGCCGCTGCTGTTTTTGCTCGGGATCGAAGATATCGTTTACTGGGCACGCGAGCTTGGCGGGACCAAGACGGCGCGGTTTTCGGATTACCCGCATGGCGACTGGCGGATGTGGTACTTCCTCGCGCTGCTGGTGTTTTACCTGTGTTTTACCCGGGTGTCGGAAATCGTGCTGCGGCGGCTGAATGCGCGGCTGTCGCGCGGGCAAGCCACGGCCGCCGGGGAAGCGCAGAGGAAGGCAAACGCATGACGGGGCGCTCAAACTTCAAATGGGTGCCGCACGCAGTCGCTGCGCGACCGCTTTCGCGCACGCGGTGCCTCTTGCGGAGGCCCCGGGTATGAGTTGCGCAGAAACCATCGCCGACTACGCCTTCCGCTCGCTGGGCTACGGGGAACGGCTGTTGCCGCGCTCTGACTTCACGCTTTGCCAGCATTTCGTGCTGATCGGCTCGGGGCTGTTCTGGAACGTCTACTTCGGGATCATGGCGCTGTGTTCGGGGTTTTTCCTTGCCATCGTGGTGGCGCTTGGCAAGGCCTCGGCCAACCCGTGGCTGCGCAAGCCTGCCGAGTGGTTCATCCTGCTGTTCCGGGGCACGCCCTTCTTCATCCAGTGCTTCTTTGCCTATTTCGCCTTCCTGTCGCTGAAGAGCCAATATGCCTTCTTCGATGCCTTCACCTCGGCCTGGCTGGGGGCGGTGATCGTGCTGTTCCTGAACACCTCGGCCTATTCGGGTGAGATCTTCTATGGTGCGCTGCGCTCGATCCCGAAGGGCGATATCGAGGCGGCGGATGCCTATGGGCTGAGCGGCTGGCACAGGTTTCGGCGCATCACCTTCCCCACGATGCTGCGGCTGGGGTGGCCGGCCTACACCAATGAGGCGATCTTTCTGTTTCACACCACGACGCTGGTGTTTTTCAGCGGCTTCCCAGCGCGCCAGCAGGCGGGGGACGCGCTCTATTATGCCAGCTATTTTGCTGACAAAACCTTCAACCCCTTCATCCCCTACCCGATCCTCGCCTTCTATTTCATCCTGCTGACGCTCTGCATTATTGGGGTCTATACGGTGATCGGGCGGCGTCTTAACCGGCATTTGCCGCAGGAGCGGAGGGCGAAGTTCAAGCTGAGGCCGCAGTTGATCCGATGAGCGAGACGATACGGTTTGGCGCCGTGGACCTGAACGGTCAGGCGCGGGGCAAGCGGGTGCCTGCGAGCTATGCCGAAAAGCTGGAGAGCGGGGTGGCGCGGCTGCCGCTGAGCGTGCTCAACGTCGACCTCTGGGGCGAAGACATTGAAGACAGCCCGTTGGTGTTCAAGAGCGGCGACCGGGACGGTGTGCTGCGCCCCTCCCCGCGCGGCCCGCTCGCCCTGCCGTGGATCGACAGGCCCTCGGCGCTCTGGCTGATGCGGATGCATATGCAGAGCGGCGAGCCTTTCGAGGGCTGCCCGCAGCGGGCGCTGAGCCGGGTGCTGGAGCGGTATGAGGCCAAGGGCTGGCGGGTTGAGGCGGCCTTTGAGATGGAGTTTCACCTGATCGACGATGTGGATGGCACGCTCTCCGCGCCGATCAGCCCGCGCACCGGGCGGCGGATCAAGCGGGCGGATGTAAACTCGCTGCTCGGGCTGGATGCCTTCGACGACTTTTTCACCGATCTTTACGATGGCTGCGAGGTCATGGGCATTCCGGCCGAGGCGGCGATTTCGGAGGCCGGTGTGGGGCAGTTCGAACTGTCGCTCACCCATGAAGAGGCAGGCCGGGCCGCCGAGAGTGCATGGGCGTTCAAGCAACTCGCCCGGGGGCTGGCGCGGCGGCATGACATGGCGGCGAGCTTCATGGCCAAACCGTTTGAGGATGACACCGGCAACGGGCTGCACGTGCATTTTTCGGTGCTGGATGAAGAGGGGCGCAACGTGTTCGACGATGGCTCCGAGCAGGGCAATGACCTGCTGCGGAGTGCGGTGGCCGGGTGCCTTACCGCCCTGCCCTCTTCGATGCTGATCTTCGCGCCTCATGCCAACAGCTACGAGCGCCTCGTGCCCGGGGCCCATGCGCCGGTGCAGGCCAGCTGGGCCTATGAGAACCGCACGGCAGCCATTCGCATCCCTGCCGGGCCGGGCAAAGCGCGGCGGATCGAGCACCGGGTTGCGGGGGGCGATGCCAACCCGTTCTTGCATCTGGCCGCCGTGTTGGGGGCCGCGATGAACGGCATGGAGGCGGGCGCGGTGCCGCCCGAGCCGATCAAGGGCAATGCCTATGAGCAGGAGTTGCCGGAGCTGCCGACCGACTGGGCAAGCGCGATTGATGCCTTTGACGAAAGCCCGGAGGTGGCGGAGATCTTCCACCCCCGGCTGATTGACTGTTTCACCCGGACCAAGCGGCAGGAGTTGCGCCGTTGCGAGGGGATGCTGCGGGACGATCTGGTATTGCTTTGCTTGGAGACGGTATAGGCTGGCCAGCTCGTTGGCGCCTTCGGCGCGCGCCTCGCACCTGCGAAGACGCCTCGAAGGGCGGATGAGCGGGCACCGACACCGCTTGCGGCCTCCCGCGCCGAGGAATACCGTCAGCCCAAGCCACAAGGAGGCCCCCATGCTCATCGGTATCCTGCAATGCGGCCACTGCCCGCCCGAGCTTCAGCCCCATGTGGGCAACTACCCGGCCATGTTCGAAAAGCTGCTGGCGGGGCATGACTTTGAGTTCGCCAATTGGGCGGTTTGCGACATGGAGTTTCCCAATTCGATCGACGCCGCTGATGGCTGGCTGATCACCGGCTCGCGCTACGGGGTCTATGAGGATCACCCGTGGATCGAGCCGCTGGAGCAGATCATCCGGGCGATCTACCTTGCGCCCAAGCCGATGGTGGGCATCTGCTTTGGCCACCAGATCATCGCGCAGGCGCTTGGGGGCAAGGTCGCCAAGAGCGACAAGGGCTGGGGCGTGGGCCGGATGGAATACACCTGGGGCAACGAGGTTGTGGCGCTGAACGCCTGGCATCAGGACCAGGTGATCGAGCCGCCGAAGGAGGCCAGCACGATTTCGGCCAATAAGTTTTGCGACCATGCGGCGCTGATGTATGGCGACCGGGTGCTGAGCGTGCAGGCGCACCCCGAGTTTGGCCGCGAGATGATGCAGGGGCTCATCAACGTGCGCGGTGCCGCCGTGCCCGAGGCGCGGCTGGCCTATGCGCAGAAGGCGCTGGACGCGCCGGTGGATAACGCCCGGCTGGGCAATGACATTGCGGATTTCTTCAAGGCGAAGCGCGGCTGGCAGGAGAGCTCGGAATGAGCGATTTCAGAGATCAGATCCCCGAGGCCGCGCAGGCCTATCTGGAAGGCCGCAGGCTGGATGAGGTGGAGTGCATCGTGGGCGACCTCGCAGGCGTGGCACGGGGCAAGGCGGCCCCGGCCAGCAAGTTTGCCCGCCAGAGCCACTTCTACCTGCCGAACTCGATCTTCCAGCAGACCATCACCGGCGAATGGGCCGATCTGACGGACCAGCCCTTCACCGAGCCCGACATGGTGCTGACCCCCGATTACGCCACCGCCACCGCTGCGCCGTGGACGGCGGACATTACCCTGCAGGTGATCCACGACATCAACGACCAGCAGGGCAACCCGGTGCCGGTGGCGCCGCGCAACGTGCTGAAAAAGGTGGTGGCGCTCTACGAGGAGATGGGGCTGACGCCGGTGGTTGCGCCGGAGATGGAGTTTTATCTCGTGGCCCCCAACGTGGACCCCGGCCATGAGATCGAGCCGCCGATGGGCCGCACCGGTCGGCGGGCGGCGGCGCGGCAGGCCTACAGCATGGCCGCGATCGACGAATACGGCACGGTGATCGACGACATCTATGATTTTGCCGAGGCCATGGGCTTTGAGATCGACGGCATCCTGCAGGAGGGCGGCGCGGGCCAGATCGAGATGAACATGCGCCACGGCGACCCGGTGCTGCTGGCCGATGAGATCTTCTATTTCAAGCGGATGATACGCGAGGCCGCCTTCCGGCATGACTGCTACGCCACCTTCATGGCCAAGCCGATCCAGAACGAGCCGGGCAGCGCGATGCATATTCACCATTCGGTGGTGAATGCGAAAACGGGGGAGAATATCTTTTCCAACGCGGATGGCTCGGAGAGCAAAGCGTTCGGCCACTTCATCAGCGGGTTGCAGCGCTACATGCCCAGCGCGATTGCGGTGATCGCGCCCTACGTCAACAGCTATCGGCGCTACGTGCCGGACTACTCGGCGCCGATCAACCTCGAATGGGGCCGCGACAACCGCACCACGGGCCTGCGCGTGCCGGTCAGCGGCCCCGAGGCGCGGCGGATCGAGAACCGGCTGCCGGGGATGGATTGCAACCCCTACCTCGGCATCGCCGCCTCGCTGGCCTGCGGCCTGCTGGGCCTGCGCGAAAAGATGGAGCCGCGCGCCGAAGCCACCTCGGAAGCCTATACGGCTGAGGCGGAGGTGCCCACCACGCTGGGCGAGGCGCTGGAGCTGTTTGATGCCGACACGGCGCTGAAAGAGGTGCTGGGCGAGGCCTTTGCCGAGGTGTACCTTGCGGTCAAACGGTTGGAATACAAGGGTTTCATGCAGGTGATCTCGCCATGGGAGCGTGAGCACCTGCTGCTGAACGTATGAGCAAGCGCGCCGCAGTTCTCATTGCCCTGCCGGTGATCGCCGTGCTCGGCTTCGTGTCTCTGACCTTGCTGGGCACGCCGCGCTTTCTGACCGGAGCGCGCGCCACCAGCGATGCCACGGAGGACGCCGTGAAGGGCGCGGCGGAGGAGGCCGAAGACCCTTCAGGCCTGGTGACCCACCACTTTCTCCAGCATGAGGATTTCGACCCCGCCGCGCCCGGCACGGCCGTTGTGCTGCACCGCTTCGCCACCGGCGGCGATGACATTGCCATCACCGATCCCGCCGTGCTGGCCGCCGCCGCCCCCCGCGCCCGGTTCTCCGACAACCGCGATGGTGAGTTGGGCATGGTCCTTCTGTCGATCTTCGCCATGAGCCCGCCCACCAATGGCACCAGCGCCAAGGTGGCCACGCTCTATTCTGGCGGGCGGCCCCTTGCGGCCTACTCCTGCTACATCTTCTTTTGCGCCAAGGACGGAGCGCCATCCCCCGCGGCGGGGCTGGAGTTGGCTGGCCTGCCGGACGCAGGGCGGAGCGTCACATGGCAGACAGAGAGGATCACCGCCACCCCGGCGGGGATACGCTCCCGCGAGGCCGAAATTGCCGCCGATCCAGACCTTTTGCTGACCGGCGCAGTTGCCCTGCCCGAGGCCGCCGCCGGGTTTGACGGCTTCGTCAGGCTGCGCCTGCCGTCCACCGTCATCCTGCCGCGCGAAGGCGGCACAGATGCCGAGCGGGCAGCTGCCGCTGAGGCGGCCCGGGCCGATGTTGAGGCGGCGTTGAAGGAGACCGGCCTGCAGTATCGGTTTGGCTACACCTACGGCGGCGAGAGCCAGTCATCCATGCCATTGGTGCGCAAACCCGGCATGGGCGCGACTCCGGTTGATGATCACGGACACCCGCTGAGCCTGGGGATGATCGGGCTGGTGCAGCCGCGCTTTCAAATCTGGCTCGATGCCGAAGATGCGCCGAAGGTTACTGCGCTCCTGCCGCGCCTTTCGCAAATCGGCGGGCCATCGGACCTGACGGATGAAGACATTACCACGCTGCTGCGAGAGCAATTTTCGGCGGAAGAGGCTGCGACGATCGAACCTGCCGCATATGCGCTGTCAGACCTGCGGGACGGGTTGCTCAGCGCGGCGACGGTCACGCCCTACCAGCTCCCCTCGGAGGTGATTGGCTATATCGAGCTGGGCCCGGCCCAAAGTGCCTTGCCATGAGGTTGCTCTACGCCAATGGAAAGCGCGGTGAACATGCCGCAAGCTGGTATGCCGCCAGTGCCGAGGCCCCCGGGCCATACCCGATGCTCAAGGGCGAGGTGCGGGCCGATGTGGCCGTGGTGGGCGGTGGCTTTACCGGGCTGTCGGCGGCGCTGCATCTGGCGCGGGCCGGGGCCAAGGTGGTGCTGGTGGAGGCGCAACGGGTTGGTTGGGGTGCCTCGGGGCGCAACGGCGGGCAGGTTGCGCCGGGGCTCAACATGCATCAGGACGCGCTGGAGGCTAAGCTGGGGCGCGCGGCGGCAGAGGGCTATTGGCGGATCGGGCTGGAGGCGGTTTCGCTGGTGCGATCTCTGGTGGAAGAGCTGGCGCCCGAGGCCGATTGGCAACCCGGCGTGTTGCACTCGTTCTGGCAAGAGAGTGAAGCGCAGGAGGCGGCGGGCTATGCCGCGTTTCTGCGCCGCGAGTATGGCCATGAAACGCAGGAGGTGCTCGACGCCACAACCGTGCGCGGCTTTGTTGCCAGCGAGGCCTACAAGGGCGGCGTGGTGGATTGGACTGCCGGGCATATCCACCCGCTGGCCTATGCCTTCGGCCTTGCGCGGGGCGCAGAGGCGGCGGGGGCCGACTTGCACGAGATGAGCGAGGTGCACCGGATTGCGCCGGAGGGCGGCAAGGTGCTGGTGGCGACCGACCGGGGCCGGGTGCTGGCGGATCAGGTGATCCTCGGCTGCAACGGCTACATGGAGGGGTTGGCACCGAAAGCTCAGGCGCGGGTCATGCCGATCAACAATTACGTGGTAGCGACCGAGCCGCTGGGCGACCGGGCGGCGGAGGTGATGCCGAAGAACGTGGCGGTGGCGGACAGCAAGTTTGTGATCAACTATTTCCGGCTCTCGGGCGATGGGCGGCTGATCTTTGGCGGCGGCGAGAGCTATGGCTACAGGTTCCCGGCCGATATTGCCGCCAAGGTGAGGAAGCCTCTGGAGCAGGTGTTTCCGCAATTGCGTGGCGTGAAGATCACCCACGGGTGGGGCGGCACGCTGGGGATCACGGTGAAGCGGGTGCCGCTGTTCATCCGGGTTGCGCCGGGGGTGATGGCCGCCGGGGGCTACTCCGGGCACGGGGTAGCGCTGGCCACCAAGGCGGGCCAGATCATGGCCCGCGCGGTGGGCGGCGATGCGGGCGATTTCGACCTGATGGCAAGGCTCCCTGCCCCGCCCTTCCCCGGCGGGCCGCTGCTGCGCACCCCGATCACCACGGCGGCGATGATGTGGTATGCGATGCGCGACCGGCTCGGGGTTTGAGCCGGTGATGTGCAGATTGCTCAGGCTGTAAGGTTGGGGTGATTTGCAACGGTAGGGCGCAATGCCTGCCCGATGCGCACCGCGAGAGGCACCGGGAAGCGCCGTCCCACCCCGCGGGACAGCGCTGCCCGGCGTCTGGCAGAACATCTTCCCACCCACGAGTCTGTTATCGAAAATTCACTTGGGCGGTCGCCGCTTTTCAGCTACACAATTCCTGAAAGAGCATTTCAGGAAAGCTGAAACAGGAGAGCAGAGCATGACCGTGGCCCCCAACGTCTATGACGCCGAGCCGATCCCCGAGGCCGCCCGCGCCGAGATTGACCGGCTGCTGCAAAGCGGCGACCTGTTTCGCTACACCGCGCCCGAAAACGCGCCCGTTGCCCTGTTGGAGCGTGAGTTTGCCGAGCTGATGGGCGCAAAATACGCGCTGGCCGTTTCCTCCTGCTCTGCCGCGCTTTTCCTGTCGCTGAAGGCCCTCGGCCTGCCACGTGGCGCCAAGGTGCTGATCCCGGCCTTTACCTTCGCCGCCGTGCCCTCCGCCGTGGTCCACGCCGATTGCGAGGCGGTGCTTTGCGAAGTGGGCATGAACTACCGCGTCGACATGGATGATTTCGCGGCCAAGCTGCCGGGCGTCGATGCCGTGCTCATCAGCCACATGCGCGGCCACACCTCCGACATGGATGCGATCATGGCGCTGGCCGATGCCGCCGGTATTCCGGTGGTGGAAGACGCCGCCCACTCGCTGGGCACCGTTTGGAAGGGCCGCAAGATCGGCACCATCGGCAAGATCGGCTGTTTCTCGTTCCAGAGCTACAAGCTGGTGAACGCGGGTGAAGGTGGCATTCTGATCACCGATGACGCCGAGCTGGTGGCGCGCGCGGTGATCATGAGCGGCGCCTATGAGCACGCCTGGAAGAAGAACATGGGGCTGGAGGCGCATTACCGCACATGGCAAAACCGCCTGCCGCTCTACAACATGCGGATGCAGAACCTCTCCGCCGCCGTCATCCGCCCGCAGCTGCCCGAAGTGGCCCGCCGGGTGCGCGATGGCCGCGCCGGGCATGACCGGGTGGCCGAGGCGCTGAACATGAGCACATGGCTGGAGGTGCCCGCGCCGCTGGAGGGCGAGCTGCGTGCGCCGGATTCGATCCAGTTCAACCTCATGGGCATGAGCGATGCCGAGGTGGACGAGTTCACCGCCACCGCCGCAGCGCAGGGCGTTAAGGTGCAGGTGTTCGGGATGAGCGAAGACAACGCGCGCGCCTTCTGGAACTGGCAATTCCTTGGCGATCTGCCGGAGCTGCCGCAAACCCGGGCGATGCTGATGCGGGCCTGCGATGTGCGCCTGCCAGCCCGTCTGACCGATGCCGAGCTGGATTACATCTCTGCCGCGCTGGTGGGCGCAGCACAGCAGGCCAAGGGCACGATTGCTGCGGAGTGAAACCGGCCCTGACCGTTTGAAAAGCGCCATCCTCGCGGGTGGCGCTTTTGCTTTGGGGATGGCGCAACGCGGGGCTGGCCAAGGCGGTTAGGCCCGATCTCAGGCCACCACGAACTTGCGCGGTCGGTGCGCGCTTTCGTTGAAGCCAAGAAAGCCGGGGTTGTAGTGATCCGGGCCAAAGCGGCACTCATGCACCGCGCGTTCTGCGTCATGGGTGCCTGCGGGTGCCCCGCCACAATGCGCCAGCTCATGGCAGAGCGTGGCGGCCAGAACCCAGTGATTGCTAGTGAGCAGCGCCGCCTCATGAAAGGCGATGTCGACATTGTTGGAATGGGTATCGGCTGTGTAGGGGCTGGGATTATCTGGCGAATGGTTGATGAAGATGCCGCCGTGGAGCCAGAGCTGGGTAAGCGTCTGCCCCAGCGCGAGCCCCTTGAAGTACAGGTTGCACTGGTCGGTTGCGGGCAACCGGGCCAGTTCGTCCATGATCCGCATCGCGTTGCGGATCTTTGGCAGGGCGTGGTGGTTTTGCGGGAAGGATTTGTAGTGGATGACCCGTCCGCCGGTGTAAGTTTCGGACTTGCTGCCATGGGCGTGGCCGTGAACGTTGAGCGTTGCCATAAAGGCCTCCTGAGGAATTCGTGGTGCCCGAACCGGGCGAATGCGTTCGATCAATGGAGGCAGGCTAGCAGGATCGGCGGGGCCAGAGGAGTCCCGCGCGGGTGACAAATGCGGTCATCGGGGCCGGTGGCGCGGGTTACAGCAGCTTCAGATCGCCCGCGAGCCATGAGTGCCGCTCGACCGAGGGGCGCACCACCAACTCGTCAATCAGCGGGCGCAGCTTGGTGGCCATGCGCGCAGGCATGGTAGAGAGCACACCTGCGCGGGCGTTCAGAGAGATGGTGCGGGCAAGCGGCGCGAAGGGCAGCGGCAGGATATCGGCGCTGTGCTGAAACCGGTGGGCGCGGCTGAGCGCCAGCGGGGTCAGAATTGTCCAGCCCGCGCCATCGGCCACCAGCGCCAGAATGGCGTGGTAGCTATCCAGCTCGAAACGATGGGTGAGGCGCAGGTTTTGCCGGGCCAGATGGTCGGCGATGGTGCGGCCCATCAGGTGGCGCTGGGTGTATTGGATAAGCGGGAGCTTTTGCAGCTGCGCGGCTACGTCTCCGCCCGCATCAACTGCACCGGGCGGGGCGGCCACGACGAAGGGCTCGCTCATCAGCGGGTGCACCTCCATCCACTCCTCTGCCACGCCGATATCAGCCGCTACGATCACATCGAGCGCGCGGGTATCGAGCAGGGTGAAGAGATGGTGGGAGGCGCCGGTTTCGAGCAGAAACTGGCAGGCGGCCAGCTCGCCGGCCATGGAGCTGAGCAGGCGGGGGGTCACATCGGCGTCGAAATCCTCGATCATGCCGAGGCGCAGCGAGGTCAGCGCGGCCATGTCGCCGCCGGCAATCTCGGCCCGCGCCGCCGCCGCCTCGTTGAGGATATTCTGCGCCCGCCGCTTGAGCGCCTCCCCGGCGGGCGTAAGGGCCACGGGGCGGGCGCTGCGATCCATCAGCGGTGTGCCGAGGGCGGCCTCCAGCGAGGTGAGCTGCTGCGAGACGGCGGAGGCCGAGGCCCCAAGCCGCCGCGCCGCCGCCGAAACGGCCCCCTCCTCGGCGGTGGCGAGGAAGACCTCGACCTGCCAGAGGGTGATGCGGCCAGTCTTGTCGGGCATGGCGGGCTCCTTGGATGAGCCGCACGCTATGGCCATTGCGGAGGGGGCGCAACTGCGTCAGGGTCGCGGCGACACCACCACATCTTCCGGAGGCTCCATGACACATGCCGCGCAAAGCTGGGAGGCCCGCGCCGAGGCCGCCACCCTTTATGGCTTCACCGATCTGCCCACTATCCATGACCGCGGAACGGTGGTGCTGACCCATGGGGAAGGCCCCTATGTGGTGGACGTGCACGGGCGGCGCTATCTCGATGCGAACTCGGGCCTCTGGAACATGGTTGCCGGCTTCGACCATCCGGGCCTGACGCAGGCGGCGCAGGAGGCCTATGCGCGCTTCCCCGGCTACCACGCCTTCTTTGGGCGGATGAGCGACCAGACGGTGATGCTCTCGGAGAAGCTGGTGGAGGTTTCGCCGTTTGACCGCGGGCGGGTGTTTTACACCAACTCGGGGAGCGAGGCGAATGACACGATGGTCAAGATGCTCTGGTTCCTCGCCGGGGCCGAGGACAAGCCGCAGCGCCGCAAGATCCTGACCCGCAAAGGCGCCTATCACGGGGTGACGGCGGTGAGCGCGTCGATGACGGGCAAGCCTTACAACGAGGTCTTCGGGCTGCCGCTGGAGGGATTCTTGCACCTCACCTGCCCGCATTACTGGCGTGAAGGGCTGCCGGGAGAGAGCGAGGCGGAGTTTGTCGCGCGGCTGGCGGCTGAGCTTGAGGATGTGATCGCCCGCGAGGGGGCCGATACGATTGCAGGTTTCTTCGCAGAGCCGGTGCTGGGGGCTGGCGGGGTGATCCCGGCGCCTGAGGGATATTTTCAGGCGATTCAGGCGGTGCTGAAGCGGCACGGGATACCGCTGATCTCGGATGAGGTGATTTGCGGGTTCGGACGCACGGGCGAGGTTTGGGGCTGTGACAGCTACGGGTTCACGCCAGATGCGATCATCAGTTCGAAGGCGCTGACGGCAGGGTTCTTCCCGATGGGCGCGGTGATCCTCGGGCCAGAGCTGGCCGACCGGGTGCAGGCGGCATGCGAGGCGATCGAGGAATTCCCGCACGGGTTCACCGCAAGCGGGCATCCGGTGGGCTGCGCGATTGCACTGAAGGCAATCGACGTGATCCTGAACGAAGGGCTGATCGAGCGGGTGCGCGAGCTGACGCCGTTGTTTGAGGCCGGGATGGCCCGGATCGGGGAGAATGCCAACATCGGTGAGGTGCGCGGGCGCGGGCTGATGGGGGCGCTGGAAGCGGTGGCCGACAAGGAGACGAAGCGGCCGTTCGATGGGTCGCTCTCGGTCAGCGAGCGGATTGCGAATGCCTGCACGGATGAGGGGCTGATCTGCCGCCCGCTGGGGCAAAGCATTGTGCTCTGCCCGCCGTTCATCATGACCGAGGGGCAGATGGCGGAGATGTTCGAGAAGCTGGAAGGGGCCTTGGGCAAGGTGTTTGCCGAGGTCGCCTGAGGCGGGCACCCCCCGGAGATATCTAGAGCACGCCAAGGAACAGGGCGGCGCGTCTGATCGGGGCGGCGCATTAACCTTGATTCTGGGTCAACCGGCTTCTGCGGATTGGCCAAGGATCGCGATGGCGGTGCCGGTGGCGGCAAGGCCATAGAAAAGCGCGGCGCGAGGGCCGGTGCTGGCACGGGCGGCGAGCAGGCTTTGCAGCGCGTAGTAGAGCGCGAATGCCCTGCTGGCGAAGGCGATGATTTCAAAGACGTGGAAGCCCCAAGTCAGCACGAGGCCGACGGCGGTAAGAATCGCGTAGGCCAAGGGCTCGGAGAGGCGGCCGCGCGTGAGCTCGGAGGCGAGGCCGCCGGAGCCGCCGGTATCGGCCACGGCGGCCGAGAACTGCGCGGCCAGCGCGGCGGCCACCAGCAGGGGCGGCAGGATCGGGGCGACAACCCGCATCATGTCGATGATCGCGGTTTCGGAGGTTTCGATCTGGCCGGACGGGAGGACATAGGCGGCGAGCAGGATGTAGGCCATGTAGATCGCGGCGGCGATGAACTGGGCTTGGCGCATGGAGGCGATACGCCGCGGCGCGCTGTAACTGAGGCCGAGGTAGCGCGAGGTTTCAAACCCCTGCACGGTCACGATGAGGCCCATTCCGAGGGTCAGCGCCTCCCAAGGGGCCACCAGCACCGGTTTGACGGTGAGCCCCCCTGCCCCGGCCTTCTGCGCGAAATAGACGGCGAGGCCGACGAGCAGCCCGGCGATGATGGCGAGCTTGAGGGTGACGGCGTATTTCTCCATCCCCTCCAGCGCCGAGAAGCCCCAGGCCCAGCCGGTGGCGAGAATCAGCGCGTAGGCGGCGGAGGTCGTCAGGCGGGCGGCGAGGGGGCTGTCGAACGGGGTGAGATTGACGGCGAAGCTGCCGAAGAGGTTGAGGTAGTAAGCAACCGAAATGACATAGGCGAAGGCGAGCGCCCATGAGGCCAGCGTTTCGATATGGATGTCGGCCGCGGGGCGCGCGCCCTCTTCGATCCGGGCGATGTTGCGACGGATGGCGGCACCGAAACCCCAGGCAAGGGTGCAAAGGGCGGCCATGACGGCGGGGGCCCATGCGCCATACTTGTGATCGAGCAGCGGGCCGAGGACGAGGAACCCAGAGCCGATGATCGAGGCCAGCGGGGTGACGATCGCGCGCCAGCTCTCGGCGCGGGCGATGCGGGGGGACAGCAAAACGCCGCCGGCAAGAAGCACGGCGGCGAGGATTGCGAGGTCGGGTGCGGACAAGGCTCTGGCGCTTACTTGCCCAACTTGGAGAGCTGCTCCTGCAATGCGGCAAGCTGGCTCTTGATCTCGTCAAGATCCTGCCCGTCCTTGGCGGGAGACGCCGCTGAGGCCGGGGGGGCGCTGCCTTCGGGGGCGGGGCCGGACATGCCGAAGGGGGTTTGCCCGCCGGTCATGGCCTTGAGAAACGCCTCTTGCTGCGCGCGCATGGCGTCAAACCCGGGCATGGAGGCCATCGGGTTTATCTTGGTCATGTTCTCCATGATCGTGCTCTGCCCGTTTTGCAGCATCTCGAAAGAGGCCGCGAGGAACTGGGGCACCACCGATTGGGCCTGGCTGGCGTAGCTGCGCACGAGGTCGGTGAGCACGCCGGTGGGCAGCACGTTGTCGCCCTTGCTTTCATGCTCGGCGATGATCTGGAGCAGATACTGCCGGGTAAGGTCATCGCCCGATTTCAGGTCGACGATCTGCACCTCCCGGCCATCACGGATGAAGTTGGAGATATCTTCAAGCGTCACGTAGTCGGACGTCTCGGTGTTGTAGAGCCGTCGGCTTGCGTAGCGCTTGATAAGCAGTGGAGCCTTATCGTCCGACATGCAAAATCTCCCCATATTGCAGTGCAGCGAAGGTGAGCGTAGTGCAGCATTTCTGAAAAAGAAAGCGTTTAGAACGAGCACCCGAAAACAAGAATGGGCGGACCCGGGAGGTCCGCCCACTTGTGCGCGCCCTTAGGGAGGAGGAAGGGCGCGAAGCTTTTGATGTGCGCCTTACTTGGCGGCAGCGGCTTTCTTGGCAGCCGTGGTCACGTCGGAAGTGGCTTTCTTGACGGCGGCGGTGGCTTCTTCGGAGAAGTCCTTGCCGGCGGCCAGCATCAGCTCGACGGTTTCCATTTGCACCTTCTTCGCAACTTCGGCGAAGGCGGCCATGTTTTCGGCAGTCATTTCGGCTTGGGCCGAAGCGAAGTCGGTCATGGCTTTGGTGTAGTCGGTGGGCTCACCTTTGACTTTGGTCAGGGCGGTGGCTTTCTCGATGGTTTCCTTCGTCCACTTCGAGGAGATCTCGGTGGAGATGGAGGCAGCTTCGAGAGCAACCGAGGAGAGCTTCTCGCCGAGAGCGGCGGAAGATTTGAAAGCGTCCTGCATGGCAGTGGCGTCCACGGGGAAAGCGGACATCATGTCTTGCATCATCTTGGTCATGTCGTTCGTGGTCTTGGCCATTGGTCTATCTCCTTTTGGTGCGGCGGGCACCGATGTTTTTCGGTGCGCTGTGCACCTTTCCGGGCGTTGTCTTCGAGAAGATAGATACATGCTGCAGTGCAGAATTTCAAGGTTTATTCTGCACTGCAGCAAAAATTAGTTTGCCGGAAAATCAGCTACTTACCAGAAACCACATAGGTGCCGGGCGCTTTTGCGAGTGCAGGATGGCTGGAATCGCCGGGTGTGCGGGCGTCCAGCTTCTTGCCGGAGCGCTTGCGCAGCCAGCTCTCCCAGCGGGGCCACCAGGAGCCTTCGTTAAACTCCGCCGCCGCCTGCCATGCGTCCGGATCGACGGTCATGTCGGGGTTGGTGTAATGGCCATACTTCTTTTTGGACGGCGGGTTGACGATGCCGGCGATGTGGCCGCTTTCGGAGAGGATGAAGGTTTTGTCCTTCGACCCCATCTGCTGCACCCCGCGATAGCTCGATTTCCACGCGGCGATGTGATCGGTCTCGCAGGCAATGGCGCAGACCGGCACGTCGATATCCGACAGAGCCAAGCGGGCATCGCACAGCTCGATCTCCCCCTTGGCCAGCTCGTCGTTCTGGCAAAGTTTGCGCAGGTATTCGACCGACATCTTGGCTGGCAGGTTGGTGCTGTCGCCATTCCAATAGAGCAAATCGAAGGCGGGCGGGGCCTCGCCCATCATGTAGCTGCGGATGGCGGGGCGGTAGATGAGGTCGTTCGAGCGCAGGAAGGAGAAGGTGCGAGACATGTAGAAACTGTCGAGATAGCCCCGCTCCGTCACCTCCGCCTCGATGCCATCGACAAAATCATCGGTCAGAAACACCCCCACCTCGCCTTGATCGGAAAAGTCGGTGAGGGTGGTAAAGAAGGTGGCGCTCTTCACCGTGTCATCGCCGCGCTGCTTCATCAGCGACAGGGTAAGCGCCAGCGTGGTGCCCGCGATGCAATAGCCAACCACGTTCACCTGCTTCTCGCCGGTGATCGCCTTCACCTCCTTCATCGCGGCCAGGTAGCCCTCTTCGATGTAGTTGCTCATGCCCACATCGGCATAGCCCGCATCGGGGTTGACCCAGCTCACCACAAAGAGCGTGTAGCCCTGCTCGGTGATCCATTTGATCAGCGAGTTCTGCGGCTTCAGGTCGAGAATGTAGAACTTGTTGATCCACGGCGGGAAGATGATGAGCGGGGTGGCATATTGCTTGTCGGTCGCGGGCGCATATTGGATGAGCTCGAACATGCGGTTGCGAAACACCACCTCGCCCTCGGTGGTGCCGATGTTGCCGCCGACCTTGAAGGCATCCTTGTCGGCGAGGTTGACCACGAAGTCACCGTGGTGGTCTTCAAGGTCGCGCACGAGGTTTTCCAGCCCGTCGACCAAGCTCTGCCCATCCGTTTCCACCGCGCGCTCCAGCGCCTCGGGGTTGGTGGCCAGAAAGTTGGTGGGGCTCATCAGGTCGATGATCTGTTTGGAGAAATACTCAAGCCGCCGCTTGTCGTCCTGCTCCAGCCCGTCCAGCTCCTGCACCGCGTTTCCGATGGCCTCGGAGGAGAACATGTACTGCTGCTTGATGTAGTTGAAGTAGGGGTGAGAGCGCCAAAGCGGGGAGGAAAACCGAGGATCTGGGCCAGATTCGTCTTCCGGTGCCTCCAGTTTGCCCTGTGCCAGCTGCTGCTGGCTGTCGATGTAATGCTTGAGCGTCTTGCCCCAATAGCTGACCTGCTGCTCGAAAATCTTGGAGGGATTCGACATCATCTCCTGCCAGTAGGCGGCAGCGGCCTTGGCATAAAGCTCGGGGCTGGGGCCTTGCAGCGAAGGGGCAACCTGCCGCTGGTGGCTCAGGGCGGCGACAAGCCGTTGCGATAACACCTCTATCTTGGCCAGGTTCTCCTCCAGCTTGGAGGGATCGACCGGTGCGTCGGTTTCGTCAGTTGTCATGATAATCATTCCCCCCTAACTTCTCTTTAAAACGTAGCGCCGCAAGCTTGGGAGGGGCAAGCGGCATGTTGCCCCGCCGGCATATCGGTGCTGACGGGCAAGGAAAGGCGCGAAATGAAGAGCATGATGAGCTATGATGTGATGGAGACCCTTCGCATCACCAACCAATGGCTTGGCGCTTCCGCCAAGGCCCTCTACTCCTATCCGGCCTTCGGGCTATCGACCAACCCCTTCGTGGCGATGACTGCCGCTTGGGGCGAAGTGACCGAGCGCAGTTTTGCGAGGATGATCACCAAGCCCGACTGGAACATCAGCCATGTGGTGGGCGAAGATGGGCGCGACCATCTGGTGGACATCGAAACCGTGGTGGAGCGGCCCTTTGGCGATCTGATCCACTTCAACGTGATGGGCCGCGAAGAGAAACCGCGCAAGGTTTTGCTGGTGGCCCCGATGAGCGGGCACTACGCCACGCTGCTGCGCTCCACGGTCGTCAGCCTGCTGCCCGATTGCGAAGTTTACATCACCGACTGGCACAATGCGCGCGACATTCCGGTGAGCGAAGGCAAGTTCGACGTGGAGGATTACACGCTCTACCTCGTCGATTTCCTGCGCGAGATGGGCCCCGACACCCACGTGATCGCCGTGTGCCAGCCCGCGCCCATCGCGCTGGCGGCAACCGCATATCTCGCCGAGGAAGACCCGGAGGCGCAGCCCAACACGCTGACCCTGATCGGCGGCCCGATCGACCCGGGTGCCGCCCCCACCGAGGTGACGGACTTTGGACGCTCGGTCACGATGGGCCAACTTGAGCGGCATGTGATCCAGCGCGTCGGCTTCAAACATCGCGGTGCGGGGCGGCTGGTTTACCCCGGCCTGCAACAGCTGGCGAGCTTCATCACGATGAACGCCGACACCCATTCCACCGCCTTCTTCGATCAGATCGTGGCCACCGCCAAGGGTGAGGCCAGCGAGAACGACCGGCACAACAAGTTCTACGACGAATACCTCGCCGTGATGGACATGACGGCCGAGTTCTACCTCTCCACCGTGGAGCGGATCTTCAAGGAGCGCGAGATTGCGCGGAATGTCTTTGTGGTCGACGGCAAGCAGGTGGATATCTCGAAGATCACCGATGTTGCCGTTAAAACGGTTGAGGGTGCGAATGATGACATCTCCGCCCCCGGCCAATGCGTTGCCGCGCTGGAGCTGTGCACCGGCCTGCCCGATAGCCTGAAGGCCAGCCACCTTGAGCCGGGCGCAGGCCATTACGGCATCTTTGCAGGCCGCAGCTGGCGCAACAACATTCGCCCGCTGGTGCTTGAGTTCATCGACGCCAACTGCCGCCATGCCAAGAAGGCGACCAAGCCGCGCGTGGTGAAGAAAGCCTCGTAGCGCATGGTGGGTGCAAACCCACCTCACGCTTAAGGGAAACGGAAGGTGGGCAGATTGCCCACCCTACGGGGGGTGCGCAGGCTGTAGCGTGGGCAATCTGCCCACCGCCTCTTTCACCTCAGCACAAGCGGTGCGTCGAGAAAGTCCTTGAGGGCGTGGTTGACGGCTGAGGGCTGCTCCAGCGTCAGGTAGTGCCCGCCCCCGGCGATCACCTTTAGCTCGGCGTTCGGAATGAGCTCTGCCAGAAACTCGTGACGCTTGGGGCCATAGAGCTGGTCTTCATCGCCGCACATCACCAGCACCGGCTGCTTGGCCTTGCGTAACACCCGCTGCGGATCAGGGCGGCGTTGCAGCGCGCGGGATTGGCGCACAAACACATCCGGCCCCAGCGCCTCGGCCATGTCGAGCACAAGGTCTATCACCTCGTCGCGGTGCGGCACCTCGCCGATGCCCGCCCCCTCGATCATCCCCTTGGCCACCTCAACCAGCCGCCCGTTGCGCACGCCGATGATGCCCGGCTCGCGGTCGGCGGCTATATGCGGCGGCTCGGTGAGCGCGGTGGTGGAGATGAGCGCCATGCGGCTGACCCGGTCGGGCGCCCGGTTGAGCACCTCCATCGCCACCATCCCGCCAAGATCCACCCCGCAGAGGGCAAAGCGCTTGGGGGCGCCGTCAAGCACCCGTTGGGCGAGCGCACCCACGCTGTCGGCATGCGCAATGGAGCCGATCTGCACCGCGCGGCTGGCGGAAAAATGCATGATCTGCGGCCAGAAAACCCGGGCATCGCAAAGGAAACCGGGGAGAAAAACAACGGGGTCGGCCATGTGCTGACAGTCCTTGCCTCGCGCCGCACTCTCCGGGCGGCTTCGCGCGCAAGGCTACTCCCCCGCCCCGGCCCCCGCAAGGGCACACGGCCGCCCCGCATGGGCGGAGAGCCGCCGTTCAGCGGCAGTGCAGGCGAGTGAGATGCGCGCGCCGGTGGCTCAGGCGGCTCCGTTCCACTGAAACTCGCCCTTCGGGCCGAGCGGCGAATGGGGGTTCCACGCGATTTCCCAGATGTGGCCTTCGGGATCGGCAAAATAGCCGATATGGCCACCCCAGAAGATATCATGGGCAGGCTTCAGCACCTTGGCCCCCGCCGCCTCGGCCTGCTCCAGAAGGGCGGCCACCTCTTCCTTTTCGCGCACGTTGTAGGAGTAGGTCGCCGCGCCATGGCCGAGGCTTTCGATGTTTACCCCCATGTCGCGGGCCAGCATCTCCAGCGGGTAAAGCCCGAGGGTGGCCCCGATCAGATCGAAGGCGATCACCCCGTCCGGGGCCTCGACCCGGCGCCATCCGAGCGCCTCATAAAACCCGGCCGCCGCCTCCGGGTCGCGCACACCAAGGGTGATAAGGCTGATCCGCTGGTCCATGGTCGCTCCCTTCCGCTGTTCGGCGAAGGCTAGGCGAACACAGTGTGAACATCTAGCCCTTCTTCCGGGTCAGGATGACATACATCGCAATGCAGAGCGTGATGATATCGGTGATCATCGTCGGCGCAGGCGTGTAATTGCCGCCGGCACCAGCGCCATCGAGTTGCTGGATCGAAGCGCTGAACTCCTGCGCGTCACCCGCCGAAAGGCCGAGATCGTCGCCGCCCTCCACCAGCTTCTCCAGCGCCTTGGCAAAGCTCTCCCACGCCAGATCGGGGCCAACGAGCGCGGCCAGCAGATCGGCAATGGCCTGCGCCAGCGCCACCGCCTGCTCACGCAGCCCGGCGATGTTGTTGCGGTGCGAGCGCATGGACTGGCGCTCAGGATAGCTCAGCTTGCGGGCGCTGCCGAAGCGCGCCGTCAGAAAGCCCTCGGCGGAGCGCAGGTCACGCTGGATCATCTCCAACTGGCCCTTCCAGCGCTCAACCTTGACCATGATGTCGGCATGGGTGGTGGAGGTGGTTTTGACCGAAGCCCCGGCCTGCACCTTCATGGTTTCGGTCACCACCTGCTGCGTCAGGGTGCGCAGGATGATCTTTTTTGCTTCATGATTCATGGAATGTCTCACTGGTGATGGGAAATGGATTTGCGAAGGTGGCGGGAGCAGAAAATTTCTCCCGGTCTTCGATAGGTAGTCGGTGCCCGAGCGCCGCGCAACCGGGCGGCTGGCATTTTACAATCTCTTCATCTGGCTCTTCATCCGGCTCTTCACCTTCACCCGGTTTTCAGAGCGCGGCGAGCACCTGCTCCACCGCCTGCTCGATCAGCGCCAGCTGCGCGGGGTTGGAAAATCGGTGATCGGCCCCCTTCACCAGCGTCAGGCGAATGTCCTCGCCCTCGGCATGCTCCAGCAAGCGGAGCGCCACCGACAGATCCACATCGGCATCCGCCGTGCCCTGCAGCATTCGCACCGGAAAGGGCAGAGGCAGTGGCGCGCGCAGCACAAGCTGGTTGCGGCCCTCTTCGATCAGCCGCCGGGTGATGATGTAGGGCTCGCCATAGTCGGACGGAAGGGCGACCTGCCCGGCCTCGGCCAGCTCGGCCTTCTGCGCTTCCGAAAAGCCCGCCCACATGCTGTCTTCGGTAAAATCGGGGGCGGCGGCGATGGTGACGAGGCCGGCGACCTTCTCGCCAAGGCGCTGTGTCATCAACAGCGAGATCCAGCCGCCCATGGAAGAGCCCACCAGCACCTGCGGGCCCTGCGTGAGCGCCGTGATCGCCGCGGCGGCGTCTTCGGCCCAATCGCCAATCGCGCCCTCGGTGAAGCTACCCGAGCTTTCACCATGGCCGGAATAGTCGAACCGCAGAAAGGCCCGGCCCTGCGCCTTGGCCCATGCTTCCAGATGCACCGCCTTGGTGCCGCCCATGTCGCTTTTGAAGCCGCCGAGAAACACCACGCCCGGCGCCGCGCCCTCTGTGCGGTGATAGGCGATGCGCCGCCCTTGGGGTGTTTCGAGGATGTCGGGCATGTCGGGCATTGGGGCGGGCTCTCCTGTTGGTCGGCGGCCAACGTAGGCGGAGGCCCCTGCCCCATCAACCCTCTTGCCCCGGCGCGCATTTTCGGCGCAAATCCCGCCCCATGACATACCCGCGTTATACCGATCTGGCCCAGGGCCTGCCTTCCACCGTGCCCTTCGTCGGCCCCGAAACCCAGGAACGTGCCAGAGGCCGCGAATTCGACGCGCGGCTTGGGGCCAATGAGTCGGGCTTTGGCCCCTCGCCCTCGGCCATTCGCGCCATCGGAGAGGCGGCGCGGGGCGCGTGGATGTATGGCGACCCGGAGTTTCACGACCTGCGCCGTGCACTCGGCAGCCACCTTGGCGTTGCGCCAGAGGCGGTGATTGCCGGAGAGGGAATTGACGGGCTGCTGGGCTATATCGCGCGGCTGCTGGTGGCGCCGGGCGATACTGTCGTCACCTCCGACGGGGCCTACCCCACCTTCAATTACCACGTCGCGGGCTATGGCGGGGTGCTGCACAAGGTGCCCTACCGGGAAGACGCCGAAGATACCGAGGCGCTGGTGGCCAAGGCCGCCGAGGTCGACGCCAAGATCGTGTACCTCGCCAACCCCGATAACCCGATGGGCACATTTCATGGCGCGGACGCGCTGGCCGAGATGCGTGCTGCCCTGCCCGACGGCTGCCTGCTGGTGCTCGACGAGGCCTATGTGGAGTTTGCCCCGGAGGATGACCTGCTGGAGCTGGACCCATCCGACAAGGGCGTGATCCGGCTGCGCACCTTTTCCAAGGCCTACGGGCTGGCCGGGCTGCGCGTGGGCTACGGCATTGGCCACCCCGAGTTGATCAGCGCCTTCAACAAGATCCGCAACCATTTCGGCCTCGGGCGAGTGGCGCAGGCCGGGGCGCTGGCGGCGCTGGCCGACACCGGCCACCTTGCCCGGGTGCAGGGCGAGGTGGAGGCGGCACGGCGGCGGATCGCCAAGATCGCCACGGCCAACGGGCTCACCCCCCTGCCCTCGGCAACCAACTTCGTCGCGCTCGACTGCCACGGCGGCGCGCAGCGTGCCAAGGCGCTGGTGGCCGAGCTGGGGCGGCGCGGCGTGTTTGTGCGGATGCCTTTTGCCACGCCGCAAGACCGCTGCATTCGGATCTCTGCCGCCCCGGAGGCCGAACTTGCCGTGCTGGAACGGGTGCTGCCCGAGGCGCTTGCCGCAATCGGCTGATCTGTTCACGAAAATTAGACTCGCCGCAGCGTAGACCGGAGGTAGGCTTGAGCCAGCACCGGAGGACGCCCCATGCGCCATCGCCCCATCGGACGGGTTGAAGACTACACCCTGCCCTTCCTCATCTCGGCGGGCTTTGCCCTGTTTTCCGGCCTGCTCATCGTGGCCGCCTATTGGGGCTGGCTGGGCGTGGCGCTGGTGAGCACGGGGCTCGACAGGGCGATTGCCCGGCTGAAGCGCTAGGCGCAGGCCCGCGCGGCGGCTTCAAGCGCGCCGCGGCCATGATCAATGCCAAGCGCCGAGAACCCGGCCTCAATCGAGCCGAGCGCCCCGAGCACCATATGGGTGTTGAGATGGCCCATATGACCGATGCGGAAAAAGCCGTTCCCCTCCGGATCGTCGCGGCGATACATGCCAAGGCCGATTCCCAGCGTGACCCCGGTGTTCTCGGCCAGCCAGTGGCGCAGGCGCGTGCCATGGTCGCGCCCGATAGAGAGGGCGGTGACCGCATGGCTGCGCAGGCCCGGATCTTCGACGTTGAAGCGCAGCGGCCCGCCTTGGCCCCAAGCCTCGATGGCGGCCCAGACCGCGCCAGAGAGGCGGCGGTGCCGCTCCCAAACGTTCTCCAGCCCCTCCTCGTGAATCATGTTCAACGCCTCGCGCAGGCCGAACAGGTGGTGTGTGGGAGCGGTGCCGCCAAAATACTGGTAGAAAAACTGCGGATCGGCGCGCGGCGTCCAATCCCAATAGAGCGTTGTCATGTCGGCCTTGGCCCGTGCCTCGGCGGCGCGGTCGTTGAAGAAAACGAAGCCAAGGCCCGGCGGCGTCATCAGCCCCTTCTGCGAGGCGGCAACCATCAGGTCGACGCCCCAGGCATCCATCTCAAAAACATCGCAGGCCAGCGACGCGATGCAATCGACGCAAAGCAGCGCGGGGTGGCCGGCCTTGTCGAGGATGTCGCGCAGCGCCTTGATATCGTTACGAATAGAGGTGGCGGTATCGACATGGGCGACCAGCACCGCCTTGATCTTGTGGTCCTTGTCTGCAGCGATGGCTTCGGCAAAGGCGGCCTCGTCAACGGTGCCTTGGCTGCCAAAATCCAGCCGCTCCGCCTCGGCCCCCAGCTTTTCGGCCACATCGGCCCAGCCGTGGGTGAAGCGCCCGGTGCAGAGCGCCAGCACCTTTTCGCCACGCGAAAGCACGTTGGTCAGCGCCGCCTCCCATGCGCCGTGGCCGTTGCAAATATAGATCGCCGCATTGTGCTGCGTGCGCGCCACGGCCTTCAGATCGGGCACCATGGCATCTACCATATCGGCAAGCGCGCCTTCGTAGATATTCGGCGCGCCGCGGTGCATGGCTTGCAAAACACGGTCCGGCATCACAGATGGGCCGGGGATGGCGAGGTATTCGCGGCCGTTGGCGAGAGTCATGGGCAGTCTCCGGGGGGCTTCTCTGCGCACATTATGCCCGCCCCGCGCCGCGTCAACACCGCTTCGGTGCCGCGCGTGCTTGTTTGCGCAGGGCACAGCGGCTATTCCCCGCGAAACGCTTGGAAAGGAGCCCCATGCTGGACGGGCTGAAGAAATGGCTGAAGAGCAAGGAGCGGGCCATTCGCACCTCCTTTGGCGACGATATCTCGACGCCCGAGAAGCGGCGGCAGGCGAAGTGGCACTTCAACCTCTTCGACCACGCGTGGCTGCGCACCTTCTGGACCAATTTCGACAAGGTGGCGGATGGGGTTTATCGCTCCAACCATCCGAGCCCCGAAAGGTTGAAAAAGTACAAGGCCATGGGGATCACCACCGTGCTCAACCTGCGCGGTCAGGAAAGCGGGTTTTCACCCTGGTTGTTCGAGGAAGAGGCCTGCCGGGAGCTTGGGCTGAACCTTGTGGTGGCGAAGATTTATGCAAGGCGGCCAGCCACTCGCGAGGAGATGTTGAACCTGATCCACACCCTCAAGACGATCGACAAGCCCTTTGTGATGCATTGCAAATCGGGCGCTGACCGCGCCGGGCTCGCCTCGGTGCTCTACAAGCTGATTGTTGAAAAATCCTCCATCGAGGAGGCCCGAAAGCACCTCTCGCCGCGCTATCTGCACCTGAAGTGGACGAAAACCGGCGTCTGTGACCACATCGTCGACATGTGGGAAGCCGAGCATATCGCCACCGGCATCAGCGCGGAGGAATGGTTTTTGACGAAATACGACCCGGCGGCTGTGGCGCGCAGCTTTGCCGCCCGCAACCGCCGCGAGGCGGCGTGAGCAAGGCGCCCCGCTCCACCCCGGCGCGCCCCGGTGCCTTTTCCTGGATCTGGCGGCACTACCTGCGCCCGCATTGGCCCGCGCTGCTGGCCGCCGGGCTGCTGATGGCCGTGGAAGGCTCGATGCTGGGCTTCCTCAGCTACATGATGAAGCCGATGTTCGACAGCGTCTTCATCGCCGGGCAAAGCGGCGCGCTGTGGACGGTGGGCCTTGGTATTCTCGCCATCTTCCTCATCCGCGCCTTCACCTCGGTCGGCCAAAAGCTGCTGCTGGCCCGGGTGGCCTCCAACGTCATCTACAAGATGAAAACCCGCCTCGTCGCCCATCTGATGCGCCTCGACACCACGTGGCACGGCAAAAACCCGCCCGGCGCGCTGATCGAGCGGGTTTCCAACGATACCAACTCCGTGCGCGAAGTGGCCAATGTGGTGATCACCGGGCTGGGGCGCGACGTGGTGGCGCTGGTCTCACTGCTGGCGGTGGTGCTCTGGATCGACTGGCAGTGGACGCTGGTGGCCCTGATCGGCACGCCCCTGCTGGTGGCCCCGACCCTGCTGGCGCAGGCCTACATCCGCCGCACCGCGCTCAGGGACAGGCAGCTGGCGCAGCACATGTCGATCCGGCTGGATGAGGTGTTTCACGGCATCAACCCGATCAAGCTGAACCGGCTGGAAGACTACCAATCGCGCCGGTTTGACGGGCTGGCCTTCGAGCGCAGGGGCACCGAGGTGCGCAATCAGGTGGGCCGAGCCATGATTCCCGCCCTGATCGACGTAATGACGGGCGTCGGCTTTTTCGCCGTGCTCATCTACGGCGGGCGCGAAATCATCGACGATCAGAAGTCGGTTGGCGAGTTCATGAGCTTCTTCACCGCCATGGCGCTGGCCTTTGAGCCGCTGCGCCGGCTGGGCCAGATCAGCGGCGTCTGGCAGGCCGCGCAGGTGAGCCTTGGCCGGGTGCGCGAAATGTTTGACGTGCAGCCCTCGCTGATTTCGCCCGCCACCCCGAAAGAGGCGGAGACCGGCGATATTGTTTTCACGGACGTCCGGCTCAACTACGGCGAGGCACCGGTGCTCAACGGCCTCTCGCTGGTTGCCAAGGCGGGGCAAACCACGGCGCTTGTCGGCCCCTCGGGTGCCGGGAAATCCACGGTTTTCAACCTGTTGACCCGGCTTGTTGACCCAAAATCCGGCGAGATCACCCTTGGCGGCACCCCGATCAGCGCCATCAGCCTGCCGGAGTTGCGCGGCCAATTCTCGATGGTCAGCCAAGAGGCGCTGCTGTTTGATGAAAGCCTGCGGGAGAATATCCTGCTCGGCAGCGAAGTGTCGGAGGATCGGCTGCAGGCGGCGCTCGATGGGGCCCATGTGGCGGACTTCGTGAAAGACTTCCCCGAAGGGCTCGACAGCCCGGCCGGGCCGCGCGGCTCCAGCCTTTCGGGCGGGCAGCGCCAGCGCATCGCCATTGCCCGCGCGCTCCTGCGGGACGCGCCTATCCTGCTGCTGGACGAAGCCACCTCGGCGCTCGACACCAAGAGCGAGGCGGTGGTGCAGGCCGCGCTCGATGAGCTCGCAGAGGGCCGCACCACGCTGGTGATCGCCCACAGGCTCTCGACCGTGCGCAATGCCGACCGGATCGTGGTGATGCAGGCCGGCCGTGTGGTGGAAGACGGTACGCATGACGAGCTGCTGGCCAAGGGCGGCACCTATGCCGAGCTTTATCGCCTGCAATTCGCCGAGGAGGGCTAAGGCCCTATGTCTGCCTGCATGGAACGTACAGTCTTTCGCCTCTCCGGGGCCGACCGGATCGACTTTTTGCAGAACCTCGTAACCAATGATGTGCGCGGGCTGGAGCACGGCCTTGTCTGGGCGGCGCTGTTGACGCCGCAAGGCAAGTGTCTGGCCGATTTCTTTCTGGTGCCGGATGGCGAAGAGGCGCTGCTGCTTGATGTGGCAACGCCGCTGGCGGCTGATCTGGCGAAGCGGCTGAAGATGTACAAGCTGCGCGCCAAGGTGGAGCTGGAAGAAACCGAGCTGACCGTGTCACGCGGCACCGGACCGGCCCCCGAAGGCGCATGGCCCGACCCGCGCGACCCGGCGATGGGCTGGCGGGCCTACAACGGCGCGCCGGGCGATGACACCGACTGGGACGCCCTGCGCGTAGCGCATGTGGTGCCCGAGAGCGGGGTGGAGCTGGTGCCGGGCGAAAGCTACCCGCTGGAGCTGTGCTTCGAACGGCTCCACGGCGTGGATTTTCGGAAGGGCTGCTACGTGGGGCAGGAGGTGACGGCGCGGATGAAGCACAAGACCGAGCTGAAAAAGGGCCTTGTGCGGGTGTCGATCGAGGGTGCTGCGCCCGTCGGCTCGCAGATCATGGCCGGTGAAAAGCCGGTTGGCACGCTTTACACCCAGTCTGGCGGTGCCGCTTTGGCATGGCTGCGCTTTGATCGGGCGGCAGATGAGATGCAGGCCGAGGGGGCCAAGCTCACCTGGGACGGCCAGAAACCCTGAAACGGGGTGCGCTGAATCCGCACACCCCTCTCTGACAGGCTAGGAAACAGAGTGTTGCGAACGCCCGCTCAGGCGCGCTCGGAATACTCCATGGTTTCGGTATTCACGATGATGTCTTCATCCTGACCGACGAAGGGCGGCACCATGACTTTGACGCCATTGTCCAGCACCGCAGGCTTGAAGCTGTTGGCCGCAGTCTGGCCCTTCACCACCGGCTCGGTTTCTACCACCTTGCAGGTGACCTTCTGGGGCAGCGTCGCGCTCAGCGCTTCCATCTCGTAATATTCGATCTGGATGGTCATCCCGTCCTGCAGAAAGGGCCGACGCTCGCCCAGAATATCGGCGGGAAGCTCGATCTGCTCGAAGGTGTCATTGTCCATAAACACCAGCATCCCATCGTTTTCATAGAGAAATTGCTGGTCTTTCTGCTCCAGCCGCACCCGCTCGACCTTGTCGGCGGAGCGGAAGCGCTCGTTGAGTTTGGAGCCGTTGCGCAGGTTCTTCATCTCGACCTGCGCGAAGGCCCCGCCCTTGCCGGGCTTCACGTGGTCTACCTTTACGGCAACCCAAAGCCCGTCGTTGTGCTCGAGCACGTTCCCGGGGCGAATTTCATTTCCGTTGATCTTCGGCATTGTGGCGAAACCTTGGCAAAATCTTGAAAGCGGTTTGGCCGGAGCTATATCTTGCCGCTGTTGGGCTGACAAGCCGACTAGATACTGTGGAAGGTGACGTACAGGTATGCACCCAGATCATAGCTGCTATGACTTAGGCGGCATATCGAATCGCGCGAAAACCACCATATTCAGCGAACACGCCACATCCTCAAGACCAAGAAAAACAAGGAAAACGCATGATTGACTTTGTCGACGGCACGGCTTTCAACCAGGAACAGGGCCAACGCGCTCGCAAACTGTTTGCGGCGGTTGTTCTTGCGGCCTTGGATGACGCCATTGCGGATGACAAGAAATACGGCAACGGCCCTGAGCAGATCGCCCGCTGGGCGCGGTCGCGCGATGGCCGTGAAGTGCTGAGCTGCGCCGGGATCGACCCCAACGAACGGGTCGTGGGCGGGCTCATGGAATTTGTCGGCAAGGGGGTTCGTACCTCTGTCGCGCTGTCGCGCGAAGAAAGCGAACGTCGCCAAGCTGCCGAACAGGCCGAAGCTGCCTGATCCACACCCAAATTTCTGTTAAGCTGCCATGAAATTGCGCCGGCCCTTGTGCCGGCGCTTTTTCGTTGTGGGCCCTGCCCTAGCGAATGCCGCGGGTTTCAAGCGCGCGGGCAATCTCGCGGCGCACCAGTTTGCGCACGTTCTGGGTGATGCGCTCGCCCATGCGGCCACGTAGCTCGGCACGCACCACCTCTGACACCAGATCGGTCAACAGGGCCTCGTCAATGATGGCCGGAGCGCCATGCTCATCGCCTTGCGCTGCAGTAAGGGGGCCTGCTTCCGCGCCATCGACCTCGTCAAAGTCGGCATCCTCCCAAGGGTCGGCGTCATCCGCGATGTCCCGCTCCCCGGATGCAGCCTCGGTGCCCACAACGTAGCCGTCGAGCGCTTCATCTGCGGCCTCGGGCGTATCGGCATCAAAACCACCCTCACCTTCCTCAACGAACGGCATGTCATCTGCCGCGCCTTCCTCTGCGCGGGCGTCACTCCGTGCAAATTGCGGATCAGCGACGGGCTCTTCATCGGCTTCGGCGATATAGGCGGCCAGAGATTCCTCGTCGAACTCGTCTGGCTCTTCGGTGGCGGGCGCCTCTGCCACCACGGGCTCGGGCCCGGCGACATTCTCGTTTGCGGCGTCCGCCACGGGCGGGCGTTGGGCACTGCGGAATACAAGCGGCGGCTCGGGTTCGGGGAGGTCATCAGGGCGCGGCAGGTCGGGGGCCGACCAATCTTCTTCCGGCTCAGGCCACTGCTCTTCTTCCGGCGCGTCGGCCAGCTCTTCTTCCGGTTCTACAAGTGCCTCGACCGGCTCCAGCGGGGCGGGCTCTTCCGGAGGGCCAAGCTCGATCACCTCGGGTGGGCGGGCCTCCTCGGCCTCGGGTTTGAAGTGCAGGCGCCCGGTGGGGATATCGGGGGTGGAGAGATCAATGACCGTATCCTCATCGCCCTCCTCTTCCCAATCAAAGCCCTCTTCGCCCTGCGCCATCTCGGAGCCGTCTGGCTCATACTCGTCGCCAGCACCAAAGGCGGCCTCTAGCCCCTCCACACGCGATTGCAGCGGATCCTCGGCATCCACGGCCTCCGCTTGGGCGGAAGCCTCGCCAGCCTCAGTCTCAAATTCGAAAGTTTCGGGCTCGCGCCAGAGCGCCCGCTCGGGGCTGGCCACCTCTTGCCACGAAGCATCGAGGGCATTTTCGTCATTGTCGCCCTCGGCGGGCTCACCGGCCTCTGCCGCCTCTTCGGCGGCGGGCACTTCTGGAGCGGGCGACTCAGCCTCGCTGGCCTCTTCCGGCGCGTCTGCGGCCTCGTCTTCTTCCACGCGCAGGGAGGGCGTCAGCAGCAGGGCATCGGCCCCGCCCGCATCCTCGCCACCTTCCTCGCCCTCGGGCGCGGCATCGGCTCCGGTGCGGGGGCGTGCGGCGTTCTCCGACACCAGGCGGCGGATGGAAGACAGCACATCCTCGATTTCAACATTCGACATCGGATCAGACATCTATTCCTCTCGCCGCGACATCCCCCACCATATCCCGCATATTCTCATGGTTGGCTGGCGCTTACGCCGTTTTGTTCATGCTTTTCCGCAGGCCGTGGCCCGCCGGACACGCTGGAACGCAGCGGAAGGCGGGGCCGGTTCCGGCAGAGCCGGGCGTTACTCCGGCCTGAGGTTAACTTTTTGGAGCTCGGCGCACAACTACCACCACGGCGCAGCATCGCCATACGCTGCCGATCACTGGCGCTGGAGACGCTCCAGCACCCGATCAAGCTGCTGCCCCTGTTTGGAGCGCTGCGTCGGCGCGGCTTTTACCGCGTTGTAATAGGCCGCCGGATCGTAGGTTTGGATACCCAATCCCAAGTGCTCCACGGTCAGGAGACCCATGGCAGAAAGTAGTGAATAAAGTGCTACATATTGCTGGGCCTGCGCATCAATTCGCGCCGAGCGGGCATCCAACAGGTCTTGCTGAGCGTCCAGCACATCCAGCGTGGTGGCCGCGCCGAGGTTTTGCTCTTCCTGCACCCCACGGAAGGCCACGGTGGCGGCGCGGATCTGCTGATCGGTCGCCTGAAGCTGAGCCACTGCGACGCGCAGATTGGCCCAGGCGTTGCCCACCAGCTGTTGCACGTTGTGCGTGGTGCTGAGCAGCGCGGCGCGGTTGGCCTCGGTCTGGTTGCGGGCCGTGCGCAGCTGCGCCGAAAGTTTGCCACCGGCGTAGATCGGCTGGTTGAGCTGAAGCCCGAAGCTGGACCTGTCATTGCCCTCGTCGTCAAAGCTGAGCGCAGCGGAGCCGTCGATGGTGAACTTCATCGCCGCCTGCGCCTGCTTGATTCCCAGCTCGGAAGCCGAAACCGTGTGCTGCGCCTGACGGATCAGCGGATGGGTGCGCACGGCCACCGCCTGCGCCGCCTCAACCGAGGCTGGCAATTTGGGCGGCGACGGCGGCGGGGCAAGCGCCTTGGGATAGCTGCCAACAGCCACGCGATAGCTTTCGCGGGCCACCTCAAGCTGGCCCTGCGCGGCGGCCTCGGAGCTGCGGGCCGCGGCCAGCTGGGCCTCGGCCTGCGCCACCTCGGTGCGGGTCACCTCGCCCACCTCAAACCGGTCGCGCGCGGCGCGAAGCTGCTGATTGGTCAGCCGCACGTTGGATTGGGCCAGCGCAAGGCTCTCGGCAGCCGAGGTCACATCCATATAGGCCTGCACCGCCGCCAGAAGCACCTGCTGCTCGTAGTTCACCAGCGCCTCGCGGGTGGCCAGCACGACCTCCTTTTGCACCTCCACGCCAAGCCGGGTTGCGCCGTTGTCATAAAGCGTCATCGAGGCCGAAAGCGAGACCGTGGCGCCAAGCTCATAGTTCGTCTGGGCCGAGGCCGTGGCCCCGGCAGAAAAGGCGATGATCGGGCGCAGATCCGCCAGAGCAATGGCCACGTCTTCATCAGCGGCCCGCAAGAGGGCGCGCTGCTGGTCAAGGATATGGCTGTGGCGATAGGCCGTGATCAGCGCATCTGTCAGGGTTTCGGCCCGGGCCGTGAGCGGGGCCAGGGCAGTGGCCCCTGCCAGCACAAGCGTTGCCAGACCTGTGCGAATACGTTGCGCTTTTGCCATCTCGGCCCTCGCCTGCTCGCGCTCTTCGGCACGGTTGTCATCGTTGTGCAGCCGGGGTTCTACAACCGGGGCCGCGGCCTGTTCAGAGCGCGAAGTCGCGCGACTTTTCGAAACCGGGGAGCACCGGGGCTGTGGCATTGAAGGAGAAGCGCCACGCAATGCGGCCGTTCTGGCGGGTGCCAACCTTCACGGTGCCGAGGCTGCCTTCCATCATCACGCAGGCGATGCGGCCATCTTCCTTGAGCTGATCGGCCAAGGCCTCGGGCAGCTCTTCCACCCCGCCCTGCACGCAGATCACATCATAGGGGCCGTGTTTGGCCGCGCCTTCGGCCAACGGGCCGGTCAGCACGACGGCGTTCATCACACCTTCACGCGACAGGATCGCCTCGGCCTCGGACGCAAGGCTCTCGTCTTCTTCCAGCGCAATCACGGTATCGGCCATATGGGCCAGCACAGCGGCGGAGTAGCCAAGGCCGCTGCCCACATCCAGCACCATCTCGCCCGGCCCCACATCCAGAGCGTCGAGCATCTTGGCAAAGGTGCGCGGCTCCAGCATCACGCGGCCCGGTGCCAGCGTGAGGTTTTCGCCCAGATAGGCCGCCTCGCGCTTGTCATCGGGCACATAGGCCTCGCGGCGGACGGTCAACATGGCGTCGATGATGGGAAACTTGGTAACGTCGGAGGGACGGACCTGATTGTCGACCATCATCGTGCGGCGGGTTTCGTAAACGCTCATAGAAAGTAAACTCTTCGGTTCGCTTCGCTTGCCTAGAAGTGCCATGAAACGACGGGTGACGCAACACGGCCAATGCGCACATGGCGCACAGAGCGTTACCGGTTCTGTGCGCGCCATCTGGGCCGCTCTTCGGGGCCCCTCCCCCTCATCGCAGCCGCGCGGGCTGGCACCCATTGCCGGGCGGCTCCACCACCGAGCCGCGCAGGCCGCTCGGGCGACACGCGGATCCCCCGAGCGCAAAGGCAGGCTGCTACATTGGCCTTGAGAGCCGAGGGCCCCCAGCCCACCTCCCCCACACCCGCCACGCCCGCAATCTCTGCGCCGCGGCCCAAAGGCTGCCGGCACGCCAAACCAGCTGGTCGTTGCCCATACGCAGACCCTCTTGAATCAATCCCCGAAACCCGCTACCTCCCGCCGCACCACCCAAGGACGGCGAGTTGGCGGAGTGGTTACGCAGCGGATTGCAAATCCGTGTACACCGGTTCGATTCCGGTACTCGCCTCCAAACAATTTCAATGACTTAGACGAAATCGAGACCGACGCGGCAGCGCCGTCTAAACATTTGTCTAAACATTCTGTTTTTGTTCCGTTCTCATTCGCTGGGCTTCAATGGCTCTGACTTTCTGCCTCACCTTCTTGGTGTAGTGCAGAACCATGGCCGAGCTTTGGCCGGTTATGGAGGCCACGAGATCATCCCCGCAGCCAGCTTCGACCAGCTCGCAGGCTGCGTTGTAGCGCCAGCTGTGAATGTCATATTCGAGGGCACCGATTTGCTCGCGAACCACTCGTACGGCGGCTGACGCGCCCCGGTAAGACCACCTGTTGGTGCCCCGTTCATTCGTCAGAATGAACACCGAGTTGCGGCTAGCGACCTTGAGGGCCGCTTCCAGCTCTGGAAGGATCGGCACCCAAAGCTCTTTCTTGGTCTTGCTCTGCTTCACGCAGAAGCCACCGTCCTGAATGTCAGACCAGCGCATGTTGAGCACATCGCCGATCCGCTGGCCGGTGCAGACACAGAGCTCCATGACAAGACGTTGCCGGGAGCCGAGCGGGCAGGCTTCACGGTAGGCATCCAGCAGGTGCCGGGGCCACGGCTCGCGCTCGCGCTTCTCCGTCTTGAGCTCAGGCACACCCCGAGCGGGGTTTGTATCGCGCCAGCCTAGATCGACGCAGTGCTCCATGAGCACGCGAAGCACCCGGAGCGAGTAATTGGCGAAATACGCCTTCTCGGCATTCGCATCGCGCAATCGGATCACATCCTTGCGCTGCATCTTTGCCGGATTTCTATCGCCCATGATCGAAGCGAAGAAATCGAGGTGCTTGTCGTAGTCCAGCCCGGTGCGGGGCTTTAGGTTCCGGTACCTGGGCGACGCCCGGTAGCTCTTGATGAGGGCGACGAAGGAGCGGTGCGCTATGACCTTCGGCTGATCCTTGGTCCCAAGGATATCCGCGTATTCCTTCCAGAAGGCAGGCGTGCCGAACTCGCTCTCAAACTTGCGCGATGGCCAGCCGCGCCGCTGGAAGTAAAGACCGTTCCTTTGCCGGTAGACGTGTTTCGGCAGCTCACGTTTTGCCATGACGCATATCTATCCCCTCAAATTCGTCACCCTCTTTGGGCCGAGACAGAACAAGTTCGATCTTGCGGCCCTCTATCGTGACACGACCGACCGATTTTCCGGCACGCTCAAAGGCATTGAGTAGGTCCAGCGCCTTCTGCTCGATCTTTGCTCCTGCCATAGCTCACGCCTTATCGGCCCTCCAACTTCGAAGTGTTTGCGCATCCCTTCGGGCTGAATGCGCGCGTTGCGCCCATGCAAACGGGCGTTGGAAGGATTCTAGGCAGGCGCTGATTCTCGAGCAACGCACTCCGAAAATTTTGTCGGCGGATCGGGGTAATAGTTTGAGTAAATGCATTCTAGCATTTGTGCCAAAAAGGCACCACTCTTCACTTTTTTCCCGCCCATCACGACAGATTGACGACCTTCCCTTGACATCCAATTACGCGAACGTCGGCGGCCGACTGCCCGCGCAAGAGTTTGAGTAAATGCATTCTAGATCAAGCAGGCGCGCGCGTGCGCGCGCGAGGTAGAACCCTCACGCGCGCACGAGGCTGACAGCGCCCAAGCCACCGTCAGCGCATTTACCGATCATTGGCCACGACACGACCCCGAAGCCAGGTCGTGCCAGGTGGGCAGCCTCCTCCCCCCTCCGATATTTGAGGTCTCCGGGGGGAGGAGGCTAACGGCAGCGCGTCAATCTGGCCACGGTTCGAGCTTCAACAGCTGCACCGCTAAGCGCCCCTTGGAGCGCTCAAAAGGTCCGCTCCGCTGGTCGGAGCCACCGCTCATCCGTTTTGGGCGATCTAAACGCCCCTCCGTGGCTCTGCGGCCCTTTCCGGCAGCGATCGGATGAAACGGCTAAGCGCTCAGACAGCTGAAAGTCACAGATCGGCGAAAGGAGGCGACAACGGGCGGGATGCGGACATTCGCTGCAATCGCGAACGTGCGCGGCTCATCGGCGGAATCGATAGGCTGATCCTCGAAATATTCTCCAAGGCGCCTCGTAATCGAGATCAAGATCGCTATCCTTTCCCTTCAAGTTCAGCATTTACAGTCTTGAGCCTTATCAGTTGGCAAGCGTCGGCGAACTACGCTACGACTGAACAGACTTAGTTGGGGCTGCTTCGGCGTCTCTATGGTCTCAATCCGGAGGTGGAATCGATGATTACAAAAGAAGAGCATGACCTCTGGAAGAACCCACCAAAAGATCTCGCCACCAACCTGAGCGACCCAGAAATCAATGAGAAGTATTCCAATGGCGAAGGTCGTATCGTCGTAGAGAACAATCGTGAAAAGCTTCCAGGCTTTTATCAACAGTTGCTTGACAGCGAATACATGGATCTGCGCCCCTTCTATCAAAGAAGGCCCCGCTGGGAGCCAGATCGTCAAAGCCGATTGATTGAGTCCTTCTTGATCAACTTACCTGTGCCGCCAATTTTCTTATATGAACGTAACTTCAACTCTTATGAGGTAATGGATGGTCAGCAACGTATTACGGCGATCAAGGACTTCTTCAGCAACCAGCTGAAACTTAAGGGTTTGCAATATTGGCCAGAACTAAATGGTCGTACTTACGAGACGCTTCCACGGCTCGTGCGATCCGGGATTGATCGAAGATCGATCTCATCAATCGTAATGCTAAAGGAATCAGCGCCAGAAGATGAAGATGCAGCAAGGCTCCGTGAAATTGTATTCGAGAGACTTAATACTGGGGGTATCGAACTCGAACGACAAGAAATTAGAAACGCACTCTATAACGGACCATTTAATGAGATGTTGCTGGAGCTTTCCCGACACAACCTGATCAGGAAGGTATGGGGTATTCCAGCGTATCATCCTGATGAGATGAAGAGCGGAGACAAGAAGCTTTTAGACAGCAACTTCTTCCGGAAAATGGAAGATGCGGAACTTGTACTTCGTTTCTTCGCTCTACGAAACGTCGAACACTACACTCGTGGCATGCAAGGATTTTTAGATCTGTATATGGGTAGAGCCTCTAAACTCAGCGAATCAACGCTAACGGAGCTTCGCATCCTGTTTGACGAAGTAATGCGAGTGGTAAGTGGGATCTATGGTGACCTTGCTTTCCAACCGTTCGATGTAAAAAAAGACGAGTGGAGTGGCCGTCCTCAAAAAGCATTCTTTGATGCCGTTACAGTTGCAATATCACGAAATTTGGCCGCTGGAGATATTCTGATTCAGCGCAAAGGCGAGGTAATTGAACAAACAAAAGAACTATTTAGGAAGCACGAAGACGGTACATTTACTGGGAGAAAAAATAGTAAGAAAGACATCCAAAACCGGATAGACCTGTTTGCGAAGATGCTCGGCGCGGTCGCAGCATAGCTTAGAAATGAATCCAGCATTCAATTCACTCGTTTCGCATTGTGAGCAGCTATCGCGCTTCGTCTCCGCGACGCACTCACTGCGCATTATTGTTTCAGGTTCTAAGGAGCATTCGGAACCGGACTGGCTTCAACATGAACTGAGCAACCTGCGGATGAAATCACCGAGCACCGTAGATTGGCGAGTTCTGGAACACACTCTTACAATTACCCACCTATATGCCTTGTTCGAGCAGTTCTTCGAAGAGACTGTGGCCGAATGGGTTGACTTTTTGGCTGCCAATTTTCCGTTCCATCAGCTGCCATCAAAAGTGCGAAGTTCATATCAGGCAGGCTTCGCTAAGGTAATTGGTAAATTGCCCTCCCCGAGGTTTCCAACTTTTACTGCAAACAACTTAGTGAACGATTTTCACGAGGCACTGAGTGGCAAAGATCCTTACCGGCTTGAACCGACTTTAATCACATATCGAAGTAACAATCTTAGGTGGAGTGAAATCTGTGAGATCTTTGGTCGTTGCAATGTTTCTAGCCTAAATGATTGGGTTAATGCAAATGACCGCGTATCAAATCATATTGGAGACGTTCACAATAAAGTCGCAGAGCAAGTTGAATCTAGGCTAGCCAATTTTGTTCAGTATCGAAACGACTGCTCTCATGGATTGGCGACACCGGATGAAATACTTGGACATGAAGACCTATTGGAGATGATTGAATTTATTACCGCTGTTGCCGATTCACTTAGTCAACTGATCTCTTGGAAGCGAGTAGAGGCCCTCCTAGAAAACGGGCGCGCGAAACGCATCGGCAGCGCGAATGAAGTTTTTGAGAGGGCAGAAGCAGTGGTAGCGCAAGTTTCTAACTCCAGTATTAGCTTAGGTCAAAAATTGTACTGGAAGAAGGGAGGTAATTTTGGCACCACAGAGATTGTTTCTCTACAAATCAACGACAAAGATGTAAAAACTATAGATACGACAGATCCTGTTGAGCTGGGGCTGAAGCTAACATTGCTTCCAAAGAAGGGCACTGCGCTATTTATTGATGCTCTTGGGCAGTGATTTGTGTCGATGTTTTGTATACGTCGCAGTGCAAAACTTCTAGCCGCGGCCAATTTCCGCTTTGAGCCGCAGTCGAATATTCGCTAGCGGTGGCGCCAACATTGCACTCTCTTTCCCCGCCCCTTCGCTGAATGCCCCGGTACCTGCTCAGCTGCGAGCCGCTCGGAAAGCCACCTCCCGTGCCACAAGGAGGCCGAACCGCTCCCGAGATCGCTTCTGACTAATCCTGATCTCCGCTGTTTTTGGCTTGGGCAGCCGACACGCACCAAAGATCCTTACGCAGTTTTGCCCCAATCAATGCAAGCCCTGCGATGTTCTTCATAAACGCCACGCGCGTCCCCACTGTGTGCAATCCCGGCAGCATCCAGGCCCTTCAAGAAACCTTCGCAAACTGCATCGCTGGTCTTGCCTCCTGCATTCCCCAGCATTGCTGTAAGTTGTGGCAAATGATGGTGAGAGCAATAGATACATAGACGATCCAGTTTTAGAGCGCCAGTTGCCCAGTTTCCCCACTTCTGTTTGCTCTCATCGAATGCACCAGACGCTATCGCTATTTGTTTGAAGTCGGTTGGAACTCCCAATTTCGCAGCGACGATAAGATGGTCGATCGCCTTCTTCAAATCGAAGCCCTTCTCGGTTCGAGTAGATAGTTCTGCCATCGCTTCCCTACATAGCGCCGCACTCATTTTTCCGGCATCTCTGTGCCGAGAAATGATCAACTCGAGTTGCTCAGGCGTCTTACTCGTCAAATCCATCGCGGTCCCTTACTGATGGCGGTTTCAGTGCAAACGTTGAACAGCAGCGGCCCCCCTGACTAACAGTTCAGGAAGCGTCCGTGAACCTTGATTACGGGACTGAACTAGACCTATGATCAGAGATGAGGCCGGAACGATGTTCATGTTGCCATGAAAGTCCGGTTTGGCGAAGCCGCGCCGCGGCATGTCTGGTTTGGCGAATGGCAGCTGTGGGCCGAAAATCCTTCGGCTTACCCTTAATGTTTCACCTCAACCTCCGCTCACCGGCAACGATAAGCATCCGCATGAGAGACGGTGCCGCTTTCATCCGAGACTGTTTGTGTGAGCACGAAGGCGTTGCCGCCTCTTGCAGCAACTGAGTTGCGCACTTGGTTGAGCGCACTTTGTGCGTCATCCGCGACAGTCATGCCGAACTGCTCGACACCGGAAACCGGGCCCAAGAAATTGCACCGCTCGGCTTGAACAAGTGAGATTTGCCGGACGGAAAGCCCCGCCTGTGTGAGTTCGGTGCTGCAAGCCCCTACAAACAGGAGCATCGCGGCTATGCAAAGAAACTTCATCATATCAACTTTCAAGTGTCAATTTACGTAGCTGGACGGTGACCCAAGCTTCGATCTGACGCAAGGTCAAATACCAGCATGTGGCGGGCGATACATCGTCTAAACATTCACCCTATGTTCGCGGCATTCTGGATGTCTTTCTAAACTTTTTTTCGCGTTATATCAGTCCGTTACCCACTCTTGCAAATCCGTGTACACCGGTTCGATTCCGGTACTCGCCTCCATCTCCCGCAAAAACTGCCTACCGGTTTGCGATTTCGGCATCGCAGGCAAGCCCTGCGAAGTCCCATTCCCAGACAGGTGATATCGTGGGCTGAGCTGCACACTGTCTAAGCGAAGGCCGATACGGCAGCCAAATGGCTCTCGAGGCGCGGGTCAGGTGGCGCGGCTTATCAGTTTCGGCGTTGGGTGGCACGGCCACAGGGGGCACCTACCCGGCTCTGAAGCCCCGGCCTTGATGGCGGCAAGGTGCGGGCTTGGGTGTCGCAGTCGGATCGCCCTACCGAAACTTCCCCATAGCACGCTTCATCCTTGCGACCGGGGCGATTGCGCAGGGGTGGCTCAACTTTTTGAGCCGATGCTGCGATGCCGCGCGCGTCGCTCTCGCCACATCAAAATTTATCGAAACCGCCTAAATTCAATCACTTTTGCGATGTGCACGGCGCAGCATTACCTAAGGTTATCATGTTTACTCAAAATAAATCACTTTTTTTGCGGTTTCTTCTGTCCTCTAGTGAGCCCAACCAACAGGAAGAGAGGAAAAGACATGACCAAAAACGTGTACAAGGCCTTCGCCCTTCTAACCACAACGGCGGCCCTGATCGGCACGCAAGCGGGGGCCGAAACATGGCGGATGTCGACCAAGGTTCCCAGCGAGAGCTTCGAAGGGCGCCTGCATCAGGAGTTTGCCGACAAGGTGGCGGAATACACCGATGGCGAGGTTGAGATTCAGGTCTACCCCTCCGAGCAACTCGGCGATGCCCAGACGGTTTTGGAGCAGGTCAGCTCCGGCATCATCGACATTTTCGTTGATGACGTCAGCTACCTGAACCGCTTCAACGAAGACATCACATGGACGTCTGCCCCCTTCCTCTTCGATGATCGCCCGCATTGGGAATGCTTCATGGGGTCCGACTACTTCCACGACATCCTGAACAAGATCGAAGAGCAGGATAATATCGGCGTGATCGGTGAAGTCGGTCCGTTTGGCCGTGGCTTCCGCGTTCTCATTACTCAGGATGAGGTGACCTCCTACGAGGATGTGCAAGACCTCAAGCTGCGCCTCTGGGACAACCAGATGATCGTGGATGTCTGGACGGCGCTCGGCACCGACCCCTTGGTGATGGCTTGGACGGATGTGTATCAATCGCTGCAGACCGGCATTGTCGAAGCGGTGACTTCGCCCGCCATTCTGGTCGAATCGATGAAGTTCTACGAGGTGGCGCCGCATATCGCCCGCACCGATGAGTTCAACCAAGCCAATGCCTATATGATCAACCTCGGGTCGTGGGACGGGATTTCGCCCGAAGACCAAGAGGCCGTTCTGCGGGCCTACGGAGAAATCTCGGCCAAGGCGCGCACCGAAATTCAGGCGACCTTCGATGCTTCCCTGAAAACCATGCAAGAGCAGGGCGTCAAGTATACTGAGCTCGACACAGCGCCGTTTATCAAGGCGGCGGCCTCCATCTATGAGGGCTATGAAGAAGAGGGCAAGCTGCCCGCTGGCTTCCTCACCGCGGTCGATGCCGCCCGCACGAGCTGCAATTAAGGCGCATCGCTCGCAATAGCCCCCTGTCAACGGAAGTTCGAATGGATCGACTCCTCGAAAATGGCCAAGGCGCGCTTGCGCGTCTGGCCAGCCTTTATGAAAACATCTGCATCGCACTCCTCGGCGCGATGCTCGCCATAAATGCGCTCAACATCGTTGCGCGGGGCGCCTTCGACACCCCGCTCAACTGGGTCTGGCCCTGGACGATGGTTGCGTTTCTGGGGTGGGTCATGCTGGCGTTCTTTCCTCTGTATCAGCGGCGCAAGGATGTCTCGATTTATATCGTGCTCCAGTATCTGCCCCTGAAGGCACAGCGGGTTCTCGGGCTCTTCGTGTCGCTGGCGATCATGCTCGCGGCGGGGATTTTGATCTATACCTTCCCAGAGCGGCTTGCCTCGCTGCGTGGCACGATCGAGATCGTCGGCCTGCCCCGCAAAATTCTGATCTGGCCGCTCCTTGCTTCGGCAGTCCCGATCTTCATCGGTGCCGCGATAGACGCGCTGCGCCTGCTACGTGGCGGCACCTATGAGCCCTTCGGCCAGATAGATGTTGCGGAGGCACCTCAATGACCGGCCTCCTTGTTCTTGGCGTCTTCGTGGTGCTGGCCTTCCACTCGGTGCCGATCCTGACGGCGATTATCCTGGCCGCCGCTGCGGGCGTGATCTCTCTTGGGTTTTCCGATCAGCTCGGCATCGTCTCGCAGCAAATGCTCGATGGCATCAACTCGCCCTCTTTGCTGTCGGTGCCTTTCTTCATCCTTGCGGGCAACCTGCTCAACGGGCTGAAGCTGACCGACAGGATCTTCCGCTTCGCCAATAATATCGTCGGCCACATTCGCGGCGGGTTGGCGCAGGTCAATGTCTTGGCCTCCCTGCTCTTCGCGGGCATCTCGGGGGCCGCCGTGGCGGATTGCGCGGCGCTTGGTACGGTGGAAGTGAAAGCCATGCGCGAGCGCGGCTACCCGGCCCCTTTTGCCGCCGGTGTCACCGCCGCCTCGTCGATCATCGGCCCGATCTTCCCGCCCTCAATCCCGCTGCTGCTCTTTGCCTTCGTCGCCAATGCATCGGTGGGCCGGCTATTTTTGGCAGGCGTTGTCCCCGCCTTGGTCTTGCTGGTGGTCCTGATGGGCTACGTCCATATCGTGTCGCTCAAGCGCGGCTACCCGAAAGAACCAAGGCCGCCCCTGCGCGAGATCCTTGCCTCCGCCGTGGACGGGGTTCTGACGCTCCTCGCACCGGGCATCATCCTTGTGGCCATGTTCACCGGCTTCACCACGGCATCAGAAGCCGGCGTTCTGGCCTGCCTTTACGCGCTGGCCCTGGGCATCTGGTATCGCACGCTCACCGTGAAAGTGCTGATCACCGCCTTCCGCGAAACCGCCGCGCTCTCGACGATTGCCCTGTTGATGATCGGGTTCTCCTCTTGCATCGGCTGGATCATGGCCTTTGATATGGTGCCCCAGCGGCTGGCAGATTTCGTACTGGTTTCGATTGATGCGAAATGGCAATTCCTGCTGGTTTACCTCGCTTTCCTGATCATTCTGGGCTGCGTTTTCGATGCCACGGCGGCGTTGATCATCCTCGTGCCCATCATGTTGCCCATCGTCGATGGCTTCGGGATAGACCGGGTGCACTTCGGGATTTTCACCGTGCTTACGCTGATGGTCGGCATTCTCACACCGCCGCTTGGCATCGCGATCTACATCATGATGGACGTCGCCAAGCTGCCGTTTGAAGCCGTGGCCAAAGCGACGATCCCGTTCCTCATCCCGATCGTAATCGCCGTGCTGCTGATCACCTTCGTGCCGCAGATCTCTCTCTTCCTTCCCAATCTGGTTTACGGCGCGCCATGACGCGCCTGCCCCAGCCGAAACAGACCGATAATCCATAAGGACGACCCCATGCGTGTAGCGCTTATCCAAATGAACTCCCGCCACGACAAGGCCGCGAATATCGCCGCCCTGCGCGAGATGTTTGAAACCAAGATCAAAGGCCAGGGCGTCGACCTTGTGATGGCCCCGGAATATGCAACCTTCCTTGGCGGCACCCGTGAGGAGCAATGGGCTGCGGGCGAAACATTCCCCGCTGGCGAAGGCTATGGCGCCATGCGCGACCTCGCGATTGAGTATGGCGTCACCTTCCATGTCGGCTCGATGATCGAAGCCGATGGCAACGGCTATTACAACACTGCCGTGGTCTTTGATCCCAAGGGCAACGAGCTGGGCCGGTATCGCAAGATCCACCTATTCGATGTGGAAACGCCTCAGGGCCATGTGTTCCGTGAATCCGACAACATCAATCCGGGCAAGGAGATCGTCTCTTACCAAACTGGCGATCTGAAGGTTGGCTGCTCGATCTGCTATGACATGCGGTTTTCCGAACTGTTCCAGCAACACATGAAGAACGGCTGTAACGTGCTTGCCGTGCCCGCCGCCTTCAACCTCGAAACCGGGAAAGACCACTGGGAGCCGATCCTGCGCACCCGCGCCATTGAAAACCAGTGCTGGGTGCTCGCGCCGGGCCAGGTGGGGCTGCATCAGGAGCCCGCAGGCGAGCGCGCCTGCTACGGGAATTCCATGATCATCGACCCTTGGGGCACTGTCGTCGCCCGCGCTTCGAACAAGCCGGGGGTGATTATCGCCGATCTCGATATGGATCTGCTCGACAATGTGCGCACGATCCTGCCCTCCAACAAACACCACGTGCTGGCCTGATCATGCTGGACGGATATGCAATCTGGATGAGCACGCCCAATCTCGATTTTCTCGAGATGGCGCATAACGCGGGCTTCAGGGCCGTGGTCTGCGATATCGAGCACAACGCCTTCTCGCCAGACCGACGCGAAGCGCTTGTCGTTGCGGCCAAAGCCCTCGGGATGATGATTTTCTTCAAGATCGAAGGGCCAGAGCCTGTTTGGGTTCAGCGCGCGCTGGATCTTGATGTCGATGGGGTCATCATCCCCCACGCGGGGCGGCTTGAAGAGGCCCGCGCCGCCATCGAAGCCGCGAAGTTTCCGCCCTTGGGCAAGCGCAGCTATGCGGCGGGCCGCTCGGCAAAATTCGCGCCCCCTGCAGCGGATTACTTCGAGCGTTGCAACCGCGTGGTGCTTTGCCTGCCGATGATCGAAACGGCCGAAGCCTTCGAGGATGTAGAGGCCATCCTCGCGCATCCCTGCGTGGATGGGATCTTCGTGGGCCCGTTCGACCTTGCGCTGACACGTGGCCGTGGCGGCTATGATTTCACGCCCGACGATCAGGCCGATATCAAGGCCCTCGCCACAGCCGCTCAGGCAGCAAAGAAAACGTGGTGGATGCCCACATGGCGCCCGCAAGAGCAGAGCTTTGCACAGCAAAACGGCGTTGCGATGCGCGTCATCGCTGCCGAACATCAGGTGATCTCGATGGGCCTAAACGCCGTGATCGCCGCCCTTCCAGACACCAAAACCGGAGCATAAATCCGTGAAAGACTTCGTAAAAAACCCGCTGCCGCAATCCATTCCGCAGAGCCTTATCGACAAGCTTGAAAAGGTCGAAACCGCAACCGTCGGACATTTCATGCATTCGGTCTTCGTCGACCGCGATATTTCGGCAACCGATGCCAGCAAGCGCGTCGCAGGCACCGCCGTCACGCTGCGCCTTGCCGCCAATGATTCAACCCTGCTGCATGACGTGATTTCAACGCTGCGCCCAACCGATATCCTGCTGATTGATCGCTCCGGCGACAATCGCCATGCCTGCTGGGGTGGGGTCGTGACCAATGCGGCCGCGATTTGCGGGTTCAAGGCAGGCGTGGTCGATGGGCCCGTTACGGATGTAAACGAGATCCGCCAAAACGATTTCCCGATGTGGAGCCGTGGCCGCTCGTCGATCACCACCAAGTTGTATGCTCAATCCGGTGCCTTCAACGTTCCCGTCTCCATCGGCGGCGTCACGGTAAACCCCGGTGACGCCGTGCTGGCAGATGAAAGCGGCGTCATCGTCTTGGCCCCGGCCATCGCGGAGGAGGTTGCCGATCGTGCGCTCGACATGCAGGCCGCAGAGTTGACGCTGATCGAGCGGCTCAAAGCCGGCGAACCGCTGGGCGCGATCACGGGGGCCTCCGCGATGGTAACGGAGCGTCTTTAGCGTGAACATTGAAGCCCTTCGCACGCTGGTTAATATCGCACGCTGTGGAAACTATCGGCAAGTCGCTGATATAATGAACATTTCACAGCCCGCGATCTCCAAGCGCATTCGCGTGCTTGAAGAGCACTTTCGCTACCAATTGGTAGAGCGTGCCGGGGCTTCCATGCGCCTGACCGCGGCAGGACAGGCGCTTTTGCCCTACTTCCAGCGTATCCTCGATACGTTCGACGAAGCGCAAAACCGTTTGAACGAGCCTGAGAAATGGCAGGGCACGATCCGCCTCGGAGCGATTGATACGATCATCTCCACCTGGTTGACCGATTTTCTGGACCTGCAACAAAAGCGCTTTCCCAACATCAAGCTTGAGGTCATCTCGGCACCAACGATTGACCTGTTGCAAGAGCTCCAGCACGGCAACGTCGATATCATCATGGTGCTCGGCCCCTCCTATGACCGTGCCTTGGCCGAGGTGCCGCTCTGCGTGATGGATGTTGCGTTTTACGGCGCACCGATGGGGCCGAACGAGCCGCAGGAAGGCACCCGCAAGCTGTCGCCCGAAGCGGTGTCTGAGGCGAATATCATCACCTTTCCGCGCGGCTCGCGGCCCCATGTCGACGTGGTTCAACGGATGACCCAGCTCAAGCTCACCAAGATGCCGACGATCTCGGGGTGCTCTTCACTGTTCACGATGCGCTCGATGGGGGAGCGTGGCCTTGGGGTCATCACCCTGCCGCGCATCATGGCAGAGGGCACATCCTTGCAGGAGCTGGACCTTGGGGTGACCTTGCCTTCAATGAGCTTTGCCGCTGTGTATGAGCCTGCCGCCGCCCCGCCCATCTACGCGCTAACCTGCGCGCTCGCCGCCGAGATCGCGGCAGACTATGCCCAGCGCGTTGGAAGCGGCGTGCATGTTCCGGTGCCCCTTGCAGCCAAGAGCGCAGAAGCACCAACCGACACCTAGGGCGTGAGGCGGTTCTTGCGCCGCGGCCCTCCCCGTTGAAGGCCAGCTTCCGCCTCACCTAGGGCACCGCCCTTACCGCCATAAGTAGCGACCCCGGCCATTACAGCCGGGGCCAAGTCCTTACTGCCGCCGTTACTGACCCTTGCGGATGGTCATGCCCGGGTTATTGGCAAAGAAGTTGTGCGGCATCAGGTGAATGGTCTTCCACTCCGTCGACATAACCGGCCAGTCCTCCATGCGCGGGATATGGTGGAACCCGGCCGAGAACCACGACACGACGTCCTGCCCCATCAGCGACTGATCTTCCTTGACCCATTCGGCAAGCGTGTCCGTGCCATCGCTCTGGAACGGGTATCTGCCGCCGGCATAGCGCTCTTCCGGGTCATAGACCGTGTTCCACACCGAGTACTCGATATAGGCATTCCGCTTCATCGACGGATCATTCACGTAATCGAAGGGACCATAGGCGATGGAGCCGTGGTGGATCATCCAGCCGGGTGTGTGGCCCAGGTGCCCTTCGCGCGCCGGGTTGGAGTAGTGGAAGTAGCGCGGCTTCGACGAGCTGATCTTGTAACGCGCGTCCATCTCGCTGTCGGGCATGTTGTGCTCGACCGTCCAAAGGCTGCGGCGCGGAAGATCGGGGTCAACTTCGGCGGGCACGATATCCATCGTGCCGAACATGTTGACCGGCTGATCAATGTCGAAGTCGATCTTGAAGTTGAAATAGTGGTCGTGGTTCGCGGCCACGAGGTGCGGCGCGATCAGCGTGCCATGCTTGGTTTCCTCGGCCGCCGTGGGATCGTTCATCGAAGCCGCTGCGGCCCCCTTCACACCGTCCAGACCGGTGGCCCCCACCATGATGCGGATATCGGCATTCTGGTAGAAGCGATAATCGATCAGGTAGTCATAGTTGCCCACCTGTGAGGCCGAACGCACGATCAGCTCGGTCGCCGGCCGTCCCTCCGCAGGCACGAAGGTTTCGGGGCCCTGGGCAAAGATCTCGAAGTGCCGCCAGGCCGGGTCGCCGATGTTGCGCTCGAAGATGCAGATGGCGTTGGGGATCTCGATCGGTTTGCCGAAGTCATCGGAGATGACCGACGGCAGAAAGGTCGCATGTGCCGGGCAGTCGATGCCCGCTTCGAGCGGCGTCATGAACAGGCCGAAACCGTATTCGCCGCTGTCCATGTAGGTGCGCCAGTACCAGCCTTCCGACGGGTCCATGTAGGGCACGAAAACCTCGGAGAGGTGCGTCTGGTAGATGATCGGGCGTTTGACATCGCCATCCATGACGTTGATGTTGGAAAGCACCAGCCCGGCCCGCTTTTCGGTGCGCAGGTTAAAGTCGAACAGATCCCAAGAAATATTGCTGCCCTCGATCGTGAAGTTCGGCCCGCCCTCCTGCGTCATCGTCACCGGGTTGGTCTCGGGGCGCAGCGGCGCGCGTTCGGCCACCTCGTCTTCGGTGTAGCCCCAGTGATCGGTGGCCAGCGGGATGGGCTCCTTGTCTATCACGTCGATGACGGTGCGGGTCTTGAGGTCGATCGTCGTGTAGAGGCCCTCGATCGGCTTGGCGTACCAGTTCGAATTCTCGCCCGGCAACACGTAGCACGGCACCTTCATCAGGCGGGTGCCATCATACTCATCGGTAAAGAAGTTGCCCGCCGTGAGCGGAAGGCAGAAGACATCGTCCGGCGTCAGGCCGCGCTTGGCCAGCCCGGCCTGAACGCGTTCGTCCGAAACGGTGATTTCGAGCGCCTGCATGAATTCCGAGAACAGCACCATCGACTGCCCGTCGACCAGCGTGTTGCTTTCAACCTCGCCACTGGTCAGGTTGACGATGGCTTCAAAGAACCCTTCGTCGTTCACATGGTGCACGATGGCGCGGCGGGTCAGCGCGTCGCCCGGTTCAAAGGCCAGCACCTCGGACTTGGGCGGCTCCTGCAGGTCGATCATCGGAAAGAGCGACTGCTCGGTGGTGATCCCGGCGTCGCGGGCAATCTGCGTGGCGCGGTTGAACTCATCTGCCGTCAGCCCGTCCAGCGGGTGCGTCTGCGCCGTCGCCTGATGCGACAGTAAGGCCGTCGCCAGTGCGATGGCTGCTGTGCTTGTGTATCTCATGTCGCGTTTCTCCTCTGTTGTTATTTGCCTAGCGCGGTTGGTTTCATTCCGTTGCAGCCCGGCTAGCGGCCACTGATCCTCGGGCCACCGGGCGTCATCTGGGGCCCAAGAACTGCGTCTGAATGTCAGTGTATTCCATCAGCCCCTCTTCGCCGAACTCGACTCCCAAGCCCGATTTCTTGAGCCCGCCGAAGGGCGCGTTGGGCTGGATCATCCCGTGACTGTTCAGCCAGACCGAGCCGCATTCGAGCCGCGAGGCAATCTCCTGCCCCTTCGCGGTGTCCGTGGTCCAGACAGAGCCACCAAGGCCAACCTCGACATCATTGGCCATCGCAATGGCCTCTTCGACATCTTCAAACTTGATGATCGGCAGCGCCGGGCCAAATTGCTCTTCAGCGACCAGCGGCGCGCTATTGTCCAGATCGGCAATGATCGTTGGCGGATAAAACAGGCCTTCGCCCGGAGCGCCCCCCAGCAAGACACGTCCCTGATGCTTGCTGGCGTCCACCAGCGCCTTGACCTTGTCAAACTGCATCTGGTTGGAGATCGGCCCGAGGATGCTGTTTTCGTCCAGCGGATCACCGAGGGGGATGGTCTTGGCAAAATCCACCAGCGCGTTGCAGACGTCATCATACACATCGGCATGAACATAGAGGCGCTTCAAAGCTGCGCAGGTCTGGCCGTTGTTGATGAACGCGCCCCAAAACAGCCCTTCGGCAATGGCCGCCGGGTCCACGTCCGGCAAAACGATACCGGCATCATTGCCGCCCATTTCAAGCGTCAGGCGCTTCATGCTCGGCGCCACCGATTGCATGATCTTGGAGCCGGTTGCGCAGGAGCCGGTAAAGACGATCTTGCGGATGCCATCATGCTGCGACATGGCAGCCCCGATGTTGGTGGTCACATCATCCGAGCTCACCACGTTCAGAACGCCGGCTGGCAGAACCTCGTTCAACAGCTCGATCAGCCGGATGGTCGACAGCGGCGTAAACGGCGAAGGCTTGACCACAACCGTGCAGCCCGCGCGAACGGCAGGCAAAAAATGCCAGGCCGCAATCAGAACCGGCCAGTTCCACGGGGTGATCGAGCCCACAACGCCCACCGGCTTGCGGTGCAGTTCCACCCGGCCTTGCGCGTCATCCTGCAAAACCTTGATGGGCATGGACAGGGAGGAGGTATAGGCCGCCCAGCCCTGAACGCCGCCCATCTCAAAGCGAGACCCGATGCCGTTCAGCGGCTTACCCTGCTCCATCGAGATAAGCCGCGCGGTTTCCTCGGCGTTCTCCTCAACCTTCTTTGCAATCGCAAGGCACGCCTCGGCACGAGCCTCATCACTGGTCTTGCTCCAGCTCTCAAAGGCGGCGTTGGCCGCCGCCACCGCCCCGTCCAGATCGCGCCCGCTGGCCATCGGCGCCCTGCCGACAAGCCCGCCGGTCGCCGGGTTGACCACATCGAAATAGCGCTCAGCCGCAACGGGCTGCCCTCCGATGATCATGGGATAATCGCGAATTTCAGCCTCTGGTGCCGCTACCGCTTGTGCATTGTTCTCAGCCATTTCACCCTCCACGTGACGGTCTGAGACAAGTCTGCGCTATGCCTAACCCCGAATCTTGGACAGAAGCGTCACATTCCCGGCCCCGCAGATCACCGCGCGTGCCGCGCCACCGAGGGGCTCGCGGCCCCCGCGCCCTGTGGGCTGACAAGGCTCAACTGGCTTTCGGCAAACCGAGGCTGCTTGCCCGGCGCCGTGCCATACTTCTTTCGGTATTCCCGGTAAAAATAGGACAGATCGTTGAACCCGTGGCTATAGACCAGATCGGTAACAGATCTGGCCCCGTGGGGTGTTTTGACCAAGGGCAGCAACGCATGGGCGCTGCGCAGCCTTGTGTCCAAAATGGCCTTGCGCGGGGTCGTGCCCGCTTTGTTGAAGGCCCGCTGCAACCTGCGAAGCGGCACGCCCAGAGACTCCGAAAGCTCAGAGGGCGTGAACTCCGGATCGTGAAACTGCGTGCCGATGACCCCGAGAGCCGCCGCCAAAAGCGCGCCCTGAAGGGCATCTTCGGGGCAGGCGCCGGTTTCGATCGCAAAGAGGTAGGATTCCAACAGCTCAAAGAAGCCTTCACCCCCCGGCCCCTGCGGCTCATCGGAAATCGAAGCACAGATCGCGGAGCGCAGCACCAGGCTTTCACGGGACTTGTGCGAGATGAAAAGCCCGCCTTTCAGCATCCGGCCAAACCGTTGATGCACCTCGTCGCGAGGCAGCCGGAAAGACAGCTGCTGGTTATGAGCCTGCTGGAAATTGAACTCCGACGGCCTTTCGCTGTCCACGATGAAGATATCGCCCTGGTCCAGACAGGTCACGGCGCCGGCGTGGCGCATCTCGGCCCGGCCCCTGGTCTGGTAGATCAGGAAATAGGGATCCTTGGAGCATTGCCGAATTTCCCGCCCCCCGCGCCGCACGGTGGAGCGGCCGATGTCGACCTTGGCAAATGCCATGATGTTGCGCTCAAAAGGCGTGATACCGCCCAGAATATGGGGATCAGGGCCATGCGGCTGGACGGTGAAGTTGCCACAGGCGGCAAAGACCGCCTGCTGAAAGTCGTCCACATGAGCCCTGCCAATGGTGTCGCCTTGCAAGGCTGCGGCTGTTTGCATCCCGTTCCCCCGGAGTCCAAGCGCCCCCCGTTGTTGTGACGGGCGACAGGCTCAGAATATCCGTGTCACATTCGGAATATAGGTATCGGGTGATACTGCCGAAGGCGAAAGGCGGCCCGCCCGCCGTTATGGCCGGGTTGGCGCCGGTCAGCGCAGGGCGACGTAGTCCTCGGCTGCCAGAGAGACCAAGCGAACATCCGGCCTCTGGCCTGTGGCGTCGATGAACAACTGCCTGATGGTGTCGCCCGCCGCGCTCGCCAGCTCTGCGGTCCGGTCCGGCATGGCAAGATAGTGAACATCCACAAGGATATCCGCCTGATCCTCCAGCCCGATGCAGGGCAGGATGGTCAGGTGGCACACGGACTGCGGGGCCGAAAACGCGGCCATGATCGTTTCACGCAGGTCGGGCAACATCGCCACCAACGCAGCGCGCTTGTCCTTCAAAACCGTCTCCGTCACATGAACCTTCACATTTGGCATGGTGAGCCACTCCCTTTCTTCGCGCAGTTCAGCCCCATCAGGCCGCCGCCACTCTCATCCCCGGTATCGCCCCTGCCGTGCCGGGCGCTCCAACCGGGCGGCTGTTCTGTTCGCCCCCGCAGTTGGAATTTGCGCATAGATGTCGCAGTTTCACATGGCGGCGCGATGCTCGCTCGGGTATCAAACGATACTCGCTGGCAACGGCACGCTTTGCCCGGAAATCCGGCGCAACCCCGGGTAGGGAGTGAAGAATGATCAACACCAAGCAACTCACCTACTTTCTTGCGGTTGCCGAGGAGTTGCACTTTGGGCGCGCGGCGGAACGGCTGGATATTGCGCAGCCACCGCTCAGCCGACAGATCAAACAACTCGAAACCGAGCTAGGCGCGGTTCTGTTCAATCGCGGGCGCAGTGCAATCACGCTGACCCAGGCCGGGGAGCGCCTGCTCAAGCGCGGCAAGTCGATCATGTCGCAGCTGGAAGACACACAGCTGGAGATCCGGCGCTTGGGTCAGGGGGCCGAGGGGCGCCTGCGCATCGGCTTTGTCGGCTCCGCCACCTACGGAATATTGCCGAACATCATCAAATCCTACCGCGCCTCCTATCCCGAGGTGAACCTGAGCCTTGTTCCGATGAACAACGCCGGGCTGCACCGTGCGCTTGTTTCAAGAGAGCTGGATATCGCTTTCGCCCGACCAGCCCTGAAGGACAGCGAGTTTGTAACCCGGCCACTGATAGAAGAACCCCTGATCGCAGCGGTCCCCGACAACCACCCGCTAAGCTCCGGCGAAACGCTGGACCTCTCCTCCCTTTCCCGCCCCAACCTCGTGCTCTACCCCGAGTATCCCAGACCGAGCTACGCCGATGTTGTCCTTGGGTTTTGCGAGGCACAGGGCATTGATATCTCGCGCAGGGTCTGGACGATGGATCTTCAGACGGCGCTCAGCCTTGTGGCGATTGGCGAGGGCATCTGCATTGTGCCCGGGTCTGTTGGCACCTCGCAGCGCAACGGGCTGCGCTTCCTCCAGATCGAGCCCGCCCTTGGCCACACCTCCCTGTCGGTCAACTACCGGCTGGATGAGCAAGGCCTCCATATCCGGAACTTCATCCAGATCGCCCAATCGGTGTCACGCAACATGCCGTGAGGCTCAGCGCGCGGCACCGGCCCGCGTAAACTTGGAGCCGTCGCGGCGAAACTTCTCAACCTTCTCCCAATCGAATTCAACGCCGATACCGGCACCGGACGGAATTTCTACATGGAAATCCTTGTAGGTCAGCGGCTCTGCCAGAATGTCTTCCACCAGCAAGAGCGGGCCAAACAGCTCTGTTCCCCAAGCCAGCGTTTCCACGGTCGAGAACAGCTGAAGCGCCGCCGCCGTGCCAAGCCCGGTCTCCAGCATCGTGCCGCCGTAAAGACCAAGCCCCGCGGCCTGACCAATCGCAACCACCTCTGACGCGCGGGAGAGCCCGCCGGATTGGGCCACCTTGACGGCGAGCACATCCGCCGAGCGGGCGGTGACAACCCTCAGCGCATCTTCCGGGCCATTGAGCACCTCATCCGCCATCACGGCGATCTCGTAGCTGGCGGCCAACTCGGCCATCTCCGCCATGAAGCGGGTCTCGACCGGCTGTTCTACAAGCTCGCAGCCCGCGTCTTGCAACCCTTTCAGCCCCCAACGCGCATCCTGCAGGCTCCAAGCCTGGTTTACGTCAACACGCACGCTCGCCGCATCGCCGACGGCCTCCTTGATGCGGGCCACATGGGCCACGTCATCGCGCACCGCGCGCTTGCCGATCTTCAACTTGAAGGTGTTATGCCGACCGGCCTCTATCATCTCGTGGGCTTCAGCAATGTCGGTGTCCGAGTTGCCCGATGCCAAAGTCCATGCCGCCGGCAGACGGCTGTGCACCGCCCCGCCAAACAGCTGCGAGACCGGCACACCAAGGCGTTTGGCCAATCCATCCCAGAGCGCAATTTCAACCGCCGACTTGGCAATGAAGTTCCCCTTGACCGACTTGGCAATATGCTGGACCGCCTCGTTCAAGCCATTGCCATCCCGCCCGATAAGCACGGGGGCGATATAGGTTTGAATAACCGAGGCAATGCTTTCCGGGCTTTCGGGGCAATAGGAGATGCCGCCAATCGTGGTGCCTTCGCCAATCCCCTCGGAACCATCAGAAAACAGCACCCGCACAAGAACGGCAGACTGGGTGCGCATGGTCGCCATCGACAGGACATGTCCGCGGATCGTCGGAATATCGAGAATGACCACCTCAACCTTTTCAATCTTCGACACGCAACCTCTCCCTCGATCCAAGCCGTCGTTGCGACGGAACATGCAATTGGCGATGCAATCTGTCGATGTTTGCCCGGGTCTTGACTGATACCCTAGTCAACCAACCGGCACTGCGCGCGGCCTGAACGCGTTGTGGTGCATGCGACCCGCGTGGAATGCCACGTATTATTCGTCAAAGGTATTGTACATTACCGTCACCTGCATTGAAGCCAGAGCGCCAGTCAGCGTTGCACGAACGTGGAAACGGTTCGGGGGACCGTCTTGGCTGCCCCACTCTCACGCAGCATTCCCGCACCCGTCGTAACCCTTTGTCACACGTTGGATCGCACATGCTCAATCACCTGAAAACCACCTGTACCGCTGCCACGCTTCTTCTATCGTCCTTCGCGGCCAGCACCGCCTTTGCAAAGGAGCGGCTGGATATTCAAAGCGCATGACCGCTCAACCTGCCCGCCAGCGGGGCCAATGCCGAGTTTCTGGGCGAAACCCTGAATGCCGCATCCGGCGGCGAGCTGGATGTGACCGTTTACAGCGCAGGCAAGCTTGTGCCCTCGCTCCAGATTTTCGATGCGGTGCAACAGGGCACCCTTGATGCCGGGATCACATCGCCGCTCTACGTCGCCGGGCGCTTCCCCGCCGTGCAACTCTTTGGCGGCATCCCCTTCGGGCTGGACCCGGTTGAACATGCGGCCTGGATCTACGAGGGCGGCGGGCGCGAGATCTGGGAAGAGATCTACGCCGGGCAGGGCGTCAAAACCATTCCCTGCGGCCTCATGACCTCCGAAGCAGGCGGCTGGTACAACTTCGAGATCAACTCGATCGAAGACCTGCAGGGCAAGAAACTGCGCTTTGCCGGTCTGGCGGGCGAAGCGATTGCAAAGGCGGGCGCCTCCGTTGTGCTGCTGTCCACCGGGGATATCTACCCCTCGCTGGAAAAGGGCATCATCGACGGCACCGAGCTATCGATGCCCGCCATCGACACCCTGCTCGGCATGCAGCAGGTCGGCAAATACTACTACCCGGACGGCTGGCACCAGCCCGCCGCGATGAACGAGCTGATCGTCAACATGGCGAAATGGGATAGCCTCACGGAAGAAAGCAAAGAACTGATCGAGGCAAGCTGCCGCGCCGTGAACCTGACCTCTGTCATGTCCACCGTGTCGATGAATGCCGAGGCGCTGAGCGCGTTCAAGGAGGCCGGTGTTGAGTTCCGCAGCTTCTCGCCCGAAGTGCTTACCTCGCTGGAGGCCGCCTTTGACGAGGTGGTGGCCGAGCAATCCGAAGCGGACCCGGATTTCAGACGCGTCTGGGAGTCGCTTGAAGCCTTCCGCGCCGCTGGCTCAGCGAACTGAGTGAACATGCGCCCGCGCCGCTCCCCATCGCGGCGCGGGCGCAAGCACCCATCATGAAAACCATCGAAGCATTCATAAACCGCGCCGTTCGCACCGTGGGCACAACCGGCGCGCTTGTCTTGCCGCTGCTGATGCTCACGATCCTCCTCAACGTGGCGCTGCGCTATGCCTTCAACATCGGATCGATCGAACTGGAAGAGCTGCAATGGCACCTGAACGCGATTGTCGTCATGTCGTGCCTCGCCTGGGCCTATCAGAAAGACCGCCACGTCCGCGTGGATGTTCTTCACAACCGCATGTCGCCCCGTGCGCGTGCGCTGATCGAGATATTCGGTGTGCTGTTCCTCTTGCTGCCGTTCCTCTGGATGGTCGGCCGCAGCGCCTGGACGATCTTTGGCTATAGCTGGGCGTTGAAAGAGGGCTCCCCCATGCCCTCGGGCCTGCCCGCGCGCTACATCGTCAAGTTTGTCATGGCCGCCGGGCTCACCCTGCTTGGTGTGCAGGCCATCGCCATCCTGCTCGCCTCCCTCCGAGAGGCGCTGCATCCCGGCGCTTCGGCACAGAAAGACTGAAGATGGACGCGCTTTTCGTATTCCTCCTCGCGGCCACCTTTATCGCGGTCATGTTCAGCGGCTACCCCGTGGCCTTCGTGCTCGGCGGCGTGGCTGTCGCCTTTGCTGCCCTGGGCACCCTTCTGGACAGTTTCTCGGTGGTCGATGCCGACATGGCCTCGCTGCGGATGGTGGGCTTCGTCGCCAACCGGATCTTTGACACGCTGTCCTCCTATTCGCTGATCCCGATGTCGATGTTCATCTTCATGGGGCTGATGCTGGATAAATCCGGCGCGGCGGAAAAACTGCTGACGCAGATGCACAAGGTGCTGCGCCCCGTCCCCGGCGGCATGGCGGTTGCGGTGGTCGTGATCGGCGTGGTGCTTGCGGCATCGACCGGGATCATCGGTGCCTCTGTCGTGCTGCTCGCCACCATCGCCATGCCGGCGATGCGCGCGGCCGGGTACAAAGACACCATCGGGCTGGGCGTTGTCGGGGCCACCGGATGCCTTGGCATCCTGATCCCCCCGTCGATCATGCTGATCGTCATGGGCGACCAGCTGCAGATCCCGGTCGGAGACCTGTTTCGCGGCGCGATCCTGCCCGGGTTCCTTCTGGAACTGGCCTATGTCGTCTATGTCGTGATCTATGCCCTGTGCAATTCCGACGCCGCACCCGGCCTGGAACGCGGCGAAAATTAACCGCTCGCAACCCTCGTCAGAGAGTTGACCACCACCATGATAGGCCCCTTGCTGCTGATCGTTGCGGTGCTGGGCTCAATCGTTTTCGGCATAGCCACCCCAACCGAGGCCTCGGGCATCGGGGCTGCGGGCGCAACCTTGATCGCCTTGGCCTCCAAACAGCTGACCTGGGCGACCTTTCGCGAGGTTTGCGATGAAGCGGCGCTGACCACGGCATTCTTGTTCGGCCTGATCTTTGGCGCATCCTGCTTCTCGGTCGTGCTGCGCGGCTACGGCGGGGATGAGTTGATCGAAGGCGCGCTCTTCGCCCTGCCCCTGTCGCCCGATGGCACGCTGATCTTCATCCTGTTCATCGTGTTCCTGATGGGCTTCTTCCTCGACTGGATGGAGATCATCCTCATCATCGCGCCGCTGGTCTTCCCGGTGCTACTTGCGCTGGGGCATGACCCGGCCTGGGCCGCGATCCTGATGGCCATCTGCCTGCAGACATCATTTTTGACGCCGCCCGTCGGGATGGCCCTCTTCTACCTCAGCAACTCGGTGTCAGACGTCCAAATCGGAACGATCTATCGCTCGGTGCTGCCCTTCATCGCCATTCAGGCCGGGGTGTTGTTGCTGGCGTTTCTGCTGCCAAAGCTGGTGCTTTGGTAAGGCGCGCGGCGCGGTCTGCGCGCCGCCGCCCCTATTGGTCAGGGCTTCATCAAAACGGATGCGCCGGGGTAGTCCGAGGCCCATGTGGCGGGCAATGGCGCGATAAACACGTTTTCCGTCCGGTTCTGCGTAAAACGCCAGATGCCATCGTCGCACTTGCGAAACTTGTTGAAGAGCCGCGACGAGCGCAGCATCGCCTTGCCGTCCGAGAAGAGCCAGGGCTGCATGTGCACCCAGTTGCCTTCTGCCGTCATCGCATCGTCATCCACCCTGATCTGCTCACCGGTCAGGTAGTGACAGTTCAGGATCAGCGCAGGATCAGACTTTTCGCCCCAGAACTTTTGAAAGTGCGCCTTGATCGCCTCCCAGCCTTCGGCCTTGCCGAACTGGCCGTCATAATACTCGCCAACGCCTTCCCACACCGCCTCGGGCGCAAAGAGCTCCATGATGAGGTCGATTCGCTCGCTGTCAGAGGCGCATCCGTATTCGGGGTTGGGCGTATCGCACAGATACATGTAGCGCGCTTGAAGTCGCCGCACGTCCGCTTCCGCTTCCAGCACTGCAACTCTTCTCTCAAGCGCCGCTACCGTGGTTCTCGTCATCTCGGCCCTCATGTCCATTGGCTTCGGTGTCACGCACCCGCGCGCATTCTATCCGATGGTGAGGGCGTCACGCACCGTATCGCTTGATACCTTTACGTTAATATTCACGTGAATAGTATTTTTGTACGGCAAAACTACGGTAACATTACTGTAAAATCTGGAAGTAGATCAGGCTGGGAAGGCACGGTCGTGGTGATTCAAGATCACAATGCGATAGTCAAAGCGCTCGACCTCGGCGGCAACGGTCCGCGAGTTGTGGTCAAGGACTGCATAGATATCGCCGGTGAAGTGTCTGCCTGCGGCTCGGCGGCCTTGATGGACGCGGCCCCAGCAGCGTCCCATGCGGAAGTGGTCGAAAACCTGCTTGCCGCAAACTGTCATCTGGTCGGCAAGGCCAACATGCACGAGTTGGCCTACGGCATGACCGGCGTCAACGAGGCCTTCGGCACCCCGATCAACCCCAAATGGCCCAACAGGATCCCGGGCGGATCGTCATCCGGCTCCGCCGTCGCGGTTGCCGCCGGCTTGTGCGATTTTGCGGTCGGCACTGATACCGGCGGATCTGTGCGGCAACCGGCGATCTGCTGCGGCGTGTTCGGCATCAAGCCAACCTATGGCCGGATCAGCCGCAAGGGCTGCCACCCGGCCAGCTCGTCGCTGGATTGCGTCGGCGTCTTGGCCCGCACCGCACAGGGCCTGACCGAGGCGATGCAGGCGCTCGATCCGAGCTTCAAACCCGTCTCGATGGCCACCGCCCCGCGCGTGGCGCGCGTAAAATGTTCCTTGGACAAAAGCGTCGGTGATCCGCTGATCTATGCCGTCATGGAGGGGCTTGGCACCGCGTCCTACATCGAACTTCCGCTGATGGAAGACGCCTTCGAGGCCGGCATGACGCTGATCGGCCATGAGGCGGCCAAAGCCTATGCCCCATTGATGCAGGCCCCGGAAAAGCTGGGCGCCGACGTGCGCCAACGGCTGGAAAACGCGCTCAAGATCGCCCCCTGTGCCGTTGAAAAGGCAGAGAAAATCCGGCGCGACTTCACCGCCCAGGTGGATGAGGCGCTGACCCGCTTTGATGTGCTGATGACCCCGGCGCTGCCGTTTGTCCCCCCAACGTTGGACGAGGCGCAGGATCCCTCCACCGTGTTGCCGCTGACCCGGTTCCTGCGCCCATTCAACCTTTCGGGCCACCCGGCCATCGTCCTTCCGCTGCCGGTCGGACGCGAGAAGCTGCCCGCCGGAATTCAGATCATCGGCCGCAAGAACGAAGACGCCGAGCTTTGCGAGGTTGCCGAATGGCTGACCTCGACCCTGACCGCATTCACTGAGGAGAAGAACGCATGACCGCTCAAGCTGCTTTGGCTGAAGCGCCAGACACCAAGGAGCAAGTGCTCGCCGGCATCAAGCAACGCGCGCCCGAGTTCCAGAAGCTGCGCCACATCCCGCAGGATGTCGTCGATCAGTTCAAATCGCTTGGCGTCTACCGCGCCTTCGTGCCCAAGCGCTTCGGCGGCGACGAGAGAAGCCCCGCCGAATTTTGCCGCCTGATCGAAGATATCGCCGCCGCAGATGCCTCGGCCGGTTGGGTCGCCAGCTTCGGCGTGTCCGCCACCTACCTCAGCGCGCTGCCGCAAGAGACCTATGCGCAGATCTACCGCGACAACCCCGACACGGTCTTTGCCGGCGCGATGTTCCCGCCGCAGAAGGCGGAGATCGTCGATGGCGGTTATGAAGTGTCGGGCCAGTGGCCCTGGGCTTCGGGCATTGTCGGGGCCGATCTGGCGGGCGCGGGCATCAAGGTCGAGGACCAGAGCACCACGCTGCCCCTGATCGCGGTCATGCCCAAGAGCAAGATCGAGATCGTCGATACCTGGAATACCGTCGGATTGCGCGCCACCGGCTCCCACGACATCAAGGCCGACAAGGTCGTCGTCCCGCGCGAGTGGACCTTCATCCGCGGCTCCAAGCCGGCGATGGATGACCGCCTGTTCCGCTATCCGTCGATGGCGCTGGCGTCGCAAGTGCTGGCAGTGGTCGCCCTTGGCGCCGCTCGTGCCGCGCTCCAACACCTGCACGACTCCGGCTCGCGCCAGTCGGTCACGGGTGCGCCCAAGCCCGGCGCGCGGGCCTATCTGCAAACCGAGTTTGCCAAGGCAAAGGGGCTCTACCTCGGGGCGCAGGCGCTGTTCTACGATACGCTCGAAGAGGCCTACGAGGAACTGGCGCACAACGAAACCGTGTCGCCCGATACCCATGTCCGCCTGCGCCTCGTGGCGTCCAAGGCGGCGAAGGACGGGGCCGAGGCCGCACGGATGGCCTTTGCCCTGGGCGGCTCGACCGTGATCCAGGAAGGACACCCGCTTCTGCGCTGCATGATCGACGCAGCGGGCGTCGCCCAGCATGCCTTCCTGTCAGAAGGCACATGGACCGCCGCCGGCGCCGCCTTCTTCGACGAACCCACCATGCCCGGATACCCATAAGGAACCTGACGATGGCCGAGAAAACACCCCTCCGCACCCTGTTGTGCTTCAACAACCACCAAACCTTCTTCGACCTGCCCTTCGATCAGATCGGGCCGGTCTGGCAAGCCACGCAAGCGCTCATGATGGGCATCGACCAGCTCGACGGCGTCGAGATCGTCGGCACCTTCGATGACGACCAGACGATGGTCGGCGCCTCCTCGGGCTTCCCGTTCACCTGGTACATCCTGGCGGACTTCCCCGATCGTGAAACCGTTCAGGCGGCCTGCAACCTGCTGCGCACGATCGAAGTGGGCGACCAGAACGAGCGGCTCTGGAAATACATGACCGTCGAGGCCCGCATGGGCCGCGCCCTTGAAATCCCACAGCAACACAGGAGCTGAAGACATGTCTCTCGATACGCCAAAATTCAGCGATCTCGACGCGCTCTACAGTGAGGACTCCAAGGTCGCGACCGAGATGTACGAGGATCCGGAGCTCTTCAAGGAAGAGATGGAGAAGATCTTCAAGCGGACATGGGTCTTTGTCGCCCATGAAAGCGAGTTCCCCGACAAGGGGTCGTTCAAACTGTCCAACGTCGGCCTCGACCCGGTGATCGTGGTGCGTGACCGCAAGGGCAAGATCCACTGCATGGTCAACCGCTGCCGTCACCGGGCGGCGACGGTCTGCGAGGTCAAGAAGGGCAAGACATCCTCGTTCCAGTGCCCCTACCACGGCTGGGGCTACGGGCTGGACGGATCACTGCGCGCCCTGCCCTACCCCGAGCAATACGGCGACGATTTCGACAAGTCGCAGCACGGCCTGCTGAAGCTGTGCACCGAAGCCTATGGCGGCATGGTGTTCGCCACCTTCAACGATGACATCGAGCCGCTCGAAGAGTTCCTCGGCCCCGAGGTCTGCAAGTACATCCACCTGTTCAACAAGCAGGGCGGCGGCTTTCCGGTCAAGGTTCTGGGCGAGCATCAGTTCTCGGTCCCGATGAACTGGAAGGTGCAGCTCGAGAACACGACCGACGCCTACCATTTCCCGGTTGTGCACAAGTCCTTCATGCAGACGCTGGACGAAAAGACCGAAGACCTCTTCGACTTCATGGAAAAGGACGAAGGCTGGGTCGAAGACCTCGGCAACGGCCACTCCATCATGATGATGATGCCGGGCCGGGCCGACCTTGACGAGCGCCTGGATGACCCGATCGAACCGCGCTTCGAGGAGCTGGCCGAAGAGATCCGCAAGGAAGGCTTCAGCGAAGAGCAGGTGAAGAAGATCGTCCTGGCCGTCGGTGGCCCGGGCTTCAACATGAACCTGTTTCCCAATGTCTCCCTGTCGCTGTCCTTCTTCCGCGTGCTGACGCCGGTTGCCGTGGACAAGACCGACATCCGCCACATCGCGCTTGGCATGGATGGCGGCCCGGAGATCGCCAACCAGACCCGGATGCGCCTGCACGAACATTTCCAAGGCCCGATGGGCTTTGGCTCGCCGGATGATGCCGAGGTCTGGGAACGTGTCCAGCGCGGCACCCGGGGCGGGGACGAGCTCAAGATCCTCGTGAACCGCGGGATCGTCGATGAAGAAGAAGGCGTTCTTGGCCCACGCGGCCACGTCAGTTCGGAAACCGGTATGCGCGCGGCCTACCAGATGTGGAAACGGATGATGAGCGATGAATGAGATGACGAATATCGACACCAAAGCGCTGCTGGCCGATGTCACTGAGTTCCTGTGGTACGAGGCCGATCTTCTGGATCAGACGGACTACCAGACATGGCTTGATCTGTGGGTGCCCGAAGGCCTCTACATCATGCCGATCGGGGATGATGATGACTTCGCCAACCAGCTGAACCTCTGCTACGACAATGACAAGATGCGCCGTATGCGCGTGGATCGCTTCGAGCGCGGCTTTTCGATCTCTTCGGCCCCGCCGGCGGTTACGGTGCGCACCATCAGCCGCATCGTCATCGACAGCGCCGAAGGCGACACCATCAAGGTGCGCGCGGCAGAGCACCTTGTCGAAGACAAGTTTGGCCGCCAGCGCATCTGGGCCGCCAATGCCTTCTACACCCTGATCCGGACGGAAAGCGGCTTCAAACTGCAGCAAAAAGTCGTCCGGCTTCTGAACTCTGACGGGACGCTGAATTCTTTCAGCTATCTGTTCTGATGGCGGCCCCTTTGCCAGACACCATCCAGACGGCCGTTGTGACAGGGGGCGCGCGCGGATTTGGCGCCGCCGTCTGTCGCGCCCTCCACAAAGAGGGGTTCCGGGTCATCATCACCGATATCGACCCGGGCAAAGACGCCGCCGCGCTGGCCAGCGAACTCGATCTTGCGGGCGAAACCTGCATGACCGCGACGCTCGATGTGTCGGACGCCGAAAACTGGCAGTACCTGCTGGACGAGTGCATCGAACGCTATGGCTCGGTCGAGGTTTTGGTCAACAACGCCGCGCGGACCGAAGCGCAATCGGCGCTGGAGATCGCGCCGGCCCGGTTCAACGAGATCATGGCCACCAACGCCGGGGGCACCTTTGCCGGGTGCCAGGTGTTTGGGCGGCACTTCAAGGAGCGCGAATACGGGCGGATCGTCAACCTCGCCTCGCTGGCAGGCCAGAACGGCGGCACCGCCACCGGCGCGCATTACGCCGCCTCCAAGGGCGCGATCCTGACGCTCACCAAGGTCTTCGCCCGCGATCTGGCGCCCTTCGGGATCACCTGCAACGCCATCGCCCCGGGCCCGATGGATACGCCGATGGTTCGCGCCGTTCTGGGCGACAATCTCGACAAGGCACTGGCCAACATCCCGACAGGCAGTCTGGGTGATCCCGCGTTCGTGGCCGAAATGGTCGCAATGCTCTGCTCTCAACGCTCCGCCTTCGTCACCGGCGCCTGCTGGGACGTGAACGGCGGCCTCTACATGAGATGAGGCGAAAACCATGACAGACTCGCAATTCTACAAGGTCATTGGCCGCACAGATGACCGTGGCAACATCGCCCGTATCCGGCTGGTCCCCGAGGACGGCGGCCCAATTCCCACCTTCGAGGCCGGGGCGCATCTGGATGTCTACCTGCCCGAGGTGGACCTGTGGCGGCAATATTCCCTGTGTTCCGACCCGGCGCGCAGCGACCATCTTGAAATCGGCGTGCTGAAAGACCCCAACTCACGCGGCGGCTCCGAGGCGCTGCACAAAGCGGCGGTGGAAGGGGCGCGTCTCCAGATCGAAGGACCGCGCAACCACTTCCCGCTGGACGAGACGGCCAAGCAGACCGTCTTGCTGGGCGGCGGCATTGGCGTGACCCCGATGATCGCGATGGCAGACCGTCTCCACGCCATCGGCAAGGATTTCGTCTTCCACTACTGCACCCGCTCCGAGGATGTGACCGCCTTCAAGGACAAGCTGGAGAACGCGCCCTACGCTGACCGGGTTGTCTTTCACCATGACAACAAGGACGAGGCGCAACGGCTGGATCTCTACCGCGACCTGCCTGCGGCTGACCCGGACACACATCTTTATGTCTGCGGTCCGCAGGGCTTCATGGATTGGGTGATCTGCACGGCCGAAAATGCCGGACATGCCCCTGCGAACGTCCACCGCGAGTATTTCTCGGCCGATGTCGATGCCTCAGGCGACAGCTTCGAAGTCGAATGCGCGCAAAGCGGTGTGACGCTTGAGATCGGCCCCGAAGACACCATCGCAAAGGCGCTCGCCAAGCATGGCATCAAGATCGAGGTGAAATGCGAGGAAGGCGTTTGCGGCACCTGCATCACCGACGTTCTCGAAGGTGAGATCGACCACCGCGACCAGTTTCTGACCGAGGAAGAACGCGAAGACATGGACCAGATGTGTGCCTGCTGCTCACGCGGCAAGGGCAAGCTGGTTCTGGATATCTGAGGAGGAGACATGGAACTTTCCAAGATCCAGCTGGAATTCCGCGAAGGCATGAGCCGCATGGGCGCCGCCGTGAACCTGATCACCACCGATGGTGCGATGGGCAAGCACGGGCTGGTGGCCTCGGCTGTCTGCTCGGTCACGGATGCCCCGCCCACGCTTCTTGTCTGCGTCAACCGCAACTCCTTCGTGCACGACAAGCTGCTGCGCAACGGCGTGCTCTGCGTCAACGTGCTGACGGCTTATCATCAGGATCTGGCCGGTGTCTTTGCCCGCTACGTCGAAGGCGTCGACCGGTTTGCGCATGGCGACTGGAAGACACTTTCCACCGGCTCCCCGGTTTTGAAAGACGCCAATGTCGCCTTCGACTGCCGGATCGGAACGGTGCTCGAACAAAGCACGCATTCCGTCATGTTCTGCGAAATCAAGGACGTGCACCTCGCGCAGAACCTTGATCGCGGCCTGGTCTACTTCAGTCGCGATTATCACAAGCTGGAAACAGGAGGTGCCGAAACACCGGTGGCCTAGCGGCGCATCGCGCGATGCCCCGCCGCATCTTCCCGGTTTCCAATCCCAAAAGCCAAAAACAAACCAACCCCAGCCGGTCCAACCCGGGCATGGCTGCTAGCTCTCAGGGAGACTACCATGAAGACCATTTCAAACGCACTGTTGGGCGCTGTCGCGAGCACCGTTCTTTCGGCAAGCGCCGGGTTCTCGGAAACAGTTCTGACGCTCAACAGCTGGTTGCCGCCGTCGCACCCCTACATTGCCGATCTGATCGAGCCTCTGGTCGCTGACATCGAAGAGGTCACCGAAGGCCGCGTCACGGTCAACGTGCTGCCCGCCCCGCTCGGCCCGCCCCCCGCCACCTTTGATCTGGTCAAGAACGGCGTTGCCGATATCGGCTACACCGTTCAGGGCTACAGCCCCGGTCGGTTCAAAACCTCGGCCATCGCGGAAATGCCGTTTCTGGGCGATGACGCCGTTGTCACCTCGGTTGCGTTTCAGCGTGTTCATGATGCGATGCTGGCCGAGGCCGGAGAGTATCAGGGCGTGAAGGTAATGGCCGTTCACACCCACGGCCCGGGGCATGTGTTCTCGACCAAGGAGATTTCGAGCCTCGACGACCTCAGCGGTCAGAAGCTGCGCACCGGCTCGGTTGTCGCGCATGATCTGGCGCAATCCTTTGGCGCCGTCCCGGTCGAAGGCCCGTCTTCCAAGGCGTACGAGCTGCTGAGCCAGAAAGTCGCCGATGGCATCATGTTCCCCTCGGAATCCATCAACTTCTTTCGCCTCAACGATCTTCTGTCCACGGCCTTCCTTGCCGAAGGCGGGATCTACAACACGGCCTTCATGATCGTGATGAACGAAAACAAGTGGAACCAGATCCCCGAGGAAGACCGCGCCCTGATCGAGCCGCTTCTGGGCGAGGCGCTTGCCGCGCGTGCGGGCGAGATGTGGAACAAGGCAGATGCCGCAGCCAATGAAACCCTGAGCGAGTCCCTGACCACCTACCAAGCCTCCCCCGAAGACATCGCCGCGCTGAAAGACCGCGTTCAGCCCGTGGTCGAGGCCACCATTGCCCTCGTCAACGAAACCGGCGTCGACGGTCAGGCAGCCTACGACATGCTGCAGGCCGAAATCGAGAAGCTGAGCGCGCAATGAGCCTGTTTGCCCAGAACGGCGCAACCGGTGGCCTGGCCCACCGGTTGCGCTTCGCCATCGCCTGCATTTGTGCAGTCTGTCTCTTGGCCATGATGTGTCTGACGGTCGCGGATGTTCTGGGCAGGTACATCATGAACGCCCCGGTGCCGGGCGCGGCAGAGGTCACGGAGTTGCTGCTGGCAACCTTTGTTTTCATCGGCCTGCCTGCAGCCAGCATCGACAAAGACCATATCGCAGTCGACGTGGTGACCTCTCGCTTCTCGGGCACGCGCGCCAGCGTGATGGAGATTGCGGTTTCCATCGTTTCGGCCTGCGTGCTGGCCATTGTCGCATGGCGCATCTGGATCGTCGGCAACCAGATCGCTGGCTACGCGGGCACAACACCAACCCTCAAACTCCCGCTTGCACCGGTGGCCTACGGCGCCGCTGTGCTTTGCCTCCTCGCAGCAATCGTGACCGTGGCGCTCGCTGCCAGTCACTGGAGAAATCGGCATGGCTGAATGGCAAATCGGACTGGGCATTCTCTTTGCAATGCTGCTGCTGGGCGTGCCGATCGGCCTGGCCCTCACACTCGTCGGCACAGTGGGCACCGCTGCCATCATCGGCTTTGAACCCTCGTTGTCCCTGCTCGGCCAGACCTATTTTGACAACGCGCGGCACTACAATCTCTCCATCCTGCCGCTGTTCCTGATGATGGGCAATTTCGTGGTACAATCGGGCATCGCGACGGATCTCTACACCGCGGCCAACGCCTGGCTGCGCCATCGCAAGGGCGGCCTGGCCATGGCCACGGTGGTCGCCTGTGGCGGGTTTTCCTCGGTCTGCGGATCGTCGCTGGCAACCGCATCTACCATGACCAAAATCGCCATGCCCTCGATGCGGAAGTATAACTACCCCGACGGGCTCTCCACCGGCGCAATCGCGGCGGGCGGCACGCTGGGTATCCTGATCCCGCCTTCGGTGATCCTCGTCTTCTACGGCATCATGACACAGCAGGACATCGGCAAGCTGTTCCTCGCAGGCGTGATCCCGGGAATCCTCGGTGTGATCCTCTACACGGTCGCCGTGCGGCTCTCGGTCAGCCTTGGAAACATGGAGCTGGAAACCCAGCCAAAGCTTCCTCTGGCACAGCGGCTTGCCGCGCTCAAAGGCGTGTTGGGGGCTATGGGGCTCTTCGTCTTCGTGATGGGCGGCATCTACCTTGGAATTTTCACCCCAACCGAAAGCGCGGGTATGGGGGCGGCCGGGGCGTTTTTGCTGGTGTTGCTGCAAGGGCGGCTGAACGGGCGGGACTTGCTGATCACGCTCTATGACACGGCAAAAACCACAGCCAGCATGTTCCTGATCCTGTTCGGCGCGCTGGTCTTTGCCAATTACGTCAACCTCTCGGGCATGAGCCGCGAGATACAAACGCTGGTTTCAGGCATCGGCAATCCGCTGACCGCGCTGATGGTCATCACGCTGATCTACATCGCGCTCGGCTGCGTGCTTGAAGGCCTGTCGATGATCACCCTGACGGTGCCGATCTTCTATCCAATCGTCGCGGGCCTCGGCTATGACCTGATCTGGTTCGGCATCTACGTCGTCATCGTCACCGAATTGAGCTACATCACCCCGCCGGTTGGGCTGAACGCATTTGTCCTGAAATCCGTGGTCAAGGACGTCAAGCTGAGCACGATCTTCAAAGGCCTGTTTCCATTCCTCTTCGTGGACATTCTGCGCCTGATCATCGTCTTGGCCTTCCCCGGCCTTGTCCTGCTCATTCCAAACCTGATGTAGACCGACCGCAGCTCAACCGGCGCCCCCGCAAGCATCCGCAATGCGCGGCGGGGGCGCCGGAGGAGAGCGCAGCACCGGAATGTCCCGCCAATATTCACGTCAATATTCACGTTACATATCGCGACACGCCCGTTAGATACCATCGCGATCCGAGCAGGAGGCCCAACGTGAAATCACGAATAAACGATGAACCCGAGTTCAAGAAACGATGGCCGTTTTTCTGGGTCAGCCAGATCAATGCAGCCTATGAAAACGCGCTGGAAAGACGCCTCAAGCACCTCGGCATCGACATCGCACGCTGGCGCGCCTTGATGAGCATCTACGATGACGGCCACCTTTCTGTCTCCGAAATCTCGGAACACTCCGCGCAAAAGCTCAACACCACAACAAAGGTGGTGCAGCGCATGGTCAAAGACGGGCTCGTCACAACGCGCGTCAGGCCAACAGATCGCCGCGTCACCGAAGTGAGCCTCTCGGAAAAGGGCGAGAAGCTGCGAGAGGAAGCCTTCAAGGAGGCGCAGATGATCTTCAACATGGTGTTCGCGGATCAGTCGGCGAAGGACATCGACGCCCTCAACCAGAAGCTCTCTCACCTGCATTCCAATCTGAAAAAGCTCTGAGCGGTTGGCCCGGGCTGCGCCCAAGAAGGCCAAGGCACCAGAGGCCCAATTACAAAGGTCAGCCCCCAGTTGGCGAGAGTATTGCCTGATACCAGCACCGGCATAGCGAAGCACCGGCAGCACATGGCACTAACGGAACATCTGGCAAACATGTCTTTGATTTGCCGCGCGTCAGTCAAATCGAACTCAAGGGAGGCAGAGCCATGACCAACATCACACCTAGCAAACCGATCCAGGATCTTTTGGATCGGGCCAGCGGCCTAGATCAGAAGGAAGGCGACACGCGCCTGAAGGCCGTTGTGCGCGATCTTCTGGAGCAGGTCTTTCACATTATCGAGCGCCACGACCTGACCGAAGACGAAGTCTGGGGAGCGGTCTCGTTTCTGGGCAAGGGCGCCGAGGAATACGGCCTCATGATGCCGGGTGTCGGCATTGAGCATTTCATGGATCTCGTGCTGGACGCTCGCGATGAAGAGGCCGGCATGGGTGGCGGCACACCGCGCACCATCGAAGGCCCGCTCTACGTTGAAGGCGCCCCCCTGAGCGAGGGCTCCGCCACAATGAGCGACAACGAAGATGAAGGCGAGCGTCTGATCATCACCGGTGTCGTCAAGAACGAAGCCGGGGATCCCCTGCCCGGCGCGGTTGTCGACGTGTGGCACGCCGATACGCGCGGCTTCTACTCTCACTTCGACCCGACAGAGCAGAACGCCCCCTTCAACAATCGCCGTAAAATCCGCGTGGGCGATGACGGGCGGTTTGAGATCACCACCATCATGCCCTCCGGCTATGCCTGCCCTCCGGGTGGCTCCACCGATACGCTGATGACCCTGCTCGGGCGTCACGCGGCCCGTCCGGCGCATGTGCATTTCTTCGCGGATGCAGAGGGCTATCGCCACCTGACAACGCAGATCAACATCGCCGACGACCCGCTTGTGAATGATGACTTTGCATTCGGCACGCGCGATGGCCTCGCACCGGAAATCACCCGCGAAGATGGTGTTGCCAAAATCCGGTTCGATCTGGAGCTGGTGTCCAGCACCAAAGGATCCGGCGAGCGATCCCACCGCGAGCGCCTGACCGCCTGATCAAGCGGGCCGACCGAACACGCCACAGGGCTTCGTGCTGTGGCAAGGCCGGGTGCAGACGGAGAACGCGTTTCTTCCCTGCGCCCGGCCAAATCGCCCAACAAGGGGCCGCGCGTAACGCCGGCCCCTACCTCAAGCCCCCAAAGCCCCTCATATGCGTAACAAAGGCCTCTGTTGCCGGCCCCGCGCGGGAGGCCGCCCAGAGCAGGCCGAGTGGGCGCAGCGGGGTGTCGATTTCGGTGGGCAACTCCCTGATCTCCCCCGAGGCAATCCAGGGCGCGGCCACGCTGCGGGGCAGCACGGCGAGGTATTTTCCGCTGGTCAGCATGTCCTTGGTCAGTTCGGGGATATGCATGATGACCTGACAGCGCGCCGCTTGCGGCCAGTCGTTCTCTTGGGCGACATCCTCAAACCTGTCGCGCGCCACCGAGCCAACGCGGTTGAGCAGCCATTTGCTGGCACCAAGCTCCTCGCTGCTGATCTCCACCCGCGCAGCCAGCGGATGGGTGGACCCGCAAACGGCAATCAACCTGTCTTCGACGCAGCGCTCAAAGGCCCAGCCCTCGGGGATAACGGCAGGCTCCCGCGTGCAGATCACGTCGATTGCATTGTCGGCAACGCCGCCCAGCGGGTCCGTGTCGGCGGTCTGCCAGAGATGCAGCTGGATGCTCGGGTGCTGCGTGGCAAAGCTGTCGAGCCTGCCCTGAATGATGCCGCCAAGCGCTGCGGGGCTGGCAGAAACCCGCACCACCCCGCCCTGCTGTTGCAGGCGGTTGGCCAGCCCCTCCGAGCCGTCCTCCAGCGCCGCAAGCACCCTGCGAGCCACGGGCAGCAATTCCTTGGTTGCCTCGGTCGGCTCAACCCCCTTGGCGTGGCGGAAGAACAGCTCGGTTTCCAGCAGGGTCTCCAACTCGCGGATCAGCTGCGAAATGGCGGGCTGGGTCATGTTCACCGCCCCCGCCGCCCGGCGCATGCTGCCCACCTCGCAGAGCGCGATGAGAACTTGCAGGTGCCGGAACTTGGCCTTGGCAACAAACCGGTTGAGCAGCGTGCTCGCACTGGGCGGCATATAAGGCATCCTTATCGTGCGTGGTGGCGCGATAATATTGCGATCAAGGGCGCCCTGTCGACAGTGGCTGCCCCTTGCGCCGGTGCGGTCAGGCCCGCGCCTGTGCCACGAGGAACTTCAGACAAGGCTCCACCGTATCGTCAAAGCCCTCGCCGCCATGCCGCCCGCCCGGCACCTCGATGAGGTCTACCTCGGTGCCACGCCCGGCCAGCACGTCCCGCACCCGGGCGCTTTGCAGCGGAGAAACAGCCGGGTCGGCGGTGCCATGAACCAGCAGCGTGGGCGGAAACACCTGCCCCACCTCCAGCGCAGCGGCGGCAACATCGGGGCTGGCGGCCTCAGCCGCCGCGCGGTTGGCCTGCGCATCGCAGCCCAGCAACCGGCTCTCCGGCGTGGGCAGCTCGGCGTTTTCGTTGCCACGCGGCACCTCATCGGCCTCGCGGTCATGCCAGAGCTGGTAGAGATTGGCAGGCGGAAACCACCCGACGAGCGCCCTGACCTCGGGGATCGTGCCCCGGGCAGAGATCACCCCGGCCCAAAGCGCCATATGCGCCCCCGAGGATTGCCCCCAAACGGTAAAGCGCGCGGTGTCATACCCGTAGTCCCCGGCCCGCGACGCAAGAAAGCCGACAGCGGTTTCAAGGTCCACCAGTTGCGCCGGCCAGATCGCCTGCTGCGAGTAGGTGTAATTCATCGAGGCCACGGCAAAACCAAGCGCCAACAGCCGGTCGAGCCGCTCGTATTTCAGCACATCCACCTTGTCGCCACGAAACCACGAGCCGCCGTGGATGAAGAGCACCAGCGGCGGATTGCTGACGCCTGCGGGGATGTAGAGATCAAGCTTGTTCCGCTCGCCCGCGCCATAGGGCAGATCGCGCACAAAGCTGTGGCCGGTTTTCGGGGCCGGAAGGGCCGCATCTGCTTTCAGAGCACTGTGCATGTCATCCCCCGAGCACGAGGTTGGGCAGCCATGTCGATACGGCCGGAACGAAGGTGACCAGCATCAACAGGCCGAGCATGATCAGGAAAAACGGGATGGTGCCGCGCAACACCTCGCTCACCGGCCTTCCGGTCACGTTAGACATGACGAAAAGGTTCAGCCCGATGGGCGGCGACAGCAAGGCCAGCTCGATGTTGATGACCATGACCACGGCGAAGTGCGTCATGTCGATGCCGAGCTGGCGCACCACCACAAAGACCACCGGCAGCACGATCAGAATGATCGCCACCCCCTCAAGGAACATGCCGAGGATCAGCAGGCAGGCGTTCATGATGAGCAAAAACTGCCAGGGCTTCAGGTCGCTCTCCAAGATGGAGGCAGCAAAGCTCTGCGGCACGCCAGATTTGATGATCCACGCGCTAACGAGCGTGGCCCCCATGATGATGAGGATGATCACCGAGGTCCGGTCGATCGCCGAGGTCAGCATGGCCGGAATGTCGCGCAGGCGGGCCGTGCGGTAGATGCAGAGCACCGCCACCAGCGCGCAAAGCACCCCCAGCACAGCGGCCTCCGTCAGCGTAACAAAGCCGCCATAAATACCGCCCAAAACGACGATGGGGATCAGGTAGGCCGGGAAGGCATGCACGTTGGCGCGGACAAGCCGCCGCGGCCCAACGAAGGGCTCGGCCTTGCCGCCCACCTTGTTGGCCACGGTGAAGATGAACAGGCAGAACAGCCCCGCCTGCAACAGCCCCGGGATCACCCCTCCGAGAAACAGGCGCGGAATGGACTCTTCAGCGATGAGGCCGAAAAGGATCATCGGCAGCGACGGCGGGATCAGGATGCCCAGCGTCCCGGCGGCGGCGGTGAGGCCCATGGCGAAGGAGGTCTTGTAGCCCTTCTCCTCCATCAGCGGCACCAGCAGCGTACCCATCGCCATCGTAGTGGCGGCAGAAGAGCCGGTGATGGCGGCAAACACCGCCGTCGCGGCCACGCCCGAAATCGCCAGCCCGCCCCGGATCCAGCCGATCCATGACAGGGCCGCGTCGAACAATATTCGCGCCAGCCCGCCGCCCTGCATCAGCACGGCAGAGAGGATGAAGAAGGGCACCGAGATCAGGATCGGGGATTGCAGGTGATCAAGCACATGCTGGCCCAGCCCTGCAATGGTGCGCCCTTCGGCCACCAGCAGGATCGAGGCCACGCCCATCAGCACGAGGTAGATCGGCGTGCCCATGGCAAGCAGGATCAGCACGGCCACGAGGGCGAGGACGATGAGAGTGGTCATGTCAGTTGCCTCAGTCGAATTGAGCTTGCTTGGCGCTCTCGCCAGTTGTCACCAACAGGCGGAACCGCTCGATGATGAAGAGCAGGTGCACCACAAAGGCCACCGGCAGCGCGGCATAAAGAATCCAGAAGGGCGTGCGCAGGGTGGTCTCGCTGCGTTCGTCCCAAAACAGGGCATCCTGCACCACGAGGTGCCCGGAGTAGATGAAGAACCCGGCCACGCCCATCGCGAAGACGAGGGCAAAAACCTCGGTGGCCATCTGCCCCTTCGGGCCGAAGCTGTTGTAGAGAAAATCCACCCGGATGTGCTGCGCGCGTTTTTCGATCCGGGCGACCCCAAGGAGGACCGCCCAGACCAGCAGAAAGACACAAATCTCGAACACCCAGTTCAGCTGAACCGAGGGCGATACCCAGCCAAAGCTGATGAGGTATCGCGCGGCGACGTTGTAGACGAGCAGGACAAAGGTAATGCCCAGCGCGCCCGCCGCGATCCAGCCGATCAGGCGGTCGAGAAATGCGATGGCGCGGCTCACTTGGAGGCGGCCTCGGTCACCAGCTCAACCAGCGTGGGGTCAAGCTCGTACTTGTCGATCACGGCCTGCTGCTGGCCCATCATCTTTTCGCGGACGGCAAGCGCGGCTTCCGGGTCGGCATCGGAGATGGTCACGCCCCACTCCTTGAGCGTTGCCCGCATCTCGGAGTCGACCGCCTCGTTGGCGACCCGCTGCTCGGTGACAACATCGTTCCAGACCTCGGTGAAAAGCGCCTGCTCCTCTTCGGTGAGGCTGCTCCAGTAATCCTGGCTGACGATGGGGATGAGGTAGCCGATGATCCCCTGGTCCCAGAAGCCATATTGCACGCCCACATCCGTCAGCTTTTGCTGCACGACCGACTCGATGGCGGCCATGGTGGCATCCACCGTGCCCTGCTGCAGCGCCAGCGGCATATCGGAACCGGGCATCACCACGGGAATGCCGCCCATGCCCTCAACAACAGCCGCCGGGCCAGCCCCGCCGGGGATACGCACCTGCAGGCCAACGAACTCGTCGAAGTTGCGCAGCGGCTTGCTGGTGGACCAGTAGTAAACCCGGCCCAGCACCGGCCAGTTGCCCGGCACCACGATGCCCATCTTCTCGGCCAGCATCCCGTTGAGCTTGGCCCCGACCTCGCCGTCGAGCATGGCCGAACGATCCTCGGCCGACATGCCCTTCAGCACTGGCAGATCGAGCACGTTGATGTTGGCCTCAACCCGGCTGAGGTAGGGCGAGGGCACGGTGGCCATGCCCACATCGCCGCGAGCAACGGCCTTGCCTACGTCGCGCGCGTTGTAGAGCTGGCTGGAGTCGAAAACCTTCGCCTTCAGAGCGCCGCCGGAGCGCTCGGTGAGGGCGGCGGCGAAATCGGTCATGGTGGTGGTCTGAATGTGCTGCGGCGGCGTGGCCGACGAGATGATCAGCTCGTCAGCAGCTTGGGCGGTGGTGGCAAGGGCTGCCAGTGCGGCAGCGGTGCCGCCCGCCGTGATCAGGTTGCGGAACGTGTTAAGCATCAATGTTGTCCTCCCTAGACAGCGGACTGGCCGCTTGGCAGCAGGCTATGCCAGCAAAGCGATAGGTTTAAAATAAATTGTGCAGGGTAGCGATAAGCGAATTCTATCACCCCGCACATTGCGGCCCAACATGCCCCCCCAATCACCGCCCCTGATAGGCAAAGCCCGGCAGCGATAAGGCTTTCGCACTCCTTTCACGCCCCAAAACCCGCTAGGTGAAAGCATGATTGATTCCGAAGTTCTCGCAGAAATCCCCCCAACGCCCCCCGTCACCCAGCTCGTCTGGACGGCAATCGTCGACGTGGCCGACCGGATCGACCTTGGGGCGAGCGCCCTCGGTCATCGCTTCATGGTGCCCATCCTCGGCGGGCGGTTTTACGCGGGTCCACAGATGGACGGGCTGGAGGGCGAAGTGCTGGCGGGCGGCGCAGACCGGCAGTTGCTGAGGCCCGATGGCGTGAAAGAGCTGGATGCGATCTACGAAATGCGCACCGAGGACGGCACCGTTCTGAGCCTGCGCAACCGGGTGATCGTGGATGAAACACGCACGCCCGAGCGCTACGCGATGTCGACCATCCAAGTCTCCGCCCCTGAGGGCCGTTTTGCATGGCTCAACCGGCGGCTCATCATCGGCACCCTGCAATCGGCCCGCCCAAAGCGGCAGGCCGTGGTGGTGCGCGCCTGGCTCGCCGACCAGCCCTGAACGGGCGAGCCATGGCGGGCCAAAGCCCCCACCGCCGCCCTGTGCCTTGTTGGGCCCTCAGCCCTGCTCGCCGATGAACATCCGGTCCCGCGCGCCTTCAAGATGCACCCGCATGGAATCGCGCGCCGCCTCCGGGTCAGCCGCCACGATCGCATCGAGAATGGCGCGATGTTCGGCTTCAACCACGTTGTTTCGCTGCGGCGCGGAGTGCAGAGTAAGACTGCGCGACAGATGCATGCCAAAGGCAACCTGACGCGCGAGCATGTCCATCACCGACACGTGGAAAGGGTTGCCGGTGCAGCGTGCCACGGCCTTGTGAATCTCAAGATCCGCCTCGGTGCCCAGCTCGTGCTGGAGGTAGGATTCCTCAAAATGCTGCACCGCTTCGCTGAGCGCGGCCATCTGCTCCTCGGTGCGCCGCTGCGCGGCCCATGCCGCGCAGGCAGGCTCAAAATCCAAGCGAAACTCGTAGCACCGCTGGATGTCCGACATGGAGTTGAGCGGCACGATGGAGGGCACCGAGCTGTCGGGGCGGCGGGCCACGTAGTTGCCCGAGCCCTGCCTTGTGGAGATGATGCCATCCTCCCGCAGCCGCGCCAGCGCCGCCCGCACCACCGGGCGCGAAACGCCCATCGCCTTGGCCATCGCCGTCTCCGAGGGCAGCCGTGCGCCGGTGGCATAGACGCCCTTGATGATGTCACCGAGCAGTTGATCGTATATGTGATCCGACAGCGTTGGCTCACGCTCTTGGGGATGGTCTGCCACTCTCTCGCTTCGCTCCTGCTCCAAGGTGCGAGCCATTGAAGGACGCGCGGGCTCAGATGGCAACACCTGCCGCCACATAGATGCCCTCCATCAGGCGCAGGGTCTCAAGGTTGTCGAGCCGGTCGGTCGGAAAGGGCGTGCCCTCGCGCAAGCCGGTGACAAAGGCCGAGACGGCGCCGGTGAAACACGCCTGATAGTTCGCCTTGAGGTCATGCACCGTCACCGGCTCCTCGCGCGACATCAGGCGCAGAACCTCGCGGTCAAGCACAAGGCTGTCGGCCTCGCCAAGCACCTCCAGCCGGTCGGTGGGCAGGGGCGGGTAACCCAACGCAGAGATGTTGGCATCAATCACCACCAGCGCCCCGTCCCGCGTGCGCAGCGTGACAAGCGCCACATCCTCCCCCTCAAGCTCGGGATTGATCTGGTCAAGCGTGGCGCTCTCCACCACCATCTCCCCGAAGATCGAGCGCAGCGCATCGAGGTGGTGGATCAACACCTCAAACACCACCAGCCGCCGGAAGCTGCCCATGTAGGGCTGACGCCCCAGCAAAAAGGGCACCCTCCCGGGGTAGTCATACATCGAGCTGGAACGCACCGTCATCCGGGCATGGCGCACCCTGCCCACCTCGCCCGCCTGCACCCGCTGGGCAACTTCGGCAAAATGCGGACGGAATCGGTAGTTCTCATGCACCATGAAGCGCACCCGCTCGCCGACCTTTTCGATCAGCGCCTCGGCCTCGGCAACCGTGGGCGTAAGCGGTTTCTGGCACATCACATGCACGCCCCGGTCGGCGGCCATCTCCACCAGCGGTGCATGGCTGGCGACAGGGGTGATAATGTCGATCGCATCGGGCTGCGTGGCCTCCAACATCTCGGCAACGTCCGTGTAAACCGCCGGAATCCCGAACTCTTCGGCCCGCGCCCGCGCTTTGCCCTCATCCGGGTCGCAGATGGCGGCAAGGGTCACACCCTCCTGCGCCTGCCAGCCCTTGAGGTGGAATTCACTGATCGCGCCTGCACCCGCGATGACGATTTTCAGCTCTTGCATTTGAACCTCCAGAAAAAATCTCTTGCCAAGCGCGTAACCTGTTTTTACCAATATTACAAATATTGACCAATCTAGGCCAGACATGCGCAAATCCGTTACCCCCGCCGACCTCGCCCGCTCCGTTGTGGCGGTGCCACCCCTTGCCCGCAGCGCGGATGGCGCGTTCGACATGGCCGCCAACAAGGCGCTGATCGAACACATGGAACAGGGGGGCGTCGATACGCTGCTCTACGGCGGCAACGCGCTGGCCCAGCACTGGCCAATCAGCAAAACAGCAGAGTGGCTGGACGCGCTGGAGTCGCTGGTGGCGGAAGACACCTGGCTGATGCCTTCGGTCGGTTGCGACGGTGGCAAGCTGGTGGATCAGGCAGAGATTTTGGCAGGCCGGGGCTACCCGGTGGCACTGCTCCTGCCGATGGTGCCGCCCCGCACCGATGCCGGCAGCGCCGAGGCCCTGCGCCGGTTCCACGGCGAGACCGGCACCCAGCTGATGGCCTATATCAAAACCGATGGCTACATGCCCGCCGCCGATCTGGAGCAACTCGCCGCCGAGGGTGTGCTCTTTGGCGTCAAATACGCCGTGCCACGCACCGATGGCGCACGCGATGCCTATCTTGACGCGATCATCAGCGCCATCGGCGCCGAGCGGATCATCTCGGGCTTTGGCGAGCCCCCTGCCCTTGCGCACATGCTGGACTACGGGCTTGCGGGCTTTACCGCAGGCTGCGTCTGCCTCGCACCGCGCATCTCCATGCGCATCCTGCATGCGCTTCAGGCCGGGGATCGGCAGGCCGCCGAGGCCGCCTTGCAGGCCATGCTGCCGCTTGAGGCCCTGCGCAGCGAAATCAACGAAATCCGCGTGCTGCACGAGGCCATTGGCCTCTCTGGCTTGGCAGAGTGCGGCCCGGTCCTCGCCCTCTCTTCGGACCTCTCCGAAGAGGAGCGCGCGCGCGTCGCACCCGTGGCACAGGCCCTGCTCGACGCCGAGCGGGCTTTGGAACATGAAACTGCCGGGACGCCCCTGAGCAGCGTCACCTGAAACGATTCATCTAAGGGAGGAGAACACCAACATGAGCAAACCCATCAAATTAGGCCGCCGCGCCATTCTGGCCGGGGGAACGGCCGCCGCCGCCCTCGCTCTGGCCCCGGGCAGCGCCTTCGCCGCCGGATACCCCGAGCGCCCCGTCACCGTTGTCGTGCCATGGGGCGCGGGCGGCGGCACCGATGCCACCGGCCGGATGATCGCAGCCCGGCTGGAGAAAAAGCTCGGCGGCAGCTTCAACGTGGTCAACCGCACCGGCGGCTCTGGCGTGGTCGGCCATAGCGCCATCGCCAATGCCGATCCGGACGGCTACACCATCGGCCTCGTCACGGTGGAAATCACCATGATGCACCACGTCGGCCTCACCGAGCTGACGGCAGAAGATTACACCCCGCTCGGCCTGATGAACGCCGACAGCCCCGGCGTGACCGTCTCCGCCGACAGCGAGTATCAGGACATCGCCAGCCTGACCGAAGCGATCAAAGCCTCCGAGCCGGGCACCTTCAAGGCGTCGGGCACTGGCCAAGGCGGCATCTGGCACCTCGCGCTGATCGGCTGGCTGATGTCGGAAGGTCTGGCACCCGATCACGTCACCTGGGTGCCCTCCGAAGGTGCCGCGCCCGCCCTGCAGGATCTCGTCGCCGGAGGTGTCGACCTCATCACCGTGTCGCTGGCCGAGACCAAATCCATGGTGGATGCAGGCCGCGCGGTAAACCTCGCGCTGATGGCCGACGAGCGTGTCGGCTCTCACCCCGACGTGCCAACCCTGAAAGAGGCCGGCGGCGCGTTTGCCCTGTCAACATGGCGCGGCATCTGCGGCCCGAAGGACATGGACGAAGCCGCTGCCTCTGCCATTTCCGGCGCGCTGGCGGAGATTGCCGAAGATCCGGAGTTCGTCGAGTTCATGAACAGCCGCGGCTTTGGCATCAAGTATCTGGACCCGGCCGCCCATGCCGCCATGATGGCAGATACCGATACCGTGATGGAGCAGGCGCTTGGCGCGGCGGGCCTCACGTCGGGCTGATCGTCCGACCGGCGCGCACGGCCATGAATAATCGGGAAGGGCGCCCTTACCGGCGCCCTTTTCGGCAGGTTGAACAGGGGGGAGACAGATGCAGATGCGAGACGCGCTGCTCGGGGGGCTCTTTGCCTGCCTGGGTATCTTCATGATGGTTCAGGCGGCGGGGTTTCCGGCCTTTCCGGGCCAGCCCTACGGTGCCTCTCTGCTGCCGGGCCTGCTTGGGGCAGGCTTCATCATCGCAGGCGGCATCCTCGCGGCGCAAGATCTGCTCGGGCGCGTGGGCGCGCCGTGGGTCGCCTTCGATGAGGCCCTGCGCAGCCGCAACGGGTTGATCTCGGCGGCACTGATGGTCGCCACGGTGCTGGCGCATATCCTGCTCGGCGGCTGGCTCGGCTTCATCCCGGTGGCGCTCGTCACCCTCTGCGTCATCTTCCTCTGGTTCGGCGTCCGCCTGCTGCCCGCCCTGCTGATCGCGGCGGCGAGCACCGCGCTCTGCTGGGTGCTCTTCGCCATCTTCCTTGAGGTTCCGCTGCCGCGCGGTCTTCTGGTGGGGATCGTCTGATGGTGTCCTTCGACGTTCTCGCCCAAGCCGCCGCGCTGGCCTTCACATGGGAGGTCTTGCTGGTGGTGCTCTGCGCCGGGGCCTTTGGCATGTTCGTGGGCGCCATGCCCGGGCTCACCGCCACCATGGCCACCGCGCTGCTGGTGCCGGTCACCTTCTTCATGGAGCCGATCCCGGCGGTGGCGGCGATCGTCACCGCAAGCGGCATGGCGATTTTCGCAGGAGACATCCCCGGCGCCCTGCTGCGCATGCCCGGCACGCCTGCCTCTGCCGCCTATGTGGAAGACAGCCACCGCCTCGCTCTGGAGGGCAAGCTGAACCTCTCGCTCGGCACCAGCCTCATCGTGTCCTGCCTCGGCGGGCTGTTCGGGGTGGCGGTGCTGATCCTCGCCGCGCCGCTGCTGGCCGAATTCGCCCTCAAGTTCACCTCCTTCGAGTATTTCTGGCTCGCCGCGCTCGGCCTGTCCTGCGCCATCTTCATTGCCTCCGACAACCCGCTGAAGGCCGGCGTGTCGCTGCTGATCGGCCTGTCCCTCGCCACCATCGGGCTGGACCCGGCCTCGGGCACCCCGCGCTTCACCTTCGGCAGCACCGACCTGCTGGCCGGGATCGAGTTTGTGCCCGCCATGATCGGCCTCTTCGCCATGGCCGAAATCCTGCGCGGCGCGATCCGGCTGAAGGGCGCAAGCCCCCTGCCCCAAGTGCCCTCCACCGGCGGACGGCTCTTCGCCGGGGTCGGAGGCATCATCAAGCGCTACCCGCTGAACATCCTGCGCAGCTCAACGCTGGGCACCTTCATCGGCGCCCTGCCGGGGGCTGGCGCGGATATCGCGGCATGGATCTCCTATGCCGTCTCCAAACGCTTCTCGCGCAGCCCGGAGCGCTACGGCAAGGGCCACCCCGAAGCGCTGGTCGATGCCTCGGCAGCCAACAACGCCGCCGTGGGCGGCTCGTGGATTCCCGCGCTGGTCTTCGGCATCCCGGGCGATAGCGTCACCGCCATCGTCATCGGCGTGCTCTACATGAAGGGCATCAACCCCGGGCCGATGGTTTTTCTGCAAACACCGCAGGTGATCTACGCGGTGTTCATGATCTTCGTGATCGCGGTGATCCTGATGGTCCCGCTCGGCTGGGTCACCATCAAGGCGGCGCGCGGGTTGCTTTCGGTGCCCCGCCGCATCCTCCTGCCGCTGATCCTCACCTTCTGCATCGTCGGCTCCTTCGCCCTCACCAACTCCCCCTATGGCATCATCCTGATGCTGGCCATCGGGCTGCTCGGCTGGGTGCTGGAAGACAACGGCTTTCCCGTCGCGCCAATCATCCTCGGCCTCGTGCTGGGGGGCATGCTGGAGCGCACCTTCCTGACCTCGATGATCAAGTCCGGTGGCGCGTTCATGGGCTTCTTCGACCGTCCGGTGGCCGCCGTGCTGGGCTGCATGGTGCTGCTGCTCTGGTCCGGCGTGCTGGCCTCATCGGCCTGGAAGGCCTGGGCACGGCGCAAGGCGCGGGCGGAAGCGGCGCAATAACCCATCGCGCCGCTGCCACTGCTGCCACACAAGCCGTCAACCCATCCGCGCACCACCTCGCACAAGCAGCGCGAGGCTGGCACTTGGGCGGCTCACCCCAGCGTCAGTCAGCCCCGCCAGCCGCCTCGGCGGTCGTCCCGCGTGCCTTCTGGAAGAGAACCAGCAGCACCGCGATGCCCACGCCGATTGCGTCCGTCAGCCAACCACCGGCAATCATCGTCAGCCCGCCTGCGCCCAAAGCCAGACGCACGGCCAAGTTCGCGTGGCCAAAGAACCACCCCTGCACAGCGCAAGACAGCAAGTAGACGCCAACCAAGGCCGTCACGGCGATATGGGCGATCTCAAACCAGCTTCCGTCCAGCAACATCGCGGGCGAGTAGAAGAACATGTAGGGCACCACAAAGGCGGCAAGCCCGATCTTGAAGCTCTCCACCGAGGTGCGGATCGGGTCCGACCCGGCCAGCGCCGAGCCCGCATAGGCGGCCAGTGCCACCGGCGGGGTGATGGCCGACATCACCGCGAAGTAGAAGATGAACAGATGCGCGGTCAGCGGCGCGACGCCCAGGTTGATAACCCCGGGCGCGATGACCGACGCGGCAACGGCATAGGCCGCCGTCGTCGGCATCCCCATGCCAAGAATGATCGACACCACCATCGCAAAGAACAGCGCGAGAAACTGGCTTTGGTCCGCCAGCGCCAGAAGCACCGTCGAAAAGCGCGAGCCAATGCCGGTCAGCGCGATGACGCCCACAATGATGCCCGCCGTGGCGCAGACCGCCACCAGTTGCAGCACCATCCGCGCACCGTTGTCGAGCGCCTGAAACAGCTGTCGCGGCCCCATGCGGTGCGGCGTCAGCCAAGACACCACGGCAGCCGTCACCATCGCCAGCGTGCCACAGCGGATCACGGAGTAGCCCGCAAACAGCGCGTAGATCAGCACCACGATCGGCAGGAACAGATAAATCTGCTTGGCCAGCTTCGCAAACTTGGGCAGCTCGTCGCGCGGCAGGCCCTTCATGTTTGCCTTCTTCGCGGCAAGGTCGACCATGAAGTAGACCGAGACGAAGTAGATCACCGCGGGGATGATCGCGGCATAGACGATCTCCATGTAGGAGATGCCGGTGATCTCGGCCATGATGAAGGCGCCCGCGCCCATGATCGGCGGCATGATCTGCCCGCCGGTGGAGGCAGCGGCCTCAACCGCGGCAGAAGTTTGCGGGCGATAGCCCACCTTCTTCATCATCGGAATGGTCAGCGAGCCGGTGGCCACCACGTTGCCCGCCGAGGTGCCGTTGATCATGCCCATCAGGCCCGAGGCAAAGATCGCCACCTTGGCCGGCCCGCCGCGCCGGTGCCCGGCGGCCGCGAAGGCGAGGTTGACGAAGTATTCGCCCACCCGCGTGGTTTGCAGGAAGGCCGCAAAGATCACGAAGAGGATGATATAGGTCGATGAAATCGCAATCGGCGCGCCCAGCACCCCGTTGTCGGTGAAGATGTAAGAGAAGAACCGCTTCACGTCATAGCCGCGATGCTCGAAGATCCCCGGCAGCCACGGCCCGGCAAAGGCATAGGCCACGAAAACCCCGGCAATGATGACAAGCGCCAGCCCGGCAAGGCGGCGGGTCAATTCGATGATCAGCAAGCAGCCGGTGATGGCAGACCACATGTCCCCCGGCAGCGCCATGGGCATCCCGGCGCGCAGCTGGAGCTGCCGGGCGAAGAAAATCAGATAGGCCGTGAAAGCAACGGCAGAGACGGCAAGCAGCACATCCCCCGGCGCAAACAAGGCACGGCGGCGGTGCGGGAATACCCAGCCATGAACGATGGCCAGCACCGTGCCAAGGCAAAGCGGAATCCCGAAGCTCGACATCGCCCATTGCGGCGGCAGCATCTCTCCCAGAACCTGCCCATTGATCCAGATCGCCACAACGCCAACCGCGCCATAGAGAATCCCCGCCCCGGCAAGGCCCAGCATCGCCAGAGACAGCGGGCCACCCTTTTCGGGTTCGTTCGGGTCATGAATGAACGGCGTCGAGCCGAACAGAAGAAACCCAAGAAGCAAACCGCCGCCCACATGGCTCAGCCGGTAGGCCCAGGTTTCCAGCGGGTAAACGTTCATCACCAGTAGGTGAAACACCGCGTAGCCAACACAAAGGCACGCAATCAGCATGTTGCGGGGCCCGACAAACAGCCTCTGGTTCAGCGCAACGGGATCGGCATCCACGTTGGCCCGGGCCAGTTCCTGCTCAAGCGCCGAGGCGGCGTCGGCCTCGGATTGGGTATGCGTATCCTGCGCGTTGCTCATGGAGATGGGTCGCTCGCCTGCTAGGTGGAAATTCGGGCGGAGGGCTTGTGCCTCTCCGCCCGTTTGTTGACATCAACGAGTTGTTGCCAGTGCCTTGGTCTTAGTCGACCGAGGGCACCTCATAGCCGTTCTCTTCGAACCAGCGGGCAGCACCCGGGTGGAACGGGATCACGGTGTTTTTGGCAACGTTCTCCGGCAGCGTTTCCTTGGCAGCCGCGTGGTTCGTCATCATCCGCTCGTGGTTTTCCATGGCGAGGGCGGTGATCGCATAGGCCAGCTCTTCGGGCATGTCCTGATGCGCGATGGCAAAGTTCCACAGCGAAACGGTCTGCAGATCTTCAGGCTGGTCCTCGTAGGTGTTGGCCGGGATGGTGAACTCGGCCATGGCCGGAACGATTTCCTTCATCGTCGCCAGGGTCTCGTCATCCATCGAGATGAACCGCACGTCGTTTTCCACGGCGAGCTGGGCATAGGCGCCGGTGGGCAGGCCCGCAGCATAAACGAAGGCGTCAATCAGCCCGTCCTTGAGCTGCCCGGCCGTATCCGAACCGCCAGCGTTGGAGATGTTCACACCCTCATAGCCTTCGGCGTTCTCAAAGAAGCGGGTCCAGTAGGTTGCCGAGGTGCCGCCAGCCGGGCCAACGCCAACGCGCTTGCCGGCCATGTCCTGAAAGCTTTCGATGTCGGACGATGCCAGAACAGCCGCCTGAAGCGGGGTCTGATACATCGGGAACAGCGCGCGCACATTCTCATGCGGCACACCCGGCATCAGCGGGCTTTCACCGCGGCGGGCCTCGTCTGCGGGGCCAAGCGTGACAAAACCAAGCTGGTGCTCGCCGCTTTCCACGAGGGTCACGTTCTGCACCGGGCCGCCGGTGATCTCGACGCCAGCGTTAACGCCCAGCTCTTCGCTGATCATCGCGCCAAAGCCGCTGCCGTAGCCAAAGTAGGTGCCACCCTGGCTGCCGGTGCCGATGGTCAGGCTGCTGGGCCAGTCAGACTTGTCCTGAGCGGCGGCCGGCAAGGCCACTGCGCATGCTGCGGCAGCAATAATTGTGGTAAATTTCATGGTATCCTCCTCCGTGTATTCCCATTTGATGCACCGGAACACGGCACATCCTCCGCCTTGAACATTGGGAGAAGGACCGTGCCGGACTCAATTCAGCACGGATTATATTCACTCTTGATATAATCAGGCCGAGGCCTCCAGCGCCTCCAGCTGAAGGTTCAAAACATGCAAGAAATCATCCCTCAGCGGGTCGCGGGTGCCCCTTGCCCATGCGGCGGCGAGGATGAGTTTCGCCTGCGAGGTCGCATCCGTCTTGGCCAGCGGCAAAAAGCGCACGCCCTCAACCCTCAGCCGCGCGGTCCAACGCGGCACAATCGCCAGCCCGGTGCCTGCGGCCACGAGGTTCACAATGGTCTGCTTTTCCTCCGCGATCTGCGCCACACGCGCCGTCAGCCCGGCGCCGAGGAATAGCGACATGGTCAAATCATGCGAATGCGGCCTCGACCGCCGGTCCGGAACGATCAGCGGCTCTTCGGCAAGATCGGCAATCTCGATCGATTCGCGGTCCGCCAGCGGATGCGACTTCGGCAGGGCCACAACGGCGGTTTCATAGAATAGCGTACGAAACACCAGCTTCGGGTCGCGCACATCCGGTGGCCGGCAGAAGGCGATGTCGAGGCTACCGCTCAGGAGTTTCGGCAAAAGGTAGATGGTTTTCTGCTCGATGATCTGAATTTCGAGCCCTGGCCGTGCCTCGTGCAGCGGTTGCAAGATTTGCGGAATCAGCCCGGCGGCGGCACTGTCGATGGCCCCCACCCGCAGCACATGCGGCTCGGCGCTGCGCACGGCGCGGGCCTTTTCCTCCAGCGTCTCTGCCTGCGCAATCAACGCGCGCGCATCTTCCAGCACGCGGGTGCCCGCCTCGGTCAGCGCCACCGCCCGCGTGGTCCGCTGAAAGAGGGCCACACCCAGATGATCCTCCAGCTGCTTCACATGCCGCCCAAGCGTCGCCGGAAGAATATCCAGCGACTGCGCGGCACGCCCAAAGTGCAGCACCTCTGCCGCCGCCAGAAAACACTTCAGTTGCGTGATGTTCACGATGGGGATCCGTTTCGACGTTTATTGCGAAAGCGTATATAATCGGTGCTCGATTGAGAAGCCCGAACCCTCACCTGTAAGCTCGCGCTCAAACTGAACGAGCGTTCATGAGGAGGAGATAGCATGACGATCCTGAACGATGGGGATACGGCAACCTCGCCGTCCGGCGGCACGCAAGCGGCAACGGATGCGGTGAAAACCTACAGGATCGCCTCTATCCCGGCAGACGGGATCGGCCCCGAAGTGATCGCAGCAGGCCTGCAGGCGCTCGAGGCGCTCGCCCGGCGCGATGGCGGCTTTACCCTCGACGTCACCGAATTTGACTGGAGCTCCGAGCGCTACAAGAAAACCGGCGCACTGATGCCCGAGGATGGCCGCGATCAGGTCAAGGACTTCGACGCCATCTTCTTCGGCGCGGTCGGCGCACCGGATGTGCCCGATCACCTCACGCTCTGGGGCCTGCGCCTGCCGCTGTGCCAGGGCTTTGACCAATATGCGAACGTCCGTCCTACCAAGATCCTGCCGGGAATAACCTCCCCGCTCGCAGGTGTCGGCCCCGGTGACCTGGACTGGGTTATTGTGCGTGAGAACAGTGAGGGCGAGTATTCAGGCGTCGGCGGCCGTGCACATAAGGGCTTCCCCGAAGAGGTGGCCACCGAAGTTTCCATCTTCACCCGCACCGGGGTTGAGCGGATCATGCGCTATGCCTTCAAGCTCGCGCAGTCCCGCCCCCGGAAGTTCCTCACCGTCGTCACCAAGTCCAACGCCCAGCGGCACGGCATGGTGATGTGGGACGAGATCGCCGAGGAAGTCTCCAAGGACTTCCCCGATGTGACATGGGACAAGATGCTGGTTGATGCCATGACAGTGCGCATGGTCAAGGATCCCAAGAGCCTCGACACCATCGTCGCCACCAACCTGCACGCCGATATCCTCTCGGATCTCGCCGGTGCGCTGGCGGGCAGCCTTGGCGTTGCCCCCACTGGCAACATCGACCCAGAGCGCCGCTACCCTTCGATGTTCGAGCCCATCCACGGCTCCGCTTTCGACATCACCGGCAAGGGCATCGCCAACCCGGTGGCCACCTTCTGGACCGCCTCCCAGATGCTTGAGCACCTCGGCGAAGCTGATGCCGCAAAGCGGTTGATGCGGGCGGTGGAAAAGGTGTGCGCCGATGGCGTCCTGACGCCCGATGTCGGCGGCAAGGCCACCACGCAAGAGGTGACCGACGCGGTCTGCGAAGCGATCCGCGGCGAAAACATCTGAGCCTCCGCGATGACGGATGACAACGCGCGCGGCCTTCTGCAGAAAATGCTGGAGGCCGCGATCGGCGCGGCAGACCCTGCACGGGTGCTCGCGCCCCACCTCCCCCAAAAACCAGACGGGCGCTGCATCGTGGTTGGCGGTGGCAAGTCTGCCGCCTCGATGGCACGGGCGGTCGAGCTGGCTTGGCCCGATGTCGACCTCTCCGGCATCGTCGTTACCCGCTACGGTCACGCCGTACCGACAGACAGGACCACCGTGCGCGAAGCCGCGCACCCGGTTCCCGACGCAGCAGCGCAGGCGGCAACGCTTGAGGTGATGGAAGCCGCCGCCAGCGCCGGGCCCGATGATCTGGTGCTCGCGCTGCTCTCCGGCGGCGGCTCTGCGCTGCTCACCCTGCCAAGACCGCCGCTGACGCTGGATGACCTCATCACCGTAAACCGGCTGCTTCTGTCATCCGGCCTGTCGATCTCCGAGATGAACAAAGTGCGCCGTCGCCTTTCGCAGGTAAAGGGCGGTGGCCTTGCGCGCGCCGCCGGGCAGGCGCGGCTTGTCACCCTCGCAATCTCCGATGTGCCGGGCGATGACCCCGAGGCAATCGCTTCCGGGCCAACCGTGCCAGACCCGACAGCGCAGGAAGATCTTTCCTATCTGGTCGAAAAGCTCGGCGCCGCCCTCCCGGAAGCCGCCGCCGAGATGCTGCGCACCCCCTCCCCCAACGCGGCGAATTTTCAGCCCGACTACCGCCTCATCGCCACCCCGCAGGCCTCCCTCGACGCCGCGGCAGAGGTGGCGCGGGCGGCGGGGGTAACACCCATCCTTCTCGGCGATGCGCTGGAAGGGGAGTCGCGCGAGCTTGGCACCGTGATGGCGGGCATGGCCAAGGCCGTCGCCCGCCACGGCACGCCAGCCGCCGCACCCGCCGTGCTGATCTCCGGCGGCGAAACCACCGTAACCGTGGGTGACAGAACGCCGGGCCGGGGTGGGCGCAATACAGAGTTCCTGCTGTCCCTCGCCCTCGCGCTCGATGGCCATGCCGGCATCACCGCAGTCGCAGCCGATACCGATGGCATCGACGGAACCGAGAGCGCCGCAGGTGCCATTGTCGATGCGAGCTTCCCGAAGGAGGCAGCCCGTCTCGGAATCAACACGCGCCGGATGCTGGAGTTTCACGACAGCTTCACCGCCTTCGAGCAACTCGGCTGTCTGGTGACAACAGGGCCAACCCTGACCAATGTAAATGATTTCCGGGCGATCATGGTCCAGGGCTGAGCGCACCCTCGGCACCGCTTTGGCCCCTGTCCCTACTGGCCCCTCGTAAGGGCACAAGCGCGGCATCCGTTCAATGGGCGCCGCGCTCCTCATTTCAAAGCCTAGAGCGTAAACGCCGCCCGGAAAGCCTCCAACGCGGCAACCTCGTCGCCCTGCGCGAAGGCTTCCATGCCAACCGGGCCGGAATAGCCCATCTTGGAAAGCGCCTGCGCCACACCGGCGTAGTTGATCTCGCCCGTGCCCGGCTCGCACCGGCCCGGGTTGTCGGCCACCTGCACCTCGCCAACCCACGGCAGACACTTCTCGCACCAGCGGACCAGATCCCCTTCGCCAATCTGCGTGTGGTAGAGATCGAGGTTGATACGCAGCTGTGGCCGGTCAACTGACGATACGAGGGCCAGCACATCTTCGGTCGAGCCGAAGGGGCAGCCGGGGTGATCGAGCAGGTTGAGGTTTTCCAGCGTGAAAACAACGCCTTCTTCCTCAGCCAGATCGCAGATGCGGTTGAGCGTGTCGCGCGCCTTCAGCCACATCGCACCCGGCGTTACATCATGCTGCCAGATCGGAATGCCACCATCGCCAAGGCCGGTGCCGTGCAGGTTCAGCCGGTCCACGCCAAGCCGCTTGCCAACCTGCGCCGTCTCCCGCGCCGACTTCAGCAGCATCTCGGCGCCCTCGTCATCGGCCAGGCGGCCTTCAAGGTAGCCGTTCATGATGGTGAAGTTCGCGCCGGTCTTTTCCAGCGCGTCCAAGTCCCACTCCGGCCAGTTCCAGAGACCAACGCCAAAGCCCATCTCGTGCAGCTTCGCCGCGCGCCATGCAATCGGCTGGTCCTGCCAGAGCATTTCGGCGCAGGCGGCGAGTTGAAAGGGTGCAGTCATATCAGGCGTCCCGCTCCATGATCCATTGAACCGGCGGCGCAGGAACAAAACGCCACTTGCGCAGGGGGCCGGCCATTACGTTGAGGTAGTACATTTCAAATCCGTAGGGCGCACCGCAGGGGTGGTGGCCACGGGGCACCAGCACCACGTCGCCGTCGCTGACGGCCATGGTTTCATCCAACTGCCCGTCATCGGTGTAGACCCGCTGGATACCAAAGCCATCGGCGGGGTTCAGGCGGTGGTAGTAGGTCTCTTCGAGATAGGTGATGCGCGGGTAGTCGTCTTCATCATGGCGGTGGCTGGGGTAGGAAGACCAGTGGCCCGCCGGGGTGAAGACCTCGGTCACGAGAAGCGAGTCGCAATAGTCCTCGTTCTCCATCGCGATGTTGTTGATGTGGCGGGTGTTTGTGCCCTTGCCGCGCGTGGCGAGGGTGATCCCATCGGGGCCAATACGCCGCGCCTCATGCCCGCCGAGACCGGGGGCCGAGCAAACAGCCAGCACGCAATCGGTTTCGGCCACGGCCTCCCATTCGGAGCCATTGGGCAGGTAGAGGCAGTGGGGCGGGGTCTTCTCGAACACGTCCATCCGCTCGCCCAGCACGCCCCAATCCTGCCCGGCACCCGTGATCTTGGCCTTGCCCTCGACCATAACGAGGATCACCTCGCGGTCGCCTGTCACCTCGGCGGCCTTGTCGCCCGCCTTCAGCCGATAGAGCGAAAAGCCGACATAGCGCCAACCGGCGCTTTCCGGGGTGATCTGGTGCACCTTGCCGCGTGTGCCAAAGGGTTTTCTCAGAAGGTCAGCCATAGTCTCTACTTCTCGATTGCAAGGCCGGAGCGGCCGCAGATTTCGGTGATGTGGTCAAAGCCGATCTTGGAATACTCGAAGGGCGGCGCCTTCGCCGGATCCTGCTCTGCCTCGACGACGATCCAGCCGTCATAGTCCATCGCCTTGAGCTTGTCGGTGATGGCCTGAAAGTCGATGCAGCCTTCCGGATCGCCGGGCACCGAGTAAACCCCGGCGGCGACCCCATCAAGAAAGCTCTTGTCTTCGCCGTTGACCCAATCAAGCACCGGCTGGCGCACATCCTTGAAGTGAACGTGATGCACGCGGTGGCCCCACTTGTCCAAAACGGCCAGCGGGTCGGCGCCCGCAAAGTGCAGGTGCCCGGTGTCATAGAGCAGCGTCAGGTCGTCACTCGAGCCTTCCATCAGCCAGTCAATGTCTTCGGCGTCCTGCACCATCGCACCCATGTGGTGGTGATAGCTCAGGTCCACACCCTCGCCGCGCGCCCATTTCGCCACTTCCGAGAGCTTCGCGCCATAGGCCATCACCTCCTCGCGGCTCAGCTTGGGGCGCTGGCTGACGGGGGTGTTGATCATGCCCTGAATGGTGTTGGAGCACTCCGCGTACACGATGCAGGGGGCCTTCAGGGCGGCGAACTGCTGCACCTGTTGGCGGATCGCGGCCTGCTCTTCTTCAACCGTCGTCACCAGCAGGTTGCCAGAGCACCAGCCACCGCACAGCGACACACCATAGCGCTCCAGATATTCGCGCAGGCCCTCGGTATCGGCCGGCATCCGGCGGCCGCGTTCAACGCCCGAGTAGCCGATCTTCGCGGCATCCTCCATCGCGCCTTCGGTGGTGTAATCCTTGGTCAGCTCCGGCAGGTCGTCGTTCTGCCAGGCGATCAGGGAAATGCCGATCTTCACAGCCATCAGTCTGCCCTTTGCTGCTTTTTCTTGGTTTCGTACTTCGCCCGCGCGGCCTTCACCTCCGCGCGTTCGCTGACTTCCGGCACGCCCACGTCCCACCAGGTGCCACCCGGCTCCGTGCTCGCGTAGGGATCGGTATCAATGACGATCACATAAGGCCCCTTGGCCCCTGCCCGCTTGGCCAGCGCCTCTTCCAGCTCGGCAATCGAGCTGACCTTGAGGCTCGTCGCCCCCATGGCCTCGGCATGCTTGGCAAAGTCGATGGCCGAGTTCTCGCCACCGATCGAGTGATCGAGCAGGTTGTTAAACTCCGCCCCGCCGGTGCTCATCTGCAGCCGGTTGATGCAGCCATAGCCCCGGTTGTCGGTGACCACGACGGTGAAGGGAATGCTCATCATCGCCGCTGTCGCCATTTCCGAGTTGGCCATCATGTAGGTGCCGTCACCGGTAAAGCAGATCACGTCGCGCTCCGGCTGGGCCATCTTGATCCCCATGGCCCCGGCAATCTCGTAGCCCATGCAGCTAAAGCCGTATTCCATGTGGTAGGAGCCGGGCTTGCCCGCCTTCCACAGCTTGTGCAGTTCGCCCGGCATGGTGCCAGCGGCGCACATCACCACGGTCTCTTCATTTGCGGCCCGTTGCACCGCGCCGATCACCTGCATGTCGCTGGGCAGTTGGTTGCTGTCTTCAGGCGCATCGGTCAGCGGGTCGACCTTGCCAAACCAATCCGGCTTCAGCCCCTCCGTCTTGCCGGGCGCAACAAAGCCTTCCAGCGCGTCGCCCAATTCCCCGAGGCCAACCAGAGCATCCGATTGCAGCGGCGCGGCGCCGTGCTTCATGGCGTCATAAGCCGCCACGTTGAGCGAGATCAGCTTGCGCTCGGGGTTGGCAAACAGCCCCCACGAGCCGGTGGTGAAATCCTGAAAGCGGGTGCCAACGCCAATCACCACATCCGCCTCCGCGCAGACAGTGTTGGCCGGCTCGCCGCCGGTCACGCCGATGGGGCCGAGGTTGAGCGCGTGATCCCACGGCAGCGCCGATTTTCCCGCCTGCGTTTCGGTCACCGGAATGTTGTGCGCCTCGGCAAAACTGGCCAGCGCCTCGGTCGCGCCGCTGTAATGCACCCCGCCCCCGGCCACGATCACCGGGCGCTTCGCGGCGCGGATCAGCTCCGCAATATCGGCCAGTTCCCCCTCGTCGGGGCGGATCCGGCGCTGCCGCCAAACCTGCGGCTCAAAGAAGCTCACCGGGTAGTCATAGGCCTCGGCTTGCACATCCTGGCAGAACGACAGGCACACCGGGCCGCATTCCGCCGGGTCGGTCATGATGCGGAAGGCCCTTGGCAGGGCGGTCAGCAACTGCTCGGGCCGCATGATGCGGTCAAAATAGCGGGTCACCGGCTTGAAGGCGTCATTCACGGTCACAGTGCCGTCGCCCCAGTCTTCAACCTGTTGCAGCACCGGGTCGGGGCCACGGTCGGCGAACACATCGCCGGGGATCAGCAACACCGGCAGGCGGTTCACATGGGCCAGCGCCGCCGCTGTCACCATGTTGGCCGCACCGGGGCCGATGGAGGAGGTCACCGCCATGGCCTTGCGCCGCCCCAACTGCTTTGCGTAGGCGATGGCAGCATGGGCCATGGTCTGCTCGTTGTGGCCGCGCCATGTCGGGAAGGCGTCCTTGGCGGCATGCAGCGCCTCGCCAATGCCGGCCACGTTGCCGTGCCCGAAGATCGCCCAGCACCCTTCGATGAACCGTTCGCCATCGTCATTCTGCTGCGCCGCGATATAGCGCACCATGGCTTGCGCGGCTGTCAGTCGGATTGTCTTGCTCATTGCATCACTCCGAGTTCAGGCGGGCATCGGCCCGCGCCTTGTCCCAAATTTTACACAGGCGGGTGTAGTTCGTGGTCATCTCTTCGATGGCCTCACCATCGGTGATGCTGCCCGCCAGCCAAGCCCGCGCCGCATCACCAAAGATCGTGCGCCCCACCGCAAACCCCTTCACCAGAGGCTGCTTGGCTGCCAGCTCAAAGCTCGCCGCCAATTCCGCTTCGGGCGCGTCCAAGCCAAGCACCACGATACCCCGGGTGTTCGGGTCGTTCCGCTCGATGGCCTGCACGGCGTTGTGCCATGCGGCTTCGGTCTTGAACGGCTCCAGCTTCCACCAATCGGGGTAAACACCCACATCATAGAACCACTGAATGAGGGTTGCCGATGTTTCGTCATCCACCGGGCCAACCTTCGACGGGATGATTTCCAGCAAAAATTCCAGCCCGTTGCGCCTTGCAGCGGTGAACAGGCGCTTCACGCGCGTAAGGTGTTTTTCCTTCATCTCGGCATCATCATCCGGATGCACAAAGACCAGAAGTTTCACCACGTTCTCCCGCGCCCACTCGCGCAGACGGCCCAGGTCTTCGCCCAGTTCCGGCTCAAACTCGATGGGCCGCGACCCCGGCAGCTCGGTTGGCCGGCCAATCCACAACCCGGAGCCGGTGGCCTTGTGCAGCGCAGAGCGCCCGATGCGGTTGTCGCACAAAATGCCAAAGCCCGGTTGCCCGTCCTGCACCTTCAGCGCCGCCTCAAGGCACAGCTCCTTGAAGGCCGAGCCCTTGTCGAGCGTGTAGCCTTCCATCTCTTCCAACTGCAGCCGGTGATCGAAGGCAAAGGTCTTGACCGACGACCAGTCGCCATGCCGGTTGGTGGCCCAATGCACCTGCTCCAGCTGCACATCATTGCGCAGGTCAGGCCGCTTGATCCCGCGCTCAAAGAAAAACTGAAGCTCTTCCCAGCTCGGATAGGCCGGGGTGCAACCGTGGCGGCTCACCGCGAAAGCGCCGCAGGCGTTGGCGTATTTCAGCGCTGTCGGCCAATCTTCACCATCCAGCCAGCCCTTCAGCAGGCCAGACATGAAGCCATCACCCGCCCCAAGCACGTTGAACACTTCAATCGGAAAGCCGGGGCCCGCTTCGCCGTCATCAAGGCTGTTCGGCACCTCGCCGGTAAAGGCCACAGCGCCCGCCGCGCCGCGCTTGCACACCAGCGTGGCCTTGGACACCGCGCGCACCGCCCGCAGCGCCTCGATCGTATCGGTCGAGCCGCCCGCGATATGGAATTCTTCTTCGGTGCCGACGATCAGGTCAAACAGGTGCAGGCTCGTCTGCAACTTCGCCGTCACCGCCTCGCTCTCCACAAAGCGGCTCTCGCCGTCGCCATGCCCGGCCACGCCCCAGAGGTTCGGGCGATAGTCGATATCAAGCGCGGTCTGCCGCCCGGCCTCCCGGGCAATCTCCAGCGCCTTGATCGTCGCCGCCTCCACCTGCGGGTGGCTCAAATGCGTGCCGGTCGCCACAACGGCCCGGGCGCGCTTGATGAACTCCGGGTCGATGTCATCGACGGTCAGCCCCATGTCGGCGCAGTTCTCGCGGTAGAAGATCAGCGGAAACTGCTCTTGGTCGCGGATGCCCAGAAGCACCAGTGCCGTCAGCCGGTCCGGGTCCGTCTTCACCCCATCTGTGTTGACGCCCTCACGCTCCAACTGCTCGCGGATGAAGCGGCCCATGTGCTCGTCGCCCACGCCGGTGATGACCGCCGATTTCAGGCCAAGCCGCGCGGTGCCGCAGGCGATGTTGGTGGGGGAGCCGCCGATATACTTGTCGAACGAGCCCATATCCTCCAGCCGCCCGCCAATCTGGGCTCCATAGAGATCCACCGAGGATCGGCCAATCGTGATAAGATCGAGTTTCGACATGGCAGCGCCTATCAGTTTAGTTGTTCACATCGTGGGGCTGGCCGAATTGCTTCCGCCAGCCCCTACACCGTTCACGACTACAGGGAGGCACGTGAACGGTGTTGCTGGTTCCGTCTCAGATGGTCCCGCCCAGCGAGCCTTCCAGCTGGGCAAGTTCCTGACCACCGGCCATGAGATCCTGCAGTTCTTCCGGGCTGATCTCACCACGTTTCGCCGTGCCGAGGGTCTTGCCCCGGTTAAGCACGGTAAACCTGTCGCCCACCGCCAGCGCGTGCCGGACGTTGTGGCTGATGAAGACCACACCCACACCCTGCGAGCGCACCTTGTCGATGGTCGCCAGCACGTTGGAGGTTTGCCGCACGCCAAGCGCCGAGGTCGGCTCATCGAGGATCAACACCTTGGCCCCGAAAAACACCGCGCGGGCAATGGCAACCGTTTGCCGTTCACCGCCCGACAGGGTGCCAACCGCCTGATCCGGTCCGCGCAGGTTGATACCCATCTTGCGCATCTCGGTCATGGTGATCTCGTTGGCCTTGTCCACGTCAAACCGCTTGGTCGGCCCGCGCCCCTTCGTCGGCTCGCGCCCCATGAAGAAGTTGCGTGCCACCGACATCAGCGGGATCATTGCGAGATCCTGAAACACGGTGGCAATACCGGCCTCCATTGAATCCCGCGGCGTGGAAAAGCTCATCGGCTTGCCTTCGAACAGGATTTCCCCGTGCGTTGGCTGGTGCACGCCCGACATCGTCTTGATGAAGGTCGATTTGCCGGCGCCGTTGTCGCCCAGAAGGCAGTGGCACTCACCGGGGCGGATATCAAAGCTGACACCGGCCAATGCGATGATGTTGCCAAAGTGCTTCTGGATGTCCTTCATCTGGACAATCGGAGCCTTGCTGTCGTCCACATCGCCGTGGTGGAATTTGCTGTCATCGGTCATATCAACGCTCCCCCGTAACGCGCTTGCGAATGGCATTGTTGAAGAGAACCGCGATCAGCAGCATGCCGCCCAGGAACACCTGGAACCAATCCTGATCGAAGTTGGTGTAGGTGAGGCCGATAACCACCATCCCGAAGATGATGGAGCCGAAGAACGCCCCGATCGCAGAGCCGTAGCCCCCGGTCAGAAGGCAGCCCCCGATCACCGCAGCGATGATGGCTTCAAATTCCTTCTGGAAGCCGCGCCGCGCATCGGTCGAACCCGCGTCGATCACCGTGATGATGGCAACAAGGGCAGCGCAACAGGCGGTGACCATGAACAGGGAAATCTTGATCCTGTTGACGGGCACACCGGAGTTGGAAGCGGCCGTGGAGTCGCCACCAGCAGCAAAGATCCAGTTGCCCGCCGGGGTGCGCAAGAGGATGTAGGTCGCAACCAGAGCCAGCGCGATGAACCAAAGGATCTCTACCGGAATGCCGGTCACCTTGGGTGTGCCGTTCTTGAAGGTCTCGACCATGCCCATTTCAGCCAGCCAGGCGAACAGACCCGGAAACGCATCACCAGAAAAGAGCGGCGCCAGCCAGTCGTTCTCGGTGGCGTCACGGATGCCGCGAAGCTGGGTAGAGCCGCCAGAGGCCCATTTCAGGCCAACAAGCGAAAGGCCGCGAAGGATGAAGAGGAAGGCCAGCGTCACGATGAACGACGGCAGCCCGGAGCGGATCACGATCACACCGTTGATCGCACCAACACCCGCAGAAAAAACAAACGTCAGCGGGATCGCAACAATCAGAGGCAGGCCCCAGACCATGATGCAAACCCCGAAGAACAGGCCGGCAAAGGCGACCATCGAGCCGATGGAAAGGTCAAACTCTCCGCCGATCATCAGCATCGCGGCGCCGATGGCGAGAATGCCAAGCTGAGCAGCCGGGGTCAGGAAGTTGATAATGCCCGAGGTGGTGAACATCGCGGAGTCCGCGGTGATCAAGAAGAAGATCGCGACGAGCACAACGCCTGCAATGGCACCCAGCTCGGGCCTCTTCATCAATCGCGATATCAGGGACTCAGCCTTGATCCGCTCGTCTGTCGTTGGATTTGGTGTGGTATCACTCATTGCGCCCTCTCCCATATGAGTTGGAAGCGGCACCGATCTGTGCCGCTTCCGTGGTCTTGCTGGTCGGAGCTTAGCGAATGCCCTGCGAGGACAGTTCGATCACCTGAGCAGCCTTGTCGGCGGTGATCAGGTTCGGGCCGGAGGCAATGTCGCCACCGGGCATCAGGCCGTACTTGGCTTGCAGCGCCATGATGGAGACGCCCATGTAACCCTGCAGGTACTGCTGCTGGTCGAGCGCAAAGGCCGCGTCGCCATCAACGATGGACTGCAGGAAGCCCGCGGAAAGGTCGAAGGTCGCCACGTTCACGTCACGGCCAGAGGCCTTGGCAGCAGCCACCGAGGGCTCACCAGCGGTGGAGGCACCCAGCGCCATCACCGTGTCAACGCTCTCGTCGGACGCCAGCGCAGCAGCAACCTTGGATTCGATCTCGGCCGGGTCATTGGTGGTCGGCAGAACGGTCACGGTGCCGCCAAAGCCCTCTTCAAAGCCAGCGCAACGCTGGTCGAGAGAAAGGTTACCAACTTCCTGGTTCACACAAATCGCGTTGGAGCCGCCCATTTCGGCCAGCGCCTTACCGGCGGCAACACCGGCGTCATACTCGTCCTGACCCACGTGCATCGCGGTGCCCAGCTCTTTGCCCTGTGCGCCACCAGCGTTGATGGTGATCACCGGAATGCCGGCCTGAATGGCACGCTCAACCGACGGGCCAAGCGCGTCGGGGTCGGGGAAAGAGATGATCAGCCCATCGGGCTCTTCGTTCACAGCGGCGTCGATCAGCTGCGACATCAGAACCATGTCAAAGGTTTCGGGCGAGTTGTAGGAGACGTTCGCGCCAGTGTCGGCAGCCGCCTGATCAACGCCCGCCTTGACGACAGACCAGAACGCATCGTTCGCCTGACCGTGGACAACAACCGAGATGTCCTGAGCCACGGCCGGGGCCGCAACGGCCATGGCACCAGCAGCAAATGCGCCTTTCAAAAAGGTTTTCATGTGAGTTTCCTCCCTTGGTTTCCGTTCTTGCCGGTCAAACCGGCAGCTTCTTCACGCGAACGGGTCGCGTAATTCGCTTCGCCCGTTCCGGGCGAGTGCTCCGTGTCAGGCTGCCTCCCCGCAGCCTGAAATCTTCAAACGTCGGCCAGCGCCACGGGCGTGCCCGCCTTGGCAGAGCGCGTTGCAGCCTCCGCCATCGCCAGCGCGGCAACCCCGTCATGCAGGTTGACCGGCATCGCCGACTTGCCCTGAACAGCCTCAACAAAGGCAGACCACTCGGCCTTGTAGGCCGGCATGTAGCGTTCAAGGAAAAAGTAGGTTGGCTTGGCGCTGCTCACACCGGCGGTCGTGGATTTGACAACCGTGTTTTCCAGCATGTTCTGCGCCTGAAGCAGCCCTTCCGAGCCAAGCACCTCAACCCGCTGGTCATAGCCATAAACCGCGCGTCGCGAGTTCTTGATCACCGCAATGCGCCCATCGGCGTAGGTCAGCGTAACGGCGGCGGTATCCACATCACCGGCTTCACCGATTGCCGGATCAACCACCGATGTGCCCACGGCAGAAACCGAAACCGGCGCCTGCCCCATGATGAAGTTGGCCATGTCGAAATCGTGGATCATCATGTCGCGGAACAGGCCGCCAGACACCTTGATGTATTCCACCGGCGGCGGCGCGGGGTCGAAGGATGTGATCGACAGCAGCTCCGCCTTGCCAATCTCGCCCGCATCAATCGCGGCCTTCAGGGTGCCGAAGTTCGGGTCAAACCGGCGGTTGAAGCCGATCATGATGCTGGAGGCCTTGTCGCCCACGTTGCGCAGGCATTCATTCGCCCGCTCAAGGCTGAGGTCCACCGGCTTTTCGCACAAAACCGCCTTGCCAGCCGCGGCAGCAGCTTCGATCAGGTCAGAGTGCGTATCGGTGGATGTCGCAACCAGCACCGCATCAATGGAGCTGTCTGCAATAATCTCATCCGAAGAGCGCACCTCGCACCCGTAGCTCTTGGCCAATGCCTGCGCATTCTTCTCGAAAGCGTCGGAGACGGCGACAAGGTCGCTCTCCGGATGCGAAGAAATGGCTTGTGCGTGAACATTTCCGATGCGCCCTGCACCGAGCAACCCAACCCGCATCTTGAGACCTCCCGATTCCCGTTTGTCTAATCAACATTCACCCTTTTGCACCCGCGTGCAAGATTTTTTTGCACGCGGGTGCAGGTATGGTGTAGCCTCAACCAACGCCACGCTTCCGGGTCGCACGCGATTCCAAGCACTTCACCGATGAGAGGCTCAGCAACACGATGAAGGATCAGGACGGTTCAATCACGGCAGACGACGTTGCCGCCCTTGCCGGCGTCTCCCGCTGGACCGTGAACCGGGCCTTCAAGAAGGATGCCTCGATCTCCGCCAAATCGCGGGAAAAGGTGATGAAAGCCGCCGAAACGCTCGGCTATGTTCCCGACCTTCTGGCAACCAGCCTCGCCACAGACCGCACCCATCTTGTGGCGCTCCTCGTCGATGATTTCGCCAACCCGCACAAGCTGGTGATGATGGAACGGCTGACGCGCATCTTGCGCCAAAGCGGCTATGACACCCTGCTGGTGAACACCAGCGACGAGAAAGACGCCTCCGCCGCCCTCCTCAACGCCAGCCAGAGGCGTGTCGATGCCGCGGTGCTGATCGGCGTCAGCTTCAATGACCAAAGCCTCGAAACCGCGCTCGGGGCCCGAAGGGTCAAAAAGCTCATCGTGTTTGCCCGAATGTCGAGAAACGACAATACGATCTCGATCCTCTGCGATGATCGCGCGGCGATGACAGCGCTCACCCAGCACGTCTTTTCGGCGGGCTATCGCAACCCCCATTTCATCGCCGGTCCGCAAACCCAGTCGGCCCACCTTCAGCGCAAGGACACCTTCCTTTCGCTATGGCAAGACATCACCGGCCAGCGCCCCGCCTTTGCCTCGGTCGAGCGGTATGATCCGAGAATGGCCTATGACCTTGTGACCGAACTCTTTCGCAACAAGCCAAGGTCAGAGCTGCCGGATGTTCTGGTCTGCGAGAACGACGCGCTGGCGATGGGCGCGATCGACGCGATCCGCTACGAGCTGGGCCTGCGCGTGCCAGAAGACATCGCCATCACCGGGTTCGATGACGTGCCCCAGGCCTCCAGCCCGCACTATGAACTTACAACCTATCGCCAGCCGCTGACCGAGATGGCCCATGCCTTGGTTGAGGTGCTCGAAGGCAAGAAACCCGCCAAGAAGATGAACGCCTTTATCGGCCACCTCGTCCCGCGCAAAAGCGCCTAGGCACCGCGCGCCAGCGTCAGGGCCGCCCCATCGGCTTGAGGTCGTCAAAGGCCTTCCCCGTCGCCTGCTCATATTCCGCCTCATCCCAAAACCCGATCAGGATCCCGGAGTCCGCGGCGCGCTTCTGGCGGGCCAGCACCTCTGGCGTGGCGGTGATCCGCGTGTGGTGCCGCGTGGCCCATGTCAGCAAGGCGGCTTCAAGCCTCGCGCGCACCTCCACATGCTCGGCGGCCTCAGACGCGCCCAGATCCGTCAGCTCCTGCGGGTCCGTCTCCAGATCAAACAGCACCGGGCGGAAGCCCTCGCAGCGGATGTATTTCCACCGCCCGTCAAAGATCATCGTGGTGTGGGCCTCTTCCTGCGGCTGCTCCAGCGTGCGGGCCATATCCGACCAGTGATAATCATGCTCGCTGATCGCATAGCGCCGCGAAAATCCATCGGTGCCGTGCAACAGCGGCGTCAGGTCACGGCCCTCGATCACATGCGGCTTGGCCGGGCAGCCCAGCGCGTTCATGAAGGTGGGGGCGAGGTCGATCATCTCCACCAGCTCATCGCTGACCGTGCCGCGCGTGGCCTCCGCTCCGGGGCGCGGATCGCAGATGATGAGCGGCACCTTCACCGCCATCTCGTGGTAGAAGTCCTTATCCCCCATCCAGTGGTCGCCCATGTAATCGCCATGGTCCGAGGTGACGACAACAATGGTGTTCTCGCTGCGCCCGGTCTCATCCATCCACGCAAACAGTCGCCCCAAATTGTCATCCAACTGCTTGATAAGCCCCATGTAGGCCGGGATGACATGCTCGCGCACATGGTCGCGCGAGAAGCTCTTGCACACCCGCGCCTTGTGGTAGGCGGCCACCAGCGGGTGATCCGTCGCCAGCTCCTCCTCGGATCGCACCGGCGGGATGATGTGCTCGGGGCCATACATGTCGTGGTAGGGCGCGGGCACGATGTAGGGCCAATGCGGCTTGATGTAGCTCAGGTGGCACATCCACGGGCGGCCATCGGCATCGGCCTCCTTCATGAAGGCCATCGCGCGGTCGGTCATATAGGCGGTTTCGGAGTGTTCTTCGGGCACATTCGCCGCGAGGCGCGAGTTCTTCAGCAGCCAGGCCGAAAGCAGCTCACCATCGTCATCGACGCCCGAGTTGGCGAAGTCTTCCCAAGGGTTCTCGCTCTCAAAGCCATGGGCCACGAGGTAGTCATCATAGGCCGACCAGTTCTGCCGTGGGCTGTCGGGGTGCAGCCCGTCATCACGCTCGAAAGGCTCAAAGCCGCATTCGCCCCGGCGCACGCCGATCTCGCTCTTCGGGTCGATGCCGAGCCACGCCATGCCCTCGGCGTCTGCGGTCATATGGGTCTTGCCCACCAACACCGCCCGCGCCCCCGCCTTGCGCAGATGGTCGCCCAGCGTGGGCTCGCCAATACGAAGCGGCATCCCGTTCCAGGTGGAGCCGTGAGAGCGCACATAGCGCCCGGTGTAGGCGCTCATCCGTGAGGGGCCACAAACCGGCGATTGCACATAGGCGTTGTTGAAACGCACGCCGCGCGCCGCCAGCGCGTCGATATGGGGCGTGTGCAGATGCGGGTGGCCGTAACAGCTCAGATAGTCGAAACGCAGCTGGTCAGCCATGATCCAGAGCACGTTGGGGCGGTCACTCATTGCGCCATGTCCTTCTTCAAAATCTCATCTGCGGGCGTGCGCAAAAACGCCTCCACCCTGTCGAGCAGCGCAATGAACTGGCGCGTCTCCTCTTCCCCCAGCACCTCGCGCAACGCCGCGCGGCGCAGCGCCATGACAGGCGCGGCCTCCTCATAGGCGGCGCGGCCCTCCGGCGTGATCTCCACGATCGTCTGCCGCTTGTCCTGCGTGGCGCGCGCCATGTTTACCAAGCCCTTGCGCTTCATCTCCGGCAGGGCGCGGCTGAGAAGCGAGTGATCGGCCCGCTGGATCGCGGCAAGGTCTCGGATCGTCATCGGCCCCGCCTCGCACAGATCCCAAAGCACCCGCCACTCCACGATCGAGATGCCGCCACCGATCTGAAGAAAACGCTGCCCCTGCTTGCGCGAGGCCGCGTAAACAGCCGGGAGGCGCGAGAAGATGTTCAGCTCTTCATGCGCGCGCCTGTCCCGAATCCGCTCGGGGTCGATCTTTTCCGGGTCACTCATCTGTCTCCTCCACGGCTCTGATAAAGCCCGAAAAATAAATGCGTGACAAGTCATATATTTTTTGCCAGTCTCAGAGCAGCCCCCAAAAGGGCACTCGTGCAAGCCGGGAGGTCGGCGCGACATCAAGGGAGGATATCTGATGAAAAAAACGCTTCTGGGCGCCGCGCTGGCGCTTGCACCGCTTGCCGCATCTGCGCAGGCCACGCTGACCGCCGAAACCACCACCCCGGGTTCCACGCCCCATTACATCGACAGCACGCTGGCCGCTGTGCTCGACAGCGCGGGCGTTGCGACGCTGCAAATCACCGAAGGCGCCACCCTCACCAATTCGGTGCAGGCCGTGGCCGAGGGCCGGCTCGATATGGCCCCCGCCCCGCTGATCCTGCCCTTCCTGCTCTCCAAGGGCATCGGCCCCTATGCCGGTGTCGGCCCCGAAAAGGGCGCAGAGCTCGCCGCGAACATCCGCGTGATCTTCTTTAACGCAGGCTCGGCGCAGATGCTCGGCTACTACAACAACAACCCGATCGAAGACATTCGCAACCTCGAAGGCAAGCGCATCTGGAACGGCCCGCCCCGCGGCGCGGCGCTCACCTCCGGGCGCGCGATGATCCAGCTGCTCTCCGGCCTCAAGGACGGTGAAGGCTACGAAGGTATCCAGACGCCCTGGCCCGATACCGTGTCCACCATCACCGGCGGCGGCGCCGACGCTTGGACCATCCCCGAAGGCCTGCCCTCGGGCCGCGAAATCGCGCTGGCCGCCGTGGGCGGCATCACCATCCATGATGTTCCCTCCGACCTGCTCGCCAGCGAGCTCGGCCAGCAGATCCTCGCCGCACCGGGCCATGCGCCCTATTCCGTGCCGGTCGAAGATTTCCGCGCCGCCTATGACGGCAATGACATTACCATCGTCACCGATGATGATACCTTCGACAGCTTCGCCACCGCATTCGGCCAGATCGTGCCCGCCGGGCTCGACGAGCAACTCGTCTACGACATCACCAAGGCCTACCTCGAAGGTCAGGATCGCTTCATCAAGGGCTCGCCGCGCGGCCCCTACGCGATGATGAGCTTCGGCGATATCGACGGCGTCAGCCAAGGTGCCTGTGGCGCGGTGCAGATCAAGATGCACCCCGGCGCCATCCGCGCCTTCGAAGACGCAGGTCACACCATCGCAGACTGCCTGCGCCCCTGATCCGCACTCACACTCCCGCGTGGCCGGGCTCCCGGCCACGCCCCTGCCCCCAAATGGCCCGGTGACATGACCAACCCTTCCCTGACGCGTCCGCTCGGACAGCGCATTGCGCTGGTTCTTGCCCTGCTCCTCGTGATCGTCGGCATGATCAACACCATGCCCGAAATCGCCGGCCTGCAAGATTGGGCCCGCGACGTCACCGGCCGCCCGTTCTTCCGCGTGTCGGGCTTTGCGCCCGAGTTTTTCTACCCGCCGGTCTTTCTGGTGATGATGCTCATCGTGGCGCTCGATTCCAGCGTCTACCGGGCCTGGAAGCAAGACAAACCGCATCTGGCATGGCTGGGCCTTCTGCTCGATGCCGGTCTGATCCTCGCCGCCTTCCTCGGGGCGCTTGGCTACCTGGTCGAGCTCGACTCGGTCTGCCTCTTCGATCAGATCAGCGGCGAGCGCGCCCGGCTGATGCAGGAGGCGGCAGAACGCTCCGCAGGGGTGATCCCGGGCATCTCGCTGGAGGCCGAAGTGCCTGCCTGTCAGGCCCGTTTCGGCATCTGGACGATCCCGCTGCTCTTCACCATCATCACGCTGTTCTTCCTCTATAACGTCCGGGTCTGGGGCCTGCCGCTGGTGATCGTCGCCAGCGTCGTGGTGGTCTACACCGTTGGCACCGCGCTGATCTGGGTGTTTGACCTCTCGTCCAACAACTTCCTGCTCACCAAACTGGGCGCCGACGGCGGCGATGTGGTTGCGGCAGCGGTGCAGAAGGCCACCAATGTCTTCATCTCTCCAGACGGCTTCATGGGCCGCTTCATGGATATCGTCGTCAATCAGGTCTTTCCCTATGTGATCCTCGGCGCGCTCTTCGGCACATCGGCGGGGGGCACCTCGCTGATCAAGCTGGCGGTGCGCACCACAAGCCGCCTGCGCGGCGGCCCGGCCCATGCGGCTGTGGTCTCCTCGGCCATGTTCGGCACCATCACCGGCGGGCCGGTGACCAATGTGCTGTCCACCGGGCGGCTGACCATTCCGATGATGCAGCGCAACGGTTTCTCACCGCAATTCGCAGGCGGGGTCGAGGCAGCGGCCTCCTCCGGCGGGCAGATCATGCCGCCGGTGATGGGCGTTGCCGCCTTCGTGCTCGTCGCGCTGACGGCGGTGCCCTACACCAAGGTCATCACCGCCGCCTTCCTGCCCGCGCTCTGCTTCTTCTTCTCGATCTTCCTCGCGGTGATGTTTCAGGCCCGGCGCGACCGGGTAGAGCCAATGCGCGACATCCCCGAAGATCTGGTGATGAACCGGCAAGACTGGCTGAATCTCATCATCATCTTCGTGCCGATCCTCACCATCCTCTTCCTGCTGCTCGGCAACAAGGACGCGGTGGACGGCGGGCTGCTCGCCACGATCCTTCCCGCAGGCGTCACCCAGACGATCAAGAACGCCACCGGCGATGCCGTCTCGGCAGGCTGGTGGGCGGTGATCGTGCTGCTGCCGCTGCTCTTCCTCGATCCCGGCACCCGCGCCGCGCCGCGCCGCGTGCTGGTCTCGCTGGCCGATGGCGGCATCCTGCTGTCGCGCCTCTTCCTGCTGCTCTTCGCGGTGTCGATCATCGCCGCCTTCCTCAACGAAAGCGGCCTGACCGGCGAGCTGACCCGTGCCGTCACCACATGGCTGGAAAACGCCCAGCAGATCAGCCTCTTCGGCTTCGAGATCAAGATCGTCGGCGGCGTCTACCTGATGCTCGCGCTCACCTGCGCGATGTTCTGTGCCATCCTTCTGGGCATGGGCATGCCCACGGTGCCCGCCTACGTCAACGTGGCGCTGCTGCTCGGCCCCCTGTTGGCCAACCTCGGGGTGAGCTTCTTCACCGCGCATATGTTCGTCTTCTACTTCGCCGTGGCCTCGGCCATCACCCCGCCCGTGGCGATTGCCGCCTTCGCCGCCGCCTCGATCACCCGCACTGAGCCAATGCGCACCGGCATCGCCGCCGTGCGCGTCGGGATCGTCATGTTCACCATCCCCTTCATCTTCGCGTGGTATCCCGAGCTGCTGCTGATCGAAGAGGCGGTGACCATCACCGACGACACCGGCCGCAAGGCCCTGATCGAAGGCTACAGCAGCACGGTGGACTGGGGCGCACTCGCCGTGCTCGGCCTGCGTCTGGTCCTCGCGCTCTACCTCATCGCCTCGGCGCTGGCCCGGTTTGACCGTGGCCCAATGCCGCGCTGGGAGATCGCCCTGCGCCTGCTGGCAGCAGTGCTGGTGCTCTGGAAGACCCCGGTGATCATGTCGGTCGGCCTCGCCCTCGCCGCCGCGCTGGTGGTGCTGCACACCCTCACCGCCCGGCGGCAGGCGGCCAGCGCCGCCGCCTAGGCCGCAGCGGCGCGCAGCCCCAGTATCTCGCGCGCCTGCTGCCAGCTGGCCACGGGGCGCTCGTACTTGTCACAAATCTCCACCGTCCGCCGCACGAGGGCGGCGTTGGAGGGGGCGAGCGTGGTCTTGTCGAGGCGCACGTTGTCTTCCAGCCCGGTGCGGGCATGGCCGCCCGCCGCGATGGCCCAGTCGTTCAGCACAATCTGGTTGCGGCCAATCCCGGCAGCGCACCACTCGGTGCCGGGGGCAAGCCGCTCGACGGTGCGGATGTAGTAGTCAAACACATCCCGATCCACTGGCATCGCGTTTTTCACCCCCATCACGAACTGGATATAAAGTTTCCCCGGCAGCTGCCCGGCCTCGTGCAGCGCAACGGCGCGGTGGATATGCGACAGATCGAAGGCCTCGATCTCGGGGGTGATCTCATATCGGGTCATCTCGGCGGCCAGCCAATCCACCAGATCGGGCGGGTTCTCGTAGACCCGCGTCGGAAAGTTGTTGGAGCCCACCGTAAGCGAGGCCATCTCGGGCCGCAGTGGCAGCATCCCGCCCCGCGCCTGCCCCGCGCCAGAGCGCCCGCCGGTCGAGAATTGCACGATCATCCCTGGGCAATGCGCCCTCAACCCCTCCTGAAGCCGGGCAAAGCGCTCCGGATCAGAGCTGGGCGACCCATCCGGCATCCGCACATGACAATGGGCAATCGCCGCCCCCGCCTCAAAGGCCTCATGGGTCGATTCCACCTGCTCCTCGATGCTGATCGGCACCGCCGGGTTGTCGGACTTCTGCGCAACGCTGCCGGTGATGGCAACGCAGATGATGCAAGGCTTCTGGGTCATTCGCTTTCCTCCCCGAGCACCTAAGACGCCATCCACCCGCAGGGCAAGGCCCGCTGGCTATGGGCGCGCACGGCCCCGCGCCCTGCTGCGCCCTGCGAATGGGGTATTGGCCCCATGCCGCCAAGCCCCCGGCTCAGGCAGGTTGATGTCATCGCAACGCAAACCACAGCCCCAGCCCCGGAGGACAGCCCAATGAAAACCCTTCTCAAAACCGCCCTGATCCTCGTCGCCCTCGGGCTCGCCTTCTGCGCCCTCTCCCCCGCCTCCCGCGCCGAGGCCAAAAGCTGCGGCGGCAACGGCCAGCAGGCCTGCGCGCTGGAAACCCCCGCCACCCCGCAGTGCGGCGCATGGCTGCACGAGCTGGGCGGCACCTGCCGCCCCTGCGGCAGCGCCGGGCTGGCCGCCTGCGAGCGCCCGAGCAACGCGATGTCCTGCCGCGCCGGGCTGGCCAACCACTTCGGGCGCTGCGTGGTGCCGGGCGAAGGCAGCGCACGCCCCGCCAAGCTCGATCTCGGCCAGATCTTCGGCGGCAACCGCGCCGACAAGATCCGCTGGGCCGCCACCCAGTATCTGAACGTCATCGAAGACGCCGCCACCGAGTTGCGCGCCACCCTGCCCGGCCAGCGCGATGCCTCCGCCCTCGTCGCCGCGCTGGAAACCCGCAACGGCGCGGCCGTCAAGCGCATCCTCGCCGCCAACCCCGAGTTCCGCGCCAGCCTCGATACGCTCAAGCGCATGGGCTTCAACACCATCACCATCGGCCTGCAAAGCCGCGTCGGCGAGAGCACCCTGCAAGAAACCGGCTACTCCATCGACCTCGATTTCGCCTGGGCGCCCCGCCTGTACACCACCGCCGCCATCGGCGCAGCCACCGATCTGGCAGGCGAGGAAGAGCTGGTCTTCTCAGTCCTCAAGCCCGGCAACACCCGGATCGGCGGCGCGGTCTACGGCACCGTCACCACCCTGCCCGCCAGCAACGCCCCGGTCGCCATGTGGTTCTCCGATGCTCCCTTCGATTTCACCGGCTTCTCGCTCGGCCTCGGTGTCGATGCGATGTGGGCCGGCGGCGCGGTCAGCTACGCCACCACGAAACTCTGGCACTAAAGCCCCCCGCCGCCCATCATGGCACCGCAACCGAAAGGACAGCCCATGCCCCGCCTCGCCGCCCCTCTCGCCCTCTGCCTCGCCCCGCTCGCCTTCACCCTCTGCCTCTGCCTCGCCGCCGCCCCCGCCGGGGCGGCTGGCCCGTCCGATCTCACCGCCCTGCGCGATGCCGCAGCGCCCGGTGAATGCACGGCAGACGGCCCCGCCCGCAGTCAGCCCTTCGCAGGCGGCACCCTGCACGCCGTGCCCTGCCGCGCCACCGCCCATGACCAGCTCTCGGTGCTGATCCTCGAGCGCGAAGGCACCCTCCAGCCCCTCTTCTTCGCCAACCCCGACTTCCAGTTTCAATATGCCGCCGACGGCGCGCTGGATTGGCGCAACCCGCAATGGGGCGGCGTGCTCGTCTCCCCCGTGGTCTCCACCTTCAACGCCGATGCCACCACCGGCACCATCACCGTGTCTTCCATGATCGCGCCGGGCCTCGGCCAAGGGGCCTTCGTTTACGAGCATGCCTTGGGTGATTTCGGCGTCACGCTGGAGCGGGCCGTGGCCAGCTTCGACAGCGGCGAAGAGGTGGTGCTCTGGCCCCCCGCCGCGCCGTCACTGATGGAAGAGATCGGCCTGGCCCACAGCCTCGACGGCTTCACCGAAGAGCCCGCGCCCGATACCCTTCTCACCGATCCGCTCGACATCGCGGGCGTCATCCGCCCGGACTTTCCCAGCGCAGAAGAAGGCCGCCCCCGGCTGGCCCTGTCTTTCGAGCAGCGGGGCGATCGCATCGCCGCCAACCTGCTCGATCACGGCTGGGCGGATGACTCCGTGGCCGGCAGGGCCTGGCGCGTGCTGATGGTGCGCGACGGTGCGGGCTGGCGCATCACCGGGCTGGGCAGCGCCAACATCTGCGGGCGCGGCGGCGCAAGGGTCACAACCGGCCTTTGTCCCTAACCCTCAAGCCACAGCGTAAAGCAGGTGCCGCGCCCGGGCTCTGACCGCACCTCCAGCCTCAGCCCGTTGGCGCGCGCCAGCTCAAAGCACACCGAAAGCCCCAGCCCGTGCCCGGTCGAGGCCGCGCCCTTGGCATAGGCCTCGCTGAACTGCGCCACCTCCGCCGCGCTCATCCCCTGCCCGGTATCCGCCACCACCAGCCGCAACCCGCCACCGCGCCGCACCCCCACCACCACCCGGCCCTCGGTGGTGTATTTGATCGCGTTGGAGACAAGGTTGGTGACAATGCGCATCAGCGCCAGCGGCGGCACCGTCACCTCTGCCGAACTCTCCGCCACCCGCAGCAACACCCCCTTGCTCGCCGCCTCCCCCTCAAACATCTGCCGCACCGTGCCCAGCGGCACCGAAAGCGGATAGGCCTCGGCCTCCCCCACCGGTTCGAGGACGCCCTCCTCTTCGCCCCCCTCCGGCACGCTCTCATCCACATAGCCCGTGGCCAGCGAGGCGAGGTAATCAAACGCCTCATTCAACCGCGCCTTCACATCCGGCTTCATCTCTGCGGCCAGCGTGTCGAAGGTCATCCTCAGCGACATCAGCGGTTGCCGCAAATCATGCGAGGCCGTGGCAAGCTGGCGCTGGCGCAGCGCAGCCAAGTCGCGGGCGCGGGTGTAGTTGCGCTCGGCCTCCAGCAGCTCCCGGCTGCGCTCCGCCTCGGCCTCCAGCGCCTCCACCCGCGCCTCCACCGCGCTCAAATGGCGGCGGCGCAGCGCAATCACATTGGCCGTCAGCGTCGTCATCGTGGCCAGCAGCATGAAGAAAAACACCGCGCGGATCGCCAGCGGCGCATCCAGCCACGCCTCGCCCAGCCCGGTAACGATCAACACAATCGCGCCCACAGCCCCGGCAGTGGCCAGCCGCGCCAGCAGCACCGCGCCCACCGGCGGTGTAAGCCCGGTGCCCTGCGCCGCGCGGGCCGAGAAGATGTTGCACCCCAGCATGAGCGCAATCAGCCCATAGGCCAAAAACGCCGTGCCCTGCCCCGGCGACACGAGAGAAATGGCAAACCCCGCCAGCGAAACAAGCGCCAGCGCCAAAACCACCCGCCCCGCACGCGGCGCCTTCGCCCCAATCCCGGCCCCCGCAATCAAAAAGCCCGCCCCCGAGATCGCAAAGAGCATCCCGAAGCCCACGGTCGATTGCCACTCCGGATGCTGCGGATAGAAAAACCGCCAAAACAGCCCGTCCATCACCGCGACAAGCCCAAGGAATGCGGCAAACATCGCCGAGTTCATCGCGCCCGTCCAACTGCCCATCGCCACCTGAAAGCCGAAAAAGAAGACAAGGCAGGCAATGGCGAAGGCATAAAAGGCCGTCAGCCCGATGCCCCAAAGAAAGCTCGCTTGGGCAAGGTGCTCCGGGCTATGCAACTCCATCCCGAAGGTCGGAAAAGGCCCGGTCTGCACATGGGCCAGCAGCGTCACCGTTTCGCCCGGCGCAAGGGCAAAGGCGGGCGCGCGCAGCCGGGTGACAGCATGATCGAGCGGGTCGAAGGGGGCGAAGATGGAGTAATCCATCAGGTTTTCCGTCAGCCCGTCCTCGCGGATCAGAAACAGCCGCACACCGCTGACAACCGGCGCATCGAAGGTGAGGATAAAGCTGTCAGGCGGTCGCCCGTCCAGCGGGGCGGCATTGGTGATCGTGACGCCCGCCCATGTCTCTGGCGAGTAGCCGGGCCCGTAAGAGGTGGTCACCCGCTCAATGCCAAACGCCCCCGCCTCCCATTGCGCAAGCGCCTCGCTCACCTCGGTTTCCAGCGAGGCCCAATAGCGCAGCGCAGGCGTCACCTCGGCGCTCTGCACGCCCGGCGCCAGCACCACCCCCTCCGCCCGCGCCATCGCCCCGCCCAGCAGAATGCAGGCCAGAAGCACGAAAAGTCTGGGGAAATTCCGACAGGCGTGGCAGGTTTCGGGCAAGGGCATTCAAAGGAACGGATTGATGAAAGAGCGTGGAGCCTACCATGCGGTTGTCGCGGACGATCATGCAATAGTCCGCAGCGGATTGCGCTCCGCGCTAGAAACCCCGGGCCATATCGAAGAACGCGGCATCACCGTGGTCGCAGAGGCCGAAAACGGGCTGGAGGCCATCGCCGCCTGCCGCGCCCACCGCCCCGACCTGCTGCTGCTCGACGTGCAAATGCCGATGGCGGGCGGCGTGGAGGTGGTGGTGGAGGTGCAACGCTGGAGCCCCGACACCCGCATCGTCGTGCTCACCGGCGTCAGCGCCGTCGGCATCGTGGCGTCTCTGGTCGAGAGCGGCGTGCACGGGCTGTTTTCCAAGGGTGACGACAACTCCGAGCTCTACGCCAAGCTGCCCGGCATCCTGCGCGGCCAACGCCACATCGCGGCGCGCTTCATGGAGGTGCTAAAGGACAAGCCCGCAGGCGAGCAGCTCACCGGGCGCGAGCGCCAGATCCTCAACATGATCATCGCCGGCCACTCCAACAAGGAAATCGCCGGTCACCTCGGCATTTCCGCCAAGACCGTCGACAAGCACCGCACCTCGATGATGCAAAAGCTCGATGTGCATTCGGTGCCGCAACTCATGGCCTTCGCCCTGCGCGAAGGGCTGGTGGACCCGTCAGCTGAGCTCTGAATGGGGTGTTCCCCCCATGGGGCCGGTCGGCCCCGGCGGCTACCTTGAGGCCAAGCGCTGCACCCCGCCGCGCCAAGCCCGAGGAGCCGCCGCCGTGCCCCTGTCAAAGACCATCCTCCTGCTGCGTCTGCTCGTGGCCCTGACCCTGCCGGACGAGGCCTATGCCGAGCCGCCGGGGTTGGCGGCGAGCAGGCTGCAAAGCGCGGCTGGCGATATCGTGGTGATGTCAGAGGCGGCCCGCCCTGATTGCACCTCCGCGCCCTGCCCGCCCCGCATCTGCCTCGAAAACCCCGCCAGCAACCACGGCCCCAAGGGCCTCAGCAACCGCCGCACGCCCCCACCCGACCTGCTCGTCGCCCCCGGCTCCAGCGCCTGCCTCCTGCTGGCCGCCGTGCGCCAAACGCTGGTGCTCTGGCGGCAGGGCGAGGGCCGGCAGATGGTGCCCGCGCTGCTCGCCCCGCTGGACTTGCGCAACAAGGCCGGGCACATCATCTTTCTGACATGGACAGCCGAGGCCCCCCGCCCAGAAAACGCCCCCCAAACCGGCCCGCAACAGCCGCCCCACCGCCCCGTTCCGGCCCCCAAGGAGCCCTGAGATGATCCGCCCCCGCACCCTCATGGTCTCCCCCCTGATCCTGCCCCTGTTGCTTCTGGTCCTGCTGCTGATCCTGCCTGCCCCGCCGCTGGTGGCACAGGGGGTGAACCCCTCGAAGGCAGAGGTAAACGCCTTCACCGGGGCCGACCGCAACAAGGACGGCATGCTCACACGCAAGGAGTTTCGCAGCTTCGTGCGCGCCATGGCCAAGGCCGGGCAATCCACCGCCAAAACCATCGTCACCTTCGGGGCCTACGGCTACGCCTTCCGCCGGGTGGACGCCAACCGCGACGGGCTGGCCTCCCCGGCAGAGCTGCGCGGCGCGGATGAGGCCTACAAACGCGAGTGAGCGCCCGCCATCCACTCATTCCACGGGGCTGGCGCATCCGGTTTTCCGCCTGCTAAGACTCCCCCAGCAGTCCCATCGTCTCCACCCGCACCCCGCGCTCAAGGACGAAACCGATACCCAGGAGCAGGCCCCGGCCCGCCTCCCCGGCAACAACCCGCGTCAAACACCACACGAGGGGGCCGGCCCGGCACGGCCCCCCGGAAAGGACAGACATGCGCCTCCTGATCGCCGCGCTCCTCCTCCTCCTCCTCGCCGCGCCGCCGCTCTCGGCGGGCGTGCCCGAGGCCATCGAAGGCCACATCCAGCCCCGTCACGCCGCCTTCGCCGAGGCCGCCTCCGCGCTGGATGAGGCCGCCCGCGCCGATTGCACCGCCGAGGCGCTGAAGCCCGCCTATCACGCCGCCTTTGACGGCTGGATCGGCGTGCAGCACCTCGCGCTCGGCCCCTTGCAAGAGATCGGCGGCCCCCTCGCGCTGGAGTTCTGGCCCGATGCCAAGGGCTTCACCGCCCGCCAACTCTCCCTGCTCACCAAGGCGGCAGACCCGGCCACCACCACGCCCGAAGGCTTCGCCCAGCAATCCGTGGCTGTGCAGGGTTTCATGGCGCTGGAGCGGATGCTCTACGACGACACCTTCACCGGCTATGCCCCCGGCAGCTATTCCTGCGCGCTGGTGCAGGCCATCGCCCATGACATCGCCGCCAAGGCGCAAAACCTGCAGGCGGGCTGGCCCGGTGCCGCCGATGCGCTGCTGACGGCAGGGGCCGAGGGCAACAGCGCCTACCTCACCCCCGCCGAGGCCGCGCAGGCGCTCTTCACCGCGCTGATCACCGGCATCGAATACAACGACGACGCCCGCCTCGCCCGCCCGCTCGGCTCGCTCGAACGGCCCCGCCCCACCCGCGCCGAAGCCTGGCGCTCGGGCCGATCCCAGCGCAACCTCGCCCTCTCGCTGGCAGCGCTGGACGAGTTCGCGCACCTGCTCGCCGATGGCACCGCCAGCGAAACCGCATCGCTCTTCGATGACGCGCAAGGCTGGCTCGCCAAGCTCGATGAGCCCGCCTTCGCCGGTGTCGCAGATCCTGTCGCCCGGATGGGGATCGAAAGCCTCACCTCCTACCTCGACCTGCTGAAAGAAACCGCCGCCGCCGAAATTGGCGCGCATCTGAACGTCGGCCAGGGCTTCAACGCGCTCGACGGCGACTGACCGGCCCATTCCCCACCCGCCGGAGGCTCCCATGCTCCCCCGTCGCCAGTTCCTCGCAGGCCTCGCCGCCGCCGCCTCTCTGCCCCGCAGCTCATGGGCCGATGCAGGCGCGCCCGCCTACCTTGCCGCCGCGCGTGACCCGTCCGGCGCCTACTGCCTCTGTGGCCTCTCCCCCGCCGGGGCGCTGCGCTTTCGCATCCCGCTCCCCGACCGGGGCCATGCCGCCGCCGCCCACCCCACACGCCCCTTTGCGGTTGCCTTCGCCCGCCGTCCCGGCCGCTTTGCACTGGTGATCGACTGCGCCACCGGCCAGCAAACCGCGCGGCTGGAGGCCCCAAACGGGCGGCATTTCTACGGCCACGGGGCCTTCCTCCACGGCGGCACCCTGCTCGCCACCTCCGAAAACGACTATGCGGCAGGCCGGGGTGTCATCGGCCTCTGGGCTCCTGACGAGGGCTATGCCCGCATTGGCGAAGTGCCCTCCGGCGGGATCGGCCCGCATGAAATCCTCACCCTGCCGGGCGACGAAACCCTGCTGGTCGCCAACGGCGGGCTGCAAACCCACCCCGACCACAGCCGCAGGGTGCTGAACCTCACCGACATGCGCCCCAACCTCGCCGTGGTCTCCCCCGACCGCGGGCCGCTGACGGTCTCCGAGCTGCCCTCCGAACTGGCCGCCAACTCCATCCGCCACCTCGCCCTGCGCCCCGATGGGCTGGCGGGCTTTGCCATGCAGTGGCAACGCGACGTGGTCGAACCGGTGCCGCTGCTGGGCCTCTGGCAGGCCGGGGCTGCGCTACGGCTCTGCACGGCCCCGCCGCTGCGGGCGCTGGCGATGGAAGGCTACGCAGGTTCGGTCGCCTTCTCGGGAGACGGGGCCTTCGTCGGCATCACCTCGCCGCGCGGCGGCGAGGTGCAACTCTTCAACGCCGAGACGGCAGCTCTCGTCGCCCATTGGCGGCGGGCCGACATCTGCGGTCTGGCCCCCTCTGGCGCAGGGTTTCTGGCCTCCGACGGCATGGGCGGGCTGTTCCAGCTCTCTGCCACCGGCACGGCGCAGCTGCTCGCCCGCCATGATGCGGCGTGGGACAATCACCTCGTCCCGCTCCGCCACCTCTAAGCGCCGAGGGCCGGCCCAAGCCCCGTGGCACAGGGCTTTACGGAACAAATAGCGAACATTATAGTGCCGCCATGCCCCATGACCCGCTCTCTCACATGCCCCACCGGCCCCGCCGCCTCTGCGAAATCACCGGAGAGTTCGCGCTGGCCACGGGGCGGGTGCACGAGTTTTGCGGCTCCGCCCGCCGCACGCTGGCGCTGGCGGTGGCAGGGCGGCTTTCGGGGCCAGTGCTCTGGATCACCCCGGGCTGGCAGGACGCCGGGTTTTGCGGCGAAGGCGTGGTGCGCTGGATTGATCCGGGGCGGCTTCTGGTGGTGCGAGCCCGGCGCCCGATGGAGATGCTCTGGTGCATGGAAGAGGCGCTGCGCTCGGGCGCGGTTCCGCTGGTGGTCACAGAACTGGACGCGCCACCGGCGATGGTCCCGGTGCGGCGGCTGCACCTCGCGGCGGGCGAGCCGGAAGGCCCCGCGCCGCTGGGGCTGATCCTGACCCCCGGCAAGGGCGGCGCGCCCGGAATCGAAAGCCGCTGGCACGCCGCCCCCGCTCATGGCCGGGGCCTCACCCGCTGGCAGCTGCGGCGGCTGCGCGCCCGCATGGCCCCGCCCGCCGCATGGCACCTCGCCCAGCCCGCCCCCCGCGCCGCGCTCACGCTGAGCCCGCTCACCGCACTGAAAGAAACCGCTTAGGGCAGCTCTCGCCCCGCCAGTGCCTCCACGCAAACCAAGCCGCCGCAACCGCAGCCACCGCCGCAGCACCACACAGCCTGCCGCAAAAAACGACACCCCCCGTCGCCCCCAAGCCGGCCCGCCCCGCCCAGCGGGGCTACTCCACCCCCATGCGCCTCCTGCTCTCCTTCGCCCCGCTGCTCGCCTCTGTGGCCCTGCTCCAGCTCTCCTCGGGCGGGCTCGGGCCGATGGACGCGCTCTCGGGGCTGACGCTGGGCTTCTCCACCGGCGAAATCGGCCTGCTCGGCTCGGCCCATTTCACCGGCTTCTTCCTCGGCTGCTGGTGGGCACCCCGGCTCATGGGCTCTGTCGGCCACGCCCGCGCCTTCGCCGCCTTCACCGCGCTGGGGGCCATCGGGCTGCTGGCCCACATGCTGCTCACCACCCCCTGGGCCTGGGCCGGAATGCGGGTGGCCTCGGGCCTCTGCATCGCCGGTTGCTACACCGTCATCGAAGCCTGGCTTCAGGCGCGGGTGACCAACGCCACCCGGGGCCGCGCGATGGGCAGCTACCGGCTGGTCGACATGGGCGGCTCGCTGCTCGCCCAGTTGCTCGTTGGCATGCTGGAGCCCGCCACCTATGCCGCCTACACCCTGCTGGCGATCCTCTGCTGCGCCGCCCTGCTGCCGCTGACACTCACCACCACCGCCCAGCCCGCCACGCCCGCCGCACCCCGGCTGCGCCCCGCGCTCGCCTTCACCCGCTCCCCGCTGGCCGGGGCGGCGGTGCTGGCCGCCGGGCTCACCTCGGGCAGCTTCCGCACCGTCGGCCCGGTCTATGGCCAGGCCGTGGGGCTCGCGCCCGAGCAGATCGGCCTGTTTCTCGCCATCTGGATCGGCGGCGGTGCACTGGCGCAATGGCCCGCAGGCTGGCTCGCAGACCGCTATGACAGGCGCTGGGTGCTCATCGCCCTCTCCATCGCCTCCACGCTGGCCTGCCTCGCCACCATCGCCACCTCCGGCTCCACCGCCGCCATCCTCGCCACGGCGGCCATCTTCGGGGCCGCCAGCTTCCCGATCTACTCGGTCGCCGCCGCCCACGCGCACGATTGGGCGTCGGATGACGAACGGGTCGAGCTTTCCGCCGCGCTGATGTTCGCCTTCGCCGCCGGGGCCATCGCCGCGCCCCTCACCGCCTCATGGCTGATGGCCGCCACCGGCCCCGCCGCGCTGTTCTGGCTCATCGCCGCCGCCCATGTGGCCCTCGCCGTGATCGGCACCTTCCGGATGCGCGCGCGCCCGACCAGCGCCGAGCGCACCCCCTACGTCTACGCCCCGCGCACCAGCTTCCTGATCGGCCTGCTCACCGGGCGGCAGCGCAAGGACCCGTAGCGCCGGCCCCACCCCGCCATCCCCGCAGCCTCACCCCGAGACAGCCAGCAGCCCCTGCCCCCGGCGCAGCGCGCGCCGCCACAGCACCGTGACGCACAGCGCCACCATCGCCACATCCGCAATCGGCGGGGCCATCCACAGCCCGCGCTCGTCGAGGGCCAGCGGCAGGGTCAGCGACAGCGGGATCATCAGCAGATACACCCGCGACAGCCCCAGCAGCGCCGCCCGCCGCGCATCGCCAATGGCCTGAAAGAAGGTCGACACCATGCTGACCGGGCCAACCAGAACGTAAAGCGCGAGGATCACCGGCAGAATACCCGCAAGCGCCGCCTGCACCGCCGCGTCCTCGGTAAAGACCGCGCCCAGCGTGCCACGCGCCGCGATCAGCCCCAACTCGATGACCGCGCAATAGACGAGGGCCGCCACCATCGCCCGGCGCAACGCCCCGTTGGCCCGCGCGGGCAGCCCGGCGCCATGGCAGGTGCCGGCAATCGCCTGAAGCGCCTGCCCCAGCCCCAGCATGCCCAGAAAGGCAAAGGCCATCACCCGCAGGTAAATCCCGTAGGCCGCAATCAGCGCCTCTGTCCCGGTCCCGTCCAGCAGGCGCAGCATTGCCACCACAGCCCCGCTGCTCAGCGCGATCCCCAGAAAGCTCAGGCTCTGCGGCGCACCCAGCGCCAGCATCTCGCCCCAGCGTGCCCGGGCGGGCCGGGGCAGCGCCAGCACCAGCCGCCCCCGCGCCCTGAGCCAGAGCACCACCAGCACAGCCGCCCCCTGCGCCGCCAGCGTGGCCAGTGCCGAGCCCGCGACGCCCCAGCCGAAGACAGCGATGAAGAGCCAGTCCATCACCCCGTTGCCCAGCGTCACGGTGAGCGACATCCCCGCCATGAAGGGCACCCGCCCCTCCACCCGCAGCGCATCTGTCTGCAGCGTCAGCACCAGCCCGATCAGCCCGCCGCCGCCCAGAATGGCAATGTAACGCCAGCCCATCCCCGCCAGTGCCGCGTCGCCATCGGCCAGAAGCCGCACCAGCCCCGGCCCGGCCAGCGTACCCAGTGCGCAGACCCCTAGCCAGATCGCCAGCGCCAGCCCATGCGCCCCGCCAAAGGCCCGCGCCGCGCCGCTCTCGTCACCCGCCCCCAACGCCCGCGCCACCACCGAGGCCATGCCGCTTGAGACAAGTGTGCCCAGCGCCGCCAGCAGCATCACCGCCGGAAACACCAGCGTCACCGCCGCCAGCGCCTCGGCCCCCACGTAGCGGCCCAGAAAGATCGCATCGACCACGCTGAGCAGCCCATGCAGCATCATCACCATCGAGATTGGCAGCGCAGTGCGCAGCAGGAGCGGCCAAAGGGGGGCGGAGAGGTAGGGCGAGTCTGTCATATTTTTACCCGGGTATAAATTTGCCCCCCCCCTTTAGGCCTCACCCCGTAGCCCGTCAAGCCCGCGCGTGGCCAAACGGGGGCGGGCGGGTGGGCCGTTTGGCCGCGCGCGGGCGTTGCTCCCCACGCTTCCCTGCTGTAACCCTCCGCCCAACCCAGCACACGAAGGCCGTTCCATGCCACGCACGCTCATCACTTCCGCCATTCCCTACATCAATGGCATCAAACACCTCGGCAACCTCGTCGGCTCCCAGCTCCCGGCCGATCTCTACGCCCGCTATTGCCGGGCGCGCGGCGACGAGGTGCTGTTTCTCTGCTCAACCGACGAGCACGGCACCCCCGCCGAGCTGGCCGCCGCCAAGGCCGGCAAGCCGGTGGCCGAGTTCTGCGCCGAGATGCACGCGGTGCAGGCCGAGATCGGCAAGGGATTCGGCCTCTCCTTCGACCACTTCGGCCGCTCCTCCTCGCCGCAAAACCACCGCCTCACCCAGCACTTCGCCGGCGCGCTGGCCGAGAACGGTCTGATCGAGGAAGTTTCCGAAAAGCAGGTCTATTCCAACGCCGATGGCCGCTTCCTGCCGGATCGCTACATCGAGGGCACCTGCCCCAACTGCGGCTATGACAAGGCCCGCGGCGACCAATGCGAAAACTGCACCAAGCAGCTCGACCCGACAGACCTGATCGAACCCCGCTCCGCCATCTCCGGCTCCACCGACCTTGAAGTGCGCGAAACCAAGCACCTCTACCTGCGCCAGCGGAGCCTGCGCGACGACCTTTCCAAATGGATCGACAGCAAAACCGATTGGCCCATCCTCACCACCTCCATCGCCAAGAAGTGGCTGAACGACGGCGACGGCCTGCAAGACCGGGGCATCACCCGTGATCTCGACTGGGGCATCCCGGTGCGCCGCGGGCAAGAGCCTTGGCCGGGCATGGAAGGCAAGGTCTTCTACGTCTGGTTCGACGCGCCGATCGAATACATCGCCTGCGCGGCCGAATGGTCCGACGCCAACGGCACCGAGGATGAGGCCTGGTGGAAGTGGTGGCGCACCGACGAGGGCGCCGATGATGTCCGCTACGTCCAGTTCATGGGCAAAGACAACGTGCCCTTCCACACCCTCTCCTTCCCCGCCACCATCCTCGGCTCCGGCGAGCCGTGGAAGCTGGTCGACTACATCAAATCGTTCAACTACCTGAACTACGAAGGCGGCCAATTCTCCACGAGCCAAGGCCGCGGCGTGTTTCAGGATCAGGCGCTGGAGATCCTCCCCGCCGACTACTGGCGCTGGTGGCTGCTCTCCCACGCCCCCGAAACCAACGATACCGAATTCACTTGGGAGACCTTCCAGCAGGATGTGAACAAGGATCTCGCCGACGTGCTGGGCAACTTCGTTTCCCGCGTCACCAAGTTCTGCCGCTCCAAATGGGGCGAAGAGGTGCCCGCCGGGGGCGCGCTTTCCGAGCGGGGCGCCGCGCTGATCGACGACCTGCAAGGCAAGTTTGCCGAGTATACCGCCCAGATGGACGCCATCGAAGTCCGCCGCGCGGCCTCCACCCTCCGCTCGATCTGGGTGGCGGGCAATGAATTTCTGCAAGCGGCAGCCCCCTGGACCACCTTCAAGGAAGATCCCGAGGCCGCAGCCGCAGACATCCGCCTCGCGCTCAACCTCATCCGCCTCTACGCGGTGCTCTCGGCCCCCTTCATCCCCTTCACCGCCCAGCGGATGCTGGCAGACATGGGCACGGATGACAGCTCATGGCCGGGCGACCTTTCCGCCGCGCTTACAAGGCTGAAACCGGGGCATGGCTTCACCGTTCCCGATGTGCTCTTCGCCAAGATCGCCGACGAAGAGCGCGAAGATTGGGCCGCCCGGTTTTCCGGCACACGCAGCTGAGTATCGCGCCATATGACACTTAAGTCGTAAGAAAACCGGCTTTTCGCGCCCGATTTCAGCATTAAATCGTGAAAAACTGGCAGACTCGCTTGATTTGGGGGGCAAAGCAGCGTGCACTGACCACGGGGGGCAGGGCTCGTGGGCAGAATATGATGCACCATGAAGGAAGGCTGGAATGAGCCCTCTTCCACAATTGCAGAACGCCTCCACCGAGCCCGATGCCGGGTTCGACGCCCTGTTTTCCACCGAGCCGCTGCTGCTGCACTCCATTGACGAAAACGGCACGCTGCTGAATGTCTCCAACGCATGGGCCCGCCTGCTCGGCTACAGCCGCGAAGACCTGATCGGCAAGCGCACGCTCGATATCATGTCGCCCGAATCGCGCGCCTATGCGCTCACCACCGGGCTGCCGCTGCTGTTTTCGCGCGGCAGCGTCACCAATATCCCCTACGAATTCATCCGTGCCGACGGGCGGCCCATTCCGGTGCTGCTCTCCGCCGGGGCAATGCGAGACAGTTCGGGCCGGTTCCTGCGCAGCCTGACCGTCATCACCGACGACCGCCGCGCGCGCTATGCCGAGCGCGAGCTTGATGCCCGCGACCGGCGCGAAGCGGGCGGCAGCGAGGCCCTGCGCGAGCTGCTGGAGCGACTGGGGCATGAAACCCGCACACCCCTTGGCGCCATCCTCGGCTTTGCAGCTCTGATGGAGCAAGGCGACCTGCCCGAAGAGCAACGCGCACGGCTGGCGCAGGTGATGAAGGCCGCCGAAAGCCTCCGGGCCCAGCTCGACTCTGTGCTCTCCGAGGCAGAACAGAGCCTCGCCCAGCGCCGCAAGCGCAGCGCGCCGATGGGGCAGCACGGGGCCAAGGGCCTGCCCAAACAGCAGCTGCCCCTCGCCCCGATGCGCGTGCTCCTCGCTCTCGCAGAGGCCCACCAGCAAGACAGCCTGCGCGAGCTTCTGCGCGCGGGCGGGCATCAGGTTGTCACCGTCGCCAATGGCTATGAGGCCATCGAGGCGCTCTTCGCCGGGCCGATCGACCTTGCGGTGATGGATCTCGATATGCCCGGCCTCTCCGGCCCCGCCACCGTGGCCCAAATCCGCAACTCCGGCCGCGCCTTTCGCAACATCCCGGTGATCGCCTGCTCTGACGGCAAGGCCCCAGCTCTGTCCGACTTGCGCGCCATGGGGATGAACGCCCACATCCCCTACACCTGCACCCTCGGCACGCTGGATGCCCAAATTCGCCGCGCGCTGGAGGCCCCAACCTCCTAGCCCCGCGCCCGTTTCGGCCCAAATGCGCGTGCCGCCGCACTCCTCTCGCCCAGCCCCTGCCCGCGCCCCAGCGCCGCACCCCACTTCCCTTTGGCGACGCAAGCCTACATCCTCCCGGCCATGCTGCTGACCGCCGAAGATATCCACAAATCCTTTCCTCTCGCCTCGGGCGAGGCACAACCCGTGCTCTCCGGCGTCTCCCTCACCCTCGCCGCAGGCGAAACCCTTGCCCTGACGGGTGAAAGCGGCTCTGGTAAATCCACCCTGCTCCACCTGCTCGCCGGGCTCGACCGCCCCAACAGCGGCACCGTCACGCTGAATGGCGCAGCGCTCTCCGGCCTGCCGGATGCCGCCCGCGCCGAAGCCCGGCGCAAACACATCGGCCTGATCTTCCAGCAGTTCAACCTGATCCCCTCCCTCGACGTGGCCGCCAACCTCTCTTTTCAGGCCCGCCTCGCCGGGCGGCATGATCCGGAATGGTGCGAGGCGCTCGCGGCCCGCCTTGGCCTCACGCCGCTGCTCTCGGCATGGCCAGAAACCCTCTCCGGCGGCCAGCAGCAGCGCCTCGCCATTGGCCGGTCTCTGGCCGCAAAGCCGCCCCTGATCCTTGCCGACGAGCCCACCGGCAACCTCGACGAAGACAATGCCGCCTCCGTCCTCGCCCTCATGCTGGAGCTCACCGCCGAAACCGGCGCAGCCCTCGTCACCGTCACCCACTCGCCAAACATCGCCGCCGCCATGTCCCGCCGCCTGCACCTCTCCCGGGGCAAGCTGGCATGACCCCGCCCCGCGCCCAACACCAGTGGCCATGTGCAGTCTCCCCGCCGCCACCCGCGCACGCGAGGACGCCTCGAAGGGCGGACGAGCAACGCCCACCCCGGCGCACAAACCCCACCGTCAGCCGCCTCCCCCGGCCAGCGTGCCTCCGCGCCTGCACATGACCCGCGCCGCCCTTTCCGCCCTGCTCTCCCACTGGCGCCGCCACCCCGGCCAGCTCGCCACCCTGCTGCTCGGCATCGCGCTGGCCACCGCGCTCTTCTCCGCCGTCCAAGCCATCAACGCCGAGGCCCGCGCCTCCTACGCCGCCTCCGAGGCCGCGCTTTCGCCCGACACGCCCGATCACCTCACCTCGCCCGCAGGCCGCATCCCGATGGAGCGTTTCCTCGCCCTGCGCCGCGCGGGCTGGCAGGTTTCCCCGGTCTGGCAAGGCACCACGCCCGAAGGCCTTACCGTGGAGGGCTACGATTTTCTCACCCTCCCCATGGGCAGCCTGCCCGCGCTTGCGCCCACCCTCGCGCAAATGCCCCCCGCCGCCCTCATCACCCTGCCGCCCCCCGCATGGGCCGCGCCCGAAACCCTCGCCCTCGCGCCCGAGGCCACCCCGGCCCCCGGCCTGCCCCCCGGCACCCTCATCACCACCATCGACGGCGCCATGAGCCGCGCGCCCTCCGGCACCATCACCCACCTGCTCCTCGCCCCCGAGGCGGAGCAGCCGCTCACCCGCCCGCCGCTGTCCGAGATCGCCCCCGGCCTCACCCGCACCCGCCCCCAGGGCGGGGCCGAGATCGCCCGGCTCACCCGCAGCTTCCACCTCAACCTCACCGCCTTTGGCATGCTCGCCTTCGCCGTCGGCCTCTTCATCGCCTATGGCGCCATCGGGCTGGCCTTCGAGCAGCGCCGCCCGATGTTTCGCACCCTGCGCGCCCTCGGCCTCTCCACCCGCCTGCTCGCCGCGCTAACCTTGGCCGAGCTCACCGCCTTCGCCCTCATCGCGGGCAGCGCAGGCCTCGCCCTCGGCCATATCACCGCCGCTGCGCTCCTGCCTGATGTCTCGGCCTCCCTGCGCGGGCTCTATGGCGCAGCCCTGCCCGGCCAGCTCACCTTCCGCCTGGCCTGGGCGGTGACCGGGCTTGCCATCGCCCTCGCAGGCACCCTCGCCGCCGGGGCCGGGGCGCTCATCGCCCTCGCCCGGCTGCCCATCCTCTCCTCCGCCCAATCGCGCGCCTGGGCCCGCGCCTCTGCCCGCACCCTCGCGCTGCAAGCCGCCGCTGGCCTCGCGCTGGCCGCCGCCGGGGCCGCTGCCGTGCCCCTCATCGGCGGGCTGCCCGGTGGCTTTGCCCTGCTCGGCGGCCTGTTGCTCGGCGCCGCCCTCGCCCTGCCCGCCCTGCTCGCCGCCCTCCTCGCTGGCGCCCAAGCCCTCGCCCGCCGTCCGCTGTCACAATGGCTCTGGGCCGACGCCCGCCAGCAACTCCCCGGCCTCCGCCTCGCCCTCATGGCCCTGCTGCTGGCACTGGCCACCAACATCGGCGTGGGCACCATGGTCAGCTCCTTCCGCCTCACCTTCACCGGTTTCCTCGATCAGCGCCTCGTCTCCGAGCTCTACGTCACCGCCCGCTCCGAAGAGGAAGCCACCCGCCTGCGCGCCTTCCTCGAAACCCGCCCCGAGGTGCAGGCCACGCTCCCCATCTGGCACGTCGACATTCCGCTGGCCGACCAAGGCACCGGCGAGCTCTACGGCGTGGCCGATCACGAAACCTACCGCAACAACTGGCCCCTCCTCACCGCCGCCACAAACCCGTGGGACAGGCTCGCCACCGGCAACGCGGTGATGATCAACGAACAGCTCGCCCGCCGCGCCGCCCTCTCCCCCGGCGACACCCTCCAGCTCACGCCAGACTGGAGCGCCGAGATCATCGCCACCTATTCCGACTACGGAAACCCCGCCCCCCAGGCCATCACCTCCATCGAGGCCCTCACCAGCCACTTCCCCGATGTGCCCAAACTCCGCTACGGCCTGCGCGTTGCCCCCGCCGATGTCGCCGCACTCAGCACCGCACTCACCAAAACCTTCGGCCTGCCCCCCACCGCCCTCGTGCCCAATGCCGAGATCAAGGCCTACTCGCTCGCCATCTTCGAGCGTACCTTCGCCGTGACGGCGGCGCTCAATGCCCTCACCCTCGGCGTGGCGGCACTGGCAATCCTCACCGCCATGCTCACCCTCTCCACCATGCGCCTGCCCCAGATCGCCCCGGTCTGGGCCATGGGCAGCACCCGCGCCCGCCTCGCCGCGCTGGAGGCCATCCGCACCCTCGCGCTCGCCGCCTTCACCGCCGCCTTCGCCCTGCCCCTCGGCCTCGCACTGGCTTGGGCGCTGCTTGCCGTCGTCAACACCGAGGCCTTCGGCTGGCGCCTGCCGATGTTCCTCTTCCCCGGCCAATGGGCGCTGCTCTTCGCCGCCGCCCTCGCCGCCGCCGCGCTGGCCTGCGCATGGCCGGTGATCAAGCTCCGCCGCACCCAGCCCACCGCCTTCCTCAAGACCTTCGCGAGCGAAAGATGAGCCTCACCAGACGCACCCTCCTCGCCGCCCTCGCCGCCGCACCGCTGACGGCCCGCGCCCAAGGCTTCGCCGGGCTGGGCACCGAGGCGTCCGGCTTCGCCCTGCCCTCCCCCGACACCCGCCTGCGTTTTCCGGCCGATCACGGCCCCCACCCCGCCTTCCGCATCGAATGGTGGTATCTCACCGCCACGCTGGAAGGCCCCGACGGCACCCCCTATGGCATCCAGTGGACGCTCTTTCGCTCCGCCCTCGCGCCGCATGACGCCGAAGGCTGGTCCTCGCCGCAAATCTGGATGGCCCACGCCGCGCTCACCACGCCCTCAGCCCATTTCTCCACCGAGCGCCGTGCGCGCGGCGGCATCGGGCAAGCCGGCGTCACCGCCGCCCCCTTCGCCGCATGGATCGACGATTGGCACATGGCCGCCAACGGCTCCGGAACCGGCGATGAGCTGGACGCCCTCAGCCTCACCGCCTCCGCCCCCGATTTCGCCTACAAGCTACACCTGCAAGCCACCGGCCCGCTGGTCCTGCAGGGCGACAAGGGCTACTCGGTCAAATCCCCCACCGGGCAGGCCAGCCACTACTACTCGCAACCCTTCTACGAGGTGACCGGCACCCTCACCCTGCCCACCGGCGAGATCCCCGTCACCGGCAACGCCTGGCTCGACCGTGAATGGTCCTCCCAACCGCTGGCCGAAAATCAGGCCGGGTGGGATTGGGTCTCGCTCACCTTCACCACCGGCGCCCGCCTCATGGGCTTCGCCCTGCGCGCCACCGACGGCACCGCCTTCACCTCCGCCACATGGATCGCCCCAGACGGCACCGCCACCCCCTACGGCGACGGCGCCCTCCACCTCACCCCGCTCGAAGGCACCAACCCACCCACCCGCTGGCGCGTAGAACTCCCCGCCCAGTCGCTGGACGTGGAAATAGACGCCCTGCGCGATGACGCCTGGATGGATGTCAGCTTCGAATACTGGGAAGGCCCCGTCAGCATCACCGGCACCCACAAGGGCCGCGGCTACCTGGAGATGACAGGCTACGAGCGATAGGCCAAACCGTAGGGTGGGCAATCTGCCCACCACCCAATTTGCCCACCACCCAATCTGCCCACCACCCCTGGTGCCCGCGGCCGGACTCGAACCGGCACGGCATAAAGCCAAGGGATTTTAAGTCCCCAGTGTCTACCATTCCACCACGCGGGCACGGGGGGCGGTCGCGGCGCGACCATAGACGCCTGATCGCGCCGGGAAAACCCGTCGAAACAGACTTGCTGCTTCATGGGCCTGGCACGCGCCGGACATGCGCACGGTGCATTGATTAACGCTCGCTATGTCAGGCGACATCTGCATCAGTTGTGCATAGGATGTGCATCACTTGTGGCCCCCTGAATTTCAGGGTTAACGCCAGACTCCTGCCCCGGGGTGCGGCGGGTTTACGGATACGGCCACCGGCGGCCCTGCCTGCCTCAGATGTCCTGATTCTCCAGCATCCCCATCAAGCCACGCTCGGGCAGCCAAGGGTTCAGCTCCAGCGCGGCCTCCAGCGCCGTCTTTGCCTCGCCATTGCGGCCCAGCCCCATCAGCGTCAGCGCCTTTCCGGCGATGGCGGCGAAGTGGTCGGGGGAGCGGGTGATGGCGGCGTCGAGGTCAGCGAGGGCGGGGGCGTAATCCTGCTGGATGAAGCGGATGAAGGCGCGTTGGTTGTAGCCTTCGGCATAGCTCGGGCAATAGTCCACCAACGCGTCGAAGGCCTTGATCGCGCCCGCAAAATCACGGGCTTCGCGCCGGTCCATCCCCTCGTCGAGCAGCTCCTGCGCATGGGCGTCGGGCGCGGTGGCCCAGATCTCCCACATCGCGTTGGTATGGGCGCGGGCCTCCTGTTCGCTGCCCGCCTCACGAACCGATTGCAGCACCTGCTCGCGCTTGTCGGGCTCCACCAGCACCGCCATCTCACAGCGTTCTGCGGCGCCTGCCGTGGCGCTGGCGCAGGTCACCGCGAGGGCCAATATCAACACTTTGCTAACCATGTCTCAGCCTCTCCGCGCGGCCTTCCTGCGTCAACTCCCCTCCCGAAAACATGATTAACGCGACCCGCCTTGACCAAACCGGCCCCTCAGGGCACCTATCGCCCATGTTCCCGATCCGCGATCACAACCCCTCCCGCACCACCCCATGGGTCACGCTCGGGCTCATCATCATCAATGTCGCGGTGTTTCTGCTGGTGACTTTGCCGCTGAATGACCGCCAGCTTTACGCGCTTTATTCCGAGTTCGGCGTCACCCCCGCGCGGGCGCAGGCGCTCGACTATATCACCGCCATGTTCCTCCATGGCGGCATCATGCACCTTGCCGGTAACATGCTGTTTTTGTGGATCTTTGGCGACAACCTGGAAGAGGAGATGGGGCCCTTCGCCTTCCTCGGCTTCTACCTCGCCACAGGGGTCGTGGCGACATGGCTTCACGTCGTCTTCTCGCCCGGCAGCACCGCCCCGCTGGTGGGGGCTTCGGGGGCCATCGCCGGGGTGATGGGCGGCTACCTGCTGCTCTATCCCAAAGCCAAGATCGACGTGCTCTTCATCATCGTCATCATCCCAAAAATCTGGCCCATCCCGGCCTGGATCGTGCTGGCCGTCTGGTTCGGCCTGCAACTGGTAAACGGCGCAATGACCGTCGGCGCAGGCACAGGCGTCGCCTACTGGGCCCACGTCGGCGGCTTCGTCGCCGGGCTGATCGGCACCCTGCCGTGGTTCCTCAAAGAAGGCGCGGCCAGCTGGTGGCAAAAGACAGAGGGCCACCCGCCCCACCCTGAAACCAACTATGGCCAGCTCTCGTCCAGCTCCATCCCCACCGTCCGGAGACGCAAATGACCGAAGTCCCCAGAAAGGCCACCTGCCACTGTGGCGCCGTGGAACTAAAGGTCACACTGGTGCCCGCCGGCCTCGGCTCGATCCGCCGCTGCGACTGCTCCTTCTGCCGCCGCCGTGGCGCCGCCCCCGTTTCGGCCAAGCTGGCCAATCTGCAGATCGTGAAAGGCGCTGAAATCCTCACGCTCTACACATGGGGCACACACACCGCAAAGCACTGGTTCTGCGCCACATGCGGCATCTACACTCACCACAAGCGCCGCTCGAACCCCGATGAATACGGCGTAAACGCGGGCTGCCTCGATGGGGTGAACCCCCGCGACCTGGAGCCAATCCCCTGGTCTGACGGCGTGAACCACCCCAGCGACCGCGCCTGATCGGTCCGTTCGGATTGGATATCTGCAGCAAGAAAATGCAACGAGACAGCGTCAGGCCAACCCGCGTCGGGCAATAGGAACAGTTTGAATCAAAAGCGCGCCACTTCCTATGAGGCGCGCCTCTGTTCATTTTCTTGCTTCAAATACTCCCCGCCGGAGGCCCAAAATCTCTTTTGGCCCGCCCTCAGGCGCCGCGCACCTGCTTGGCGAACTTGGAAAAGATCGACGGGTTGGCCGCGATGATGGCACCGCTCTCCAGTACCCGCTCGCCCTCGTCCATCGGCTCCACAAAGCCGCCCGCCTCGCGCACGATCAGCTCGCCCGCGGCGATGTCCCACGCATTCAGGCGGCGCTCCCAGTAGCCATCGAGCCGCCCTGCGGCAACATAGGCCAAGTCCAGCGCGGCAGCGCCCCAACGGCGCACACCGGCGCAGGTGGGCAGCAGCCGGGCGCAGGCCTGCAGCGTTTCGGGCAGCTCGGGGCGGCCGCCAAACGGCAGGCCGGTGGCGAAGATGCATTCGATCATCTTCTCGCGTCCCGACACCCGCAGCCGGGTCTCGTTCATCCACGCACCAGCGCCCTTCTCGGCCCAGAAGCACTCGTCCTTCGCCGGGTCATAGACAACACCGGCAACGACCTCGCCCTTGTGCTCCAGAGCAATCGACACCGCCCAGTGAGGCAGCCCGTGCAAAAAGTTGGTGGTGCCATCGAGCGGGTCGACGATCCAGCGGCGGGTCGGGTCTTCGCCATCCTCGCCGCCGCCCTCTTCGCCAAGCCAGCCGTAGGTGGGCCGCGCGCCCATCAGATCTTCCTTGACGATCTCCTCGGCCCGCATGTCGGCGCGCGACACAAAGTCTCCCGGTCCCTTGGAGCTGACCTGCAGGTTCTCCACCTCGCGGAAATCCTTCACCAGCGAGCGGCCTGCCTTGCGGGCGGCCTTGATCATGGTGTTGAGGTTTGCACTGCCCGTCATCATCCGGCTCCTTCTCGGCTCAAGGCCGCGCGTATAGGCCCGAATCCGTCCGCTGCCAAGGGTTCACCCGGCGCGTTGCAACTTCACCGGCTCGGTCCGGGCGAGCTTGAGGAAATGTGCCATGTAGGGCTTGGTCGCCTCTTCCTCCCGCGTGGCGGCATAGAGGCGGCGGGTCAGGCCGGATTCGGTAAGCGGGCGGGTGATGTAATCGTCGCTCTTCACCGTGGCCCGCAGCACCCAATCGGGCAGCACGCTCACCCCGCGCCCCGAGGCCACCAGCAGCAGGATCACTGCCGTCAGCTCGCTCTGGCGCACCTGCCGGGGCTGCACCTTGGCCGGGGTCAGAAACTGCGAGAACACATCCAGCCGCGCGGGCTCCACCGGGTAGGTGATGAGCACCTCGTCGCGCAGATCATCCGGCGCAATCCAGTCTTTCTCGGCCAGCGGGTGGCTGGCGGCGGCGACGAAGGTTGGCTGGTAGTCGAACAGCGGCGCAAAGGCGATGCCCGGCAGATCCTCGGGGTCGGAAGATACCACGAGGTCCACCTCCTCGCGGTTCAACGCCGGCAGCGCGTCAAACGCAAGGCCGGGGCGGATATCGACGTCCACATCCGGCCAGGCCCGGCGAAACTGCTCCAGCACCGGAAAGAGCCACTCAAAGCAGGCATGGCATTCGATAGCGATATGCAGCCGCCCGGTCTTGCCCGAGCGCAGCGCCTTGAAGTCCTGCTCCAGCGCCTCGATCTCAGGCAGCACCTTCTCGGCCAGTTTCAGCAGGCGATGCCCGGCGGCCGAGAGCTTCAGCGGCTTGGAGCGGCGCACAAACAGCTCCACCCCCGCCTGATCCTCAAGCCCCTTGATTTGATGGCTCAGCGCCGACTGGGTGATGTTGAGCATATCTGCCGCTCGCGCCAGCCCGCCTGCCTGATGGATCGCCCGCACCGAGCGGAGGTGGCGAAATTCGATATGCATGTGAAACTCATGATCGTCTTGAGAGTTATGAGCTTGTTTCACATCCGCGCAAATGCGACAACCAAAACCGACCTAAAACACACGAGACCCGTCATGCCCGCCGCGCCTTCCGTTTCTTTCGAGTTCTTCCCGCCGCAGAACCTCGAGGCCTCTTTTCGCCTCTGGGACACGGTGAATGTGCTCGCCCCGCTGAACCCCTCTTTCGTTTCGGTCACTTACGGTGCCGGCGGCACCACCCGTGAACTGACCCGCGAGGCAGTGGCAACGCTACACAAATCCTCGGGCCTCAACGTGGCCGCGCATCTCACCTGCGTCGATGCAACCCGCGAAGAAACGCTGGGAATCGCCCGCGGCTTCCACGAGGCTGGCGTGCGCGAGATCGTGGCGCTGCGCGGCGACCCGCCCAAGGGCTCCGACGGGTTCGAGGCCCATCCCGAAGGGTTCGCCAACGCCTGCGAGCTGATTGCCGCCCTCAAGGACACCGGCGATTTCAAAATCCGCGTCGGCGCCTACCCCGACCCGCACCCCGAGGCCAAGGGCGAAGGGGCCGATGTGGCCTGGCTCAAGCGCAAGTTCGAGGCCGGGGCCGATGAGGCGATCACCCAGTTCTTCTTCGAGGCCGACACCTTCCTGCGTTTCCGCGATGCCTGCGCGGCGGCGGGGATCGACAAGCCGGTGATCCCGGGCGTTCTGCCGATCGAAAACTTCAAGAACACCGCCCGCTTCGCCGCCCGTTGCGGGGCCCATGTGCCCCAGTGGATGGTCGAGGCTTTCGAGGCCGCCGAGCGGGACGGGCGCGAGGAGCTTCTGGCCACCGCGCTGGCCACCGAGCTGTGTTCCGAGCTGCTGGACGAAGGGGTGGAGCACCTGCACTTCTACACCCTCAACCGCCCGGGCCTCACCCGCGACGTCTGCCGCGCCATCGGCGTGCAGCCCGAGCAAGCGCTTGAAAACGTGGCCTGAACCGGCGCCATCCACGGAAATGCTCATCGGCCTCTTCGGGCTCTCTTCGCACCTGCGATGAGGGGCCGAAGCGCCCCGAAGAGCTACCCCTCTGGATCCCCAAAGGTCAGGTAGTCCCACATCCGGTCCATGATCCGCCCGCCCCATGTGTCGCGCAGCGCGGCCTCCTCGGCGCTCACCAGCACGCCTTCCTGCCCGCTTGCCAGCACCTCCAGCTCGATCCGCGCGGCATCCTCGGCATACCACGCCAGCACCACGGCCTCCTCGATGCTCTCGCCCACCGTCACCAGCCCGTTGCCGCGCATCACCCCGGCCCGCATCCCCGCCATCTGTGCCGCCAGCGCTTCGGCGCGCGCATCGTCGCGGATCAGCAGCGGCGAGTCCCAAAGCGCCATCCCGGCCCTGAAATAGGCCCCCATCCCATGGCGCATCTGCGGCACACGCCCCAGCGTCGATAGCGCCATGATCTTCGGTGGCATGCTCCGGGTGATCCCGCCCGCCTCGGGCCGCGCCCGGTAAAGCTGCTGATGTATCCGCACCTCGCCCAGCACGCCGTCGGGCAGCGGCCCCTGCACCGGCACCACCGTGCCCGCCGCGCCCGGCGGCACCTGCCCCATCGGCACCGGGGCGCAGACCAGAAACTCATCCGCAGAAAGCCGCATCGAGCAATGCCCATAGGCATGGGCCAGACCGGCCCGGCCCAATGCGCGGGCGGCCAGCCGCAGTTTCACCTCAGTCGTCATCGTCGCGAAACTCGGCAATATCCGGCTTGGCGCCCCATTTGCAAAACCCCTTCGGCTCCGCCGGAAACTGCCGCTCGCGCCAGAGCAACTCGTCCGCAATTTCCGCCACGCCGGAGGAATACTCAAACACCATCCCATCCGGCCCCTCGAAATAGAGGAACTTCGCCGTCGAGGTCGGGTGCCGCCCGGGGCCAAAGACCATCCGCACATTCCGTTGCCGCAAAAAGTTGAAACTGCGCTGAATATCATCGGCAGTCTCAACCTGGTGATTAATGTGCTGAATTCCCTGCCGCTGCGCCGGGAAGAGCGCAATCGTGTGGTGCACCTCGTCAATCCGCAGCAAGGGCGCATCGCCGATCCGGTCGCTCACCCGCGCATTGCACACCTTGGTCCAAAACGCCTCGTCCCGTGCCAGATCGGTGCTGCACAGCCCCACATGCGAAAACCCGGTGATCCCCGCATCCCGCGTGCCGTGGTAGCGCTGCCCGCTCATCTCGGGGCGCACCGCCAATTCAATCCGGTTTCCGGTCGGGTCGTCAAACCCGATGAAGGCCCGCACCTGCCGCAGCGCCGCCTCTTCTGGCGTGCCCAGATGCACGGCATGGCCCAGCGCCTCCAGCGAGGCCGCCGCCTCTTCCAACTCGCTCTCGCTCGCCACCTCGAAGCCAACCGCATGGTCGGTCGGGTCGCCGTCGAAATAGCACAGCGTATGCGCCCGCGCGTCCGAGCGAAAATAGGCCGCCCCGCGCCGCCGCTCCGCCACCTCCAGCCCAAGGTAGTCACGGGCGAAAAACTCCGCGCCCTCAAGGTCGCGCGTGCCCATCCGCACATAGCTCACATCTCTCAGCGAAATCATGGCTCCCCCCCGTATTCCGGCACCACACTCCGGCTGCCCCAAGCGCAAAAGCTGCCCGGCACCGGCGCAAACTGCCGCGCCAGCCGATCGTCGCGGGCTTCGCCCTCGGCCACATAGCCAAACAGCATCTCATCCGGCCCCCGAAAGCCGATGAACAACTCCCCCGAGGCAGGCCGCCGTCCGGGCCCGGCCACCACCGGCACCTGATGGGATTGCATGAAGTATCCGGCCTGCATCACCTGATCCATGCCCTCCACCTCAAACTGCATCTCCAGCAGCCCGTCCCGGTCGCTCGGCAGGATCGTCACCCGGTGGTGCGCGCCATCAATCGCCAGATAGGCCCCCTCGCCGATGTAATCCGTCACCTTAGCGCCCAGCACCTCGCACCAAAGCGCGATATCCGCCTCAACCTCGGTGCTCGCAATCACCACGCTCGCAAAGCCGGTGATCCCGGCATCCCTCGGCCCGTGGTAGCGCCAGCCGCTGCTGAGGGGCCGCACCACCAGCTCCAGCGACAGCCCGCCGCGCAGCCGCACGCCCGCCATCTCCCGGCACCGCCGTGCGGCGCAATCGGCCTCTGATCCGCGCCACACCTGATGGCCCCGCGCCACCAGCCGTTCCACAACTGCCGCCAGCGCCGCCTCGTCGCGCAGCTCCAGCCCCAGCGAGGCTCCCTCGCCATCGCCCCCGTCGCGCTGCACCAGCGCCAGCGCATGATCGCGGAAGTCCGAGCGGAACAGCGCCAGCCCCTCTTCCTCCGCCGCCACCGGCTCCAGCCCGACGATCCGCTCGGCAAACTCCGCCGAGCGCGCCAGATCGGCCACGCCGAGCCGCACGTAGGATAGCTTTTCGATCACGACAGAGCCTCCCGCCTCACAGCTTCACGCAGATATTGCGGGTTTCGGTATAAAACTCCAACCCATGCACCCCGCCCTCGCGCCCGATCCCGCTGGCCTTCATGCCACCGAAGGCGGTGCGCAGATCGCGGACGAACCACGAGTTTACCCATGTGATGCCTGCCTCAAGCTGCGCGGCAACCCGGTGGGCACGGCTCACATCCTGCGTCCAGAGCATCGAGGCAAGGCCATAGGGCGTGTCATTCGCGCGGGCCACAACCTCCTCCTCCTCGTCAAACGGCGCAATATGCACGCAAGGCCCAAAGATCTCCTCCCGCACCACCGGGCTGTCATCGCTGAGGCCGGTCCAGATCGTCGGCTGCACCCAATTGCCCCCCGCCAACGCGCCCGGCATCTCCAGCCGTCCGCCGCCGGTGATCACCTCGGCCCCACCCGCGCAGGCCTTGTCGTAATAGCCCAGCACCTTCGCCGGGTGGTCCGTTGGGATAAGCGGGCCAAAACTCGTGCCCGTGTCAAAAGGGTCACCCGCCACCAGCGCCTCGGCCTTCGCTTTCAGCCCCTGGACAAACTGCTCAAACACCGGCCGCTGCACATAAAGCCGCTCGGTCTGCAAACACACCTGCCCACCGTTCATAAACGCCGCTCTCGCGCTCTGCTCAATCGCCGCCTCCAGATCGGCATCAGCAAAGATCACGCCCGCGTTCTTGCCCCCCAGCTCAAAGCTCACAGGCCGCACGCCCTTGGCCGCAGCGCACATGATCGCCTCGCCCGTGCGGGTTTCACCGGTAAAGGTGATGCCATCGACGCCCTGATGCTCGGTCAGCCACTGCCCAGCCGCATCCGGCCCGCCGCCCTGCACCACATTGTAGACGCCCTCGGGAATCCCGGCATCGCGGATCACTTCGGCCAGCAGCGCCGCCGTGGCCGGGGTTTCCTCCGAGGGCTTCACCACCACCGTGTTGCCGCAGGCCAGCGCCGGGCCAACCTTCCATGTCATCAGCAGCAGCGGCAGGTTCCACGGACAGATCACCGCGATCACGCCGCGCGGGCCGCGCAAGCTGTAGTTCAGCGCATCCCGTCCGTCCGGCGCCACGAAAGGGAAGGCCTCGCCCGGCGTGTGCTTGAGCACCTCGGCAAAGGCCCGAAAGTTGGCCGCACCGCGCGGAATATCCAGATGCGAGGCCAGGCTCACCGGCTTGCCCGTATCCAAAATCTCGGCCCGCAAAAACGCCTCGCGCCGCGCATCAATCCCATCGGCAATCGCGTGCATCGCCTTGGCCCGCTGATCCACCGTCATCTGGCCCCAAGGCCCGCGCAGCGCCGCCCGCGCCGCAGCGACGGCCTCATCAACCTGCGCCGCGCTCGCGGCCTGCACCAGCGCCACAACCTCGCCGGTCGCCGGGTTGATATCGTCAAACAGCTCCCCCGCCGCAGGCACCGCCCGGCCCCCGATAAAGCTAGAAATCCGCGCTGCGCTGCCGCCGTCCATGGCCTGCCTCCCTGAGTTTCCGCCAGCCTAGGTCTGCGCCTACGGCCGGTCAACCGGATTATCGACGATTTTCAAATCACCGATAAAAATGGAGGTAGTTAACATGTTTCATCTTGGCAAATCCGCTCCGGCACGGCATGAACAGGCCCAAACGGAGGACATTTCATGCTGACCAAGGACCAACGCGCCAAGGCCGTTGCATCGCTTCTCGAAAGCCACCGCACCAAAGTGCAGGGCGAGCGCCCCTCGGCCATGTTCCCCGAGATCGAACTGGCCGACAGCTACGCGATCTCCTCCGCCGTGGCCGAGGCGCGAATGGATGCGGGCCACAAGATCGTCGGCCACAAGATTGGCCTCACCTCCAAGGCAATGCAGGCCGCCAGCAAGATCGACGAGCCCGACTTCGGCTATCTCTTCTCCGATCAACTGCTGCACGACGGCGCAAAGGTGCCCTTCGCGAGCTTCTGCAAGCCGCGCGTCGAGCCAGAGCTCACCTTCGTGCTGCACAGCCCCCTCAAGGGCCCCGGCGTGCAGCTGATCGACGTGCTGCGCGCCACCGAATGGGTGATCCCCTCCATCGAGATCATCGACGCCCGCGTCACCGAACCCCGCCAGATCTTCGACACCGTGGCAGACAACGGCGCAGGCGCGGGCATCGTCCTCGGCGGTCGCCCGATCAAGCCCGACGCGATGGACCTGCGCACCATCGGCGCAATCTTCTACCGCAATTCCGAGATCGAGGAGACCGGGCTGGCGGCAGGCGTCCTCGGCCACCCGGCAATGGCCATCGCATGGCTCGCCAACAAGCTCGGCCCCTATGGCACCGAGTTGAAGCCGGGCGACTACATGCTCTCAGGCAGCTTCACCCGGCCTGTGCACGCACAAAAGGGTGACACGCTCCACGCCGATTTTGGCCCCCTCGGCTCGGTCGCCGTGCAGTTTACCTAACGATCCGTGCGCCCCGTAGGGTGGGCAATCTGCCCACCACCCGGCGGCCCTCACAAGATCCCGATTTCCGCCAGTTTCGCCGCCAGCTCGGCGGGCATATCCGGGTCTCCCTCGCGCCGCTCGGCCAAATCCGGGGGCGCGTCTTCGGGCTTCAGATAGCGCCACCCCTGAAACGGACGCCGCACCGCAGGCGCCACCCGCACCAGCTCGGGCGCAAGCACGATGCCGCAACGCCGGATCCCGTCGCCGCCAATCACCTCATCCAGCCGCACCACCTTCTGGCGCGCCTGAATCACCCCCTTGATCACCCAATACAGCGAGCCGCCGTTCAGCAGCGCCTCCTCCTGCTTGGGCCACATCCGAGTCACATGCCGGGTTTCGGCCACACCTGCCTCCTTGCGTCGCCGCGCACGCCAAGCCTCAAGCTGCTCCAGCGTGTCGACGCCAACACATAGCTTTACCAGATGTATGGTGTTCTTTGATTGTTCGCCCATATGTGGTAGTTTATGCCTCCCCCTTTGATTCTGCCAGCCGCCCTCACAGGCGTTTGACCCCATCCGCCCACCGCCCTATTGTCCGCCCTCTCACGACTCTCCAGGACACTGCCATGACAGCCTTCACTGCCCCGATCGCCGAAGCCATCTGGGATATGAAATACCGTTTCAAACAGGCCGATGGCACGCCCATCGACGAGACGGTCGAAGACAGTTGGCGCCGCGTCGCCCGCGCGCTGGCAGAAGGCGAATCCGACGCCCCCGCGCGCGAGCAGGAGTTCTACGAGGCCCTGTCCGACTTCAAATACCTCCCCGCTGGCCGCATCCTCGCCGGGGCAGGCACCGCCCGCGCCGTTACCCTCTTCAACTGCTTCGTCATGGGCACGGTTCCCGACTCGATGGGCGGCATCTTCGACATGTTGAAAGAGGCCGCGCTGACCATGCAGCAGGGCGGCGGCATCGGCTATGATTTCTCCACCATCCGCCCCAAGGGCGCGGCTGTCTCCGGCGTGGCCGCCGATGCTTCCGGCCCGCTCTCCTTCATGGATGTCTGGGATGCAATGTGCCGCACCATCATGTCCGCCGGCTCCCGCCGTGGCGCGATGATGGCCACCATGCGCTGCGACCACCCCGATATCGAAGATTTCATCGCCGCCAAGTCCGACCCGGCCCGCCTGCGCATGTTCAACCTCTCGGTGCTGGTGACCGACGCCTTCATGGAAGCCGTCAAAGCCGATGGACCGTGGGAGCTGACCTTCGGCGGCAAAGTCTACCACACCCTGCAGGCCCGCGACCTGTGGAACCGCATCATGCGCTCCACCTATGACTACGCCGAGCCGGGGGTGATTTTCATCGACCGTATCAACGCGATGAACAACCTCAACTACTGCGAGCAAATCGCCGCCACCAACCCCTGCGGCGAGCAGCCCCTGCCGCCCTATGGCGCCTGCCTTCTGGGCTCGATCAACCTTGCCAAGCTGGTCACAAACCCCTTCGAGACCACTGCGAAGGTTGATATCGACGCGCTGACCAAGCTCACCACAACCGCCATCCGGATGATGGACAACGTGGTCGACACCTCCCGCTTCCCCCTGCCCGAGCAGGCCGCCGAGGCGCAGGCCAAGCGTCGCATCGGCCTTGGCGTCACCGGCCTCGCCGATGCCCTGCTGATGACAGGCCTGCGCTACGGCTCCGACGAGGCCGCGGCCCAAACCGAAGCCTGGCTCAAGGCCATCGCCCGCGCCAGCTACCTCGCCTCCGTGGAACTGGCCATGGAGAAGGGCCCCTTCCCCCTGTTCGATGCCGAGCCCTACCTCGCCTCCGGCACGATGCAGGCGATGGACGAAGACGTGCGCGAGGCGATCCGCACCCACGGCATCCGCAACGCGCTCGTCACCTCCATTGCCCCCACCGGCACCATCTCGCTCTACGCCGGCAACGTCTCCAGCGGCATCGAGCCGGTGTTTGCCTATGCCTACACCCGCAAAGTGCTCCAGCCCGACGGATCGCGCACCGAAGAGGAAGTGGTTGATTACGCAGTGCAAATGTGGCGCGACCTGAAGGGTGACGCGCCCCTGCCCGACCACTTCACCAACGCCCAGACCCTGCCCCCCGCCGAGCACGTCAAGATGCAGGCGGCGGCGCAAAAGTGGATCGACAGCTCGATCTCCAAAACCATCAACTGCCCCGAAGACATCAGCTTCGAGTCCTTCAAGGATATCTACCTGCAAGCCTATGAAACCGGCTGCAAAGGCTGCACCACCTACCGCCCGAACGATGTGACAGGCTCCGTCCTTTCGGTCTCCGAGAACACCGAGGAGGAGGCCAAGCCCGACGAGGACGGCGAGGTTATCTACATCTCCGAACCGCTCGACCGGCCCCAAGCCCTCGAAGGCGCAACCTACAAGCTGAAGTGGCCGGATTCCGAACACGCCATCTACATCACCGTCAACGACGTGGTGGTCGGCTCCCAGCGCCGCCCCTTCGAGGTGTTCATCAACTCCAAGAACATGGAGCACTTCGCCTGGACGGTTGCGCTGACCCGGATGATCTCGGCGGTGTTCCGGCGCGGCGGCGATGTGTCCTTCGTGGTCGAAGAGCTGAAGGCCGTGTTCGACCCGCGCGGCGGCGCATGGATGCAGGGCAAATACGTGCCCTCAATCCTCGCCGCCATCGGCGGGGTGATCGAGCGCCACCTCATCGCCATCGGCTTCATCGCGGGCGAAGGCATGGGCCTCAAATCCGACCCGCAAGCCGAGGTCGTCTCCATCGGCGCCCCCCGCGGCAAGGCCTGCCCGTCCTGCGGCCAGTTCACCATGCAAATGGTCGAAGGCTGCATGACCTGCACCTCCTGCGGGCACTCAAAATGCGGCTGACGCGCCCCGCGCGTTAGCCCTCGTCCTTGCCGCCCGGCGCCCCCGTAAACGCCTGCATCGCACGGATCATCGCCTCCGGATCGTCGCCCGCGCGCATCCCGAAGGCACCCGGCAGCGGCTCGGGGGCTTTGGGCTTGCCCGGCAGGTCCAGATCATCCGGGTCGTCGCCCGCGTTGATGGTAAACCCGCCTGTCTGCGCTGCCGGGCCAAAGGTCCACTTGTCATGAGGCGACGGCCCGCGCCGCCAGCCCTCGGCAACGAATACCCCTGCCGAGCCGCAACCGGGCCAATGGCTGCCCTGATGGCCATACATCACGATCGGCACATCCTCGAAGCAGATATCCTCAGCGCCGGTCGTTATCTTTCCAACAGAAAAATGCGGGCAGCACTTGTTGCCAAGGTCCACCCTCGGAATCCGATAGGCCGCGCCCACCGTCGCAATCCGGCGTCCCTGATAGGTTGGGCCAAACTCCAGCGGCACCGCGATATGGCCAAAACCGCCCTCGCTCACCACCCGTGCGCCCTCGAAGGCCACATAGCGCTCCCGCCGGGCGAGCCATTCGAGGAAGAGGCCGATTTCCTCTTCATACATGCCTGAAAGTTCGATCATCGCGGGCACTCCCCTGAGGTTGCGCCCATGCTATGCCCCAGCGTCACCAAGCGCAAACCGCTCAGAGCCCGAGCTTGCCCTTCAAGGCCGCAAGGCTCTCCCGCTCCGGCGCGCCCCAATCGGCGCTACGTGCGCGAAACAGCGTTGCCTGACTGCGGTGCACCAACCCGTCCGAAAGGATCTTCAGGTGATTGGCCCGCAGCGTCTCTCCCGATGAGGTGATATCGGCCACCGCCTCGGCGGTTTCGTTCTTCACCGTGCCTTCCGTGGCGCCCTGGCTATCCACCAGCGCATAATCGGCCACCCCGTTCTGACGCAAGAACTCGCGGATCAGCCGGTGATACTTGGTGGCAATCCGCAGCCGGTGGCCATGGGCGGCGCGAAAGGCACTCGCGGCGGCGTCCAGGTCATCCAACGTGTCCACATCCGCCCAGCAGCAGGGCACGGCAATAACGAGGTTTGCCTGCCCAAAGCCCAGTGGCTCCAACTCCTCGATCTTCTGCTCCCAGCCCGCGATCTTCTCGCGCACAAGGTCGGTGCCGGTGACGCCAAGGTGAATGCGCCCCTCGGCCAGCGCCGCCGGGATCTCGCCCGCGCTCAGCAGATGCAACTCGCAGCCCGCCACGCCCTCCACCGCGCCCGCATATTCGCGTTCGCTGCCGGTGCGCTTGAGGCCCACGCCCCGCGCGCCGAACCAGCCAAAGGTCTTGTCCATCAACCGGCCCTTCGAAGGCACGCCCAGCTTCAGCATCACGCGCCCTCCAACTCGGCCAGCAAGGCAGGGCGGATCACCGCGCCCACCGCCGGAATCTCGCGCCCCTGCCCCAGCACCCGGCACAGCGCATCATAGCGCCCACCACTGGCCACAGCGGGCAGATCGGGCCGTTGCGGGGCGAAGAACCCAAAGACAAAACCGTCATAATATTCCAGCAGCGTGCGCCCGAACGAGCCTTCAAACGCAAGCGTCTCAAGGTCCACCCCCGCATCGGCCAGCGCATCCAGACGCGCCGCAAAGGTGTCGAGCGCCGGGCCAAGGCCGGTCATGTCCACCGCAAGATCGCGCAGATGCTCCAGCGCATCCACCGGCGAGGCGCGCACAGCAAGCAAATCATCCAGCAGCTCCAGCTCTGCCTCGGGGATGGGCGGCTCCGCGGCATCGGCCTGAAGCGCCGCAATCCGCTCCAGCACCTCTTCGGGCCGCCGCTTGCCAATCTGCACACCCGCGCCCGCCAGCACCTTCTCGGCAGGCGCCTCGGCCAGCCGCGCCAGCAGCGCGGCCCGCGTGGCCGGCACCTTCGCCCGCCCGCCAAACCTGTCGAGCAGCGCCTTGAAGCGCCGTGGCCGCCAGAGGTGGCGCATCAGCGCCGCGCGGCGTTTTTCAGAGGTCGAGAGCCCGGCCACAGCTGCACTCAGCAGCCCGATATCCCCAATCGCCGCCCGCAGCCCCCTGCCCTCAAGGCACTGAGACATAAGCGAAAACACCTCAGCATCCGCCCGCGCCCTGTCGCCCCGGTCAAACAGCTCAAAGCCCACCTGCTCAAACTCGCTCGGGCGGCCGGTGTCTTCTTCCTGCATCCGAAAGACCGTGCCCGCATAGCAATAGCGCGCCGGCTCCTGCCCCTGCGCCATATGCGCCTGCACCACCGGCACCGTAAAGTCGGGCCGCAGCATCAGCTCGCCGCGCAGCGGGTCGGTCGTCACATAGGCCCGCGCCCGAATTTCCTCGCCGTAGAGGTCCAGCAGCGTGCCCGCCGGTTGCAGCACATCCGCGCCCACGCGCACCGCGCCCGCCGCCTCGAACAGGCCCATGAGGCGCGAAACCTCCTCGCGCGGCACATCCTTCAGCATCAGGCGCGGTCCAGCATCTTGCGCACTTCGGCCACCAGATCGGCCCGCGCCACTTCCACCTGCGCCGGTTGCTCGGCCCATTCCTCGCGGGTCAGCCCCTCGGCCAGCTTCGCGCCCAGCACCAGGTCTTTCAGCTGCACAACGCCCCGCTCAGCCTCGTCCCCACCCTGGATCACGGCCACCGGTGAGGCGCGTTTGTCGGCGTATTTCAACTGGTTGCCAAAGTTCTTGGGGTTACCAAGGTAAACCTCGGCGCGAATGCCCGCATTGCGCAACTCGCCAACCATCGCCTGATAATCGGCCATCCGGTCCCGGTCCATCACCGTCACCACAACCGGCCCCTGCGCCGTGCCAGAGGTCCGCCCCTTGGCCCGAAGCGCCGCCAAGAGCCGGTCGACGCCAATCGAAACGCCGGTCGCAGGCACCGCCTGCCCGGTGAACCGCTTCACGAGGTCATCATAGCGCCCGCCGCCCGCAACCGAGCCAAACTGCCGAGGCCGCCCCTTCTCGTCCATGATCTCGAAGGTCAGCTCCGCTTCAAACACCGCGCCGGTGTAATAGCCAAGGCCGCGCACCACCGAAGGATCAACCTCGATCCGGTCCGGCCCATAGCCCTGCGCCGCCAGCAGCGAAGCGATCTGCTCCAACTCGGCAATCCCCTCGGCCCCCATCGCGCTCTCGCCCACGGCGGCACGCAGGTTGGCAAAGGTCTCCTCGGCGCTCGCCGCCTTGGAGGTCAGAAACGCCACAACCGGCTCCGCCTGCTCCGACGAAAGGCCAACGCCGTCGATGAACGCGCCCGAGGCATCCTTGCGCCCCGGTCCCAACAGCTCTCGCACACCGGCCTCACCCACCTTGTCGAACTTGTCGATGGTGCGCAGAACCGCATCGCGCTGTGTCTCATCCGAGAGGCCCATGCACTCCAGCACCCCGTTCAGCACCTTCCGGTTATTCACCCGCACCAGATAATCCCCACGCGGAATGCCCACCGCCTCCAGTGTATCGGCCAGCATGGCGCAAATCTCGGCATCCGCCGCAGGCGAAGCGCTCCCAACCGTATCCGCATCACACTGATAAAACTGCCTGAACCGCCCCGGTCCGGGCTTCTCATTCCGCCACACCGGCCCCATCGCATAGCGCCGGTAGGGCGCGGGCAGGTCATTGCGGTATTGCGCGGCAACGCGGGCCAGCGGGGCCGTCAGGTCATAGCGCAGCGCCACCCAACCGCTGTCGTCCTCTTCCCAGGCAAAAACCCCCTCATTGGGCCGGTCCACATCCGGAAGGAACTTGCCCAGCGCCTCCACCGTCTCCACCCCGCTCGTTTCCAGCGGATCAAAGCCGTAAAGCGCATAAACCCGCGCGATCTCGGCGAGCATCGCATTGCGCTCATCCACCTCCGCGCCAAAATAGTCGCGGAAGCCCTTGGGGGTGACGGCCTTGGGCCGGGGCTGCTTTTTAACTTTCGCCATGGTCTCGGAGGCCTCGCTCACCAGTCGCGCGGGGCATAGCGCAGAGGGGGCCAACCCGCAAGCAAGGGCTGGCGGCGCGGCCCCTCCCGGGCTAAGGAGAACCATGACCAACCGCCTCGAAGAAGAACTCGCCCACCTCACCCGCGCGGTCGAAGACCTGCACGAAATGGTGCTGGCCCACGGCAAACGGCTCGACACCGTGGAACGCCGGGTGGATCTGCTGATGAAACGCGCCGCCGAGGCAGAGGCCGAGGGCAACACCGGCGGCGTGGTGCTGGGCGATGAGCGCCCGCCGCATTACTGAGCAGCGGGTTTACCGAACGGCGGCAGCCACCAGCTTGCGCTTGTGCATCAGCAACTCAAAGCTCTGCCGCGCGCCCGGCGTCGGGTAAACGCTGACAAAGGCGGTAGACCGCTCCAGCCGCTTCAGCTTGGCCTCGCTGCAAACCCCCTTGCCGCACCCGCGAATGCCCGCATAGGCCGCATCCGTCTCTGTGCGCAGCGACCCACCGCCGCCGCCGTAGTTCACCAGCTCATAGAGCGCCAGATTACCAAACAGCGCCACGGCGCCCGTCACCTTGCGCGGGCAGCCATCCTTGAAGCCGGTGACAAAAAAGTTGCGCGGGCCGACCGCGCCAGGCCGGGTGTCATAGAGCTTCCACTTGCCGCGCTTCTCGATCAGCTGGCCCAGCTCCTTGCCCTTGGCCCCACAGCTCTCTTCCACCGCGCCAAAGGGCAGCGTCGCCTGCGGCGATTTGGAGGAGGCATGGCCGGTGCTCTCGGGCAGAGAGGCACAAGCAGAGAGGAGCGCGGCAACCGCGGCAAAGGTCAGAATGTTTCGCATGGCAGCTTATATGTCTTCGACAGTCACAACGCCGCCCAAGGACTTGAGCGCGCTCTTGATCTGCGGATTTACCGGAAAGTCACCCTCAAGCTCAAGATGCACCTCCCCCGGCAGGTCGGCCGCCATCAGGCAAAGGGCCACCGCGCCACGCGATTTCGAGGCCCCATCCGCCTCGGCCCGCTCCAGCAAAGACTTCACTGCAGGGGCCGCCGCGATGTCATCAAGGAAGAGCCGGATATCGCTCCGCCCGGCCTGCGCCGCCACCGCGTCAATCGGCGCCACGGAGCGGCCCAGCAGCTTGAGCTGATCCGCCTCCATCGTCGCCTCGCAGGTCACCACCACATTGGCCCCCGCCTCAAGAAAATCGCGTGATTTCTCCAGCGCCTCGCTGAACAGGGTCACCTCATAAAGTCCAGTCGGATCAGAGAGTTGCACAAAGGCAAAGCGGTTGCCCCGCGCGCTCTTGCGCTCTTGGCGGCCCGCAACCGACCCGGCCAGTTTTACCAGCGCGGGCGAGCGCTGCACATCGAGCGAAACCTGCTCCAGCGTCTTCACCCCCTGCTTCTTCAGCGGGCCCATATAATCGTCCAGCGGATGCCCCGAGAGATAGAAGCCAATGGCCTTGTGCTCCTCCCCCAACCGCTCGCCAACCATCCAGTCATCCACCTGCGGCAGGCGCGGTTCGGGCAGGTCATCGCCCGCTTCGCCAAACAGCGAAACCTGAGCGGAAGCCCGCTGATCGTGGATCGCGGCGGAGTAGTTCACCAGCGGGTCGAGCGCGGCAAACACCCGATGCCGATTCGCATCCAGCAGGTCAAAAGCCCCGGCGCGGGCCAGCATTTCCAACGGGCGCTTGCCGATCTTCTTCAGGTCCACCCGGCGGGCAAAGTCGTAGAGCGACACAAAATCCCGGCCGTCCCGCGCCTCCACGATCAGCCGCATCGCATCGCCGCCCACGTTCTTCAGCGCGCCCAGCGCATAAACCACCTTGCCATCGACCACGCTGAAGGTGTCCAGCGAGCGATTTACGCAAGGCGGAATGATCTCGATATCCAGCCCCCGCCGCACCTCCTCGGCATAAACCGCGAGCTTGTCGGTCAGGTGGATATCGCAGTTCATGACGGCGGCCATGAACTCCACCGGATGGTTCGCCTTGAGCCAGGCCGTCTGATAGCTCACCACGGCGTAGGCGGCGGCGTGAGACTTGTTGAACCCGTAGTTGGCGAATTTCTCCAGCAGGTCGAAGACCTCCGAGGCCTTCTTCTTCTCCACCCCGTTCTCCGCCGCGCCCTTCTCAAACTTGGGCCGCTCGGCGTCCATCGCCTCCTTGATCTTCTTGCCCATCGCGCGGCGCAGCAGGTCGGCGCCGCCAAGGGAATAGCCAGCCATCACCTGGGCGATCTGCATCACCTGTTCCTGATAAACGATGATGCCCTGCGTCTCTTCAAGGATATGGTCGATAAGCGGGTGAACGCTTTCGATCTCCCGCTGCCCGTTCTTCACCTCGCAATAGGTCGGGATGTTCTCCATCGGGCCGGGCCGGTAAAGCGCCACCAGCGCAACGATATCCTCGATGCAGTCGGGCTTCATGCGCCTGAGCGCATCCATCATCCCCGAGCTTTCCACCTGAAACACCGCAACCGTCTTGGCGCTGGCGTAGAGCTTGTAGCTCCGCTCGTCATCCAGCGGGATCGCGTTGATCTCGTTCACCGCGCCCTCGGGCGGCTCGTATAGCTCGGTGCCATCGGGCGCGATATGAATGTCGCGGCCCCCGCCATTGATCAAGTCCACCGCGTTCTGAATCACCGTCAGCGTTTTCAGGCCGAGGAAGTCGAACTTCACCAGCCCCGCCTGCTCCACCCATTTCATGTTGAACTGGGTCGCCGGCATGTCGGAGCGCGGGTCTTGATAAAGCGGCACCAGCTCATCCAGCGGCCTGTCGCCAATCACCACGCCCGCCGCGTGGGTCGAAGCGTTGCGCAGCAAGCCCTCCACCTGCTGGCCATAGGTCAGCAGCCGGTCCACCACCTCCTCGTTGCGCGCCTCCTCGCGCAGCCGCTCCTCGGTGGCCAGCGCCTTCTCGATGCTCACCGGCTTCACGCCTTCAACGGGGATCATCTTGGAAAGCCGGTCCACCTGCCCATAGGGCATTTGCAGCACCCGCCCCACGTCGCGCACAGCCGCCTTGGAGAGCAGCGCACCGAAGGTGATGATCTGCCCCACGCGGTCGCGGCCATATTTCTCCTGCACGTAGCGAATGGTCTCTTCCCGCCGGTCCATGCAGAAGTCGATATCGAAGTCGGGCATGCTCACCCGCTCGGGGTTCAGGAAGCGCTCAAACAGCAGCGCGTAGCGCAGCGGGTCAAGGTCTGTGATCGTCAGCGCATAAGCCACAAGGCTACCCGCACCGGAGCCCCGCCCCGGCCCCACCGGAATGCCCTGCTCCTTCGACCACTTGATGAAGTCGGCCACGATCAAGAAGTAGCCGGGAAAGCCCATGCCCTCGATGATCCCAAGCTCAAAGTCGAGCCGCTCTTGATACTCCTCCACCGAGGCCGCATGCGGAATAACCGCCAACCGCGCCTGCAAGCCCTCGTTGGCCTGCCGCCGCAGCTCTTCCACCTCATTCTCCGCGAACTTGGGCAGGATCGGGTCGCGCCGGTAGGCCATGAAGGCGCAGCGCTTCGCGATCTCCACCGTGTTCTCCAGCGCCTCAGGAAGATCGGCAAAAAGCGTCGCCATCTCCTGCGCGCTCTTGAAATAGTGCTGCGCCGTCAGCCGCCGCCGATCTTCCTGCTGGTCGACGTAGGCGCCTTCGGCAATGCAGATCAGCGCGTCATGCGCCTCGTAAATCTCGGGCTTGGGGAAATACACATCATTGGTCGCCACCAGTGGAATGCCCTTGGCATAGGCCATTTCCACATGGCCGCGCTCGCTCTTGGCCTCTGCCTCCGGCAGCCCGTCCTCGCCCGGATGCCGCTGCAACTCGATATAAAGCCGGTCGCCAAAAATCCGCGCCAACTCATCCACCAGCAGCTCCGCCTTGGGCCTCTGCCCGGCGCGAAGCAGCCGCCCCACCGGCCCGTCCGGCCCGCCGCTGAGGCAGATCACATCGCCCGAATGCGCCTCCAGGTCTTCCAGCGTCACATGCGCCTCCTGCCCGTCACCACGCAGGTAGAGGCAGGAGTTGAGCTTCATCAGCGCTTCATAGCCCCGCTCGCTCTGGGCCAGCAGCACAATCGGCGCGGGCGGCACAGGCTTTCCACCCGGCGCGGCCTGCTCGTATTCAAGATCCACCTGGCAGCCCATGATCGGCTGAATGCCCGCGCCCGAAAGCGTGACGCTGGCCTCAAGCGCACAGAACATGTTGTTGGTGTCGGTCACCGCCACGGCGGGCATCTCGGCCTTCTCGCAAAGGCCCGCCAGCTTCTTCACCGGCACGGCGCCCTCCAGCAGGGAATACTCGGTGTGAACGCGCAGGTGGATGAATCGGGGAGAGCTCATGCCGCTACCCTATGGCGGCCACGCGGCGGATTGAAGTAGCATCCGCGCCATGGATCTGCCCGCCCTTCTCGACCGGCTCAACACCGAGGCCCGCACCGCCGCCGATTGGGGCGAAGTGGCCGCTTATATCCCCGAGTTGGCCCGCGTGGACCCGGCGCAATTCGCCATCTCCGTCGCGCTGGCCGACGGCACGATTCACTCCGCCGGGCAAGCGCAAACGCGCTTTTCCATCCAGTCCGTCTCCAAGGTCTTCACCCTCGCCTGCACCCTCTCGCGCATCGGCGAGTCGCTCTGGTCCCGCGTGGGCCGCGAACCCTCGGGCGACCGCTTCGATTCCATCCTGCTGCTGGAGCAGGAGCAGGGCCGCCCCCGCAACCCCTTCATCAACGCCGGTGCGTTGGTGACAACCGATGAACTCCTCGCAGGCCGCGCCCCCAAGGAGGCCCTCTCCGAGATCCTGGGCTACATCCGCGCGGCAGCGGGCGACGACGACATTCACATCGACGCCGCGGTGGCGAGATCGGAGGCCGAAACCGGCTTCCGCAACATCGCACTGGCCAACTATCTCAAGAGCTACGACAACCTGAAGAACCTGCCCGAGATGGTTCTGGGCACCTACTTCCACCAATGCGCGATCGAGATGACCACCGAGCAACTCGCCCGCGCCGGGCGCGGCATCGCCGGGCTGCCGGGCGCACCGTTGCTGCTCTCCACCGTCAAACGCCGCCGCATCGCCGCGCTGATGATGACCTGCGGCCACTACGACGGCTCGGGCGACTTCGCCTTCCGCACCGGCCTGCCCGGCAAGTCCGGCGTCGGCGGCGGCATCCTCGTGGCTGTACCGGATGTCGCCTCCATCGCCGTCTGGTCGCCGGGCCTCAACGCTTGGGGCAACTCCAAGGTCGGCACCGAGGCCATCGAGCGCCTTGCGCAAAAGACCGGCTGGTCGGTCTTCGGCTGAAAGCTCCGTCATCCTCGGGCTCGACCCGAGGACCTCCCCCAAAGAGATCCTCGGGTCGAGCCCGAGGACGCCCCACCGATACCTAGCCACCTGACTAACCATCTTGACCGCCTCGCCCGAATCGCAATACTTAGCCACATGACTAACCAACTCGACAACTTCTTCAGCGCAATCGCAGATCCAACCCGCCGGGCCGTGATCGAGCGTCTCACCCAAGGGCCCGCCGCCGTCTCCGAGCTGCACGCCCCCCACGACATGGCCCTGCCCACCTTCCTCAAGCACCTGAAAGTGCTGGAGAACGCAGGCCTTACCCACTCGGTCAAAAAGGGCCGCGTCCGCACCGTCCACATCGAGGCGCAGCCGCTGGCCGCCGCCGAAAACTGGCTCACCACTCAACGAAAACTCTGGGAAGGCCGGCTGGATCGCCTCTCCGCCCTCGCAGAACGGCTCGAAAAAGGAGGCGACGCATGACCGCCCTCAAGCACGACACGCTCACCCTGACCCGCAGCATCAAGGCCCCGCCCGCGCGCCTCTTTCCGCTGATGACCCAGCCGGAGTTCCGCGCCGAATGGGGCGCCCCCACCGAGAACACCCGGCTCGATATCGTCGACGCCGATATCCGCCCCGGCGGGCGCGAACTGTCGCGCTGCGGCCCCGCCGACAATCCGGAATTCGAGGTCACCACCGACTTCCACCACCTTGAGGCCCCCGCCCTGCTGATCTTCACCGAAACCATCCGCATCGAAGGCGCGCCCATCTCCAGCGGCCTCTGCACCGTCGAAATCACCGCCGAGGGCGCAGGCTCCCACCTCACCGTCACCGCCCAGCTCGCCAGCCTCATCGGCGACGAGATGGCCGAGGGCTACACCCAGGGCTGGACGGCCGCACTCGCCAACCTCGCCCGCCTCGCCGAAAGGCAAACCCCATGAACCCCGAACTCGACCTCACCCTCACCCGCCAGATCAACGCCAGCCCCGCCACCCTCTGGCGATGCTTCACCACCCCCGAACTGCTCTGCGCATGGTTCGTCCCCGCCCCGTGGTCCTGCGCCGAAGCGGTGATTGAGCCGCACCCGGGCGGGCGCTTCTACAGCCTCTTCAAAGGCCCCGACGGCGAGGAAATGGCCAACGAAGGCGCAATCCTGCTGGCCGAACCTGCAAAACGCTTCGTCTTCACCGATTTCTTCAAGGCTGGTTTCATCCCCAACGAAACCCCCTTCATGCTGGCCGACATCACCCTGACGCCCCGCGACGGCGGCACCGAATACACGGCCACCGTGCGTCACCGCACCCCCGAAGATCGCGCGCGGCACGAGGAAATGGGCTTCGCGCAGGGCTGGGGCACCGCCGCCGACCAGCTCGCAGCCCTGGCCGAAGGGCTCTGAACACGGGATGGCGGGTGGGGTGTCGTGGCGCAAGCCACGCAGGTCACCCCGCCATTCGCACAAATTCCGGGCATTCCCCACGTCCTGCCGCACAAACAGGCAGATTTCCCCTTGCTTCCCCGCCCCCAAGCCCTCCAAACTCCCCCGGCGGGGGCTGCCTTCTACGCCGCATCGAAGGCGCACACCCGGGGACAACATCGGTAACGCGGCGGGTTTTTGCATGGACATCACGTTTCTTCTCAACGGAGAGACCGTGGAGCTGCGCGACGTCGCCCCCACAAACACTGTGCTCGACTGGCTGCGCGAGCAGCGCGGGCTGACCGGCACCAAGGAAGGCTGCAACGAGGGCGATTGCGGCGCCTGCACGGTGATGGCGCGCGCGCCCTCCGGCACTTGGGCGGCGCAGAACGCCTGCATCATGCTCCTGCCCCACCTCCACGGCCGCGAGATCCGCACCGTCGAAGGCGTGGCCGCGCCCGATGGCACGCTCCACCCGGTCCAACAGGCGATGATCACCCACCACGGCTCGCAATGCGGTTTCTGCACGCCAGGCTTCATCACCTCCATGGCCGCCGCACACGCAAACGGCGCAACCGACCATAACGACAAGCTGGCGGGCAACCTCTGCCGCTGCACCGGCTATGCGCCCATCGCCCGCGCAGCCGAGGCCGCCGCACAAGAGCCGGTGCCCGCCCACATCACCGCCCGCTCTTCGCTCGCGCCAACGCCGCAGCCGGCGATCCCCGAAAGCGCCGATGCTCTGGCTGCATGGTATGCCGCCCACCCGCAGGCCACGCTCATCGCAGGTGCCACCGACGTTGGCCTCTGGGTCACGAAAAAGCTGGCCGATCTCGAAGAGGTCGCCTTCCTCCACCGTGTCTCCGATCTCGACTATGTCACCGTCACCGAAGACGAAATCCGCATCGGCGCAACAACCCCCATCGCCACCCTGCGCAGGGCCATCGCGCCGCATCACCCTTCGCTCGCTGAACTCTTCCGCCGCTACGGCTCCGAGCAGGTCCGCACCGCCGCCACGATCGGCGGCAACATCGCCAACGGCTCTCCCATCGGCGACAGCCCCCCGGCCCTGATCGCGCTGAACGCCACCCTCCACCTGCGCCACGGCGACACCCGCCGCAGCCTCCCGCTGGAGGAGTTCTTCGTCGACTACGGCAAGCAAGACCGCGCGCCCGGCGAATTCGTCGAAGCCGTCAGCCTCCCCCGCCAGCCTGATACGCTGCGCTGCTACAAGCTCTCCAAACGCTTCGACCAGGATATCTCCGCCGTCTGCGGATGCTTTGCCATCACGGTCACCGATGGCACCGTCACGCAGGCCCGCATCGCCTTCGGCGGCATGGCGGCCACGCCCAAACGCGCCGCCGCCACCGAAGCCGCACTGATCGGCAGCGCTTGGGGGGAAGCAACGATCACGCAAGCACAGACGGCGATGACCGCCGACTACACCCCCCTCTCCGACATGCGCGCCTCCGCCGACTACCGGATGAAAACCGCGCAAAACATGCTCCACCGCTACTGGCTGGAAAGCACAGGCACCGCCACCTCCGTGCTGGAGGTGCAGCCATGAGCGTGGCCAAACCCCTCCCGCATGATGCCGCCCCGCTCCACGTCACCGGCCAAGCCCGCTACGTTGATGACATCCCGGTGCCCGCCAACACCCTCCACCTCGCCTTCGGCACCTCTGCCAAGGCCCGCGCCAGCATCACCGCGCTCGACCTTGCCGCCGTGCGCGCCGCCCCCGGCGTGGTGGCCGTGCTGACAGCAGAAGACCTGCCCGCCGCCAATGATGTCTCCCCCTCCGCCCATGACGAGCCCCTGCTCGCCGAGGGCGAGGTTTACTACATCGGCCAGCCGATCTTTCTCGTCGTCGCCACCAGCCACCTCGCCGCCCGCAAGGCCGCCCGGCTCGCCGCCGTCACCTACGCAGAAAAGCCCGCCCTGCTCACCATCGACGACGCCATGGCCGCCAACTCCCGCTTCGAAGATGGCCCACGTGAATACACCCGCGGTGACCTCGCCGCAGGCTGGGCGCAGGCCACCACCACCGTCGAAGGCTCCATTGAGCTTGGCGGGCAAGAGCACTTCTACCTCGAAGGCCAGGCCGCCCTCGCGCTGCCGCAAGAGGGCGGCGACATGGTGGTGCACAGCTCCACCCAGCACCCCACCGAGATTCAGCACAAGGTGGCCGAAGCCCTTGGCACGCCGATGAACGCGGTGCGCGTCGAGATCCGCCGCATGGGCGGCGGCTTCGGCGGCAAGGAAAGCCAGGGCAACGCGCTCGCCTGCGCCTGCGCCGTGGCCGCCCGCCTCACCGGGCGCCCAGCCAAAATGCGCTACGACCGTGACGACGACATGATGATCACCGGCAAGCGCCACGACTTCCGCATCGACTACCGCGCCGGTGTAGATGCCTCCGGCAAACTGGTGGCGGTGGAATTCGACCAGCTCTGTCGCTGCGGCTGGGCGCAAGACCTCTCCCTGCCGGTCGCAGACCGCGCGATGCTCCATGCCGACAACGCCTATTTCATCCCCGCCGTGCGCATCACCTCGCACCGCCTGAAGACCCACACCCAAAGCGCCACCGCCTATCGCGGGTTTGGCGGCCCGCAGGGGATGCTCGGGATCGAGCGGGTGATGGACCACCTCGCCGCCGAGATGGGCTGCGATCCGCTTTTGCTGCGCCAGAAGAACTTTTATGCCTCCGGCGGGAGGTATTTAGAGCAAGAAAATGAACAGGTTGCGCCTTCCACGGCAGGCGTTGAGGAGGATCTGACCTCGCGCGGCGCCGTGGCGACCGGAGAGCCGGACGCGGTGACGGTGGTGCCTGTTGGGGCGCAGACCACACCCTACGGGCAGCCGGTGGTGGATTCGGTCGCGCATGAGCTGGTGGCGGCGCTGTGCGAGAAGGCCGATTACGCCGGGCGGCGGGCGGCGGTGGCACAGTGGAACGCCGAAAACCCGGTGCTGAAGCGCGGGCTGGCACTTACCCCGGTGAAGTTCGGCATCTCCTTCACCCTCACCCACCTCAATCAGGCCGGGGCACTGGTGCATGTCTATCAGGATGGCTCGATCCACATGAACCACGGCGGCACCGAGATGGGGCAAGGGCTGTTCCAGAAGGTCGCCCAAGTGGCGGCCTCGCGCTTCGGGGTGCCGCTGGAGCGGGTCAAGATCACCGCCACCGACACCGGCAAGGTGCCCAACACCTCCGCCACCGCCGCCAGTTCCGGGAGCGACCTCAACGGCATGGCCGTGGCCGCCGCCTGCGACGAGATCAAGGCCCGCATCGCCGCCTTCCTCGCCGAGGTGCATCAGGCCGACCCGGCAGAGGTGCGTTTCGAGGGTGACGCCGTGCATGTGGGCGCCGATGTGATCCCTTGGGAAAAGGCGATTGCCGAGGCCTATGTGGGCCGCGTCTCGCTCTCGGCCACCGGCTTTTACAAGACCCCCTCGATCAGTTGGGACCGTATCAAAGGCGAGGGCCGCCCGTTCTTCTACTTCGCCTATGGCGCGGCGCTCACCGAGGTGGTGGTCGACACGCTCACCGGCGAAAACCGCATGCTCCGCGTCGACATTCTGCATGACGCCGGCACCTCGCTGAACCCCGCGCTCGACATCGGCCAGGTCGAAGGCGGCTTCATCCAGGGCGCTGGCTGGCTCACCACCGAAGAGCTGGTCTGGGACGACACGGGCCGCCTCACCACCCACGCCCCCTCCACCTACAAGATCCCCGCCTGCTCCGACCGGCCCCCGGTGTTCAACGTCGCGCTCTGGCCCAATGCCAACCACGAGCCCACCATCTACCGCTCCAAGGCCGTCGGCGAGCCGCCCTTCATGCTGGGCATCTCCGCCCTCATGGCCCTGTCGGACGCCTGCGCCGCCTGCGGCCCGTACTACCCGGCGCTGGAGGCCCCGGCCACCGCCGAGCACGTGCTCGAGGCCATCGGGCGCGCCCGGGCGGGAGAGAGCGGATGAGCTTTGACCGCGACAGCCTCGCCGCCGCCATTGCCGCCCATGGCGAGGTGGCCCGCGTGGTCGTCGTCAGCGCCCAAGGCTCCACCCCGCGCGGCCCCGGCACTTCAATGCTGGTCTGGCCGGGCGGCCAGCAGGGCACCATCGGCGGCGGCACGCTGGAATGGGAGGCCTGCGCCATGGCGCGCGCGCGCCTCGGGGCAGAGCCCGTCACCGTCACGCTGCCGCTTGGCCCGGCGATGAACCAATGCTGCGGCGGCACGGTAACCCTCGCCATCGAGAGCTTCGCCGCAGCGCCGCCAGGCGCCCCGACCTACGCCCGCCCCATCGCCGAAACCGCCCCATCCGAGCCGCCCCTCGCCATCACCCGCGCCCTCTCGGCCGCCCGCAATGGCTCGCGCGCCCCCGATATCACCCATGAAAACGGCTGGCTGCTTGAGCCCCTCACCGCCCCGCGCACCACCGTCTGGATCTGGGGCGCGGGCCACGTCGGCCGTGCCCTTGCCGCCACCCTCGCCCCGCTCGATCACCTCGCCCTCACCTGGGCCGACACCAGCGCCGAGCGCTTCCCCGAGACCCCGGTGATCTCCCCTTCCGTCGGCGACCTGCCGCACCTCGCCGCCACCGCCCCCGCGACGGCTCACCACATCATCCTCACCTACTCCCACACGCTCGACTTCGCCCTCTGCGACACGCTCCTGCGCCGGCCTGCCGCCTCCATCGGCCTCATCGGCTCGGCCACCAAATGGGCCCGCTTCCGCTCACGCCTCGCCGCCGCAGGCCACCCAGCTGCCCAAATTTTGCGCATCCGCTGCCCAATCGGTGACCCTGCCTTCGGCAAACACCCGCAGGCCATTGCGATTTCCACCGCCGCGCAGCTACTCTCCATGCTCGAAAAGCAGGCAACTGCCACGAAGGGGGACATGACGGGATGACAGAGCTCTTTGCCACCCATGGGCTGCGCAAGGCCTATCCCGGTGTCGTGGCCAACGACGACGTGTCCTTTGCAATCGACGAAGGCGAAATTCACGCACTGCTGGGCGAGAATGGCGCGGGCAAGTCCACGCTGGTCAAAATGATCTACGGGCTGGTCAAACCCGACGAAGGCCACATGACCTTTCGCGGCGAGCCCTTCGCGCCGCCCGAACCCCGCGCCGCCCGCTCCGCCGGGGTCGCCATGGTCTTCCAGCACTTCTCGCTCTTCGATGCGCTTTCGGTGGCCGAGAACGTGGCGCTCGGCATGGAAAATCCGCCCAAACCGGCCCAACTTGCCGCCCGCATCACCGAGGTTTCCAACGAATACGGCCTGCCGCTGGACCCGCACCGCACCGTAGGCGACCTTTCGGCAGGCGAGCGCCAGCGGGTCGAGATCATCCGCTGCCTGCTGCAAGATCCCCGCCTGCTGATCATGGACGAGCCCACCTCGGTGCTCACCCCGCAGGAGGTCGAAATCCTCTTCGCCACGCTGGAGAAGCTGCGCACCGAGGGCACCTCGATCCTATATATCAGCCACAAGCTCGAAGAGATCCGCGCCCTTTGCGACCGCGCCACAATCCTCCGGCTCGGCAAGGTTGTGGGCCACGCCGTCCCGCGCGAAAACTCCGCCTCCGAACTGGCCGAAATGATGGTGGGCAGCGCCCTTCACCGCCCCGAGCGCGAGCTCACCCCCTCCGGCGAGATCGCGCTGGAGGTGACAAGCCTCAGCGTCAAATCCGCCAACCCCTTCGGCACCTCTCTCAAGAATGTCTCCCTCATGGTCCGCAAAGGCGAGGTGCTGGGCATCGGCGGCGTCGCGGGCAACGGGCAGGACGAGCTTCTGGCCGCACTCTCCGGCGAGGCACTGGCCGCACCGGACGCCGTGCAGCTTCACGGCAACCCGATCGGCAAACTCGCCCCACCGGCTCGCCGCAAACTGGGCCTCCTCTCAGCCCCCGAAGAGCGGCTGGGCCATGCCGCCGCCCCCGAAATGTCGCTGACCGAAAACGCCCTGCTCTCGGCCCGCATCCGCAAGGGCCTGACAAAGAAAGACTTCATCAACTGGAAGGCCACGCAGAGCTATGCCGAGAAGGTCATAGAAGCCTTCGATGTCCGCACCCCCGGCGCCCACGTCGCCGCCCGCTCGCTCTCGGGTGGCAACCTGCAAAAGTTCGTCATGGGGCGCGAGATCGAGCAAGCCCCCGAGGTGCTGGTGGTCAACCAGCCCACATGGGGCGTCGATGCCTCTGCGGCAGCGCAAATCCGGCAAGCCCTGCTCGACCTCGCGGCAGGTGGCACGGCCATCGTCGTCATCTCTCAGGATCTCGACGAGCTGATGGAAATTTCCACCAGCTTCGCCGCCCTCAACGGCGGCCGCCTCACCGCGCCGGTGCCGGTGGAAGGGCTGACGATGGAGCGGATCGGCCTGATGATGGGCGGTGCGCATGACATGGAAGTGGCCCACGAACACCACGCGGAGGCCCCGGCATGACCGTCGCTCCCAAAAGATTCCATGCCTCCGGCGGGAGTATTTCCGGCAAGAAAATGCGCAATTCGATTCAAATTGTTCCCGCCCGCTCTCATTTTCTTGCTGCAAATACTCATTCCACGGGAGCCATCCGGTGATCCGCCTCGAAAAGCGCCCCAACCCCTCCAAGGCCTGGAGCTATTCCACCCCGCTGCTCGCGGTGCTGCTCACCATGCTCTTCGGCGGGCTGCTCTTTGCTGCGCTCGGCAAAGACCCTTTCGTTGCCATCCGCACCATCTTCTACGATCCGCTCTTCGGCCAACACGCCTTCTTCTACCGCCCGCAACTCATGGTGAAAGCCGCGCCGCTGGTGCTCATCGCCATCGGCCTCTCGCTTGGCTTCCGGGCGGGCATCTGGAACATCGGGGCCGAGGGGCAATACATCATCGGGGCGCTCTGCGGCGCGGGCGTGGGCCTCGCCTTCTACCCCACGGAAAGCTTCTTTATCTTCCCGCTCATGGTCCTCGCCGGGGCGCTCGGCGGCTGGGCCTGGGCGATGATCCCGGCCCTGCTGAAAACCCGTTTCGGCACCAATGAAATCCTCGTGTCGCTCATGCTCGTCTACGTGGCCGAAAACCTGCTGCGCGGCATGGCCGTGGGGCTGATGAAAAACCCCGAGGGCTTCGGCTTCCCGGGCTCGCGCAACCTCGCGCAATACCCCTCCGCCACCTCCTGGATCAGCCAGAACGCCGGGATGCACTGGGGCGTCGTCTTCGCTCTCATCGCGGTGATCTTCGCCTATATCCTGCTGACTCGCCACATGCTCGGCTTCAACATCCGCCTCGCGGGCCAAGCCCCCCGCGCCGCCCGCTTTTCGGGGGTTAACCCCACCCGCCTCGTGCTCTTCTGCCTCGGCACCTCCGGCGCGCTGGCAGGGCTGGCAGGCCTCTTCGAAGTCTCCGGCCCCGCCGGCCAGGTCACCACCGATTTCAACGTCGGCTACGGCTTCACCGCCATCATCGTCGCCTTCCTTGGGCGCCTCCACCCCATCGGCATCCTGCTGGCCGGGCTGCTCATGGCGCTCACCTACATCGGCGGTGAAATCGCCCAATCGCAACTGCAACTCCCCGCCGCCGCCATCCAGCTCTTTCAGGGCATGCTGCTGTTCTTCCTCCTCGCAGTGGACCTGCTGACGAACTACCGCATTCGCCTGAAACAGGGAGCCGCCGCATGACCCGCCACACCACCCTGCCCCTGCTGATGGGGGCCGCCATGGGCGCGATGATGCTGATGATGCTCCACGGCCTGCTCACCGGTGAAAGCTCCGGCGCCGCGCTGGCGCTGTTCGTCGCCGCCCCTGCCGCCATCGCGGCCCTCGCCCTCGCAGCCGCTTTCTTCGCCGCCCGGCTCTCGCCCCGCCTGCGCCGCCTCGCCGCCCGGGTCCACCGGCCCAGCCTGCGCCACGCGGGGCAGATGCTCGGCGCGGCGGCCCTCACCGCAGGCTCCATCCACCTCATCCTCCACGGGCTCACCTGATGGACCTTTCCTCGATCAACTGGCTCCTCCTCCTCGCCTCCCTCATGGTCGCCGCCACCCCCATCCTTCTCGCGGGCATCGGTGAACTGGTGGTGGAAAAGGCCGGCGTGCTGAACCTCGGCGTCGAAGGCATGATGATCACCGGCGCCATCGCGGGCTTCGCGGCGGCGGTCGAAAGCGGCTCCCCCGCACTCGGCTTCCTTGGGGCCGCCGTGGCGGGCGCGCTGCTCTCCATGCTCTTCGCCGTGCTCACCCAATTCGCGCTGGCCAATCAGGTCGCCTCAGGCCTCGCGCTCACCCTCTTCGGCCTCGGGCTTTCCTCACTGATGGGTCAGGGTTACGTCGGCCTCAAGCCGCCCTCCACCCCCAAGCTCGACATCCCGCTGCTCTCCGACATCCCCGTGCTCGGCCCCGTACTCTTCAACCACGACCTCATGGTCTATGTCGCCATCGCCATCGTCGCCGCCACATGGGCCTTCCTCAAATACACCCGCGCCGGGCTGACCCTCCGCGCGGTGGGCGAAAACCACGAGGCCGCCCATGCGCTCGGCTACAAGGTCATCGCCATCCGCTGCGCCGCCATCGCCTTCGGCGGGGCCTGCGCGGGCCTCGGCGGGGCCTACCTGTCGCTCGTCCGCGTGCCGCAATGGACAGAAGGGATGACCTCGGGCGCAGGCTGGATCGCCCTCGCCCTCGTCGTCTTCGCCTCCTGGCGGCCGTGGCGCGTGCTGATCGGGGCCTATCTCTTCGGCGGCATCACCGTGCTACAACTCAACCTTCAGGCCGCGGGCCTCAAGGTGCCGGTCGAGTACTTGTCCATGTCCCCCTACATCATCACCATCATCGTGCTGGTGGTCATGTCTTCCGGCCGCAGCCGCGGGGCGCTCGGCGCGCCCGCCTCGCTGGGCCGGACCTTCCACGCCACCGGGTAGAAAACCCGGGGCTTCTTCGAACCACTCAACAGGGAGCAATCCACATGAAGAAAAGAACCCTCCTCAAAGGCGCCGTCGCCGCGCTGGCGCTCGCCGCCGGCCCTGCGCTGGGCGAAAGCCACGCCGAGAAAACCAAGGTCGGCTTTGTTTACGTCGGCCCCGTCGGCGATGGCGGCTGGACCTATGAGCACGATCAGGGCCGCAAGGCTGTCGAGGCCGAGTTCGGCGATGCGGTTGAAACCGTCTATGTCGAAAACGTGCCCGAAGGCCCCGACGCTGAGCGCGTCATCACCCAGATGGCGCTCGACGGCGCCGACCTGATCTTCACCACCTCCTTCGGCTACATGGACCCCACGATCAACGTGGCCGCCAAGTTTCCGGATGTGAAGTTCGAGCACGCCACCGGCTACAAGACCGCGCCCAACGTCTCGGTCTATTCCGCCCGCTTTTACGAGGGTCGCGCCGTGCAGGGCACCATCGCGGGCCGGATGACCGAGAGCAATGTGATTGGCTACATCGGCTCGGTGCCGATCCCCGAGGTGGTGCGCGGCATCAACTCCGCCTTCATCCACGCCAAGAAGGTCAACCCGGATGTGCAGTTCAAGATCGTCTGGGTCTATGAGTGGTTCAACCCGGCGAAAGAGGCCGACGCCGCAAAGGTGCTGATCGAGCAGGGCGCCGACGTGATCCTCCAGCACACCGACTCCACCGCACCTCTCGCGGCGGCTGCCGAGGCGGGCAACGTCATCGGCTTCGGTCAGGCCTCCGACATGGCCGAGTACAAGGACGGCCCGCGCGTCTCGTCGATCATCGACAATTGGGCCCCCTATTACATCGCCCGCACCAAGGCAGTGATGGACGGCACATGGGAGTCGACCAACACATGGGACGGCATTGGCCCGGGCATGGTCGGCATCGGCGAGATCACCGACAAGGTGCCCGCCGATGTGAAAGCCGAGGCCGAGGCGCTTCAGGCTTCGATCGCCTCGGGCGAGTATCACGCCTTCACCGGCCCGATCAAAAAGCAGGATGGCTCCGACTGGCTGGCCGAGGGCGAGACCGCCGATGACGGCACGCTGGCGGGGATGAACTTCTACGTCGAAGGGCTGGAAGGCGAGATTCCGCAGTAAGCCCGGCGCGATTGGCGCACAACCAAACACGGCCCCGCCCAACCCGGCGGGGCCGTTCCTTTTTCCCAAACCTGCACGATCCAATGGAGCGCCTTGCGGCGCATTCCCCTTGTTTGTCTGGCGCTTCTGTCATCCGGCCCGCGCCAGTTCATGCGTCAGTACATGCGCCGAGATTTCCGCGACGGAGTTTCTCGTCTCGCCCGTTATATGCATACATTCATATGTATCACACCAACGGAGACCATCATGTCCGCCCCCAAAACTTTCACCGCCCTCGCCCTGCTCCTCTCCCTCGCCGCGCCAACCTTCGCCCAGCCGGTCACCCCCGGTCTCCATTTCGTGGAAAACTGGGACGCCGACGGCGATGGCAAGGTGTCGCTCGCGGAAGCCGCCGAGAAGCGCGCCGACATCTTCACCATGTTCGATCAGGATGAAGACGACGCCCTGAGCCCGACGGAATATGACGCCTTCGACGAAACCCGTGCCGCCGACATGGAGGCAAATGCGGAGGCCCACGGCGGAGGGAATGGACCCGCGCAGGGGCCGGGTCGCGGCAAGGGCAAGGGTGTGGGCCAGGGCAAAGGCATGGGCCAGGGCCAAGGCCAAGCGATGGGCAATGGTTACGGCAACGGCCAAGGCGGCGGGGGCGTGCTGGGCGAATACGTCCGCTCGATGGACCGCACCGTTGCCGATGCAAACCGCGACGGCGTGGTCACCCGCGCGGAGTTCGAGGGGATTTCTGCCGATTGGTTTGCCCAGCGCGACCGTGACGGCGACGGCTTCATCACCGTAGCCGACTTCGGCCCAAGAGTCTGACGAACCGCCCCGCAGATGGCAGGCACCCGGTCGCCCCTGACCACCGGCAGACCGGGTTGCCACGCCTGGGCACAAAGCCCCCGGAACCCACTCCCGTGGGAGCATCGGCCTGCCGCGCCCGGTGCCCGCGCTATGGTGTCACCCTCGGCGCCGCGCTGCGAGCCCTCGCTGTCAGGCCTCGGCGGCGTGCAGGCGAGTCTCTTCCGGAACAGGCCCGCCCTGCCCGAACCGAAATTGTCTCGTGCTGCCCGAAAGCGTCTCGGCTTCGCGCTCCAGCGCCTGTGTGGCCGCGCTGGTTTCTTCGAACATCGCCGCGTTCTGCTGCGTGCCCTGATCCAGCTCGTTCACCGCCGAGTTGATCTCGTCGAGCCCCACCGACTGCTCCTTGGCCGAGGTCGCAAGGCTGGCCACCTTGGCGCGAATGTCCTGCACGTAGCCCGCGATCTGCTCCAGCGCGGTGCCGCTGTCGTCCACCAGCTTCACGCCGGCCTGAATCCGTTCGAAGGTGGAGGCCACCAGTTCGGCAATCTCGCGCGAGCTGTCCGAGGAGCGCAGCGCCAATTGCCGCACTTCCGAGGCCACCACCGCAAAGCCGCGCCCGCTTTCGCCCGCCCGCGCCGCCTCGACGCCCGCGTTCAGCGCCAGCAGGTTGGTCTGAAAGGCAATCTCGTCAATCACGCTGGTGATGTTTGAAACCTGCTCCGAACTGGCGGCGATTTCCTTCATCGCTTCAACAGCCTTGCGTGACATCTCAAGCCCGCTCGCCGTGCTTTCCTCGGCCGAGCGCGCGGTTTGCGCGGCGTCATCGGCATTGCCCGCCGCGCCGCGCACCGACGAGGTCATTTCGTCAAGCGCCGCCGCTGTCTCTTCCAGCGCGGCGGCCTGCTTTTCGGTGCGCATGCTGAGGTCGCGCGCAGCAGCCGAGATTTGCCCGGTTTCGGTCAAAATCGCATCGGCCCGCCCGGAGATCCCCGAAATCACATCCGACAGCGCCGCCAGCGACAGGTTGAACTCTTCCTTCAGGCGGCCAAACTCCTCGGGCACGTCAACATTGATGCTGATCCCCAGATCATGGCTCGCCAACCGAGAAACCGCATTCTGGAAGGCGCTGATCGCCACTTTCTGGGCGGTGATATCGGTGGCGAACTTCACCACCTTCGCAACCTTGTCGTCGGAGTCGAAGATCGGGTTGTAGCTCGCCTGAATCCACACCTCGCGCCCGCCCTTGGCAATCCGCTTGAACTGCGCCGCCTTGAAGGTGCCCGATGCGAGATCCTGCCAAAAGGCCTCATAAGCCGCGGTTTCCACCTCTTCGGGGTCCACGAACATGCTGTGGTGCTGTCCCACGATCTCTTCGGCGGTGTATCCCAGCGTCTTCAGGAAGTTGTCGTTCGCCTCCACCACCGTGCCATCGGGTTTAAACTCGATCACCGCCTGGCTTCGGCCCAGCGCGGCAAGTTGGCCCTGCGAATCTATCGCCCTCAGCCGCGTTTCGGTGATGTCGGCGGCAACCTTCACCACCTTCACCACCTGCCCTCGATTGTCGATGATCGGGTTGTAGGTGGCCTCAAGCCACATCTCGCGCCCGCCCTTCGCAAAGCGGCGAAACTTGCCAACCTTGGCCTCGCCCTTTGCCAGATCATCCCAGAACGTCTGGTATTCCGCCGTTTCGCGCATGTCTTCGCGCAGAAACATCCGGTGATGCTGGCCAACGATCTCGTCCAGCTCATAGCCCACCGCATCAAGGAAGTTCTGGTTGGCCGAGGCGATCGTGCCATCAGGCTCAAACTCGATCACCGCCTGGCTCTTGTCCAAGGCCACCAGCTTGCGTTGCGAGTCGATGGCCGCAAATTCCCGCTCCGAAACATCGGTGGCAAATTTCACAACCTTTTCAACCTCGCCCGCCGCATTGCGCACCGGCACATAGGCCGCCTCGATCCAGATATTTCGGTCACCCTTGGCAATGCGCGGGAAGACGGCAGTAAAGCTCTCGCCCCGGGCGAGGCGCTGCCAGAAAGCCTTGTAATCCTCGCTCGCCGCATAGCCGCGCTGCACGAACATGCGGTGATGCTGCCCCACAATCTCGCCGTGGCCATACCCGACGGCGGCGCAAAAATTTTCGTTCGCATCAAGGATCGTGCCGTCAGGAGAAAACCAGATCACCGCATAGGTGGCTTGAACCGCCTCGCCAAGAAGTACCATCGGGTCGCGCTCAACCTCCCGGCTGCGACCGAATCCTGCAAAGCCCATTTCGCGTCTCCATACTCACTTTGGCCGAAGGTGTCGCAGAACTGTGTTAAGGAAGTTTTGCCAGCGTCGGAGATTTGCGGCCTGCCCGATGCGCTGCCTCCCATCGAGCGCTGCCCGCCACCCGCCGCAGCGCGCCCAAAGCCCAACCTTGTGGCCGATTTGACCGTCTGGTAAAATTCACCCCGTTGCCAACACCCCCGCCCCATGCCACGCTTTGCGCCGAGGAGGCCCCGCCCGTGACCACCAAGACCGAAGCCAAAGCCGACACGGCCCACCTGCCCCAGCTCACCCTCGCCCGCAATCCGGGGCTGGAGCTGGATATGGACTGGGTCATGCGGGCGCAGGCCAACACCTCCGCCATCGAGCGCCGCGCGGTTACGCTTCCGGGCCGCCGCTCGGTCAAAAAGGCGTTTCAAGCCGCATGGCTCTGCAAGGCGATCACCCTGATCGACCTCACCACCCTGGCCGGGGATGACACCGTGGGCCGCGTCCGCCGCCTCTGCGCCAAGGCCCGCCAGCCGGTGCGCGCCGACCTGCTCAAGGCGCTCGGCATGGCACCCTCAAGTAGCGAAGCGGTAGGGCATGGAAAGGTGGGCATCACAACAGGCGCCGTCTGCGTTTATCACGACATGGTCCCAACCGCCGTCGAGGCCCTGCGCGGCAGCAACATCCCCGTCGCCGCCGTCTCCACCGGCTTCCCCGCCGGGCTCTCCCCCTTCCATCTCCGCCTCGCCGAGATCGAGGAGAGCGTGAAGGCCGGGGCCGAAGAGATCGACATCGTCATCTCCCGCCGCCACGTGCTCACCGGCAACTGGCAGGCGCTCTACGACGAGATGCGCGCCTTCCGCGCCGCCTGCGGCCCGGCCCACGTCAAGGCAATCCTCGCCACCGGCGAGCTGGGCACGCTGCAAAACGTCGCCCGCGCCTCGCTGGTCTGCATGATGGCCGGGGCCGACTTCATCAAAACCTCAACGGGTAAAGAAAACATCAACGCCACCCTGCCCGTCAGCCTCGTGATGATCCGCGCCATCCGCGACTATTTCGAAGCCACCGGCCACCGCGTCGGCTACAAGCCCGCAGGCGGCATCTCCAAGGCGAAAGACGCGCTGCTCTATCTGGCGCTGCTCAAGGACGAACTCGGCCCCCGCTGGGTCCAGCCCGACCTCTTCCGCTTCGGCGCCTCCTCCCTGCTGGGCGACATCGAGCGCCAACTCGAACACCACCTCACCGGCGCCTACTCGGCGTCCTACCGGCACGCGATGGGATGAGCCTCCCCCATCCTCCCCGGACAAACGCTGTGGACCCGAACCCGTAATGGACGACGCCCCTGCACCATCGCCTCTGACCCACGATCAGGCCATCGTGGCGCGGGAGTTTGACCACATGACCAAATGGGCCGAACGGGAATGGCCCTTGCATTGGAGGCTTGAAAACGAGTTGCGAGACCTCGCCATTTCGCTCGACATGTTCCTGACTTTCCACGCAACCAAACTGGCCGAAACGGGTAATCTGGCAGCTTATGATATCCACCCGACCTTCCTCCGCTTTGCCCTGCTCCGGGGTGTCCTGCAATCGGCCACCCACACGTCCTCCACACTGCGCGAGGCAGCCGGAATGAGCGTCCCGACGGAGACCAACGAGGATCTCTGCCGACAGCTCCGAGGATGCACCCAACGCCCAAAGGGAACCCCCTGACACGCCCGCGCGGCGCCGCAACGGAAAGACTCACGATATGAACGTCCCCGAAATCTTCGAAACCCTCGCCTACGGCCCCGCCCCCGAGTCCGCCTCGGAGGCCTCTGCATGGCTGGAAAAGCACAACCGCAAGTTCGGCCACTTCATCGACGGGGCCTTCACCAAGCCCGCCAAAGGCTTCCCAACGAAGAACCCCGCCACCGGCGACAAGCTGGCAACGATTACCCAAGGCACCGCCAAGGACGTTGAGAAGGCCGTCAAAGCCGCCCGCAAGGCCCAGCCCAAATGGGCCGCCCTCACCGGCCATGAGCGCGCCAAGTATCTCTACGCCCTCGCCCGCCTGCTGCAAAAGCACTCCCGCCTCTTCGCCGTGCTCGAAACGCTCGACAACGGCAAACCCATCCGCGAGTCCCGCGACATCGACGTGCCGCTCGCCCAGCGTCACTTCTACTACCACGCCGGCATGGCCCAACTGGCCCCGACCGAGCTGCCAGACCGCGCCCCCCTCGGCGTCGCTGGCCAGATCATCCCGTGGAACTTCCCGCTCCTGATGCTCGCCTGGAAGGTCGCGCCCGCGTTAGCGATGGGCAACACCGTGGTGCTGAAACCCGCCGAATACACCTCCCTCACCGCCCTCCTCTTCGCCGAAATCACGCAAGAGGCGGGCCTGCCGCCAGGCGTGCTCAACGTGGTCACTGGCGACGGCGCCACCGGCGAGGCCCTCGTGGCCGCGCCCGTCGACAAACTCGCCTTCACCGGCTCCACCGCCGTCGGCCGCCGCATCCGCGAGGCCACTGCAGGCCAGGGCATCCCCCTCACCCTCGAGCTGGGCGGCAAGAGCCCCTACATCGTCTTCGAAGACGCCGACATCGACTCCGCCGTCGAAGGCCTTGTCGATGCGATCTGGTTCAACCAGGGCCAGGTCTGCTGCGCTGGCTCGCGCCTTCTGGTGCAGGAGGGCATCGCCGACGCCTTCCACGCCAAGCTCAAGGCCCGGATGGACGGCCTGCGCATCGGAGACCCGCTCGACAAGTGCATCGACGTGGGCGCGGTCGTCGACCCGACCCAGCTGAAAACCATCACCGAGATGGTCGCCGCCAACACCGAGGGCGAAACCTACGTGGCGAGCACCGACCTCCCGGAAGGCTGCTTCTACCCGCCCACCCTCATCACCGGCCTCGCCCCCTCGGCGACGCTGATGCAGGAAGAGATCTTCGGCCCCGTCCTCGTCTCCTGCACCTTCCGCACCCCCGACGAGGCGATCCAACTCGCCAACAACACCCGCTACGGCCTCGCCGCAACCCTCTGGTCCGAAAACATAAACCTCGCCCTCCACGTCGCCCCCCAACTGGCGGCAGGCGTGGTCTGGATCAACGGCACCAACATGTTCGACGCCGCCGCAGGCTTCGGCGGGGTCCGCGAATCCGGCTTCGGTCGCGAGGGCGGATGGGAGGGCCTGCTGGCCTACTCCAAACCCGCCAAAGCCCCGAAAAAAGCCACCACGCCCACCGCCTCCACCGGCAACGGCGCCCCCGCCGACCCGCTCGACCGCACAGCGAAAATGTACATCGGCGGCAAGCAGGCCCGGCCAGACTCCGGCTATTCCACCGCCATCCACGGCCCCAAGGGCGATCTGCTCGGCCATGTCGGCACAGGCTCCCGCAAAGACATCCGCAACGCCGTCGAAGCCGCCGCCAAAGCCACCGGCTGGGCCAAATCCTCCGCCCACCTGCGCGCCCAAATCCTCTTCTACCTGGCCGAGAACCTCTCCGCCCGCAGCGCGGAATTCGCCAACCGGATCAAGGCCCTCACCGGCAAACCCGGCACCTCCGAGGTCGAGGCCGCAATCTCCCGCCTCTTCGCCTACGCCGCCTGGGCCGACAAGCTGGACGGCGCCGCCAAGCCCGTCCCCCTGCGCGGCACCGCGCTCGCCCTCAACGAGCCCTGCGGCGTGATCGGCGCGCTCTGCTCTCCCGCCCAGCCCCTCCTCGGTCTCGTCTCCGCCATCGGCCCCGCCATCGCGATGGGCAACCGCATCATCGCCTGCCCGTCTGAGCCCTTCCCGCTCATCGCCACCGATTTCTACCAACTGCTCGACACCTCCGATGTGCCCGGCGGTGTGGTCAACATCGTTACCGGCCCACACGCCGACCTCGCCAAAACCCTCGCCGAGCACATGGAAGTCGACAGCGTCTGGAACTTCTCCTCCCCAAGCCTCACCGCCGGGATCGAAAAGGCCAGCGCGGGCAACCTCAAACGCACCCTCTCGCTCTTCCCCGACTGGACAGACCCGGCCACCGAGGGGCGCGAAATGCTGGCAGCCGCCACCGAGATCAAAACCGTTTGGATCCCCTACGGCGTCTGACACCTCCCCCGCAAAAGTCATCCTCGGGCCCCGCCCCAACGTCATCCTCGGGCCCCGACCCGAGGATCTCCCCCCACACCAGCACCTCAAACATGCCGTGCGCCCCAAATCCGCAGCGTGCGGCCCGTTAACTTCTCGCCGTCTTGCAAAAACGCATAGGTATGGGATGTGCATGGGTTGTGCATCACTTGTGGCCCGTTAACCTCTGCGGGTTAACACCCTCCGCACCCCGCCATACAGGCATTTCCGCATGACCGACCCCACAGCCTTCGACAACGCCCCTTTTATCCCGGAGGGGGCCAGCTATCCCGACCGTTGGGCCGAAGCTGCGCGTGATTACCGCTCTGTCGAAACCGCCCTCGGCCGCGCCCGCCTGAATGAGCCATACGGGGCGCATCCCTCTGAGAAGTATGATCTTTTCTTCCCAGCCACGGCGCAGCCCAAGGGCACCGTGATCTTCATTCACGGCGGCTTCTGGCGTGCCTTCACCCGCAGCGACTGGTCTCACCTCGCCGCCGGAGCCACCGCCCGAGGCTGGGCCGTGGCGATGCCCTCCTATCCTCTCTGCCCCGAGGTGAGCGTGGCCCAAATCACCGTTTCAATGGCAAAGGCCGTCAATGCCATTGCCCTGAAAACAAAGGGAAATATTGCCATCACCGGCCATTCTGCAGGCGGCCATCTGGCCCTGCGCATGCTCGACCCGGCGCTCAACCTCGGCGCAGCCCGCGCTCGCATCACCCGCTGCCTGCCGATCTCCCCGCTGACAGACCTGCGCCCCCTGCGGGAGGTTCCGCTGAACGACACGCTGCAACTCACTGAAACCGAGGCAAAATCCGAAAGCCCCGCCTTTCAGCCCGCCCCGTTAACCCCAGTCCACACCGTGGTCGGCGCCGCCGAACGGCCCTCGTTCATCGCCCAGGCCCACGCATTGCAATGGCCCGGCGCAGAGGTCACCGAGCTGCCCGATCTCCATCATTTCAACGTGATAGACTTTCTTCTTGATCCCGAGCACAGCCTCACAAAATGGCTGACAGACGAAGGGGCCGAGCCGCCAAACAGGCCCAACCCCTCCGCTTGATACCGCAGCCTTCAGGGCTCGGATTGCCACCACTCAACCTTCACCCGGCACGGTATCAATCTCGAACTGCAGGATCACTGGCTCGGGGCCCTTCTTCTTGCCGCCGAGTGGGAGCGCAGCCCTTGTTTTCTGGCCAAAACCGGCCTCGTCGAGCAGCCCCTTGAAGCCCTCGGGCCCGGCGCTCACAGCCCTTGTGCGCACCAGCGGGTTCTGCTGAAGAAAACTCAAATCCTCCACGTCGCTCTGCTCTCCCGCAGGCGACAGGATCACCACGAGACGGTCACGGCCGAAAGATTCATCGGATATTAACGACAGGTCTTCATTGTAGATCCCGCCGGGCTGCATCCGTCCCTTGCCCATGAATGTAATCGAATAGTCGGCCCCGACATAGAGAACATTTATGTCCAAAGGCTGATCGGTGGTGTTTTCCACCCGCACGCCCACCGTGTCACCGGGGATCATCCGGGGCACGTTGCCGCTTTCCATCGGGGCGCGGCTCTCTTCAATGATGACGCCCGCATCGGCGTCAAACCGGGCGCGGTGCAGCTCCACCGGCACGTTCAGCCCGTTGCCCACACTGGCCGCGCCAATGCGCAGCACGTTGAGCGCCTTGCCAATATGGGCAAACTGTTCGGCCATAACCTCGGCCAGCGCCTCGCCGTCCTTGTCGCCGGTGGATACGCTGGGCACGGTTGAGAAGTTCAGCACCGGCGGTTGCCCCTCGGTTTGCGCGGAGCGATCCGCCACCGGCACCGCGCCGGAGCCATCAAGGATCCAGATCGCATCGGGGCGCGGGCTCTCGGGGATCACCGCCAGCCGAATGTCCGCCTCTTCCCCGGGCGCAACAAAGGTAAAGCGGCCACCAAGAAGTTGTTTTTCTGCAATGGCTCGCGCCGCAGCGCGCATCGCCTCCTGCGCCGCACCCTCGCCCTCCGGCAGGGCCACCCGCAGCGTCAGGTCCACACCCGCGTCGATCTTGCGCAGGAAGGCTCCCCGCGGCACATCCTCCAGCGTCTTGCCCTCTTCCAAAACCGCAGTCGCCCCAAAGGTGCTCGCGGTCTCAACTGTCACATAACCTATTGCGTCATCAGTAGAATCCGCCGGTGAAGCCATCACCGCCAGCCGCTCGCCCTTGGCCAGCCCATGCAGGCTCCCGGCCTTCAGCCGCAGCTTCGTCTCACCCTTCTCCACCGGCCATTGCCGCACATCCGCCGTCTCGCCGGAGCCAAACACAACCCCGTCCAGATCGCCCTCAAACAGCGGCGTCGAGCGAGCGAGGTTCTTCACCGAATACTTGCGCAGCACCTCCTGCCCAAGCTGGCGATAGGTGATCCCCGGACGTTCGGCCAATGTCTCGAAGAGCGTGTAGGTAAACACCCCCTGAAGCCGATCCTTGGTAGAGCGCGGCATCAGTTTTTCCGGTGTGGTTTCATTGGTTTGCGCCGCGAAGAAGGCCACAAAGCTGCCCTCCCCCTCCGCACGCTCCTCGCTCTCGGCAACCGGCGCATCTGCCCGGTCACGCGGGCTCTCCAGCCCCCGCGAGGCGCCCTCGGCATCCGTCATCGCCGCCTGCGGCACGCCCAGCGCCCCGGGCTCCAGCTTGCGCATCTTCTCCTCGTCCGCACCCGTTGGCGCGGCCCGTGTCACCGTGCCCGAGTGGCAGCTGTCAAACACCGCCCAAACGTCCACGCCCTTGGCCCGGAGCATCGCGATCAGCTCGCCAATCTCGTCATCGACCAGCGCGTTCTCAACCTCGCCCACCGAGTCATTCCACGGCCCGATGTCCACCGGCAGAAACAGCTCATCCAACCCGTCCAGCTCACTATCCGGGTCTTTGGCCGGCGCCTGCGAGCCGTGGCCGGAAAAGTGGAGATAGACAAAATCACCCGGCTGCACCTTCTCGGCCAGCTCCTTGAAGGCATCGCGGATCGCCTGCAGCGTCGGCGCCTGCTTGCCCTCGATCCCATCCGCCAGCACCATCACATCCTCGGCGTCAAACGGGATCGACTCATTGGTCAGCAGATAGGTCTGCACCAGATCAACGTCGTTCGCCGGGCCCTTGAGCCAAAATTTCTCATCCAGCGCCGGGTAGGTAGAGGCCCCGACCAGCAGCGCGTGGTTTTCCCGTGCAAGCGCCGGGAGAGCGGCCAGGGTGGCAACACCGGCAAGAAACAAAGCCTTGAGTTTCATCGGTAAATCCTCAGTTCGTCATCAGCGAATATTGGTCGGTGGCAGCGCCCTTGTTCTCGACAAGCACGGTAAATTCCCCGCTCTCTGCCGGGCGCCAGCCGCAATAGGCCACCTCCGAAGGGTCGGTATCGGCGCACACCAGCATCCCTGCGGCGTCATAGACATAAAGGTTCAGATCCGCCTCGCGCCCGCCCTCCACATAGACCTCGGCATATTTGCCTCCATCGAAGGGGAAGGGCTGGTAGGTGTCTGTCTTGTTCCCTTCCAGCCGCGAGATCGAATAGACCGGCCCGGTTGATACACCCTTGGTGGCGGTGGCACGAATATCCGCGATCACCGCGCGCATCGCCTCATCCTCACCTGCGGCCATTTCCGCGGCATCCAGCATCTCTTCCCAGCCCATCGGGCTGGCACCGGTCACGGCTTTGCCCGCGCTCCCGGCCCGTGCCACGGCCTCCAGCGGCACCGCTTTTCGCAGCTGGGCCGCGGCGGCCATCATCAACGGATCACGCCCCGCCCGGCCCGCCTCGAAGAGCGCGCGCGAGATCTCCATCGCGCGCAGTGGCGGCAGCTCGCCATCCGCCAGCACGGGGGCGGCAGAAAGCGCCAAGGACAGGGCCAGAAGGCTTGCACGCAACATCTATCGGGTCTCCAGCAAGAGCGTTGTTTTCGAGCCTCAGACTGCCCCGCCCGTGCCCCCCGATCAACTGCGCCGAGCTGAATTTCCCTTTCATGACCAGACTTGTCACGTGGCTTGGCGCAGGGCCGCTGCTAGCCATGGATCAAACGACACATGCCTGAAGGACCACCCAAATGCGCTCCCTCTTTCTCCCTTTCTTCCTCATCTTCATGGTCGCCCTGCCCGTTTCCGTCCGGGCCGGAGAGCTTGACCGCGCGATGGATGCCACGCTCATCGTCCGCTCCGCCGACGGGCACGAACGCTTCCTTGGTTCGGCCTTTCTGTGGCGCGATGGCACATGGGCGGTGACAAACGCCCATGTCGTTGGCCGCGCCCGCGAGGTCTATCTGGTCAGCGCCACGGGCGAGCGGCGAAAGGTGAAGGTGCTGGCCCGCGACGCGGTGCGCGATGTGGCCATTCTCGCGGTCGACGGCGCCTTCGGGCCGGGGCTGGAGCCTGCGCCTGCGCCCGCCAGCCTAGGCACGCAGGTCTATGCGCTCGGGGCGCCGCTTGGCATCGAGTTCACCCTGACACGGGGCGTCATCTCCGCCATGGCCCGCCAGGTTGAGGCAGCGGTGCCGATCCGGCTGGTGCAGCACGATGCGGCCGTCAATCCCGGCAGCTCGGGCGGCCCGCTGGTAAACGGCGCAGGGCAACTCCTTGGAATGAACAGCCAAATCGCCGATGGCTCCCGACATTACGTAGGCGTGGCCTATGCCATCTCCGCCTCGGATCTCGACCGCATCGTGCCGCAACTGGTGGCAGGCACCTTGAAAGAGATGCCCACCCTCGGCCTTCAGGTCCGCCCGATAGACTCGGCACTTGCCGAGGCACTGGGCGTGCCCGCCAAGGGGGTTCTGGTCGATAGCGTGGCCGAGGCCTCCCCGGCAGACCGGGCCGGCATCCGGGCCGGTGACGTGATTATCTCGGTCGCAGGGCGCGACGTTGCGCAGCCGGGCGATGTGGCCTTCGCGGTGGAAGCCGTGCTTGGCTCCGACGGGATCGCGGTGCACCTGCTGAGGGCTGGAGAGACCGTTCTGGCCACCATGCCGCTCGACCGTGCCGAGCACCTCGAAACCGCAGGCATAGATCGTGCCACCCTGCCCGCGGCCCGCCCCGCCTTCACCTTCTCCCGCCTTGGCGTGCGGCTCGCGGGGGCGGAGGTTACCTACATCTCTGAAAACTCGCCTGCCTATCTTGCGGGCCTCAGCCGGGGCGACGAGGTGCTCGCCGTCGATGGCAAACCCCTGAGCGAAATCGACGGCGGGCTCGCCGGGCTGCGGATCACCGAGCCGATGGTGCTTCTGGTACGCCACGCCGAGGGCCGCACCGAGCATATCTATCTGGACCCGTGGGACAAAACCCCACGCCTTCGCCCCGTCGGCGGTGGCAACGTGCTTGACCCCGACGTGGTGGTGCTCTGAGATGCTGACCATGGAACAGACCGCCCCGGAAACGACCGAAACCGAAACCACCCCGCGCATTCTCATCGTCGAGGATGACCGCGCCACAGCCGAAACCATCACCGAGGCCGTCGAGGCCTTGGGCTGCGAGCCGGTGGTGATGCGCGATTGGGAGAGCGGGCTGAAGGCGGCAGAGCTGGCCGACTTTGCCGTCATCGTGATGGACAGGATGCTGCCCGGCGGTGATGGGGTGGACGCGATTGCCAAGATGCGCGGGCGCGGCTCCAAGGCGCTGGTGCTCGTTGTCTCCGCGCTTGGCACCTCGGGCGCCAAGATCGAAGGGCTGGAGAAGGGGGCCGATGACTATCTGGCCAAACCCTTCGATGGCGACGAGTTGAAAGCCCGCCTGCGTGCGCTGCTGCGGCGCAACCAGATGGTGGTGCTCGACAATGACCTCATGGCCTTTGGCGATGTTGAAATAAGGCTCAAGGCCCGCACCGTTCACATTGGCCAAACCCACGTTGCGGTCAGCCCGAAAGAGTTTGAGTTGATTACCTTTTTCGCCCGCAATGCCGGAGAAACCGTTACCCGGATGCAGTTGCTCGAAAATGTCTGGAATCTGCACTTCGATCCGCAAACCAATGTGGTCGATGTCCACGTTGGCAGGCTGCGACGCAAACTTGAGGCGGCAGCCGGGCGCCCCGTTATCCTGACGGCGCGGGGCGAAGGCTACGTCTTTGCGCCCGAGGCCTGAGGCAAGCGTGCGGCGGCTTCGCGGCAAAGCCTCGCTGCGGCTGGCACTTGGGCTTTCGGCTCTGTTGATCCTGTTCTCGCTCGGCGCAATGGCTCTGCAATATCGGGCCACAGCCGCCGAACTGGACCGGCGCGAACGCAGCCTTCTGGCGGCCGATCTCGCTGGTCTTGCGGCGCTCTATGACCAACGCCGGATCATCGCGCTGCGTCAGGCGATGGAGTTCCGCTCCGCTGCCGCGCCGGAAACCGGGATGCTTTATCTGCTGGAGGGCAAGGACGGCACGCGGCTGGCGGGCAATATCGAGGCTCTGCCCGAAGGTGTAACCCCCATCCCCGGCGAGATAGACGCCACCGCCCCCGTAACCTTCACCCTCTCCGGCACGAATTACCTTGGCGTTGCCCGCGAATTGCGCGGGGGCTTCCCCATGCTCGTCGCCCGCTCCCGCGCGCCCACCGAGGCTGCACTGGCCGCGACCCGGGCACAGATTTTCGCCACCGCACTTGTGCTCATCGCCCTCTCGCTTGCCGCGGGCTGGCTGGCGTCCCGCTTCATCATGCGCCGGATCGACCGCCTCAATCGTCTCGCGGATCAGGTTGCAGCGGGCGATCTTTCGGCACGCCTTCCCGGCCCCCGCGCCGACGATGAGTTTGGCGCGCTGGAGCGGCATATTCACACCATGCTCGACCGGATCAGCCACCTCACCCGCGCCCACGGCCGCCTGTCCGATACCATCGCCCACGAGCTGCGCACGCCGCTCAACCGCATTCAGGGCAAGCTCGACAAGCTAGAGGGCGACCCGGAGGCCGTTGCCGCCGTCTCGTCAGAAATCAGGGGCACCGTGCGCATTTTCGACAGCCTGCTCGAAATCTCATCCGCCGAGGCCGCAAGCGGTGGCGGCACCGGGCTGGTGCCGGTGTCTCTCAGCAAGATCACCCGGGAGGTGGCAGAGCTTTATGAGCCGCTCGCCGAGGAGAAGGCGCTGGCCTATGGCGCGGTGATCGAGTCGGGCTGTCAGGTGCTGGGAGACCGCAACCTGATTGCGCAGCTGCTCTCCAACCTCGTCGACAATGCCATTAAGTTTTGCCGCGAGGGCGATGCGATCACCATATCGCTGGAGGAAACTGCAGAGCGGCACATCCTCAGCATCTCAGACACCGGGCCGGGCGTGCCCGCCGAAGAGCGCGAGGCGGTGTTCGAGCGGTTCGCCCGCGCCGAGCGTGATCGCGAGGTGGCAGGCCACGGGCTGGGGCTGGCGCTGGTGCGGGCCATCGCCACGCGGCATGGGGCCAAGCTGACGGTGCTGGAAGCCGAAAAGGGCTTCGCGATCCAGATCACCTTCCCGAAACTATACAACGACATCGGCTGAAGCGCGTCAGCCAAGCCGCGCCAGTATCTCCGATGCCGCCTCACCGGGGCTGCGCTCGCCCCCGGCCACGGCCTCACCCAGCTCCCGCATCCGCGCGGCCAGTGCCTTGTCATCCGTCAGCCGACGCAGCAGCCCGTGGCGCACCTCTTCCTCAAACCAGTGCCGCGCCTGCTCGGCCCGGGTGCGCGCCCATGCCCCCTGCTCCCGCCGCCACGCCACGAGGGCCTCCATCTCGCCCCAGGCTTCCTGCAGCCCGGTGCCCTCGACGGCAGAGACCAGCAGCGCCTTGGGAAATCCCTCCGGATCCTGCGGGCGCTTGCGCAGCAGCCGCAGAGCCCCGGCATAATCGGCACAGGTGCGGCGGGCGACGTCTCTCAAGGGGCCGTCCGCCTTGTTAACCAGCAGAATGTCGGCAATCTCCATGATCCCGCGCTTGACGCCCTGTAGCTCGTCGCCCCCAGCAGGCGCCAGCAGCAACAGGAAGAGGTCCACCATCCCGGCCACCATCGTCTCCGACTGGCCCACGCCCACCGTTTCTACCAGCACCACGTCAAACCCCGCGCCCTCGCAAAGCGCCACCGCCTCGCGGGAGCGGCGGGCCACGCCGCCGAGCTGGCTTTGGCTGGGCGAAGGGCGGATAAAGGCATCGGGATGGCGCGAAAGCTGCTCCATCCGGGTCTTGTCCCCCAAGATCGAGCCACCCGAACGGGCCGAAGACGGGTCCACCGCCAGCACCGCCACCTTCAGCCCGCGCTCCACCAGAAACAGGCCAAAGGCTTCGATAAAGGTGCTCTTGCCAACGCCGGGAGTGCCGGAAAGGCCGATCCGAAGCGCCTGCCGCCCGCCCTGCCCCACCTCGGCCACCAGCTCTGCCGCCGCCTCGCGATGATCGGCCCGCGCGCTTTCCACCAGCGTGATCGCCCGGGCCAGCGCCCGCCGCTCGCCTGCCTTCACCCGCTCTGCCAGATCGCCGATGTCCACGCCGCCTCCCTCTCGTTTTGCCATGGTTTGCCCCGGCGCGGCGGGCTATGTCCAGCCCATGCAGAAGGTTGACGACCCCTTTGCCCTGCAGCTGCCGATAGAAGAAGCGCTGCCCGATCTGCTGGACGCCCTGCGGACAAACGGCATGGCCGTGCTTCAGGCACCGCCCGGCGCAGGCAAAACCACCGGCGTGCCCGTGGCCCTCTGGGAGGCGGGCATGGCGGAGGCTGGCCGGATCCTGATGCTGGAGCCCCGTCGCCTTGCCGCCCGCGGCGCAGCCGAGCGGCTGGCGCAGACCCTTGGCACAAAGCTGGGCGAGGGCGTGGGCTACCGGATGCGCGGCGAGGCCAAGGTGAGCCGCGCCACCCGCATCGAGGTAGTTACAGAGGGCATTCTCACCCGGATGATCCAGTCCGACCCAGAGCTTTCGGGCGTGTCCACGGTGATCTTCGACGAATTTCACGAACGCTCCCTGCAGGCCGACCTCGGCCTTGCGCTGGCGCTGGAAGCCCGCGAGGCGCTGCGGCCCGATCTGCAACTTCTCGTCATGTCGGCCACGCTCGACGCCGCGCCCGTGGCCGCACTGATGGGCGATGCGCCGGTGATCACAAGCCAGGGCCGCAGCTTTCCGGTTGAGGAGCACTGGGCCGATGCCCCGCTGCCTGCGGGCGCCCGGCTGGAAGGCCCGATGGCCGAGCTGATCGCACGCGCCATGGGCGAAACCACGGGCGACATGCTGGCCTTCCTGCCCGGCGAGGGCGAAATCCGCCGCCTCACCTCCGCGCTCCGCCTGCCCGAAACGGTGGCGGTGATGCCGCTCTACGGTGCCCTGCCATTTGCCGAGCAACGCGCGGTTATGCAGCCTCTGCGGCCGGGCGGGCCGCAAACCCGCAAGCTCGTGCTCGCAACCTCCATTGCCGAAACATCCCTGACCATTCCCGGCATTCGCACGGTGGTCGACTCCGGCCGCGCGCGACGCGCCAAGTTCGACCCCGGCACCGGCATGTCGCGGCTTGTGACCGAGCCGGTGAGCCGCGCCGAGGCCACCCAGCGAGCGGGCCGCGCGGGGCGGGTCGAAGAGGGGCGGGTCTATCGCCTCTGGACAAAGGGCGGCCACGGCGCGCTGCCCGCCTTTCCGCCCGCCGAAATCGAGGCCGCAGACCTCACCGGGCTGGCGCTTGAGCTGGCCCTCTGGGGCGGTGGCGATGGCTTGCAGTTTCTGACCCCGCCGCCCGAGGGGGCCATGGCCTCGGCAGAGCGCTTGCTGGAAGACCTTGGCGCGCTGTCGGGTGGCCGGATCACCGCCCATGGCAAGGCGCTCTCCGCCCTGCCCGTTCATCCCCGCCTCGGCCATATGCTCGCCCTCGCAGGCCCCGCCGCCGCGCCGCTCGCCGCCCTGCTCAACGAGCGCGACCCAATGCGCAGTGCGGGCGCCGATCTCTCCAAGCGTCTGAGAGCGTTGCAAAACCCCGGTTCCGCGCCAGATGCCGCGCGGGGCGCGTTGAAACGCATCTCGCAGGAGGCCAAGCGCCTTGCCCGGCTTGCAGGCCCCGCCTCTGATCTCTCAGATGCCCAAGCCCTCGCCCTCGCCTACCCCGACCGCATCGGCCTGCGCCGCCCCGGCGATGCACCGCGCTTTCTGCTCTCGGGCGGACGGGGGGCGCAACTTTGGGCCGAGGATGATCTGGCCGGCCAACGCCTCATTGTGGTGGCCGATATCGAGGGCGAGGGGCGCGATGCCCGCATCCGCCTCGCCCTGCCGATCAGCGAAAGTGAGCTGCGTGACACGCCCGGCATCACGCCCGAATGGCAAGACGTGGCCGAGTGGTCGAAGCGCGAGCGCCGGGTGGTGGCGCGGAGGCAGGAGCGGCTGGGCGCGCTGGTGCTGGATGACCGGCACTGGAAGGACGCCCCCGATGAGTCCCTCGCCGCCGCCGCGCTCGACGGGGTGCGCGACCTCGGGCTGCCGATCAGCGCCAAGGCCCACCGCCTGCTGGCCCGCATTGCGCTCCTGCCCGAACTGCCCGACTGCTCCGAAGAGGCCCTGCTTGCCGAAGCTGAAGATTGGCTGCTGCCCTACCTCGGCCCAATCCGCACCGCCGCCGATATCGCCGCATTCGACATTACAGAACCGCTCAAAGCCCGCATTGGATGGGATGGGATGCAAAGGCTGGGCCGCGCCGCGCCGCCCAGTTTCACCACGCCGCTCGGGCGGGCCATTCCAATTGACTACTCCGGCGAGGCCCCCGAAATCTCGCTGCGCCTGCAAGAGATGTTCGGCCAAACCACCCACCCGACCGTGGCGGGACAGCCCCTGCGCGTCACTCTTCTCTCTCCCGCAGGCCGCCCGGTGCAAACCACCATGGATATCCCCGGCTTCTGGTCCACCTCCTATGCCGATGTACGCAAAGACATGCGGGGCCGTTACCCCAAGCACCCATGGCCCGAAGACCCAACAGTGGCCGATCCCACCCTGCGGGCCAAACCGCGCAAATGATTGCGTGCAGCCGCACACCGCCGTAAACCGCCGCAATGCCCCGCTACGCTCTGAAAATCGAATATAACGGCGCCCCCTTCTCGGGGTGGCAGCGACAGGCCGCGCTGGCCTCGGTTCAGGGCGCTGTGGAGGCGGCGCTCGCCAAGCTGGAGCCGGGGCCGCATACGATTGCCGCAGCAGGGCGCACCGATACCGGCGTGCACGCGCTTGGGCAGGTCGCCCATTGCGATATGGAGCGAGAGTGGCAGCCCTTTCGGCTTTCCGAAGCTCTGAACTACCACCTCAAGCCCGATCCGGTGTGCGTGGTGGCCTGCGCCCGGGTGGCGGACGACTGGCACGCGCGGTTCTCGGCTGAGGCCCGGCACTACCTCTTTCGCCTCGTGGTGCGCCGCGCCCCGCTCACCCATGACGCGGGGTTGGCGTGGCGGGTGATGCAACCGCTGAACCTGTCTGCAATGCGGGCCGGGGCCGCGCACCTGCTTGGGCAGCATGATTTTACCACCTTTCGGGCCTCGGAATGTCAGGCAAAATCACCTGTCAAAACCCTCGACCAACTCGACATCGAAGAGCTATCCTATCCCGGTGGACGCGAGTTTCGATTTTCGCTTTCGGCCCGCAGCTTTTTGCACAATCAGGTGCGCAGCTTCGTCGGCACATTGGAGCGGGTTGGCGCGGGAGCATGGGCCCCGGAAGATGTGAAATCCGCGCTTGAGGCAAAAGATAGAGCTGCCTGCGGCCCCGTCTGCCCGCCCTACGGGCTCTACCTTCGCAGCGTCGATTACCCTCAAGACCCTTTCACCTAGGTCATCGCCCCGCGCCGGGCCCCTGTTACAGTCTTGAAGGCTTCAGCCGCGCCACATCATACCCGGCCCACCGCAGAATTTCCTCTGCCGCCTTGCGCCGATCTGCGCCGATCTCGCCCCGGTCAAGCACTGCGGCGAATTCGCCCGATGGGGTGCCAATAACCAGCGTGCGATAATCCGCATCCACCCAAAGCACCCACCACGGTTGCGCCAATGCGCCATCAAGCCCCTTCGGCGCGAGCCGCCCCGGCCCGGCGGGCACCAGCTGCGCCGTGCCTGCACCGCTCACCATCTTCACCCCCCCGCCATCGGGGGTAAAACCGGCGCGGCAGATCAGGCAGGCGCCATCCTCGCGGAAGGAGGCCACCTCGCGCCACTCCCCACCCTGCAACCGGGCGACATCAAACAGCGCGATAGAGCTGATGGGGGCCGTGGTATCGCGGTAGGCTTGGGGCGCAGGCGCGGCCATGCAGCCCGCCAGCAAAAGCGCCGGGATCACTCGGTGCATATTTTCACCACCCGGCCACTTTCCAGCGCATCATAGCAGCCAAAGAGCGGGGTCGCCGGGGCGCAGGTGCGGGACTTGGCAAAGCACAGCCCTTCGCAATCCGAGCTGTCGTCGCAGCTTTTGTTGGCATCGCGCGTCGGTCGGACACAGGTGAAGGTGCCGCCCTCGCCCCGCTGCACAAATCGGCCCTTCGTCTTGGTGCATTGCGCCGCCTGCCCGGTCAGCGCAGCGGGCACGGGCGGTGGCTCGGGAGCCTGATAGATCTCGTCAGGGAGTTCCGGTGCCGAAGGTTTTTCCTCAGCAGCTTCGGCCTTCGCTTCATCGGCCTGCGGCAGCAGATCGTCATCCGCATCGGGCGTGCGCGCCGGGGCTGGAGGCTCCAGATCCGGCGAGCGCGGGGCGGCGGAGTTGGCCGCCTTTGCGGCTTTCGCAGCCTCGCTGCCCGGGCGCGGCTTGGGGCGCGGGTCGTCCGGCCCGGCCTTGGCGTCCTCGGCGCTGCTCTCGGAGGATGCGCCAGATCCGCCCGGCAGCTGACAGCCGCCGAGCGCCAAGCAAAGCGCCAGCCCCATCGCGCCAATCCACACCTTTCGCACCACGCAAAGTCTCCTCACATCTCGCCGGGAGACTGCCAGATATGCGCTGAAAGTCCAGCACGAACCGCTAGATATGGGGTGCTGACGTCAAAGTGATCCTCAATACGGCAGGGGATGGGCCCGGTATATCTCGGCAATCCCCTCGCGCAGCGCCTCGGTGAGCGTAAACTCCGTGCCGGCAAGGATGTGCTGCAACTGCGCCATCGTCGTTGCGCCAAAGATCACCGACCCCATGAAGGGCCGCTCTGCCGCCCAAGCCAACGCCATATGCACCGGGTCCACACCATGCTCTCGCGCCAAGGCCACATAGGCGTCGGTCGCGGCTTCGGCCCGCGCGGTGATCCGCCCGCCCAGATCGCCGTTGATCGACGCGCGGCTGCCTTCGGGCCGTGCACCGCCCTCGTATTTGCCAGTGAGCAACCCAGCTGCCAGCGGCGAATAAGCCAGCAGCGATACCTCTTCCTGATGCGACATCTCGGCCATATCGGTGTCATACATCCGGCAAAGCAGGCTGTATTCGTTCTGCACCGTTTCCATCCGGGGGCCGCCAAGCTCTGCGGCCAACTGGTTCCAGCGGGTCATGCCCCATGCACTCTCGTTCGACGTGCCGAAGTGGCGCACCTTGCCCGCCTCGCGCAGACGGCCCATCTCGGCCATGACCTCTTCCATATTGGCACGGGTGGCGGCGCGGTCCTGCTGCTCTGGGGCGAAAGACCAATGCTGGCGGAAGTGATAGGAGCCACGCTGGGGCCAGTGAAGTTGGTAGAGATCAATCACATCGACCTGAAGCCTCCGCAGCGAGCTATCGACCGCCTCACGCAGGGTCGCAGCTGTAATACCCTTCTCGTCGCGCGCCAGCTTGCTCGGCCCCACGATCTTGGTGGCAATCACCACGTCGCTCCCGCGGCCCGACTTTGCCACCCAATTGCCGATGATCTCCTCGGTGCGCCCGACCGTCTCGGCCTTCGCCGGGTTCACCGGATACATCTCGGCGGTGTCGAGAAAGTTCAGCCCCGCCTCCAGTGCCGCATCAATCTGGGCATGGCCCTCCGCCTCGGAGGTCTGGTTGCCGAAGGTCATCGTGCCGAGGCACCAGATCGGCACCTCAAGGTCGCTCTTGCCGAGCCTTTGCATTTTCATCTGAAGATCGTCCCTTGCCGTCTGAAGTCGCCGTGCACCCTAGTGCCCTTGGACGGAGGGGCAAGCCAGAACCTTGGCGTTCAGGAGCCGGTTTCGACGGGCTTGATCGGCGTATCCTGCACGTTGGTGTCGCACAGCGGGCGGGCGCGGAGAGGCCATACGTAGGTTAGCCATATCACGGCAAGGCCAAGCAGGTTTCCGGCGCAATAGGCGGGGATCAGCCAAAGCCAGTGGGGTGAGGCAAAGTGCGAAACAAGGCCTACGGTTCCAAAGCCGAACACCAGAAGGATGGCTAGGTTGAGGAACTGCACTTCGAACTCCCAGTCAAATGATGGCGCAAAACTTTGCATGGCTCTCACTAACACTTGGTTACGGCAGGGCGGGCTTCGGGTACCTTATTGACTGAAATTACTGAGAAACTAGGCAATCCTACGACGCTTTTTTGTATTCCCAAAGGCTTCTATCCGCCGCGCCGCAGCGAGAAATACGCCGTTCAGGGGCACAAAACCGCATCTCACCTTGGCCCTCGCAGCTGTGGCCAAGACCAAAAGAACCCGGTAGGCTCAAAGCAGATGTCCAACGAATCCGACACCTTGCGTCACCGCCTGATCGTCTTTTCCGACTTGGACGGCACCCTTCTCGATCATGAAACCTACAGCTTTTCTGCAGCGCAGAGCGCATTGCAGGCGCTGAAGAGAAAAAACGTGGCATTGGTGCTGGCAAGCAGCAAAACCTCGCATGAGATGCAATCGCTGGCACAAGATTTGCCGCCTGACGTGCCCGCTCTGATTGTAGAGAACGGCGCAGGCGTGGTTTGGCGCGGGCAGGATGCCGCGCCCAGCACCCGACATGCGGCACTGATGGAGGCGTTGAACGCCCTGCCCCCCGCGCTTCGGAACGGTTTTGAAGGCTTCACCGATTGGGGGCCGGAAGGTGTGGCGCGTGAAACCGGGCTGCCGCCCGAGCAAGCCGCCTTGGCCGCCCAGCGCGAGTATTCCGAGCCGGGCCTTTGGCGCGGCGACGCCGCGCAACGCGAGGCGTTTGTTGCGGCCCTCGCCGAGGCGGGCATCACCGCGCGTCAGGGGGGGCGCTACCTGACCCTCTCCTTTGGCGCCGACAAGGCCGACAGAATGCGCGAGGTGGTCGACAAGATCGCGCCGCAGGCCACTGTGATGGCGCTTGGCGATGCGCCAAACGACATCGGGATGCTGGAGGCCGCCGATACGGGCATCATCATCGCCAACCCACATGGCCCAGGAATTGATACACTGCCGGGCGAATCCAGCGGTAAAATCCGACGCACCACAGTTTCCGGCCCCACGGGATGGAACGAAGCAGTGCTTGAAATGATTGACAAGATGGCCACTCACAGGCCGCGGGACTGACCGCACAGAAGACCAGAGCAAACCACAAGGAGCCCGAAGATTGGCCGATTTTCATCAGAGCGGAAGCGTCGCCACCCTGCACAACCTGCGCACGCTCGACACGGCGGCCATGGCCCGCGAGCTGGAAACCATCGCCGTCACCCGCAAAATCGTGCTGGTGCTGCCCTCCCTCTTTTCCGAGCTGGAGGGCGATGCGCTGCCTGCCATCCTCGACGAGCTCTCCAAGGTGCGCTTTATCAGCCGGATCATCATCGGGCTGGACCGCGCCGACGAGGCGCAATACCGCGCCGCCAAGAAGTTCTTCGCGCGCCTTCCGCAAGAACATGCCGTGCTCTGGAACGACGGGCCCCGGCTGACCGCGATTGACGAGCGGCTACAGGCCCTCAACCTATCGCCTCAGGAGCCGGGCAAAGGCCGCAACGTGTGGTTTTGCATGGGCTACGCGCTCGCTCAGGCCGACAGCGCGGTGATCGCTTTGCACGATTGCGATATTCTCACCTACGACGCCGGCATGCTGGCTCGGCTGATCTACCCGGTGGCCAACCCCAACTTTCCCTATCAGCTCTGCAAGGGCTTCTACCCGCGCATTGCCGACGGTAAGCTGAATGGCCGGGTGAGCCGCCTGCTGGTGAGCCCGATGCTGGTGGCGCTGAAGAAAGTCATCGGCGATCACGACTATCTCGATTACCTGCGTGGCTTCCGCTACCCGCTCGCGGGCGAATTCGCCATGCGCACCGGCATCCTGCCCGATATGCGCATCCCCTCCGATTGGGGTCTGGAGATTGGCGTGCTCTCGGAAGCCTGGCGCAACCTCAGCCCCAAGGCGGTGTGCCAGGCCGAAATCTCCGACCGCTATGACCACAAGCACCAGCCGGTCAGCGAGGACGACAAGACCAAGGGCCTAAGCCGCATGTCGATCGACATCTGCAAGGCGCTCTATCGCAAACTGGCCGCCGATGGCACGGTGTTTACCCCCAACATGTTCCGCTCGCTGAAGGCCACCTACTACCGGACCGCGCTCGACATGATCGAGATCTATGCCCACGACGCATGGATGAACGGGCTTTCGGTGGACCGGCACAAGGAAGAGACGACGGTGGAGCTCTTTGCCTCCAACATCGTCGAGGCCGGGCAGATCTTTTTGGAAAACCCGATGGAAACGCCCTTCATCCCCAACTGGAGCCGCGTCCACTCCGCCGATCCCGACCTCATGCGCGACATGGCGGCCGCCATCCGCGAAGACAATGCGGAGTTTGCAGCCAGCTAACCGGCTCTCGGTGGCCTCGCTGCGCTCGGCGGGCGGGGCCTCTTCAGCTGCGCTTCATCGGCCTGAGCGTGCGGTGCAGCGCCTGCCCCTCCCGTGCCGTCTCAGTTGACCGGTTTTGCCAACTCTTGCTCGATCTGGGCGCCAAGAGTCTTCGGTTCGCCGCCCACCCACTGGCCGAACACCGCCGCCATCGTGCCCAACAGAACGAGCACCGCGACACAGACAGAAATGATGGTCGTCTTATCGCTTGCCTGTTTCACATCGTGACCCCGCTAGACATTCTCAAACGCACTGGAGCCAGAGCAACCGGCCCATATTGAGGACAGTTCATGGCACTGCCATGCACGCCCGCCCCTTAGTGCCTGTTTGAGATCCACCGACACTGGTAGGGGGCCAGCTCGATTTCACCGCGCGCGGCATCAATGATCTCGTCCGAAAGCAGGTCGATCCAGTTCTCGCCGCCAATCAGGTTGATCGAGAACACCGGCAGGGTGATCGTCTGATCCGTCAGGTTGTGGATCGCAAAGATAGACTGGGAGCGGTCGAGGCTTTGCCGCCAGACGCCAAAAATCCCCTCGCCGAGTTGCAACGTGAACTGCGTGGCATTGGGGTGAAAGGCGGGCTGACGTGTGCGGATGCTGATCCGGCGCTTGAGCCGCGACAGAACCTGCGCATGGATCGTCTCCGGATCGTCCAGCGCCTTTCGCAGCGTCGGATAGTGCCAGCGATGACGGTTGATCGCGCGGTTCACACCGGTCTTTTCCACGCCTTCGTGGTCATTCGGCGTGGCCAGCAGGGAGTGGATGTAAAAAGCCGGAATCCCCTCAAGCGAAAGCACAATCGTCTGGCTGCACAGGAAGCGCATGATCTGATGCGCGTCCGGCCCGTTTACCGTGCCCTTCAGTGCCTCGAAATACGTGATGTTCAGCTCATAGGGCTTTTCGCCGCCCCCCGGCAGCGTGCGCATCGAAAGCAGCCCGCCATTGGCCTTCACCGCGCCGATGACATCCTCGATATCCTCCTCCGAAAGCAGCCCTTCCGCCGGGCGCATCCCGATGCCGTCATGGCTGGCGGTAAAGTTGAGGTAGGCGCAGCCCAGTTGGGCGGGCGGCATGGCCATGAGCCATTGGTTGAGGGCGCGGCTCGACCCGGTGAGCAAGGCATGCAGCACCAGTGGCGGCAGCGAGAAGTTGTAGATCGCATGCGCCTCGTTGCGGTTGCCGAAATAGCTGAGGTTCTCGGCATTGGGCACATTGGTTTCGGTCAGCAGGATCACCGGTTCGACGGCATAGTCGAACAGCAGCCGCATCAGCCGCACGATGGCGTGGGTTTGCGGCAGGTGGATGCAGTTGGTGCCGATTTCCTTCCAAAGGAAGGCCACCGCATCGAGGCGGATCACCCGCACCCCATTGTCGATATGCAGGCGGATGATGCGCAGAAATTCCAGCAGCACCTCGGGGTTGGCGAAGTTCAGGTCCACCTGATCGTGCGAGAAGGTGCACCACACGTGCTTTGGCCCGTCCGGCGTTTGCACCTCGCGCAACAGCGACGAGGTGCGCGGGCGCACCACCTGGCTCAGGTCATCCTCCGGCGAGGCCTCGAAGAAGAACTTGTCATAGGGTTCGTGCCCCTGAAGGTAGTCGTGGAACCACTTGGAAAAGCTGGAAACATGGTTGAGCACCAGATCCGACATCAGCTTGAACTCTTCAGCGATGCGCTGAATGTCGGGCCAGTCGCCAACCTGGGGGTTCACCGCGCGGTAATCGACCACCGCAAAACCATCATCTGAGGTGAAGGGGAAGAAGGGCAGGATATGGACGCCCGAGATCACCCCCTGCAGATAATGGGTAAGAAAGTCGCGCAGCAGATCGAGCGGTTTGTGATGCCCATCCACGAGACTGTTGGCATATGTGATAACGAGGGTATCCGCCTCGCTCCACAGGTTGTTGCCCGCCGTGCGCGCCCGCGAGCGGGCATGGCTGCCCTCCGGCCAGAACGCCTCTTGCACCGCGGCGGCCAGCGCCTCGCAATCATGCTCAGGATAGATCTGTTCCAGCAGTGTCGCTGTCTTGGATTTGACTGAAGGAGTCGGTTTTTGCATCAGGGGGTCCGGGCTGGAGGCATCGGTTCAGGTAAAGCATCAAAGCCAAAGCGCTTTCAAGGCAGGGGCGGGCTGCAAGTGATGCACAGGTCAAAACTGCCTGTTTGATGGGCAAACCTTGTCTCAATGGCCGGTTGCGGTGAGGAGACGGTCGATCAGCCCGTTATACCCGGCGCCAAAAAGCCGGGCATGCACGATGGCGGGCCAAAGCTGATAGATCGCGCGGCGCGTTGTGGCGCCGGACGGCAGCGGGCCATAACCCTCGGCAAAGGCAGGGCCGGGCGTGGAAAAGAGGTGCAGCATGGCAATATCAACCTCACCGTCACCGTAATAGCTGGCCGGGTCGATAAGGGCGGCGAGCCGCCCGTTTCGGGCAAGGATATTGCCCGCCCAGAGGTCGCCATGCAGCAGCGACGTGGCCTGCCCGGGCAGATGTTCGGGGAGTTCAACGGCGAGGTTGCACAGCCGTGCGGCAAGGGCCGGGGGCAGTTGCTGGCTATGCGCAAGGAGGCGGCGCTTGGCCCAGAAGGCAGGCCACGTGGGCTCCGGCGTGTTGTCGATTACCAGCGATGCGAAGGCATAGGGCTCTGGCCAGCCATTGCCTGCGGCCTTGCAGTCATGCACCTGCCGCAACGCCTGCCCCAGATCACCCCAGCCCTCGGCCCCAAGCCCGCCGCTGCCCGCCACATGGCCGAGAACCAATGCCCTATAGCAAACTGCCAGAACCTCCGGCACCGGCGCCCTGGCACGCGCCAGTTCCGCCAGCATCCGGGCCTCGGCCTCCGGAGAAGGGCCGGATTTTGCGACCACCTTGCGACCATCGCCGAGGTGCAGCAGCAGCACCTCACTCAGGTCGCCTCCATGCAGCGGCTCGACCCGCGAACAACGGGCCCCGAGAAGCGCGGCGGCAGTTTGGGCGAGGTCTTTTTGCGGGCTCATGCAGGCACGGTCGCCCGAATGGCCGCGACTGTCGAGCCGATCAGCCAGCGACGGCGAGGCGGCGGGCCGGTTGCGCGGCGTCCAGCGCCTCGACCCGCGGTTTGGGGTGCCGCACGAAGATGATCGCCGGGTTTTTCACGCCCTGCCCCGCCACGGTGCTGGCCAGCCGGTCCAGCCGACAGGCCACGTGGCGCTCCTGCGCGGTCGACACCGAGCAGACGATCTCTACCTCCGATCCACCCGGCACACCCGCACATAGCAAGCTGTGCTCTATCTCCCCCGCCTTGCGCACCCCCATATAGAGCGCCAGCGTGGTGCCCGGGGCGCAAATGGCACCCCAGTCCGGCGCGGCATCGCCCTCGCGGCAGGTGCCGGTGGCAAAAACGACGCGATCGGTCTCGCCGCGCTCGGTGAGCGAGCGGCCCATGGCAGCCCCGGCGGCAGAGGCGGCGGTGACACCGGGCACGATTTCAACCGTAACGCCCTGCGCGCGGGCGGCGGCCAGCTCTTCGGTGGCGCGGCCAAAAATGCCCGGATCACCCGACTTCAGCCGCACCACCCGGCGCCCCTTGCGGGCAGCCGCGACGATCACCGCGTCAATCCGCTCCTGCGGCCATGCGCAGGCTCCCACTTCTTTGCCGACAAACACGCGCTCGGCATCACGGCGGGCCAGCTCCAGCACCTCCGGGTCCACCAGCCGGTCATAAAAGATCACATCGGCCTCCTGAAGCCGCTGAACGGCCCGCAGCGTCAGCAGATCACGCGCGCCCGGCCCGGCACCGACAAGGCTTATCAGGCCCTCGCCCTGCACATCGGGCGCGCCGCCTGCCGCAATCGCCTGCTTCAGCGCCGAGGCCGCCTCGCGCTCTGCCCCAGAGGCATGCAACCGGCGGGGCGCTTCGGAGAAGGCCCAGCGCCAGAAGGCCCGGCGCCCGGCACGGGGCACGCGGCGGGCCACGGCCTCACGCATCCGGCCTGCCATGGCCACAAAGTCCCCCAGACGCGGCTCCAGCATCTCTTCCATGCGGGTTTTTACCTGCCGCGCCAGCACCGGGGCCGCGCCCTCGGTGCCGATGGCCACCACCAACGGGTCACGGTCGACGATGGAGGGGGTGTAGGCATCGCAGAGGCCTGGCTGATCAACCACGTTCACCACCACCCCGGCGGCGCGGGCGAGGCCTGCAAGGGCCGCATCACGCCCCGGGCAGCCGGTGGCGATGAAGGCCAGCGCCGCGCCTGCAAAGGCATCCACACTCACCCCGCCTGCGTGGTGTTCGGCCCGGCCCGAGGCCACTAACGCGGCCAGCTCGTCCTCCAGCGTTTCGGCCAGAAACACCAGCTTCGCTTCGGTTTTCAGCATCAAGCGGGCCTTTTGCGCGGCCTGCTCGCCGCCCCCCGCAATCACCACGCGGCGGCCCGCCATGGCAAGAAACATTGGAAAGGTCTTCATTTCGTCTCTCCTGTCAGGCCGCGCGGGCGGCGTGGCGGTTGGCCCAAAGCTCCTGCGCCAGCCCGGGGGCAAAGCCACAGGTTTCCAGCGCCAGTTCGGCGGTGCCCAGCACGATCGCGCGGGCAAAGTCATCTTCGCTCTCGCCGCGCCACAGGCGGGCAAGGTCACTTGGGTCGGGGGCCTCATCGGCTAGGCGGCGGGTCTCTTCCTCCAGCGCCGGGGCCGAAGCCTCCCAGCGGGTGCCGCCCCGCGTGCCGAACAGCGCGATCTCCTTGGAGGGGTGCCGCTCAAACTCGCCGCCGCCGCCCTTGAGCACGGTCATCGCGGGCTGGCCAAGCAGGTCGCAGGCATCCGCCTGAAGGTCGCGGTACGGCGGGTGAAAAACGCCCTGCACCGCCGCCGGGGCACGGGCCGGGTTGAGCACGCGCAGCACGGTGTTGACGGCAGAGCGCAGGCCGAGCACATCGCGCAGGCGCAGCAGTTCCAGCAGGCGCGGCGCAAAGGCTTCCAACGGCAGATAGGCAATGCCATCGCGTGCGATCACCTCGCTGGCCTCTTCCATAGAGCCTGCCTCGGCAATTCCTGCCGCTGGCAAAGCGGCCCGCACCGAGGCGGCCGCCTTCTGGTGCGAATTCCAGCCATGCAGCAACACCGGCGCCCCGGCCTGCGCCACGAGGCGCGCCGAGAGCAGGAACCACGGCAAGCCCCGGGTGCGGCCTGCGGCATAGCTCGGCCAGTCGAGCGCGGGCGCCGCGCCGGGCCAAGGGGCAAGCGTGGCACGGGCAGCCTCTACAAAGCCGGCCACCTCCCCCGCCGTCTCGCCCCGGAACCGCATCAGCATCAACAGCGCGCCCACCGCCTCGGGCGCAGCCTCGCCAGAGAGGATCAGCGCCATGGCCTCGCGGGCCTCCTCCTGCGTCAGCGAGCGTGAGCGGCCCGGACCACGGCCAAGGATGCGGACATAGGGTGCAAAGCTCATTCGGCGGCCTCCCGGTGGAGAGTGGATGTTAACAGCGCCGCCAGCTCCGGGCGGCAGGAGCCGCAGTTGGTGCCCGCCTGAAGCGCCACGCCAATGGCTTCGACGCTGGCAAGCTGCTGGCTCTCGATCGAGGCGAGGATGGTGTTCACCCCCACGTCGAAACAGGCGCAGACGGTTGCGCCCGGATCGGGCACGTCCTGCCCCGGCTGGCCTGAGAGGTGCGCGGGGGCCGCCGCCGCGCCGAGTTGACCGGCCATGAAGCTGCGCGAAACGGCGACAGGCTGGGCCGACACGAAAAGCGCGGCCTGCAACCTGCCTTCGGAAAGAAAGGCGAGGCGTGCGCCACCGCGGGCAGCATCGCTGACGACAAGCGCCTCGGCCTCGGGCGGCAGCCCAAAAACCGCGCGGCCCCAGGCCTCCCAATCCTCCGGCGCCTCCACGCCCGCCAGTTCCAGCCGCCAGCCATCGCGCGCTCTGGCCATTGCCCAATAGGGCGCATCCAGGCGCGGCTTGGCAACCGAGACGGCAAAGCCGAACCACCCGGCAGCAAACGACGCGATGCCCACCACCGCACCCTTGCTGTCGGGTTGGCCCGAGACGGGATCAACCACAGAGGCTACAAGCGCATCAACGCGCCCCAGCGCCGCCGTTTCCGCCGTCCAGTGCATCGGCACGAACACCTCGCCGGGGCGCACCCGGTCGGTCACAATCACCCGGGCCAGCACGCGCCCGGCGCGGCTTTCCACATCGGCAATCCCCGCGGGCCGAAGGCCAAGGCGCGAGGCATCGTCAGGGTGAATTTCAAGGTAAGGCTCGGCCATGTGCTGGCTGAGGCGCGGTGATTTGGCGGTGCGCGTCATGGTGTGCCAATGGTCGCGCACACGGCCCGTGTTGAGCCGGAACGGATATCGCCGATCCGCCGCCGTGGCCGGGGCCGTGGTGCGCACCGGCAGCATCTTCGCCCGCCCGCTCTCGGTAAAAAACTGGCCATCGCCAAAGAAACGCCCGCCGCTGCGCGTAGCACTCACGGGCCATTGCACCGGGGCGAGGTCTGCATACTCCGCATCCGAAATCCCGGCGAGGCCTGAGATGTCAAAATCCTTGCCCATGCCTGCGGCGATGCCCGATAGCGTGGCATATTCGCGAAAGATCTCTGCGGGCGAGGAATAATCAAACGCCGCGCCCCACCCCATGTGGGCGGCGAAATCGCAGAGGATGCGCCAATCATGTCTGGCCGCACCGGGGGCGGGCAGCGCCCCGCGCTGGCGGCTGATCCGGCGCTCGGAGTTGGTGACTGTGCCCTCCTTCTCGCCCCAGCCGGTGGCGGGCAGCAGCACATGGGCGAGGCGAGCGGTGTCGGTTTGTGCGGTGATGTCGGAGACCACCACAAAGTCGCAGCCCGCGATGGCCGCGCGCACCCGGTCGGCCTCGGGCATCGAGACGGCGGGGTTGGTGGCCATGACCCAGAGCGCCTTGATCGCGCCGCGCTCGATGGCATCAAACATCTCCACCGCCTTCAGCCCTGCCTTCTCGGGCATCGCGGGGGCCTGCCAGAAGTCGCGCACCGTCATGCGGTGGGCGGCGTTCTCGATATCGAGATGGCAGGCGAGCATATTGGCCAGCCCCCCCACCTCGCGCCCGCCCATCGCGTTGGGCTGCCCGGTCACCGAAAACGGCCCCATGCCCGGCTTGCCAATCCGGCCCGTGGCAAGGTGGCAGTTGAGGATGGCGTTCACCTTGTCGGTGCCCTGTGAGGATTGGTTGACGCCTTGAGAGTAGACCGTCACCACCTTCTCGGTGCGCACCCAGAGGTCGTAGAACCGGCGCAGCAGGTCTCCATCCACCCCGGTCTCTGCGTCGATCTTGCTGGTCGCCGCCGAGAGCGCCTCGTCAAACCCGTCAACTGCGCTGCGCACAAAGGCCGCATCCACGGCGCCGACATCGCGGATACGGCGCAGCAATCCGTTGAAAAGCGCCACATCAGCCCCCGGCGCGATGGGCAGGTGCATGTCGGCGGCGTCGCAGGTGGCGGTGCGGCGCGGGTCGATCACCACGATCTTCATCGAAGGCCGCGCTGCCTTGGCCGCCACGATCCGCTGGTAGAGCACCGGATGGCACCACGCGAGGTTGGAGCCGGTGAGCACCACAAGATCGGCCTCTTCGAGGTCTTCATAGGTGCCGGGCACGGTATCGGTGCCAAAGGCGCGCTTGTGGCCGGCGACCGAGGAGGCCATGCAGAGGCGGGAGTTGGTGTCGATGTTGGCCGAGCCGATGAAGCCCTTCATCAGCTTGTTGGCCACGTAGTAATCTTCGGTCAGGAGCTGGCCGGACACGTAGAAGGCCACGGAGTCCGGCCCGTGCTCGGCGATGGTGGCGCGGAAGCGGTCGGCCACCACGCCCAGCGCATCGTCCCAGCTTGCATCGGCGCCGTTGATGCGCGGTGTCAGCACGCGGTCATCGAGCCCCACCGTCTCGGCCAGGGCCGAGCCCTTGGAGCAGAGCCGCCCGAAGTTGGCGGGGTGGGCCTTGTCGCCCGTCACCTTGAGCCCCCCTGCCCCATCGGGCGCGGCCAGCACGCCGCAGCCCACGCCGCAGTAGGGGCAGGTCGTCTTGATTTGGCAGGGGCGCGCGATGGTCATGGGATCACCAGGCGTTGTAAGCGAGGTATTTGCCCGACATCGTCACCTCCACCCGGTCACCCTTGGAGTTGGGGATGCGGGTGACTTTCATGTCGAAGTCGATGGCCGACATGATGCCGTCGCCAAACTCCTCGTGGATCAGCGCCTTCAGCGTGGGCCCATAGACGCCGACGATCTCGTAGAAGCGGTAGATGCAGGGATCGGTGGGCACGGTTTGCGCCCAGACCTTGGTTGGGCTCTCTTCCAGCACCTCCGCCGCGCCTTCGGGCAGTTCGAGAAGGGCGCAGAGGGCGGCGGCCTTTTCGGGGGCGAAGGCGTTCATTCCCATGCAGGCGGAGTGGGTCCAGACCGGGGACATGCCGATCTTTTCGGCGATGCCTTCCCAGGTGAGGCCCGCCTGTTTTTTGGACTGGATGATCAGCGCGGTCACGTCTTCCTTGGTCAGGATCTCAGCGGCGATAACGTCTTTCATGGTCTTCCTCCGGAGGGGTCAGTTTGCGAGTTGCAGGGTGAGGATCACGCAGAGCACCGCGAGAAGCGCGGAAACGCCCTGCCAGAAACGAAGCGGGTTGCGCTCGGCCAGCGGCACGTGATGGCGCGCCTTGTAGGCGGCGCCGGGGCGGGCGAGATCGGCGATGAATTCCGAGAGCGCGTCGTAGCGGCGCAGCGGGTCGGGGTGGAGCGCGCGGCCAAGGGCGGCATCCATCCAGAGCGGCACGCCGGTTACGTCATCATGGGCGGGCATGTAGCTGAGGCGGCGCTGGTCGGTACGGTTGCGGATGCGGGCGACCTGGGTGCCATAGGGAAGCCGGCCGGTGAGCATCTCGTAGGCGATGACAGCGAGCGCATATTGATCCGACCGCCAGCTTACGGTGTCGCCCGAAAGATACTCCGGCGCGGTGTACTGGAAGGTGCCCGGCATCACGCCCAGCGCCCCATGCGCCGCTTCTTCCACCCCGGCGACGGTGGTGGAGCCGAGGTCGATGATCTTCACCGTGCCTTCGGCGTCGATCATCACGTTCTCGGGGCGGATGTCCTGGTGCAGCATGTCGCGCCGGTGGAGGGCGCGCAGGCCTTCGGCGATCTGGCGGATGATGTCGCGCACCTCGTCATGGGAGGGCTGCGGAGTGTCGGTCATCCATTGGCGCAAGGTGACGCCCTCGACCCATTCGGTGACGGAGTAGAGCCAGCTGCGCTGGTCGGGCGCGGGGGAGGCGGACACCACGTGGGGGCTGCGGATGCGGCGGGCGATCCATTCTTCCAGCGCGAACCGTTGGCGGTAATCGCCCTCTTCGGCCATCTCGCGGGTGGGCACCTTCAGCGCCACCTGCCGGCCCGCCTCGTCTACCGCCAGAAACACGTGGCTGCGGGCGGTGGATTGCACGGGCCGGACGATGCGGAAGCCGTCGATCTGCTGGCCCGACTTCGGCAAGGGGGGCACCGGCAGCATGGCGCGGTCGAGCGCGAGGCTTGCGTCATCCTGAGCCAGCGCGTCGATGCGCAGCACTTGCACGGTCAGGTTATCGTCGCTCCCGGCTGCCAGCGCGGACATTGCCAGCGCCTCGGCCACAGCATCGAGGCTGGGCTGGCCCATGCTGTCGCGCAGGGCGTGGAAGCCGAGATGCTCGTGCACGCCATCGGTGGTGAGCACGAAGATGTCGCCCGCCTTCACCGGCAGCGCGTGATAATCAATCTCCACTTCCGCTGCGGCGCCCATGGCGCGGGCAAGATGGTGCTGGCCCGCTGACCAGGTGACACGGTGATCGCGGGTCAGCGGCTCGAGGCTGCCGCCCGTGAGGCGTGACACACGGCTGTCTCCGATCTGGAAAATATGCGCCTCGCTGCCCTTGAGGATCAGCGCCGAAAGGGTGCAGACGCGGCCGGTGTTGATGTCATCCGTTGCGGCGGCGTTCTGGCTGTGGAGCCAGGCGTTGGTAGCCGAGATCACCCGGCTCGCCGCGGTCTGGACCGACCATGCATCTGCGGTGGCGTAATAGTCTGTCAGCAGCGCCTTCACGGCCATCTCGGAGGCCTCGCGGCTGACGGGCGAGGAGCTGATGCCGTCGGCCACGGCCAGCACGATGCCTTTCATCGTGAGCGCGGACCCGGTGGGCACTTTCGCGCCGTGGAAATCCTGGTTCACCGGCTTGCGCCCGGCCGTGGAGAACTGGCCAAGGCTCACGCGCATTGTCTCGCGAGCTGTGGTGTCCTTCGGCATGGATGCGCTCCGGGTTGGGTGGGATTTCGGGCTCCGCAGCTGCGCGGAGCCCGGCAGGGGTGCGTTACTCAGCCGGCAGGCCGGTGTCGGCGTTCACATGCGCGTTGCGCTTGGGGCTCTCGCGGAAGTGGGTCATGTAGATCATGCCGCCAACAAAGGTCAGTCCGCCCACGAGGTTGCCGAGGATCACCGGGATCTCGTTGTAGGCGAGGTAATCGAACCATGTGAACTCACCGCCCAGCATGATGCCCGAGGGGAAGAGGAACATGTTGACGATCGAATGCTCGAACCCGAGGTAGAAGAACACGAGGATCGGCATCCACATCGCCATGATCTTGCCCGAGACCGAGCTCGACATCATCGCCGCGACAACGCCGGTGGACACCATCCAATTGCACATCACGGCCCGCACGAAGACGGTCAGCATGCCCGCAGCGCCTGCGGCGGCGTAGCCCACGGTGCGGCTTTCACCGATCACGCCAATGCGCTGGCCCACGTCATTTGGCTCTTGGCTGAAGCCCATTGTGAAGATCACCGCCATCATCACGGCAGTGGTCATCGCGCCCGCGAAGTTGCCCACGAAGACAAGGCCCCAGTTGCGGAACACACCGTTCCAGGTGCAGCCCGGGCGCTTGGCGATCACCGCCAGCGGGCAAAGCGTGAACACGCCGGTCAGCAGATCGAAGCCGAGCAGGTAGAGCATGCAAAAGCCGACCGGGAAGAGCAGCGAGGCGACGAGGAAGTTGCCGGTGTTGACGGCGATCGTCACGGCAAAGGCGGCGGCCAGCGCCAGGATGGCCCCGGCCATGAAGGCGCGGATGAGGGTATCCTTGGTGGACATGAAGATCTTGGATTCGCCGGCATCAACCATTTTGGCCGCGAATTCCTTGGGCATGACGTAAGACATGGGTGCAGTCCCCTAAAGTTCTGGTTTCATTGGGTCTTCACGCCGTCGCCGTTGACGGTGGATGGTGTCGCCGCACGCCGTTGCGCGGCCGGTTCACATTCAGGCTGCCGAGCGCCGCGCAAGGCTCTCGGCGTCCAGCAGCACGCGCCCGTCGTCGATCCGGACGGGATAGGTGGCAATGCGGCCCTCATCGGCGCCCTGGGCCTCGCCAGTCTCAAGCGAGTAGACCCAGTTGTGCAGCGGGCAGGTGACTTTGCGGTCATGCACGATGCCTTCGGAGAGCGGGCCGCCCTTGTGGGCGCAGCTGTTCGAGGTGGCAAAGACCTCGTCAGGCCCGGTGCGGAAGACCGCGACACAGCCCTCGGCGGTTTTCACAATGCGCGCGCCGCGCTCGGGGATGTCTTCGATGGCGCAGATGTCGATCCAGCTCATTCGGCAGCCTCCTGGGTCAGGTCGGCGACGGGCAAAAAGCTCTTCGCCGGTTCGGGTTTGGCCAATTCGGCCCACGGATCCTTGCGGTAAACGGATTGGGAGACCTCAAAGCGCTCGTTCAGCGCCGCGCGTTCAGCGGGGTCAGCGAGCACCTCCTTCACCCAGTCGAGCCCCACTTTGGCGAGCCATTTGTAGGGCCGGTCGAGGTATTTGCCGTGCTCACGGTAAAGCTGAAGGAAGGCGGTGGCCCATTCGATCACCTCTTCCTCGGTCTTCACGTCCACCAGCCGCTCGGTTTCCTTCACGTCCATCCCGGCCGCACCGCCAACGCCGATCTGGAAGCCTGAATCCACGCAAACCACGCCGATATCCTTGCAGGTCGCCTCAGCGCAGTTGCGCGGGCAGCCGGTGACGGCGAGCTTGACCTTATGCGGCGTCCAGCTGCCCCAGAGCTTCTGCTCCAGCTTGATGCCAAGGCCGGTGCTGTCTTGCGTACCGAAGCGGCAAAAGTTGGTGCCGACGCAGGTTTTGACGGTGCGCAGCCCCTTGGAATAGGCGTGGCCAGAGACAAGCCCGGCAGCGTTGAGATCGGCCCAGATCGCGGGCAGATCTTCCTTGCGAATGCCAAGGATATCAACGCGCTGGCCGCCGGTGACATGCAGCGTGCCGCCATATTTGCGCGCCGCCTCGGCCACCGCGATCAGCTCGTCGGGGGTGCACATGCCGCCGAACATGCGGGGCACGACCGAGTAGGTGCCGTCCTTCTGGATGTTGGCATGCACCCGCTCGTTGATGAACCGGCTCTGCGGGTCGTCCTGATAATCCAGCGGCCAGTCAGCCAGCAGGTAAAAGTTCACCGCAGGGCGGCACACATGGCAGCCGTTCACAGTTTTCCAGCCCAGCTCCTGCCAAACGGCGGGCTGGCTCTTCAGCTCCTTGGCCTTGATCAGCCGGCGCACGTCCTCGTGGCTAAGGTCGGTGCAGCCGCAGATGTTTTGCGCCTTGGGCAGCTCGAAACCATCGCCCAGCGTCACCGCCATGACCTGCTCGACCAAGCCGGTGCAGGTGCCGCAGGAGGCGCTTGCCTTGGTGGTGGCCTTGATCTGGCCGAGGGTGGTTGCCCCGCCCTCGATGGCCTCCACGATCTGGCCTTTGCACACGCCGTTGCAGCCGCAGATTTCTGCGTCAGCCGGTAAGGCTGCAACGGCCGCCATAGGGTCCACGGAGCCGCCCCCCTGAAAGGCGGGGCCGAAGATCAGCGTCTCGCGCATTTCTTCGATGTCCGTGCCGTCCTTGATGAGACCGAAGAACCAGTTGCTGTCGGCGGTGTCACCATACATCACTGCGCCAACCAGCTTTTCACCCTCGATGACGAGGCGCTTGTAAACGCCGCGCGCCGGGTCGCGGAACACGATGTCTTCGCGCCCCTCGCCCTCGGCAAAATCGCCCGCGCTGAACAGGTCGCAGCCCGTCACCTTCAACTTGGTCGACAGCTCCTTGGGGGTGAAGGCCTCCTCCTCCCCGATCAGCGTCTTGGCGAGCACCTTGGCCTGATCGTAGAGCGGTGCAACGAGGCCAAAGAGCTGGCTGTTGAACTCCACGCATTCGCCCACGGCAAAGATGTCTGGGTCGGAGGTGCGCATCTGCGCGTCCACCTTCACCGCGCGCCCCATCTCAAGGCCCGCATCGGCAGCAACCGAAACAGCGGGGCGGATGCCAACGGCCATGACGACGATATCGGCCTCCAGCACGGTGCCATCTTCCAGCACCACGCGCTCCACCTTGCCCGCGCCCTCAATCGCCTTGGTCGAGGCCTTGGTGAGCACGGTAATGCCCCGTTTTTCCAAGTCTTTCTGAAGCAGGTAGCCCGCGCTCTCATCAAGCTGGCGCTCCATCAGGTGGCCGGCGAGGTGCAGCACCGTCACCTCCATGCCGCGCAGCCGCAGCGCCGCCGCCGCCTCCAGCCCCAGCAACCCGCCGCCGATCACCACGGCTCGGGCGCCCGGCCCGCCAGAGGCCTCCATCATCGCTTCGGTGTCCTCAAGGTCGCGGAAGGCGACCACGCCGGGCAGGTCATGCCCCGGGCAGGGGATGATGAAGGCCGAGGAGCCGGTGCCGAGCACCAGCTTGTCGTAGGGCACTTCGCCCTCGGGGGCGATCACCACCTTGCGGTTCCGATCAATCGCGGTGACGCGCTCGCCAAAGCGGCAGGTCACGCCATTGGCCTCATACCAAGCCTCGTCATGGGTGACGATCTCGTCATAGCTCTTCTCGCCCGACAGCACCGGCGAGAGCATGATGCGGTTGTAATTGCCGCGCGGCTCGGCGTTGAAGAGGGTCACATCATAGGCATCGGGCGCGGCATCGAAGAGATGTTCGAGCAGGCGGCCAGAGGCCATGCCGGCCCCGATGACAACAAGTTTCTCGGTCATTTGCGGGTTCCTCCTTGCGAGGGCGTTTCAACAGGCACGAGCACCGGGCTGGGGGGCACCGGCGGGCCGAGGAGAAGGTGGGCGAGAAAATCAAGCATCGTCAGCCCCTTACACATACCAAGCGACAATGTGGGCCATCTCGCCGCCGAGGTAGATCGGCAGCGCAACCATCGACGAATAGCCAGCCGCAAGGCCGGGCGCGCCGCTTTCGACAACCGGCAGGCCGGAGCCGAGCACCTTGCCGATGCTCCCCTGCCAGGCCTCCGCCCGGCGTTCCTTACCGGCGTTTTCCGGATCCCAAAGCGCGCCTTCGCGGGCGCAGATGCCATCCACCAGCGCCGCGCCGCCGTTTTTGCCGACCTTGGCGGCGCGGGCATCCCACAGCTCGAACCGGCGGGCGATGGGGGTGCCCCGGGCGCTGAGAAGCGTGAGCACGAAGGTGTTTTGGCCGGGCACGGGGATCGGCACGCCGAGGCCGGTTGTCAGCCCCGCCTTGCCCGCGCTGTCGGCCCGGATGAAGCGGTAGCCCGAGCCAAGATCGCGCATCAGCATCGGCGTTTCAGAGGCCCAGACCCCGCCGGGAAGCCCCTGCCCCGCCGGGAAATGCGTGTGCTGGCTGACCCACTCGAAGTGCTTGGCGGCGCCGTAGTAGCCGTCATCCAGCATCAGCAGGCCCTCGGCCTCTTTCCAAACCTCGATAGCCCCGGTGCGGTTTTCATCGTCGCCGCAAAGCACCACCAGCACCGCCTTCAGGGTCTTGCCCGCAAACACCGGGATCGCCACCGCCGTTGTCAGCCCGGCCTCGGTGGCGGCCTCGGTGCGTTTGAAATAGCTGCCGTCAAAGCCCTTCAACACTACCGGGCGCGCCTCGGCCCAGGCTTTGCCCGGCAGGCCCTCGCCCTTGGCAAAGCTCTCGCGGCGCGAGGCGGCCTCGAAGGCCGAAAAGTCGCCGTAGCTGCCCCCGCCGTGCACCAGCGTCTCGCCCTCGGGCACCCAGATTTCGGCGACCTGTATGAAGGTGTTGGTTGGTGTGTCGATCGCGACATCCATGATGCCGTCTCCCTTTTGCTGCATGGGCGCGCTGCTGCGTCCGCCCGGGATCACTGAGAAATGCGTGCTCATCGCCAGCCCGTTCAGGCCGCCTTCTTCGCGCCGGATTTCTCACTTTTCTGTTCCGTCTTGCCCTTCGCGCCGCGCTCATATTCCTCAAGAAAATTAAGCACTTGCTCGCGGTAGAGATAATAATCGGGGTGCTCCAGCAGGGCCTTGCGGCTGCGCGGGCGGGGCAGGTCAACGTCAACGATCTTGCCGATGGTGGCCTGCGGGCCGTTGGTCATCATCACCACCCGGTCGGCCAGCAGGATCGCCTCGTCGACATCGTGGGTGACGCAGATGGCCGTCACCTTGGTGCGGTCCCAGACCTCCATGAGCACCTCTTGCAGCTCCCAGCGGGTGAGGCTGTCGAGCATGCCGAAGGGCTCATCGAGCAGGAGGAGTTTGGGGGAGAGGGCGAAGGCGCGGGCGATGCCGACGCGCTGCTTCATGCCGTTGGACATGTCGGCCGCGCCACGGTCCATCGCGTCAGCGAGGCCGACGCGCTCAAGGTAATATTCAACCACCTCCTGCCGCTCGGCTTGGGAAGCGTTGGGGTAAACCTTGTCGACCCCGATGGCGCAATTTTCCCGCGCGGTGAGCCACGGGAAGAGGTTGGGCGATTGGAACACAACGGCGCGCTCCGGATCGGCCCCCATCACGTGGCGCCCGTCGAGCTTGATCGCGCCCTTGCTGATCTCGTTCAGCCCGGCCGCCATGGTGAGCACGGTGGATTTGCCGCAGCCCGAATGGCCGATCAGCGAGATAAACTCGCCACGGTCCATCTTGAGGTTGAAGTCTTCAACAACCGTTAACGGCCCCTTCGGCGTCGGATAAACCTTGTGGAGTTGGGAGAAATCGAGGAAGCGCTCGTCAATCATCCCCTCCTGCGCCTTCGCCTGCGCCGCCGGAACCCCGTGAATCGGGGTGACTTGCGGCAGGTTGCGCATGCCCTCGGCCTTAGCCTCGATGCCCACGTCCATCAGGTAGTTGGTCACCTGCGCGCGCAGCTTCTTGAAGGTCTCGTCATGGTTCATCTCGCCCCTCTCGCGGGGGCGCGGAATGCTCACCTTGAACTCCTCGCCAAGCGTGCCGTCGGGGTTGAGCGCGATGATCCGATCGGCAAGGATGATCGCCTCGTCAACGTCGTTGGTGATGAGCACGCAGGTCTGTTTCTCTTCCTGCCAGATCCCCTCGATCTCATCCGCAAGGTTGGCCCGCGTCAGCGCATCAAGTGCGCTAAGCGGTTCATCCAGCAGCAGAACTTCCGGGTTCATCGCCAGCGCACGGGCCACGTTGACCCGCTGGCGCATACCCCCCGAAAGCTCGGCCGGGCGGCGCGCGGTGGCGTGGGAAAGGCCGACCATCTTGACGTAATGCGCCACCTTCTCGGCCTTCTCGGCCTTGCTCAGATTGGGGAACACGGTATCGACCGCCAGCCCCACATTGCCCGCCACGGTGAGCCAGGGCATGAGCGAGTAGCTCTGGAAGATCACGCCGCGCTCTGGCGAGGGCTCGGTGATCTTTGCGCCCTTGTAGGTGACGCTGCCCTTGGTCGGGCTGTCGAGCCCGGCGAGCAGGTTGATGAGGGTGGTCTTGCCCGAGCCGGAGAAGCCGAGCAGCACCAAAAACTCGCCCTCCTCTACCTCGAGGTTGATGTTTTGCAGCACCGGGGTTTCATGGATCCCCTCGCCGTAGCTCTTTGAAACGTCTTGCAATTTCAGGATGGCCATGGGGATCACCGGTTGTTGGAGAAGGTGAAGAGGGACTGGAGGGCATACATCACCCGATCCAGAAGGAAGCCGATGATGCCGATGGTGAAGACGGCGACCATGATCTTGGCGAGTGAGCTGGAAGAGCCGTTCTGGAACTCGTCCCAGACGAATTTGCCGAGCCCCGGGTTCTGCGCCAGCATTTCGGCGGCGATCAGCACCATCCAACCAACCCCGAGAGAGAGCCGCAGGCCGGTGAAGATAAGTGGCAGAGCGGAGGGGAGCACCAGCTTGGTGATCTTGGTATAGGTGTTCATTTTCAACACCTTGGAGACGTTCACCAGATCCTTGTCGATGCTTGCCACACCCAGCGAGGTGTTGATCAGTGTAGGCCAGAGCGAGCAGAGGGTGACGGTGATGGCCGAAACGAGGAATGACTTGGAAAACAGCCCGTCGTTGGTGGCGTAGACGGCGGAAACGATCATGGTGACGATCGGCAGCCAGGCCAGCGGGGAGACCGGTTTGAAGATTTGGATCAACGGGTTGAGCGCCGCGTTGGCGGTGGCGGAGAGGCCGGCGGCGATGCCGAGGGGGATGGCGACCAGCGAGGCGATCAGGAAGCCGAAGAACACGGTTTTGATCGAGGTCCAGATCTGCTGGTAGTAGCTGGGCGAGCCGGTGTAAGCGACTGATTTTACCTGATCTTCCTTGCCTTCCGCGATGAGCTTCTCATTGCGCTTGGCCACCATGGCCTCGAACTTGGCGCGCTTTGCGGCGGTGGCGACGGCGTCTTGGTGCAGGTTGACGGCCTCTTCCCAGACCTGCGCCGGGCCGGGCACCGCGCCGAGCGAGGTTTGCACCCGGGGCGCGAGGGTGCCCCAGAGCAGCAGGAAGGCGGCGATGGCGAGCAGGGGCACGCCGAGAAGTTTCCAGATTTCAGAGGCTTGCGCGCGCGGGTTGTCTCCGGCGGCGGCCTTCAGCATGGGGGTGATCCAGGCGAGGCCAAGCACGGAAAACCATTTGTCGGCCTTGTTGATCCGGGTGAAGAGCCGGGCGCGGCGGGCCTCTTTGGCGGCGGCTGCGGCGTCCAGCGATTGAGGGTCGATAGCGGTCATTTCGGGTCTCTTTGCTATGTGCGTTTTTGCTGAGGCCACGCCGTTGCAGCCGGGTTAACTATGAAAACTTCAGAGGCACATCCGGTACACAACCTGTGCACAACCTGTGCAGACGTCATCCGACATACCGGGCACCTGTTAACGGGGAGCACGCACCCGGACGGGCGGAAACGTGCGGTGATGCGGGATGGCGGGTGGGGCGATGCGCGGCAGCGCGAGCGCCCCCCGCCATCCGGGCCTCAGCCCTGCACCTCATTGCCGACGATCTTCTGCTCGGCCTTCAGGCCAATCGGCAGGCTGTCGAGGTAGGCGTTGGGGGCTTTTCCGTCGTAGGGGATGCCGTCGATGATGTCGGCGGCGGGCGTCGGGGCCTTGTAGCCGTCGCTGTCCCACGGAAAGTCGGCCTCGTTCGCCAGCCCTTCGTCCACCAGCAGGCGGGCGGCTTCGAGGTAGATGTCGGGGCGGTAAACCGAGGCCGCCGTTTCGGCATACCACGCGTCCGACTTCGCCTCGGGGATCTGGCCCCAGCGGCGCATCTGGGTGAGGTACCACACGGCGTCGGAGTAGAACGGGTAGGTCGCGTTGTAGCGGAAGAACACGTTGAAATCGCTCACCTCGCGCACGTCGCCCTTCTCGTATTCGAAGGTCCCGGTCATCGAGTTGGCGATCACCTCGGCGTCGGCGCCCACGTATTCGGGCTTCGAGAGCATCTCCACCGCTTCCATCCGGTTGGCGTTGTCGTTCTCGTCGAGCCAGATGGCGGCGCGGATCAGCGCCTTCACGACCGCTTTCGTCGTGTTCGGGTTGGCTTCCGCGAACTCGGCGGTGATGCCGAAGACCTTCTCGGGGTTGTTCTTCCACAGCTCGTAGTCGGTGATCACCGGCACGCCGATGCCCTTGAACACGGCCTGCTGGTTCCACGGCTCACCGACGCAGTAGCCGTAGATGGTTCCCGCTTCCAGGGTCGCGGGCATCTGCGGCGGGGGCGTGACCGAGAGCAGCACGTCGGCGCCGATCTGGCCCGAGATGTTCTCGGGCGAGTAGAAGCCCGGGTGCAGCCCACCGGCGGCGAGCCAGTAGCGCAGCTCGTAGTTGTGGGTCGAGACCGGGAAGACCATGCCCATGTTGAAGGGCTTGCCCTGCGCCTTGTAGTCCTCGACCACCGGCGCCATGGCGGAGGCGGAGATCGGGTGGACCGGCTTGCCGTCATCGCCCACGGGGATGTTCGGCTTCATCGCCTCCCAGACCTCGTTGCTGACGGTGATGCCGTTACCGTTCAGGTCCATCGAGAAGGGGGTGATGATATGGGCCTCGGTGCCAAAGCCGATGGTGGCGGCAAGCGGCTGACCGGCAAGCATGTGGGCGCCGTCGAGCTGGCCGCCGATGACGCCATCCAGCAGCACCTTCCAGTTGGCCTGGGCTTCCAGCGTGACGAAGAGCCCTTCGTCGAGGAAGTAGCCCTGTTCGTAGGCCACGGCGAGCGGCGCCATGTCGGTGAGCTTGATGAAGCCGAAGGTCAGCTCGTCCTTTTCCAGCTCCAGCGACTGGGCGAAGGCGGTGCCGGTCAGAAGGGCTGCCGTGGTGGCAACGATTCCGAAGAGGTGTTTCATCTTTGGGGTCGTCCTTTGGATTGAGGGCTGTTCGAAGCCCCGGAAACAACAAAAAAGCCGCTGACCGACATCGCGCGTTTTAGGCGCAATGGGTCGAGCGGCTGTGCTCGGGTTACCCGCATCTTCGAGGGTGAATTCTTCGGATGAGACGCCCTTGCCTCATCTGCCGCCTATCTGACCAAGCCTGCGGAGAGGGTCAAGAAGTTCCTATTTTCCGCAGCGCAGCATGGGCCTTCGAGAGGAAACCCCCCGGTTTCTGCCCATTTCCGCGTCACTCTTCGCCGGAAGGATCAAAAATGAAGCCATCAAAGAACGAGTCCGCAGGCAGCGTGAGTCGGCCCGAGGGGGAGGCGACGGGGGTGTCTTCGGAGAGCGCGCCCTCGATCCGCTCGGAGGCGCCGGGCATGTCGGCAGTGGTGCGGGCGAGGTGCTGGCGGTAGAGATCGGAGCGGAAGACGCGCGCGCCCTCGGCCCGGGCGGCGGGCCTGTCGAGCCCGGTGCGCGCGGCGATCCGGTCGGCGATCAGCGCGCCGGAGGAACGCCAGGGGAAGGTGGCTGCCCCCTCGAAGAACGTGACGTAGCGCGGCACCGTGCGCATCTCGCCCTTCTGGGTCACGATGAGCCGCCCCGAGAGCGCCCGCTCGATCAGCTCGGCGGGTGTGTCGAGGTAGGGCTTGCGGGCGAGGATCTCGGAGGCGGTGGTGAGGTTTTGCCCCTGCCCCAGCCAGCGGTTCGCCCGCCAGATCGCCCGCATCAGCCGCCCCGTCAGCTCTGGCTCGGCCTCGGCCCAGTCATGGCGCACAGCCAGCACCTTTTCAGGGCTGAAGCGGCGGATGGCCGTGCCGGGCAGCAGCAACTCCCCGACCCCGCTCTCCACCGCCAGCGTGCCCCAGGGCGCGCCGACGCAGAAGGCATCCACCTCGCCTGCGGCCAGCGCCTCGGCCATCAGCGGCGGCGGCACGGTGTGCACCGAAAGCGCCTGCGGCGCGGCAAAGCCCAGCGCACCCAACCAATGATAGAGCAGCTCCGCATGGCCCGAGAACGGGAAGGGCACGCCAATGCGCAGCCCCTCGGGCTTGGCCGCCATCAGCGCCTGCCCGGCGGCGGTGGCGTCGAAAAAATCAAAAGGATGCCCCGCCGCGCGCATTTGCTCGGCCAGCGTGGTTGATACCCCAATGGCATTGCCGTTGACCGAAAGCACCTGCAACACATCCAGCCGAATGCCAGAGCCGCCCAGCCCCAGTGCCATAGCCACCGGCACCGGGGCCAGCATATGCGCGGCCTCGACCTGCCCGAGCGAAACCATGTCGCGCAGCGTTGCCCATGAGGCGGCGGGCCTCAGGTCCAGCGCCAGCCCCTCTTCTTCGGCAAATCCGATCTCATGAGCGATCACCAGCGGCGCAGCATCCACCAGCGGAATAAACCCGACCGACAGTGGCGCGCTCATGCGAGCAGCCCCGCCGCCGTAACAAGGCTTTGCGCCACATCGGCCAGCTTGACGCCCTGATCCATCGCCGCCTTGCGGAGCAGCGCGTAGGCGGCATCCTCATCCAGCCCCTTGGCCTTCATCAGCAGGCCCTTGGCGCGGTCGATGATCTTGCGCTCTTCCAACGCCTGCCGGGTGGCCATCAGCTCCGCGCGCATCTGCGAGAACATGTGAAACCGGGCGATGGCGGCATCCATGATCGGCTTGATCCGGTCGGGGCGCAGCCCGTCCACCACATAGGCCGAAACCCCGGCCTCGATCGCCGCGCGGGTCAGCCCATTGTCATCACGGTCCACGAAGAGCGCCACGGGCCGGTCCATCGGGCCGGAGGCCAGCGTGAGCTCTTCCAGCATGTCGCGCGAGGGCGAGGTGACATCGACCAGCACCACATCAGGGTTTTTCTCGGAGATCCGGCGCGACAGGCCGGTGACTTCGGAGATGACCGCCACATCGAAATCTCCCGCCTCGCGCAGGCTGTCAACGATGAGCAGGGCGCGCTCACGGTCGGCTTCGACGACGATGATAGAGAGCTTGTCGGACATGTAAGGGCGTTCCGGTCTGGCAAGGGGCCGCGTTGGCCGCCCCTGCCTAGGCCGGGCCACGGGGGGGCAGCAAGAGGATGCGGGGGCGGGGGCGGCGTGCGCCGGGCGGGGGCCATGGGCTGCCCAAAAGATAGGCGAAACGCCCACATTCCGCGCATGGCGAGAGGCTTGGCGCCCCTGCTCATTCTCTTGCTGAAAATATCCAATCCCTCGCCTGCCACCCGCGCTGCGGGTTCAGCGGATCGCGCCCAGCGAGCTTTCGAGCAGGTGTTGGGTATAGGGGTGGTTGGCCTGGAGCTTGCGCATTTCGGCCACGCCCAGCGTTTCGACGATCTCGCCCTGCTGCATCACCGCGATCTGGCCGCACATATGGCCGACGACGCCAAGGTCGTGGCTGACCATCAGGTAGGTCAGGCCCATCTGGCTGCGCAGGTCGGAGAGCAAGTTGAGGATTTCGGCCTGCACGCTCACATCGAGCGCCGAGGTCGGCTCATCCAGCAGCAGGATGCGCGGCTCGGGCGCGAGGGCGCGGGCGATGGCGACGCGCTGGCGCTGGCCGCCAGACAGCTGGTGGGGGTAGCGGAAGCGGAAGCCGGTGCCGAGGCCCACGCTTTCCAGCAGGCGGGCGATGCGGGCGTCGATGTCGAAAAAACCATGCAGGGCCAGCGTCTCGCCCAGCACCCTGTCGACCGTGTGGCGCGGGTGGAGCGAGGCGTAGGGATCCTGAAACACCATCTGCACGGTCTTGTAGAACTGCTTGGAGCGGCCACGGGGCTTCAGGCTTTCGCCCGCCACGTCAATCGCGCCATCCCAGCTTTCAACCAGCCCGGCAATCGCCCGCAGCACGGTGGATTTGCCCGAGCCGCTTTCGCCCACCAGCCCAAAGCTCTCGCCCTCCTCGACGGCGAGGTTCACCCCCTTCACCGCCATGTTGCGAGCCGCGCCTTCGCCAAACCAGACGTGCAGATTGCGGATGTCCAGCGCCGCGCTCATGCCGCCCCCTGCCCTGCCCGCGCACTCACCGAGGGTGCCTCGCGCCAGGCCGGGTCACGGGCCAGCACTTCGAGCCGCTCGCGGGGGTGTTCGAGGTTGGGCACGGCGTTGAGCAGGCCGCGGGTGTAGGGGTGCTGCGCCTCGTGCAGCTTGCCCGCTTCGCAGACTTCCACGATCCGGCCTGCGTACATCACCGCCACCCTGTCGCAGAAATTGGCCACGAGGTTCAGGTCATGGCTGATGAAGATGAGGCCCATGCCGCGCTCTTTCACCAGCTTGTCCATGATCTCCAGCACCTGAAGCTGCACCGAGACGTCGAGCGCCGAGGTCGGCTCGTCGGCGATGAGGATCTTGGGATCGGGGATCAGCATCATGGCGATCATGATCCGCTGGCCCATGCCGCCCGACACCTCATGCGGGTAGAGCTTGAGCACCCGCTCGGGCTCGCGGATGGCCACTGCATCGAGCATCTCCAGCGCGCGGGCACGGGCCTGCCGCTTGCTCACCCGCTCATGTGTGGTCAGCGCCTCGACCATCTGCTGCTGCACCGTCATCACCGGGTTCAGCGAAAACTTCGGGTCTTGCATGATCATCGCGGCGTGGCGGCCCCGAATGGCGCGCATGTCCTTTTCACTGGCGGTCAGCAGGTTGGTGCCGCCCATTTCCATCCGGTCGGCCTCTACAAAGCCGGGCTTGCGGATGAGCTTGAGCAGGGCGCGGCCGGTCATCGACTTGCCCGAGCCGCTTTCGCCCACGATCCCGAGCCGCTCACGCCCGAGCGAAAACGAGATGCCACGCACCGCATCGAAGATGCCGGTGCGGGTGGGGAACTTGACCCAGAGGTTCTCGACATCGAGCAGGGTATCGTCGCTCACGATTTGCTCTCCTTCGGGTCCAGCACATCGCGCAGCCCGTCGCCGAGCAGGTTGAAGGCGAGCGAAATGGCAAAGATCGCGAGGCCCGGAATGGTGGCGACCCACCAGTGGTCGAGGATGTACTTGCGCCCTTCAGAGACCATCGCCCCCCATTCCGGCGAGGGCGGCTGTGCGCCGAGGCCGAGGAAGCCGAGGCCGGCGGCGGTGAGGATGATGCCAGCCATGTCGAGGGTGACGCGGATCACGAGGCTGGAAATGCAGAGCGGCCAGACGTGACGGGTGATGATGCGGATTGCGCCTGCGCCTTGCAGGCGGATGGCGTGGATATAGTCCGAGTTGCGGATCGTCAGCGTCTCGGCCCGCGCGATCCGGGCATAAGGCGGCCATGCGGTGAGCGAGATCGCCAGCACCGCGTTTTCGATGCCCGCGCCCAATGCCGCCACGAAGGCGAGCGCGAGGATGAGGCGGGGGAAGGCGAGGAAGATATCGGTGAAGCGCATCAGCACCACGTCGAGCCAGCCGCCCGCATAGCCCGCGATGGTGCCGATGATGAGGCCCAGCAGCGGGGCGACCAGCGCCACCAGCGCCACGATATAAAGCGAGATCCGCGCGCCGTAGAGCAGGCGGGAGTAAATGTCGCGGCCCAGCGAGTCGGTGCCGAAGATATAGCCCTCGCTGCCCGGCGGCAGGAGCCGTGCGCCGAGATCCTGCGCAAAGGGGTCTTGCGTGGCCAGCAGCGGAGCAAAGGCGGCGCAGAGGATCAGGAAGATCAGCACCAGCAGGCCGAACATCGCCAGCGTGTTGCCGCGCAGCGCCAGCCAGCCAGCATACCATGCCGCCGCCCGGGCCTGACGGCGCGAGGCGGGGGCGTCTGTCATCAGCCAGTCGCGCCAACTCGGGCGGTCGGTTGGCTGCTCACCGGGTTGGGGTGTTGGCAGATCGCTCATTTGGCCCTCGGATCGAAGAAGCGGTAGAGCAGGTCGGAGAAGATGTTGAGCCCCACGAAGATGGTGCCGATCACCACGGTGCCACCGAGCACGGAGTTCATGTCGTTCGCAAGCAGCGAGGTGGTGATATAGCTGCCAAGGCCGGGCCATGCGAAGATGATCTCTGTCAGCACCGAGCCCTCCAGCAGGTTGGCATAGGCCAGCGCGATCACGGTGATGAGCTGAATGCGGATGTTGCGGAAGGCATGGCGCCAGATCACCTTGCGCTCCGACAGGCCCTTCACCCGCGCCGTAGTGACATATTCCGAATTCAGCTGCTCCAGCATGAAGGAGCGGGTCATCCGGCTGATATAGGCCAGTGAATAATAGCCCAGCAGCGAGGCGGGCAGGATGATATGGCCGAAGGCGTCCTTGAACACCGTCCAGTCGCCGGCGATGGCGCTATCCACCAGCAGCAGGCCGGTGCGCTCGGGCACGAGGCCCTGATAGAACACGCCAAGGCGGCCTGGCCCCTCGACCCAATCGAGGATGCCGTAGAAGATCAGCAGCCCCACGAGGCCGAGCCAGAAGATCGGCATGGAGTAACCGATGAGGCCGACAAAGCGGGCCAGCTGGTCGATCCACGAGCCACGATAAACAGCCGCCATCACCCCCAGCGGCACGCCCAGCACGATGCCGAAGATGGTGCCCAGCGTGGCCAGCTCCAGCGTGGCGGGGAAGACGCGGGCAATGTCGGTTGTCACCTCCTGCCCGGTGCGGATGGATTTGCCGAAATCGCCTTGCAACACGTCGCTGACATAGATGAAGAACTGCTGGATCAGCGGCTTGTCGAGCCCGAGCTCCAGATAGACCGCATCATACTGCGCCTGCGTCGCCCGCTCGCCGATGACGGCAAGAACCGGGTCGATCGGCATGACGCGACCGATCATGAAGGTCACGAAAAGCAGACCCAACAAGGTGACGGCCACGGTCAGGATCGTGGCGGCCAGCTTCTTGAGCCAAGGAGGGAGGACCGGCCCGCGCCGGTCCTCCGAATTGTGTGAAATGTCAGCCACTTACTTCGTGATAACCCAGTAAGAGACAGCCGTGGTCGCGCCACCGGCAACGAAGTTTTCAACCGAGGCACCCATGCCGTTCTGCTCGATCTGCTGGAACATCACGCCGAAGGGCGACACCTGCTGGTGCTCCTTCTGGATCTCCAGATACATCTCGCGGCGCTTGTCGGTGTCGTTCTCCTGAACGGCAGCCAGCGTGGCGTCGCTCATGTCGCCTGCATCCCATGCGTTCCGCCACGCCAGAAGGCCGGTGGCCCCTGCCTCGTCGGAGTTGTCGGGGTTGTAGGCGAAGGTGCCGGCGTTGGTGTTGGGGTCGGGATAATCCGGGCCCCATGCGCCGAGGTAGATATCGTGCTCACGGGCGCGATAGCGGTCCAGCGTTTGGGCGCCGGTGCCGACGATCAGCTCGATGTCGCAGCCAAGCTGGCCCCAGGTGTTCTGGAGCGATTGCGCGATGTCGAGACGCTCCTGCGCTTCACGCACCGAGATCTTGATCGGCCCGCAATCGGGAAAGCCCGACTCGGCCAGCGCGGCCTTGGCGGCGTCCATGTCGTAGGAGAAGGGCTTGTCTTCCAGCGCGCCGAGGAAGGTCAGCGGCAGGAAGGCCTGATGCACGGTGTACTGGCCCTTGAGGAAGCTGTTCGCCATGCCCTCGTAGTCGGTCGCCAGCTTGAGGGCTTCCAGCACCTTCGGGTCCGAGAGCATCTCGTTTTTCTGGTTGGCCGAGAAGTACATCAGGCGGCCGCGCAGCTCGTCGACGACCTTCACACCCTCGACGCCCTCCAGCCCGGCGATGTCTTCGGGGCTAAGGTTGCGGGCCACGTCGATGTCGCCACGCTCCAGCTGAAGGCGCTGGGTGGCGCTTTCCTGAATGTGCTGCACGATCACCCGCTCCATCGCCGGCTTCTCGCCGCCGTAGTTGGGGTTGAGGTCCATCAGCACGCTTTCGGAGGGCTTCCAGTCCACCACCTTGTAGGGGCCGGAGCCTGCGGTGTTGGTGCGCAGCCACTCGTTGCCCATGTCGCCATCGACCTCATTGGCCATGACGGTCTCTTTGTCGACGATGCCGCCGATGGTGGCGGTCAGGCAGTTGAGCACGAAGGAAACCGCGTATTCCTTGTCGAGCTTGATGGTCACCTTGTTGCCATCGGCGGTGATCATCTCTTCCACGTTGTCCGGCGTGAAGCCGAACTGGGTGAGGATGAAGCTCGGGGTCTTGTCGAGCTTCACCGCGCGCTGGAGCGAGAAGATCACGTCTTCCGCCGTCACCGGGTTGCCGGAGGCAAAGGTGTTGCCCTCGGCGATGGTGAAGGTGATCGACTTTCCGTCCTCGGCCACTTCCCAGCTCTCGGCGATGTCGGGCTGGTAGCCTGCGTCGAGGTCCATCGGGTCGAAGTTGACAAGCTTCTGGTAGACGTTGCGCGACACGTCGGCCCCGGCGAACTCGAAGCTCTCCTGCGGGTCGAAGGTTTTGATGTCGTCGATGCGGTTGGCGATCACCAGCATGTTGGGCGGGGTCTCGGCCAGCGCGGGGGCAGCCACGCCGCCCATCAGAGCGGCCACAATGGCCGTGGTTCGCAGCAATTTGCGATGTGTCATCAGTTGGAACTCCCTGTTGTTGATGCGGTCATTTGCCTGCCGCCTCATTTATCCGTGGGGTTACTCTCCCCACGTCGCGCGCAACACACGCAACCAGTTACCATGGGCCAGCTTGCGCATCATCGCGTCATCCACCCCATGTTTGCGCAGCGCGGCCCGAAGATTGACCATGCCTGCACAATCCTTGATCTCTTCGGGAACCAGCGCGCCATCGAAATCCGACCCGAAGCCAACGCCATCTTCACCGAGAAATTTTATCAGATGGTCAAGGTGACGCATCATCAGGTCAAGCGAAAACTCCGAAAGCATCTTTCCGTCGGGGCGCAGGAAGGCGGAAGCGTAGTTGATGCCAACCATGCCGCCGCTCTCGGCGATCTGGCTCAATTGCCGGTCTGTGAGGTTGCGCGAATGGGGCGTGATGGCATGGGCATTGGAGTGTGTGGCCACCAGTGGCGCATCTGAAAGCACCGCGATGTCATCCACGCCTTTCTCGTTCAAGTGACTGAGATCGAGCATGATTTTCAGCCGATTGCACTCGGCGACAAGCCGCTTGCCGGCCTCGGTCAGCCCGCCGCCAATGTCGCCCGTGGAGGGGTAACGAAACGGCACGCCCTCGCCAAAGACCGTGGGCCGCGACCAGACCGGGCCGAGCGAACGCAGGCCCATGGCGTGCAGCTCTTCCAGCTCGGCGCAGCTCTCGCTCACCGCCTCGGCGCCCTCGATATGGGGCACCGCGGCCATAGTTTCGCCGCCCAGCGCCGCCTCGATCTCTCCCGCGGTGCTACACACGGTGATCGCCCCGGCCTGCTCCAGCCCGGTCAGCGCCTCAAAACCGCGCATCACGAAGTCCCAGGCCTCGGGCTGCGGGATCGGCTCCGGCAACGGCAGATCATAGGGCGGGCGCTCCATCACCTCGTAGCGCACCGCCTTGTCGGAGGGGCTGGGCACGAAGATGGCGAAGAAACCGCCACCAAACCCGCCCTGCTTGGCGCGGGGCAGGTCGATATGGCCGTCTGGCAGGCCCTTGGCCACGTCCTCGGGTGTGACCTGCCCGCGCAGAATGCGCAGAAGCGTGTCGTTATGTCCGTCGAAAATGCGGGGGGCGGGCCAATCTGTCATGGGGGTCTCTCTTGCTGTTGCCGAAAGCCTGACACCGTCAAGCATCACGCGCAAGGGGCGCCTGGATGACGGGGAAAGTCACTTGCCCCGCCACGCGGGCGCCGCCTAAGCTCAAGCCATTGATTTAAGGCGCACTCATGTTTCGATTGTCCGACTCACAGCTTTCCGGCCTGTCGGCCGCCTCCTATGAACGGTTCGTGCAGAAGACCCTGCCGTTCCTGCGGCAGAGCTTTCCCGATACGGCCGGGCGCGAGGATGACGCGGCGCTGAGGGGCTATATCGACCGGATCAGCCAGTTTGCAGTGCGCCACCGGGTTTTTCGCGAGATCAACGTGCAAAAGCTGATGGTGCTGCAACTGCGCACCGGCTTTGCCATCCCGCTGCCCCGCTGGCAGGCGCACCTGCTCCGCCGCGCGGGGTTTTCCGAGGAGGAGCGTGTGATGCGGCTGACCCGCGCGGTGCTGACGGGCGAGCAGCCCGAACTGGTGTCGATGGGAGACGATCTGCCAGCCATGAGGGCCGCGCGGTGAGTAAAGCCCAAAACGAGCTGAGCGACTATTTCGACGATGTGCCCTTCACCGGCGGTGAATCCAGCATCAGCCCGCCCGAGGAGCAGATGAGCGTGGATGATCCGAACGCGGGCGATGGCCAAAGCCTGCCGGTGCAGGACTGCGCCCAGGATATTCCGGTAGAGAAAAAGCAGATCACCCTGCGCGTGGGGCTCTACTACGATGGCACTGGCAACAACCGCGCAAATGTAACCGCCGGGCGCCGCGCCGACGAGGAAGACCGGGAGGCGGGGCTGGACGAGGAGGACTATCGCCGCAAGGACTGGTCGGCCAGCTATGGCTCGGATTACTCCAACGTGGAGCGGCTGGAGCGGGCGGCGATGGACTACATCGGCTATGACGGCTCCACCGCCATCTACGTGGAAGGCATCGGCACGATTGACGGCGGGCCGGACGATCCGCTTGGCTCGGCCACCGGCGAGGGCGGCACCGGCGTGAAGGGCAAGACATTTCGGGGCAAGCTATGGATGGAGCGCTGGGTGGCCGGGCAATCGCGCAGCAGCGGGGAATACGTCTCGAAGCTGCATCTCGACTATTTCGGCTTCAGCCGGGGCGCGGCGGCGGCGCGCTACGCGGTCTATGCCTGTTTTGACGGCAGCGCGAAGGTCAGCCGCACGCTCTATGCGTGGCTGGCGGGCGGGGCCGATGTGAAGCCGGTGTTCGTGGGCATCTACGACACCGTGGCGGCCTACGGAAAATTCAGCCACGCAGACGACTACAACCAGCTCGGGCTGGGCGCGATCTCGCGCGCGGATTTCGTGGTGCATCTGGCCGCGGCAGAAGAGTATCGCATCAACTTCTCGCTAAACCCGTTTTACGGCGCGAACGGCTTTGAGGCCTATCTGCCCGGCGCGCATTCGGATGTAGGCGGGGGCTACAACGTGAATACGCCAGAAGACGTTGCCGTGTTTGACCGGCAGTTCTGGTGGGTAGACGAGGCCTGGGAAGCGCAGGTCGACGACACCGACTGGCTGGTGGAAAGCGGCTGGTATCGCGAGGACGATATAACCTACGTCGGCCAGCAGGCCCGGGGAAAGCGAAGCAACGTGCGCGGCTACTACTCGCGGATTCCGCTGCACATCATGGCCGTCTTCGCCGATTACCACGGCGTGATCTATGACCTCGCCCAACTGAACAACGCCGAGAACAAGGTGCAGCCCGATCTGGAGCCAATGTTCAACCGGCTGATGAGCTATTGCGTGGCGGTCGAAGGCGGCGCGCCCTCGAACCCGGACGACTGGATCAACGAGACAGGCGAGCCCTTCTTCAGCTTGCGCTACAACGAGTTGCACATGTCGGCGAACTACAGCTTTGAAGAGCGCCTGCCGGGCTTCGGGGGCATTCCGATGCGGCCCTACTTCGTGCGCGAGGGCAGCCGGATCGCAAAGCGGTGGCGGCGCCGGATAGGGCCGGGCGGGATCGAGGCAGGGCCACCGGGGGCCCATGTCGATCAGGATGAGGAAGCCAGCGCGGGACGGGGGGCCTAGGCAGCATGGCGCAGTATGAATGGCTCCCGACAGAATGCGCCCCGCGCCATTACCCGGCGCGGATCGTGGAAGGCATCTTGTGGTTCGAAGATGGCAGCGGGCACCGGGTGCCCTCGGGCAAGCTGGTGGCCAACGGCTGGGGCCGGATCGGCTCGACCCGCGTGATCGGGGAGGCGTTGAAGCCCTTACCCGTGGAGCTTGAGATCAGCTGGCTCTCCGTGCCCGAAGCGCGGTTTTACAGCGGGGCCTTCAAGCTGCCGAAGTCACGCATCGCGCGGCTCTTTCGCGAGGGCATCGAAGACGCCTTCGGAGCGGGGCGGCTGCCCTACCTGCACATCGCCGTAGGCACTGCGCCGGGCGGCGACGTGACGGTGTGGTGCACCGATGGCGCGGTGTGCCGCTCGGTGATCGGCTTTACCGCCAACCCCGTGGAGAAGGATTGGGCCAGCTTCGAGCCCGGCACCGAGCGCGAGGCCTATTGCCGCGAAGCCTGGGCACGCGCCGTGCCGGAGGCAGAACGAGAGCGAGTGCTGAACACCGCCCCGCCACTGGGCCAATGGGGCCGGTGGCGGCGGCGCTTTGGCTGGACGCCCTCCCTGTCCTGCCCCGAAACGCCGCGCCACCTGTGGATCGACGGCCTGAACGGCGAGCGCGAGATTTACGCCGCGCCGGAATGGGAAGACCCCTGGCCAGACCGGTCCGCGCCCGAGGCGCTGAGGGCCTCGTGGCAGACGGCGGGCGGCGAGGTGCGCATGGCCCATGTCACCTTCGATCCGCAGGAGAGTTTCGAGGCCCTTTCGCGGTTCGCCGAGGCCCGCCCGGCGGAGCTTGGCCGGATCGCGATGGAGGTGGAAATTTCGGAGCGGTTCCCCGACGCGGCAGTTACCCTGCGCGACAGCCAGCTCGCTCTGCCGCTGGAGAAATGCAAAGTGGAGGTGTTTCGCCAATGAGCCAACCTGCCGCGCGGATCATGGACTTTCACACCTGCCCGCTGGTGCTGCCTCCGGGGCCGTTTTTGCCGCCGGTGCCGCATATCGGCGGGCCGGTGGTGAGCGGGCAGCCCAATGTGTTGATCTCCTATTCTCCGGCGGCGCGGGTCAGCGACACCTGTTTCTGCGCGGGCGTGCCGGACATGGTGGTGAGCGGGGCCTTCAACGTGCTGATCGGCAACATGCCCGCCGCGCGAATGGGCGATAGCACCATTCATGGCGGTGTCATCACCACCGGCGCGCCCACTGTGTTGATCGGCACCAGCGGCGCGGGCGGCGGCGGCATGGGCGGGCTGGCAGGCTTTGCGCAATGGGTGATGAACCAGATCGAAGGCTGGATCGGCACTGGCAGCCTTGAAAGCGGCGAAAGTGGCGTGGCCTGCATGGTGCCCGAGAGCGCCTCTGACGCTGCATCAATGTCGGAGGTGGAGGCCCAGGCCGACAGGCTGCGCGAGGCCGCCGAAAGTGGCGTGCCCTTTGTCGAGGCCTGCTGCGCCGCAGGCCCGGCGCAGGACCGCCAGCAGGAGGAGGCCGAGAAGGAACGCCAAAAGGAGGGCGCCGAGATGAGCGCCTATGGCGACAGCTACCCCGGCAGCGGGGCGGGCGCCTGAGCCATGCCACGCTATGCGCTCATAGACGCGGCCCGTTCGCCAAATATCTGGCCGCTGGTGCAGAGCGAGCCCGAGGCCCGCTCGCTGTTTGGCGGCAAAATCGCCCCCGCCCTTGCCGCCGCCGCCCCGTGGATCGTGCCGATCCGCCCCGGCACGGCGTTCAAGCAGGCGTTCCAGACCGAGGGCTGGGGCGATTTCTGGGGCATCGCCTGCTTCTCCCCCGCCCCGCTGCGCGAGGTGCGCCACAGCCTGCGCAAATGCCAGCAGGTGATGCTGCCGACGGGCCAGCCGGTGCTGTTTCGCTACTACGACCCGAGGGTTTTTGTGCCGATGATGCGCATGGCCGATGAGGGAGACATCGGCCCGTGGTTTGCCCGGGTGACGGATTTTTGGGCCCCCGACCCGGACAGCGGCGCGACGATCCGATTTTTGCGCGATGGCAAGGGGCGACTGCGCACACAGGCGATGACGCCGGAGCGACAGGCCACGCTGGCCGCGCGGGCCATGGGCTCGGCGCCCGGGTCGCCATAACGGGGCAGCTCTTCGGGGCGCTTTGGCCCCTCATCGCAGTTGCGGGGAGCGCCGAAAGGGCAAGGGAGCAGCCCCCGCAACCGGCCCCTACTCGGGATAGACGCCGGGAATGACCTGATCGAAATCAACGCAGGCCCCCGTCATCACACCCGCCTTCTCGCTCAGCAGATAGCTGGCAAGATGGGCGACATGCTCGGGCTTCACCAACTGCCCAAAGGGCATCTTCGCCTCGGCCTTTTCCAGCCAGTCATCACCGCCATCGTGATACTTGCGCTGAATCTCATCCTCTCCCGGCGTGTCCATCCAGCCGCAATTGATGCCGTTCACCCGGATGCGGTTGTGGCGCAGGGTGTTGGCCGCGTTCTTGGTGACATTGACCATGAGCGCCTTGGAGGCCGCATAAGGCGAAAGGAAGCTCTGCCCGCCGTGCACGACGATCGAGAGGATGTTGACGATCGACGCCGGGTGCCCCGCTTCGATGGCCAGTTGCGCCATGCGCTGGAGGGCGAAATAGGGCGAGCGGGCATTGGCTGTCATCAGCCTGTCCCAGAGCTCGGGGGTGGTGTCGAGCACGGTGCCACGGTCGGTGAGCGCCGCCGAGTTCACCAGCGCATCAAGGCGGCCCATCTGGGCGGCGGCTTTTTCGACCAGAGCCACGGTGGCCTCGGTATCCAGCAGATCGACGGGCATGAAGCTGGCGCCGATTTCCTCGGCCACGGCCTCGCCGCGCGCCACATTGCGCGACGCGATGACGAGATTGGTGCAGCCCTCGGCCCGGAGGCGCTCGGCAATGGCGCGGCCCAGCCCTTGGGTGCCGCCGATAACGAGGGCGTGGGTCTTGGCGTGGGTGTCGTCGCTCATGGGGGCCTCCGCGATGGTGTGCCGGGAGCCTATGCCGGGCCGGGCGCGGTGGCCAGAGGGCGGCGTTGCGGGCCTGACAGCGCCCCTCCCCCTGCCCTTTTTGAATAGGCCCGACGGAAAATGAACTGGATACACGCCCCTGCATATCATCTAGCATGTGTCGCCCGGGACCAATCGCCTGTTGGCCCCGAATGTAACATGACGAACAAAAACTAATGACGGGAGGGTCATCATGATCAAACACATCGGCCTCGCGGCCGCATTCATCGGTGCCTCCGCCTTCGGGGCGGCGGCGCAAGAGCGGGTTTCCATCGGCACCGGCGGCACCGGCGGCGTGTTCTACGCCGTGGGCGCGGGCATGGCAGACCTGCTGTCGCGCAAGCTCGACGGGGTGAGCGCCAATGCCGAAGTTACCGGCGCCTCCATCGAAAACATCCGCCGCGTTTCCGCCGGCGAGATGACAATCGGCTTCTCCTCGGCCTCCACGCTCTATGAGGCCAAGAACGGCAGCGGTGCCTTTGACGGCGATGCCCAGAACGTGGCCGCCATCGCCTATCTCTACCCCGCCGTGCTCCAGATCGCCGCCACCGAAGCGAGCGGCGCCGCCGGGGTGAAAGACCTCGCCGATCTGAAAATCTCCGTCGGCCCTCCCGGCTCCAACTCTTCGGTCTTTTCCGAGCGCCTGCTGACCTCGCAGGATGCGTTCAACGTCGGCAACGTCAGCTTTCTGAGCTACGGCGAGGCGACCGGGGCAATCAAGAACGGGCAGCTTGAGGGCTCGATGATCCTCGCAGGCACCCCGGCCTCGGCCTTCATCGAACTGTTCACCACCGAAGACGTGAAGCTGGTGCCCGTGGTGGCCGATGACGTGACCGGGCTGATCGAGGAGTTCCCCTTTTACGAGGTCGTCGAAATCCCCGGCGGCACCTATGAAGGCGAATCCGAGGCCGTTGTGGCCGTGGGCGACCCGGCAATTCTCTTTGCCGCCGCCGATGCCGACCCGGCGCTGATCGAAAGCATCACCGCCACGCTCTTTGACAACCTTGGAGAGCTGGGCGCGGTGCACCCGGCGGCCAAGAAGATCACCAAGGAAAAGGCCACCTCCACGCCGATTGATCTGCACCCCGGCGCGCAGACCTATTTCGACGGGCAATAAGCCTCTCTGGCGGGGCCGCTGAAAGGCCCCGCCCACCCCTCCCGCACTTCTTTGGCCCCCATGGCGGCAGGAACACCCCCATAATGACCCCACTCACCGATATTTTGCCCGGCAGCGCTCTGCCCCGCTGGGAACGCCTCGCCGCTACCGCCGCGCTGGCGCTGCTCTCTGCGCTCGTCACCGCCCTCTGCATCTGGTCGGCGTGGTTTGGCGACATCACCGCGCTGGTGCTGCGCTCCACCTTCTTTTCGCTGATGGTCGCCGCCGGCCTCGTTGTTGTGGCCACAGAGCGGCCCGGATGGCTGCGGGTGGTGATCTATGCGCTGGCCGCCGCCGTGCTCATCCCCGGCCCCTACCTCTGGCTCAACTACCTTGCCATCGTGCGCTCCGGCGGCATCGCCAGCCAGCTCGACATGGTGCTTTTCTCGCTGTGCAGCGTCGCGGTGCTGGTGCTGGCGCGCTACCTGATCGGCTGGGTCATGGTTGGCCTTGGCGTGGTGGCGCTGGCCTATGCGTTTTTCGGCGACATGATCCCGGGCACCTATGGCCACGCGGGCTATTCGCTGAGCCGCGTCACCTCCAACCTGTTCCTGCGCACCGAGGGGCTCTTTGGCCTGCCGATGGGCGTGGCGGTGCAATATATCCTGCTGTTCTCGCTGCTTGGCACGCTGCTGCTGAAGACCGGGCTGGGGCAGGTGTTCGTTGATCTGGCCCATGCCGCCACGGGCCGTGTTCAGGGCGGCCCGGCGCTGACGGCGGTTGTCTCTTCCACCATGTTCTCTTCGATCAACGGCTCGGCAGTGGCGGGGGTTGTCACCACCGGCACCTTCACCATCCCGCTGATGAAGCGCACCGGCTACCGGCCCAAGGTGGCGGGGGCGATCGAGGCGGCGGCCTCTTCGGCGGGGCAGATCATGCCCCCCGTCATGGGCGCAGCCGCCTTCCTCATGGCCGAGGTCACCCAGACGCCCTATGCCACCATCGCCGCCGCCGCGCTGATCCCGGCGTTGCTCTACGTCTTCGCCCTGCTGGTGGGCGTGCGTGAAGAGGCGGGCAAGTTTGACCTTGGCCGCGCCGACCCTGCCGAGATCCCGGCGCTGCGCGAGGTGCTGATGAAGCGCGGCCACCTGCTCATTCCGCTCGTTGGGCTGATCGTCTTCCTCGCCGTGGGCTACACCCCCTCCGCCGCCGCCGTGCTCTGCATCGCCACCACGCTCGTTGTTTCGCTCTTCGGCAAGGCCACGCGGATCGGGCCGGTGGGGCTGCTGACGGTGATGATGGAAACCGTGAAGAACGTGCTGCCCATCGTCGCCGCCGTGGCGATTGCGGGCATGCTCATCGGCGTGCTCACCCTCACCGGCATGGCGCTGAAGCTCTCCTCGCTGATCCTCACCGCCGGGGCGGGCTCGCTGTTTCTGACGCTGCTGCTGACCATGGTGGCCAGCTTCGTGCTGGGGCTCGGCATGCCCACATCGGCGGCCTACCTGCTGCTGGCGATCCTCATCGCCCCCGCGCTGGAGCAATTCGGCCTGCCGGTGATCGCGGCGCATATGTTCATCTTCTACTACGGGCTCTTGTCGGCCATCACCCCGCCGGTGGCGCTGGCCGCCTATGCGGGGGCCTCGATTGCCGGGGCGGAGCCGAACGAGACGGCGATGGAGAGCATCCGGCTGGGCTTCGTGAAGGTCGTCGCGCCTTTCCTCTTTGTCTACGCGCCCGAGCTGCTGCTGATCGGCACGCCGACTGGCATCGCCCTGGCCACGGTGGCGGCCTTTGCGGGCACCTTTGCCGCAGGCACGGCGCTGACGGGCTGGTTGATAAAGCCTCTGACGGCTGCTCATCGCGCGGGCTTCGTCGCGGTGGCCGCGCTTTCGACGGTGGCGCTTGTCTGGCCGGTCGGCGACGCGTTGAGCCTTGCGGCAGAACTGGCGGGGCTGGCGCTGTTGGGCGGGCTGATCCTTGTGCTGCGGCGCCCGGCCTGAACCAATGGCGTAAGGCCACCCCGGCCTTACGCCGCCTCAGCCTCCAGCTTGCGCACCAGACCGGCCAGTTTGGTGTAATCGGAAAACGCCGCGCGGTGGGGCAGCGCCGCCACCTCCGCTTTCCGGTAGCCTTCGGTGAAGAGCAGGAAGGGCACGCCAGCGCGGCGCGCGGTTTCTGCATCCACCTCGCTGTCGCCCACGTAGATCGCGGGGCCCTCGCCCAGCGCGGCAAAGGCGGCCTCCAGCGGGGCCGGGTCCGGCTTGTGGGTGGGCAGGCTGTCGCCGCCGAGGATGGTGGCGAAAAAGCGGGTGAGATCGAGGTGGGCGAGCACGGCCTTGCAGGGCACGAGCGGCTTGTTGGTGCAGATCCCGAGGCTATGGCCGCCCGCGCGCAGGGCCTCCAGCGCCGCCACCACGCCGGGATAAACCTTTGTGCGCGTAACCAGCGTTTCATAGCTTGCCACGAAGGCCGCCAGCATGCGGGCGTGCTCGCTCTCCGCGATGCCGCGTGCACGGCGGACCTTTTCGATAAACACCGACGCCCCCTGCCCGATAAAGCTGTGGGTGTCGGCAAGGGTGATCGGCTCCACGCCCTCGGCCTCCAGCAGCACGTTCGCCCCGGCGTGGATGTCGGGGGCGGAGTCAATCAGCGTGCCGTCGAGATCAAAGACGATGCGGGCCATCAGCCGGCTTGCGCCGCTTCGGCCGCCTCGCGGATGGCGCGGATGTTCTGGCCATAGACCTCCGGCTTATCCACCGAACCGCCCTTGAACACCGCCGACCCGGCCACAAAGCAATCTGCCCCCGCCGCGACCAGCGGGCCAACGGTGGACGGGTCCACCCCGCCATCAACCTGAATATGCACCTCGCGGTCGCCGATCATCTCGCGCACCTGCGCCACCTTGGCCACGCTGGAGGGGATAAACTTTTGCCCGCCGAAGCCGGGGTTCACGCTCATCACCAGCACCATATCCACAAGGTCGAGCAGCTCGGAGATGACGCTGGCGGGCGTGCCGGGATTGAGGCTGATGCCGCATTTAACGCCCTGCGCCTTGATCGCCTGAAGCGTGCGGTGCGGGTGCGGCCCGGCCTCCCAATGGGCCACGATCATATCGGCCCCGGCCTCTGCATAGGCCTCGATGTAGGGATCGACGGGGGCGATCATCAGGTGCACGTCCATGAAGGTTTTGACGTGCGGGCGAAAGGCCTTCACCGCGGGCGGGCCGAAGGTGAGGTTGGGCACGAAATGGCCATCCATCACATCCACATGCACCCAATCGGCCCCCTGCCCCTCGATGGCGCGGATCTCGGCACCGAAGTTGGCGAAATCGGCAGAGAGGATCGAGGGGGCGATCTTGATGGAACGGTCGAATGGCATGCGGCAGCCTCCATGAGCGGCAGAAAGGGCGCGTGGGCGCGTTGGTTGCCCTGCGTTATGGTCGACCGAGGCCCAGCGTCAAGCGCTCAGGCGGGCAGCAACACGCCCTCGAAGAAGGCGGCAAGCTCGGCGCGGGCGTCGAGCGGCAGCACATGGGCCACGTATTGATCGGGGCGCACCACCACCATGCAGCCCTGCGCCCGGTCCAGCCCGCGCATCTCGAAGATGTCGCCTGCGCCCTTGTGATCCACGCAGAAGAGCTTTTCGTGATCCTGCAAGCCAAGCGGCCCCTTCACCGGCTTCAACATCGCGGGCGCGGCGTCGTAGGCGACCGTATCGAAGGTGCCTTGCAGCACGCCGCGCAGGTCGATCACCGCGTCAATGTCTTCGCCCTCGCGGGTGTGGCGCAGGACCGGGCTGGTGTCTGCCGTGCCCAACCACTCCGCCAGATCGTAAAGGCCGCGCGGGTCTTGCCCCGCAAAGGCATAGATCCGCCAGCGCCCATCCGCCTCGGCCACGTGCCCAAGGTGCATCTGCATCGCATCGGCCACCCGCACCACCGGCGCGGAGTGAAACCGGCGGCCGATCTCGAAGCCGGGTGCAAGGGCCTGATGCACCGACTCGGCAGTGAGGCGGGAAGGATCATACTTCACCGCAAGCCCGCCGGTGAACATGAGGTTCTCGATAAAGGCCTTCTGAAAGCGCGGCATGTCGCCTCCGTCCAGCTTGGACTCGCCGGGCGGGGCCGACATGATGCGCGACCATTCGTGATCGGTGTCGATCAGCCGCTTGGCCTCGGCCCAGCGCTCGGCGGAGTAGCTGCGCAACAGCTCCGGCCCGGCCCGCCCGGTGAGCACATGGGCCAGCTTCCAGCCAAGGTTGAAGCTGTCTTGCATCGACACGTTCATCCCCTGCCCCGCCTTGGGGCTGTGGGTGTGGCAGGCATCGCCAGCGGTAAACACGCGGGGGCCGTGGCCCTCGCTCGCGTCATCGAACCGGTCGGTCAGGCGGTGGCCGATTTCGTAGATCGACCACCAGACCACCTCTTTCACGTCGATGCTGTAGGGCGCCATGATGCGGTTGGCGGCGGCAATCAGGTGATCGGCGGTGAAGTTGCGCTGCGCCACCCGCTCATCGGGGTTCAGCTTGTCGAGCTCGACATACATGCGAAAGAGGTAGCCGCCCTCACGCGGCAGGATCAGCGTGTTGCCCTCGCTGGCCGAGGTGATCAGGCACTTCTGGCGCACATCAGGAAAGTCGGTGTTGGCGAGAATATCCATCACGCCCCAGGCCTGATGCGCCGCGTCGCCATGCAGCTTGCCGCCGATAGCGCGACGCACGTTGGAGCGGGCACCATCGCAGCCGACAACGTAGTTGGCCCGCACCACGTGGACCTCGCCCGCGTTGATCCCGGTGTTCTCCAGCGTCACGGTCACCGGGTGTTCACTGGCCTCCCGGTCCACCTGAACATCCTTCACCGACCACGAGTAATCCGGCTCCAGCCGCGCGGGCGATTTGCGCATCACATCAAGGAACAGCTCATGCACACGGGCCTGGTTGAGCAGGGTGTGGGGCATTTCGGAGCTGCCCTCGGGCACATCCTGCACCCGCCCGATGCGGTGGATGTGGCCGGGGTTGGCCGGGTCGGGCGACCAGAAGGCCGTTTGGTTCACCCAGTAGCTCTCGCGCTTGACCTTCTCGCCAAAGCCGAAGGCCTGAAACATCTCCATCGTGCGGGTGTTCACCCCATCGGCCTGCCCCTTTTCGATCGGGCCGGGCTTGGGCTCGACGATCATCGTGTCGATCTGCGGAAACTGCGCAAGCTGGGCGGCAAGGCAAAGGCCGGCAGGCCCGCATCCGGCGATCAGCACATCAACCTTGTCGGGCAGCGGCGCAAAGCCCCCCCGCGCCCGCCGGTTGGGCGCGGCATTGCGCAGGTCGGGGTCTCCGCCACGAAATCCATTGAGGTAATACTGCATCACTTGCCCTCCTCCGGCCTGCTGATGGGCAATTAATAACTACACTTATCATTTACGGTCAAGAAAAATATGTATACGTATTAATTGCCGGTCAACGGCACCGCGAGGGAGGCGGAATGAAAGCGCTCGTCATGGCCGGACACCTGATCCGGCGGCTCAACCAGATGTCCACCCATGTGTTCTCCACCCGCATTCAGGAGGCCGGGTTTGATGTTACGCCCGTGCAGTTTGCGGCGCTGGATGCGATCCTGAGTTATCCGGGGATTGATCAGGCCGGGGTGGCCGCGGCCATCGCCTACGACCGCGCCACCATCGGCGGGGTGATCGACCGGCTGGAGCAGAAGGGCTATGTCTCCCGGCAGGTCAGCCCACGAGACCGACGCGCGCGCGAGGTTCGGGCCACCGAGGCAGGCCGCGCCGCCTTTGAAGAGATCCTGCCCATCGTGACCGCCCTGCAAGAGGAGCTTCTGGCAGAGCTCGACGCTGGCGAGCGCGAGGCCTTTCTGCGCCTCGCCCGCAAGGCCATCGGCCCGGCCATGGCACTGCCGCCGCAGCCGGACTGACGCCGCTCACAGCGCGCTCACCCCCCTGCCCTCAGTCCTGCGCCGTCCCGGCGACCGGCTTGCGCGAGAGCTTGCGCACCAGCACAAAACAGGCCGGAACGATGAAGATGCCGATGAAGGTGGCCGCCGCCATGCCACCCAGCACCGCGATGCCAATGGCGTTTTGCGCCTGTGCCCCCGCGCCGGTGGCGAGCGCCAGCGGCAACACCCCCATCATGAAGGCGAAGGAGGTCATCAGGATCGGCCGCAGCCGCATCCTTGCCGCCTCGATCGCCGCCTCGATGGCAGAGCGGCCCTGCGCCTCCAGATCCCGGGCGAACTCGACGATCAGGATGGCATTCTTTGCCGCAAGCCCGATGGTCGTCAGGATCCCGACCTTGAAATACACATCGTTGGATTGCCCGAAGAGCAGCGCGAAGGCGAAGGCCCCCGCCACGCCCACCGGCACCGAAAGCATCACCGCGAAGGGGATCGACCAGCTCTCATAAAGCGCCGCGAGCGACAGGAACACGACCAGCGCCGAAAGCGCATAAAGATAGGGGGCCTGACTGCCTGATTGCTGCTCCTGAAACGATAGCCCGGTCCAAGCCACGCCATAGCCGCCGTCCAGCTCACCGGCCAACTCGGTGATCGCCTCCATCGCATCGCCCGACGACACGCCCTGCGCCGGGCTGCCCGACACCGAAATCGCATTGACCCCGTCGATCCGCGCCAGTGAGGGCGTGGAGGAGATCCAGCGGGTTTCCATGAAGGCGGCAAAGCTGACCATCTCGCCGCTGCTGTTGATCGCATACCAGGCTTCGATGTCTTCCGGCTGCATCCGGTATTCGGCGGCGGCCTGCACGATCACCGGGCGCAGCGAGCCGTTCATGTCGAAGTCATTCACGTTGGACCCGGCGAAGATGGTCGAGAGGATGGCGTTGACGCTGGTCACGCTGACGCCAAAGCTCTCGGCCTTCTGCTGGTCGATGTCGATGCGCAGCACCGCCTCGCTCTCGATCCCGCTGGCGCGGGTGCTGGCAAAGCGCGGATCGGCCTCGGCGGCGGTTTCCAGCTGCGAGGCGGCGGCACGCAGGGCCTCGGTGCCATTGTTGGCGTAATCCACGAGATACATCGAAAACCCGGAGGTGTTGCCAAGGCCCGGAATCGCCGGGGGCTGCATGAACATCACCCGCCCGGCCCGCAGGTTGCCAAACTGCGCCGTTGCCCGGGCGGCCACGGAAGCCGCCGACAGGCTGTCATCCGTGCGCTCTTCAAAGTCGCGCAGCTTGATGAACACCATCGCCGCATTCTGCCCCGAGCCGGAAAAGCCAAAGCCGAGCGTGGCAAAGGTGCTCTCCACCGCCTCGGATTCTTCGGCCTGCAAATAGGCCTCGATCTCATCCACCACCTGCGCCGTCTGCGCCGAGGTGGTGCCCTCGGTGAGGTTGATCATCGCCATCAGCACGCCTTGGTCCTCCGTCGGAAGGAAGGAGGACGGCAACCGCGAGTAGGTGGCCGCTGCACCGAGCACGAGCGCGGCAATCAGCCCCACGGCGATCAGCGGCTTGCGCGCAATCCGCCCAACCGATCCGGCGTAGCCCGAGGTCAGCCGCGCAAAGCCCCTGTTGAAGGCCCGCGCCGGAGCAAAGGGCACCTCATGGCCACTGCGGCGCAGCATCGAAGCCGTGAGCGCCGGGGTGAGAATGAGCGCCACCAGCGCCGAAAGCACCATGGCCGAGATGATGGTGACCGAGAACTGCCGGTAGATTACCCCGGTCGAGCCACCGAAAAAGGCCATCGGCAGGAACACCGCCGAGAGCACAAGCGCAATGCCGACAACGGCGCCGGTGATCTGGCCCATGCCCTTCTCGGTGGCGGGCAAGGGCTCCAGCCCGTCATCCTCCATCACCCGCTCGACGTTTTCGACCACCACAATCGCATCATCCACCAGCAGGCCGATTGCCAGCACCATCGCAAACATCGTCAGCGTGTTGATCGAATAGCCCAGCGCCGCCAGCACCGCGAAGGTGCCCGCCAGCACCACCGGCACCGCGATGATCGGAATGAGCGTTGCCCGCCAGTTTTGCAGGAAGATCAGGATGACAAAGAACACCAGCACCACCGCCTCGATCAGCGTGTGATAGACCTTCTCGATCGACAGCTCGACGAAGGGCGAGGTGTCATAGGCGTATTCCACCGTCAGCCCCTCGGGCAGCGAGGCGGCCAGCTCATCCAGCGTGGCGCGCACCGCTTCTGCGGTGTCCACCGCGTTGGCCCCGGTGGCAAGGTTGATCCCGAAGCCCGCCGCATTCGCCCCGTCAAACCGGGAGTCGCCGCCGTAGCTCTCTTGCCCGATCTCGATCTTCGCCACGTTGCCAAGCAACACCTGTGCACCGCCCTCTTCGGATTTCAGCAGAATGTTCTCGAAATCCTCCACGCTGGTCAGCTGGCTCTGCGCGGTGATGGTTGCGGTAAACTGCTGTCCGGTGACCACCGGCATATCGCCCAGCGAGCCCACCGAAACCGTGTTGTTTTGCGCTTGAATGGCAGAGGTCACATCGGCGGGCGTGAGCTGGTATTCATAAAGCGAAAGCGGATCGAGCCAGACCCGCAGCGCATAGCCCGAGCCAAAAATGTTGATCCCGCCCACGCCCTCGGTGCGCTGCACCGGGCCGGAGATCTGATTGTCGAGAATATCGCCCAACTCGATGGTCGAATACCGCCCATCAGCCGAGACGATGGCCCCGACCATCAGGATCGAGGAGGTGGAGCGCGAAACGCTCACGCCCGAGGATTGCACCGCATCGGGCAACCGCCCTTCAACCTGGCTGACCTTGGATTGCACGTTGTTCTGCGCATCCACCGGGTCGATGCTTTCATCGAAGGTCAGCGAAATCGAAGAGGAGCCCTCGCGCGATGTGCTTTCCATGTAAAGCACGCCGTCGAGCCCGGTCATGGAATCCTCGATCACCGATGTCACCGAGTTTTCCACCGCCGAGGCCGTGGCCCCCGGGTAGCTGGCGCTCACCCGGATCGTGGTTGGGGCAATGTCGGGATATTGCGAGACCGGCAGTTGGGTAAAGGCAAAGACCCCGGCCAGCATCGTCACGATGGCCAAGACCCAAGCAAAGATGGGGCGGTGGATGAAAAACTGCGCCATGGGTCAGTCTTCCGTGCCGGTGGCTTCGGTCGCGCCGGCCTCATCGGCGGTATCGGCCTCATCGGTGGTGTCAACCTCATCGGCGGCATCGTCGGTAACATCCTCCACCACGCCCTGCGCGTTGATCGTGACCGGCACCGGCACCACCTCCGCGCCGTCTGTGAGGTTGTTCAGCCCGTCGACGATCAGCAAATCCCCGGCAGCCACCCCCTCTGTGGTGATCCATGCATTCTCATGGGTGCCCGAATAGGTGAGCGTCACCTGATGTGCCTTGCCGTCACGCAGGATGAAGGCCGTCAGCGTGCCATCGGCCTGTCGCTCGGTGCCGCGCTGCGGAACCAGCACGGCCTTTTGCTGACCAACCACAACCGCCACCCGCAGGAACTGGCCGGGCAGGATCATCCTGTTTGGGTTGCCGAACTCAAAACGCAGATCGACACTGCCCGTGGTGGTCGACACCTGCTGCCCGGGGGTAACGAGCGTGCCGGGGCTGGCGTAGGTTTCGCCGTTTTCCAGCGTAAGCACCGCCTCCAGCCGCTCGCCGCGCTGCAATGCGCCACTGTCGATCTGCGAGCGCACCCGCAAGATCCGGGCTGAGCTCTCCGAAACATCCACGTTGATCGGGTCCATCGCCGTCACGGTGGTGAGCGCATCGGTCTGGTTGGCGGTCACGATGGCGCCCACCGAAACCGTGCTGACATCCGCAAACCCGTCAATCGGGCTGCGAATTTCCACCCGGTCCAGATCCAGCCGCGCGGTTTGCACGGCGGCCTCGGCACTGGCCAGCGCGGCCTCGGCCTGCGCCAGAGCGGATTGCGCGGTTTGCAAATCGGAGGTGGTCACGCCCGTGCCCTCCAGCCGGGCATAGCGATCCACCGTTGCCTGCGCCGTGCTCACCCCGGCCTTCGCCCCGGCCAATTCGGCCTGCGCGGCCGCATAGGCGGCCTCGAAGGTGTCCGGCTCCAACCGATAAAGCACATCCCCCGCCTTCACCCGCTGGCCGGGCCGATAGACGATCTCCTTCACCATGCCCCCCACCCGCGGGCGAATATCGGTTTGCGCGGCGGCCACTGCGCGGCCCGGCAGGGTGACGGAAAACGGAACCGTCGAAAGCTCCAGCTCCACCACCCCAACCTCTGCGGGGCCGCGCGCCCCGCCGGGAACAGGTTGCGCAAGGGCGGGCGAAATCGGGGCAAGCCCGATCACAAGAAGGGCGGCGACAAGCACGGCGGGGAGGGACATTGAGGATCAGCCTGTGGATCAGAGGGACATCTTTGCGGGTCTAACGCACACACCCCCGGATTCCGTTGCGCAGAAACGCAAATGCGGCAGTGCAAAAATGCAGTTTCGGAGCGGCTGTGGCAGATGGAACCACGACAGGGCAAGCCTCGGCCTGCACACAGCAACGCCAGCCACGCGCGCGGTCCGGTGAGAAAAGCTGGCCGTTGCGCCGAGCGGGTTACTCTGCCGGGCGGGCCAGCATGACGCGCCACCCCTTTGAATGTTCTGCCGAGGTGTAAAACAGGTAGGGATCGCCTGTTTCGGGGTCATAGGTGGTGGAAGGCGCGATGATTTCATCCACCTCCCAGGCGTCCCCCGCAAGGGTCAACAGCGCCTCCGGCATCTCTGTCCAGGGCCCCAGCGGGGTGTCAGCGCAGGCGGCAAAAATGCCCTCCCGCCCCTCCGCCGCCTCGCGTGTTGCGACGGCGACGAAACCGCCATCGGGCCGGGCGGTGATCTGCCCTTCCATGCCAATCGGGACGTCGGCCTGCCGCACGCCCTCCCATGCCACGCCGTCTGGCGAGGAGGTGGCGGCAAAGCTCCAGACGGCCGTGACGTTCTGCAAGCCGTTCCAGCCGAGATAGGCCATGACGAGCCCGCCCTCCCATTCGACAACCGAGGGGGAGGTGATGAGATAAACATCGTGCCCGTCCGTCTCGCCGCGCCGCAGGACGGGCTCGGGCAAAATCGTCCACGGGCCGGTCAGGGCTTCGGCCCGGGCAAGGTAGATATCGGAGCGATAGGTTGCACCGTCTTCGTAGCCGATGAAGTAGATCCTGTGATCCGTCGCAGAGGCGCGATGGTAGAAGGCCGTCTCCTTCTCGGCGATGGCGCCGGGTTGTTGCGAGGGGCCGAGCAGCACGCCCCACTCCTCCCAACTGTCCCAATCGGTGCCGAAGGCGAGCTTGATCGAGCTGTGGTCCTCGTCGTCGCCGCTATAGATCATCGCCAACCGGCCATCATCGGTGGCAAAGACATGCGGATCGCTCGCCGCCTCGTAGAGCCCGAAAAAGAGCTTGTCCCTGAACACCGGGCCATCATGGCGGACCCAATCGGAGGGCAGGCAGGCAGAGGCCGGGGTGGCACCAAGGGCGGCAAGCGCGAGGCCGGTCAGCAGGGCGCGCACAGGCTTGCGGCCCTCCGGCCTCATTGCCCCTTCGGCATGCCCTGCCGCGCCCGTCAAAACAGCCCCGCCTCCCGCGCCATCAGCGCCGCCTGCGTGCGGTTGGAGGCCCCCAACTTTCTGTAGAGCGTTTTCATATGCAGCTTGATCGTGGGTTCGGTGATGTCGAGGTCGCGGGCGATTTCCTTGTTGGATTTGCCCTCGGTCAGCCCCTTCAGCACCTGCATCTCGCGCGGGGTGAGCTTTTCGGCCATCGGATGCGTCGAGGCGTCGTCGGCGGCGGTCATGAAGTCGATGGGGGCGTATTGCTCTCCCATCGCCATGAACTTGACGGCGTTGATCATCGACTTGGCCGGCAGGGTCTTGGGCACAAAGCCCGCCGCCCCCGCCTCCAGCGCCTTTTCGGCGATTTCCTTGGTGGCCTCGCCCGAGAGCAGCGCCACCCGCTGCCCGCCTTGCATCGCCATGGTCGCCTTCAGCCCGTCGAGCCCGTTCATGCCCGGCATGTTGAGATCGAGCAGCACAAGGTCATACGGGGCCTCTGCCGCTTCGATCAACTTGTGCGCTTCGGGAAGGTCTGCGGCGGTCTCTGTCTTCAGGTCGCCCTGCGACTCCAGAAACATGACCAGCGTGTCACGCAGCAGGTCGTGGTCATCGGCAATCAGGACGCGCATCGGCCTCTCCTCGGCTTGCGCACCGGTTGTGCGCTCTTGGATGGGTTCGCTCATACAGATTGAATTTGGCATCCGAAAGGCATGGCGCTTTCGGCCGCGCAAACTCTTCGGTCAGATAGGCAAGCAGGCCACAAGACCAACCAGCGCCTGACGGCCCGCCTCAACGGAACACCCCCCGTGCCCCCGCTGCTCGAAAAGGCCACCCCGCAAGGCATGGCGGCCTACCTCTGCGGCGGAAGCCGGGCACGCCAAGGCCACCGCCGCTGCTCACTTGGCGCGTTGCCCTCACGCGCCGCGCTCATGTTGGCCCGCAACGACAGGCGTCTGACGCGCCCCCTATCCCAAAGGATAGGTCGCTATCCCACTGCCCAGTTGGGCGCGCAATGAGCATAGTGTAATTGCTGCCTCCGGAAACGAAGGAACTCACAATGCTGCGCACCATTCTCCAGTCGATCGCGTTGACCGCGCTCACCGCCCTGCCGCTCTGCGCCGAGAATCTGCCCGCCCCTGAGGGAGAGGTGATCCTGACGGTGTCCGGCGCCCTGGCCACGACCAACACCGAAGAAGGCACCGCGCAGTTCGATCTTGCAATGCTCGAAGCGCTCGGCGCGACGACCATCGAAACCACGACCATCTGGACCGAAGGCACCAAAACCTTCGAGGGTGTGCCGCTGAGCCTGCTCGTCGAGCGGCTCGGCATCGAGGGCGAGACCCTGCGCGCCACCGCCATCAACGATTACTCTGTCGAAATCCCACTCACGGATGCGATCGAGGGCGGGCCCATTGTTGCTTACCGCATGGACAACGACGAAATGTCGGTGCGTGACAAGGGCCCGCTCTGGATTGTCTACCCCTACGACAGCAGTGACGATTACCGAACCGAGGTGATCTATTCGCGCAGCATTTGGCAACTCGACCGGATCGAAGCCGTGCAATAGCCTGAAGGCACCCGTTTCACGCCCCTGCCCCTCTGGCCGGGGTGTGGACCCCTTTCGAGGAGCCACAATGGCACCAAAGCGCCACCGCACCGCCCGCCTGCGCCTCTTCGCCTCCGTTATCGCGGGGGCGCTTTGCCTTGCCGCACTGGTCTATCTTTCCGTCAACGTGGTGCGCGACCTGCGGCTGCTCAACTCGGCCAGCTCCGACAACGTGCAATGGACGTTGTCGCAGGCAGAGGTGGAGTTTCTCGAATACCACATGCACCTCGCCGCCCTGCAAGGCGGTACAGAAGAGGATCTGGCGCTCCTGCGCCGTGAATTCGATATCTTCTACAGCCGGATCAGCACGCTTGAGCAATCCTCGATCTACGCCGCGCTGCGCGACGAGCCCGAGTTTGCCCGCAATCTGCGCATCGTGCGCACCTTCCTTGATCGCACCGTGCCGCTGATAGATGCCCCCGACGCCGATCTGAAAACAGGGGTGCAGGCGCTCTTGGGCCGGGCCGCAGACGTGCGCCCCCATGTGCGGGCGCTGGCCAACTCCGGCCTCAACTACTTCGCCGAAGAATCCGACCGCAGGCGTGACGCGATTTCGGCAACTTTGATGCAGCTCGCGGTGGGTGTGAGCCTGCTGGTCTTGGCGCTGCTGGGCTTTGCGGCCTACCTCAACCGGCTCAACCTGCAAAACATCCGCCGCCGCCGTGAAGCGCTGGAATCCTTCCGGCGCATGAATGTGATCACCTCCACCGCGCTCGACGCGGTGATCGTCGCCGACCGCTCCGGCACCGTGCTCGATTTCAACGCCGCCGCGGAGCAGATCTTCGGCTATGCCGCCTCAGAGGCGGTTGGTGCCAATCTGGGCGACCTCATCGTGCCCGACAGCTATCGCGCGGCGCATGACGCCGGGATGCAGAGAATGCAAGACCGTGGCGAAAAGCGCGTGGTCGGAAAGGGGCGCATCAAGCTGGAGGCCAAGCGCAAGTCCGGCGATACCTTCCCGGTCGAGTTTGCCATCCAATCCGCCGAAACCGATCAGGGCGAAATCTTCATTTCCTTCCTGCGTGACATCTCCCACCGGGTGAAGGCCGAGGCCGAACTGGTGGAAACGCGTGACAGGGCACTGGCCGGCGAGAAGGCCAAAACCGACTTTCTGGCCACCATGAGCCACGAAATCCGCACCCCGCTCAATGGCCTCCTCGGCAACCTCGAGCTGCTGCGCGACACCCGGCTGAGCGCGAAGCAGGCACGCTACATCAAGAACATGGACACCTCTGGCAAGCTGCTGATGAGCCACATCTCGGATGTGCTCGACATCACGAAGTATGACGCCGGCAAGCTGCTCTTGCGGCCCGTGTCGATGAATATTTCCACCCTGCTGCAGGATATCATCGACAACCAGAGCGGCGCCGCGCTGGCGCAGGAGACCACGCTGGAATGGGGCTGGACCGGGCCGCAGGTTGACTGGATCAACGCCGACCGCGACCGCATTCAGCACATCCTGATGAACATCATCGGCAACGCGGTGAAGTTCACCCGGGGCGGGCGGGTGACGGTGGAGGCCGAGCGCCTTGAGGGCCCCGAGCTTCAGATCACCGTCAGCGACAATGGCATCGGCATGGACAAGGAGTTGCAGGCCCATATCTTCGACGATTTCCTGACCGGAGACAGCTCTTATGACCGCGAAGTCGGCGGCACCGGCCTTGGCCTCGGCATCGCCCAACGTTTCGTCAATGCACTCGGCGGCCGCATCGAGGTGGAGAGCGAGGAAGGCGTTGGCAGCACCTTCCGCGTGACCTTCCCGATCGAGCCGATCGACGCGCCGGATGCCAAGGCCGTGACCTTGCGCCGGATAAAAAAGGCCGCGCCCCGCAACCTGCTGCTGGTGGAAGACAACGAGATCAACCGGGTTGTGGCGCGCGAAATGCTTGAAGGCGCAGGCCATACCGTCAGCGAGGCCAACAACGGGCGAGAAGCTGTGGAACTGGCCGAGACCACCCGGTTTGACCTGATCCTGATGGATATCTCCATGCCGGTGATGGACGGGCGCGAGGCCACGAAAGCCATCCGCGCGGGCAGCGGTGCCAACGCCCGCACCCCCATCATCGCGCTCACCGCCAATGCAATGGCCTCCGAGCAGGAAGCCTTCCTCGCCGACGGGATGGACGACATCGTGACGAAGCCGCTCAGCCGCGCCGCCCTCACACGTGTTCTGGCCGACCACGCCGCTGATGCCGCGCCCAAGCGGGCGCCGGAGCCTGCGCCCGTTGCGGCCAACTATCTGGACGACCTTCGCGATACCGTGGGGGTGGACGCTTTGGGCAAGCTGCTTGAACGGTTCGGCGCAGAGGTCGAGGCGTTGCTCGCCTATCTCGACGACAGCGCAGAAAAGGATTTGCCAGAGACAGCAAGGCGCGCCCACCGGGTCGCCGGAAGCGCCGCGACCCTCGGGGCCGTCGGCCTGCGTGCCTCATTGGTCGAGGTTGAGACCGCCGCAAAGACCGAGGATCGCGCGGCACTCGCCAAGGCCGTTGCGGGGCTTCCGGCCATCTGGGCGGCAACCCGTGGCGAGATGGGGGCCGAACGGCGGGCCAAGCCACGCGCGCCCAGCGCCAACGACTGACCCGCATCGGCCAGCAACACTGGCCAAAGGGGTTTCGCCCCCGGCGCTCATCAACACCTGATCGAAGATCAAGGCCGCCCGCTCTCTCAGGGTCGCTCCATCGCCGCCGCTAACGCCCCGGCGCGCCCTTGCCCATAGCTGCAATTCGCGTTGGACACCGCCAAAATTTCCTGCAACAAAACCCGTGATGGTGCCCGGCCAAATTGGTCCGGCTGAAAAGGGAACGTGGTGCGGGCAACTTGCCCAATTCCACGACTGCCCCCGCAACTGTGAGCGGCGAGCGACCCCGATGAACACCACTGTGCCGAAAGGCGCGGGAAGGTTCGGGGAAGCGCAGACCCGCAAGTCAGGAGACCTGCCATCTCGGGTGCGCGTCGCGCGCCTCAGTCACCTAAACCCGGGCGGGGTGCCTTGGGACGGAGAGACACAGATGGCCCACGAACGCCCTGAGACATCGCCGTTGTCGCTTTGCCCCCGCCAATTTGCGCGGAGGGCGCGATGCTACTGGAACGAACGATATCCCAACTCGACATAGGCCGGGTGCCAGCGCAGGAAGCGCGCCAGATGGCGCAACTGGGCTACATGCAATGGATCGCCAGCCTGCCCGGCGATGCCAACTATCGGCGTGCGGCGCTTCATGCCCACGCCATGGCCGCGCCCTACATCAGCCTGTCACCCGCCGTGGCCGAATTTTGCGCCCTGTTGAAGCAGTCGCTCACATCGCCCGCCCCCCTGCCCCTTTCGCTTCCGCCACGCAGGCGGCGCGGCGGGGCTGGTGCCCGGCGCATCTGGCGCATCGCCCTCTGACCTTTGTGAACACGGCCGCACCCAATCCTGCGGCCTGACCGAGGACCATTGCAGCAAGCTGCGCGTTGCACGCAGCCCGCGAGGCTCGGCTTTCAAAAACCATGGTCATGGACGGATCAACGAGAAAGGACGGATCCATGAATGAGAACCAACTGAAAACCCGGCTCAACGCTGGCCCCCTCATCTGCGCCGAGGGCTTCCTCTTCGAACTGGAGCGCCGGGGCTATCTCACGGCGGGCGAGTTTGTGCCCGAGGTGGCGCTGGAACACCCCGATGCGCTGCGCAACCTGCATGTCGATTTTCAGCGGTCGGGCAGCGATATCGTCGAGGCGTTCACCTACAACGGCCACCGCGAGAAGATGCGGGTGATCGGCAAGGAAGACCTGCTGGAGCCGCTCAACCGCGCCTCGCTGAAGATCGCCCGCGAGGTTGCCGATGCAAAGCCGGGCAACCTGATGGCAGGCAATATCTCGAACACCAACATCTGGTCGCCGGACGACAGGGCAAAACAGGCCGAGGTGCGGGCGATGTTTGAAGAAATGGTCGGCTGGGCCGTCGATGAAGGGGCCGATATCATCATTGGCGAAACCTTCTACTACGCGGGCGAGGCGCTTTGCGCGCTTGAGGTGGCCCGCGCCTCCGGCCTCCCGGTCGTTCTGACCCTCGCCCCCATGGCGGCCAGCGAGATGATGGACGGCACCGGCATTGTGGAAACCTGTCAGCAGTTGGAACAGGGCGGCGCAGATGTTGTTGGCCTCAACTGCTTTCGCGGGCCGCAAACCATGATGCCGTGGCTGCGCAAGGTGCGTGCGGCGGTGTCCTGCCATGTCGGTGCCCTGCCGATCCCCTATCGCACGCGCGCGGATGAACCGACCTTCTTCAACCTCAGCGACACCGGCGATTGCACCTGCCCTGCCCCCCATGGCCGCACCTTCCCGACCGCGCTCGACCCGATGTTTTGCAATCGCTACGAGATCGGGGCCTTCGCGCGTGACGCCTACGCGCTGGGCATCAACTATCTCGGCGTCTGCTGCGGGGCCAACCCGATGCTGATCCGCGAAGTTTCGGAAGCGGTCGGGCGCACCACCGAGGCCAGCCGCTACTCCGAGCGCATGGAAAATCACTTCATGTATGGCACCAACACCCGGCTCCCCGCCCACATCAAGGCCCTTGGCGAAACTGCCTGATTGGCAAGGCCCGGCGGCCCGATCCGCCGCCGGGCCACGTGGTGCAGCAAGCGCGGTGCAGAATTTTCACCCGGCGGCGCCGATCTACATGTTGACAGCTCATCGCGATAAGCATCTATATGATGTTGCTTTGGTGCCCGTGATTCACGTCACAGGTGAAAAGGGAAGCCGGTGAAAGACCGGCGCTGCCCCCGCAACTGTAAGCGGCAAGCCGAGGCCCGTAACCACTGATGCATCCACGCATCGGGAAGGGGGCCAAGGCGGTTGAGCCGCAAAGCCAGGAGACCTGCCAAGGCAACACGACGACGAGTGCGGGCGGAGGGCCCGGGCGCGTGAACGGAGCCTGTAAGGGCCATCCGCTTCATGTTCCTTCTCCCCTGTCTGACAAAACAACTATGGGGACAGAGCAATGACAATCACCGTTTATTCCAAGCCTTCCTGCGTGCAATGCAGCGCAACCACCCGTGCGCTCGACGCGCGCGGCCTGCCTTACGAGGTCGTCGACCTGACAGAAGACGCAGGCGCTATGGAGCACGTCACCGGGCTGGGCTATCGCCAAGCCCCCGTTGTGATCGCCGGCGAGGATCACTGGGCAGGCTTTCGCCCCGACATGATCGGTCGGCTGTCCTGAGCCATGAGCGGGCTGGTCTACTATTCGAGCCGGTCGAACAACACGCATCGGCTGATTGAACGCTTGGACCTGCCCGCCACCCGCCTGCCGCAACGGCCCGCTGACCCGCTCCCCGCGATCGACGGCCCCTTCGTGCTGATCTGCCCGACCTTCGCAGATGGGCAGGGCCGCGGCGCGGTGCCAAAGCCGGTGATCCGGCTACTGAACGACGCCGGCGCACGCCGCCTGCTGCGCGGCGTCATCGCCGGTGGCAACCGCAACTTCGGCGCCAGCTTTGCCCTTGCGGGCAAGATCATCGCCGCCAAATGCAACGTCCCGCTGCTCTACCGCTTCGAGCTGGCCGGAACCCCCGAAGACACCGCCCGCATCCGTGACGGGCTGGCCCGTTTCTGGGCCGAGCAAGAGGAAACACCATGCTTGACGCAAGCGTAACCGCCGATCTGGACTACCACGCGCTGAACGCGTTGCTGAACCTCTACGACGCGCAAGGAAACATCCAGTTCGAGGCCGACCGGATGGCGGCGCGGCAGTATTTTTTGCAGCACGTTAACCAGAACACTGTGTTCTTCCATTCGCTCGATGAGAAGCTCGGCTACCTCGTGGACGAGGGCTATTACGAACCGGAAGTGCTGGACCAGTATTCGCGCAACTTCCAGCGGGCGATCTGGGATGCGGCTTATGGCAAGAAATTCCGCTTTCCCACCTTCCTCGGTGCCTTCAAGTATTACACCTCCTACACGCTCAAAACGCGGGACGGGCAGCGCTACCTTGAGCGCTACGAGGACCGTGTGGTGATGAACGCCCTCGCATTGGCGCGCGGCGACGAGGCCCTGGCGATGCAACTGATGGAAGAGATCCTCTCGGGCCGCTTCCAGCCCGCCACGCCCACTTTTCTGAACGCGGGCAAGAAGGCACGGGGCGAGTTCGTTTCCTGCTTCCTGCTGCGGCTAGAAGACAACATGGAAAGCATCGGGCGCGGCATCAATTCGGCGCTGCAACTCTCCAAACGCGGCGGCGGCGTGGCCCTGATGCTCACCAACATCCGCGAGCACGGCGCCCCGATCAAGGGGATCGAAAACCAGTCCTCCGGCGTGATCCCGGTCATGAAGCTGCTGGAGGATTCCTTCAGCTACGCCAACCAGCTTGGCGCGCGGCAGGGGGCGGGGGCCGTCTATCTCAACGCCCACCACCCCGACATCCTGCGCTTTCTCGACACCAAACGCGAGAACGCCGACGAGAAGATCCGCATCAAGACGCTGAGCCTTGGCGTGGTCATCCCCGATGTGACGTTTGAGCTCGCCAAGCGCAACGAGGATATGTATCTCTTCTCGCCCCATGACGTTGAGCGCGTCTATGGCTGCGCCTTCTCCGAGATTTCCGTCACCGAAAACTATGACGAGATGGTCGACAACCCGAAGATCCGGAAGAAAAAGATCAACGCCCGCGCCTTCTTCCAGACCCTCGCCGAGATCCAGTTTGAAAGCGGCTACCCCTACATCATGTTCGAGGACACGGTGAACCGCGCCAACCCGATCGCGGGCCGTATCGCCATGTCAAACCTCTGCTCCGAGATCCTTCAGGTCAACGAGGCGTCGGCGTTCAACGACGACCTGAGCTACGCCCAAATGGGCACCGATATTTCCTGCAACCTCGGCAGCATGAACATTGCCCGCGCGATGGACGGCGGCGACCTTGGCAGCTCGGTCGGCACCGCGATCCGAGCGCTGAACGCGGTGAGCGAAATGTCGGCCATCGACTCGGTGCCCTCCATCCGCAAGGGCAATGACGAGGGCCATGCCATCGGGCTCGGGCAGATGAACCTGCACGGCTTCCTCGCCCGCGAGCGCATCCACTACGGCTCGCCCGAAGGGGTGGAGTTCACCTCCGTCTATTTTGCCGCCGTGCTCTACCACGCGCTCGCCACCTCCTGTGCGCTGGCGCAGGAAAAGGGCCGCCGTTTCAAAAGCTTCGAGGCTTCCACCTATGCCGACGGCGGCTTTTTCGAGAAATACACCCAACAAAGCTGGCGACCCGAGAGCGCCACGGTGAAGGCCCTCTTCAAAAAGTTCGGCATCACCCTGCCCACCAAAAAGGACTGGGCCGCGTTGAAGGCCGATGTGATGGAGCACGGGCTCTACAACCGCAACCTTCAGGCCGTGCCCCCCACCGGCTCGATCAGCTACATCAACTACGCCACCTCCTCGATCCACCCGATCACCGCCAAGGTGGAGATCCGCAAGGAGGGCAAGATCGGCCGGGTCTATTACCCCGCGCCCTACATGACCGGCGAAAACCTCGAGTTTTACCGCGATGCCTATGAGATTGGCCCCGAAGCGGTAATAGATACCTATGCCGCCGCCACCCAGCACGTCGATCAGGGCCTGTCGCTGACGCTGTTCTTCCCCGCCGAGGCCACCACGCGCGATATCAACCGCGCCCAGATCTACGCATGGAAGAAGGGCATCAAGACGATCTACTACATCCGCCTCCGGCAGGCCGCGCTGGAAGGCACCGAAGTTGAGGGCTGCGTCTCCTGCACGCTGTAACCGCGCCCTCGTAGGGTGGGCAATCTGCCCACCACCCGCTCCGCCAAAGGACCGACGCCATGAAAGACCTGCCCCATTCCCGCCCCGTGCCCCGAGCCGTCAACTGGAACCGTCTGGAGGACGACCTGGACCTCGACGTCTGGAACCGCCTGACCGTCAATTTCTGGCTGCCCGAAAAGGTGCCGCTCTCCAACGATATCCAAAGCTGGTCTCAGCTCACCGACGACGAGCGGCAGCTGACCATCCGGGTGTTCACCGGGCTCACCCTGCTCGACACCATCCAAAATTCCATCGGCGCCCCAACCCTGATGGCCGATGCTATCACACCGCATGAGGAAGCGGTGCTGAGCAACATCGCCTTCATGGAGGCCGTCCACGCCCGCAGCTATTCCTCCGTCTTTTCAACGCTCTGTCAGACCGCCGAGGTTGACGAGGCCTTCCGCTGGTCGGCCGACAACGAGCACCTGCAAGCCAAATCCCGGCTCATCCTCGATGAGTATGACGCCACCGCCTCGCCGTTGCGTCGCAAGGTGGCCAGCGTCTTTCTGGAGAGCTTCCTGTTCTACTCCGGCTTCTATCTGCCGATGCACTGGTCGTCGCGCGCGCGGCTGACCAACACCGCCGACCTGATCCGCCTCATCATCCGCGACGAGGCGATCCACGGCTATTACATCGGCTACAAGTTTCAGCGCGGGCTGGAGCGCCTGCCAGAGGCCGAGCGGGCCGAGCTGAAGGACTTCGCCTTCTCCCTCCTCTTCGACCTCTACGAGATCGAAGCCCGCTATACCGAACAGCTCTACGACGGGCTGGGGCTAACCGAAGACGTGAAGAACTTCCTGCATTACAACGCCAACAAGGCGTTGCAGAACCTCGGTTTCGAAGCGCTCTTCCCCGACGAGGCCTGCAAGGTGAACCCGGCGATCATGGCCGCCCTCTCCCCCAACTCGGATGAGAACCACGATTTCTTTTCCGGCTCCGGATCAAGCTACGTGATCGGCAAGGCCGTCGCCACGGAAGACGAAGACTGGGATTTCTAACACGCCGCCCGCCCCGATGCGCCCTGTCGGCGATACGGGCGGGCGAAAAGTTTGCCCTCTGAAGCCACAAAGCGATCTACGCCAAGGCCGAATAGCCCTCCCGATCTTCTGCTCTGGCGGGCCAACCGCCTCAGGGCTCAGCTGGTGCCGCCCACCGCCTGCTTCTGCCCGGCGCCAAGCACCTCTTCTGCCGAAGGCGTGCGCAGATCGAAGTAATCAAAGGTGCCAGCATAGCCATTGCCGCCCATCCGCCCCAGCGCGTCAAGTTTTTCGTGGTCGGAATAGAAGGTCGCCGGGTCAATGATGTCTTCGCGGATATGCGCGCGCACAATCCGCCCCAGAATGATCTCGCGCGCCGAACTGACAGCAATGCCAAGATAGCGTTCGCACTCAAAGGCCACCGGGGCTTCGGAGATGCGCGGGCATTTCACCTTGTCGCCCGGGATCGCCGTCAGCCCGGCCATCTCCAGCTCGTCCACCTCCGGCGCGAAGTCTGCGGCCGTCACCGACATCGCCTCAACATTCGCGCGGTCAACGATATTGACGGTGAAGCACTCGGTCATGCGGATGTTCCACCCTGTATCCTTGAAGCTGCGGTCCGGCTTGTTCTCGACCCCAAGCGCAAGGATCGGCGGATCGGCGGAGAGGCAGTTGAAGAAGGAATAGGGCGCCGCGTTGACCACCCCGTCAGGCGAGATCGTGGTGACCCATGCAATCGGGCGCGGCACGATGGTACCGATCATCACCTTATAGGCCTCGCGGGCCGAAAGATCGGCGAAATCAAAGGCGTGGTAGCCGTCTTGCAGGGTCATTGGGCCAGCTCCTTGCCGTAGTGTGAGAGGATGGATTGGATACTATCGGGCTCGGCAGAAAGCTCTGCCCGGCCCGCGACAGCGCCGAGATGGTGCTCCATGATCTCGATGGCGCGCGCAGCGTCACCGGCGCGGATCGCGGCAATGATCTGCGAATGCTCATCGACAGCGCAATCAGAGGAGTGGCTGCGCGCATAAAGCGACATGATCAGCGAGCAGCGCAGCACCACTTCCGAGACGTAGCGGGTCAGCACCGGGTTGCCGGTGAGCTCGGCCAGCAGCACATGAAACTCGCCCGCGAGGCGAATCGACACCGGGCCATCCTTGCCCTTCACCGCCTCTTCCTGCCGCACATGTGCCTCAAGCCGCTCATAGCCACTGCGCGGCATACGCTCACAAAGCAGGCGAATCACATCATTTTCCAGGCAGCGCCGCACTTCAAAAACATGCTGCGCCTCATCGCGCGACGGCTCGGCCACAAAGGCCCCGCGGTTGCGGCGGGTCACCACCAGCCCCTCGTGCTCCAGCCGCACCAGCGCATGGCGCACAATGGTGCGTGACACGCCAAATTGCTCACCCACGGTATCCTCGGGCAACCGCATGCCCGGCTTCAGCGCCTGTTCGATAATCGCCTTGCGCAGCAAGTCATGCACCGCGTCCGTCAGCGTCGTTTTGGTCTCACTCATGGTCGGATCTGCCTATCAAATTCGCATAATCTCTATCGCATACAATTTTGCACGTCAATCGGATACAATCTGCTTGCTCAAACGGATTCTCTGTGTCAGCCAATATACATCGTATCCAATTTTACCGATTCCGAAATGCAATCCAGCTGAAAGAGGACCAGATCATGAAACTACGTCATCTCATGCTCGCAACAGCGGCAGTTGCTGCTTTAACGGGCAGTGCGCAGGCCGAGAACGTGCTGAAATGGGGCGCCAACCGCGATATCGGCTCCCTCGACCCCTATTCCTTTGGTGACAGCTTCACCATCAACGTGCTCAACCACGTTTATGAAGGGCTGGTACGCTACAACAAGGATCTGAAGATCGAGCCGGCGCTGGCAGAAAGCTGGGAGATCCTCGACGACCAGATCACATGGCGCTTCAAGCTGCGCGAGGGCGTGACCTTTCACAACGGCAACCCCTTCACCGCCGAAGATGTCGTTGCCTCGCTCACCCGCGTGAGCCACGAGACCTCGCCGCTCAAAGGCAACCTTCCTGCCTACGTCAGCTCCAAGGTTGTGGATGAATACACGGTCGACATCACGCTGAACGGCACCTACCCGCTGCTGCTCAACGACCTGACCAACATCCACATCTTCGACGCCGAGTGGATGACCGAAAACGACGCGCTGATGCCAACCGACGTTGGCGCAGGCACCGAGGGCTATGCCACCTACAACGCCAACGGCACCGGCCCCTTCATCGTCGAAAGCCGCCAGCCCGATGCCAAAACCGTCTTTGTCGTCAATCCCGATTGGTGGGACGAGCCGCAGCACAACCTCGACCGGATCGAACTGACGCCGGTAAACTCGGCCGCAACCCGCGTGGCGGCGCTGCTCTCGGGCGAGATCAGCTTTACCAATGACGCCCCGGTGCAGGATTTGCCGCGCCTTGCCGCCGCGCCGAATGTTGAGGTGCTGGAAGGCGTCGACCTGCGCACAGTGATGATCGGCTTCCCCTTCCGCGATACGCTGACCACCGGCGAGCCGAACCCGTTCAAGGAAAAGGCGGTGCGCGAGGCGCTCTACAAGGCGATGGACCTCGACCTGATCCATCAGAAGGTGATGCGTGGCAAGTCCCGCACCGCCGGTGCCACCGTCGCCCCGCCGATCCCGGGCTATACCGAGGCGCTCGACACGCTGCCCGGCTATGACCCCGAGGCGTCCAAAGCGCTGCTGGCCGAGGCGGGCGTGCCCGAGGGGCTGGAGTTTGAGTTCAACTGCCTCAGCGACGGGCTGGTGAACGAAGAGCAGTTTTGCCAGGCCATCGCCTCCATGTGGTCGCGCATCGGCCTCTCGCCCAAGCTCGACGTGGCACCCCGCGCGGTGCAATCGCCCAAGCGGACCAATGGCAAGACCGATGTCTATACGCTGGGCTGGGCCACGCTGCCGCTGCTCGACAGCTACTCCCCGCTGCTGCAAATCTTCCACTCCAAAGACGGCAACGCCGGCGTCTTCAACTGGGGCGGCTGGTCTTACCCCGAGCTGGACGCGCTGATTGATGCGGCTGGCAGCGAGCTGGACCTTGAAAAGCGGCTCGCCCTGCAAACCGAGGCCCTGCAAATGGTGAAGGACGAGATGATCATGGTCCCTCTCCACCAGCAGCCCATGGCCTGGGCGGTGACCGAGGAGGTGGCCGAGATGCCGCTCTTCCCCGATGCCAAGCCGCGCCTCTGGTTCGCCCGGATGGGCAGCGACTCCTGACGCACCGGGCCGGGCTGGCCGCACCTTGGTCAGCCCGGCCCATTTGATCGCCGTATCACCAAATCGGAGACCGGAATGATTGCCTTTCTTCTCAAACGCACCGCCAACGCGGCCTTCGTCATGCTGGCGGTGGCGCTGCTGGCCTTCGTGATCTTCCGTTTCTTCGGCGATCCGGTCGAAATGATGGTGAACGAACAGGCCACCCAGCAAGACCGTATCGAACTGCGCGAGCGGCTGGGGCTGAACGATGGCTTCGTCACCCAATACACCCGCTTCGTCACCAACGCGGTGCAAGGTGATTTCGGGATTTCCTATCGCAACCAGCAAGACGTGATGGTGCTGATCAAGGAGCGCTTCCCGGCAACCTTCGAGCTGGTTCTGGTGGCCACCATAATCTCGCTGGTGGTGGGTATCCCCGCCGGGGTGATCACCGCCGTCTATCGAGAAAGCCGGGTGGCCAATATGCTGCAACTCGGCTCCATCATCGGGGTGTCCCTGCCAAGTTTCGTTGTGGGCATCCTGCTCATCCTCGCCTTCTCGGTTTCACTCGGCTGGCTGCCCGCCTTCGGGCGCGGCGAGACGGTGGACATTGGCTGGTGGTCGACCGGGCTGCTCACCCCCTCGGGGCGGGCGGCGCTGGTGCTGCCGGCGATCTCGCTCTCGACTTTCCAGGTCACGCTGGTGATGCGGCTGGTGCGGGCCGAGATGTTGGAAACCCTGCGCGCCGATTACATCAAGTTCGCCCGCGCCCGGGGCGTGCCCACCGCCCGCGTGCAATGGCGCCACGCGCTGCGCAACTGCCTGATGCCGGTGATCACCCTGACGGGCATGCAGATCGGCAACCTGATCGCCTTTGCCCTTGTGACCGAGACGGTGTTTCAATGGCCCGGCATGGGGATGCTCTTCATCCAGGCGGTGACCTTCGTCGACCTGCCGGTGATGGCCGCCTACTTGCTGATCGTGTCCTTCATCTTCGTCGCCCTCAATACCCTTGTCGACATCACCTATGCCTGGGTCGATCCGCGCCTGCGCGACGACTCTGCCCGTGGCAATGGCTGAACCGGAGCCCAAAATGGAAAAGTCCCTTCCCCTCACCCCGCCTGCCCCGGCACGCCCCTCGCGGTTGACCCGCCTGCGCGAAAGCGACCTGTGGTTTTCCTTCTGCGCGCATCCTTCGGCGATCTTTGCCGCGGCGCTGCTGGCGCTGGTGGCGCTGACCGCCTTTCTTGCACCGCTGATCACGCCGCAGAACCCCTATGACCTCGCGGCGCTGGAGCTCTGGAATTCCGAGATTCCGCCGATCTGGGAGGCCGGCGGCCAATGGCCCTACCTGCTGGGCACCGACACGCAGGGCCGCGATATCCTGTCGGCGGTGCTCTATGGTTCGCGCATTTCGCTGATCATCGGCTTTGCCTCGGTCATGCTGGCGCTGGTGGTGGGCCTGTCGCTGGGCCTGATCGCGGGCTATTTCGGCGGCTGGGTCGACAATGTGATCATGCGGGTAGGCGATGTGCTTCTGTCGATGCCCTTCATCCTGATCGCCATTCTCATCACCGCCATCGCCACTGCCTCGCTGCCAACCGGGTTGAAGGATGTGCTGGCGGCCCCCATCCTGATCTTCGCCATCGCAGTGCCCTCCTGGGTGCAATATGCCCGCACGGTACGGGCCTCGGCGATGGTTGAGGCGAAAAAGGAATACGTGCAGGCGGCCAAGCTGATCCGGGTGAAATCCTGGCGGGTGATGCTGCACCACATCCTGCCCAACTGCCTGACCCCGATCATGGTGGCGGCGACGCTGAATTTCGGTCTGGCCATCCTGTCGGAGGCGACGCTGTCCTTCCTCGGGGTCGGCATGCCGCCGGATCAGCCCTCGCTCGGCACGCTGATCCGGATCGGCAACCAGTACCTGTTCTCGGGCCTCTGGTGGATCGTGGTCTTCCCGTCGATCCAGCTCTGCCTGATCGTGCTCTCGGTCAACATGATCGGCGACTGGCTGCGCGATGCGCTCAACCCCAAACTGCGGTGAATTCAGTGACTTCCAAGACTATCAAGAACGTACGCCCGATGGGCGGCCCGGCCACCGACCTGCATATCGAGGGCGGCGTCTTCGTGGCGCAGGCCCCTGAGGGCGCCGAGGTGATCGACGGCGGCGGTCGCATCGTGATCCCCGGGCTGGTCGAGGCGCATACGCACCTGGACAAATCCCTGCTCGGCCTGCCCTGGTATCGCAACGAGGTCGGCCCGCGCCTGATCGACAAGATCAACAACGAGCGCGAGGTGAAGGTTTCGCTGGGCCTTGACCCGCAGGTCCAAAGCGAGCGTCACGCCATCCTCGCCATGTCGCATGGCTGCACCCACATCCGCAGCCACGTGGACGTGGACACCCACCACGGGCTGGCCGGGATCGAAGGCGTCATGGGCACGCGCGAGAAACTGGCGGGCATGGTCGATATTGAAATCGTGGCCTTCCCGCAGTCCGGCATGATGACCCGCCCCGGCACCGCCGAGCTGATGGGCGAGGCGCTGGCGCTGGGGGCTGATCTGGTGGGCGGCATCGACCCCTGCGGGATGGAGCATGACCCCAAGGGGCACCTCGATACGGTCTTTGCGCTGGCCGAGAAACACGGCAAGCCGGTGGACATTCACCTGCACGAACGCGACGCGCTTGGCTGGTTCTCGATGGAGGAAATCATCGACCGCACCGTGGCGCTGGGGATGCAGGGCAAGGTGTCGATTTCCCATGCCTTCTGCCTTGGCGCGGTGGATCGCGCCTACGTGGCGGGGCTTCAGGAAAAACTGGCCGAGAACCGCATCCATATCCTGACCACCGCGCCCGCTTCTGCCCCCGTCCCGGCGGTCAAGGAGTTGAAGGCGCTTGGCATCCTGACCGGCGCGGGCTGCGACGGCATCCGCGACACATGGGGGCCCTACGGCAACTCCGACATGCTGGAAAAAGCGATGCAGATCGGCATGCGCAACAACCTGCGCCGCGATGACGAGGTGGAGCTGGCGTTGGAAATCTGCACCTTTGGCGGGGCCGCGATCATGGGGGTCGAGGGCTACGGACTGGACGCGGGCTGCCGCGCCGATTGCCTGCTGGTCGAGGGCGAGACCCTGGCCGAGGCCGTCGTCACCCATGCGCCGCGCAAGCTGGTGCTGAAGGGCGGCGAAGTGATTGCCCGCGACGGCGCCTGCGTGATCGAGGCCCCGTGATGGAGGGTCGCACGCTTCTTTCGGCCCGCTGGGTCATCGGTCATCAAGGCGGGCGCCACGTGGTTCATGAGCATGGCGTGGTGGTGATCGAAGGCTGCGACGTGCTGCACGTCGGCTCCGGTTTCGAGGGCGAGGTCGCGCGGCGGATCGACTATGGCGAAGCGGTGATCTCGCCCGGTTTCGTCGACCTTGATGCGCTGTCCGATCTCGACACCACGATCCTTGGCTACGACAACGGCCCGGCGTGGAAAAAGGGGCGGGTCTGGCCCGAAAGCTACATCGCGCGCGGACCTTACGAGATGTATCGCCCCGAGGAACTGGCCTTTCAGAAGCGCCATGCCTTCGCCCAGCTGATCCGCAACGGGATCACCACGGCGCTGCCCATCGCCTCGCTATTTTACCGCGCATGGGGCGAGACGGTGGCAGAGTTCGACGCCGCCGCCACCGCCGCCGAAGACCTCGGGCTGCGAGTCTACCTTGGCCCGGCCTATCGCACCGGCGGGCAGGTGACGGATGCGACGGGCAATATCCGGGCGGTCTTTGACGAGGCGCGCGGGCTGGCCGGGCTGACAGAGGCCGCCGATTTCGCCCAACGCATCGACGGCACCGCCGAAGGCCGCATCCGCGCCATGTTCGCCCCCGACCGGATCGAGACCTGCACCGAGACGCTGCTGAACCGCACCGCCGAGATCGCTTCGGAGATGGGCGCGCCGGTGCGTCAGCATTGCAGCCAGTCGTCGGTGGAACTGCGGCTGGTGCGTGAACAGCACGGCTGCGCGCCGATTGAATGGCTGCACCGCATCGGCGCGTTGCGCGGCAACTGGCTGCTGCCGCATGGCACGCAGGCGACCGACGCAGAATTCGACCTGATCGCCAATGCTGGCGCCACGCTGGTGCATTGCCCGCTGGTCGCCGCGCGCCATGGCGGGATGCTCAAGAGCTTTCCCAAGGCCCGCGCCAAGGGCATCACCATCGGGCTGGGCACCGACACGCATCCCGCCGACATGATCCTCAACATGCAGATCGGCATGATGATGGCGCGGGTGTCGGACGGCATGGAGGCAATCCGCTCCGAAGAGATGTTCGACGCCGCCACGCTGGGCGGGGCTGACGCGCTGAACCGGCCCGATCTGGGCCGCCTTGCCCCCGGCACCAAGGCCGATATCGCGGTGATCGACCTGCGCCAGACCCTGCAAACCCCCGACCCGGTGCAGACGCTGATGACCTCCGCCTCTGGCCGCGACGTGCGCGATGTCTGGATCGACGGGCGGCAGGTGATGGCTGACGGGGTGATCCCCGGCGTTGATGCCGCCGCAGATGCCACCCGCGCGCAGGCGCAATTCGATCGCCTGATCGCCAAGTACCCCGACCGCACCGCCGGCCATCCGCCGGTCTCCGAAATCTTCACCCCCAGTTACGAGAGGGCCACGCCATGAGCGATGTCGTTCTCGACGTGCAGAACCTGCGCGTCGAATTTCCCACACGAAAGGGCGTTCTGACCGCAGTCGACGATATCTCGCTGCAAATCCGGCGCGGCGAGATCCTCGGCATGGTTGGTGAATCCGGGGCCGGCAAGTCGATGACCGGCATGTCGATCCTGGGTCTGTTAGAGCCGCCGGGCCGCATCGCCGCCGGGACGATCCATCTGTCGGGCGACCGGATCGACGACCTTGACGACCGCGCCATGCAATCCGTCCGCGGCCGCCGCATCGGCGCGATCTTCCAGGACCCGCTGACCTCGCTCAATCCGCTGTTCCGGGTCGGCGATCAGCTGGTCGAAACCATCCGCCTGCACACCGACCTCGACAAATCCGCCGCCCGCGAACGCGCCAAGGAGCTGATGCGCGAGGTGGGCATCCCGGCCGTGGAAGAGCGCATCGACAGCTACCCGCACCAGTTCTCGGGCGGGATGCGCCAGCGGATCGTGATTGCGCTGGCGCTTTGCGCCGAGCCGGAGCTGATCGTGGCGGATGAACCGACCACCGCGCTCGACGTCTCGATCCAGGCGCAGATCACCGCGCTGCTGAAACGGCTCTGCCGCGAGCGGGGCACGGCGGTGATGCTGGTGACGCATGACATGGGCGTGATCGCCGAAACCGCCGACCGGGTGGCGGTGATGTATGCCGGGCGGTTGGCCGAGATCGGCAGCGTCGATGACCTCGTGCGCCGCCCGCGCCACCCTTATACCACCGGGCTGATGGGCTCGATCCCGTCGCTGCGCAAGGACGTGGAGGAGTTGCAGATGATCCCCGGCTCCATGCCGCGGCTCAATGCCATTCCGCAGGGCTGCGCCTTCAACCCGCGCTGCGCCCATGCCGGGCCGCGCTGCCGCGCCGAGGTGCCGAAGATCGCGCAGGAAGAGACCACCGGCGCCGCCTGCTGGCTGGCGCAGACCGGAACCGTAGACCAAGGAGAAGCCGCATGACCCTCCGCCCCAATGCCATCCTCGAGGTCGACGCGCTCGAACGCCGCTTCGACGTCTCGGCCCCCTGGCTCAACCGGCTGATCGAGCGCAAGCCGCGCAAGACCCTGCGCGCCGTCGATGGCGTCGATTTCATCATCCAGCGCGGCCAGACGCTGGCGCTGGTGGGCGAGAGCGGCTGCGGCAAGAGCACCATCGCCAAGCTGGTCACCGGGCTGCACGCCCCCTCGGGCGGCAGCATCCGGTTTCACGGTGACCGCGACCGGCTGCAGATGATCTTCCAGGACCCCTTTGCCAGCCTCAACCCGCGCTGGCGCGTCGCCCGGATCATCGCCGAACCGCTGCGCACCTTGAAGCCAGACACGCCCGAAGCCGAGGTGTCGGCCCGCGTTGACGAGCTCTTGCGCACCGTGGGGCTGGCCCCCGCAGATGGTCTCAAGTTCCCGCATGAGTTTTCCGGCGGCCAGCGCCAACGCATCTCCATCGCCCGGGCGCTGGCCGGTGAGCCGGAGTTCCTTGTCTGCGATGAGCCGACCTCGGCGCTGGATGTCTCGGTGCAGGCGCAGGTGCTGAACCTGATGAAACGGCTGCAGAAAGAGATGGAGCTGACCTATCTCTTCATCAGCCACGACCTGAGCGTCGTGCGCCACATGGCCGACGTGATCGCGGTGATGTACCTGGGCCGCATCGTCGAGATCCAGCCAACCGCCGATCTGTTCGCCAATCCGCTGCATCCCTACACCCGGCTGCTGCTCGACACGATCCCCGACCTCGAAGCGCCCAAGCGCGACCGCAGCCCGATGGGGGGCGAGGTGCCTTCGCCGGTCTCGCCGCCCTCGGGCTGCAGCTTTCACCCGCGTTGCCCGCTGGCCTTTGACCGCTGCAAAACCGAGCGCCCGCAGCGCCGCGCCACTGTCCACAATCGCCGCGTCGCCTGTTTCGCCGCCGAAGAAGGAACCCCCGATGTACAATGAAACCTTCCTGCGCCGCGCCATCGCGATCTCGGCCGAGGCGTTGAAGACCCCCGGCACCGAGCCCTTCGGCGCGGTCATCGTCAAGGACGGCAAGATCGTCGGCGAGGGCATCAACCGCTCGGTGATGAACCACGATCCGACCTCGCATGGGGAAACCGAAGCCATCCGGGACGCCTGCCGCAATCTCGAAACGGTCGATCTGCGCGGCTGCCAGCTTTACTCCAGCTGCGAACCTTGCGCGCTTTGCGTGGCGGCGATGAACATCGCCGGGATTACCGCACTCTACTATGCCGCCGATATGGCGCAGGCCGGCGATGCCATCGCCGATCTGCCCGAGGCTGCGCGCTTCCCGGTGGATGTGGACCGTCTGACCCATGAATGCGGCCATGCGGTCACCGAGCGCCTTATGCCCTCCGAACAACACCTCGACGCCGAAGCCACGCAGATCCTGCAGGATTGGGCCAGCTTCGCCCGCGCGCAGGTCTGACCGTGCGCCTGCTCTACCTGAACCCCAATGCCACCGAGGCGATGACGCAGAGCATGGTCTCGGTGGCGCGCGATGCCGCGCCGGGGGCAGAGGTGCTGGGCTGGACCAACCACACAGGCCCGGCCGCCATTCAGGGGCCGGAGGATGGCGAGGCCGCTGTAGACGGGCTGCTTTCGATGCTGCCAGAAGCACGGGCCAGAGGCGTGGATGCAATCGTTATAGGTTGTTTTGACGACACCGGGCTGGGCCGGATGCGGGCCGCGGCGCATTGCCCGGTGATCGGCATCGGTCAGGCGGCCATGTCGCTTGCTGCGCTGCACAGCCCGCGCTTCGGGATCGTGACAACACTGGAGGTTTCGGTGCCGGTGATTGCGCAGAACGTGGCCGCCTATGGCCATAACGATGCCTGCGTCGGCGTCCTCGCCTCCGGCCTTCCGGTGCTGGAGGTCGAACAGGGCGGAGCGGGTGTAGAAATCCGACTGGCGGAAACCATTGCCAATGCCAAAGCCGCTGGCGCCGGGGCTGTCATTCTTGGGTGCGCCGGAATGTCCGGCCTGCGTCAGTCGCTCGCGGCGCAGACCGGGACGGTGCTGATTGATGGCGTCGTGGCCTCCGCAGCCATGGCCCAAGCCCTGGCCCATCACTGACCTTTGGGGCCGCAACAGGTGCCGCGTTACCCGGGGGCGGTAAGATCGTCGATGGCCTGCATCACAGCGGCGGTGTGCTGCGCCTCCTGCGCCGCCGCATGGGGGCTGGCAAACCGCCCGCTGTCATTGTCGAAGTACTGGCCGGATGCCTCGGCAAACGCGCCCGACAACGCGGCGCGGCGCAAAATGTTTGCGCCGATCCGCAGGTCGTTACCGGCCACACCAAAGCCCTCCTTCACCATTTTCGAAGCGAGCAGCGAGCCGGGGTTCACGGCAACAAAGACCGGCCCGCCCGGATGTTGGCGCGCCATCTCTTGAGTCCAGATCGTGATCGCCAGCTTGCTTTGCGCATAGGCCCCCATATGATCAAGCGCCACCTCGCCCCGCAGCGCGGCCACGTCCACAGGCGCTTGCGCCGCCGACGACAGGTTCACCACACGCCCCTCTGCGGGGAGGATCGGAAGCAGAGCCTGCGTCAGCACATAGGGCGCGAGGGTGTTGACCACAGAGCGCACATCCAGCCGGCATATGTATGTTCTGAGGATATCGCAGCAGGCCGTCTGAGCCGCCTCCTGCCGGATTGGACAGCTGGCCTGCCGGAGATCAGCCTTCTGATGCACGAGCGAAGGGGAAACCCGCCACAGGTTGACTCCCTCGCTGCCTTCCTGCGCCGCGAATTGCCGGGTGTCATGAACGGTGGCAGGAGCGTGTAACGAACCGGACCATCTCACCGCGGTCGGCTCGTGACATGAACTTGTCTCGCCTCAGGGCGCTGCGTCCATGCGGTGAACCTGCACCTCGAACCCTTCCTCCGGGCGCGGCAGCACGAAGTGGCGGGAAATCTGGTGAAACTGCGCCTCGGTGGCAACGAATGGATGCTCTCCCGCCGTATTCCGAGCCCTGAGCCGCGCCAGACAAACCTCCTCGGGCACATCGAGCAGGTGGAGCACATGCGCCGCGTTCGTTTTGTCGAGAATGCCGCGCATCCAAGACCGTGCTTCAACAGTGTTTGCTTGAAAATCGAGGACCACCGACAGGCCGGCATCAAGAAGCGCAGCGACATGCGGGCCAAGGACACTGCGCAGGAGCGCGGAGCACCGTACATAATCCTGGATGGAGCTCATCTGCTCGCCATAGAGACCCGAGAGCCACTCATCCTCCCGGATCACAACCGTTCCGCTCTGGCGCCCGAGGGTGGCGGCCAGCGTGGACTTCCCGGCAGCGATCCGTCCGCAGATGATGTGCAAAGTCGGTCGTGGCGTTGTGGTCGGGCTTTGCATGTCTTGGTCCTTGTCCCTTACGCAAACCGCGCCTGTGATAGCGTCATCAACCCGAATAGCAACAATGCCGCCGCAAGGCCGCAGGCGATTGTTCGGAGCGTATTCCAGAACGTCCAGCGCGGCACATAGGTGCCCGTCCAGTAGGCACGGGTCGCCTCTTGCGAGAGGTCCATGCGGGCCAGCGCCTCGTTCATTGGTACGTTGAAGGCGACCGTGACGCTAAAGCAGCCGACAAGGTAAACAAGCCCCGCCGCCGCAAACAGCGTTGCAGCCGGGCCTGTCAGGCCCAAAGCGGCATAGACGATCAGCGCCAGCGAGGCGGGGGCGAGGCCGAGGAAGAGGGCCATGAAGACCCAGCGAAATACCTCTCGGTTGATGGCCTGCATCGCCTCCGCGCCACCTTGGCCGCTGGTCGCGGCGAGGGCGCGCATGATGAAATCCGAGAACGCGAGGAAGACGCCACCGACCAGCGCATAAGCAAGGACGGCGAGATGAGCGAAGGTGAAGAAGAACGGTAACATTAAAGGCTCCTTGAGATGGGGCGGCGGCCAGACAGCAAGGCCCGTGGCGCCGTGGCAGGTTCAGTGCGCGCGCTGCGCAGCGGAGAGGCGAGGTTCCGGCGTCCAGAGGCGCTGGCGAAATGCCGCGAGGCAGAGCGCGGCGATCAACAGCTCGATGACGAGCGCGCCGACGACGCTGCCAGAGGGCATCCCGTCCACCGCAAGCCCGACCAGTCGCCCGACCGGAAAGGCGACGAAGACGGTTAGGGCCGCAGCCATGGCGACGGGCAGAACCGCGTGTCGCCAGATGCCGAGCAGCATCAAAAGGCCGAACCCGGCAAGGCCAGCGCCGGGCGCACGCAGTTCACTCAACAGGCTGGCATCTTCGCCGAGCGTGATGCCGTAGCTGGCATAAAAGGCATGCGGCGCGAACAGGATGAAGGCACCGATGCTCAGCGCGGTCAGGCCGGAGAGGCCCAACGCAACTTTCTCGAAGAGGGTGGGTTTCATGTGGCGTTCCTTTCTTTGGGTGATGTCAGGTAGTTGGCTGATGTCAGGCGACGCTTGTCCAAGCACCGCCCCGGGCGGCGCCGAGTGCGAAATCCGCAAAATCACGGGGGCTGCGGCCGAGCGCGCGCATCACGCCATCCGTGGTGTGAGCGTTGCGCCCGTCCAGCGTCTCCCGCGCAATGGCGGTGAAGACATCGGCAACAAAATCGCCGCCCGCCTGGGCGATATTCGCGTGGAACGCCTCGAAGCTGATCGGCACATGCTGGATCTCGCTTCCGGTGGCCCGCGAAAGCTCAGCCGCCATCTCCGCGAATGTCATGAGCCGCGGGCCGGTCACTTCGTAGAGTTGCCCCCTGTGGCCCTCTTCGGTCAGCGCGGCAACGGCGACATCGGCAATGTCGTCGATGTCGATGATTGGCTCGGCGATATCGCCGCCGGGCATCGGCAGGACGCCAGCGAGGACCGGGTCGCGCAGGTAGCCTTCGGAGAAGTTCTGCGCAAACCACGCAGCCCGGACGATGGTGAAGTCGACGCCCGAATTGCGCACCACCTCTTCGCCCAGCCGCGCATGATGCTCGCCGCGGCCCGAAAGCAGCACAAGGTGTTCGACCCCCACATCCCGCGCCGTCTCGCAAAGAGACTCGAGCTTCTCCACCGCACCGGGAAAGGCAAGGTCGGGGAAGTAGGTGACATAGGCCGCGCGAGCCCCACGCAGGGCCGGCGCCCAGGTCTCGGGGGCCTCCCAATCGAAAGGCGTTACAGAGCTGCGCGCGCCGCGGCGCACGGGCAGGCCCCGCGCCTCGAGGCGGCTGGCAACGCGGCGACCGGTCTTGCCGGTTGCGCCGATAACGAGGATTGGTTGGTCTTGCATCGGGTATCTCCCTGGCTTTGGTTTCGATAGCCAGGGGATATGCGCGGGGATGCCGGGCGGTATTGACCGCTGATGCCAGCCTTTTGACCGACGGTGCCAATGCGCCTGTCAGCGGCGGGGCATGTCCTTGCGGTAGCTCGCAGGTGTTTTGCCGACCCAGCGCTTGAATGCCCGGGTGAAGGCGCTCTGTTCGGAAAATCCGGTGAGAAACGCGATTTCAGCCAAAGAATGGGTCTCGTCCCGCAGGAGCCCCTCAGCAAGGTTGCGCCGGGTTTCTTCGGTAAGGCCCTGAAAGCTCATCCCATGCTCCGAAAGACGCCGATGGAAAGACCGCGCACTGAGCCCCAGCCCGCTGGCGATCTCGGCCATCTTCGGCGCGCCTTCGCTGAGGGCTTGGGCGATTGCGGCCTTGGCCTGCGTGACAAGTGCAGGTGCGCGGGTAATCTTGGAAAGTTCCGCGTCGAGATGCTTGGTGAGGTATTGCGAGATCCCCTCGTCCCCGAGAATGTTGGGCCGGGCCAGCGTTTCGTCCGAATACAGGATCGCGTCGAGCTGGGCGCCAAAGCGCACCGGGCAGCCGAACCACGCCTCATGCGCGGCGATGGAACGCGGGGCGGAGTGCCGGACGAGCACTTCCACCGGCGCCAGCGCCACCGGGCAGACCTGCCGGGCGATGGAAACGGCGCTGGCCAGCGTGGCTTCGTTCGACAGCCGCATCCCAAGCCGCCGTTCGCCCGCCCGATGGAGGATGAAAAGCGTTCCCCCGGGCGCCGGCCGCAGTTCATACTCGACGACACTGGTCCACAGCCGCGCATAACGTTCGATCCGCGCATAGGACGCCCCGAGCGTCGTCGCCGCCTTGAAGGCCAGCCCGAGGGCGCCGTATTCGTCGAGCCGCATGGAGGCACCCGTGCGCACCGGCAAGTCTGTTACATCGGTCTGCTCGGCGATCCTTTCGAACATGTCATAGTAGAGCTCGGCAGGGATCATCTTGCCGGGGTCCCAAGAGGCGTCAGGATCAATCCCGACACTGGCCAACATCGCCGCAGCATCGACCTCACCGCCCGCCGCGGCGATCACCTTGCGCGCAAAGAGCGACGTCACATACCCCATGAGGCGCATCTTACGGTGCGCTTTGTGAACGGCCAAGCTCGCGGTGGAACCGGGCTGCGGCAGGCTGAAAAACCTCGCCATGATTGGCATCACATCAAACCTGCGCGGGCCGAGAAGGACATTTCCTGCCGCGATCCGTGGGATGGTGTGGAGGGCTCGAACCGGCCGGTGGTGTCTGCCCAAGGCCCCGAACCTCTCACAGCAGCCCGGGGAAAGGTGGCCTAACCATCACAAACACGCAGCCTCACATTTTGAACGGCGGGCAGCCGCGTCAGACCGTGATCCACTGTCTCTCAGCCTTTTGCGATGCCGCCGCCCGGCAACGCATGCCGCACATGCCACACCTCCTCGGGGTGGATGTCCACGACCCGCTCGGCCTGCTCGAACTCCGCGGCACGGGTCGGGGACCAGTCGATCCCTGCCCCGCCCGTCAAAAGGATGGCTTCGCCGCTCGTGAAATCCGGAATGAACAACCCGGCGCGGCGGCTGACGTCGATATTGCCAAGCGTGTTGTAAAACCGGTTGCCGGCATAGTCCGGAAAGGAGAGCGAGCCGTCCGCGTTCTGGCGCAGGAGGCCGGGCATTCCACCGCGATGAGAAACGTCCGCCCCCTCCTTCGCATGGGTGGCGATGAAGAACGTGTCTGCGGAAGAGATGATCCGCTGCGCGTCCGCATCGCAGAGGGCAACACGCGCGCCTTCTGCGGGCGGCAGCGGAGCGGCAGGCAGGCGAATATCGCGCGTCCGGATGTATTTCGGGCAGTTGCCGAAGCTCTGTTCGACCTCGATGGACAAACTGCCCTCTGCCACGTCGCAGAGGACGCCATTCATTCGATTGCGCCGCCGGGTTGCGAATTCGAGCCCGAGAACGGCTGCGTTAGCGCCCGGCCGCAGATCCAGGCCGATCGATTCAGCAAGAACCGGACGGGCGCGGGCTGTCAGTCGGGTGGGCGTCGCCTGCGCCGCCGCGGGCAGCATACAGGCCGTCGCCCACGGCCGGCCCTGCATGTCCCGCAGGCCGAGAAACAGCATTGGCTGGCTTTCAAAGAACCGCTGGTGCTGCTCAGGCATCGTCGCTCGAATGGCGCGTGCAGCGCGTGCGCGCCATTTCTCGGGGAGGCCAACGCGATCCTGCACCGCTCGTTCGCCAGCATGGAAGACTTGCTCAGGCCGGGTCATGGAAACCGCCTTTCCGTTTCAAGTGCCTTCGGGGATTGGCGAGCTGGCCATGCCCACGAAGCCGGGCAACCTCTCAATCCGCGCCAGCCACGCGCGAATGGCGGGATAGGCCGCAAGGCTGACGCCACCTTCGGGGGCATGGGCGATGTAGCTGTAGCCGGCGATATCAGCGATGGTGACGCTTGAGCCGACCAGAAATTCGCGGCTCTGCAAGAGAGGCTCCATCACAGCGAACAATCTTTGCGCCTTGGCCTTGGCGGCCTCATGATCCAGCGGGGCACCAAAGACCTTTACCAGCCGCGCCAACGCTGGCCCGCTGGCGATTTCACCGGCAGCGACAGACAACCAGCGCTGCACTTCCGCCGCGGCTTCGGGAGCGTCGGGTAGCCAAGTGTGGCCATTGGGATATTTCCGCACCAGATAAACGAGGATGGCATTGGAATCCGACAGGATAATGCCGTTGTCATCAATGGCGGGAACCTGCCCAAAGGGGCTGATCTCAAGGTACTCGGGGGCTTTATGTGCGCCACCTGCCAAGTCCAGATCGACAGGGTCGCAAGGCACCCCAAGCAGCGACATCATCAGCTCCACCCGGTGGCAGTGGCCAGACTTTGCATAGCGGTACAGTTTGATCGGTGCGGCACCGGCGGGGAAATGCGGGTTCATTTGGATGTTCTCCATGGGTCAAAGACCAAGTTCAGACAGACCAGGGTGATCGTCGGGTCGGCGGCCGAGGGGCCAATGAAACTTGCGGTCAGTCTCGCGGATCGGGTGTTCATTGATGCTCGCATGGCGGGCTGCCATCAGCCCGTCGTCGGCGAATTCCCAGTTCTCGTTGCCGTAGGCCCGAAACCACTGCCCGCTGTCATCGCAGTATTCGTAGGCATAGCGCACCGCGATGCGGTTACCCGCGAAGGCCCAGAGTTCCTTGATGAGGCGACACTCCAGTTCGCCCGCCCATTTGCGGTTCAGGAAAGCCTCGATCTCGGCGCGCCCCTTTGGGAACTCAACGTGATTGCGCCAACGGCTGTCCGGCGTATAGGCCAGCGCCACACTGGCCGGGTCGCGAGAATTCCAGCCATCTTCGGCAAGGCGAACCTTGTGCCTGGCGCTGTCTTCAGCGAAGGGAGGAAACGGGGCACGGCTCATCGGCGCCTCCTTTCAGTCTTGGTTTCAGGGCTTGAGAGGCAAGCGACCGGGCAAGGCCCGGCCGCCTCACAGAGATCAGGCTGCGCGTTCGCGGGCATCGACCATCGGAAAGTCGATTTCGGTCTGGGCGAGCTCGTTCAGGTAGTTGGTCCAGATATTCAACGCCACATGCTGCACGATCTCGATGATCTGGCCGTCGTCGTAACCTGCATCGCGGATATCGCGCAGATCGTCCGCCCCGACGCGACCACGCGCGTCGACAACCTTCACGGCGAACCGCACGGCGGCGTCTGCCTTGGCGTCGAGCGAGCGGCCGGACCGGTTGGCCGCGATTTCGGCTTCGTCGAGCTTGGCGAGGTTCTTGCCCAAATAGGTATGGGCAGAAAGACAGTAGTTGCAGCCGTTGATCTGCGCCACGGCCAGCGCGACGCGTTCGCGGGTGGCGGCCGGCAGGCGGCCTTTGCCGAGCGCACCGGACAGGCCAAGATACCCTTCCAATGCGGCCGGGCTGACGCTGACAAGGCGGAACAGGTTGGGGACCGTGCCCAGCTGTTTCTCGACAGCTTGCAGCAATGGCTGCGAAGGCGCTGGCGCGGTGGCGATGTTATCGGGGTAGACGATACGAGACATGTCAAAGCTCCTCTGCTTGTCGTGTGAGCAGGACTTAGTTACTTCCGCAAAGTGGCAGTAGCTGGTATAATTGAGAGGTAGGCTTCCATTAATTGGAAAAGTCATGACCGACCGTCTTGAGACCATGTCCATCTTTGTGCGCGTCGTGGACGAAGGCAGCCTGACCGCCGGCGCACGTGCCCTGCGGATGCCCATCGCCACGGTCAGTCGTCGGATCAGCGAGTTGGAGGGTAAGCTTGGTGCGGAACTTTTGCTGCGCTCTCCCCGGGGGCTGACGCTCACCGACACCGGAAGAACCTACGTCGCGGACTGTCGCAGGATCCTGGAAGACGTGTCAGAAGCCGAACGCAACGCATCGGGCGAATTCACCGCGCCGCGGGGAACGCTGACGATGACCGCGCCCATCGTCTTTGGCCGGTCGCACGTCCTGCCCGCAGTGACTGCTTTCCTGAGGGCCTTTCAGGATATCGACGTGCGGCTTGAACTGACCGACCGCCCGGTGAACCTCCACGAGGAACACCTCGATCTGGCGGTGCGCATCGGGGAGCTTGCGGACAGCGCGTGCATCGCCCGCAAGGTGGGCGAGGTGCGCCGGATCGTCTGCGCCAGCCCCTCCTATCTCGAGAAACGGGAAACGCCAAAGCGGCCCGGCGACTTGGCAAATCTGGAAGGCATCACCTTCCACAACCTTATGTCACCGCGGAACTGGCGCTTCGGATCCGGCCGACAGGAGATCATCGTTCCGGTCCGTTCGCGCCTGATCGTGAATACCGCTGAAGCCGCCATTGATGCCGCTGTTGACGGGCTGGGCTTCACCCGCGTCCTGTCGTACCAGGCCGCCGCTGCAATCAAGGCGGGGCGGCTCGTGCCCCTTCTTCAGGATTTCGAACCAGAGCCCTGGCCGGTCCACCTGCTCTATGAGCCACGCGCCCTGATCCCACAGAAGCTCCGGGCCTTCCTCGATTTCGCCGCGCCGAGAATCGCAAGCAGCATGCCCTGACCCTCCCCCACAGGCGGCCAGCACGTAGGCCAAGCGGGACACTTCGAGGAGGTGGTGAGCATCCGCTTTCACCACAAACGCCTAGCAGCCCCGGCGTGGCCACCCCGAAAAGCCCACCCCCACACCTCTGATTTGTTGCCCCAAAGATACAGCCCCGCAGCGTCAGTGATGACCAATCAAGCCAACCGGATTGATCTTTCCTGACAAAAACAGTCAAGACGCCATCAAGAACGCCTCAGCCATGAAGCAGCCAAGGCCACCATTTTGGAGGCTCTTATGCTTGTTTCTCGAATTGGCCTAATCACTGGGGTCGCGGCGGCTTCGACCACGGCTCTCGCCACGCGCTCGTTGGCGCAGAATAGCGAGGTTTTTCTTCTCGGGACGATCCATGTCGAGGCGGAAAGCGATGATACGTTGGTGCAGAACGGATATGTGCCCCAGAGCGGTCGACAGGCCACGCGCACCGATACCCCGATCCGCGACATCCCACAGAACATCAGCACGGTGACGCAAGACCAGATCGAGGACCAGAGACCACGCACGCTGCTGGATGCGCTTGGCTATACCTCGGGCGCGAGCACCACCAACTTCGGCTATGACAGCCGCTATGACGCGATCTACCTGCGCGGTTTCTCCGCCTATTCCACCGGTTTGTTCCGTGACGGGCTGCGGCAGGTGAACGGACCCTCGGCGTGGTATCAGAACTATCCCTACAGCCTTGAGGCACTCGCGGTCCTGAAGGGGCCATCGTCCGCCACCTACGGTGTCAGCGGCTCGGGCGGCATCGTCAACGTGGTGTCGAAACGGCCCAAGGAGGAGGCCTACAACGAGGTGCAGCTGACCTTCGGCACCGATGACCACAAGGAACTGGGCTTCGACCTCACCGGGCCGCTCGGAGATGGCCGCCTGAGCTATCGTATGACCGGGGTGGTGCGCGATGCGGATACACCGCTTGAAGGCTTTCAGGACAACCTGACCATGATCGCCCCGGCGCTGACCTACAAGCTGACCGAGCGCACAACGGTGACGCTGCTCACCGAATACGCCAAGTCGACGCGGGGCGGCACGGCCTCTTACTACAACGCGTCCTATGGTGAGGCGTTTGACATCTATATCGGCGATCCCGAGTACAACGATTTCGTCAACGAGCAATGGCGCCTCGGATACGAGATCACGCATGAGCTGTCCGACAATGTGACCCTGCATCAGAAGCTGCGCTACTCGGAGGTCGATGCGGACCTAGAGTTCAGCGGGCTCTATGACGCGGGCGCCGATCTGGGCCGCTTCTGGGGCCATTACCTTGAAAACTCAAAGAATCTTGTCGCCGACCTGAGCTTGGAAGCCTCCTTTACCACCGGCGCGCTCAACCACAGGCTGGTGACGGGGCTGGATTACAGCAATACCTCCTATGATGCCTATTACGGCGGCGTAAACTACGTGTCGGCGGCTGCGGCAGATGCGATCGACCAGCCCTATTCCGCCGGGCAGGACATGAGACAATACGGCGTCTACCTGCATGACCAGATCAGCACCGGAGGTTGGAGCTTCTACCTCAGCGGGCGCTACGACTGGGTCGAGACCACGACATACGACGCCGCCCAGAGCGGCACCGAGACATCCGCCGAGGGCTTCTCGGGCCGGATCGGGGCCAGCTACGCGGTCAACAGCGACCTGACGGTCTTTGCCAACCTGTCGAGCAGCTTCGTTCCCACCACCGGTCTGGTCTACGACGGGGCAGACGCGCCGGACAGCGGGCGCGCTGCCGATCCGACGCGGGGCCTGCAAAAGGAGATCGGCCTCAAGTACCAGCTGCCCGGCACCGAGAGCCTGATCTCTGCCTCGGTGTTCGACATCCGGCAGGAAGACGGCGTAGTTTATCAATCCGTCGATCCGGCAGACTTTGGCGGGCTCTACCAAGTGCAGGTGCCCTATGACCTGCACTCGCGCGGGGTCGAGATCGAGGGTCAGTTCAACTTCAAGAACGATCTGCGCATGACGGCCTCCTACACCTATCTCGACATGGAGATCGAAGCGGGCGCCTCGGGCACCGAGGGCAACCAGCTTTCGGCGACGCCGAGGCACAGCGCCTCAATCTGGGGGTTCTACGAGCCGAGGGCGGGCCTGCTCCAAGGTTGGGGCCTCGGGGCCGGTCTGCGCTATGTGGGCGAAAGCTGGGGCGATGATACCAACACCTTCCGAAACGACGACCAATTCTATGCGGACCTGTCGCTGACCTACGATTTCGGGCAGGTCGGCGTTGACGGGCTGGGCCTTCAGGTGAACGTCAAGAACGCCTTCGACAACACCGATCAAACCTGCAGCGCGGGCTATTGCTACCGCACCGAAGGCCGCACTGCGACCGCCAGCATCGCCTACCGTTTCTGATGCCCGAGCAACGGAGCACCTGGGGCGCCATCGGGGCCATCGGTGGCGTCTACGTGGCGCAAAGCGTCATCGGGGGCGTAACATGGACGGGGCTACCCGGTGTCTTACGGGCGCAGGAGCTTCCGCTGGACCAGATCGGGTTGGTCTCGCTGTTGGTGCTCCCCTGGGCGCTGAAGTTTCTCTGGGCGCCACCCGTGGAGCGGTTTCGCCTGCCCGATGGCGGGCGCGACCGGTCCGCCAGTATCGTGCTGACCGGGGCGGCGGTGGTGATCGCCGCGCTGATCGTCGTCGGGCTCGTTGGCCCGTTTCCGGTGCTTCCCGTTCTGGCGATCCTGATGGTGGCGGCCTTCGCAACCGCCACCGTCGATATTGCCTGTGACGGCTATGCCGTCGCTGCGCTGAAGAACACGCGCTACGGCTGGGGCAACGCCGCGCAGGTGGGCGGCGCCTATCTCGGCTCGGCCATCGGCGGCGGCCTGTTTCTCATTCTGGTGGCTCATGCAGACTGGCTCAGCGGCACATGGGTCATGGCGCTTGTCATCGCCCTGCTTTGCCTGCCCTTCGCGTTGCTGGCCCGACGCCCAAAACCCGTGCCGCGCCCACATGTGCCCAGCTTGCGTGCCGCGCTGGGGCGCCCCGAAGTCAGGCAGGGGCTGTTGGTCGCCGCGCTCTACGTCGTGGCGCAGAAGACCGCGATGGGTATGTTCGGCCCGTTCTTCATTGATGCAGGCTACGATCTTGCCCGGCTCGGCATCCTCAGCGGCGTTGGCGGCCTGACACTGGGGTTTCTGGGCGCGATGCTCGGCGGCGGTGCCGTGCGCCGGTTCGGGGCGCGCCGCGTGCTTGTCGGCGCGGTCGCGCTGCAGTCGGCGGTCCTTGCCGTCGTGGCGCTGTCGGCCGATGATGCGCTGCTGCCCGCTGCCATGGTGGCGCCCCCTGCAATGGTGGCGAGTGCGGCGGTTATGGCCTTCGGCTTCGTTGCCCTCTACGGTCAGTTCATGAGCTGGTCCGATCCACGGCAAGGCGGGGTCGACTTCACGCTGTTTCAATGCATGGATGCCGCGATTTCAATGGCGGCTGGAACCGCGGCCGGATTTATCGCAGAGCATCTCGGCTACGGTGTCTTTTTCGGGCTCGCCTGTGCGCTCTCTCTAGCAGCGCTGCCGATGATCTGGCGCGTCGGAGGTGTCTGGCCGATGGAGAACACCCGCTGACCCTGTTCAGAAATCCCCCGGAGCGCATTGCAGGCACACCAACCCTTCGCCGCGCCACGCCTCGACCACGGAGCTCCGGTCATCAACAACCAGCCAAGGTTTGAATCCGTCCGCTTGCATTTCTTTCAACGCGCGGCGCTTCACCTCCGGGTCGGTGGCTTCGTCCTGATCTTCGGCGCGTAGATATATGCCGTCAAAGGGAAGCTCGTGTTTGTGCAGCCATGCAATCGTGTGCTCGGCCCAGCCCTTAGGCCGCCCGGAGCAGATCAGAATAGTCTCGCCGCTCTGCTTCAACCGGCGCAACAGTTTTGCAACCGGGGCAATCAATGCGGCATCTGCCATAGCAAGGTGAAATTCATCCCAGTGCTTCTCGATACCATGCACAAGATGGCCCAGCCGCTCCGCGTCGAATTCTGCAAGGGTGCCATCGACATCGAAAACCACACATGGGGTCGGTGCTGATTGGGTCATGTGGTCTTCTCCAGTATCTTATCGCCTGATTTTTCAAACAAGAGCGGCACTGCGTTGGGAGGGCGTTGGCCCACATCGCCTGTCGTCCACAGCACACGGGCAGCACGGATTATGCCCGAGTGACACACCATGACCGGCAGCACCGCCTCTGACGCCGCGCAGATTTCGATGATCGTTGTCTGTACGCGCAGCAGCATATCAGGCCAGCTTTCGCCCCTGAGCGGCGTGTCTTCTCTGATGGGCTGGTGGCTCAAGGGTTGCCCTTCGAACACACCCCAGTCGCGCTCGCGCAATCCATCGTGCAACTCAAACTCTCGGCCCGGAAAGGCGAGGCGTGCGGTGTGCTGGGCCCGTGACATCGGGCTGGCGTAGAGCGCAATCGGTTTTGGCCAAGGCCTGTTTGCCAGCGCACGCGCCTGATCGCAGCCCACCTGAGTAAGCGGCACATCCGTTACCCCGGCGATGATCTCATCTGCGTTCGCCGTCGTCTCGCCGTGGCGGATCAGGCAAAAGCTGCACGACGGCAACGGTATGGCCGTCATAGGCGCACCCGGTCATGAAAGAACACCTCAACGTCGAGATCTTCGATCAGGTAGTCTTCTGGTTTCGCGCAGAATGCGGGGGCAAAGCGCTTAGCGCCGAGTCGCTCTAGCATTTTCACCTGATCACGCAGCGGTGGATGCACGTTCCAGCGCTGGAAATACCCGCCCGGAACGGTGCAAATCCCACGCGCATGGGCTGTCATATGGCCGGTGAACACCACATGCGCGTCACGTCCCAGACGCCCGCTTTCGTGCCACGCCCGCACATAACCCCAAGCGGAGCCCCCGTCGGCATTGGGCGTGTCACATATCAGAAAACGCGCCTGCTCCATCGGTCCACGGCCCAAAAGCGGGGCGATTTGCTGCGCATTTGGGCTGACGGCACCGCTGTGCAGCGCGGCGCGAAGCGTGGCTTGACATTCCGGGTCCAGCATCACGCTTTCACATCCGTAGCGCCGCACCAGATGCAGCGCCATTTCGCCTGCGCGGCCAGAGGGCGGCACAGGCAAAAGCACCTGCCCCTCAACCCGGTCCAACAGCGCATTCAGCGCCTCGAACCGATCCGATTGCGGCACGTCGTCCAGATGATAGGAGCAATCCAGGATCGCTGTCGCCGCAGGAGGCGGGATATCGAAAGCGAACCAACCGGACTCTTCCGACCAATCCCCAGAATAAAAGAGCCCCTCGCCGAGATCGAAGTGAAACCAGACACCACCCATCGCATGGCCATTACGCCCGGTGGTCAGGGTGACACCCTCAATTGTCGTCTGGCCCTGCTCGGGCAACAAATGAACATTGGCCGCAGGCGGCAGGGCCTTGGCTGTTTGCGCCGTAGCGTAGATCGGCAACCCAGCCTCAACCGCATGGGAAGCGCCGCCAATGTGATCGATGTGGTCATGGGTGATGAAGACCGCCTCAGCCCCCTCAAGCCATACCGGGTCGAACTGCGCATTGGCTTCGGGGCCGAAACCGCAATCCAGCAGCCAGACCCGATCATTCACGGTCAATTGCGTGCACGCGGGGCCTTTATCCCCGATGCCGGAAAGTAGTCGTATGCTATGCATTCAATCCTCTGAAAAGGCCCAAGGCGTTGTGATGGTCAGGCCCAGTTGCGCGCCGACTTCGAACCGGGCGCGCGTTTCTGCAACCAGGCGCGCGCCGCAGTCGGTCACCGTTTCCAGCAGGTATTTTCCGCCCATGTAGGTGACCCGCGCGACCTTGCTGCGCAGGTCTCCTGTCTCTTCAATGGTGATGTTCTCGGGCCGCAGGCAGACATGGCTGACCGGCGCCTCCCCCGCCCCCGATTGCACCGTGACCTGCGCGCCCAGGACCCGCGCCTGCACGGTATCCCCCGACCTCTCGATGGCTTGCACCGGCACCACGGTGCCGCGGCCGACGAATTCCGCGACGAAGCGGTTTCGGGGGCGTTCATACAAGGCTTGCGGCGTGTCGAACTGCTGGATGCGGCCGCGGTCCATCACCGCGATCCGGTCGGCCATCGCCATCGCCTCGGCCTGGTCGTGGGTGACATAGACCATCGTGGCGCGGGTGCGCTTGTGAAAATCGGTGAAGACCCCCTGCATCGCGGCCCGCAGCGCCACGTCGAGATTGGCCAGCGGCTCGTCCAGCAGAACGGCGCAGGGATCGGAGACAAGGCACCGCGCCAGGGCCACGCGCTGCCTTTGCCCGCCCGAAAGATCCGAAGGCATCCGGTCCGCGTAGTCGACCAGCCCGGTCGAGGCGAGCGCGGCATCGGTCTGGCGGGCGATATCGGGCTTGGAGAACCGGCGGATTTCCAGCGGGTAGGACACGTTCCGGCGCACGCTCATGTGCGGCCAGAGCGCGTAGGACTGGAACACGAAGCCAATGTTGCGCTCTTCCGGGGGCAGGTTGGCGCCGGTCTCGGCATTGGCCATCTCGCGCGCGCCGATCTGCAGGCGCCCGCGGCTCGGAGCTTCGAACCCGGCGAGGATCCGCAAAAGCGTGGTCTTGCCACAGCCCGACGGCCCGAGCAGGGCGATGAACTCGCCATCCTCGAAGCGCGTCGTGATGTCTTGCAGCGCCGGCGCGCCCGAGAATGTCTTGCCGACCGAGGACAGGTCTATGTCTGCCATGGGACAACTCCTTTGGGAAAGCGGCGCGACATGAGCTGGATCAGCGCCATCAGCGCCATGACCACGAAGACGATGGTCATGGCGAGTGCGCTGGCCATGCCGGTTTCGCCGCTGTCATCGAGATTGAAGATCACCACGCCCAGCGTTTCGGTCCCCGAGGACCACAAGAGCGCCGAAACCGTGAGCTCGTTGAAGGCGGTCAGGAACACAAGGATTGCCCCCGCCGCCGCCGCAGGGGCAGACAGCGGCAGGATCACGTCGCGCAGGCGCCGGTAAAGCGAGGCTCCCACCGATTGCGCCGCCTCGTCCATCGCCGGGTCGAGCTGTTTCAGACTGGCCTGGATCGGGCGGAACATGACCGCGAAGAACCGCGCGATATAGGCCAGGAAGATGATCCAGATCGTGCCGTAAAGCGTGGCGTCGGTGAAGGGCAGCTTGATCAGCAGAAGGATCATCGCGATCGACAGGACGACCCCCGGCAGGGCATAAGGCAGGTCCAGCAGGCTGTCGAACAGGCGCGCGAGGCGGGTCTTGCGGCGTTCCATCAGCCAGGCCAGCGGCAGGCAGATCACCATCAGCGCCAGCGCGGCCCCCGCCGCCAGCCCGAAGGAATTGACGAAGGCCCGCGCTGTCACCGGCTGGCGAAACAGCACCTCGTGCCACAGCTCAAAGGTCACCGTATCAAGGCGCAGCGGCACGCCGTAGGCCGGCACGAGCGAGGTGGCGAGCAAGCCGAACATCGGCAGGACAAGGATCGCACAGACCACGCCCCACAGCGCGATTTCCACCGGCAGCCGCGCCGCGCCCAACGGCAGGGCCAGCGGGCGCGCGGTGCTGCCGACAAGGTGCAGCTTCTGGCGGCCCTGAAAGAAACGTTGCAGCAGGATTCCCGCCACGGCCACGGCGCCGATCAGCATGGCCAGAACAGAGACCTCGGCCAGCACGGTCGTCCCCATCCCGGCGAGCTTTTGATAAACCAGCGTCGGCAGCGTCGCGTAACCGACGGGAATGCCCAGCATGGCGGGAATGCCGAAATTGCCAAGCGCGGTGACAAAGGTGATCGCCGTGCCCGCCGCAAGGCTGGGCAAGGTCAGGGGCAAGACCACCTGCCACCACGTCCGCAGCCCCCTCGCGCCGCTGATCCGCGCGGCCTCGACCACGTCCTGCGGGATCGACCGCAGCCCTGCGCGCAGGGTCAGAAAGATGATCGACATGTGCTGGATGCCCAGCAGAAGGATGATGCCCTCGGGCGAATAGAGCGGCTGGGGCGAGCCCAGCGGCGGCGCAAGGCCGAGCGTCTTCAGCAAAACCGACGATGGCCCCATGATCTGGGTCCAAGACAGCGCCGTGATCTGCGGCGGGATCATCATCGGGATCATCAGGCAGAACACCAGCGCCGCCTTGGCCCGCAGGTCCGTCAGCGCCACGAGAAAGGCAAAGGCCGCCCCCAGCACCAGCGACACCACCGTGCCAAAGCCGGCGGTGACCAGCGAATGCTTCAGCGCGCTCAGGGTCGAGGGCTGCGCAAGCACCTCTTGCATCAATGCGAGGCTCGGAGCGCCCTTGTCGGTGATGCCTTCGACAAACAGGCGCACGACCGGCGCAAGCGTCAGGCAGATCGCCACGACCAGAATGGCCGAAAGCAGCCGGGATTCCGCCCGGCTGCCTCCTGTTTTGAGGGTGGCACCCATTACTCGGCGCCAAAGAGCTCTGAGAATTTCGCCTTGTTGGCCTCGGCGTTCTTCAGCGCCTCGGCCGGGTCAAAGGCCATCAGCTTGATATCGTCACGCGCCGGAAAGCCTTCGGGCACGCCCATGCCGTCGCGCGCGGGGATATAACCCATGTCGAGCACAAGCTCCTGACCCGCGTCGCTGAGCAGGAAATCGACGAACTTCTGCGCACTCTCGACGTTCTTGGCGCTGGACATGATCGCCACCGGCTCGGTCACATAGGACACGCCCTCTTCGGGGAAGACGAAGTCGACAGGCGATCCCTCGGCCTTGTTCCGGATGGCCAGGAAATCGACAACCATGCCATAGGGTTTCTCGCCCGAGGCCACGGCCTTGAAGGTGCCGCCATTGCCGCCCTGCGCGCGCGCCTCGTTGGCGGCCAGCCCTTCGTAGTAGTCCCAGCCTAGGCTTTCATCGCCGGTCAGGGTCGCAAGGTGGATCAGCGCGGCGCCGGAATAGAGCGGCGAGGGCATGGCGACCTGGCCCTTGAGCGATGCATCCGCCAGGGCATTCCAAGAGGTCGGCGCAGCTTCGACGCCCGTGTTGTAGACGATGCCCGTGGTGATCAGCTTCGTCGAGTGGTAGAAACCCTCGGGCGAATAAAGCGCCGCGTCGTAGTTGGCGGCTTCGGGCGATTGATAGGCGGTCAGCAGACCCTCTTGCGCCATGCCTTCCAGCGTCACGGTATCGGCGATCAGCAGCACGTCGGGCTGCGGGTTGCCGGCCTCGATCTCGGCGCGCAGGCGGGCCATCAGCTTGGTCGTGCCATCGCGCACCCAGTCGACCTCGGTGCCGGGGTTGGCGGCGATAAAGGCATCAACAGTGCGCTGCGCATCGGCGTTCGGCTGCGAGGTGTAAAGCGTGATCTTGTCGGCCATGGCCGTGCTGGCCAAGAGCGCGAAGAGGGAGGATGTGAGGAAGGACTTCATGGGGCTCTCCTAGGATGAAGCTTTCGAACGAAAGGTATTTTCCAGGTGCCTTATTCCCGTGAACTTCTACGGTTTTGTAACAGCGGCATTACTTTTTTATTTATATTGCCGGTTTGATCGGGGCTCCCTAACCTTCGAGCAACATGCGGATGCTTTCGAAGGAAAACCATCATGCGGCTGGATGTGACCGGACGGCGTGACCTGATCATCGCCTTGCTAACCGAGAACGAGGCGCTTTCCGCTGCCGAACTCTCGGACCGCCTTGGCGTGTCGGTTCAGACGATCCGGGCTGACCTGCGCGACCTCGACGAAGCCGCCCTAGTCCAGCGCCGCAATGGCAAGGTGCGGCTGCGCCAGCAAAGCGAGAACATCGGCTATCTCCCGCGCGAGGGGATCGCGCGGCAGGAAAAGCAGCGCATCGCGCTGGCGGTCAAAAACCTCATCCCCGACGGCGCCCGCGTGGCCCTGGGCACCGGCACCACGGTGGAGCAATGCGCAAGGTTTCTGGCGTCACACAAAAACCTGTTCGTGGCGTCGAACAACATTCACGCCGTCTGCGCCCTGCAAAACGCGCCCAATGTCGCGGTCGAGATGGCGGGTGGGTCGGTCCGAATGCGCGATCTCGACATGATCGGCATGGCCGCGCATGCCTTCTTTGCGCAATACCGGGTGGATTTCGCGGTGTTCAGCTGCGGCGGGCTGTCCGCCTCCGGCTCGGTGATGGATTACAACATGGACGAGATCACTGCGCGCAAGGCCATTTCCGGATGCGGCAGAACAACCGTGCTGGTAGTGGACAGCACGAAGACCGGCCTGGATCTCGCCTGCCAAACCGGCCACCTGTGGGATTTCGACGTCATCGTGAGCGGCGCAAGGTTTTCAGCGCCTGTTCTGGAAAACTGCGCGCAACATTCCTGCCAAGTCATCCAGGTATGACTGCACCACTGTTTGGCAGGTATCCGAACCGATCCCCAAGACCTTGGGCATGAGGCTCGACCTCACGATGCAGCCCTACCAAGACCCACTCGGCCAAGGCAGCGCCGTCACAATGCGACGGTCATACCAGGCGCGCCTTGAAACTCGGAGGGGTCCAACCGCAAGAGAGCACCGGCAAGCGGTTGGGGGCGGGAGCGGTCGAGGTCTATGGAGATCGACGTGACGAAGATCGTGCGCAGATCGGGGCCAGCAAAGGCCAGTTTCGAAGGCCGCTCCACCGGCAATTCAACCACCGTGTCGATTTCTCCCTCCGGTGTCAGCCGCAACAGCTCCCAGCCGCTCACCCCGGCCATCCAGTAGCAGCCATCCCCATCAATGGCGGCCCCGTCCGGGCGGCTGGCCCGCCCGGCGCTGTCGTAGAACAGCCGTTTGTTCGTCCAATCGCCGGTGTCCATGTCATGGTCCCAGACCCAGATCCGCCGCACCGCCGGAAAGCTGTCAGAGGCATAGGCCCTGCGCCCATCGGGTGAAAACGCCATACCGTTGATCGTGTGGAAGCCCTCGAGGATCGGCTTGGATGCGCCCCGCGAGATCGCATGCACCGTGCCGCTCCGGTCCCCTTCATGCGGGCCGGTGTAGGGCGAGGTTCCGGCAAGGAAGCGGCCGAGCGGGTCAACCGTGCCCTCCGAGAAGCGGTGGCCATAGCGCAGGGGATCAGGGCCGCAGTAATAGTCCAGCGTCCCACTGGCCGGATCGAAGAGATGCACCCCGCTGGCCAGCGCCACCATCAGCCGCCCGTCGGCGCAGGGCGCGCAGCATCCGGGCTGCTCCGGCATCGCCCAGCTTTCGTTGCGGCCCTCGGCAGGGTCATGGGCGTGCAGGCGCCGCCCCTCCACATCGACCCAAAACAGCTTGCCATGCCCGGCAGACCACACCGGCCCCTCTCCGATCAGGGCACCGGGGGCGGTAACGGCGGTCACCTCGGGGCGGATCGTGCGAGGGGCCATGGTTCAACCGCCCCGCCGCTTGATGTTGGCCTCTGCAAACTCCCCGCCGATCAGCTTGCTTGGCCCCGGTGTTGGGTCAAAACCTTCGGGCAGGTTGTCCTCGGGCCGGTCCTGCGGGGCGTGGCCCAGATCCCCCATGCCGTGATTGTCGAAATAGGGTTCGGGGCAGTCGGCGGTAGAATAGATCGCCCGGTGGCCCGCCTCCTGCCGTTCCAGCGCCTTCAACGTCACCCCGGCGAGGTCGGCAAAGCTGATCCACATGTGCAACCGCCGGTCATCCATCACCGTCTCGGCGGTGTTGCCAATGCGTAGGCTGGTGGTGCGCATGCCATGGGCGTCGGCGTAATAGGCCATCACCGCCTCACCCCAGATCTTGTTGATCCCATACCAGCCATCGGGCCGGGGCGGCGCGGTTTCGGCCAGCGGGGCGGCGGAGATCGGGTGAAACCCCCAGCCGTGGTTGGAGCTGGCAAAGACCACATCGCGCAGGCCCTTCGCCACGCAGGCCTCCATCAGGTAGGTCAGGCCGCGATAGTTCACGTCCAGCGTTTCCTCGAAGCTGATGGTCAGCCCGTGCACGGCGGCCAGATGCAGCACCGCATCCACCTGCGCCACGGCGGCCTGCACATCCGCCGCGCAGGCCATGTCGCCGGTCAGCACCGTCTCGCCCGCCCGCGCCTCGGCCGCGGGTGAGCGCGAGAACAGCAGCAAATCGTAATGCGGGCGCAGGAAGGGGCGCAGGCCCGTGCCCACAATCCCCGAAGCGCCAGTGATCAGCAGTTTCTTACGCATGTCGTCCTTCAGTTCATCAGGGTCGAGGGCAGCCATGTCACCAGCCCGGGCACCAGCGCCAGCAGCAGGAAGACCGAGAGCATGACCAGCAGGAAGGGCAGGCTCTCGCGGGTGTATTCCATGATCGAACACTTCAGCATCCCGCAGACGGTGTACATGGTCACCCCGATGGGGGGCGTGTTGCCGCCCATGGTCAGGATGGTGATCATCAGCACCCCAAAGTGGATCGGGTCATGCCCCTGCGCCACGAGGATCGGCAGGAACAGCGGCGTCAGCAGCAGCACGTTCACCGTTGCCTCCATGATCGTACCTGCCACGATCAGGAACAGCAGAACCAGCAGAAGCGTGGCCGTCGGGCTGGCGGCAATCGCGCCGAACAGGCCCTCGATGGCCGAAGGCGCATCGGCCAGCACGATCACATGGCCCAGCGGCGCCGACATGATGATGATGAGCATGATCATCCCGATATCCGTCAGCGAATTCCGCATCACCTCGATCACCTTGGTCAGGCTCAGCTCGCGGTAGATCACCACGCCGACGAACAGCGCATAGAAGATCGCGAAGGCCCCGGCCTCGGTCGCGGTGAAGAAGCCGAAGCGAAAGCCCACCACCAGCAGCACCGGAAAGATCAGCGCCCAGAAGGCCTCGCGGAAGGCCGAAACCACCTCACGAAAGCTGGGCGGCTCGGCCCGCGCCGCGCCATAGCCCGCACGGCGGGAGGCAAAGGTGGTGTAGCCCATCAGCGCCAGCGTGAGGATGATGCCGGGCACGATGCCGGCCAGCAGCAGCTTGCCGATGGAGACATTGGCGATGAAGCCGAAGACGATCAGCCCGATGGAGGGCGGGATGGTGGCGGTGATGATGGCCGAATAGGCGATGACACCGGCGGCGAAGCCCTTGGAGTAGCCTTCCCGCGTCATCGGCTCGCCCAGCAGGCGGCTTTGCATCGCCGCATCCGCCACCGCGGAGCCCGAGATGCCGCCCATCAGCAGCGACAGCACGATGGAGACCTGCGCCAGCCCGCCGGCCATCCAGCCCACCAGCACGTTGGAAAATGTCACCAACCGCCCGGCGATGCCCGAGGCCGACATGATGTTGCCCGCCATCACAAAGAAGGGCACCGCCATCAGGGTGTAGATCTGCGTCACCCCCACCAGCTTTTGCGCGGCGATGGAGGGCGGCATGAACTCACCGGTCAGGAAGGTCGGGATCGAGGCAAGCAGCAGCGAGAAGGCAATCGGCATGCCGAGCGCAACCGCGAGGATGAAGAGGACAACGCCAAGTAGGAGCATGGATCAAAGCTCCCGGTCGCGAGGGTCTTCGCCCCGGCGGATGGCGCGGATGTCGAGGATCAGCGCCTCGATGCAATGCAGCGCCATCAGCAGGCAGGCGGTGGGCAGCGCGGCGGCGACCCAGGAGTTGCGGATGCCTGTCAGCGGCAGTCGGCGGCGGCCCGCCACCTCAACGTAATCGAGCGCAATCCAGCCCAGCGCGATGAGCAGCACCAGCATCACCGCCGAGCGGATCGGGCCAAGCCAGGGGCCGATGGCATCGGGCAGCGCGGAGGTCAGGAACTCCACCGAAAAGTGCTGGCTCTTTCGAAAGGCCAGCACGGCGGCCAGAAAGCACACCCATGCAAAGCACACCTGCGTCACTTCCAGCACCCAGATATTCGGCACGCCCAAAAACCGGGTGACACTGGCCCAGCCGGTCAGGCCGAGAACGGTCACGAGCAAGATCAGCGCGCTCCAGAACTCCAGTTGTTTCAATGCCCTGTAGACGATCATCTGCCCGGCCCTCCCCAATTCCATCCGCGTTATGGCGCGGCTCTTGTTCGGATCATCAAGCGGGCGGCCCCCTGCAAGGGAAGCCGCCCGCCGGTTGGTCTGCCGTTGCGCTTACTCGGCTTCGACGGTCTCGCGGACGGTCTTGTAGGCCTCCGAGATGCCAAGGCCCTCGTACTCGCCCTTCGCCGCTTCGACGAACTCGGCAATGTCGATCTCGGAAACGGTCATGCCGTTATTGGCAAGCCACTCCAGCGCCTTCTCATCCGCCTCGATGTTCAGCTGCGACATGTGGCGCCCCGCCTCGACGGCGCTCTCGCGCACAGCGGTCTGCTGCTCTTCGGTCAGGGTTTCCCACCAGTCTTCGCCCACCACGAGGCCGGTGATCAGCTGGATATGGCCGGTCTTGGTGTAATGGCTGGCCACCTCGTTGAACTTCATCGATTCCACGGCTGCCGGGCCGGCTTCTGCCGCGTCGATGGAGCCCAGTTGCAGCGCCGAGTAGACCTCGGCCCAATCCAGCGGGGTCGGCGTGCCACCCAGCGAGCGGGCGGCGGCGATCCATGCGGGCGCGCCGGGGGTGCGGATGCGCACGCCGTCCATGTCGGCGCGGCTTTCGATCGGTTTCTTGGTCACAAGGTAGCGCGGCCCCTGATACCAGTTGAACGACAGGATCACGTAGCCGCTGTCTTCGCGCAGCTGCTCGGCCCATCCGGCAAAGGCCTCCGAAGTCACAAAGGTATCAGCCTCTTCGTAGCTTTCAAAAACGAAGGGCGCGCCAATGGCGGCAAAGATCGGCGTGTATTCGGCCAGCCGCCCGGCATCGGTGAAGGCAGCAACATTGGCCCCGGCCAACGCTTGGTCCATCACGTCCTGCGTGCCGCCAAGCTGGCTGTTGGGATAAACCTTGATCTCCACGCCACCATCGGTGCTTTCGTCCACCAGTTCGGCGAACTTGTTGAAGCCTTCGACCACCGGGTTGCCATCGGGCAGCACGGTGCCCACGCGCAGGGTGGCGTCCTGTGCGGCTGCGGCTGTGCCGAAGGCGGCGAGACCGGCGGCAAGCGCCAAACCGGAGAGAGTGCGGGCGCTGCGGCCACGGAGTTGAACTGTCATGTGTCCTCCCTGAGACATCTTTTGGGGTTGGCGAGGGAACGCCGGGCGACGAAAGGCTCCTCCCTCTCCATCGCCAAAATTATCACCATGCGGACCATATGCCGGATATCCTCGAGGGAATCGCAGTTTTAGCCCGCGTGTGGCGCCACAATGTGAAAGATATCGGCTCGCCGTCAACCGCAAATATCAAATCATGAGATCAGATGTGGGTTGATGGCCGTTAATTATCACGATATGGAAAATACCAAAAGGAGGATGGGATGAGCAAATCAACCAAGGACCCTGCGGCAGACAGTGCCAGCAAGACCGGGGAGATTCCCGGCACCGGGCTGTTGTCCAAGGCGCTCAACATCCTCGAATGCGTCGGCGCATCTGATGGGCGCCCCCGGATCAAGGAAATCGCCGAGGCCACGGGCTATGCCAAGCCAACGCTCTACCGCATCCTTGCCGCCCTCACGACCCGCGAGTTCGTGCAGGTCGACCCGCGCGACCATGCCTATGAGCTGGGTCCAAAGTTCACCGAGCTTGCGGGCGCCGTTGCGCAAAACTCCGACCTGATCTCCATCTCCGCCGCCGCGATGAAACGCCTCGCCGAGAAATACGGCGAAGCGGTGAGCCTTGGCGTGCTGGCGGGCACCGCGCAGCAAACCATCGCCCGCAAGGAGGGCCTCGGCGTTGCTGTCGCGGGCACCATCGGCGCGCGCAAACCCCTCTATTGCACCTCGCTCGGCAAGGCCCTGCTGGCGTGGCAGCCCGAGGCGGTGCTGGCCGCGCTGCTGGATGACCTCACCTACGAGCCGCTGACGGAGCACACCCACCGTGGCGCAGCAGCGCTGCGCGCCGATCTGGCGGCGGTGCGGATGCGCGGCTTCGCGCTCGACAACGAAGAGATCGTGCCCGGCGCAAAATGCGTCGCCGTGCCGATCCTCGCGCCGGACGGGGTGGCGATTGCCGCGCTCAGCGTGTCCGCCCCCGCCCACCGGATGGCCGACAGCCGCCGCCAGGACATCGCCATCGAACTGCAATCGGCCGCGCGTGAGATATCTGGCGCCCTTGCCGAGAGCGCTCCGGGCAACTACCGCGGGCCGGACCTGCCCGAATGGCTCGCCCCCCTGTCCGGCCTGTCGACCTTCGCCACCGTGCAGCTGTTCGATGGGCCCGGCGGCACCCCGCTGGCCTGCGACGGGCCCGGCGCAGCGCTGCTGAACGCCACGGACGGCGCGCCGCTTTCCAGCTTTTCCGCCCCCCTGCGGGCGGCCTGCCACCCCGGCGCGGGCGATGTGGTCCTCGCCATCGCCGGAAGCACCCTTTGGCGGGTGGACCTGTCTCAACCCGGCGAAGACGGCACCCATGCTGCAACCCGGCTTGCCGATGCGCCCGAACTGGCCGAGGTTGACGGATTGGTGGCCGTCGATGGCACGCTCTACGCCGCCGCCGGCCCTCGCATCCTCAAGCTCGACACCGACGGGCGCTGCACGCCGCTACACGCGCGCCGCCGCCCCGGCAGCGGGCTGAAAACGCGAGATGGCACCTTGGTCTTTGCCACCGATGACGGCCTCGCCGCGCTTGACCCTTCCACCGGCACCGAACGGCTGATCGTGCCGCTGGACCCGGCAGGCCTGGCCGATTTCGCGCTCGCCCCCGGCGGCAGGGTCTGGCTGGCGCGGCACGATGCCTGGGGGCTGGACATGCTGGCAGGCACTGCCGCGCCCGTGCATCTCCCCCTGCCCGTGCCCACCGCCAGCGCCCTCCATATCGACGCCGCCGGCACCCTGCGGATCGGCACTGCGCGGCTTTCGCTGTCCTCGGCACAGCTCGACCTTGCGCCCCTCGCGGGCAGCCTCTTCACAGTGGACGCAGCCCGCGCTCCCCTGCCCTGACACGACCAGACCGGAGACCCTAAGTGACGAACCCACTCGCCCCCGATACGCTCGACCTGCTGCGCAAGACCAGCACGGCAACCCTCTCCACCCAGCTGTTCAAGCGCAACTTCCGCCAGCCCTTCCTCGTGGACGTGATGCCCCTGTCGCGCGAGATCGAGCGGTTCGCAGGCGAGGCCTTCACCCTGCGCTTCGTCCCCTCCCGGGAGGACAAGGATTGGGATCTCGGCGATCTGTCCAAGCGCGGCGAGGACAACATCCAGTGGGAGGCCGTCGAGGCCATCGAGGCCGGTCAGGTTCTGGTGATCGACAGCCGCAACGACCCGCGCGCGGCCAGCGCCGGCAACATGCTGATGACCCGGATGATGCGCAAAGGCGTGGCCGCCGCGATCACCGATGGCGCGTTCCGCGATGGCACGGAAATCTCGCAGATGAACTTCCCGGCCTATTGCCGCTCCAACACCGCCACCACGCGCCCCGCCTACCACCGCGCCATCGCCATGCAGGAGGTGATCGGCTGCGCTGATGTGGCCGTCTATCCGGGCGATATCATCGTGGGCGACAGCGACGGCGTGATCGTCATCCCCCGCGCCATCGCCGATGAGGTGGCCCGCGACAGCTACGAGCAGGAGCTGCGCGAAAAGTTCCTCTTCACCAAGATCGACAGCGGCGCGCCGCTCTGGGGCACCTACCCGCCCAACGCCGAAACGCTGGCCGAATTCGAAACATGGAAAGCCGAAGGAAACACGCTGTGACCACCCCCGCAGAGAAAGCCGAGGCGCTGATCCGCCATTACTTCGACATGTGCAACAAGGCCGACCGTCAGGGGCTGATCGACTGCTTCACCCCCGACGGCACCCATTACTTCCCCCCCGGCCTGCCCGGCGCGCCCTGGCGCGGGGCCGAGGCGGTGGCCGATGGCTGGGTGATGTGCGTCGAGAAGATGGGCAGCAAGTGGACCATCGAAAAGGTGCTCTGCGCCGCCGATGGCCGCGAGGCGGTGATCGAATGGACCCACTGGAAAACCGGCATCGGCGAGGCCCTGCGCGGCGACGAGTGGTATATCTTCAACGACGACATCACCAAGATCAAAGAGATCCGCGCCTATTACGCCAGCCCGGTCGACAAGTCCGAGCCGGTCAACAAGCTGCATGACTTCGATTACGAGGGGCGCGGCTATCACATGGAGCCCCCCACCGTGGAGGGCCGCGACTGATGCAATTTGCCCTGATCTGCCGCGATGGCAGCGACGTGCTGGCCAAACGGCTGGCCAACCGTGACGCGCATCTTGAACGCATCCACGCAATGAAGGCCGAGGGCCGCATCCTCGACGGTGGCGCGATCCTGTCGGACGAGGGCGAGATGGCCGGCTCGGTCGTGCTGTGCGACTTCCCCGACCGCGCCGCGCTCGATGCCTATCTGGCCAGCGAGGTCTACGCCACCGAAGGCATCTGGGCCGACATCGAGGTGCTCCCCTTCAAGCGCGTCCAGTGGAAGGGCTGAGCGATGTATATCGGTGAACAGATCAGCTTCCCGACCTCCGAGCGCCTGCGCCTGTCGCGCCAACTGGGCTGCGAAAGAGTGGTCATCGACGCCCGCCCGCTCGACGAGGTGATGGGCCCGGACGGTCGCTGGGACGCAGAGAAGATCCGCGCCTTCACCGCCCGCGTGGCGGCAGAGGGGCTGCGGGTGGAAGTGATGGCGCTCGACGTCGGCTCCCTGCTGCTGGATTCCCTCTACGCCCCCGAACGCGCCGAAGCGCTGGCCGAGGAGCTGCGCGCCAACATCCGCGCGGCCGGCGCGGCGGGCATCCCCTGCCTCAAGTTCAACGTGCAGATGGTCGGCATCACCCGCACCGGCATGGTCACGGGGCGCGGAGGCATCAAATGCTCAGCCTTCCGGCTGGAGGATTACTCCCCCGAGAAAGACAGCCGTTTTTCCTATCGCGGCGTGGTGCTGCCCGACGAAGACACCGCAGACGGCAAGGGCACGGCGGGGCAAAAGTCTGCCCAGGAGGTGCCCGGCGTGACCGAGGCGCAGGGCTGGCAGGCGCTGAGCTATCTGGTGAACGCGCTGGTCCCCACGGCGGAGGAGGCGGGCGTGAAGCTTGCCGCGCACCCGCATGACCCGGCCTATCCGGTGGGCGGGCTGAACGGCGTTCACCACAACCTCGGCTCTATCGAGGGGATGCGGCGGTTCCTCGATCTGGCCAATGGCTCGCCCGCGCTCGGCCTGAACTTCTGCCAAGGCACGATTGCCGAGATGTCGACCGAGGGCACCGACTACGTTATCCGCGCGATCCGCGAGTTCGGGCCGGGCGGGCATATCTTCATGGTGCATTTCCGCAATATCCGAGGCGGGCACCTCGATTTTCACGAGTGCTTCCCCGACGAGGGCGACGTGGATATGGCTGCCTGCGTGCGCGCCTACCGCGATGCGGGCTACAGCGGCATCCTCTGCCCCGACCACGTGCCGCTGAGCGAGCTCGACCCCGACCGCACCCGGTTCTTCGCCTTCGCCCTAGGCTACACCAAGGGCCTGCTCCACGCCGCCTGAGTCGATAAGAGCCAGCGCCACACCCCCAATCTCGCCTCTCCCGTCGTGTTTACGAACGCGGCGGAAGACGTCTCGTCACGCCGCCCAATGGCATTCCCGTCCCGGCCAAAGGTCAGCTCAGCACCGCAAACGACAACACGGATGCTACCGTTTGAATACAGCGGATAATTTCCAAAAACTCAGCAAAACAACGCCTTTTCGCCAAAGAGGGCACGGTGACAGGTATGCCGAGGGCAGTGTAGCGGTTTAGCACGGCGCCGCCCTAACCGCTCCGTGCGCTCACTGCGCCTGCGCACCGGCTTCAGTCCTGATTGCCCCTGCCATTCCACTTTGACGCATGGCATCTAACTTCGCAGTGACGGATCGGTGAAGGCGGGGATTGGCAATAAGTGACTTGGGGAAGAGGCCCGGCATCTCCATCAGATTAGATACGGTTGTCGCTGTATCATCCGTGTCATTGGCGAACCGCCGCAACTCGGCCTCTCGCGGGTCTCTCAGTTCGAAGGCCTCTCCCGCATCGGTCTTCCCCATTGCGTAACGCATCCAGGCGGCGATGGCGAAGGCGAATGGCTCCACGGAATGGCCTTTCGAAACGGCGACCTCGGCAGGGGCAAGGATCCGTTGCGGTAGCTTCTCGGTGCCGTCCATGGCGATCTGGTAGGTCTGGTGCCGCAAGTGCGGGTTGGAGAACCGGGTGCAGAGCGCTTCGGCATAGGCGGCGAAGTCGACGCCGGGAAGCTCTGGGAGCGTGGCGGCGGCGGCGGCGAGGTGGCGGCGCACCAGCGCTGCGAGGGAGGCGTCCTGCATCACGTCAGAGACGTGGCGATGGCCGCTGAGGAATCCGGTATAGGCCAGCATCGAATGCGCGCCGTTCAGCATCCGCAGCTTCATCTCCTCGTAGGGCTTCACGTCGGCCACGAACATCGCGCCCGCCGCCTCCCAAGCCGGGCGGCCGGTTGGAAAGCTGTCCTCGATCACCCATTGGGTGAAGGCCTCGGTCTCTACCGCCGCCTCGTCGCGCTGACCTGTCATCGCCTCGGCGTCGGCGAGGGTTTCGGGCGTGGCAGCGGGCGTGATGCGGTCGACCATGGTGGAGGGAAAGGCCACTTCCGCAGCGATGAAATCGGCCACCTCGGGCGCGGTGCGGCGGGCGAAATCCACCAACAGGCCGCGCAGGAGCGGGCCGTTCTCGGGGAGGTTGTCGCAGCAGAGCACGGTGAAAGGCGGGTGGCCCGCGGCACGGCGGGCTTGAAGCGCCCAGACCAAGAGGCCAGCGACGCCGATAGGGGCCTCGGGTGCGGCAAGGTCGTGTGCAATGGCGGGGTGAGACGGGTCAACGCCGCCGGTGGTGCGGTCGATGCCATAGCCCTTTTCGGTGACGGTCATGCTGACGATGCGGGTGTGCGGCGAGGTCAGCGCGGCCAGCACCTCGGCGCGATCAGGCCCGAGGCAGAGCGCCCCGGCGACCGAGCCGATCACCCGGGCGCGGCTGCCCTCGGCGCTGCGCTCGATCAGGGTGAAGAGCCCGTTCTGGGGGCCGAGTTGCGTGGCGGGTTCGGGGCTGCGCAGGCTTACACCACAGATGCGCCAGTCACCGCCCGAGGCGGCCAGCGCGGTATCGGTCGCGGCGGCCTGGTGCGCCTTGTGAAAGGCCCCGAGCCCGAGGTGGACGATGCCCACGCCATGATCGGCGGGCACATAGCCGGGCCGCGCGACGGTGTCGGGCAGCCCCTCCAGTGTTGTCAGCCTCATGCGGTGATCCGGGGTTCGAGCGCGGCGATGATCCCGCGCAGCTCGGCCAGGCCCTTGAGCCGCCCGATAGAAGGATAGCCGGGTTGCGCGCTGCGCTTCAGGTCATCGAGAATGTCCTGCCCATGATCGGGGCGGAAGGGAATGGACCAGTCAGCACGTCCGGCGGCCTTGCGCTTCGCCTCCTCATTCAGTGCCGCCTCGATCAAGGCCACCATGTCGGTATCGCCGCCGAGGTGCTCGGCCTCGTGGAAGTCGCCGCGGATATCGCCGGTCTCGCGCGTCACGTTGCGGAGGTGCAGGAAATGCACCCGGTCGCCCAGCCGCTCCATCATGCCCGGCAGGTCGTTGTCGGGCCGGGCACCGAGCGAGCCGGAGCAGAGAGTGATGCCGTTGGCGGGGCTGTCGACGCCCTCGACCAGCTTTTGGTAGTGGTATTCCGTCGACATGATCCGGGGCAGGCCCAGCAGCGGCACCGGCGGGTCGTCGGGGTGGCAGCACATCCGCAGGCCAAGGCGCTCGGCGGTGGGCACCACCTCGGCAAGGAAGTCGAGCAGGTGCTTGCGCAGGGTGTCTTCACTCATCGCGGCATATTGGGCGAGGTGGTCGCGCACGTCTTCGAGAGAGAAGCTCTCCGCTGCGCCGGGCAGGCCGAAGACGACGTTCTTGGCGAGTTGCGCCTTGCGGTCCTCGGACATCTCGGCAAACCGCCGGGCGGCGGCGTCGCGCAGGGCCTCGTCATAATCCTCCGCCGCGCCGGGGCGGGCGAGGATGTGCAAGTCGAAGGCGGCAAAATCGGTGAGGTCGAAGCGCATGCAGGTGGCGCCGTTCGGCATCCGCCATGCAAGGTCGGTGCGGGTCCAGTCCAGCACCGGCATGAAGTTGTAGCAGATCACCTCGATCCCTGCCCCGGCGAGGTGCTCGAGGCTGGTGATGTAGTTGGCGATGTGGCTGCTCCAGTCGCCCTGCTGCTTCTTGATGTCTTCTGAGACCGGCAGGCTCTCGACCACGTCCCAGCCGAGGCCGGAGGGCGCGCCGTCGGTCATGGTGCCGATCTCGCGCTGCCGCTTGGCGATCTCCTCGGGCGTCCACACGGCGCCGGTGGGCACATGGTGCAGCGCCGAGACGATGCCCTGCACCCCCGCCTGCAGCGTGTCGTCGATGGATACCAGGTCACGGGGGCCGAACCACCGCCAGGTCTGTTTCATGTGAGAAGCCTCCCGAGTCGTCTGTCGGGGGCAAGGTATCAGACCGCCGCGAACCTGACTAGTATGGAAGTATGGAAGTATGGTAGGCATGCGCCGGGAGGAGAGCGAATCATGACGGAGAACCGCATCACATCCGCTGCGCTGGATCCGGCATCGCCGATCACGCCGCAGATCTATGCGCATCTGCGCGACGCCATCATCCGCAACCGCCTTTCCCCCGGCGACCGTATCTCCGAGACCGAGATCGCCCGGAGTTGGGACGTCAGCCGCCAACCAGTGCGCGAGGCCTTTATCCGTCTCGCCGGCGAGGGTCTGCTGGCGGTGCTGCCTCAGCGCGGCACCATCGTGACCCGGATCACCTATTCCGACGTGCTGAACGCGCGCTTTCTGCGCGAGGCGATCGAGGCCGACATTGCCAAGATCCTCGCCCGGCGCCCCGACCCGGCGCTGATCGCCGAGCTGCGCGCCCAGCTCGAGGCACAGGAAGCGGTGGCCTCCAGCAGCCCGCAAGAGTTCATCGGGCTCGACGAGCAGTTTCACCGCACCCTCGCCGATGCCGCCGGAAAGCGCGGCGCGTGGCGGCTGATCGAGGGGCTGAAATCGCAGATGGACCGGGTGCGCTTTCTGTCGCTCGGCCATTTTCCGGTGGAAAAGCTGGTGAGCCAGCACCGCGCCATCGTGGATGCCATCGAGCAGGGAGACATGAGCGCCGCCAATGCCGCCGTCCGCACCCATCTGCGCGAGGTCCTCACCGACCTGCCGCAGATCCATGCGGCGCGGCCAGAGTTTTTCGACGTGCCGGAGGGGGAAATCCCCGAGCCGGTCAATGCACCCATCCAAGGAGGAAAAGACACATGACATTCAACTGGAAAAAGCCGGTTCTCGCCGTGGCCATGGCCGCGCTGACCGCCGTGCCCGCCTTCGCGCAGGAGATGACCCTGAAGCTGGGCCACCTCGCCAACGAGGAAAACCCCTGGCATCTCGCCTCGGTGAAGTTCGCCGAAGAGCTGGCCGCCCGCACCGACGGGCGCATCGTGGTCGAGGTCTTTCCGAACGAGAGCCTCGGCAAGGAAATCGACCTGATCAACGGCATGCAGCTTGGCACCGTGGATATGGCGATCACCGGCGAGAGCCTGCAGAACTGGGCCCCGATGGCCGCGCTCCTGGCCATTCCCTACGCCTACAAGTCCATCGAGCACATGGATGAGGTCGCTTCTGGCGAGATCGGCGAGCAGATCAACGCCGAGATTATCGAGAAGGCACAGGTTCACCCGATTGCGTACTTCGCCCGTGGCCCGCGCAACCTCACCTCGAACCGCCCGATCGAGACCCCGGCCGACCTGAACGGCCTCAAGATGCGCGTGCCCAACGTGCCGCTCTTCATAGACGTATGGTCCTCGCTTGGCGCGGCCCCCGGCCCGATGGCATTCTCCGAGGTGTTCACCTCGCTGCAGAACGGCACCATCGAAGCGCAGGAGAACCCGCTCGCCCTGATCCGCTCGGCCAGTTTCAACGAGGTGCAGAGCCACGTGAACCTCACCGAGCATGTCCGCTCCTGGGCGATCATGGCCATGGCCGAAAGTACATGGCAGAAGCTCTCCGAGGACGACCGAAAGGCAGTCATGGAAGCGGCTGCAATTGCCCAGGCCTATGAGCGTGACCTGTTCGAGAAGAGCCTCGCCGATGATCGCGCCTACCTTGAGGCCAATGGCATGACCTTCGTTGAGGTTGACGGTGCCGCCTTTGCCGCCGCTGCCAAAGACGCCGTGCTGAGCAACGTCAGCGACGAGATCCGCCCGATCGTCGAAGGGCTGTTCGCCGAGTAACCCAGCCTTCGGGCCAACGGCCGGCGTGGCTCTCCCCCGCGCCGGCCGCCTTTCATCTGACCGGAGACTGCCGCCATGCGCCTTGCTGAAACCCTCGTCCGCATCCTCACGCTCGTCGCCCGCATCGGCGCGGGTGTGGCTTTTGCGGTGCTGATCGGCACCGTGCTGGTGCAGGTCGTGGGGCGCACCACCGGGCAGTCGCCCGTCTGGACAGAGGAACTTACCCGCTTTGCCCTGCTCTATCTCGTCGCCTTCGGTGCGGGCCTCAGCCTGCGCACCGGCGATCTGGTGAACGTCGACGTGATCAGCGAGTCACTGCCGGGCAAGTTGCCCTGGATCCTGCGCCTGCTGGCTGCCGCCGCCACCGCCGCGCTCGCGCTCTACCTGCTGCCCCATGCTTGGAAATACGTGACCATCGGCAAGATGCAGACCGCCCCGGCGCTGGGCATCCGCATGACCTGGGCGCATCTCACCGTCTTCATCCTGCTCGCAGGCCTCGCCCTCTTTGCCCTGCTGCGCTGCATCGCCATGCTCTCGGGCGCCGAGGACGGCACCCCCGTGAAACCCACCGAGGAGGAATGACCTCATGGACGTGACCATTCTCCTCACCGTTTTCGTGCTCGGCCTCGCGCTGGGCGTGCCCGTTGCGATCACGCTGGGCCTCTCGTCGCTCGCCTACCTCGCGTACGCCGGCATCCCGCCGGTGGTCATGCCGCAGAAGATGTATGCGGGCATGGACGTGTTCGTGCTGCTCTCGATCCCCGGCTTCATCCTCGCCGGCAACCTGATGAACCGCGGCGGGATAACAGAGCGGATCATCAGGTTCGCCAATGCGCTGGTGGGCTGGATACGCGGTGGGCTGGGCCTGACCAATATCGCCGCCTCCATGCTCTTCGGCGGGATCACCGGCACAGCCGTAGCCGACGCCGCGTCTATTGGTGGCGTGATGATCCCCGGCATGAAGAAGGCAGGCTACCCGGCCGACTTCTCGGCTGCCGTCACCGCCGCCTCCTCCACAGTCGGCCCGATCATCCCGCCCTCGGTGCCAATGATCATCGTCGGCGCGCTCTCGGGCATCTCGGTGGGCAAGATGTTCCTCGCCGGAGCCATCCCCGGCATCCTGATGGGCCTTGCGATGATGGTGACCTGCTACATCATCTCGCGCCGCAAGAACTTTCCGCACCAACCGTGGCAGGGCTTTGGCGAGGTGGCGCGCAGCTTTGGCGGGGCGATCTGGGCGCTGGCGATGACCTTCCTGATCATCTACGGCCTGCTCTCAGGCCTCGCCACGCCGACCGAAACCGCCGTGGTCGCCTCGGTCTATGCCTTCCTCGTGGGCGCTTTCATCTACCGTGAACTGCCGCTGAAGCACGTGCCCGGCATAGTGATCGACAGCGCCGTGGCCGCTGCCGGCATCCTCGCGCTCGTCGGCTTTGCCAATGTCTTCGGCTGGATCCTCGTCTCCGAGCGCATCCCGCAGGCGATTGCCGATGGCGTGCTCTCGGTCACAGACAACAAGTTCCTCGTGCTGCTGCTGATCAACCTGCTGCTGCTCTTCGTCGGCATGTTCCTCGAGACCATCGCCGCGCTGATCATCCTCTTCGTGCCCCTTCTGGCGCTCTCCAACGCCGTCGGCATCGACCCGATCCACTTTGCCACCGTCGCCGTGCTGAACCTGATGATCGGCCTCACCACGCCGCCCGTCGGCGTGTGCCTCTTCGTCTGCGCCAACATCGCCCGGTTGCCTCTGGCGCCGGTGGTGGTGGCCATCTTCCCCTTCCTTTTGACCAACATCCTCGTGCTGCTGGCGGTCACCTACATCCCGCCGCTCGCCACCTGGTTGCCCTCGGTCCTCACACCTTAGGAGCCTGCCCATGGACGCCCGCGTTTGCCGCCTCTACGGCCAGAACGACATTCGGATCGAAACCGCCCCCGTGGCCGAGCCCGGCCCCGGAGAGGTGCTTCTGGCGCTGGCCGCGGGCGGCATCTGCGGGTCGGACCTGCATTACTACCAGGACGGCGGCTTTGGCCCGATCCGGGTGCGCGAGCCGATTATACTTGGCCATGAGGCCTCGGGCACTGTGGTGGCGGTGGGCGCAGGGGTGAGCGGCGTGGCTGAGGGCGACCGGGTGGCGATCAACCCAAGCCGCACCTGCGGCACCTGCAGCTTCTGCCAAGAGGGCCTGCCGATCCACTGTCTCTCCATGCGCTTCAATGGTTCGGCCATGCGGATGCCGCATGAGCAGGGCCTGTTCCGCGACCGGATGGTGGTGGATGCCGTGCAATGCGTGAAGGTGGCCGGCGGCGTGAGCCTGGCAGAGGCCGCCTGCGCCGAGCCGCTGGCGGTGTGCCTGCATGCCCGCAACCAGGCGGGCGACCTCGCGGGCAAGCGCGTGCTGGTCACCGGCGCAGGCCCGATCGGGGCGCTCTGCGCCGCCGCCGCCGCCGAGGCGGGCGCGGCGGAGGTGGTGGTGACCGACCTGCAGGATTTCACCCTCGGCGTGGCCACGCAGATGGGTGCGACCCACACCATCAACGTGGCGACCGAGGCCGACGCGCTGGAGCCCTATGCCGAGAACAAGGGCAGCTTCGACGTGGCCTTCGAGTGCTCCGCCGCCGCCCCCGCGATCAAGAGCGCCATCACCTGCCTGCGCCCGCGCGGGCGACTGGTGCAGGTGGGCGTGTCGGGCGATGTGCCGATCCCGCTGAACATGCTGGTCGGCAAGGAAATCGCCTATCACGGCACCCAGCGCTTCGCCGGCGAGTTCGCCGAGGCTGTGGCCCTCATCGGTAACGGGCGGATCAAGGTGGCACCAATCATCACCGGCACCTTTCCGCTGGAACAAGCGGTGGAAGCCTTCAACACCGCCGGAGACCGCAGGGGCGCGGTAAAAGTGCAAATCGCCTTCTCCGGGGACTGAACACCTAGAGAGGTGCTCAACGTTGCGCAGCGAGACCTCGCCGGTAAAGGCAGCAACTCCAACCATCTGCTCGGCCTCACCACGGCATAACGGCAGATTTGCGCACCCCATTTTTCCCGGCACCGAGAGTCATCAGGATGGAGACATGAAAGAGTTTCTATGACTCCAAAAAGATCAATCACCTGACGAAACCCACTCAACGCTTTCCTCCCACGTCGGGCGAAACGGCGGAGCATGTGATTTCCTCATACGCTGCCTGAAGGGCCGCTCTCGGCAGTGGCACCGGTGATGAGCCACGATGGTATCGCGGACGGTCCCTGCCACTCGGGAGTTCCAAGAAAGGGCGGATAACGCCATGCTCGATGCCACGCCAGAGTGGCGGAGAGCGCTACCAGAGGGGTGAATCCCCCGCGGCTGCCCACCCCCCTCTTGGCCAAACCACATGACACTGCCCCACCGCCTATCCTTGGTGTCGCAGCAGGCCAGTGCGCGACCGCCCGGAAGTTTGCGTTCCAGCAACGTTTGGCGCCGCCGGTTCTCATAGACTCCGAAGCAACAGCAATCCGTTGCAGAAGGAGAACCGAGATGCTGACGAGACGTGCCGCGCTAATGGGGGCCGCCGTGCTGGCGTCCATTCCCATGCTGACCAGACACGCCAAGGCCGAGGAGATCATGGATACCTCCATGGCCGCCCCGGTCGACCTGTCGAACCTGCAGCGCATCAAGCGCAAGCTGATCCGCCCGCCTTTCGTGCACGAGCACGAGCAGGTGGCCCCCGGCGAGCCGCGCATCGTGGAGTTCGAGATGCAGATCGTCGAGAAAGAGGTCGAGGTCGATAGCGGCGCCTACCTTCAGGCGATGACCTTCAACGGCTCGGTCCCCGGCCCGCTGATGGTGGTGCACGAGGGCGATTACGTCGAACTGACGCTCTACAACTCGCCCGAGAACCTGATGCAGCACAACATCGACTTCCACTCCGCCACGGGGGCCCTGGGCGGCGGCTCGCTGACCCTGGTCAACCCGGGCGAGAAGACCGTGCTGCGCTGGAAGGCCACCCGCCCCGGCGTGTTCGTCTACCACTGCGCCCCGGGCGGCCCGATGATCCCCTGGCACGTCGTCAGCGGCATGTCGGGCGCCATCATGGTGCTGCCGCGCGACGGGCTGAAGGATCACGAGGGCAGGCCAGTCCGCTACGACCGCGTCTTCTACATCGGCGAGAACGACTTCTACATCCCCAAGGATGAGAATGGCGACTACAAGCGCTACGAGGACGTCGGCGAAAGCTATCCCGACACGCTCGAAGTGATGAATGGCCTGATCCCCAGCCACGTCGTGTTCAACGGCAAGGTAGGGGCGCTCACGGGCGACAATGCGCTCCATGCGGCGCAAGGCGAGAAGGTGCTCTTCATCCACAGCCAAGCCAACCGCGACACCCGCCCGCACCTGATTGGTGGGCATGGCGACCTTGTGTGGGAGACCGGCAAGTTCAACAACCCGCCGGAACGCGACCTTGAAACCTGGTTCATCCGTGGCGGCTCCGCCGGGGCGGCGCTCTACGAGTTCCTCCAGCCCGGCGTCTACGCCTACGTGAACCACAACCTCATTGAGGCGGTGAACCTTGGCGCAACCGCGCACGTGGTGGTGGAGGGCGACTGGAACAATGACCTGATGGAGCAGGTTCAGGCCCCGGTCGAATACAACGCCGCCTACGAAGGCAAGACCGCGCTGCCATAAGGCGGCCACCCTGCGGGGAAGGCGCTGGGTGGCCGGAACGCTCCGGCCACCCGTTTTGGTTTCGAGGAAAACGATCATGCGAAAGAGCTTCATCCTTGCGGGTGTCGTCATGGCGGCTGCGCTTGGAGCGCTGGCCATCACGGTGCCGGGCCCAGAGCCCGACGGCGTGACGCGGCCCGAGACCGTGAGCATCGCACCCGGCCAGATCGCCTTTCGTCCGCTCGGCAACTTCAGCCGCGCGGGCAAGGCCAGCACGCCGGGCGTGCGGCAAGTGGAGGTGCCCGGGTTCGAGATCATGAAGTTTCAGGTGTCCCGCGCCGAGTATCTCGCCTGCGTGGCCGATGGGGCCTGCGAAGACGTGGGCACCGGCGCGGGCCGCTATGCCCAAACGATGGTGAACTGGGCCGACGCCACCGCCTATGCCGCCTGGCTCTCGCGCCAGACAGGCGAGACCTGGCGGCTGCCCAGCGAGGCAGAGTGGCAGCGCGCCGCTGCCGAGCGGCAGGGCGATGCGGCACCTGACGAGGGCGAGTTGGACCCGGGCACGCGGATGCTTTCGCAATACGAGCGCGGTGTGCTGCTGCGCGGCAGCTCCAGCCCGGCCTTGCGGCCTCTGGGCGGCTTTGGCGAGAACAGCCTCGGGCTGGCCGACCTTGGCGGCAACGTCTGGGAGTGGACAGACGGATGCATGGCCACGGGCCGGCTCGCCGCGGACGGCAGCATCGAGGCCTCCGAGCCCTACTGCGGCGTCCGTATCGCCGGAGGACGGCACCGGGCGGCGGTAATCGACTTCGTCCGCGATGCCAGCGTCGGCGGCTGCGCCGTGGGCCTGCCCCCCGATCACCTCGGCTTTCGCCTGGTACGCGAAGGCTGAGGCCCCGCCGCGAGACGGAGGGCCATGGCCGACCGTTTCCGCCGCCGCCCCTCCCCGCGCGTCAGCGGGCGCAGAGAAAGCAGGGCGGTGTTGTCAAAGAACGGCCCGGCTTTGGAGCCTAGCGGGCGCTGGCGTCGAACGCGGGGATGGCGAGGAGCGCCATTAGCGTGAAACTGCCGAAGAAAAGTGCCATGGCAAGGTCACCATTGGGAAAGAGATGCGCCCCGGCCCAGAACACGAGGGCGAGAAACAGCGGGTGTCGGGAATTTACGGCGAACCCGGGCTGCGCCGGGTCCAGAGCCACGCCGCGCCGCCCGCCGAGGCAGGGCAGGAAGTGGCTGGCGATGAACACCGCCAGCGCCAGCGCGTATTCTCCCCACCCGGTCATTCCCCCTCCGCCTTTTCCATCAGCCGCAGGATATGGCAGGCGAAGGCCCATGTCGCGGGCAGGCCGATGACAAGCCCTCCAGCAGCGGCCTGCCAGGGCGTCAGCACCGGCAGGCCCAGCCATGAGCCGATGAGCGCGGCGAAGAACAGGTTGACCCCCATGGCCCCCGCCGCGAAGGGATAGATCCCGGCCAGAAGCTTCAAGGATGGGCGGCGCGGGAGGCTCATCGCCGGCTCACCAGCCATTGCACCGCCACCAGCGACAGCACAAGCGCGACGGAGCCCACGAGAAACCAGAACTCCGCCGTCTCGGTCTGGGGCTGCGGGATCGGACGCTCGAACGAGGCCGCCGCGAGCGGGGCGGGAAGCGTGGCGGTTAGGGCGAGAAGGCGTTTCATGTCAGCTCTCCATGGTCAGGGTCTGGTAGATTTCGGGCAAGGCGCGCGGCAGGCGCGAGGGCTGCGGTAGCAGGGTGAAGCCGCCGCGTCCGAAGATGCGGGCGAACCAGTCCTGCCCGTCTTCGTCCACGATGACGCCATGCACCGCCTGCCCCGCCGCGCGGGCCTCGCGCACGGCCATGCGGCTGTCTTCGATGCCGTGCTGGCCCTCGTAGTGGTCAAGGTCGTTGGGCTTTCCGTCAGTCAGCACCAGCAGCAGGCGGCGGGTTGCGCCCTCCTCGGCAAGCTGGGCCGAAACATGGCGGATGGCAGCGCCAAGGCGGGTGTAATGCCCGGGGCGCAACCCGCCGATGCGGGCGGTCACGGCCGGCGCCATCGGCTCGGCAAAGCGCTTGGCGCGGTGCAGGAACACCCGGTCGCGCCGCAGCGAAGAGAAGCCCCAGATGCCCAGCCTGTCGCCCGCCGTGTCGATCCCTTCGGCCAGCGCCGCAACCGCCTGGCGCGCCACTTCGATCACAGAGGTGTCGCCGATGGCGGCCTCGGTGGAGCGGGAGCAGTCCATTAGCACCGCCACCGAAAGATCGCGGGCCATGGGCCGGTTGGCCTGCCACACGCGGTCGCTGCCCTCGTGGCCGCAGGCGATGTCGGTGCGCGAGGTCACCACGGCGTCGAGGTCCAGCTCGTCGCCGTCGATCTGGCGGGGCAGAACGACGCGGCGCGGGTGCAGCGGCGCGAACTGCCGTTTGACGCGGGCCACCAGTTTTGCATCCGGCGCGTAACTGGCCTGCGGCTTTGCCTCTGCTTCCAGCACGCGGGTGTGATCGGGCATGTAATCGCCGGTGCGGCGGTTCCATTCCGGGTAGGTGAAGGTGCCCGCCAGCCGCTCGTGCTCGGCGTCCTGCGGCGAGAGGTCAAGCGAGAGACGCAGCCGGGTGGCGGCGCGCTTGAGGTTCTGGCTCAGCGTCAGGTGATCCTGGTCTTCGGCGGCCTTGGCGGCATTGTCCTGATCGTCGTCATCGACCATGCGGTTGAGGTTGAGGCTCTCGGCCCAGGACAGGATCGACTCGAAGCGGTGGACGATGAAGCTGTCGCGCCGGTTGGCCTGGTCGCGGTCTTCGCGGCGGGCGTCCTTGCGGGTGGCAAGGGCCATGGCGGGGGCGGGCGCCTCGGCGGCTTCGGCGGGGGCCTTGCCGCCGCCGGTCCGCGGGCGGAGCCGGAACCAGACGGCAACCGGCGCATAGCTGCGGTAGCCGCGCGGGGCGGGACAGGAGAGGCATTCCTCTGCCTCGGACCGCCCTGTAAGCTGGTCGAGCACCAGCCGCTCCACGCCCGCCTCGCAGCGCGGCAAGCCGCTGCGCTGGCGGGTTTCAACCAGATGGCGGCAGAGCGCCTCATAAGCGGGGCGCAGGCCGGGGCAGGCCGTATAGGCCCGATCCGAAGCGGCGGCCAGCGCGGCAATCTCCTGCCTGTCGGCGGCGAGTGGATCGGCAGCGGCGGCGGGAATATCGACCCTGGAGGCCAGCGCGGCGAGCCAGAGGTAGCAGGCGCGGTTGAGGGCGCGGGTTGGGAAGCTGTCGATCACCGGGGGCAGGCGCAGGCGGTCGCCGTCGAAATCGGCGACATTCACCTGCTCGCGCGGCGTGCCGAGCCGCCGCAGCCGCCCGGTGCGATGGGCGGAGGCGGTGAGCGGGGCCGGGGCGATTTCCACCCCTGCCCCGCCGCCCAGCGCCCGGAACAGCGCGGCGACGGAGGGGCGCACCTGCTCCAGCGTCACCGCCTCCCCGGCCTCCGCAGCGGCGCCCCAGCGCGAGGCCATGTCGTGCCAGAGGTTGCCGACAGTTTCCTCCGGTTCCATCAGGTCGAGCAGGTGCATCATGGCGCTCACCCGTAGATCACGGCGGCGAGGTCGCGCAGCGCCTGCTGGGTGTCGGGCTCGTCGCTGAGCGGCGCGATCACCGCGGCCTCCAGCGCCCGCTCCACCGCCATGCCGCCTGCGATCATCGTCGCGGCATAGATCAGCAGCCGGGTGGAAACCCCCTCCTCCAGATCCATCCCCGAAAGCGCGCGGATCTTGCCGCCGAGCCGCACCAGCGCCGTGGCGCGGGCCTCGTCGAGCCCGCTTTCGCGCATCACCACCGGCACTTCCACCTCGGGCGACGGGAACTCGAAGCCGATGGAGACGAAGCGCTGGCGGGTCGAAGGCTTCAGCTTCTTCAGCACGTTCTGGTAGCCGGGGTTGTAGCTGGCCACGAGCATGAAGCTCTTTGGTGCGGCCAGCTCCTCGCCGGTGCGGTCGATCACCAGGCGGCGGCGGTCGTCGGTGAGCGGGTGGAGCACCACGGTCACGTCTTTCCGGGCTTCCACCACCTCGTCGAGGTAGCAGATGCCGCCCTCGCGCACCGCCCGTGTCAGCGGCCCGTCGACCCAGACGGTCTCGCCCCCCTTCAGCAGGTAGCGCCCGATCAAGTCGGCGGCCGAGAGGTCGTCGTGGCAGGCGACGGTGTGGAGCGGCAGGCCAAGCCGGGCCGCCATATGCTCGACGAAGCGGGTCTTGCCGCAGCCGGTGGGCCCCTTCAGAAGAAGGGGCAGACCGTTTTCATGGGCCGTTTCGAACACCGCGCATTCGTCTGCTTGCGCGTGATAGAACGGCAGGTCGGCTGTGTTCAGGTCTTTCACCGGATCATTCTCCCGGAACGGCCATGGGGCCGGGTTTGACGACCTCGCGGCGCACCACGAGCATGGAGTAGATGAACAGCAACGCCCCCAGCACCACTGCCACCCCGGAGCCGAAGCGCATGAGGTAGAAGAGGCCGAGCTGGTCCTGCACGTCCATGAAATACTCACCCAAGATTCGCTGCATGTGCGTCTGGATCGTGCCGGCGAAGGTGAGCGTGAAGGTCATGAAGCTCATTCCCCCGGTCATCAGCCAGAAGGACGCCATGTTGAGCACCTGGTTGTAGGGCGCGCGGTTCCGCAGCACCGGCATGGCGTAGCTGAACATCGCCAGGTTCAGGGCCACATAGGCGCCGTAGAAGGCCAGGTGCCCGTGGGCGGCAGTGATCTGGGTGCCGTGGGTGTAGAAGTTCACCCCGTGCAGCGTGTGCAGGAAGCCCCAGACGCCGGCACCGAAGAAGGCGACGGTGGACGAGCCGAGCGACCAGAGCAGCGCGGCCTTGTTCGGGTGGTTCTTGCGCCCCTTCCAGACCATGATGAAGGCGAAGGACATCATGGCGAAGAAGGGCACCACTTCGAAGGTCGAGAAGATCGAGCCGACCCATTGCCAGTAGCCCGGCGTGCCGATCCAGTAGAAGTGGTGGCCGGTGCCGAGGATGCCGGAGAAGAGCGCGGTGGCGACGATGACATAAAGCCATTTCTCGATCACCTCGCGGTCGACCCCGGTGAGCTTGAGCATCAGGAAGCCCAGGATCGCGGCCATCACCAGCTCCCATGTCGCCTCGACCCAGAGGTGGACGACGAACCACCAGTACATCTTGTCGAGGCTGAGGTTGTCGGGGTTGATGAAGGCAAAGACCCAGAGCAGGCAGAGCAGCCACAGGCCCATCATCAGGATGTTGGTGATCGCCGTCTTGCGGCCCGCGAGGAAGGTGAGCGAGACGTTCACGAGGAAGATCACGGCGGCCACGAGGATGCCGAACTTGACCCAGAGCGGCTGCTCCAGAAACTCCCGCCCGCCGTGGATGCCCACGAGGTAGGAGCCGACGGCGCCCAGCGTGCCGACCACGAGGATCGCCAGTTGGATGTAGGCGAGCTTGACCGAGAAAATCTCGCGCTCGCTCTCCTCGGGCACGAGGTAATAGGCCGCGCCGAAGAAGCCCAGCAGCAGCCAGACAATGAGCGCGTTGGTGTGGATCATCCGGACGATGTTGAAGGGCAGCAGCTCCGACAGCGTGTTGGGCGAAACGTAGATCCAGCCCAGCAGCAGCCCGCCCAGAACCTGGATGCCGAAGAGCGCCATGGCGGTGACGAAATAGGCGTAGGCCACCTTTTGCGATTGGTATTTCATGATGTCTCTCCCTTAGCCCGCGTCGTTCGGCGGCCAGTTCTGGGTGTCGGTCTGATCGGCCCAGCGGAGGAATTCGGCGAGGGCACGCATCTCCTCCTCGGTGATCTCGAAGAAGGGCATCTGGCGGCGGCCCTCGATGCCGGAGGGCTGGGCCTTCATCCAGCCGTCGAGGATCTCGTAGGCCAGCTCGGGATCATCCAGCGCGCCCCAGCGGGTCATCACGTTGCCGAGCTCCGGGGCAAAATAGGCGCCCTCGCCGTGCAGCGTGTGGCAGTTGATGCAGGAGTGGCGCTCCCACACATGCTTGCCGTGGCGCACCTCCTCGCTCAGCTCCATGCCGGCGGTGGAGGTTTGCACGATGTGCCGGTGGCTCTGCACCGTCATGGCCACGAACACGACCACGAAGAATATGGATCCCCCGTAGAACACGTTTCGGGCGCGCGATTTGGTAAGTATTTCTGACATGTCGCGTTCCGGAAGTTTTGTTTCGGATGCGACTTTTCTAAGGGCCACCGGCGGGCCGGATGTTGCGCAAGCGCAAAGAAGCGAGCGAAAGCCGGGGGCAGGCTGGGGCGGGAAAGGACACGCCATGCGCCGCCGCCCCGATTTCGACGATCCGGACCTGCCGCTCTCGGAGCTGTTCAACGCCTGGCCTGAAATGGCCACGGTCTTTCTCGAACGCCGGATGCTTTGCCCGGGCTGCCCGATAGCCCCGTTTCACGCCATACCCGACGCCTGCCTGGAATACGATCTGGACGAAGACGCCTTTCGGGCCGAACTGGAAGCGCGGGCCGGCCCCGGCTTCAGGACTGGGCGCCGCTCAGCACCACGAGGGCGTGCGGATCGGTGACCGTAATGTGCTTGCGGGTCGATTCCACGATGCCGTCCTTCTGCCAGGCCGACAGCAACCGGCTCACCGTGTGCAGCGTGGTGCCTGTCATCTCGGAGATGTTCTGACGGGTGACGGGAAAGGCGATCTCGATGCCTTCGGGCACCTTGCGCCCGCTCTGGGTGACCATCCGCAGCAGGGCGCAGGCGACGCGCTTCTCGACGGCCTGGGTGGCCATCTCTGTCAGTGTTTCCTGAATCTGACCAAGGCGCTGGCCGAGGGTCTTGTAACTCTCGGAAGCAAAGCCGGGGTAACGGGCGGTGAAATCGGACCACAGCCGCACCGGCCATGACAGCGCGATGCTTTCGGCGGCAGCAATGGAGGTGGCCGGATAGGTCTCTCGTTGCAGGGCCGGGGCAATCCCGAAGAGCTGGCCCGGCGAGATGTGCAGCACGATGATCTGATCGCCACCCGGCGTGGTGCGCACCACGCGCAGGTAGCCATCGAGCAGGAGGTAGAACCGGTCGGCGTGCTCGCCCTCGCGGAAGATCTCGCGGCCCTCCTCGTAGCGACGCGACACGGCGGCATCGAGGATCTCGCGGATCTGCGAACGCTCCAGCAGCGAGAAGGGCGGCAGGCCGTTCAGAAGGCTTTCGTCAAGTTTCGGCACTTTCGCTCGCAGAGTTTGTTTCAGAGCAACGTTTACCCCGGAGCCTTAGTGCAAAACCCGCTCAACCGAAACAAGCGGATACGCATGAAAGGATAGTCCGATGTTTGCCAAGATGATGCTTGCCGGAGCCCTGACCCTCGCCGCGAGCGCGGGCTGGGCCGAGACCCACGAGGTGAAGATGCTCAACAAGGGCGAGGTTGGCGCGATGGTCTTCGAGCCCGCCTATGTGAAGGCCGCGCCCGGCGACGTGGTGAAGTTCATCCCCACCGACAAGGGCCACAACGTGGAGAGCATCGAGGGGATGCTCCCGGAGGGGGTGGAGGCCTTCAAGACCAAGAACAACGCGGAATTCGAGCTGACCGTGGAGGCCGAGGGGCTTTATGGCATCAAGTGCACGCCGCACTACGCCATGGGCATGATTGCGCTGGTGCAGGTTGGCGAGGCCGTCAACCTCGATGAGGCCTCGACGGTGAAGCACAAGGGCAAGGCGAAAGGCCGGATGGCCGATCTCTTCGCCCAGGTCGAGTAGTCCCAGTTTCCTTCGAACTCGACCATCGGGCGGCGCCTTGGGGTGCCGCCCGTCCCCTTTCGATCCGGGAGTCCTGCTATGGTGCGTGACAAATCATTCCACGGCCCCGCGCTGTTTTCCTACGGGTTCCGGCCGTTCTTCCTTGCGGCCACGCTGTTCGGCCTAGGGGTCATCCCGCTGTGGTGGCTGGTGTGGGAAGGGCACGTGACCCTTGCCAGCACGCTTCACCCCACAGACTGGCACATCCACGAGATGATCTACGGCTATGCTGCGGCAGTGGTGGCGGGCTTCCTCTTCACCGCCGTCCCCAACTGGACCGGGCGCTTGCCGACGCGCGGCTGGCCGCTGGCGGCGTTGCTGGCGCTTTGGGTTGCCGGGCGGCTCGTGGTGGCCGGGTTCGCAGGCCCCGGCCCTCTCGTCACAGCGCTAGTGGATCAGGCCTTCCTTCTCGCCGTGGCCGCGATGATCGCCCGGGAGGTCGTGGCCGGAAGGAACTGGCGCAACCTGAAGGTCCTTGTGCCGGTCAGCCTGCTCTGGCTGGCCAACCTCGCCTACCATGCCGAGGCGGCCCTCACCGGCACCGCATGGCACGGCCACCGCGCGGGCATCGCCCTGCTGGTCTTCCTCATTCTGCTGATCGGCGGGCGCATCGTGCCCAGCTTCACCCGCAACTGGCTGGTGCAACGGGGGAACACAGCCCTGCCGGTGCCCTTCAATCGCTTCGACGGCGCAGCCCTCGCATTGGGCGCACTCGCCCTCGCAAGCTGGGTCGCGGCCCCCGCGAGCCGGACGACGGCCATCCTTTGCGCTATCGCCGCCCTCCTGCACCTTTTGCGCCTGGCCCGCTGGCGCCCCCAGGCCACCTGGCGCTCGCCGCTCCTGCTGATGCTGCACCTTGCCTATCTCTTCGTGCCTCTCGGGCTCGCCGCAACCTCCGCCGCAGCACTGGGCCTCGCCACCGAGGCCACCGCAACCCACCTGCTCGGCATCGGTGCAATCGGAGGCATGACGGTCGCGGTGATGATGCGCGCCACCATGGGCCACACCGGACGCCCGCTCATCGCCGGGCCGGCCCTAGCCGCCGCCTTCGCCCTGACCCTCCTCGCCGGTTTCTCCCGGATCGCGGCCGGTTGGCTCCAAGGTGGCCCCGCGCTCTCCGCGCTCCTGTGGACGGCCGCCTTCACCTTGCTGGCCATCCGGCTCGCCCCGATGCTGGCGCGCCCGAAGACCACCCGTCGCCAGGCCTCAGCGACCTGACTGACGTTGAAAAACATGTTGGCGTTGTCGAGGGGCATAGTGGGTTGCGTCGACGAGCAACTGCCCGGCCCAGTTGGATAGACCAAGGCGAGCGTTCTATCCGCATTTATAGCGCTCGCCACGCCGCCTTGCGGGCAGTTCCATCGATCCCATGACTCACCAAATGTTACAGCACCCGAGATCTGCGTGATCGATCCAAGAGCCGAAATGTTGGTGGGACGAATGGTGGGGGGCGCCGAGGCGACCGCCCAAACACCTGAATATAGATCGAAAAGAATAGAAAATGGCGGAGACGAAGGGATTCGAACCCTCGAGACGGTTTCCCGCCTACTCCCTTAGCAGGGGAGCGCCTTCGACCACTCGGCCACGTCTCCGCCGGCGGGTTTATCGGGTTGGTGTGGCGGGGGCAATCACTTGTTGACCGATTTTCCGCATTTCCCCAGTCTGGTGCGGCTGGAACGTGTGTAGGGGCATCGCGAGTATGGAAGGTTGGGAGGGGCTGAAGGCCTGGTCGAACGATCACCAGGGGATATTTGCCCTCGCCGGATTTCTTGCGCTGATCGGCGGCATGGTGATGGGCTATTTCGCCCTCGCCCGCCAGCGAAGCGGACATCGCTCGATCATCGAGCAACTGGACGAGCCCGCCTCCTGGCCTCACCTGATCGACCGGTTCCAGCAAGGGGGTGCGCCGGCCTACTTCCGGGCCGTGGCGCGGGTGCTGGGGATGGCCAACCGGGTTTATGGCCGCGATGCTCTGGGCTGGCGGGCGTTCGATCGCTGCCTGCACTTCGCGGTCCTCTACCCGATCATCGCCGTGCTGGCTGGCTGGGTGCTGTTCAATCTGCACAGTCCTGCGGGGGTGACACTCTTCGCAGATGATCCGCACGTCCGGAGCAGGCTCGGCCGCGCCGCGCTTCTGATTGCGGGACTGGCCTGCTCTGGGTGGATTTTCGCCAATAGCCAGCGCTTTTCGGAGTGGGTCGTTGACCGGCTCTTCAAGCGACTTGACAGTTCCGTCACCCGGCCCGGTTTTCTATCGAAGGCGGGCCGGGTGACGGTCGATTTTTTAGCCGGTGCCTTTGCCGTTGCCTTTGCCTTTGCCGTTGCCGTTGCCGTTGCCGATGCCGTTGCCTTTGCCGGTGCCTTTACCTTTGCCGGTGCCGTTGCCTTTACCGTTGCCTTTGCCGGTGCCTTTACCTTTGCCGGTGCCTTTACCTTTGCCGGTGCCTTTACCTTTGCCGGTGCCTTTGCCGTTGCCTTTGCCATTGCCGTTGCCAGTGCCGTTACTGGAGAGACTGAATTCGCCGCGCTCATCGCGCTGTTCTACATCCTGTTTCCCCTGCTGAACGCCCTGGCCGATTTCGCCTCTCTTGCCATCACCCGTCACTTCCTCGCCCGTCTCCTGCCGCACCCCGATGTGGGCCCGCCGCGGCCCCGCCCGGATGCAGCGATGATCCTGCTGCACCTCGTTGTCGACCTCGGGCTTGCCGCTCTCTGCCTTTCCGCGCTGCTCCTCGCCACCACCTCTCTGCTCGACCTCTGGGGCTGGCTGCATCCGGCCAGCCTGCCCTTCGACTGGCGGGCCTATTGGGCCGGGGTGCGGGCCCGGCCCTCCGAGGGGGTGGCGCTCTATCTCATGGTGGCCACCACCCTGGTGCCAACAGTCGTGCATGTGACCGCCGGGCTTGGCGCCGTCATCACCCAACGCTCCCGCATCCTGCACCGCCTCGCGCGGCGGTTGGAGCGGGCACAGGTTGAGGGGGTGGCACCATCGAAGGCCGAGCAGGACGAAATTGCCGCAAGCTGGCGGCAGGCCCGGTATTGGGGCAACTTCTCCGCGATAGCTCTGGTGGTAGGTGCTCTGGCGTTGTTGTTCTGGCTTGGCGTGTCGCTGCTGTGAGGCTGCGCCGGGCTCGCCCGGCTGTTGCGCAAAACGCCCCGTTAACTTAACCAACCCGCCCGAAACTTCGTATGCATGGGCTGTGCATCACTTGTGCATAGGTTGTTCCTGTTGCCTCTTTACGGTAAACGCCTGAAATCCATCACCTTTTCACCAAATCTCAACCTTCCGTCCCGCCCGCCACGGCCTCCGCCATCACGCACAAAAGCTCGAACATCACCGACACGCCAAGGTAGCTCGTCGCCCCGCCCACGTCGAAGGGCGGCGACACTTCCACCATGTCCGCCCCCACGATATTCAGCCCCCGCAGCGCCCGCACCACCTGCAGGGCCTGGTAGCTGTTCGGCCCGCCCACCTCCGGCGTTCCAGTGCCCGGGGCGAAGGCCGGGTCAACGAAATCAATGTCATAGCTCACATATGTCGGCCCCTCGCCCACGATCTCGCGGGCCTCGGCCATCACGTCATCCACGCCCCGCGCGTGGAACTCCTCGATCGGGATCAGCCGGATGCCCACCGACTTGGCGAAGTCCTTGTCTTCATTGTCATAAGCGGTGCCACGTATGCCGATCTGCACCACCCGCTCGGGCTCCAGCAGCCCCTCCTCCACCGCCCGCCGGAAGGGGGTGCCGTGGGTGTACATCGTGCCGCCGAAGTAGGAGTGGTAGAGGTCTGTGTGGCTGTCAAAATGCACCATCCCCACCGGGTTTTCCGCCGCCACGGCGCGCAGCACGGGCAGCGATGTCAGGTGGTCTCCGCCTGCCGTGAGCGGCATGATCCCGGCGTCCAACACCTTGGCATAAAACGAAGTTATCCGGTCCAGCGTGTCGGCGATATCGGCTGGGTTGGGGGCCACGTCCCCCAGATCGGCGCAGTTGACCAGCTCGAAGGGGCGCACCCCCGTTGCCCCGTTTTCCGCCCGGATCATGGTCGAGGCATCCCGCAGCGCGCGCGGCCCGTGGCGCGGGCCGGGGCGGTTGGTGGTGCCCGAATCCCAAGGCACCCCGATCAGCCCAACTTCAACCTCCGCAAGCCTTTGATCTTCCAGCGGAACATGGGGCAGCCGCATGAAGGTCGGAATGCCCGCAAAGCGCGGCAGCTCAAAGCCGGAGACGGGCTGGAAGAACGGATCGGGCATCGCTGGGGCTCCTTCGCGGGTGTCTGCCTTGGGCGACTGTGGCGCGAAACACCGCTGCGGCGAAAGCCCCTTTCTCGCCCCCGCCCCTACCCCGCAGCAAGGATCTCCGCCGCACGGGCGCGCTCGCGCTCCCATGTCATTTCCCGCGCAAGTGCCTGACCTTCCTGAGCAATCTCGTGGGCCTCTGCATCATGGCTGCGCAGCCACTCCAGCTTTTCTTCCAGATCGGCCAGATCGGCGCGCACCGGCACAAAATGCCGCCCCGCCTCCAGCCGGTCATAATACCACTGGCGAAAGCCAAAGGGGCTGTCGACCTTGAGCACGCAGCAGCCGAGGAGAAGGCGATGAAAGAGGTTGTCCCAAGTGTTGGTAATGCCATCAATATCAATGGCATACTTGCGCTGCCCCCAGCTTTCCGACGCCAGCCGCTCGCCCAACAGCCCCTGCGCCCGCAGCGCCGCCGCCTCGCCCCGCTCGGGCTCGTCGATAAAGCGAAAGTCGATCTCCCCACCCCGGCACCGCAGCGCCATCGCTAGGCGTTGGTTGACCCCCGGCTGACCCGCCGCGCAATCGGTCAGCAGCGGCCCCAGCCCATTCGCACGGCCCCGCCAAACCACCTCTGCCCCGCGATCCGCCCAAGGCAATGCCACCTGCGCGGCCGCCTCGTGCATCGCGTCATGCCCCCGGCTGCGAAAGAAGAAGTAATCCGGCACCGGAACCGTCTGGCCGCAGGAGGAAAAACTGAACTGGGCCACAGAAGGCTCATGCCCATCAGAGGTGTTGCCGCTGATCTGGGCCACCCCCTCGGGCGCGGCCATCATCCAGCACAGATAGGCGGCACTGTGGCTCAAGGCACGCTTGCGCGGATGCACCGGCGGGCGCTGCGACGGCAGGGCAAGCTCAAACCCCGCACCGGCCCGGCGCAGCGTCACATCATAGCTGCCCACGGGCTCGTCATGGCGAAGAATTTTCAGCGCTGGCGGCTCTAGCCCCACAGAAGCAAGCTGGCGAAGTACGCCCCGCTTCACCTTGCGGCTCCAATCCAGCCATTTCAGATCCAGCATCACCGGCCCCCTTCCGGCTGCCTCGTTCCGGCCCGAGTTGCGGCGCCTTTTAGCTAGCGTCGATCATCAGGCACTTATAGCGGCGCTCGGTCTCTTCCACCGTTTTTTCGGCCACGGCATTGATACGGGCCGAGATCTGGCGACTAGTAGCGGTGCCGTTCACGATGTGGCCCGCCGCCCATTTCGCCACGGCTGTAAGCTGGGCGTCGGTGTAGCGGTGCGCCTTGGTGGCCCGCGCCTTTGCATCCGCGCCGGGTGCGCAAAGATAGGTCAGCGCATCGCCGTCCGAATTGCGAAACCGAAAGCGCTCGCGGTCCGGGTAGGCGGTGCTGATTAGGGCGTCCGTGGTGCAGCCTGCAAGCAGAAGTGCAACGACAGCGATGATAGCAAAACTTTTCATATCAATTCCTTACAAACTCATACTCTTCAGGAAGCCGCACCTGCGAGGGCGGCAAACCCGGCTGCCTCAGCCCGAATGCAGGAAGTGCAGCACATCGCCGTCCTGCACAACATATCCCTTGCCCTCGGCGCGCATCTTGCCCGCCTCCTTGGCCCCCTGCTCGCCATTGCCTGCGATGTAGTCCTCGTAGGCGATGGTCTCGGCGCGGATGAAGCCCTTCTCGAAATCCCCGTGAATCACCCCTGCCGCTTGCGGCGCGGAGGTGCCTGACGGGATGGTCCAGGCGCGGGCCTCTTTGGGACCGACAGTAAAGTAGGTTTGCAGGTGCAACAGCTCGTATCCGGCCCGAATGAGCCGGTCGAGCCCGGCTTCCTTCAGCCCGAGCTCTTCCAGAAACATCTCGGCCTCTTCAGCATCGAGCTGGCTGATCTCTTCTTCGATCTTGGCCGAAATCACCACCGCACCGGCGCCCTGCTCGGCGGCCATCTTCTCGACGGCGGCAGAGTGCTCATTACCAGTCGCGGCCTCATCTTCGGCCACGTTGCACACGAATAGGATCGGCTTGGAGGTCAGCAGTTGCAGCAATTGCCATGCCCGTGCGTCCTCGGCATCCACATCCACCGTGCGGGCCGGTTTGCCGTCTTCCAGAGCCGCTTGTGCGGCGGCCAGCAAGCGATCCTGCTGGGCGGCTTCCTTGTCGTTGCCCTTCAACTTGCGCACCAAGCCCGCCCGGCGCTTTTCGATGCTTTCAAGGTCGGCCAGCATCAGCTCGGTCTCGATGGTCTCGGCATCTGCCACCGGGTCCACCCGGCCCTCCACATGGGTCACGTCGCCATCTTCGAAGCAGCGGAGCACGTGAGCCACGGCGTCGCACTCGCGGATGTTGGCCAGAAACTGGTTGCCCAGCCCCTCGCCCTTGCTCGCGCCCTTCACCAGCCCGGCGATGTCGACAAAAGTCATCCGCGTGGGGATGATCTGCTTGGAGCTTGCAATTGCCGCCAGCTTTTCCAGCCGGTCGTCCGGCACCGCCACCTCGCCCACGTTGGGCTCGATCGTGCAGAACGGAAAGTTCGCCGCCTGCGCCGCTGCCGTGCGGGTCAGCGCATTGAACAGCGTCGACTTGCCCACGTTGGGCAGCCCCACGATGCCGGTTTTGAAGCCCATTTCATTGTCTCCCGTGATCCGAGCCGCCTTCTAGGACGCGCAGGGCTGAAGGGCAATGCCCGCTTGGCGCTTGCACCTGAGACCATGGCGCTTAGAACGGTCAGAGCACCATCAGTCAAAGCCAATCAGACGAACTTCATGCATCGCCTTTTCCGCCCCACATGCATTGCCCTTCTGGCCGCCGCGCCCGCCTCTGCCGTGGCGCAGGACGAGGCCTTCTTCTTCCTCGTCACCAGCGCCCAGCTCGCCTGCCTGCAACAAAACGCCGAGGCCTATGCGCCTGCTGAGGGTCAAACCGCCTTTGTGACGCTGGCCGACTGCGGCGAGGCCCCGCCCGCGGCACCCGCCGACACGGCACAGTTCACCACGCCCGATATCTCCCTCTTCGACGCCGCCGAGGCGCCCGATGCCGTGGTCGCCCTCTCGGCGCAGGATTTCACCTGTCTTGCCGGGCTCGAAATTCCGCAAAGCGCCGGGCTGCTGGCGTTCTACCCGGAGCGCTGCGATGTCCAGCCCCGCTGAGCCCGGCCCCGCTGCCACGGCTGGGGAGGCCCCCGCTCGCCGCTCGCGCATCCGGCGCTTCTTCAAGCCTGAGATGGATATCGACACGCTGGCGCATCTCTTCACGCTGGTGGTTGCCGTGGCGGGGATGGCCAAGTTTTTCTACGATCAGGACCAAGCCCTGAAGGCTGAAAACCGCGCCCGCGCCATCACCTACATCAACGCCTATACCGAAGAGCCCCTGCTCGGGTCGCGCCAAGCGCTCTATGATTTCTGGGCCGGGCAGCCCGAGCTTGTCGCCATGCTGCGCAAGCAGTCGCTCACCCCCCGCAACTATGCCGCAATGCTCGCCGCATCGGTCTTTCGCACTGGGGCCGAAGAGCCTATCCGCGAGCCGCTTCTGGTGCTCGACAGCTTCTATTCGCAAGTCAGCTTCTGCGAGAGCGGCGGGCTTTGCGATACCGGCATCATCGACAGCTATTTCTGCACCCACGCCCGCCGCGACGCACAGGCCTACGCCCCGTTTTTCGAGCATCTGCGCAGCCAGAGCGGCGACACACGGATAGGCCGCGAGCTGGACGCCTTCGCCGCGCGCTGCACCCCGCCCTCCGACTCCGCCACACCCACCGGCTGAACTCTGCCTAAGGTCGGTTGACGGCAGCCGGGCTCGCCGCTTATGTTGATATCAACACTCATGAGGAGACGTAGCATGGAAGCCACCCCTTACCTCTTCTTCAAGGGCACCTGCCGCGAGGCCTTTGAAACATACGCCAAGGTCTTCAACACGCCCGCGCCCGAATTGATGAGTTTCTCCAGCCTTCCTGAAGAGGATAAGGCGCACATGCCCGGCGTGCCCGATGATGCGGTGATGCACGGCTCCATGAAGATCGGCGACAGCCTCGTTTACGGCTCCGACGACCTGATGGGCGAGTTCACGCCCATGGCCGGCTGCTCCATGGCCGCGACCCTCCCCGACGAGGCCGCCACCCGCGCCGCCTTCGAGGCACTCTCAGAGGGCGGCGAGGTGCGCATGCCGCTCGCACCCATGTTCTGGACACCCCTCTTCGGCACCCTCACCGACCGCTTCGGCATCCGCTGGATGGTGATGGCCGAAGGCTCCGCCGCTTGACACGGCGAGCGGGTCGCCGCGCCACGCCTTACGAAGCCTCTGCTGTCGGGTCGTACATTACCCGCACCCGGTTGCCGTAAAGCCGTTCGCGGGCCAGCAGCCTGCCCGCCTGCCCCTTCTCGCGAATCTCGCGCCAGATCTCGTTGTGCCGCAGCCAGTCACCCCCGCGCTGCTCGAACCCGGCGTTCCGCTCGAACACATGGTAGCGGTTGGGTTCGGGTTGCTCACCGCGCAACTCACCGTGGATCAACCTGTCGTCCATCCAGAGCCGCATTTGTAGCACTTGCTCGGTCGGGTTGAAGAGCCACAGGTCGATGTAGTTGTAAAACAACGCGGCCCCGGTGCCATAGGGGATGACCCGCCCCTGGTCGGGGAAGGGGTCAAAGCTGTGCGGCGCGCGCTGTGTCACCTGAAGGGGCGAATGAAGGGCGATCCAGTGCAGCAAGTTGCCGATCTGGCACAGCCCGCCGCCCACACCGCCCCGCGCCCGTCCGCCGCTCAGTTCCATCCCTTCCACGAAGCCCCGCGCCGCCGTGGGCCGCCCGACCAGCCGCCAGAACGAAAAGGTCTCGCCCGGGCGGATCAGCACGCCGTCGATAAGCGGAATGGCGATGGCGTGGTTTGCAACCTTGCCGTCCTGCCACGCCATCTCCTGTGCATCCCGGCCGAACGTTCGTCGCAGCTTCGATTGGTGGCGGTAATGACGGTGCGGAAGAGGGGCGGCAAGCTCGCGGGCAAACCGCTCGGGCCCGGCGTGCCAGCGAAACCAACGCGCGGCCTGCCGTTGATGAACCCGGGCCGCGTGGAGCCAAGGGTGATATGAGCTGAGCGGGCGACGCATTGCCTGTACATTACCCCCTCGCCACGCCGTTTCCCAACCCCCTGCCATGTCATAGTGCATTGCCCTCCCAACCATGTGACTGGCATGTTCCGGGAAAGGAACATATCAGGAACACATGGCAAAACGCACCCTCCAAGACAAGCTCGCGATTCTCGCTGACGCCGCCAAGTATGACGCCTCCTGCGCCTCTTCCGGCGGGCAGAAGCGCAACTCGAAAGACGGTAAGGGCCTCGGCTCCTCCGGCGGTGCGGGCATCTGCCATGCCTACGCACCCGATGGCCGTTGCATTTCGCTCCTGAAGATCCTGATGACGAACTTCTGCATCTACGATTGCGCCTATTGCGTGAACCGCGTGAGCAGCCGGGTGGAACGGGCGCGCTTTTCGGTGGAAGAGGTGGTGAGCCTCACCGTCGAGTTCTACCGCCGCAACTATATCGAGGGCCTGTTCCTCTCCTCCGGCATCATCAAGTCGCCGGATGACACAATGGCCGATATGGTCCGCATCGCCCGGACCCTCCGCCAGCAGGAAAACTTCCGTGGCTACATCCACCTGAAAACGATTCCCGACGCTTCTCCCGAGCTGCTCGACGAGGCGGGCAAATGGGCCGACCGGCTCTCGATCAACGTCGAGCTGCCCACCGAAAAGGCCCTCACCTCCCTCGCACCCGAGAAGTCCGCCCAGCAAATCCGCACCGCCATGGCCGGGGTCCGCGCCCGCCGGGAGGCCGCCAAGGAGCCCACCTACAAGGGCCGCAAGGGCCGCTTCGCTCCGGCGGGCCAAAGCACGCAGATGATTGTCGGCGCCGATGCCGCAAAGGATAGCGACATCCTCGCCAACTCCTCCAACCTCTACGCCTCTTACAAACTTTCCCGCGTCTACTACTCCGCCTTCTCCCCCATCCCCGACGCCTCCAAGGTGTTGCCGCTCATCCGCCCGCCGCTGCAACGCGAGCACCGGCTCTATCAGGCCGACTGGCTGATGCGCTTCTACGGCTTCGACGCGGGTGAAATCGCGCCCAAGTCCGGCATGCTCGACCTTGAGATCGACCCAAAGCTCGCCTGGGCCCTCGCCCATCGTGAGGCCTTCCCGGTGGATATCAACACCGCCCCCCGCGAAGCCCTCCTGCGCACCCCCGGCCTCGGCACCACTTCCGTCAAACGCATCCTTGCCGCCCGCCGCCACCGCACCCTCCGGTATGACGACTTGCTGAAGATCGGCTGCAACCTAAAGAACGCCAAACCCTTCATCACCTGCCCCGGCTGGTCGCCGCGCGGCCTGACGGATGAGGCAAACCTGCGCGCCCGCTTCGCCCCCCCGCCCGAGCAACTCTCGCTTTTCTGATGCTCACTGTGCGGCTCCCCAAAATCGGTTCCATCGCCGCATGGCGCAGCGAGGCGCGCCGCCTCGCGGCAGAGGGCGTGCCCGCTGAACACGTCCGCTGGACGCAAGACGACGCGCAAGATCTCTTCGCCAGCACCGATGCCCCGCGCGCCGCGCCGGTCGAAATTCGCCTTTCGAAACAAGCCCTTTTCGATATCGAAAGCAGCCTCTACCACCGCGACCCTCAGCGCTTCGCCCGTGCCTACGCCCTCGTCCTCCGCCTTGGCCGGGGCGAGATCCGCTGGGGCGACCGCGCCGACGACACGCTGCGCAAACTCCTGCACCAGCGCAAGGAGGTGGGCCGCGACATCCACAAGATGCATGCCTTCGTCCGCTTCAACGAGGTCACGCCAAAAGGGGCCAACCGCCGCGCCTTCGCCGCATGGTTCGAGCCCGACAACCCAATCACCGAGGCCGCCGCGCCCTTCTTCGCCAAGCGCTTCGGCGATATGGATTGGGTCATCGCCACGCCCACCCTCACCGCCCGCTTCATCGCAGGCGCGCTCTCCTTCGAAGAAACCGCCGAACACACCCGCCCCCCCGAGGACGCCAGCCACGACCTCTGGCGCACCTACTATGCCAACATCTTCAACCCGGCGCGGCTGATGCCCGAGGCAATGCGCTCGGAGATGCCCAAGAAGTATTGGAAGAACCTCCCCGAGGCTCGCCTCATCCCCGAGCTGATCCGTACCGCCCCCGCCCGCGCCGCCGAGATGCAGGCCAAGATGCCAAGCATCCCGCCCGCCTTCGCCGCCAAGGCCGTCGCCACCCGAGCGCCGATGCCCGAGGGCATCACCCCCGACACGATCAAACAGCACCTCGACGCCTGCACCCGCTGCCCCATCGGCTGCCGCGCCACCCAAGGCGTCCCCGGCGAGGGGCCACTTACCGCTCGCCTCATGGTCGTGGGCGAGCAGCCGGGCGACGCCGAAGACCTCTCCGGCAAGCCCTTCACCGGCCCCGCCGGGCAACTCTTCGATAGCTGCGCCGCCAAGGCCGGGCTCGACCGGCGGCAAACCTACGTCACCAACGCGGTCAAACACTTCAAATTCACCCCGCGCGGCAAGCGCCGCCTCCACCAGCGCCCCGATGCGGATGAGATCGAACATTGCAAATGGTGGCTCGACCTGGAGCGCGATTGGGTCAAACCCCGCCTGATCCTCGCCATGGGGGCCACGCCTGCCCTCGCCCTCACCGGCTCATCCCGCAACATCACCCGGCGGCGCGGCACGATCGAACACACGCCAGAAGGCACCCCCGTGTTGCTCACCAGCCACCCGAGCTACCTCCTGCGCCTCCCCGAGGCCCAGGCCCGCCAAGAGGCCGAAGCCCGCTTCACCGCCGATCTCGCCCGCGCGGTGCAAATCTGCGCCTGATCCATTTTCTTGCTGCAAATATCCGGCCTTATGTATCAAGCGCACCAACATTCTAGGTGCTTTCCGGCCCTTTGTGAATCACCCTTGGGCCATGCAAGACAAGACCATCAACAACGCCCTACAGCAGCTCTACCGCGAGGCCATCAACGGCCAGCACGAGGGGAAAGAGCACATCCTAGCGCTGATGAAGCTGCGGGGGATTGAGCCAGCCGCCGAGAAGCGGTCACAGCACCGCGTCTTCCCCGGTAGGTCGGGGATGCGCCAGTTTGTCCTAGCCGCCATGAGAGACGGTCACACAGACTTCAAGGTGATCGCTAGCCTGCTGCACCAGCAACACCCCGAGATAGGCGCTCACGGGGCTTACATGCGGGTGTATGGGTGTATGCGGCGGATGGGAGTAATCTTGCCGCGACGGAACGCCTCACAAGGAATCATTGGCATCAATGGCGAATCAGCCCATATCTGACACTACATCTTGTGTTACCGGAGGGAGGACCGGATACGCGGGGCAGCGCAAAGCGCTAAGCCGTTGATTCCAGATTCTTTTCCATCGCCGCTAAGTCGCTGAAAAATTTACTTGAATCTCTATGCTGCACGTGCGATAAACCCCCCCAAGAAAAAGGCCCCGCCGAAGCGGAGCCAATTAAAAGAGTGAGACCTAGGCTGGAATCGAACCAGCGTCTTCCCGGTTGCAACGCGGACGCATAACCATTCTGCCACTAGGTCTTGGGGTCGGTATAGCACCGACCCTTTTCTTTTTCCACCATATCTTATCCACACCCCCCGCGTTTAGCGTCGAGGCAGGAGCCGGCCCCACGATCTGGTGTCACGCCGCCCGCTGCCAGTAGCCCTTCCACGACCGGCTGACCGGCGAGCCCATCGCGTTGCTGACCATGATATGCGCCAGCGTTCCGTTGTCGGTGCGGCGGTTGTCCTCAAGCCATGCGGCGTGGTTTGCATACTGGTAGAGGTATTGCGGGCTGACGTGGTGGTGCTGACCCACGACCATGCGGCGCAGGCGGGAGAAGTAGCTTTCCACCATGTTGGTGTGTTTGCCGTGGTCGCTGTAGATTTCGGAATGGTTCACGCGGTCAACGTGCCAGCCGTTGTGCAGATCGTCCCAATGGGAAGCCTCATCGGCAGACATGGTGGCGGTGCGGCTGACGTTCTCGTTCGCCAGTGCAACGCCCTCAGCTTCGCCCATGGTCACGAAAGGCAGGGTGCGACCTTCACGCTCGCGCATGGCCACGACAACGCGGCGCTTGCCGGTCTGGTGGCGCTTGAGGCGGCGGTCCTTGCGGTCTGCCTTGGCGTTCTCCGGGCGGATGTGACCGCCGAAGTAGGCCCCATCAATCTCAACGTGGCCTTCCAGAACTTCGCCGGTCTGCACTTCGGAGGCCATCGCCTCGCGCAGCTTGTGGGAGAGAACGAAAGCGGTCTTATACTGGCAGTCCAGATCACGGGAAAGCTGCACCATAGACACGCCCTTGGAGGCGTTCACGATGATGCAGATCGCGGCCAGCAGATCCACAAAGTCCATCTTGCGGCTGGCAAAGATGGTGCCGGAAGTAACGCTGAACTGGTGCGAGCAAGCCTTGCACTTGAACTTGCGGCGGGTGGTGATCTTGTAGGCTTCATCATGGCCACACTGGGGGCAAACTGCCTCGCCATTGGTCTCAGGCCAGCGCATTTCGCAGAACGTCTGGTAAGCCGCATCCTCGCCCGCCCTGTAGATGGAGCGAAGGCTGAGGGTGCGTGAAGCTGCAGAGAGAAGGAAGTGTTGGGCCATTGTCATCATATCCATTACGTATGTAACAGATATGGTGCGTTGACGTATCGCTTACAAGGGCATAGGTAATAAAAACAATACCTTTAACCTATAGGTGGTACATGCCGACGCAGACAGAGTGGGAGGCCAAGGCGGCGAACCTCCTGAAAGCCGAGTTGAAGCGCAAGGGGGTGACTTACGCCCAACTGGCGGAGGCGATAGGCGACAAGGAGGTTAACATTCGGAACAAGCTCAGTCGGGGGAAGTTTTCGGCGGCATTTCTTCTGCATTCTCTGTCGGTGGTAGGGGTGGTTGATCTACGGATTTAGCGTAGTCCTGCATCCCGTGTATGAACTGTTTGGCCATCTCGAAGTCACCCTCTGACACGATCATCAGATACCTCGCCCAAATGTCATTCAGCTTCTCACTCTGCGTAGGGCGGGGCGGCACTTCTGGCAGCCCGTAAAACGCCAGCCGAGCGTTGATATCTTCGGTTGCGCCATCTGGGTCGCCGTATCTTCGGAAAAAGCCATCCTTCCTGATGATTTTTGCGACATGTTCTGCCCCGGTCTTGGTTTTCCAAAGGTATGCCTTCGACCCAGGGCGATCAAACTTTGAGAAAGTTAGCGCTATCCACTCGTACAGAATTGCGCCGAGCGCGATCAAGGATATGTTTAGAACCAGCGAGTTTAGCGCGATGTCGTAAAGGAGGGCCAGAAAGGAGGAAATCACTGTCCAGCCCTCTGGAACCAAATCGGAAAGTCCGCGCGCGGTCGCCCAGTTTTCGAGGTTAAGGCCGATGATGATAAGGACGGGCCACGAGAAGACCCGCTTGACCAAGAATGAAAGCACCTTTCGCATGAGGCGAAGTCTTTACCAGAGTGCGGGGAATGTGGAGTCATTTCACGACCCCTCGCCCGCACGCTTGGTGCGTTTGATACATAAGGCCGCAAATATCTCCGGGGGTGTGGGGGCAGCGCCCCCACAGTTTGCTGCGTATGGCCTTGCCTCCCGCGCCCCATTCCGGCAAATCTCCCCGGACCACTACCGGAGCCAAGCCATGACCCGCATCGACGACACGTTCGCCCGCCTTACCGCCGAGGGCAAAAAGGCCTTCGTCGCCTATGTCATGGCGGGCGATCCCGATTACGAAACCTCGCTGGAGATCGTGCGCAGCCTCCCCGCCGCCGGTGTCGACATCATCGAACTCGGCGCGCCCTTCACCGATCCCATGGCCGATGGCCCAACCATCCAGCTGGCCGGGCAGCGCGCGCTTGAGGCGGGCATGACGATGGATCGCACACTTGAGCTCGCCCGCGCCTTCCGCGCCGAGAACAACACCACCCCCATCGTGCTGATGGGCTACTACAACCCGATCTACAGCCGCGGCGTCGATACCTTCCTCGCCGAGGCGAAGGAGGCCGGCATCGACGGGCTCATCGTGGTCGACCTTCCCCCCGAGGAAGATGACGAGCTCTGCATCCCGGCGCAGAAGGCAGGCCTCAACTTCATCCGCCTCGCCACGCCCACCACCGATGACAAGCGACTGCCCAAGGTGCTGCAAAACACCTCCGGCTTTGTCTATTACGTCTCGATCACCGGCATCACCGGCTCCGCAGAGGCGAGCGCCGCCGATGTCGCGCCCGAGGTGGCCCGGATCAAGGCGCAAACCGATCTGCCGATCATCGTCGGCTTTGGCATCAAAACGCCCGAAGGCGCGCAAAGCATCGCCTCCGTGGCCGATGGTGCCGTTGTCGGTTCCGCCATCGTCGCGGAGATTGCCGATGGCAAGTCGCCCGCCGAGGTCACCGCTTTTGTCAAAAGCCTCGCAGACGGTGCCCACTCCGCCTGACCCATAGGGCGGGATCTGTCCCGCCAACCCGCCACACAACCGGCCCCGCTCAGCCGCCGTTGTGCTTCTTGCGCAAATGATAGGTCAGCGCCGAGGCAATCAGCATGCCCAGCGCGTCCGGTGACGGCTCGTCCCCCTCCTCGAAGACTACGCCCCGCGTGCCATCAAACCGGAAGTCCGGGTAGAGCGCTTCGAAGTCCGGGATGATCCGCGTGGCGCAGTGGACATAAATGCCGAATCCGCCGCCGCTCTTGGGGCAACCCAGCCGCACCGGCGAGCCCGCGCCCGTCTCGGCAGTGGCATAGCTCGGCTGACCCCATTTCAGGCCCTCCTCCAGCGCCCCCACCCCCGGCGTGGCCTCGGCCACCTCGAAGATCAGCGCCCGAAGCCGCAGAAGCGGCCCGCGCACCGCCTCAGGAAATTCCGCAAAGGCATCCGCCACTTCGGGCGAGGCGAAGGGAGGGTCTGACGGGTTGAGGGGCTGCTCCATGCGTTATCATTCAACGCGTTGAGCAGCCGGGCAAGGGTTTTCAGAGTTGCAGGTGGATATGGTCATCATGCCGCGCCGAGCGGCAGCCCTGAAACCGCATCTTTCCGCCCGCCACCCCGTAGCGGGCCGCAAGGTGCGGCTCGACAAACACCTTGCCCACCCGCGCATCCCGTTTCAGCCAGCCAAGCGCAAAGCGCATCCGCGCGTCATCCAGCGCCATGTCGCGCCACAGTGGCTGAAGCCAGCGCATATTCCACCGCAGGCTCGGCCAGCGGCGCGGGCAATGGCTTGGCCCCTCCTCGAAGGCGAAGTAGCCCAGCGGCGAACGGGTGCGACCGGGCACGTAGCCCGCCGCGTCACGATACCAAAAAGCGAGGTCGGCCTTCTCACCGTCGTCATGGCTGAGATGGGGCAACAGCGGCAGCCCGCTTTCCGGAAAGCCCCCGTCGAGCATCACCGTCACCGTGCCAGGGTGCGCCGCGTCCATGTCGGCAGCCAGATCCTCCAGCAGCGCCCGCAACTCCGGCGTCACGAAGCTGCGGTTCATCGCGCAATAAATCCCCTTGGCCCTGAGCGGCTCACCCCAGCACGGCACGCCCTCGCGCCCGGCCAAAGGTGCGGCCAGCCAAAGCGCCCCCGACAGCAGGAGGTAGAGCCCCCCGAAGGCCAGCCACCGCCGCCGCCGAAACGCCAGCGCCCCCAGCCAGGCCAGCCCGCCCACAAAGGTCAACGCCGTCAGGGCCACGGCGACAAACCCATGCAGGACGGGCAAAACCCACCGTCCCGCCCCCTTCAAAGCCCGGCAGCCTCCGCCTGCTCGGCCAGCAGGCCCTCCACGAAGGCATCAAAGGCCGCTCCAGACTGGCGCGCCTCCAGCGTGGCCTTCAACGGGTCCGGCACATGCACCGACGCGCCCGAAAGCGCCTCCAGCACCCGATGGCCGCAAAACGGCACATGGGCCTCCGAGTAGCCGCCCTCATGCACCATCACCAGCCGCCCGCCGCAAAGCTCACCCGCCAGCGCCTTCACCTGCGCGGTCATCGCGCCGAAGGTATCGGCGGTGCACAGCATCCGCCCCAGCGGGTCCATCGCGCCCGCGTCATAGCCACAAGCCACGATGATGAGGTCTGGTTTGTGGGCGCGGATCGCGGGCAATGCCAGCCGCTCCATCGCCGCCAGATAGCCTGCATGGCCCACGCCGGGTGGCAACGGGATGTTCAGGTTTGCCCCCTCCCCCTTGCCCGCGCCCCTGGCCTCGGCGCCGCCGGTATCCAGCGGATAGTTCCGCTCTTGGTGGATCGACACGGTCAGCACCTCGCCGCGCTCCCAAAAGCAGGCCTCGGTGCCGTTGCCGTGGTGCACGTCCCAATCCAGCACGGCGACCCGGCCCACCCGGCCCTCGGCCAGCGCGGCCTCCACGGCGATGGCGATGTTGGCCATCAGGCAAAAGCCGTTGGCCCAATCGGGCAGGCAATGGTGCCCCGGCGGGCGGCTGAGTGAATATGCATTCTCCAACTCGCCCGCGCACACCGCCCGCACCGCCTCCACCGCCAGCCCGGCCGACAGCGCCGCCACCTCGTAGCCGCCCCGCCCGAACGGCGTGCGCAGCCCCAGCTCGCCACCGCCCGCGTCCGACATCTCCTTGAACGCCTCCAGATAGCTCGCCGGATGCACCCGCAGCAGCTCATCCCGCGTGGCCTCCGCCGCGCCGCGCATTGCCAGTTCCCGGTCGATCCCGCTGACGCTCATCAGGTTTTTCAGCCGCCGCTTGGTCTCTGGCCCGTCCGGCAAGCCGCCTGCACCGGGCTGCACATAGCCGCCCACCGGAAGCGTCAGCGCATAATCGCCCCCATGGTGCCAGAAACACCGCTCATCCCAAAAAAATCCTGTCGCCATCTCGCCCTCCGCGTTGCCCCGTGCCAATCAGTGCCATGGCCAAACCGAGAGTGCAAAAGGGCAGCCTCGCCCACCTCGCCACGCCGGGCGCAACGCTGGCCCTGAAGGTCACACCCAACGCCCGCGCCGATGCCGTTATCGAGGACGCCGGGGGCCTGAAAGTCACCACCACAGCCACACCCGAGGGCGGCCAGGCAAACGCGGCCGTCACCAAGCTCCTCGCCCATGCCCTCGGCATCGCGCCCAGCCGCCTGACCCTCAGCGCCGGTGCGATCTCGCGCAGCAAGACCTTCCGGATAGACTAGCCCGCTCGCCACCCCGTGATGGCACTTTTTCGTCCCCCGCCGCGTTGGCCCTGCAACCGCAAACGACAGGAGCCGACATGAGCGACAGCATCACAACCATCAACCCGGCCAACGGCGACGAGATCGAAACCTACAAGCACATGAGCCGCGAAGAGGCCTTTGCCGCCGTGGATCATTGCCATACCGCTTTCGACGCATGGAAGCTGAAAAGCTTGCCTGAGCGCGCGGCGGTGATCGCCGCCATTGGCGAAGAACTGCGCAAAAGCCGCGACGAGTTCGCCCGCCTGATGACGCTGGAAACCGGCAAGCCGATCACCGCCTCCGGGCAGGAGATCGACCTTTGCGCCGCCATTTGTGACTGGACGGCGGCACAGGGGCCAAAGGAGCTTGCCGACGAAGAGCGCGAGATCGACGGTGGCACCGGCGTTATCACCTATGCCCCGACCGGCGTGATCTACGGCATCCAGCCCTGGAACTTTCCTGCCTACCAAGCGGTGCGCTATGCCATCGCCAACCTGATGGCAGGCAACGGCGTTCTGCTGAAACACGCCGCCAACTGCACCGGCTCTGGCCTCTTCCTGCGCGACGTGATGGAGCGGGCCGGGCTGCCCGAGCATCTCTTCACCGTGCTGATCATCAGCCACGACACCTCCGACGAGATCATCGCCCATGACAAGGTGCGCGGCGTCACCCTCACTGGCTCGGATGGCGCGGGGCGCGTGGTGGCTGCAAAGGCCGCCGAGCACCTCAAGAAAACCGTGCTCGAGCTAGGCTCCAACGACGCCTTCCTCGTGCTGGACGATGCCGACCTCGACCTCGCGGTCAAAACCTGCGTCATGGGCCGCCTCTACAACAACGGCCAAACCTGCGTGGCCGCCAAGCGCTTCATCGTGACCGAAAAGAACTACGACGCCTTTGTCGACAACTTCACCCGGCAAATGGCGGCCGTCCCACCGGGCGACCCGATGGACAAGGAAACCACCCTCGGCCCGCTCGCCCGCGATGATCTGCGCGACAAGCTGCATGACCAGGTGATGCAAAGCGTGAACAACGGCGCAAAGCTGCTCACCGGCGGCGAGATCCCCGATGGCAAGGGCGCATGGTATCACCCCACCGTGCTGGTAGACGTCGCCCCCGGCCAACCTGCCTATGACGACGAGCTCTTTGGCCCCGCTGCGGCGATCATCAAGGCGCGCGACGACGCGCACGCGATGGAACTGGCCAACGACAGCCGCTATGGCCTAGGCGGCGGCATCTTCAGCCGCGATGAAGCCTATGCCCGCGATCTGGCCACCAAGCACTTCGACACTGGCATGGTCTCGATCAACGGCTACTCGCTGGCCCTGCCCAACATGCCCTTCGGCGGCGTGAAAGACAGCGGATACGGGCGCGAGCATGGCGGCTTCGGGATGAAGGAATTCGTCAACGCCAAGTCGCTCTACGTGAAGCAGGCCGCCTGATCAGCGGAACTTGTCGACAAGGCGTTGCAGGGGGCTCTTTGCCGGGGCCTCCTGCGCGCCTGCGTCCTGCTCGGCAGCCTTATCCGCCGGCTTTTGGGCCTCTGGCGCGGCTTTGGGCTTTTTCTCCGGCTTCGCAGGCTGCAAGCGCCGCGCCACCGCGTTCATGAAGCGCCCGGTATCGCCCGCGGCCAGCTCGCCCGCCCCGTCCGACACCCCGCGCAGCATGTCGTCCAGCCACTCGGCATCATGCTTGGGAAAGTCGCGCAGCACCCAGCCGGGCACAGCCTCCTTGCGGCCCGGATGGCCCACGCCCATGCGCACGCGGTCATAATGCGGGCCGATATGCTCGTGGATCGAGCGCAGCCCGTTATGGCCTGCATGGCCGCCCCCCGCCTTGCAGCGCAACTTGCCCGGCGCGAGGTCGATTTCGTCGTGAAACACCGTCACATCCGGCGCGTCGAGCTTGAAGAAGCGCATCGCCTCGCCCACCGACTGGCCCGAAAGGTTCATGAAGGTCATCGGCTTCAGCAGCACGATCTTCTCGGAGCCAAACCGCCCCTCGCTCAACTCGGCCTGAAACTTCGCCCGCCACGGCGCGAAGCCGTGGTCAGACGCGATCCGCTCCAGCGCCATGAAGCCGATATTGTGCCGGTTGCCGGCATATTTTTCGCCCGGATTACCGAGCCCGACCCAAAGCTGCATCGCGTCGCTCCTTTTGCGGGATCAATGCCGCGCCACCGCCCGCGGCGCAACCCGTAGGGTGGGCAATTTGCCCACCACCCGTTCTCAACCCGGCAGCCCTGGATCGCTCGCCACCACCACCGGCTCTTCCTTCACCCGCGCCCACCAGCCAGAGAGCGCCGGAAAGTCACCGAGCATCGCCGCCCCAGCCTCATGGCGGCAAAAGGCATCCACCATCGGCGCAAGGTGGCAATCGGCGCGGGTCAGGCCCTCGCCCAGCACCAGCCCCTCCGCCGCAATCGCCTCCAGCGCGCCCAGCACGCGCGGCGCCACGCGCAGCCCCTCGGCCACCACCTCGGCGCTGCCCTGGTGGCCCTCAGCGGGGCGGAATACGCCGTGCGAAAACACCTGCCGCACCAAAGGCACATAGGCATAGGCATCGACGATCCCGATCACCTGCGCCGCCCGCGCCGCTGGCTGCGCGCCCTCCGGCATCAAGGCCGGGCCGTCAAAGGCGCGGTCCACGTAGCCGGTGATGGCCGCCGTCTCGTAAAGCGTGAAGCCCCCATGCGCCAGCACGGGCACCCGCCCGAAGGGGTTCAGCGCCATCAGCCCGGCGCGCCCGGCCTCGTCAAACGGGTTCACCTCAACCTCCGCGTAGGGCACCCCCTTCAACGCCAGCGCCATCCGCGCCGCCCGCATGTAGACGCTGGAGTGATAGCCGTGGAGCGTGACATTTTCGGCCATGGCAAGCCCTCCCTCTCGCCCCACCCTATCGCTGCCCGCCAGACCTCGCTAGGTTGGCCGCAAAGGAGTGCCCATGACCATTACCCATGAAGACGAGCTCGAGGGCTTGCGCGAGATCGGCCGGATCGTGGCCGAAACCCTCCAAGCCATGGGCCGCGCGCTGGAACCGGGGATGACAACCGCCGAGCTCGATGCACTCGGTGCCGAGATTCTGGAGCGTGAAGGCGCCGTCTCGGCCCCACAGGGCACCTATGGCTTCCCCGGTGCGACCTGCATCAGCATGGGCGACGTCATCGCCCACGGCATTCCGGGTTCGCAGGTGATCCGCGCCGGCACCCTCGTCAACATCGACGTTTCCGCCTCCAAAGATGGGTTTGTCGCCGATACCGGCGCCAGCTTTCGTGTGGGCGATGTGCCCGCCTCGCTCAAGCGGCTCTGCACCGATGGCCGCAAGGCCTGCCAGATCGGCGTGGCGCAGGTGCGCGCCGGGCGGCCCATCGGCGCCATCGGCAATGCCATCGGCCAGTTTGCCAGCAAGCGCGGCTACACCCTTATCCGCAACCTCGCCAGCCACGGCACCGGACGCGCGCTGCACGAATACCCCGAAGAGATCCCCACCTGGCCCAGCCGCGACCGTCGCCCCATCACCGACGGCCTCGTGCTCACGGTCGAGCCCTTCCTCTCCCGTGGCGGCCTCTGGGCCGAGGACGGTGGCGATGGCTGGAGCCTGCTGGCCAACCCTCGCGCCGCCTGTGTGCAATATGAGCACACGGTCGTCGCCACGCGCGGAAAGCCGATCACGGTAACGCTGCCGGGGTGAGCCGCTGGCGGGGCCGTCAGGCCTCGGGCGGGAGGACCGGGAGCGACAGGGTAAAGCTTGTCACCCCACCCGTGCAGTCCACCGCGATGCGCCCGCCGTGGGCCGTGGCGATGGAGGCGGCGATGTGAAGGCCGAGCCCCAGCCCCTCGCTGCGTTCATCCGTCCCTCTCTCGAACGGCTTGAACAACCGATCGCGCACCTCTTCCGGCACCTCTTCGCCGTGGTTGGATACGGCAATGTGGATCACGTTATTCTCGATGGCACCGCGCACCTCCAAGGGTGTGTCGGGCAGGCTGTGGCGCGCCGCGTTGGACAGCAGGTTGGAAACAGCCTGCGCCACCCGCGCGGCATCGCAACTCACCGGCTGACCAAAGGCAAGATCAAGCCGGATTTCCTGCTCGGGCGTGGCGGCGCGTATTTCTTCGACGACGCCCGTGATCGCTTCCGCCAGCGGCGCATCAGGCTCCGCGCTAACCCTTATGCCGCCGCCCAGACGGCTTTTAGCGTGGAGCATGATGTTCTCGATCAAGTCGTTCATGCGCCGCACCGAAGAGCGCATGAGCGAGATCAGCGTGTTGCCCCGGTCACTCAGCGGCTCGTGCCCAAGCTGGCGCAGGCCTGCATCGAAGGCCGCCACCGGGTTTCGCAGGTCATGGCCCAGCACCGCCACGAACTCTTCCTGAATACGGGTCAGCTTGCGCTCATGCTCCACAAGCTCCTCATGCGCCTCCAGCCGCTCCTCGGTTTCAAGGCTGCGGCCGATCAGGTCGGCGAACATTTCAAGCATGGCCACCGCACGCGGGTGCTTGATGTTGCGCGGCACCGTGTCGATGGCACAGAGGGTGCCAAAGAACGCACCGTCGCTGCGCAGGATCGGAATGGAAGCGTAGCTGGCGATGCCGAACTTCAGCGCAATGGGGTGGTTGCGGTAAATCTCATCCGTCGCCACATCGTTGAACACCACCTTCTCGGTGGTTTGCCGCACCGACTGGCAGAAGGTTGACTGGATCTCGATCTCGTCTCCGGCAACAAGGCCGAAGTTGACCTCATCCACCGTCCGGCAGGCGACCCAGCGGTCAGCGGTGACACGGGCCACCGCGGCAAATCGCATGTTGGTGGCCAGCATGACCGTTTCGAGAATGGTGCCCACAAGCTCGCTGGCCGCGAGCATCTCGATATCGGACTGGAAGTCATGGCTTCCGGCCTGAAACACCGCGTGGTCTTGCAAAACAGCAGACCGCTGCACCCCATCGCTCATCGCTCGCCCCCGGTTTCCTGAAACGGAAAGAAAATTTCACAGTGGAGGGATCAACACAATGGCCTATTGTTCTTGGCCCTCGTGATCCCGAAGCAAAAAGGGCGCCCGGTGGGACGCCCTCTTCAATTCGATCCGTCGCGGGAGATCACTCCTCGGCGGCGGCCTCTTCTTCACCAGCGGTCGGCACCTCATCGGCGGCCACATCCTCGTCCTCGTCGTCAGCGGCACGCAGGCCGGAGGGGGCGGAGATGTTGGCGATCACGAAATCGCGGTCGATGGTGGGCTTCGCGCCTTCGGGCAGGTTGATGCTCGAAATGGTCACGGTGTCGCCAATCTCGAGGCCGGTCAGGTCCACGACCAACTGCTCGGGGATGTCACCGGCGGTCACAACCAGCTCGACCTCGGGACGCACCGCGTTGAGCACGCCGCCCTGCTTCAGGCCGGGGGCCGCTTCTTCGTTTTCGAAGGCAACGGGGATGAAGAGGTTGACGCGCGAGGTGCGCTTCAGCCGCATGAAATCCACGTGGGTCGGCAGGTCTTTGACCACGTCGCGCTGCACGTTCCGGCAGATAACGCGCACGTCGTCATGGCCCTCGACCTTCATGTTGAACAGGGTCGACATGAAGCGACCGGCCTTCAGCTGGGTGAACAGCTTGTTGAACGGAAGGTTGATCGGCAGCGGGTCTTCGCCACCACCATAAACGATACCGGGCACCATGCCCGCGCGCCGTGCCTGACGAGCGGCGCCCTTGCCTGTCCCCGTCCGTGCTTCGGCATTGAGATCAGGAATCTGACCAGCCATGTGCAATTCTCCTAGGTTGGTGCGGACATCCTCCAAGGCTGTATGCCCGCGTGAAGGCGCTCCATTAGAGGCCGAGGGGCCATTTGGCAAGGGGTTTTGCACAGGTTTCACCCGGGTTACGACTCCGCCATGCGCCCCTTTCTCAACCTCGCCTACCTCGCCTGCTGCGGCTGGATCACCTGGATTGGCCTATGGTGGCCGGGCAGGGCCAAGGGATTCGTGCCGGGCCCCGCCGAAGGGGAGCCGTTCTACTGCAATCAGCTGATGAGCACAGGCGGCGAGGATGACCTGATGGTGGCTCTTTTTCTTGTCTTCGCCCTGCCCCTCGCGGTGCGGGCGATTGCCATGTTGTTCGCAGGGCCAGGCCGGGCAGAGCTGGCACTCTGGGGCCTCGCCACCTCCCTTGCCGGCTTTGGCCTCTTCCTCGCCTCGCTGGATTGCGCCGCCGTCTTCTACACCGCCTTCACCCTGCCCGCCCCCGGGCTGGCAGCGGCGCTCATCGCCCTGCCGCTCTCAGGTGTCCTTCTCTGGGCCTTGCGTCGTTTCACCAACGACCGGAGGCTTCGATAGGGCAGCCGGCTGACGCGCCTTTCAACCCACTTTGACAGTTGCTTTGGCCTGCATGCCGTGATTGCGATTGCGCCCATGTCGATCCTGCACGCCATAACCCTGTCGCGCCGCACCCTGCCCGCCTTCGCAGCCGAGGGCATCTTCTGGGGCGCCTTTGCGTCTTACACCCCCCAGCTCAAGGACAGCATCGGCGCGGATGATGGCACATGGGGCCTCGTGCTGCTGGTCTCCGCCATCGGCTCGATCTCGGCGATGTGGTTCGCCCCGCGCTTTGATGCACGGCTCGGGCGCATGGCGATGGCCGTGGCCTGCCTCTGGATCGGCCTCGCCTTCCAGCTCCCGATGTGGACAACCTCGCTCGTGCTCTTCACCGCCGCCATGTTGCTGGCGGGGAGCAGCGCCGGGCTGCTCGACGTGGTGATGAACGCCCGCCTCTCTGCCATCGAGGCTAAAACCGGGCGCTCGCTGATGAACCTCAACCACGCCACCTTTTCCTTTGCCTACGGCTCCTCCGCGCTGTTCGCCGGGCTGCTCCGAGATGCCGGCACCGCCCCGCAAACAACCTTTGGACTGCTCGGAGCGCTCGCCCTGCTGCTCGCCGCCGCGGCCCGCCAGCGCGAGTTGCCGCCCCGCGCGCCCGGTGCCCCCGAGCCGCCACGCCGCATCAGCCTGCCGCCCGTGGCCTATTGGGGCGGGGCGATCGTGCTCATCGGTTTCCTCTGCGAACAGGCCACCGAGGCGTGGTCGGCCCTGCATATCGAGCGCACGCTCGGTGGCGGCGCGGCTGAAGGAGCCATTGGCCCGGCCATGCTCGGCTTCACCATGTGTGTCGGGCGGCTGGGCGGGCAATTCGCAACCGCCCGCGTGTCCGAGGCCCGGCTCACCACGCTGGCCGCGCTCGTTTCGGCCTCTGGCGCGGCGCTGGCGGCGCTCGCCCCAACACCGCCCGTGGCCTACCTCGGCTTCGGCGTCCTCGGCCTTGGCCTCTCGGTCATATGTCCGATGGTCTTTGCCCTCGTGGGCCGACTTTCTGCGCCAGAGCAACGCCCGGCGGTGATCTCCCGCGCCGCCGTCATCGGCTACTCGGGCTTCTTCATCGGCCCGCCCTTCCTCGGCGCTCTGTCCGAAGCCGCAGGCCTGCGGGCCGCCTTTCTCGCCGTGGCGCTGCTGCTGGCGCTCGCCCCGCTGTTGCTGATCCCGCTGCGCACTGCGGCGAAGACCGCCGAGGCAACAGCCGCGGCCCGCTGAGCGGCCCCGCTCAGGCCTGCCAGCGCCCGCCAAAATCCTCCGGCACCAGCAGCATGTCACGCCCAAACTGGCCGGGGTTCTGCTTGCCGCAAAGCGCCATCGAGATATCCATCTCCTTCTGAAGCACCTCCAGCGCCTTCTCCACGCCTTCCTGCCCCATCGCGCCAAGCCCATACACGTAAGAGCGCCCGATCATCGTGCCCTTCGCCCCCAGCGCCAGCGCCTTCAAAATGTCCTGTCCCGAGCGAATACCGCTATCCAGCCAAACCTCCGTCTTGCTCCCCACGCGCTCCACGATTTCCGGCAACATCCGGATGCTGCTCAAGGCCCCATCCAGCTGCCGCCCGCCGTGGTTGCTCACCACAATCGCATCGGCCCCCAGCTTCGCAGCCTCCTCGGCATCGTCGCCATCGAGGATGCCTTTCAAAATCACCTTGCCGCCCCACTGGTCCATCAACCGCTTCACCTTGTCCCAGTCCAGCGTCTGGTCAAAGTTCTTCGCCGTCCAGTCATGCAGGGAGCGGGTGTTGCCCACGCCCTTCGCATGGCCCACGATATTGCGAAACTCGCGCCGCTGGGTCTGCAGCATCTTCAGCCCCCAGCGCCACTTGGTGGCGAGGTCCAGCATCACCGGCACGCTCAGCTTGGGCGGCGCGGTGAGGCCGTTCTTCAAGTCCTTGTGCCGCTGCCCGAGGATCTGCAAATCCAGCGTAATCACCAGCGCATCGCACTTGGCTTCCTTGGCGCGGCGCACGAGGTTGTCGGTGAAGTCGGTGTCCTTCTGGGTGTAAAGCTGAAACCAGAAGGGCGCCGAGGTGTTCTCTGCCACATCCTCGATCGAGCAGATCGACATGGTGCTCAGCGTGAACGGCACCCCAAACTTCTCCGCCGCCTTCGCCGCCAGAATCTCGCCATCCGCATGCTGCATCCCGCAAATGCCAACCGGTGCCAGCGCCGTGGGCAGCGCCACATCCCGCCCGATCATCTGGCTCGCCGTCGAACGCCCCGACATATCCACCGCCACCCGCTGGCGCAGGCGGATCTTGTCAAAATCGCTAACGTTCTCCCGAAAGGTCTGCTCCGTCCAGCTCCCGCTTTCGCAGTAGTCATAAAACATCTTCGGCGCGCGCCGCTTGTGGATGCGCTTGAGGTCGTCGATGCAGGTGATCACGGTCATTGATTGGCTCCCCGGAGTGGTCAGGTTTGTTTACCAATCGCCAAAGGGGTAAGGCAAGGCGGCATCAGTCGCCGGCGCGTCCGGGTATTTGCGGCCGGCGCTCTGGCAGCGCTGAGCGACCTGAGGTAAACCGCTCCAAACACATGCCAGAGAAACCGGGTCAGTGATAAATTTCGGTCGAAGCATTCGCGCTGCCCTGCGCGGAAAGCCCCAGCTTCCTTCGATGCACGGTGATGTGCTGGCCTTTGCCTCGGCACCGGACCCCGTCGTGCCGAGCGAGTTTCTTGAAGGGCGCACCATCGTCACCGCAAACGCGGCGCAACTTTCGCTCGAGCCGCTCGGCGTGGAGGCCCCCCACATCACCTGCATGCGATCAACGATGGGAGACGGTCAGGCCACCAGTGCCGACAAGCTCAAACGTCTTGCGGGCCGAAAAACCGGCCACCTCGTCCTCTTCCCGCGCCGCGCAGACCCCGGCTGCGAGGTCCAGCTCAGCCTGCTGTCCGAAATCGGCTACACCTATGACGAGCTGACCATTTTGCACCGCCTCGACATCAGCACGATCTACAACAGCGTCCTCAATCCGGGCCGCATCTTGCTGCACCGCACCTACGAGCCCTCGATGGGCCTTCGCGCGATCTTGTTGGCACTGGCCGCGGGCGCAACCCGCGTCGCCGTGGCGGGCGTTTCGTTCCGGTCTGGCGGAGCCTCCTATACTTCGATGAACTATAAGCGCATCCACGTGGATGCAGACCAAGAGATATTCGCCCGGCTCCGAAAGCTCGGCGCCCCGGTCTTCCCCACCGACCGCGCCCTGTCCGTCGATACCGGCCTACCGCTCTGGCCCTCGGATCAGCCCGGATAGACGGGCTGCTCGGGCTCCACGAGGTGGCGGGCGACGACCTCGGGCCGCGGCTGCATCTCTATCAACGCTTTCACCACGTCGAAGTCATCCTTGTTGTTGATGTCGATCCCGGTGATCGCCTCCCCGATGATCGGTAGCGCGCGCTTGCCCATGTAGGCCGAACCGTACTTGGCCAGATTTTCATGGCGCAGAACGTCAAGGTTGAACACCTGGTAGGCCGTCGGAAACTCCGTGCGCCGAATGACCGAACGGTCTTCAGGCCAACCGTCCAAAAGCGGCTCCAGAAATCCGTCATTGTTGATCGTGCAAAGCCGCGTCTCCGACGCGTTGACGTGGCGCACCGAATCCACCTCCGGTCTCTCCTCGAGAATTTCGATGGCGCGCTGCACGTCCTTCACCTTCCGGAACGGGTTCGTCGGCTTTAGCCGCAACCAGATGTCCGGCATCTCGATGCCGAAACGCGGCAGGTTGGCCTCCATGTCGGCGAGGATGTCTTCTTCCATCGCCGCCCCCGAACTCGCCTCCGCCCCTCTCAGATAAGGGCAGTCAGCGCCATAATACCGGCCGATCTCGGCGTACTCTTCGGAGTCGGTCGACAGGATCACCCGATCGATACCCAGCGCCTTCCCGAAGGCAATCGCATAGGCCAACAACGGATGCCCGTTGATGCGCATGATATTCTTGTTCGGTAAGCCGACCGAGCCCGACCGTGCAGGGATGAAGGCGTAGACAGTGCTATTTCGGGTCATGTGAACCTGTTTTTCGGTTTCTCGAGATGATCTTAACCGCCCGGATAGCCTGATGCGCCGCATGGGCGGTCACAGACACCGAAATGCGGCTGACGCGCCACAAAGAGGCTATGCGCTGAGGCAACGGCAAATCAACCCGGGTAACACCCGCGAGGGCTGTCGCCGCCCCGCGTTTAGCGCTACCACTCCCGCAAACGGCGCAGAGGAAGCATCATGGACATACTCGCAAAGGCAACGGCCCTCGTCGGCGGAACGGTCGCAGCCCTGCGCCGCATCGGTGCCCCCACCACCCAGGCGATGGGCGGCACGCCGGAGATCCCCGAGGCGAAGAAACAGGGCATCATGACCCTCAAGATGCCCGCCGCCGAAGGCTGGAAGGATGGCCGCCTGCCCACCTGCGCCCCCGGCCTCAAGGTCAACGCCTTCGCCGAGGGGCTGGATCATCCGCGCTGGATCGAGGTGCTGCCCTCGGGTGACGTGCTCGTCGCCGAGGCCTCCCAGATCGAGACGCCCCCCAAAACCCTGCTGGACCGCGCCGCGCATGCGACGATGAAGGCGATCAAGGCGATGGGCAACAGCGCCAACCGTGTCACCCTCTGGCGTGATGCCGACGGTGACGGCGTCGCCGAGCACCGCGAGATCTTCGTCGAGAACCAGAGCCAGCCCTTCGGCATGGCGGTGGTGGGCGACACCTTCTACCTCGGCAACACCGATGGCATCGTCGCCTTCCCCTTCCCGCCCGGCACGACCCGGCTGGACGAGAGCGCCGCCCGCAAGCTGGTGGAGTTCAAGCCCGGCGGCCACTGGACCCGCTCCCTCATCGTCTCCCCCGACGGCACCAAGATCTACGCCGGCGTCGGTTCGCTCACCAACATCGCTGACGAGGGGATGGAAACCGAAGAAGGCCGCGCCGCGATCTGGGAGCTGGACGTGGCCACCGAAGAGGCCCGCATCTTCGCCTCGGGCCTGCGCAACCCGGTCGGCGTGGCTTTCGAGCCCTCCACCGGGGCCCTCTGGACCGTGGTCAACGAGCGCGACGGGCTGGGCGACGAAACCCCGCCCGATTACCTCACCACCGTGGTCGACGGCGGCTTTTACGGCTGGCCCTACTCCTACTGGGATCGCATCGTTGATGACCGCGTGCCGCAAGACGCCGCCGCCGTCGCCGCCTCGATCTGCCCCGATTACGCTCTCGGCGGCCACACCGCCTCGCTCGGCCTCTGCTGGATGCCCGAAGGCACCCTGCCCGGCTTTGGCGAAGGTATGGTGATCGGCCAGCACGGCTCGTGGAACCGCTCCAAGCTCTCGGGCTACAAGCTGCTGTTTGTGCCCTTCGAAAACGGCAAGCCCAGCGAAACCGAGCCCCCGCGCGACATTCTCTCGGGCTTCCTCTCCGAGGATGAAAAGCTCGCCTACGGCCGCCCCGTCGGCGTCTGCCTCGGCGCGGATGGAAAGTCGCTGCTGATGGCCGATGACGTGGGCGATGTGATCTGGCGGGTTACTGGGGCCTGACGCCTGCCGGCGGCCTCCATGTCCCGCGACAACACTCATTTCCTCCGCATCGCCCATGAGACGGTAGAGGCCTTCCCCCCGCCGCTCCTGCCGGCGGCGCGCGCGGTGGTGATCCGCGTCGCCGAATGGCCCACGCCCGAGATGATGGCCGACTTCGGCATGCGTGACCCGCGCGACCTGACCGGCCTCTACGAGGGCACCCCTCTCCCCGAAAAATCCGCCAGCTACCCCGACCCGTTCCCCGATACCGTCTGGCTCTTCCGCCAGCCCATCCTCGCCGAGTGGCGTGACAGGCCCGGCCAGTCGCTCGACGAGCTGATCGCCCATGTCACGGTGCACGAATTCGCCCACCACTTCGGCTGGAGCGATGAAGACATCGCCGCCATCGACCCGTGGTGGGAGTGAACCCATTGAACCCCGGCGCAAAACACCCGACATAAGGGCCAACCGCCAAGGAGTGCCCATGCCCGAGAAAAACCCCGCCGCCCTCGACTTCCTCCTCACCCGCCGCTCCCGGCCCGCCAAGACGCTGACCACCCCGGTGCCGACCCGCGAAGAGCTGGGGCCAATCCTGCAAGCCGCCGCCCGCACGCCCGATCACGGCAAGCTGGAGCCATGGCGCTTCATCGTGCTCGAAGGCGCGGCGCTGGATCGGCTGGCCACGCTGGCGGGCGAACGCGGCGCGGCGCTGGAGATCGAAGCAGAGAAGGTCGAAAAGTTTCAGACCCAGCTCAAGCAGCCCGGCCTCGCCGTGGTGGTGGTCTCTTCGCCGGTGCAAAGCGAGAAAATTCCGATGGTCGAGCAGCTCTACTCCGCCGGGGCGGTATGCCTCGCCATGCTCAACGCCGCGCTGGCCTCGGGCTGGGGCGCCAACTGGCTTTCCGGCTGGGGCAGCCATGACCGCGAGTTCGTCACCAAGGGCCTCGGCCTCGCGTTGCACGAGACGGTGGCAGGCTTCATCCACATCGGCACCGAAACCGCCGCCCCCCCCGAGCGCCCCCGCCCCGACCTGACAAACATCACCGCCTGGGTCTCCGAATGATCTTCTCCGACTTCGGCAAAGCCGTGAACCAGATGTTCGACGGTCGCTTCCTCAAGGTGCTGGCGATGGGGCTGGGGCTGACGCTGCTGCTCCTCTTCGGGGTCTACGGCGTGTTCCTGATGTTTCTCGATTGGGTCACACCCGACAGCTTCACCATCTTCGGCCGCGAGGTGACCTGGATCGACGATCTGCTCTCCTGGGCCTCGATTGCCCTGATGGCGCTGATGTCGATCTTCCTAATGGTGCCCGTGGCCTCGGCCTTCACCGGCCTGTTCCTAGAAGATGTGGCGGCAGCGGTGGAAGACAGGCACTACCCCGAGCTGCCCGATGTGCCGCGCTTCCCCTGGACAGAAGCCCTGCGCGACAGCCTCGGCTTCTTCGGCATCCTAATCGTCGTCAACGTGCTGATGCTGATCCTCTACATCTTTGCCGGGCCGCTGATTCCGCTCCTGTTCTGGGCGATCAACGGGCTGCTGCTGGGGCGGGAGTATTACCAGATGGTGGCGATGCGCCGGATCGGGCGCAAGGCGGCCAACGAGTCGCGCCGCCGCCACTTCGGCAAGATCTGGTTCGCAGGCACGCTGATGGCAATTCCGCTCAGTTTTCCGCTGATCAACCTCTTCATTCCCATCCTCGGCGTGGCCACCTTCACCCACATGTTCCACCGGCTGGAGCCGAACCTTGCCGCACTCACGCCCCAGCCGAGCGGACCGATCCGCTAAACCGGCCCGGCCCCGTTCTCTTGCTATAAGAAACTGCGGGAGTTTGGCGGCTGGCCCTCAGACCGCCCTCTGCGCCAGACGTGTCGCCAGCGACACCGCGCAGGGCGCCCGAAGCGGCGCGGGTGGGGCGACGTTTCGGGCGCTCTTCCAGAGCGACGTTTCGGGCGCCCGAACCTGACGGGCCTACTGCCCCTCCACGATCGGCCCCTTCGGCCCGAACCGCTCCAGCAGGTCGAAATCGGAGATGGTAATCACGCCGGAGATGATCACCGCGCAGATCAGCCCGGCCACCGGCACCGCGATGAGCGTGGTGATCTTCAGCCGCTTGCCCAGCCGAAAATCCGCAGGCGCGCCGGCATGAGTGCCCGGCACCACATCGCCCGCCTCCTGCTGGCTCTTCATCCGCACCGGCAACACCAGAAACAGCACCATGAACCAAGTGATGGCCAGTACGACAAGGGCGGCGGTAATGCTCATCAGACCTGCTCCAGTTCCACCAGACAGCCGTTAAAATCCTTGGGGTGCAAAAACAGCACCGGCTTGCCATGCGCCCCAATCTTCGGCTCGCCGCTGCCCAGCACCCGGGCGCCTTCGGCCTTCAGCTTGTCCCGCGCGGCGAGGATATCATCCACCTCGTAGCAGATGTGGTGGATGCCCCCTGCCGGGTTCTTTTCCAGAAAACCGGCAATCGGGCTGCCCTCGCCCAGCGGGTAGAGCAGCTCGATCTTCGTGTTCGGCAAGGTGATGAAAACAACCGTCACGCCATGGTCGGGCTCATCTTGCGGCGCGCCCACATCAGCACCCAGCGTGCCGCGATACTGCGCGGCAGCGGCCTCAAGGTCGGGCACCGCGATGGCAACGTGGTTCAGCCGTCCGATCATGTTCATCTCTCCCTCGCAGATCTGTGCCGGTTATGCCGCCCGCCAAATCGCGCGACAAGACGCGCCTTTGTCGCAATCGTGCTGGCGCGTTTACCACTTCTTAGGGTTGTTGCTGTCTGCTCGGGAGGTAACGCCTTGAGGGAGGCTCCCATGACAGATGATATCTCGCAATTCTCGATCGCTCCGCAAAAGCCCACCCGCGAGCGGCCCTTGCTTGGCGCCACCGTGCTGGTTGTGGAAGACAGCCGCTTTGCCTCCGAGGCGGTGCGCCTGCTGTGTCTGCGCTCCGGCGCCCGGATCCGGCGGGCCGATACGCTGGCCTCTGCCCACAGGCACCTGAAGGTCTATCGGCCAACGGCGGTGATCGTCGATCTCGGCCTGCCCGATGGCTCGGGGCTGGAGCTCATCCGCGATCTGCACCAGTCCGACACCCGCGTGCCGGTGCTCCTCGCCACCTCGGGCGACCCGGTGAGCGAAGATATTGCCATGGAGGCCGGGGCAGATGGCTTTATCCAGAAGCCCATCACCAGCCTTGCCGCCTTCCAGCAAGCCATTCTCGCACGGCTCCCTGAAGAGGAGCAGCCGATGGGCCCACGTGCGGTTTCCGCCGATGTGATTTCGCCCGATCCACTGGCCCTGCGCGATGACCTCGCCCATGTGGCCGATGTGCTCTCCACCGGCGAAGATGATCCGGGGATGCTCGATTACGTCGCCCAGTTTCTTGGCTCCGTGGCCCAATGCGCCTCCGATGCGCCGCTGGCCGAGGCCGCAGCCGGGCTGGCAGATGCCCGCGCCGCCGGCGAGGGCGGCGGCAGCGAGGCGGCAGCCATTTCCAAGCTTGTCGCCCACCGGCTGGAGGGCACGGTCGCCTTGTAGAACCGCTGCGCCTGCGGGCTGCTACGCGCGGCTCAGGTTTCGGATGCCTCCGCTCGCGCAGGGCGTGGCGGCCTTTGGGTGAAACGGCAAGCCGCAGCGTCTGTCAGCCGGGCTGGAGCGCCGGGTCTGAGGCGGCGCGCACGAGCCGTGTCAGGTCACCCAACCGCTCCATCTGGCGGCCCGCCGCGTCAAAATTCTCGGGCCGCAACCATGCGCGGTGAGCTTCCCGCAAAGCGGGCCATTCCTTGTCGATCGCGGCAAACCACGCGGTGTCACGGTTGCGCCCCTTCACCACCTGCGCCTGCCGAAAAACGCCCTCATAGCTCAGGCCCAGCCGCTCGGCGGCGCGGCGCGAGGGCATGTTTAGCGCGTTGCACTTCCATTCAAACCGCCGATACCCCGCCTCGAAGGCCCATTCGATCAGCAGGCAAAACGCCTCTGTCGCCGCGCGGGTGCGTTGCAGCTCGGGCGAAAGCGCAATGTAGCCCAGTTCGATGGAGCCCGCCTCCGGCGTAATCCGCAGCAACGCGCAGGTGCCGCCCCATTGCCCGGTATCGCGGTTCTGAATGGCAAAATGCAGCGGGTCGAGGCCCGCCTCTGCCTCCCGTGCCCAACGGTGATACTGCGCCGCCGAGTGAAACGGGCCAACCGGCATGTAATCCCAGAGCGCATCATGGCCCGAGAAGGCACGAAAGAGCGTGGCGGCATGGGTGTCGGCGCTAAGACGTTCGAGCCTCGCCCAGCGCCCCTCCAGCGCAGCCATCGCGGGCGGCTCCGGTGGCACCCAGCCCGTCAGCTCTTCGCCCAATGGCCCCGCGTCCCCCATCCGTTTACCTCATGTCAACCTTGATGCTGTCCTATCGGCCCATGTGAGAGAGGAAAACCCGCAAAATGGCCCGCGCTCTCCATCCCGCTGCCGCATTTCGCCGTCAGCTTTGCGGGTAGAGCGGCAGAAGGCGGCCCAATGTGGCGCGAAGGAGCAAGCCTATGAAACGCATCGCAAATGCATTCTGGTCGGAAGACGAGGGCAACGCCACCATCGACTGGGTCGTGCTCATGGCCGGCGTGGTGTCACTCGGCTTTGCCGTGGCCGCCACCCTGGCCACGGGCACCAAGACCGTCACCGCCGATGCGGCCGAAGAGATCAACACAATCGAGCTCTCCGGCGGGGTCTGAGCCCCCGCCCACGCTCACGCTCACGCTCAAAGCACGATACCCGGCGCACCGCTGAAATCGAGCCCCGGAAAGACCTGCCCTGAAAGCACATCATCCGGCATCCCGAAGAGGCCCTGCATCGCCCGCGCCGCATAGGCGCGCACGTCTTCAGTGGGCATCAGATCCCGGCGGGCATACAGATCTGCCTCCGCCAACCCGGGCCAGCGGCCATAAACCTTGCCACCCTTCATCGCCCCGCCCGCCATCAGCATCAGCCCGCCGGTGCCATGGTCGGTGCCGCCTGTGCCATTCTCACGCACGGTGCGGCCAAACTCCGTCATCGCGATGATGCCGGTCTTGCCCCAGAGCGGCCCGAGCCCTGCACGCATCAGCGAAATCACATCCGAGAGTTGCTCAAGCGCCTTTGGCAGGTTGCGGGCCTGCGCATGATGCGTGTCCCATCCGCCCAGCGAGAAAGCGGCAATCCGGGTGTCCGCCCGCAGGCGCTGCACCGCAAACTCGGCCATCTGCATATGCGCGCCCTTCGCGCCAGTGGCCTCCATCATGGCCGCCATTTCGCCGCCGTCGTCATCGTCGCCCGCAGCTTCCGCCGCGGCGATATCTTCTGACAGGGCCAACGCCTCCAGCACCGCGGCGCGATAGGTCGGGTGCTCTTCATAGACCATCTCGATCAACCGCCGCGCCTGCGGCGAAAGCTCCAGCCGGGTGCCGGGCGACCAGTTGGCAGCGGGGGCCGCGCCCGAGAGCAACAGCAGATCTTCGCGCCCAATGGCATAGGCCGTGTCCGCCTCAACGCCCGGCACCGCCTGCAGCATGCGGTTCAGCCAGCCGTCACGCGCAGCCCCGGTGGCCACGTCAAAGCCAGTGCCCGCCTCCAGCAAATCCTGCCCGTCAAAATGGCTGCGCTTGTCGCGATACGGGGTCGAGACGGCATGGGCAAAGCCCAGCTCGCCCGCCTCCCACAGCGGATGCAACGGGGCGAGCGCCGGATGCAGGGTGAAAAACCCGTCAAGCGGCAGCCCATCGCCCGCCGCCAAGCTGGGCCGCGCGCCGGCAAAATGCGCATCACCCACCGGGCGCACCACATCAAGCCCATCCATCGCGCCGCGCAGCACCAGCACCACCAGCCGGTTTTCCCAAGGGGCGGCGGCGAAGGCCATCGAGGTCAGCAGCGGCGAGGCCGCCGCCGAGCAGCCCGCAGTGGCCAAAAAGTTGCGCCGTGTCAGCAGCAGCCTGCTCATCGCTTCACCTCCGTTGAAAGTCCGGTGAGGCAAGGATAATCCCCACCCCCTCGGCTTCCCGCTCCGCCGCCTTGGCAGCAAACTCCAGCCGCGCACTGGCTTGGCTGCCCAGCGCCGTTTTCACAAACGCGCGCGGGTCAGGCAGCGCCAGCCCCTCCACCTTCCGCACAGACATCGCCCAGTTGATCCGCACCGCCAGCCCCTGTGGCGTCAGCCAATGCGCACCATCCTCCGCCCAGCCATCCGGCCCGTTTGGGTTTTCCCAAGGCTGGCCCATCAGCTGCATCGGGCGAACGAGATAGTCGCGCACTCTCTTGGGGTTGAGCCCCGCCACCTGCCGCCCCTCCACGCCCAGCGCCCGCACCGCCGAGGCCAAAAAGTCGAAAGGTTGCTTGGTCTTGGCCAGCGGCCCCCAGGCATCGGGGTGCTCCAGCATCGCCGCCGTCACCGCGCCCAAATCACCCCCGGTCTCGATGAAGCGCACCCGCAGCGCCTCCACCAGCCCCTCCGGCGGCGTGTCAGAAACGAAATGCACCGCCAGTTTGCGCGCGATATGCGCCGCCGTATCGGGGTGCGTGGCAATGTCGTCCAGCGCCGCGTGCACATCCTCCAGCTTGGGCCGCTTGGCCCCATAGCGCTCGCCCAGCACCTCCTCCGCGCCCGGCTCGCCGCGATTGGGCCGAAAGGCCATGCCCCGGCGCATATCCACCCGCAGCCCGGCCAGCAACTCCGCAAACTCCCGCACATCGCGCTGCGTGTAGCTGCCGCCCACGCCCAGCGTGTGCAATTCCAGCACTTCCCGCGCGAGGTTTTCGTTCAGCCCGCGCGGCTTGCCCTTCTTCGCCTGACGGACCGCAAAAACCGATCCGGGGCCAACAGAATCGTCCTGATCGAGGTAGAGCAGCATCAACGGATGGGTCACAGCGGCCCGCAGCATCTGCGCAAAGGGCGCCGTCACGTTGGGGCGGATCGCATCCTGCACGAAATGCTGCACCTGGCGCCGCGCATTCCCCTTGCCCTTTACGGTAAAATGATCGGCCCAAAACCGCGTCAGCCGCTCGCGCAGCGCATCCGGGGCCTCCACCGCCCGCGCAAAGGTCGCCGCAAGCATCGCCGACTGCGCGTTCCGGTCCTCACGGCGCCATGCCATGATCTTTTTCTGCGCCGTCGGGTCGCCCGCACTCTTTGCCTGATTCAGCTCCCACAACAGCTGAAAGCGCTCGTATTGCTCGGCCATCGAGGCAATCGGAAAGGCCGCCGCCATGTCGTCAGGGCCGTTTAGGGCCGCAATCATCGCCGCCGGGCTCTCAGGCGGGCTGAGGCGCGGCGACAGCCCGTAGCCAAAGCGGATCGCGGCAATCTCCGGGCTGAAACTCAAGGCAGGCTCCATCGTTCGGGCAATGTGCAAAGGGTAATACGCAAAGCGCCCCCGCTTCCGTCGAAGATAGGCCATGCCAGCCCGCTTCGCACCCCCTTCGGCCCTCACGCTTTCGCGCGGCCCCGGCCCCTTGGCCGGAACCCGCCACCCCCCGCGCGCGTTGCTCAGGCAATCTCTTCACATCACCCGGAGCCACGCCGATGCCAGACATCTACGACGCCATCAAAGCCGACCATGACCGCCACCGCACCCTGCTCAACACCCTCGCCGACACCTCGGGCGACAGCGAAGCTCGCCGCGCCGCGTGGCAGGAGTTTTATCACGACGTTAAGGCCCATGCCGCCGCCGAAGAAGAAACCTTCTACTCCAAGCTGATCACCCAGACCTGGGGCCAAGAGCACGCCCGCCATTCCGTGCACGAGCATCAGGAGCTCGACGACATCATGGAAGAACTCAACGAAATGGATATGTCCTCCCCCGGCTGGATCACCCGCTTCAAAACCCTGAAGCACGACTACGAGCACCACATCGACGAGGAAGAAAACGAGATCTTTGAGCGCGCCCGAGAGGTGATCCCCGAAAGCGAGATCAAGGGCTATGGCGAGCGTTTCGAGGCCCGAAAGGAAAAGGAAGCCGGGTTGATCGAAGAGAAAAAGGAAGACGCGCTGGAGGAATAGGCTGGGCGATCTGACCACCGCCTCGCCAAATGCGAGCGTCTTGCTTCAGCGCTCCATCATCATCTCGTGCACGGCCTGCATGCCGCTCTCGGCCATCCGGCTGACTTCTCCTGCATGAACATGCAAGGCCTCCACCACCTCCGGGTCGGTGGAGGTTTGCGTCACCACGATGCCCTCCTCCGTCACCTCAACGTCGCTCTCGATCGCGCCTGTCCGCGCGAAAAAGATGTCGAGCGTCGGCGACTGGATGAATATTTTCGGGTCGCGGCCCTGACCCACCCGGTCGATCATGCCGACGACGTGGCTCACCAGCGCGTCCATCACCTCCGTGTCGGAAGACCGGGTGACGGTGCGGATCCCGTCCGGCAGCAGCTCTACCTCGCGCGAGAACGTGTCGAAGTTGCGAAACATCACCGCCAGCTCCGCGCTCTCCGCCTCGGTGGCATCCTCGCCCCGCAGCCCCGGCATGTTGACCTCGTCATGCCCCATGCCATCCGCCCCGTGGCCATGTCCGTGCATCCCGCCGCCATGCATCTGCGCCAGCGCCAGGCCAGCCGTGCCCAAGGCCAGTGTCCCCGCGAAAATCCAAACCGCAACCCGTGCCATGCTGTCTCTCCTCAGCCCCCGTGTGGGGAGAGCCTAGCCGAAAACACATTCAATATCACGCATGAATATACGGGCACCTCTGCGCCAAATCGCCCCGGAGCTTGCGGCTCCGGGGCGCTCTTGGTGTCAGGCCCGGCGGCGCTTGCGCAAAAGCTTCTGCGCAAGCTTCCAAACGGCCCAGTATTTGAAGAGTTTCTTCATGGGTCGGTCCTCCGTTTGCAAGAACAACCCGGCCGCGCCGCAACCGTTCCCGTGGAGGGGGGCGAACGCCGGCCCCTGTAAAAGGTCAGGCCGCCTTCGCGCCCTTCTTCTCCCATGCAAACTGCTGCATCGGTGCGTCCACCGGCGTATCGGCAAGGTGGTTGGTGTAGTTCGACATCACCTTCTGCGCGATGCCCAGCACGATCTCCAGCACCTGCCGCCTCGTGTAGCCTGCATCGAGGAAGGTCTGCACCTGCGCATCGCTCACCTCGCCGCGCTGGCGCACCATCTCAAGCGTGAAGGTCCGCAGCGCCTCCAGCCGCTCCGTCGGCAGCGGGGTTTCATCGCGCAGCGCGTCGCTGATCGCGTCATCCACCTTCATCGCCTTGGCAATCCCGGTGTGCGCGGGCACGCAGTAGTGGCAGGCATGCTCCACGTTGATCGTCTGCCAGACCACGGTGATCTCGTCCTTGTCGAAGCTGGTGTTGTTTTGAAACAGCCCATGCAGCACCTGATAGCCTTCCATCAGCGCCGGGGCCTCGGCCATCACCTTGTGCAGCCCGGGCAGGCGGCCAAAGGCTTTCTTCGATTTTTCGATCAGCGGCAGGCTCTCTTCGGGGGCGGTGGTTTCATCGTGCAGGGTGAAATCGGTCATCAAGTGCTCCTGTGGTTGGCGTTACGGGCCACGTGGCCCTTGCCGGAGAACATGGCGCATTTGAGCGATCACTCAACACCGCCCTTTGAGCAATCACTCAATCGTGAGGCCGGCAGACAAGCCGCCCCACCACCGCTATATTCTGCACATGACCCGCGCCGCGCCCTACGACCGTGAAAAAGCCCTCGATGCCGCCCTGACTTTGTTCTGGCGCAAGGGCTTCCACGCGACCTCGCTGAAAGATCTGGAAGCCGCACTGGCCATGAAGCCCGGCTCGATCTACGCGGCCTTCACCAGCAAAGAAGCGCTCTTTCGCGAAACGCTCCGGCGCTACAAGGCGCGCAGCGAGGCCACCCTCGCCGCCCGCGCCGAGGCCGCCGCCTCCCCGTTGGAGGCACTCGCCGCCCACGCCCGCACCACCGGACGGCCCAAAAGTGAGCGCCCGGGCGGCTGTTTGCTAACCAAAACCGTGCTTGAACTGGCCGAAGACCCCTCAGAAGCCGGAGAAGACGCGCGCCGCTACCTGCTCGACGTGCAAGATCTCTTCTTCGAGCTTTTCGAGCAGGCCCGCACCTGCGGAGAACTGCCCGCCGGGGCCGACAGCCGCAGGCTTGCGCGCCGCTTTCAGTCCAACATGTTCGGGCTGGCGGTCGAAACCCTGCGCGGCTCCACGGCAGAAGACCTCGCCGCGCTGGCCGATGACATGGCAGAAGAGGTGCTGCGGCTCAGGCAGCGGCAATAAGCGGCAACCGAGCCATTGTCAGGCCGGGTCGACCGGCCCGAAGCGCTCCCAGCTCTCGCCCATCGCCACAATGCAGGCCCGCCCGTCGGTGTAATTCTGCACCATCGTCCAGTCACCCGACCGCTCGGCCACCCAGAATTCCACAAAAGTCTCCGGCCCCCGCAGCCCCCGCCCGGCCAAGGTCGCGCCAAAGCGGGTTTCGAGCTTTTCGACAATGCGCGCGCGATCGTCGCAGAACACATCTGAGGTGGGGCTGCCGGCAGAAGCGGCCATGGGCATGAAAGCCAGAAGGGTGAAGAGCAAAACCCGCTGCATGCCCGGATCGTAGCACGCCGATCAGAGTGACGTAACAGTTTTATGACGCAGAGCCGCGTCATCCGTAGGGTGGGCAATCTGCCCACCACCCCCGCTCACCCGAAGAAGGCCGAAGCCCCGCGCCGTCCGCGCCATGCCTCCACCACCCGGGCCACGTTCACCGCCACCCCGTCCTCGCTGCGCAATTCAAGGTCGTATCGCTTGCCCACATGCACCGTGGCCGCATCCCGCGCAGCATCGCCCGGTGCCCTGTTGCCCCGCGCCGCTTCCCGGCGCGCCAACTCGGCCAAGTCGCAATGCAGGCCGACAAAAAACACATCCCGCGCCGCCAGCAAGTCACGCAGCGCCTCATGCCACTCAGGCGTCTCGATGATATGGTCCCAAACCACGTCCACACCCGCCGCACCCATAGCGGCCACAGCCCGGTGCCATCCGTCAAACACCCGCGCCCGAACTTCGCGCCAGTCCGCGCCGCCGGGCAGCGCCCCGCTGTCGATGAGTTGATCGACGGTCAGATGAACAAAAGGCGCGGGCAATGCCTCTCGCACCGCCCGCGCCAATGTCGACTTGCCCGCGCTGGAGGCGCCATGGATCAGGATCACCCGTCCCGGCACCACCGGCTCACTCCTCCTTGACCACCCGCAGCCCCAACTCGCGCAGCTGCTCGTTGGTCGGCTCGCTCGGCGCGTCCATCATCAGGTCTTCCGCGCGTTGGTTCATCGGGAACATGACAACCTCGCGCAGGTTCTCCTCGTCGGCCAGCAGCATCACGATCCGGTCGATGCCCGCCGCGCAGCCGCCGTGGGGCGGGGCGCCGTAACCAAAGGCGGTATACAGCCCGCCAAACCGCGCCTTCACCTCTTCCTCACCATAGCCAGCGATCTCGAAGGCCTTCAGCATCACCTCCGGCTTGTGGTTCCGGATCGCGCCGGAAACCAGCTCATAACCGTTGCAGGCAAGGTCATACTGATAGCCCTTAACGGCAAGCGGATCACCCTCCAGCGCCTCCATCCCGCCCTGCGGCATGGAGAAGGGGTTGTGCTCAAAGTCGATCTCGCCGCTCTCGGCATCCTTCTCGTAGATCGGGAAATCCACGATCCATGCAAAGGCAAACCGGTCCTTCTCGGTCAGCCCCAGCTCATCGCCAATCACGGTGCGCGCCTTGCCCGCCACGCCCTCAAACTGCTTGGGCTTGCCGCCGAGGAAGAAGGCCGCATCACCCACGCCAAGGCCCAGCTGCTCACGGATCGCCTCGGTGCGCTCGGGGCCGATGTTCTTGGCCAGGGGGCCGGCGGCTTCCATGCCCTCGCCCTGATCGCGCCAGAAGATATAGCCCATCCCGGGCAGCCCTTCCTTCTGCGCAAAGGCGTTCATCCGGTCGCAAAACTTCCGGCTGCCGCCCCCCGGTGCCGGGATCGCGCGAATCTCGGTGCCGTCCTGCTCCAGCAGCTTGGCAAAGATCGCAAAGCCCGAGCCACGGAAGTGCTCGCTCACCACCTGCATCTCGATCGGGTTGCGCAGGTCCGGCTTGTCGGTGCCATACTTCAACGCGGCTTCCTTGTAAGGAATCTGCGGCCAGCTCTCCGGCGCATCCACCTTCCGGCCCCCGCCGAACTCCTCGAACACCCCGGCAATCACCGGCGAAACGGTGTCAAACACATCCTGCTGCTCAACAAAGCTCATTTCGAGGTCAAGCTGGTAGAAGTCGGTCGGCGAGCGGTCAGCACGCGGGTCTTCATCGCGGAAGCAGGGTGCGATCTGGAAATACTTGTCAAAGCCGCTGACCATGATCAGCTGCTTGAAAAGCTGCGGCGCCTGCGGCAGCGCATAAAACTTGCCGGGATGCAGCCGCGACGGCACCAGAAAGTCTCGCGCACCCTCGGGCGAAGACGCGGTGATAATCGGCGTCTGGTATTCCCGAAAGCCCTTGTCCCACATCCGCTTGCGCACGCTCGCCACCACGTCTGAGCGCAGCACCATATTCTCCTGCATCGCTTCCCGGCGCAGGTCGAGGTAGCGATACTTCAGCCGCGTCTCCTCGGGGTATTCCTGATCACCGAACACCTGCAGAGGCAGCTCGCCCGCCGAGCCCAGCACCTCCAGATCGCGGATATACACCTCGATCTCGCCGGTCGGCAGCTTGGGGTTCACAAGGCTTTCGTCGCGCGCCTTCACGCTGCCATCAATCCGGATGCACCACTCGGAGCGCACCTTTTCCAACTCGGCAAACACCGGGCTGTCGCCATCGGCAATCACCTGGGTCACGCCGTAATGGTCACGCAGGTCGATAAAAAGCACCCCGCCGTGATCTCGCACCCGATGCACCCAGCCGGCAAGACGCACGGTGTCGCCCACGTTCTGCTTGGTGAGCTCGGCGCAGGTATGGCTGCGGTAGGCATGCATGGTTCGGTCCCTTCCGGTCACACGTATCGGTTCGCGCCGATACACCGCCTTGATGCGCGGAAGTCAACCCGGGCTGGCCATCCGGAAACTTGACGCAGGGTGAAACCGAGCCAATTCTTCTGGCGTTAACCAATTAGGGGAAGTGCGCACAAACTACAGCGGGGGTAAATTCCGATGTGGAAAACGATGATCGACAGGCTCCTGCGGGGCATGATCGTGGATGGCCGGCTAACCTTGCACTGGCCCGACGGCAGCACCAGCCGCTACGGGCCGGGCGGAAAGATCGAAGTCGAGGGGCGGCTGACCGACGAAAGCATCCTGCGTGACATCGCGCTCAGGCCCCGGCTGGGCATCGGCGAAGGCTACATGGACGGCCGCCTGACCCTCGTGGATGACGACTGCTACAGCTTTCTCGCCCTGATGGTGCGCAACCTGCACCGGGGCAACATGCCGCGATGGTTCCGCGCCGCCGAAGCGCTGCGCAGCGCCACCCCGGCGCTGGCCACCCGCAACGGCCTCGCCCGCTCCAGCCGCAACGTGCAACACCACTACGATATATCAGATGAGCTCTACGCCCGGATGCTGGGCGAAGACATGCAATATTCCTGCGCCTATTTCGCCCGCCCCGGCCTGTCGTTGGACGAGGCCCAGGCCGCCAAAAAGGCCCACATCGCGGGCAAGCTGCTGCTCGAACCGGGCATGCACGTGCTCGATATCGGCTGCGGCTGGGGCGGCATGGCGCTCACGCTGGCGCGGGACTACGGGGCAAGGGTTACGGGCGTCACCCTGTCACAGAATCAACTCGCCACCGCGCAGGCCCGCGCCGAAAAGGCCGGGCTGGCCGAGCAAGTCGAGTTTCGCCTGATCGACTATCGCAAGCTGGATGAGAAATTCGACAGGGTGGTCTCCATCGGCATGCTGGAGCATGTCGGCCTGCCGCAGCTCCCCACCTACTTCAACCGCCTGCACGATCTGCTCGCGCCGGACGGCGTGGCGCTGATCCACACCATCGGCAACCTCGCCAAACCCCACGCCACCTCCCCATGGCTGGCAAAATACATCTTCCCCGGTGGCTACATCCCCGCCCAGTCAGAGCTGTCCCCCGCCATCGAAAATGCCCGGCTGGCCACCACCGACCTTGAAGTCTGGCGCGGCCACTACGGCCCCACCCTCCACGCGTGGCGCGACCGCTTCGAATCCTCGCTCGACTGGGTGCGCAGGCATTACGACGAGCGTTTCATCCGCATGTGGCGCTTCTACCTCTGCGGCTGCGAGGCCGCCTTTGTCGAAGGCCCGCAAGCCGTGTTCCACTACCAACTGGCCCGCGATCAACACGCCGTGCCCGTCACCCGCAACTACCTCTACCGCCAAGACGCCGCGCAAATGCTCCACGCCGCGCAGTAACCACGGCCCGGCTGAGGCTCTTCGCAAAAGCGCGCAGCCCGCCAAGCATTTGCCAACCTACACTATGCCAAGCGCCCACCCCGCTGCATTTTCTTGCTCCAAACATCCATCCCCCACCCTGCCCCACGCCGACCACCAGAATACCGCGCCAAGGGTCCAACCCGGCGCAGGGGCGGCGGCGCGGGGTGGGCGGGTGGGCGCGCCGCCGCCCCTGCGCCGCGCGACAATCTTCACCAACCGCGCCACACCCCCTTGCCCCTGCCCGCGCCATCCCTATAACCCACGACAATTTGCACCGACCCGGGGATGACCATGCCGAAGAGAACCGACATCAAATCCATCATGATTATCGGTGCAGGCCCCATCGTTATCGGGCAGGCCTGCGAGTTCGACTACTCCGGCGCACAGGCCTGCAAGGCGCTGCGCGAAGAGGGCTACCGGGTGATCCTGGTCAACTCTAACCCGGCCACCATCATGACCGACCCGGAGTTGGCCGATGCCACCTACATCGAGCCAATCACCCCCGAGGTCGTCGCCAAGATCATCGAAAAAGAGCGCCCCGACGCGCTGCTGCCCACCATGGGCGGCCAGACCGGGCTGAACACCTCGCTCAAGCTCGAAGAGATGGGCGTGCTCGACAAATTCGGCGTCGAAATGATCGGCGCCAAGCGCGAAGCCATTGAAATGGCAGAAGATCGCGCCCTCTTCCGCGAAGCGATGGATAGGATCGGGCTGGAAAATCCCAAGGCCACCATCATCACCGCGCCGGAGCGCGAGGGCAACAGCCGTGACCTTGAGGCCGGGGTGCAAATGGCCCTCGCCGAGCTGGAGCACATCGGCCTGCCCGCCATCATCCGCCCCGCCTACACGCTGGGCGGCACCGGCGGCGGCGTGGCCTACAACCGCGAAGACTACATCCACTACTGCCGCACCGGCATGGATGCCTCCCCCGTCGGCCAGATCCTCGTCGACGAGTCGCTGCTCGGCTGGAAAGAGTTCGAGATGGAGGTGGTCCGCGACAAGGCCGACAACGCCATCATCATCTGCTCCATCGAAAACGTCGACCCGATGGGCGTGCACACGGGCGATTCTATCACCGTCGCCCCCGCCCTCACCCTGACCGACAAGGAATACCAGATCATGCGCAACGGCTCGATCGCCGTGCTGCGCGAGATCGGCGTCGAAACCGGCGGGTCGAATGTGCAATGGGCGGTGAACCCCGAAGATGGCCGCATGGTCGTGATCGAGATGAACCCCCGGGTCTCCCGCTCCTCCGCGCTGGCCTCCAAGGCCACCGGCTTCCCCATCGCCAAGATCGCCGCCAAGCTGGCCGTGGGCTACACGCTGGACGAGCTCGACAACGACATCACCAAGGTGACGCCGGCCTCCTTCGAGCCGACCATCGACTACGTCGTCACCAAGATCCCCCGCTTCGCCTTCGAAAAATTCCCCGGCGCCAAGCCCGATCTCACCACGGCGATGAAATCCGTTGGCGAAGCGATGAGCATTGGCCGCACCATCCACGAGTCGATGCAAAAGGCGCTCGCCTCGATGGAAACCGGCCTCACCGGCTTTGACGAGATCGACATCCCCGGCGCACCCGACGCCGCCGCCGTGACCAAGGCGCTCTCAGAGAAAACGCCAGACCGTATCCGGGTGATCGCCCAGGCCATGCGCCACGGCCTCTCGGATGATGATATTCAGGCCGCCACTGCGTTTGACCCGTGGTTCCTCGCCCGCATCCGCGAGATCGTCGAAGCCGAAGAAAAGCTGCGCCGCGACGGGCTGCCTTTGGATGAGGCCGGGCTGCGCCACGTCAAGATGATGGGCTTCACCGATGCCCGCCTCGCCAAGCTGACAGGCCGCGACGAGGCCAACATCCGCCGCGCACGGCTCAACCTCGGGGTTGTCGCCAGCTTCAAGCGGATCGACACCTGCGCCGCAGAGTTCGAGGCGCAAACGCCCTACATGTATTCCACCTACGAGCACCCGGCGATGGGCGAGGTGGAATGCGAGGCGCGGCCCTCGGATGCCAAGAAGGTAGTGATCCTCGGCGGCGGGCCCAACCGCATCGGCCAAGGCATCGAGTTTGACTATTGCTGCTGTCACGCCTGCTTCGCCCTCACCGGGCAGGGCTATGAAACCATCATGGTCAACTGCAACCCGGAGACGGTGAGCACCGACTACGACACTTCCGACAGGCTCTACTTCGAGCCGCTCACCTTCGAACACGTGATGGAAATCCTCCGCGTCGAGCAGGAAAAGGGCACACTGCATGGCGTCATCGTCCAATTCGGCGGCCAGACCCCGCTGAAACTGGCCAACGCGCTGGAGGCAGAGGGCATCCCGATCCTCGGCACCACGCCCGACGCAATCGACCTGGCCGAAGACCGCGAGCGCTTTCAACAGCTTGTCGAGCGCCTCGGGCTGAAACAGCCCAAGAACGGCATCGCACATTCCGACGCCGAGGCCCTCTCCATCGCCGCCGACATCGGCTTCCCGCTGGTGATCCGCCCCTCCTACGTGCTGGGGGGCCGCGCCATGGAGATCGTTCGCGATCAGGCCCAGCTCGAGCGCTACATCAAGGAGGCCGTCGTCGTGTCGGGTGACAGCCCCGTCCTGCTCGACAATTACCTTTCCGGCGCCACCGAGGTGGACGTGGATGCGCTCTGCGACGGCGAAAACGTCCATGTCGCGGGCATCATGCAGCACATTGAAGAGGCCGGGGTGCACTCGGGCGACTCCGCCTGCTCGCTCCCGCCCCACACCCTGAGCGCCGAGGTCGTCGACCGGCTGATCGAGCAAACCAAGGCACTCGCCGTGGCGCTGCACGTCGTCGGGCTGATGAACGTGCAGTTTGCGGTCAAGGCCAACGCGCAGGGCGAAAACGAGATCTACCTCATCGAGGTTAACCCCCGCGCCTCGCGCACCGTGCCCTTCGTGGCCAAGGCCACCGACAGCGCCATCGCCTCCATCGCCGCCCGCCTCATGGCCGGCGAGAAACTGGCCGATTTCCCACTCGCCGCGCCGCACAAACCGGTCGATGACAGCACCCCCATCCCGATGGGAGATCCGCTCTCCCTCGCCGACTTCCGCACGCCGTGGTTCTCGGTCAAAGAGGCGGTGCTGCCCTTCGGCCGCTTCCCCGGCGTCGACACCCTGCTGGGGCCAGAGATGCGCTCCACCGGCGAAGTGATGGGCTGGGATCGCTCCTTCCCCCGCGCCTTCCTCAAGGCCCAGCTCGGCGCAGGCACCATCCTGCCCCAACCGGGGGCGGGCAAGGTGTTCCTGTCGATCAAGGAAGACGACAAGACCGACACGCTGATCGAAACCGCGCAAACCCTGCACGACCTCGGCTTCCCCCTCATCGCCACCCGCGGCACCGCCAGTTTCCTTGCCGAACACGGTCTGGAGGCAGAGGTGGTGAACAAGGCCTACGAAGGCCGCCCCCACGTGGTCGACGCAATGAAGAACGGCGAAATCTGCCTTGTGATGAACTCCACCGAAGGCGCACAATCCGTCGAAGACAGCCGCAGCATGCGCGCCGTCTGCCTCTCCGACCGCATCCCCTACTTCACCACCCTCGCCGCAAGCCACGCCGCGGCGCTGGCGATGAAGTCGCGCGGCGAAGGCGAAATGGCAGTGCGCTCGCTGCAAGAGGCGTGACACGATCCAAATGAGCGCCTGCGGCGCACACTATCTATTTGGTGTGCCTCCGGCGGGAGATATTTGAAGCAAGAAAATGGGCGGGGTGCGCGGTTTGGCGGGCCGGGCGGCACTCGCTTCACACCCCCTCCTCACTGTCCCCATACCGCACCCGCCGGCGGGTCTTGAACGCCACCACCTTCTCGGGCCGCAGGATGTAGTCGTTCACGTCCGGCCCCTCGATCACCTTGGCCAGCCGCATGTGCATGAAGGCGCGCAGCACCCGGTTGATACGGGGCTGGTAGCCTTGCCCCAGCGCCTTGAAGAACTTCACCACATCGGCATCCAGCGCAATCGTCACCCGCGTCCGCTTCGGGTCGCGCCGGTCTTCATCCTGCCAGATCTCGTGCCAATCGGGCGGGCAGCCGCGGATGTCCCAGAGGTGGTCGTGGATGTCGTGCTCGATCATCCTCAGGGCATCGACACCATAAAAGAAGTTCTGGCGCTCGGTCTTGGTCATCTTGATCGGATCAATCGGCATCGGGCATCTCCTTTGCCCGCCAGTTTCGCGGCAAATGGTTAATTCCGATTCGAGGGGCCGCGCGGTGAATTCTCGTAGGTATGGGATGTGCATGGGTTGTGCATGGGATGTGGCTGTGATCTTTCCGCCACTGACCCCGTCAAATGCCAATGGTAAACGAAGCGCATGGCAAAGCTGTATTTCCATTACTCCACCATGAACGCCGGCAAGAGCACCATCCTGCTTCAGGCCTCCCACAACTACATCGAGCGCGGGATGCAGACCTATCTGCTAAATGTGGCCTTCGATGACCGCTCCGGCACGGGCACCATCGGCAGCCGGATCGGGCTGGAAGCGACGGCCGATACCTTCACCTCCGATGAAGATCTCTACGCCAAGATAGACGCCCGCCTCGCCAGCGGCCCCTGCGCCTGCATCTTCGTCGATGAAGCGCAGTTTCTGACGACCGAGCAGGTTTGGCAGCTGGCCCGCGTGGTGGATGATCTCGGCGTGCCCGTCATGTGCTACGGGCTGCGCGTGGATTTCATGGGCAAGCTCTTCCCCGGCTCCGCCGCCCTGCTCGCGCTGGCTGATGAGATGCGCGAGGTGCGCACCATCTGCCACTGCGGCAGAAAGGCGACGATGGTTGTGCGCATGGGGGCCGATGGCGAGGTTTTGCGCGATGGCGATCAGGTGCAGATCGGCGGCAACGAAACCTACCTCAGCCTCTGCCGCCGCCATTGGCGCACCGCGATGGGCCGCTAGAACATCCGCCCGCCAATCGGCACATCCTTGTCCGGCCCAAGCAGCACCACCTCGCCCTCGGCATCCGGAATCCCCAGCACCAGCGCCTCCGACATGAAGGGGCCAATCTGCCGGGGCGGAAAGTTCACCACCCCCAGCACCTGTTTGCCCACCAATGCCCCGGGCTCGTAATGCACGGTGATCTGGGCCGAAGATTTCTTCACCCCGATCTCATCGCCATAGTCCACCCAGAGCTTGATCGCCGGTTTGCGCGCCTCGGGAAAGGGCTCCGCCTTCACCACGCGCCCCACCCGGATATCCACCTTCATGAAGTCGTCGAAAGAAATTTCACTCACGATCTCAACTCCTTGGCCCGTTTCGTCGCGGCCTCCACTGTGCGCTGCATGAGGTCTGGCAGCTCTCCCATCAGCACCTCGAGCCCGGCCTGCGTGGTCCCATTGGGCGAGGTCACATTGACCCGCAACTGCTCGGCGCTCGCCGCATCCTGATAGGCCAACTCCCCTGCCCCGCATACCGTCGCGCGGGCCAGTTTCATCGCCATCTCCGGCGCAAGCCCCTGAGCTTCGCCCGCAGACGCCAGCGCCTCGATCATGTGAAACACATAGGCCGGCCCCGAGCCGCTGACGCCGGTGACGGCGTCGATCTGGTCTTCGTTCTCCAGCCGCACCACCTCGCCTACCGCGCTCAGCAGGTCGCAGGCCATGTCAAGCTGTTCGGCGCTCACCGCGGCATTGCCGATCACCGCCGAAATGCCGCGCCCCACGGCGGCAGGGGTATTGGGCATCGCCCGCACCACCGGCACATCGCCCAGCGCCGCCTCGAAGGCGGCAATCGGCGTGCCCGCGGCGATGGAAACAAACACCGTCTCCCCGCCCAAGGCCTTGAGCGCAGGCAGCGCATCGCCCATCATCTGCGGCTTCACCGCGATGATCGCCACCGCCGGGCTTTCCGGCAAATCCGTGTTGAGTTTCACGCCCTTGAGCGATTTGAGCCAGTCCGAAGGTGCCGGGTCCAGCACCGTCACGGCCTCGGGCGAGAGCCCCTCGGCCAGCCACCCGGCCAGCATCGCCCCGCCCATCTTGCCGCAGCCCAAAAGCACAAGGCCCCGGGCCGCAATCTCTTTCATGTCCATGGAATAGCCCCCTTTCAGGGGCCAGACCTTAGGCGCGCCCGTAGGCCTCCGCAATCGCCACCTGCATGGCGTCTTTCGCGGGCCGGTCGCCCCAGACCACAAGCTGCATCGCCGGGTAGAAACGCTCGGCCGCGCTCACCGCCGCGCCGATCAGCTTGTCGATCTGCTCGGGGTGCGCCATCTGCCCGCCACCCATGACGAGGCCGTAGCGATAGACCATCAGCTTCTGCTCGGCCCAGAAGGTGAAGGCCCCGGCCCAGCACATGTCGTTCACGCTGTTAAGCACTTCGTAAAGGGCACCGTGCTTATCTTCCGGCGGCTCCATCTCGAAGGTGCAGATCAGGCGAAGGGTTTCATCATAGCCAGACCAAGCGAGGGTGATCGAGTAGGTGCGCCACTGGCCTTCCACCGCCATGGCGATCTGATCGTCGGCGATGCGGTCAAAATCCCAGGCGTTGTGCTCCGCCAGCGTCTCGACGATGTCGATCGGGTGAAGATCCTCGGATTCCAAGTAAGTTTCGGAAAGTGACATGCCCGGCCCCTTCTATGGTTCGTTCTGCTAGCTCTGCGGCTGCCAGAACTTGTTGCCTGCTCTAGGTCCGGTGGGGCTCCCCACCGCCCTTACTAGATATCGTGCGCGGGATCACTCGCCTGTGTAAAGCCAAATCTTGCGGCATACGGCAATAAGTTGTGGACAACTCTTGAGCAGACACGAAATGCAGGGAGGTGCCCCTGCGGAACGCGGGTCGGGCAAACAAAAACGGCGCCCCGAGAGGCGCCGTTCATCATCGAAGTTGAGGCCGGTGCTACTTCGAAGCCGCTTCCAGCGCGTCGAGCCGGGCCTTGAGCGCCTCGTTCTCCTCACGGGCCTTCTGCGCCATGGCACGCACGGCATCAAATTCTTCGCGGGTCACAAAGTCCCGATCCACCAGCCACCGGTCCATCCAGCCGCGCAGCGCCGTCTCCGCTTCATCCTTCGCGCCCTGGGCCACACCCATGGCATTCGTCATCAGTTGCGAAAGGTCGTCGAAAATCTTGTTACGGGTCTGCATGGGGCCTCCTCTTAGGGCTGGGTCGCAGGTGCCCCTCATATGGGGGGCCTTGGGCCGATTAGCAAGGTTGACACTGCCCGCCCGGCGCGGCCAATTGCGCCCATGCAGGCGCTTATCCCTTTCCCCGAGATCGACCCGGCGATCTTCACGCTTGAGCTTTTCGGCTTGTCCTTCTCGCTCCGCTGGTACGCACTGGCCTATATCGCCGGTATTCTGGCGGGCTGGCGCATGGGCATTGCCCTCGGCACCCGCGCAACCCTCTGGCCCGGCAACACCGCCCCGCTTAGCCGCGACAAGGGTGACGACATGGTCACATGGATCGTGCTGGGCATCATCCTTGGCGGGCGCATGGGCTACGTGCTGTTCTACAAGCCCATGTTCTATTGGGAAAACCCCGACCAGATCATTCGGCTCTGGGATGGCGGCATGGCCTTTCACGGCGGGCTCTTGGGCGTGGTCATCGGGGTCTGGATCTTCTGCGCCCGTCATGCGATCCCCAAGATGAACATCGCCGATCTGCTCGCCGTCTGCGTGCCGCCCGGGCTGTTCTTTGGGCGCGTCGCCAACTTCATCAACGCCGAGCTCTACGGGCGGCCAACCGATGTGGCTTGGGGCGTAAAGTTCCCCTCCATGTGCCATGATCCGATCCGGCAGGGCTGCGAGGTGGCGGGCGAATGGTTCTACTACGGCACCGAAGTCGCGCGGCATCCTTCGCAGCTTTATGAGGCCGGGCTGGAAGGGCTGCTGCTTGGGCTGATCCTGCTGATCATGGCGCTGCGCGGCTCCTTCAAGATACCGGGGCTGACGGTGGGCGTCTTCTTCCTTGGCTATGGCGTTTCGCGCTTCATCGTCGAGTTCTACCGGCTGGCGGATGAGCAATTCATGACGCCTGACAACCCGGCAGGCTACGTGATGCGGCTGGGCGAATGGGGCATCACCAAGGGCCAGCAACTCAGCCTGCCGATGGTGGCGCTGGGGCTCGGCCTCATCCTCTACGCGCTTCTCCGCCAGAGGCGCACTGCCCCGGCATGACGCCGCTCGCCGCAAAGCTGGCCGCCCGGATAGAGGCCGACGGGCCAATCGGGGTGGACGCCTTCATGCAGGCCTGCCTGACCGATCCCGAGCACGGCTACTACACCACCCGCGACCCTCTCGGCGCGGCGGGTGACTTCATCACAGCGCCGGAAATTTCCCAGATGTTCGGCGAGCTTATCGGTCTCTGGCTCGCGCAGGTCTGGACAGATCACGGCGCCCCCGGCGCCTTCGTGCTGGCCGAGCTGGGGCCGGGCCGGGGCACCTTGATGGCCGACGCGCTGAGGGCTGCCAGCCGGGTGCCGGGCTTCGCCGAGGCCGCACAGCTTGTGCTGGTAGAGGCCTCGCCCCAGCTGCGCCAAGCCCAAGCGGAACGGCTTGAGGCCTACACCCCGCAATGGGCCCCGTCAGTCGACGCCCTTCCCGAAGGCCCGCTCTTTCTCGTTGCCAACGAGTTTTTCGACGCGCTCCCTATCCGCCAGTTCATCCGTACCGAGGCGGGCTGGGCCGAGCGCTGCATCGGCCTGCAAGACGGCGCGCTCAGCTTCACCACCCGCCCGGCTGTAGCCCCAGAGCTTGCCTTCCGCGAGGCCGACACCGCCCCCGGCGAGATCGTCGAAACCTGCGCGCCCGCCACCGCGATCGTCAACCAGATCGGCCAGCGCCTCGCCCATCACCGCGCCGGGGCCGCGCTTGTCATCGACTACGGCGCGCCCCTCTCGCGCGGCGACACGCTGCAAGCCCTCAAGGCCCACCAGCCAATCTCCGCGCTGGCCACACCCGGCGAGGCCGACCTGACGGCCCATGTCGACTTCGGGGCGCTCGCCGCCGCCCGTGGCCCTGCCGAAGCCGCGCCGCTCACACCGCAAGGCGTGTTCCTTGAACGGCTTGGCATCACCCAGCGCGCGCAGTCTTTGGCGGCCCGCTTGACCGGCGAAGCGCTAACCTCCCACATCGCCGCGCATCGCCGCTTGACCCACCCCGATGAAATGGGGAGGCTCTTCAAGTGTCTCGCACTTCATCCCACCAGCACGGCGACGCCGCCGGGGTTCTGAGCAAATGACCCTCGAAATCATCACCGCCCCAGCCCTCGCGCCCGTGGCCCATGGCTTCTTCACCCGTAAGGGCGGGGCCTCCTCGGGCGTGTTCGAAGGGCTCAACTGCGGGGGCGGCTCTTCTGACCTCTCCGATGCCGTTGAACTCAACCGGTCTCGCGTGGCCGGGGCAATGGATGTACCGCCCGACAGCCTGCTGACCGTCCATCAGGTGCATTCGCCCGATGTGGTCACGGTCACCGAGCCGCTCTCGGGAGACAAGCCGAAGGCCGATGCCCTCGTTACCGCCACCCCCGGCCTCGCCATCGCCATCCTCACCGCCGATTGCCAGCCTGTGCTGTTTTGCGATGCCGAGGCAGGCGTGGTCGGCGCAGCGCACGCAGGCTGGCGCGGGGCGCTCTCCGGGGTGCTCTCGGCCACCGTCGAGGCCATGGAAGCACTTGGAGCAAAGCGCGAAAACATCGCCGCCGTCATAGGCCCTTCCATCAGCCAACGCGCCTATGAGGTTGGCCCCGAGTTCTTCGAAGACTTCATGGCAGAAAGCCCGGAGTTCTCCCGCTTCTTTGCCGGGGGCCAAGGCGACCGGATGCAATTCGACCTGCCCGGCTTCGGCCTGCACATGCTGCGCGAAGCGGGCGTTGGCGCGGCAGAATGGACAGGGCACTGCACCTATTCTGACCCGGGGCGATTCTACTCCTACCGCCGCACGACCCACCGGGGAGAGGCCGACTACGGGCGACTCATTTCCGCGATCCGCCTTTGATCGGGGCATGATTGGGGCAGCCCCCGCCAAGCGCTCGCCACAATAGCGACCCGAAACAATGCCCGCCGCGCCGCGCCACTGTTTCCTCACCTCGCCAGACCCCAATTTTGCAAAGGCAGAGCGCACCCGGCACGCCCTGCCAGATTTCATTCTCCAGGCGCCTAAAACTTTCTGAAAATTCTCCAATGCCGCCCAAACAACGCCCCAGTTGCGAGTGAGATTGTTCTCAAACGGGCAACAAGCCCACAGGCACAGAGCGACAAGACGAGCAGGAGTTGAAGACAGATGAAGATGCGTTGGATCAAGCAATCGACCATGTCAGCCGAGGCGCTGAAGGTGCAGATGCCTTGGGAACGTGGCACACGCCGCGCCCAGATGATCGCCCGCCGCGAGGCGCGGATGAGCCGGCTCAATCTTCTTACGGCCTGATCGCCGTTTAACGAGTTTCCCTCGCCGGGCAGTTTCCCCCCCGGCAAAAAGACAGCCCGCCGGTCCTCCCCCGGCGGGCTGCCTGATTCTGGGCGCGTGCCATCCGCGATGGAATCAGAATATGGCAAGCCGCGCCACGGAGCCGAAACAGTTGCGCCGATCTCGCCCGATTGGCCCACGCTCCGCGCCAAATCGCTCCCTTTCTTTGACAGTACGCGCCTTTTGTCGCCACTTTCCTCCTCAAGACAAATCCTTCTGCGCTCTTTGGTGGGGGCCAGGCAGATGTGATCGAACCGAAAGGTGCTATCGCATGGTGTACCCTCGCCATCCCGTCGCTGGCCTCGCGACGGACGCAACGCGCCCTCAGAGAGAAATCTCGGGGCAAACCTCCTGGGCGTCTCAACCGGACGCTCGCTCGAAACCTCGGCGGGTGATGCCTCTCACCCGCCGCTTCGAGGTTTCCTATCTCGCTTCCAACGGTGATGTAGACGAGTTTCAGCGGGTGGCTCCGGCCACCCCACTATTTGAAGATGCATTCTCGGCGCTTGGCCGGGGAGCGCTGATTTCCACGGTCGATGGCCTCACGGCCGTGGAAGACCTCTTGCCCGGCACCTTCGTGGAAACCTCGGATGGCCCGCAAAAATTGCTTTGGGTCGGCTCGATGATGGTGTTTCCCGAAAGCGGCGAACTGGCCGCACGGGCACCGGGGCGAGAGCCTCAGAAGATGGTGCGCGTGGCCACCGATACCTTCGGCCTCGGCCGCCCCGCGCCAGATCTGATGCTCGGCCCAAGGGCGCGCCTGCTCTACCGTAGCTCAGCCTGTGTGCACATGGTCGGCACCGAAGAAGCCTTCGCGCCTGCCCATGCCTTCATTGATGGTGTCAACGTCATCGAGATTTCTCCGATGTCGCCGCAAAAGGTCTGGCAGCTTTGCTTCGACGGCCAGCAAACCTTCTATGCCAATGGTGTGGAGGTGGAGAGCTTCCATCCGGGGCTGAAGTCAGAAGCCATGCATGACCGTGAGATGGCCGCGCTTTTCCTCGCGCTGTTCCCCCACATTCAGCAGTTCGACGACTTCGGACAAATGCGGGTGCCGCGCCTCACCGCTTTTGAAGTGGAAAACCTGCGCGCCGCCTGACCAGCCGCCCGCACACCATCAAGCATTCGGCCTCGCCCTCCCGGCGGGGCCGTTGCCGTTTCAGGGGTCAGGCGGTTTTGGCCAGCCGCTCTTCGAGTACGTCAAACGGCACACCCGGGTCATCCTTGGCGCAGCGGATCACCAGCGAGGTCTTCACGCTGGCCACATTCGGCGCGGTCAGCAGCTGCCCGGTCAGAAAGCTCTGGAAGCTGGAAAGATCGGGGGCGACGCACTTCAGGATAAAGTCGATCTCCCCGTTGAGCATGTGGCACTCCCGCACCAGCGGCCAGTCGCGGCAGCGCTGCTCAAAGGCGGCCAGATCGGCCTCGGCCTGGCTGTTAAGGCCAACCATCGCAAACACCTGCACCTCAAAGCCCAGCTCCCGGCTGTCGACATCGGCATGGTAGCCCTTGATGTAACCCGCTTCTTCCAACGCACGAACACGGCGCAGGCAGGGCGGAGCCGAGATGCCCACCTTCTCGGCGAGGGCAACATTGGTCATTCTCCCGTCGGCCTGAAGCTGAGCGAGGATGTTCCGGTCGATCTCATCAAGTTTCGATGTGGCCATCTTCCCCCCCGATTTGCGGTTTTGTATGCTGAGGCGGGAGAACACGCAAGAATGTTTCATGTTTGCGCAAGAAACAGAACAGCTGTCCTTGCAGAGCGCGCCTGCCCTTTCTCTCCGCCCCGCTGAGGCCTATATGCCCTGAGGCATTCGATTCCACACCAGCAAGGGGGCCGCGATGAGCGAGACGCGCCACACCAAAACCCTGATCATCGGCTCCGGCCCGGCGGGCTACACGGCGGGGGTCTATGCCTCCCGCGCGATGCTTTCGCCGATCCTGGTGCAGGGCATTGAGCCCGGCGGGCAGTTGACCACCACCACCGAGGTCGAAAACTGGCCCGGCGATACCGAGGTTCAAGGCCCCGACCTGATGGTGCGGATGGAAGCCCACGCCAAGGCGATGGGCTGCGAGATCATCGGTGACATCATCGTTGAGCTTGATACCGAGAGCCGCCCCTTCGTGGCCAAGGGCGACTCAGGCAACATCTACACCGCCGACTCGGTCATTCTTGCCACCGGCGCACGCGCCAAGTGGCTGGGGCTGGAGAGCGAGGAGAAGTTCAAAGGCTTTGGCGTTTCCGCCTGCGCCACCTGTGACGGCTTCTTCTATCGCGGACAGGAGATCGTGGTGATCGGCGGCGGCAACACCGCCGTGGAAGAAGCGCTCTTCCTGACCAACTTTGCCAGCAAGGTCACGCTGATCCACCGCCGCGACGAGCTGCGCGCCGAAAAGATCTTGCAAGACCGGCTGCTGAAGAACCCCAAGATCGAAACTCTGTGGTTCCATGAGCTTGAGGAAGTTGTCGGCGAGGATAACCCGCTGGGCGTGGAGGGCATCCGCGTGCGGCACACCAAAACCGGCGAGATCACCGAGATCCCGGCCAAGGGTGTGTTCGTGGCCATCGGCCATGCGCCCGCGACAGAGCTGGTGAAGGGCAAGCTGGAGCTGCACAACGGCGGCTACGTCAAGGTCACGCCCGGCAGCACGGAGACCTCGGTGCCCGGCATCTTCGCCGCTGGCGACCTGACCGATCACAAGTATCGCCAAGCCGTGACCTCCGCTGGCATGGGCTGCATGGCCGCACTGGACGCAGAGCGTTGGCTGGCCGAACAGGGCGAGGCCGCCGAGCCTGACCCGCAAGCAGCAAACGAGCCTGCAAGCACCTGACGCTTTTCAGAGACGCATCAAACAAGGGCGCAGTCCGGAAACGGGCAGCGCCCTTTTCTCTAGGCGGGCTGCCAAGTTGTTGTCGCCCTGTTAACCCGGATTTTACCCCGCTCACGCAAGATGCCCTCAAGCGATGGGCAAGGCGCTCCTCCGCAGCAGCGCAGCAATTCGGCAACAACCTGTCCGTGCGACAACTTGGGCCTTTCGTGAACGGAGAAAGAGTGACATGTGTTCATCGTTGAACACACTTTGAGTCGCCTGCCTCCGCCATGACCGCGCATACGGATAAGCCCCAACTCCCCAACGAGGACCAGCTGTTCTTGCTGCTGCGTCAGCTCGAACGGGCACCGGACGCCAGCCAGCGCAGTATTGCCGAGGCGCTCAAGGTCTCTCTCGGAAAGCTCAACACCCAACTGCGCGCCACCGCCGCCGCAGGCCTCATCACAATGGAAGAACGCGCCGGCCCCGATCGTCGCCAACGCTTTGCCTATGCCCTCACCAAAGCCGGGCAGGCCAAGAAAGAACGCCTGATTGATGCGTTCCTCTCTCGAAAATTCGCTGAATACACCGCTCTCCACGCCGAACTCACGGGTTCGGTGAGCGACCTGATACCACTGAAATACAGGAGCACCCTGATGCAGAACAACCTCGCCCCGATTCCGGAGCTCTACGTCTCTTACGAATCCGCCCAGAAGCTGAAGGTCGAAGCCGCCGAGCTGACCTCGCATGACCTCACCCCGCGCCAGATCTGCGACCTTGAACTGCTGATGAACGGCGGCTTCAACCCGCTCAAAGGCTTCCTCTCCGAAGAAGATTACAACGGCGTCGTCGAAAACATGCGTCTCGCAGATGGCTCCCTGTGGCCGATGCCGATCACGCTGGACGTGAGCGAAGCCTTCGCTGACACCATCGAACTCGGCCAAGACATCGCCCTGCGCGACCAAGAGGGCGTGATCCTCGCCACCATGACCGTGACCGACAAGTGGGAGCCCAACAAAGCCCGCGAAGCCGAGAAGGTGTTTGGCGCCGATGACTCCGCCCACCCGGCGGTGAACTACCTGCACAACCAGGCTGGCAAGATCTATCTCGGCGGCCCCGTCACCGGCCTGCAACAGCCGATCCACTATGATTTCCGCGGTCGCCGCGACAGCCCCAACGAGCTGCGCGCCTACTTCCGCAAGCTCGGCTGGCGCCGCGTTGTGGCGTTCCAAACGCGCAACCCCCTGCACCGCGCCCACCAAGAGCTGACCTTCCGCGCTGCCAAGGAAGCCCAGGCCAACCTGCTGATCCACCCGGTCGTCGGCATGACCAAGCCGGGCGACGTCGATCACTTCACCCGTGTGCGCTGCTACGAGGCCGTGCTCGACAAATACCCGGGCGCCACCACCACCATGAGCCTGCTGAACCTCGCCATGCGCATGGCTGGCCCGCGTGAGGCCGTCTGGCACGGGCTGATCCGCGCCAACCACGGCTGCACCCACTTCATCGTGGGCCGCGACCACGCCGGACCCGGCAAGAACTCGGCTGGCGAAGATTTTTACGGCCCCTATGACGCGCAGGAGCTGTTCCGCGAGCACCAGAGCGAGATCGGCATCGAAATGGTCGACTTCAAGCACATGGTCTGGGTGCAGGAGCGCGCGCAATACGAGCCGATGGACGAGATCACCGACAAGGACAAGGTGACCATCCTCAACATCTCCGGCACCGAGCTGCGCCGCCGTCTGGCCGAGGGCCTCGAAATCCCTGAGTGGTTCTCGTTCCCCGAGGTGGTCAAGGAGCTGCGCCGCACCCGCCCGCCGCGGGCCAAGCAGGGCTTCACCGTGTTCTTCACCGGCTTCTCCGGCTCGGGCAAGAGCACCATCGCCAACGCGCTTATGGTGAAGCTGATGGAAATGGGCGGCCGCCCGGTGACGCTGCTCGATGGTGACATCGTGCGCAAAAATCTCAGCTCCGAGTTGGGCTTCTCCAAGGAGCACCGCGACCTAAACATCCGCCGCATCGGCTACGTGGCCAGCGAGATCACCAAGAACGGCGGCATCGCCATCTGTGCGCCCATCGCGCCCTATGCCACCACCCGCCGGGCCGTGCGTGAGGATGTGGAAGCCTATGGTGCCTTCGTCGAAATCCACGTGGCGACCAGCATCGAAGAGTGCGAGCGGCGCGACCGCAAAGGCCTCTACAAGCTGGCACGCGAGGGCAAGATCAAGGAGTTCACCGGCATCTCCGATCCCTACGATGTGCCCGAAAACCCCGAGTTGCGGGTCGAGACAGAGGGCACCGATGTGGACAACTGCGCCCATCAGGTGCTGCTGAAGCTCGAACAGATGGGCCTCGTCGCCGCAGTCTGATCGACAGTAAACCCGATGAAGCCCCCGGCCTATGGCACGGGGGCTTTGTCATGCCGTTCGATGGTGCGTTTGCCCTGCGGCGCAGTTCGATAGGGGGGGCCGATAAACCCACAGCCAACCTCAAATGCGCAGAGCTGATGCGCGATCAATATGGGATTTGGGCGCCCTGACGGCTCAGTGCACCGGCACGGGGGCCATGTCGTGCTGGCGGGCCAGAACAAAGGCCAATTCGCGGCCCTGAACCAGCGCCAAACGCTCGCCCTCATCGTTATGCACGGCGTAGATGTCGCCCGCAGCCTGCGCCTGGTCGCGCACCTCGTCGGGCAGATCTTTCACCTCGACCTTGCGCACGTAAACGATGGGCCGCTCGCCATCTTCCATGATTTGTTCAGCAAACTTCGTGTCCATCACACGTCTCCTTTGCAGGTTGTCCGTCCCTCGGACCAGCCCGGTCAGCCGCGATCTATCTTGATCGTCTGAACCACCGTTTCGGGCGCGGCGCGGTTGAGATCCACGTGCAAAAGCCCGTTTTCCAGCTTCGCGCCAGCCACCTCCACGCCTTCGGCCAGCACGAAACTGCGCTGAAACTGCCGGGCGGCGATGCCACGGTGCAAAAACACCCGCCCGTCATCGTCGTCCGCCTGACGGCCGCGAATGACAAGCTGTGAATCCTCAACCGTGATCGACAGATCCTGTTCCGAAAAACCTGCCACCGCGAGGGTGATCCGATAGGCGTTTTCGCCCGATTGCTCGATATTGAAGGGAGGGTAGCCCTCGTTGCCGGTCTTTGCCGTGCGTTCAACCAGCCTTTCAAGCTGCTCGAAACCGAGGAGAAACGGGTGAGACCCGAGTGTGAGTTTGCTCATCTGGCACTGCCCTTTTGCTCAAGCGACGATGCGGAAAGCGGCCCCATGCTGGCGACCACAGAGGAAATATGGGGATTGAAGCCGCTTCGGGCAAGGGCTGGCCATTGAGCGAAGCCGGAAAATGCATATGATCGGCGCACTTGCCACCAATTTGAAGATCCAGCCCGATGAACGCTCCCGGCGAAATGAGCCATGAAGAGGTGCTCCGCGTAAAGCTGGAGGTGCTCAAGCGCGAGCATCGTGAGCTCGACGAGGCGATCAAGGCGATTCAACTCAAAGGTACGGGAGATACCTTCACCCTGCAGCGACTGAAGAAGAAGAAACTGGCGCTGAAGGATGAGATTTCGCGGATCGAAGACGAGCTTTACCCCGACATCATTGCGTAAGCCTGCGGCGCGGCTATAAAGGCCGCTCTTTAGCCGGAAGAGGAGCCTTGAAGCATGGCAAATCCAGTAGTTGGCATCATCATGGGCAGCCAGTCCGACTGGCCGACGATGAAGCATGCCGCCGATGTGCTGGACGAGCTCGGGGTGGCCTATGAGGCAAAGATCGTTTCGGCCCACCGCACACCCGACAGGCTCTGGACCTACGGCAAGGAAGCTGCCGCGCGTGGCCTGAAGGTCATTATCGCGGGCGCGGGCGGCGCGGCGCATCTGCCCGGCATGATGGCCAGCAAAACGCGGGTGCCCGTGGTGGGCGTTCCGGTGCAGACGCGGGCCCTGAGCGGTGTCGACAGCCTCTATTCGATCGTGCAGATGCCGCGCGGCTTTCCGGTTGCGACCATGGCGATTGGCGAGGCGGGCGCGGTGAACGCGGGGCTGATGGCGGCAGGCATTCTGGCCGTCTCAGATGAAGCGCTGGCTGAGCGTCTGGACACATGGCGCGATGCCCTCTCGGCGTCTATCCCCGAGGAGCCGCGCGATGAGTGAGCCGCTGGCACCGGGATCGACCATTGGCATTTTGGGCGGCGGGCAGTTGGGGCGCATGCTCTCGGTCGCCGCGGCAAGGCTTGGCTACAAGGCACATATCTTCGAGCCGGGTGCGGCCCCGGCAGGCGACGTGGCAGCGCAGGTGACACAGGCGGGCTATGACGACGAGGCGGCGCTGAAGCAGTTTGCCGAAAGCGTCGATGTCATCACCTACGAGTTCGAAAACATCCCCACCGCCGCGCTTGATGTGCTGGAGGCGATCCGCCCGATCCGCCCCGGGCGCGAGGCGCTGCGGGTCAGCCAAGACCGGCTGACGGAGAAGGAATTTCTGCGCGGGCTGGGGCTGGAAACGGCCCCCTTCGCGCCCGTGGCTTCCGATGCCGAAATGGCCGAGGCGGTGGCGACAATCGGCGCGCCCTCGATCCTAAAGACCCGGCGGCTCGGCTATGATGGCAAAGGGCAGGCGCGGCTGAAGTCGGCGGAAGATGCGCCGACGGCATGGGCCGCGATGGAAGGCGCCGAGGCAGTTCTGGAAGGCTTTGTCGACTTCTCGCTAGAGGTTTCAGTAATCGCCGCGCGGGGCCTGACGGGCGAGGTCGTGTGCTTCGACCTTGGCGAAAACGTCCACAAATCCGGCATTCTGGCCACCACCACGGTTCCGGCCAAGCTGCCGCCCCGGCTGGCGCTGGATGCCGCGCTGCTGGCGGGCAAGATCCTTAATGCGCTGGATTACGTGGGCGTCATGGGGGTGGAGCTCTTCGTGACGCCGGGCAAGCTGATCGTGAACGAGATCGCCCCGCGCGTGCACAATTCCGGCCATTGGACGCAGAACGGCTGCGCGGTGGACCAGTTCGAGCAGCACATTCGCGCCGTGGCCGGATGGCCGCTGGGCGATGGCAAGCGGCACTCGGACGTGGAGATGGAAAACCTCATTGGTGACGACATCCTGCGGGTGCCGGAGATCGCCAAAGAGCCTCACGCCGCGTTGCACCTTTATGGCAAGGCCGAAGCCCGCCCCGGACGCAAAATGGGGCACGTAAACCGGGTAAAGCCGGCTACTCGCTGATTTCTTTCAACCCCATCGCCACGGCGTCAGCATAGCCCAGCGAGGGGTCGAAAGCTCCGCGATCAAGGAAGGTCAGCACCTGCGCCATGACGACCGGGTTGGTCATCATGAAGGTATGGGTGACGGGAAGCGCGATGTGATCGGCCTCGCCCTCCACATGGGTGTGCTTGACTGCAACCTTGCTGTCATCCGGGCCGGGAATGATCGACGAATAGACCGGGTTGAAGCTGAGGGTGCCCGCGATAATGCCGGGGCCAAACCACGCCGGGCCGAGCGTATTGGGCAGGCTGGCCGCATCAGTGCCAAGCTGATCGCCTGCCGGGCCGTTGATGGCGGAAAACAGCGCCCAGTCGGAGAGTGTGTCGACCAGCTCGCTGCCCTCGTTGGGCGGGCCCATCATCACCACATGGCCAAGCCGTTCGGGGCGGGCCTCTTCCAGCCAGAGACGCAGCAGGATGCCGCCCATGGAGTGGGTGACAAAGTGCACCCGCGCGCCTTCGCAGGCGGCATAGGCTGCCGGAACGGCTGCAACCAGTTCCTCCACCGGCTGACGGGTGGAGGGGTAGCCCTTGTTGACCACATTATAACCCGCCTCGGTGAGCGCCAGTTCAAGTGGTGCCATCGAGCCGGTGCCGCGGGCGAGGCCATGGAGCAAGACAACACAGTCTTTCGCGGCAGCTGGAGCGGCGGTAAGGGCGAGAGCGAGGGCAAGGATCAGGCGCATCGCACTCAGATAGGCACTGTCCTGACCCCTTGCCACCACCGCGCCGCAACGTCACGTTGCGGCCATGCCAATCCGCCTCGCGACCCGCGCCATCATCGTTCAGGACGACCGCCTGCTTATCGTCAACGCCTGGGCCGACCCGAAGAACCCGCTTTGGTGCGCACCCGGCGGCGGTGCCGAAATGCACAGCTCGCTGCCCAACAACCTCGCCCGCGAGGTGCATGAAGAAACCGGACTAACCGTGAGCGTAGGCCCGCCCTGCCTGGTGAATGAGTATCACGAGGAGGCCACGGGCTTTCATCAGGTCGAAATCTTCTTTCGCTGCAAGGTCTTGGCCGGTGAGCTGCGTGACGATTGGGAAGACCCTGAGAAGGTGGTGACCAGACGGTGCTGGGTGACGGCCGAAGAACTGGCCACGCTGCCCCACAAGCCCGGAAGCCTGGGTGACGTGGCCTTCAACCGCGACTTTGGCTACGACCCGCTGGAGCCGCTGGCGCGGTGACGACCAGAGCGATGCCACCAAGCACAACGGCACTGGCGAGCATGAGCGCGAGGCTCAGCGCCTCGCCCAGCAGCAGGGCCCCGGCAGCGAGCGCGATGACCGGCACCGAGAGCTGAACAACGGCGGCGGTGGTGGTTTCGACCCGAGGCAGCAGCGCGTACCAGAGCGCATAACCAAGCCCCGATGTCACGGCGCCGGCGATAACTGCCAGCACCACGCCACCCGGCGCAGGCCAGCCGGGCAGTGCAAAAATCAAGGCCAGCACCATAAGCGGCAGGCACCACAGGAAGTTGGCAGCCGTCGCTGAGAGCGGATCGGCAGCGCCCTTCCCCGCAAGGGTGTAAACGCCCCAACCAACGCCTGCGGCAACCATCAAAGCCGCCCCGGTGAGGTCAACCGACAGGCTGCCACCGGGCCAGAGCAGCCAAGCCAGTCCGGCAAAGGCAAGCCCCGCCCCGGCAAGGCGCTGCGGCCCGAGAGGCGCTCCACGCAGGGCCGCCACGGAAAACATGGTGATCTGCACCACGCCGAAGAGGATAAGCGCCCCGAGCCCGGCCCCAAGGGTGAGATAGGCCAGCGAAAAGCCGAGCATATAGGCCGCGAGCGAGAGCGCCCCGGCCCATGGGACAGAACGGAGCGAAAGCCCCCTGCCCTTGCCTCGAAGCGCAAGCACCAGCCAAAGCATGGCGGCACCCGAGGCCACGCGCAGCAGGGCAAAGCCCAGCGGGTCAATCCGGCCGCTATCAACCGCCGCGCGGTTGAGCAAAGAGTTGGCAGCAAAAGCGGCCATGGTGAGGGCGATCAGGAGGGCGAGGCGCATGGGGCTCAGTAGCCTGCAGATGCGCAAAGAAAAAGGGCCACCCGAAGGTGGCCCTTTCCCGTATTCGAAAGCCGGGCTGGCTTACATCATGCCGCCCATGCCGCCCATACCGCCCATGTCGGGGGCACCGCCGCCGGCACCCTCTTTGGAGGGCTTGTCGGCAACCATCGCCTCGGTGGTGATGAGCAGGCCGGCCACGGAAGAAGCATCTTCCAGCGCGGTGCGGACCACCTTGGCGGGGTCGATCACGCCGAATTTGAACATGTCGCCATATTCTTCGGTCTGAGCGTTGAAGCCGAAGGCCTTGTCGTCGCTTTCGCGGATCTTGCCCGCGACGACGGAACCGTCGACACCGGCGTTCTCGGCGATCTGACGCAGCGGAGCTTCGAGCGCCTTGCGCACGATGGCCACACCGGCGTTCTGGTCGGAGTTTGCACCAGTCACACCGTCAAGCGCCTTGGCACCCTGGATCAGGGCCACGCCGCCACCGACGACAACGCCTTCCTGAACGGCAGCGCGAGTCGCGTTGAGCGCGTCATCGACACGGTCCTTGCGCTCTTTCACTTCCACTTCGGTCATGCCGCCGACGCGGATAACGGCAACACCGCCGGCCAGCTTGGCCACGCGCTCTTGCAGCTTCTCACGGTCGTAGTCGGAGGTGGTCTCTTCGATCTGCTGACGGATCTGGGAAACGCGTGCCTCGATTTCGGACTTCTCGCCATGGCCGTCCACGATGGTGGTTTCGTCCTTGGTGATGGTCACGGTCTTGGCGGTGCCGAGCATGTCCATAGTGACATTCTCGAGCTTCATGCCGAGGTCTTCGGAGATCACCTGACCGCCGGTCAGAATGCCGATGTCCTGCAGCATGGCCTTGCGGCGATCGCCGAAGCCCGGTGCCTTGACGGCAGCGATCTTCAGGCCGCCACGCAGCTTGTTGACCACGAGAGTGGCCAGCGCCTCGCCTTCAACGTCTTCAGCGATGATGAGGAGCGGCTTCTGGCTCTGGATCACCTGCTCGAGCAGCGGCACGAGCGGCTGAAGCGAGGTCAGCTTTTTCTCGTGAAGCAGGATCATGCAGTCTTCCAGCTCCGCGATCATCTTGTCGGGGTTGGTGACGAAGTAGGGGCTGAGGTAGCCACGGTCGAACTGCATACCTTCGACAACTTCAGTCTCGGTCTCGAGGCCCTTGTTCTCTTCGACGGTGATGACACCCTCGTTGCCGACCTTCTGCATCGCGTCAGCGATCTGCTGGCCGATCTCGGCTTCGCCGTTGGCGGAGATGGTGCCAACCTGAGCCACTTCGGCGGAGTCGTTCACTTCGCGGGCGGCGTCCTTGATGGCCTGAACCACTTTGGAGGTCGCGAGGTCGATGCCGCGCTTGAGGTCCATCGGGTTCATGCCAGCGGCAACCGACTTCATGCCCTCTTTGATGATGGCCTGAGCCAGCACGGTGGCAGTGGTGGTGCCGTCACCGGCCTCGTCGTTGGTGCGGGAAGCAACTTCCTTCACCATCTGAGCGCCCATGTTCTCGAACTTGTCTTCGAGCTCGATCTCTTTGGCAACCGAAACACCGTCTTTGGTGATGCGGGGCGCGCCGAAGCTCTTGTCGAGCACAACGTTACGGCCTTTGGGGCCGAGGGTGACTTTGACCGCATCGGCAAGGATGTTGACACCCTTCAGCATGCGGTTGCGGGCGTCGGTATCAAACTTGACGTCTTTTGCCATTTTACAATTCTCCTATGTCTCTGAGGACGTTGGTGAAATTCGGGTGACTTAGGCGATCACGCCCATGATGTCGGACTCTTTCATGATCAGCAGCTCTTCGCCGTCGATCTGAACTTCGGTGCCGGACCACTTGCCGAACAGCACACGGTCGCCGGCCTTCACATCGGGGGCGATGCGCGAGCCGGCATCATCACGTGCGCCAGCACCAACGGAAATCACTTCGCCTTCTGCGGGCTTTTCCTTGGCGCTATCGGGGATGATGAGGCCGCCGGCGGTCTTTTCGTCGGATTCGACGCGGCGGACGACAACACGGTCATGAAGCGGGGTAAATGCCATCTCTGAACGCTCCTTCGTTCGAGGTTAATCTTGCTGTTAGCACTCACCTAGGGAGAGTGATAACGTAGCCGATGTAAGGAGGAGCCGAGGGGGAGTCAACCGAAGCTTTGTGGAAAATTCGTGCTAGCCGCGCTCGTCCTTGGGAGAGCCCATGACGACATAGGTGGTGATCGAGTTTACCTGCGGCAAAGCCCCGAGAATCTCGGTGTGAAAGAGCTTGAAAGCGGCAATATCCTCCACCTCCACCCGCAGCAAGTATTCGATCACCCCGGTGATGTTGTGACACTCCCGCACCTGCGGGGCGCGCGCCATGGCCTTCTCGAAATCCTCTTGGCTCTTCTTGGTGTGCACCGACAAGCCCACACCCAGCATGGCCACAAATCCCTGCCCCATCGCCTGCGGGTCGAGCACCGCGCGATAGCCACGGATAACACCAGAGCGCTCCAACTCCTGCACCCGGCGCAAGCAGGCGGAGGGCGACAGCCCCACGCGCTCGGCCAGCTCGGTGTTGCTCACGCGGCCATCACGGCTGAGTTCGCGCAATATTCGGCGGCTTATATCGTCAATCTTCGTCATTTATTGCGCATTTTGCGCCAGCTAGCCGCAAGAACGCAAGCACTCACCGCGCAACCCGGCCAATACTTGCGCCATGACAGATTCACTCCTCCTTGCCCTCATCGGCTTTGCCTTCGTCAGCACCGCCACGCCGGGGCCGAACAACATGATGTTGCTCGCCTCGGGCGCCAACTTCGGCTACCGCCGCTCGCTCCCGCATATGTTGGGAATCGTGGTGGGGATGCTGGTGCTGTTTTCCGCCGTGGGCCTCGGGCTTTCGGCGGTTTTCGAGGTGCTTCCGCAGGCCGGGCTGGTGCTGAAGGTTGTGGCGGTGGGATATATGCTCTGGCTGGCATGGAAGATCGCCAACGCAGGCGCGCCGCGAGAGGCCAGCGCCGAGGGCCGCCCGCTCACACTGCTACAGGCGGCGGGCTTCCAATGGGTGAACCCGAAGGCCTGGACAATGGCGCTCTCTGGCCTGTCGCTTTACGCGCCCGACCATAGCCTGCCCGCCGTGGCAGCCGTCATATTCGCCTTCGCGCTGGTCGCCTTCCCCTCTATCAGCCTCTGGACGGCGCTTGGCCAGCAGATCCGCCGGTTTCTCACCTCCCCGGCCCGGCTGCGCGCGTTCAACATCACCATGGCCGTGCTGCTGGTGGCCTCGCTCTACCCGGTGCTGCGCTAAGGCGTCGCGATGGCGGCGGGTGACAACGCCCCCTACCCCGCCTATAAGGCCCGCGACTCCTCCTCAAGACACGCAGGCATGATATGACGATCAAGGTTTTTGGCCATAAATCCCCCGACACCGACAGCACCGGCTCCCCGCTTATCTGGGCGTGGTACATGAGCGAGCATCGCGGCCAGCCCGCCGAGGCCGTGCTGCTGGGCGAGCCCAACACCGAGGCCGCTTTCGTGCTGAAACGCTGGGGTTTCGAGCAGCCCGCGATCATCGACGGGGTGAGCGAGGGTGAGCAGGTGGTGATCGTTGACACCAACAACCCCGCCGAGCTGCCCGATGCGATCAACGACGCCGACATTCTGCAGATCATCGACCACCACAAGCTGACCGGCGGGATCGAGACAAAGGGGCCGATCGACATCACCATCAAGCCGCTGGCCTGCACCGCGACCATCATGCACAACCTGATGGGCGAGAATGCCGCCAAGATGCCCGAGGGGATCAAGGGGCTGATGCTGTCGTGCATCCTGTCCGACACGCTGGAGTTCCGCTCGCCCACCACGACCGAGCAGGACAAGGCGCTGGCCGAGGAACTGGCCGCCGATCTGGGCATCGACCTCAGCGCCTATGCCTCGGAGATGTTTGAAGCCAAGAGCGATGTATCGGCATTTTCGGATGCCGAGCTGCTGCGGATGGACAGCAAGGAATACCCGGTCGAGGGCACCAAGTTCCGCGTGTCGGTGCTGGAAACCACCGCGCCCAAGATCGTGCTGGACCGCAAGGACTCGCTGATGGAGAGCATGAAGACCGTGGCCGCCGAAGATGGCGTGGATCAGGTGCTGCTCTTCGTAATCGACATTCTGGCCGAAGAGGCCACGCTGCTGGTGCCGAACGATCTGGTGAAGACCGTGGCCGAAAAGAGCTTTGGCGCGACTGTTTCGGGTGACACCGTGGTGCTGCCCGGCGTGATGAGCCGCAAAAAGCAGATCATCCCTGCGCTCAAGGTCTGAGGCGTGAGCCGGGTCATCGAGAACCTTGCGGAGGTCGCGCACCAATATGACGCGGCCTTCGTTGATCTCTGGGGCTGTGTCCACAATGGTGTGACCGCCTTCCCCGAAGCCGTTGCTGCGCTTCAGCAATTTCGCGCCGCCGGGAAAAAGGTGGTGTTGCTGACCAACGCCCCCCGCGCCCGCGCCGAGGTGCAAAAGCAGCTTGGCCAATGGAGCGTTCCCGATGACGCATGGGATGTGATCGCCACCTCGGGCGACTCCGCGCGCGCGGCGATGTTCCGTGGGGCCGTGGGCAGCAAGGTGTGGTTCATTGGGCAACCCTTCGACCAGACCTTCTTTGAACCCCTGCACATTGTGAAAGACCCGGTCGCCATTGAGCAGGTGGCGCTGGAAGAGGCCGAGGGCATTGTCTGCACTGGCCCGTTTGATCCGTTTGCCGACCCCGAGGAGATGCGGGGGCAGTTCCTTTATGCCAAGCAGAAGGGCATGAAGCTGCTCTGTGCCAACCCCGATATCGTGGTTGACCGGGGCGAGAGCCGCGAGTGGTGTGCGGGCGCGCTGGCCAAGCTTTATACCGAGATGGGGGGCGAGAGCCTTTACTTCGGCAAGCCGCATCCGCCGATCTATGACCTCGCCCGCGCGAGGCTGGCAGAGGTCGGCGGCGACCCTGCCGGGCCGATCCTGTGCATTGGTGACGGGGTGCTGACCGATGTGAAGGGTGCAATGGGCGAAGGGCTGGATTGCGTGTTTATCTCGGGTGGCCTTGGCGCACTGGAGACGGGCACTGCCCCCGGCGGGCAGCCGGTGCAGGAAAAGCTCGATGAATATCTCGCGCATCACCAAATGGCGACGACCTATGCCATCGGCTTCCTGCGATAACCCTTCAAGCCATTGATATAAAACCGGTTAATTGACTTCGGTCTCGATATACCGCCGCCCGAGTTCCTGCGCGCCGCGGCGGTGAATCACCGTGCCGCGATACACCCCCCAAGGCCAGCCGGACGCCGGGGTGCGCTTGCCATAGGCGCGGAGCACGAAGGGTTGGGCCTTTTTTAGCACATCCAAATGCCGCCCGATCTCCCCCTCCGGACCTTCAAACACAATCTCGATCTCGTCACCGGCCTGCCCGGCAAAGGCATAGCCCCAAACGACCAAGGCCGGCGTTTTGGGTGAAGTAACGGGGGCGGTGCGTAGGCCCGCGCGCACCTCTGCGATTGCCGGAACCTTGCTTGCAAAGCCCACCGCGATCAGCCCGCCCGGCACATAGGCGGGCGGCTCAAGCCAAAGCCCCTCGCGCCCGCCCGGCGTGGCGCGGGAGGCTGCTTCCTCATCCGTTCCGGCCATGGCGCAAGAGGCGGCAGGGCCGGACTCCGGCGCAAAAGGGTCTACCTTCTGGTCGCCATTGCGCACTGTGAGATGCACATGCGGGAAGGAGGCGCGGCCCGACATGCCGATGAGCCCGAGTGGCGTGCCCATGGCAACGCGCTGACCCTGCTCAACCACAATCGAACCTTCCCGAAGGTGGCAATATTGGGTGGCCCAACCATCGCCGTGGTCGATGGCAACGCCATTGCCACAGTCCCGGCCCTCAAGGTCGGGGGCGTTCGGATCCTGAATGGAGATGTCCGGCATGCCGTCACGTGTGCCGATCACGGTGCCGGGCGCGGCGGCGACGACGGTGACACCGGCGGCCACCTGCTCCAGCGAGGCCACGGCAAAATCGGTGCCACCATGGCCATCATTGGCAAGCGCACCGCAGCCATGATCCTGCACCTCGCCCTTATCGGGGTCACGATCGAAATATTGTTGGATGTAACAGCTGTGGCCAAGCGCGCAGTCAACCGGAAGCCCCAGCAGCGGCGGATCTGCGAGAAGGGGAGCGGGCATCAAGGCCAGTGCCCCGGCGCCGATGCGCAAAAGGAGCGCCCGGGGGCGCTCCTTGATGTCTCGTATCCGGCTCGTCATTCCGCCGTGAGCAGCGGTGGCTTCTTGCGCGACCCGATGCGGGCCTTGGCCGGTTCTTCCATCCGCAGGTCGATCTCGCCATTCTTGACACCCACCTTGACGATCCCGCCCTTGGTGAGCCGCCCGAAGAGAAGCTCTTCGGCGAGCGGCTTCTTGATGTGCTCCTGGATCACCCGGCCCAACGGGCGGGCACCCATCTTGTCATCATAGCCTTTGTCGGCGAGCCATTCAGCGGCTTTCGGCGTCAGCTCTATGGTCACGTCACGGTCCATCAGCTGGGCCTCAAGCTGGAGCACGAACTTCTCGACCACGGAAAGGATCGTGTCCTTGCCGAGCGGCGCGAAGCTGATCACCGCGTCCAGACGGTTGCGGAACTCCGGCGTGAATGTGCGCTCGATGGCGGCTTCATCTTCGCCGGTGCGCCGGTCACGCCCGAAGCCGATGGCTTCCTTGGCCTGTTCGGCGGCACCCGCGTTGGAGGTCATGATCAGGATCACATTGCGGAAGTCGGTCGTCCGGCCGTTGTGGTCGGTCAGCTTGCCGTGGTCCATCACCTGCAGGAGGATGTTGTAAACATCCGGGTGCGCCTTTTCGATCTCGTCGAGCAGGAGCACGCAGTGCGGGTTTTGATCCACGCCATCGGTGAGCATGCCGCCCTGATCGAAGCCGACGTAGCCCGGAGGGGCCCCGATGAGCCGCGAAACCGCGTGTTTCTCCATGTATTCTGACATGTCGAAGCGCATCAGCTCCACGCCGAGCTGGCTGGCGAGCTGTTTGGCCACCTCGGTTTTACCAACGCCGGTCGGGCCAGCGAAGAGGTAGTTGCCGATGGGCTTTTCAGGCTCACGCAAGCCAGCACGGGCCAGCTTGATTGCCGAGGAGAGCGCGGTGATCGCATTGTCCTGCCCGAAGACGACGCGCTTGAGCGAGGCCTCCAGATCTTTCAGCACGGTCGCGTCATCCTTGGAGACGTTCTTCGGCGGGATGCGGGCGATCTTGGCCACGACGGCCTCGATCTCCTTGGCGCCGATGGTCTTGCGGCGCTTGGATTCCGCCACCAGATGCTGCGCCGCGCCAGCCTCGTCGATCACGTCGATGGCCTTGTCGGGCAGCTTGCGGTCGTTGATGTAACGGGCCGAAAGCTCGACAGCCGATTTGATCGCGTCGGCGGTGTATTTAATGTCGTGATGCTCCTCGAAGTAAGGCTTGAGGCCCTTAAGGATTTTCACGCTATCTTCAACCGTGGGTTCGCTGACGTCGATCTTCTGGAACCGGCGGCTGAGCGCGCGGTCCTTCTCGAAGTGCTGGCGGAACTCCTTGTAGGTGGTGGAGCCCATGCAGCGCAGCTTGCCGCCCTGAAGCGCGGGCTTCAGCAGGTTGGAGGCATCCATCGCCCCGCCGGAGGTTGCCCCGGCGCCGATGACAGTGTGGATCTCGTCGATGAAGAGCACCGCGTCGGGGTGCTTTTCAAGGTCGGTCACCACGGCCTTCAGCCGCTCTTCGAAGTCGCCGCGATAGCGGGTGCCTGCGAGCAGCGCGCCCATGTCGAGCGAGTAGATAGTGGATTGCGAGAGAACCTCAGGCGTTTCACCCTGCACGATCTTGCGCGCGAGGCCCTCGGCGATGGCGGTTTTGCCCACGCCCGGATCGCCCACCAGCAGAGGGTTATTCTTGCGGCGGCGGCAAAGCACCTGAATGCAACGCTCCACCTCGTGCTCGCGCCCGATCAGCGGATCGACGTCGCCATCCTTCGCCTTGGCGTTCAGATCGACGCAATACTTGGAAAGCGCGCTCTCTTTCTCTTCAGGCTCGGCATTCACCGTTTCGGCGGCGGCCTCTCCTTCCATGTCGGTCGCGCCGGAAACCGAGCGGGTTTCCCCGAAGGCCGGATCTTTGGCGACGCCATGGGCGATGAAGTTGACCGCGTCATAGCGGGTCATGTCCTGCTCTTGCAGGAAGAAGGCGGCGTTGCTCTCGCGCTCAGCAAAGATGGCGACGAGCACGTTGGCACCGGTCACCTCGGTGCGGCCCGAGCTTTGCACGTGGATCGCGGCGCGCTGGATCACCCGCTGGAAGGCGGCGGTGGGCACGGCTTCGGAGCCTTCGATCTCGGTTACGAGAGTCGACAGGTCTTCATCAATGAAGTCGTTAAGAGTGCTGCGAAGTTCGTCCAGATCGACAGAGCAGGCCTGCATCACCTTGGCGGCGTCAGGCTCGTCGATCAGCGCCAGCAGGAGATGCTCCAGCGTGGCGAGCTCATGGCGGCGGGCATTTGCCAGCGCGAGAGCTGCGTGAATTGCTTGCTCTAGGGTGTTCGAAAACGATGGCACGTGGCGTGCTCCTTTCCCTGGTGGCCTAGGATGGTTCAGGCCCGTCCCTGACCGTGGCCTCATATGATTAAAGTTCGGTGGAAAACCCGAACCTTCAAGTCTTTTCTGAGAAGTTTTTTGCCCGAGACCCGAATTTGCACAAAATGTGATCGGGTTGCACGGGCGGTTTGAGCGGCCCCTCGGAGCCGCTGGCGGCACTATAGGGCGACCGTCTCAAAAAGCATCCTTCCGCCGCCGGATTTCGGCAAAAACCTCCGCATCAGACGCGTCTTTCATGGCCAGTGTGGCACGAATGCCTGCATCGGAGGTGCGCAGAAACGGGTTTGTCGCCAACTCTTCTGCCAGAGAAACCTGTGCCGTCGGTTCACCGGCCTCCCGCTGGGCTGCCACTTTCTTAACCCGTTCGTGAAGCGCCGTGTTGTCCGGGTCGATGGTGAGAGCGAATTTGGCGTTGCCCGTGGTATATTCATGCCCGGAATAGACCATTGTTTCCGGCGGCAGGGCGGCGAGCTTCTGGAGCGAGTCGTGCATCTGCTCCATCGTCCCCTCAAACACCCGCCCACAGCCGAGCGCCATCAGGCTATCTGCGGTGAAGAGCGCGCCCGCGTTCGGAAAATGGAAGGCCATATGGCCCAGCGTGTGGCCGGGCACGTCGATCGGCACAGTATAGCCTTCGCCCCCGCCGCCGTTCATCCCTTCGGTCAGCCCCATGTCGAGCGGTGGCAGCTTGCCCTCCTCCGCTTTGGGGCCCATGACCTTGAGGCCATATTTCTCGCGCAGTTCCTCGACCCCGCCAACATGGTCGTGGTGATGGTGGGTGATCATCAACACCCCGGGTTTCCAGCCTTTTTCCTCCAGCGCATCAATGATCGGCCCGGCCTCGGGCGCGTCGATGAGGCAAACACCATCTGGCCCTTTGACCACATAGGCGTAGTTGTCGGCGAGGCAGGGGACCGTGAGGACTTCGAGGGGCATGGCGTTTCCTTGGGGCGCTGGTATGGTCTTGCCAGATTGACCCAAGAGCGGACCACCGGCAACCGATGCATCTGGACGTTCTCGACCTGAGAAACTTCTACTATCGCACCCAGTTAGGGCGCGTGGCCCAGCGGGCAATCCGCGATCAGGTCACCGCGCTCTGGCCTGAGGCGAAGGCGCAGAGCGTTGTGGGCTATGGTTTTGCCACGCCGCTGCTTCGGCCCTACCTTGCCGAGGCGCGCAGGGTGATGGCGTTGATGCCGGGGGCGCAGGGGGTGGCGCATTGGCCGGCGGGTGGGGCCAACCATTCGGTGCTGGTGGAAGAGACGCTCTGGCCCGTCACGACCGGACAGGTGGACAAGCTCATCTGCCTTCACGGGCTGGAAACAACCGACAATCCGGGCAAACTTCTTGAGGAAATTCATAGGGTTCTGGGCCCCGGGGGGCGGGCGATGTTTATCGTGCCGAACCGGGCCGGGCTCTGGGCGCGGCGCGATGTGACGCCCTTTGGCTTTGGCCGGCCCTATTCGCTGGGGCAGTTGGAGGCGCAGTTGCGGGCGAACGGCTTTGTGCCCGAGCGCCATCTGGCCGCGCTGTTCAGCCCGCCGAGCCACCGGCGCTTTTGGGTCAAGTCCTCGAATTTCTGGGAAAAAACCGGAAGAAAGGTCTCCAGCTACCTGGCCGGGGGCGTCTTTATTCTTGAAGCCAGCAAGCGGGTTTATGCGCCCGGCGGGGAGGCGCGCCCGAGGCGGCAGCGCAAGCCGCTGGAGGTGCTTGAACCGGCGGGTGCCAAACCGGCCTGACCCCGCGCACCGCGATAGCGTGCGGTGCGTTACCGGCACCTCATGTGCAAAAGCGCAGAGGCACAGGTGATGCACATCTTATGCACAACCCATACCTACGCGTATGCGCCGCAGCGCAGAATAACGAAAGTTAACGCCATTGAGCCGCGCCCGGACCGCAAAAACTGCCGGAAGCCCGCTCCCGCCTGCGCCCGCCGCGGCCGCCCGTGCCGTTAACGAGTGTGTTTGCACCTGCGAAGAGATTGAGGCGAGTCCATTGCCTTGCGCAGAGCGCAGGCTGTGAGCCGAGCAGATCGAATGGCGGGCGGCGGAGACGGCTGCGGACGCGGCCAAGCCAATCGCGACGGTGCCGAACAATGCGCCGTTTTCGACCGCCATCGACCTGGGCGACGGTCGGCCTGGCGCGGTTATTTGGTGATTGCCGTTAACCAAGCGGCAGGGACGACCGGTGACGGGGCGAGGCCTTCGAGGGGCGCCTCGGCCGGGCGATGGGCGCGGGATGCAGCGGGCAAGCACCTGTCTGGCAAGGATATTTCACTCGGCTGCAAGCCGGCGGCGGCGGACATCCGCTCGCCTAGAGATTCCCTTGATACAGCGGCGGCCAAATGACACCAAACTGTCGCAGGCCACACAACCTACTGAAAATGCTCAATTTTGCGGCAAAAATATCACCGGTTAAAGCAGTTGCGACCCTAGAAACCGTCTGCTAGATACCCCTCGACTTCGGGGGGCGCCGGGAACGGCAATGCCCGATCTATGCCCAGAGCCCACATAAGCGGGCCTTAATGACAACGAGGGGTGGACGTGTCCGAGACGGCTTCGATATCCGCAAGCATCGCCGCGCGCTACGCATCAGCGCTCTTCGACCTCGCCAAGAGCGACAAGAAACTCAATGAACTGAGCTCCGACGCCGATACGCTCGGCGCCGCTCTGGATGACAGCGATGCGTTTCGCGAGCTGATCTCCAACCCGGTCTACTCCCGCTCCGAACAGGAAGCTGGCGTGACGGCGGTGGCCAAGAAGATGGGGCTCGCCGATCTGACCACCTCGACGCTCGGGCTGATGGCGCAAAACCGCCGTCTCTTCGCCCTGCCCCAGCTGGTGAAATCGCTCAAGGCGATGATCGCCGAGGAAAACGGCGAAGTGACCGCAGAGGTCACCTCGGCCAAGGCGCTCACTGACGCACAACAGAAGACTCTCGCCGATACCCTCGCCAAGAAGGTCGGCAAAGATGTGAAACTCGACATGCACGTCGATGAAGCCCTGATTGGCGGCCTCGTCGTGAAGCTCGGCTCGCAGATGATCGACAGCTCGATCCGTTCGAAGCTGTCTTCCCTCCAGAACGCAATGAAAGAGGTCGGCTAATGGCTCTCCAAGCTGCGGAAATTTCCGCAATCCTCAAGGACCAGATCAAGAATTTTGGCCAGGAGGCCGAAGTTGCCGAAGTCGGCCGCGTGCTCTCCGTCGGTGACGGTATTGCCCGTGTGCACGGCCTCGACAACATCCAGGCCGGTGAAATGGTCGAATTCCCCGGCGCGATCCGGGGCATGGCTCTGAACCTTGAAAGCGACAACGTCGGTGTCGTGATCTTCGGCTCTGACCGCGACATCAAAGAAGGCGACACCGTCAAGCGGACCAACGCCATCGTGGACGTGCCGGTTGGCGACGCCATGCTGGGCCGCGTGGTTGACGCGCTGGGTGCTCCGGTTGACGGCAAGGGCGCCATCGAAGCTTCCGAGCGCCGCATCGCGGACGTGAAGGCCCCCGGCATCATCCCGCGTAAGTCGGTGCATGAACCGATGGCAACCGGCCTCAAGTCGGTTGACGCCATGATCCCGATCGGCCGTGGCCAGCGTGAGCTTGTCATTGGCGACCGTCAGACCGGCAAGACCGCCGTGGCGCTTGACGCGATCCTGAACCAGAAGTCCTACAACGATGCTGCGGGCGACGACGAGAGCAAGAAGCTCTACTGCGTTTACGTGGCTGTCGGCCAGAAGCGCTCGACCGTGGCGCAGCTGGTGAAGAAGCTCGAAGAGACCGGCGCGATCGAATACACCACTGTTGTGGCCGCGACCGCCTCTGACCCGGCGCCGATGCAGTACCTGGCTCCCTACACCGCGACCTCGATTGCCGAGTTCTTCCGCGACAACGGCCGCCACGCGCTGATCATCTACGATGACCTTTCCAAGCAGGCCGTCTCCTACCGCCAGATGTCGCTGCTGCTGCGTCGTCCGCCCGGCCGTGAAGCCTACCCCGGTGACGTGTTCTACCTTCACTCCCGTCTGCTGGAGCGTTCGGCCAAGCTGAACGAAGACCACGGCGCTGGTTCGCTGACCGCTCTGCCGATCATCGAGACCCAGGGCGGCGACGTTTCGGCCTTTATTCCGACCAACGTGATCTCGATCACCGACGGCCAGATCTTCCTTGAGACCGAGCTGTTCTACCAGGGCATCCGCCCCGCCGTGAACACCGGCCTCTCGGTGTCTCGTGTGGGTTCGTCCGCGCAGACCAAGGCGATGTCTTCGGTTGCTGGCCCGGTGAAGCTGTCGCTCGCGCAGTACCGCGAGATGGCCGCCTTTGCTCAGTTCGGCTCCGACCTTGACGCCGCCACCCAGCGCCTGCTGGCCCGTGGTGCGCGCCTGACCGAGCTGATGAAGCAGCCTCAGTACAGTCCGCTGACCAATGCCGAGATCGTCTGCGTCATCTATGCAGGCACCAACGGCTACCTCGACAAGGTTGACGTCTCCGAGGTGGGTCGCTTCGAGGCCGGGCTGCTGGCGCACCTGCGTGGCAAGCACGAAGATCTTCTCAAGGACATCACCGACAACGACCGCAAGGTGAAGGGTGAGCTTGAGGACAAGATCAAGGCGGCTCTGGACGAATTCGCCAAAGATTTCGCTTGAGGCTGGCCGGGGAGATAGCTCATGCCGAGCCTAAAGGATCTTAAAAACCGGATCGAGAGTGTCAAAAGCACTCGGAAGATCACCAAGGCCATGCAGATGGTGGCCGCCGCAAAACTGCGGCGGGCACAGGAAGCTGCCGAGGCCGGACGGCCCTATGCCGAGCGGATGAATGCCGTGATGGCGGGGCTTGCCGGCGCATCGGCGGGTTCGGATTCTGCGCCGCGCCTGCTGGCCGGAACCGGCGACGACAAGGTGCATCTGCTGGTGGTCATGACCGCCGAGCGGGGCCTTTGCGGCGGTTTCAACAGCTCGATTGTCAAACTTGCGCGCACCCATGCGCAGCAGCTTCTCAAAGACGGCAAAGAGGTGAAGATCCTCACCGTCGGCAAGAAGGGCCGCGAGCAGCTCAAGCGTGACTTTGCCGATCTGTCGGTGGGCCATGTGGACCTCAGCGGCGTGAAGTCGCTGGGCTATGGCGATGCGCAGGGGATTGCCCGTGACGTGCTGACCCGCTTCGATGCGGGTGAGTTTGACGTGGCGACGATCTTCTATTCGGTCTTCCAGAGCGTCATCAGCCAGGTGCCGACCGCCTTGCAGATCATCCCCGCCGCCTTCGGGGCAAGCGAGGAAGCTGCCGAGGAAGCTGGGACGACCTATGATTACGAGCCCGAGGAAGAGGCCATTCTGGCCGATCTCCTCCCGCGCGCCGTGGCAACGCAGATCTTTACTGCGCTGCTGGAAAACGGGGCATCGGAACAGGGGGCCCGGATGAGCGCGATGGACAACGCCACGCGCAACGCGGGCGACATGATCGACAAGCTGACGATCCAGTTCAACCGCTCCCGCCAGGCCGTGATCACCAACGAGCTGATCGAGATTATTTCGGGCGCCGAGGCGCTCTGACGAAGAGGAAACGAAAATGGCTAACGCAAAAGGCAAAGTGGCTCAGGTCATCGGCGCTGTCGTTGACGTGCAGTTTGACGATGATCTGCCGGCGATTCTGAACGCGCTGACCACCGAGAACAACGGCAAGAAGCTGGTGCTCGAAGTGGCCCAGCACCTTGGCGAAAACACCGTGCGCACCATCGCGATGGACGCCACCGAGGGCCTCGTGAGGGGCCAGGAAGTGACCGACACCGGCGCCGCAATTCAGGTGCCCGTGGGCACCGCCACGCTGGGGCGTATCCTCAACGTGATCGGCGAGCCGGTTGACGAAAAGGGCCCGGTGGAAGCTGACGAATTCCGCCCGATCCACGCCCCTGCCCCCGACTTCGCCGACCAGTCGACCGAAGCCGAAGTGCTGGTGACCGGCATCAAGGTGATCGACCTGCTGGCCCCCTACGCCAAGGGCGGCAAGATTGGCCTGTTCGGCGGTGCCGGCGTGGGCAAGACGGTTCTCATTCAGGAACTCATCAACAACATCGCCAAGGTGCACTCGGGCCTCTCCGTGTTCGCTGGTGTGGGTGAGCGGACCCGTGAGGGCAACGACCTTTACCACGAGATGATCGAATCCGGCGTTCTCAACCCCGACAACCTGCCGGAATCGAAGATTGCCCTGTGCTTCGGCCAGATGAACGAGCCTCCCGGAGCCCGTGCCCGTATCGCGCTGACCGGCCTGACCCTCGCCGAGCAGTTCCGCGACGCGACCGGCACCGACGTGCTGTTCTTCGTGGACAACATCTTCCGCTTCACCCAGGCCGGTTCCGAGATGTCGGCGCTTCTGGGTCGTATCCCCTCTGCTGTGGGCTATCAGCCGACGCTGGCAACCGACATGGGCGCCATGCAGGAGCGGATCACCTCGACGAAGAACGGTTCGATCACCTCGATCCAGGCCGTCTACGTGCCTGCGGATGACCTTACCGACCCGGCCCCGGCAACCACCTTTGCCCACCTCGACGCGACGACCGTGCTTAACCGTGCGATCTCGGAGCTTGGCATCTACCCCGCCGTGGACCCGCTGGACTCCACCTCGCGCCTGATGGACCCGCTGATCGTGGGTGAAGAGCACTACCAGGTCGCCCGTGACGTGCAGGGTATCCTCCAGCGCTACAAGTCGCTGCAGGACATCATCGCCATTCTCGGCATGGACGAGCTCTCGGAAGAGGACAAGCTGACCGTGGCCCGCGCCCGGAAGATCCAGCGTTTCCTCAGCCAGCCGTTCGACGTGGCCAAGGTGTTCACCGGCTCTGACGGCGTTCAGGTGCCGCTGGAAGACACCATCAGCTCGTTCAAGGCAGTTGTGGCCGGCGAATACGACCACCTGCCCGAAGGCGCCTTCTACATGGTTGGCGGCATCGACGAAGTGAAGGCCAAGGCCGAAAAGATGGCTGCGGAAGCCGCCTAAGAGCTTGCGCCCCCTGCCCCGGAAGGGTGCGGGGGGCGATTTCAACTGACAGGAGCCTGCAATGGCCGACACCATGCAATTCGATCTGGTTTCGCCCGAGCGCCGTCTGGCCTCGCTGGCGGCGAAGGCGGTGCAGATCCCGGGTGCCGAAGGCGACCTGACGGCGATGCCCGACCACAGCCCGATGATCACCACCCTGCGGCCCGGCCTTCTGACCGTGACCGCCGAGGATGGTGCCGAAAGCAAGTTTGCCGTGATCGGCGGCTTTGCCGAGATCACCGCAGAGGGCACCACCGTTCTGGCCGAGCACGCTGTTCCGGCTGAAGAAATGACCTCCGAAGCTCTGGAAGAGTTTCTTTCGGACGCCGCGGCCGCGCGTGACAACGCTTCGCCCGAAGATCTGGACTCTCTGGCCAAGGCGGCAGCCGATATTGCCGCACTGGGCAACGATCTTGGGCTTTCAGTGCGCACCAACGCCTGAGCCCAGGCACATCAGAATTTTCATGGCCCCGACGAGAAATCGCCGGGGCCATTTACGTTTTGGTTCCAATTTTCGCCCAAATCCTTTTTTATCGGTGGACCAGGGAAGACGGGTTTAGACAGACAGAATGAAACGCTTGCGAAATCACCTTGTCGGGGTCGACGAGGGCTCTGTTGTGATGTTCTCGGATTTCGAGGACGGCGGCGAGATGTGGACGGGCACCGGCCCGCGCCAATCGCGCCGGGCCATCAGCTTTGCAGAAACCTTCCGCAGCCTGCCGACCGTGGTGGTGAACCTTGCCATGTGGGACATGGATCAGAAGACCAACCAGCGCGCGGATATCTCGGCAGAGAACATCACCGAAGAAGGCTTCGAGATCGTCTTTCGCACGTGGGGCGACACCCGGGTGGCGCGGGTGCGGGCAAGCTGGATGGCGCTCGGCGAATTGCGCCACGAGGACGACTGGGAGATGTATTGAGCGCGGTAGCGGTGGGTTGGCACCCACCCTACGGCGCGCGGCGGAAGGCGAGGTGTCTCCCCCGCCCTCGGCCTCAGACGTCGGTGCCGTAGAAGCCTTCGTAGATTGGCACCAGCGTGTTGTGATCGAACAGCGACGACACCGATGTGCCCGACCAGATGTTGAGGATCGCCTGGGCGAACATTGGCGCGGTGGGCACGATGCGGATGTTGGGGCAGGCCTTGACCGCCTCGGTGGGTTCGATGCTGTCGGTGATCACGAGGCTCTTCATCACCGAATTGGTGATCCGCTCCACGGCCGGGCCGGAGAGGACGCCGTGGGAGATATAGCTGTGCACCTCGGTGGCGCCGTTTTCCATCAGGATTTCGGCGGCCTTGCAGAGGGTGCCGGCGGTATCGCAGATGTCATCCACGATCACGCAGACCTTGTCTTTGACGTTGCCGATCACCGTCATCTCGGCAACTTCGCCGGGCTTTTCACGGCGCTTGTCGACGATGGAAAGCGGCGCGCCGATCCGCTGGGCCAGCTCGCGGGCCCGGGCCACGCCGCCCACGTCGGGGCTGACAACCATGACGTCGGCGAGCTTTTCGCGCATGTGGTGCTTGATATCGAGCGCGAAGATCGGCGAGGCGTAGAGGTTATCGACCGGGATATCGAAGAAGCCCTGAATCTGCGCGGCGTGCAGATCCATCGTCAGCACCCGCTCAATGCCCGCCTCGTGGATGAGGTTGGCCACCAGCTTGGCCGAAATCGGCGTGCGGGCCTTGGTGCGCCGGTCTTGCCGGGCATAGCCGAAGTAGGGGATCACCGCCGTCGTCCGCGCCGCCGAGGAGCGCTTGAGCGCATCGGCCATGATGAGCAATTCCATCAGGTTGTCATTGGCCGGGTTGGAGGTGGACTGGATGATAAACATGTCCTCGCCGCGGACGTTCTCATAGACCTCGACGAAGATTTCCTGATCGTTGAACCGCTCGACCCGCGCATCGACCAGCCCGACCGTCATGCCACGATGCATCGACATCCGCCGGCAGATCGAGGTGGCAAGCGGCAGGTTGGCATTGCCGGACATCAGTTTGGGTTCGGTCGGATTGGGCATCGCGTGTCCCCTCGCGCGTGGCAGAATCGATATGTTGACACCCCATAGCACCGGCCTACCGTCAGGGCCAGAAAGCCGCGCGCAGGGAGGTGCAAATGCCGCATATTGATTACTTTTTCTCCACGATTTCCCCCTTCACCTACCTTGCCGGGATGCGGTTGGAGGAGATCGCCGGGGCGACGGGGACGAGCATTGCCTATAAGCCGGTGGATATCATGGCGCTTTTTGCCCGCACCGGCGGCACTCCGCCGGGTGAGCGGCACGACAACCGCAAGGCCTACCGGATGCAGGAGCTCAAGCGGGCGGCAGCCAAGACCGGCCTGCCGATGAACTTCACCCCGGCGCATTTCCCGACCAATGCCGCGCCGTCGAGCTACGCGCTGATCGCGGCGCAATCGGAGGGCGGCGGCGATGTGGGGGCGCTGGCGCACGGCCTGCTGCGGGCCTGCTGGGCCGAGGAGAAGGACATTGCGCAGGACGATGTCATTCAGGCGTGCCTCACGGCTGCGGGCTTCGATCCGGGGCTTGCCGACAGGGGGCTTCTGGCGGGCGCGGAGACCTATGGGCGCAACCTCGACGAGGCGGTGGAGAAAGGCGCCTTCGGCTCCCCTTTCTACGTGGTCGACGACGGTGCGCTATTTTGGGGACATGACCGGTTGGACGACCTTGAGGCACATCTGAAAGCATGAGGTCCGCGCAGGTTTGGCTGACTTGGGCCTCGGTCGCCACCCACGCGCTGGCAGCCTGCGTGCTGCTGGCGCTCGGGCTTTATCTGGCCGCCACATCCGGGGGCAGTGGCGGCTATGCGCTGGCCGCTCTGGCCTTCGCGCTGGCGGCGGTTCTGGCATGGCTCACCCGCAAGGAACTGGCCCGGGCCCGAAGCGCTGCGCCCGACGCGCTCACGCCGCCAAGGCCAGCCCCCGCGCCGCCCCCCTCGCCCAACCCGGCCACGCTGGCCTGGCTGGACGCGCGGCGCGAGGTGCTGCGCGGCTACGGCGTGCTCTCCAGCACCCGGTTGCCCGAGGCCATCCGGAACGATCCACCGGAGGCCAATATCTTGGGGCTTGGCGACATGGTGCTGCGGACTGCCGAGGGTGGGGACGAGCCCAATCTTGCCGTCCAACGCGAGCAGGTGGAAATGACGGAAGAGACCTACCGCCGCCTGCTCACCGATTTCGCCGATATGCTGGGCCGCCCTGCCCCGGATGAGATCCATCTGAACCCCAATCGCCTCAGCTTTCGCCTCGATGGCACCGCCACGCAGATCGAGGCCGACTTCCCGTCCAAGTATCTCGCCCAAGAGGCCCTCGCACATTCCGCCCGGCTGCTGGAAAGAGGCGCGGAGGGCGGGCGCAGGCTCTATCGCCTGCCCGCAGATATGGCCCTCGTCGTCACGGCCCTGACACCCCAGGACGCGGCCCGGCTGGAAGCCGAACTGCGCAGCCAAAACCACGGCCTCACCCCCCTCGCCGAGGACTGAACGGATATGGGGCAAGGTCGCCCCGGCTCACGGCTGCGGGCTTCGATCCGGGGCTGGCCGACAGGGGGCTGCTGGCGGGCGCGGAGACCTATGGGCGCAACCTCGACGAGGCGGTGGAGAAAGGCGCCTTCGGCTCCCCCTTCTACGTGGTCGATGACGGCGCGCTATTTTGGGGACATGACCGGCTGGACGACCTTGAGGCGCATCTGAAGTGCTGATCGCTGGCTTGACCCCCCGGGTCCAACGGGGCATCAGGGGACAGACCGCGCGGGCCATTTGCCCGGCGGATGCCAATTACGGCTGACGGCCATGACGCCCAAGATACTGACAACGCTCAGAGAATACGACCGCAAGACACTGCTCGCCGACCTGCAGGCCGGCGTCACCGTTGCCATGGTCGCCTTGCCGCTCTCTCTGGCGATTGCCATTGCTTCGGGGGCAGACCCGGCGAAGGGGCTCGTCACGGCCATTGTCGCGGGCTTCCTCATTTCGGCACTGGGCGGCAGCCGGGTGCAGATTGGAGGTCCGACCGGGGCCTTCATCGTGGTGATCTTCGGGGTGATCGCCGAGCACGGCTACGACGGGCTGGTGCTGGCCACGCTGATGGCGGGGATGATACTTGTGGCGGCGGCCCTGCTGAAGGCGGGGCGGCTCATCAGCCTTGTGCCGGAGCCGGTGATCAACGGTTTCACAATCGGCATTGCCATCATCATCGCCACCAGTCAGCTCGCTGACCTGATGGGGCTGCGGGTGTCTGAGATGCCCGCCGAGTTCTTTGCCAAGCTCGAAGCGCTCTGGGCCGCGCGGGGCAGCCTGAACGGCGCAGCACTCACCGTCGGCTTGGCCACCGCCGTGCTGATCGTTGCCCTGCGCCGCGCCTTTCCACGCTTTCCCGGCCTCGTTGTGGCTGTCGCCCTCACCTCCGCCGTGGTGGCACTGGCCGGGCTGGATGTGGACACCATCGCCAGCCGCTTCGGCGCGCTGCCCCGTTCCCTGCCCCTCCCCACCCTGCCCGAGATCAGCGCCGCCCGGCTGGCGGAGCTTTTGCCCTCCGCCTTCGTGATCGCCTTCCTCGCAGGCGTCGAGTCCCTGCTCTCCGCCATGGTCGCAGACCGGATGATAGCGGGGGCGCACCGCCCGAATGCCGAGCTCATGGCGCAGGGCGCGGCAAACATCGGCGCGGCCCTCTTTACCGGGTTGCCCGCGACCGGCGCAATTGCCCGCACGGCCACCAACATCCGCGCGGGTGGCAAGACACCGGTGGCCGGTATCGTCCATGCGGCAACCATCCTCGTGGTGATGCTCGTGGCAGCCCCGCTGGCAGGCTACATGGCGATGCCCGCGCTGGCCGCCCTGCTGATCCTGACAGCATGGAACATGAGCGAGCCGCATCGCTGGGCAGGCCATTTGAAAGAGCGGCGCTCAGACCTTTTCCTGCTCGTTCTGACCCTCGTGCTGACGGTGGTGGCCGACCTTACGGTGGCCATTGGAGTGGGCGTTACCCTTGGTCTCGCCCTGCGCCTCGCCCGCCGCGATGTGCCGCCCTCTGACTGGCAGCCGCCCGATAGGTAGGCGGTAAAAGCCAGCGGCGAGGCACCACTCCCCGCCCCATTTTCTTGCTGCAAATATCCACTTCGCCCTCACCGCCCGCACCAGGCCCGCCGGGCCGACTGACCGCCGGTGCGGCGGCGCGAGGGTGGGCGGGTGGGGAGCGCCGGCGCGGCGGCGGTCAGTCGGCCCAGCTCACCCCGGTGAGGTCATTGGCCTGGGTCGGGGCGTTCTCCCACAGACCCTCGATCTTGGCATTGGCCACACCCGTCTTGGGCAGCTGGAAGAGGTAGCCGTTGACGAAATCTTCCGCGATCTTGGTCTGCGCGGATTTCAGGATCTCCGAACGCGCATCCGGGCCGGTGGTGCCTTCGAGCAGGGTCATCATGCTTTTGAAGTCCGGGTCGGCATACTGAAAATAGTAGTCGTCGCGGGCGTAGATGTTGATGTCCATCGGCTCGGTATGGCTGACAATGGTCAGGTCGAAATCACGGCCCTTGAACACCTGCTCCAGCCATTGCGCCCATTCCATGTTGGTGATCTCGGTTTCGATACCCACGTTGCGCAACTGGGCGGCGATGATCTCGCCACCGCGGCGGGCGTAGGCGGGGGGCGGCAGGGCGAGGCGCAGCTTCAGCCCCTCGGCCCCGGCTTCGGCCAGCAGCGCCTTGGACGCCTCCGGGTCAAACTCCGACATTTCCATCAGGTCCACATAGTCCGGGTTATGCGGGGCGAAGTGGGTGCCGATGGGGGTGCCATAGCCGTTCATCGCGCCGTCGATGATGTCTTGCCGGTTGATCGCATGGGCGATGGCGTTGCGGACCTTCACGTTGTCGAGCGGCGGCTGGGCGTTGTTCATCGCCAGAATGGTCTCACCTTCGGTCGAGCCGATAATCACCTTGAACTGCGGGTTGCCCTCGAATTGCGGCAGGGTTTCCTGCGCGGGGAAGTTGGGGAAGGCATCGACATCGCCGGCCATCATGGCGGCGAAGGCGGCGTTGGGGTCAGAGATAAACTTGAAGGTGGCGCTGGCCAGCGCCGGGGCTTCGCCCCAGTAGTCGGCATTGCGCGTCAGGCTCACATGGTCGCCCTGCACCCATTCGGAAAAGGTGAAGGGGCCGGTGCCAACGGGCTTGGTGGCAAGCTCGGCGGCACTTTCCTCGCCCACCATCACCGCATCGCCCCATGCCATCTTGAAGGGGAAGGCGCCATCGGGCTGGCTGAGGGTTACGGTTACGGTGGTCGGGTTTACCGCTTCGACGCTTTCGATCCCGGCAAACAGCGCCTTCTGGGCGTTGGTGCTGTCTTCGGCGCGGGCGCGGTTGAGCGAGAACACGACATCATCGGCGTTGAAGGCGGTGCCGTCGTGGAAGGTGACGCCCTCCTGCAGGGTGAAGGTGTAGCTGGTGCCATCGTCCGAGACCTCCCAGCTTTTGGCCAGCGCGGGCACCACCGAGCCATCGGCGGCAAAGCGGGTGAGGCCTTCGAAGACGTTGGCATAAACCACCTCGTCGATGGCCGCCGCCGCGCCGCCTGTCGGGTCGAGGTTTGGCGGCTCGAGCACCATGCCGAGGGTGATGCTGTCTTGCGCCAGCGCGGGCGTGGCGAGGAGCGTGGCGGCGAGAAGGGTTGTGCGAAGGGTCATGGGGCTGGAGCCTCCCTGGGTGGTTTCCTTGAGGTTAACCGGCCCAAGCGCGGCTGCATAGGCGGTTTAGCGGGCAAGCAACTCGGCCAGCACGAGGGCCATGACGCTGGCGCTGTCGACCATATCCTGCACGCCGACCCATTCGTCGGGCTGGTGGGCGAGGTCGAGAATGCCGGGGCCGTAGGCGATGCAGTTGGAGAGCTTGCCGATGCGGTCGATGTGCTTTTGGTCGTAGGTGCCGGGGCTGACGACGTAATCGGGCTGGCGGGAGAGCACCTTTTCGATCGCTGCCGCCGTGGTGCGCACGATGGGGGCATCTTCGGGGGCCATGGTGGGCTGCACCTCGAAGAGATCGCGGATTTCGTAGGTAAAGCTGGGGCGCGCGGCTTTGACCTTTTCCATCAGCGCCGTGACCTCGCCTTTTACCTCGGCGAGCTCTTCCTCGATGAGGAAGCGCCTGTCGATCACGATGCGGCAGCTGTCGGGCACGCAGGGCGCGGGCAGGCCGGTGTAATCTGCCGGGTGGTCGGCCTCGCCGCCGTGGATCGAGTTGATGTTGAGCGTGCTTTCGCGGGCACCTTCGGGCACCACCGGCATTTCGGTGTGCTTGGTGGCGAGCAGCGGAAAGAGCGTGGCCTCCATCTCCGCCAGCACGGCGCCCATGTGGCGCACCGCGGAGTCTCCGAGGAAGGGCATGGAGCCGTGGGCGATGCGACCGAAAGTTTCGATCTCAGCCCACCAGACGCCGCGATGGCCAAGGCAGATGCGGTCCTTGTTCAGCGGCTCGGGGATGATGACGTGCTGCACCCGCTCGGGGCTGAACCAGCCGCGCTCGGCGAGGTAGGCCACGCCGCCGTAGCCGCCGGATTCCTCATCCGCCGTTGCGGAGATTTCGACCGCGCCGGAGAAGTCGGGGCAGGTTTCGAGGAAGGCCTCGACGGCGATGATGGAAGCAGCGAGACCGCCTTTCATGTCGCAGGAGCCACGGCCATAGAGCTTGCCGTCTTTCACCTCGCCGCCAAAGGGGTCGACCGTCCAGCCGCGGCCCACCTCCACAACGTCATGGTGAGAGTTGAAATGCACGCACTCCCCTGCCCGCTTGCCCTCGCGGCGGGCGACCATGTTCCAGCGCGGATACTCTGTGCTGTCGGCGGGGGCGCCCTCGGCGCGGATCATCTCCACCTCGAAGCCCTGCTTGCCGAGGCGTTCGGCGAGGTAGGAGCAAATGGCGCGGTAGTGCTGGCCGGGCGGGTTGAGCGTGGGGATTTGCACGAGGTCGCGGCAGAGCGCCACCAGCTCACCCTCGCGGGCGCGGATGGCATCGGTAAGTCGGGCGTCGAGATCGGCTGGCATGGCGGCAGGTTAGGCAGATCGACCTGCCGCCACAACGCCCGATCTCCTACTCGGCCGGTGCGGGGCGCTCAGGCGTGCGCCCGGCGGTGCTGCGGGCGTCGATCTCCACGTCATCTTCGGGGTGAAAGGCCTCCAGCTCGGGGCGGGTGCCGATGTTGATGTGGTCGATCTCCTCCTCCGCGAAGCCCCGGATCAACGATGGGATCATCATGCAGACCAGCACGAAAATCGGCAGGCCGACCACGGTGATGACCTGTTGCAGCGCCGTCAGCCCCGCCTCACCGGCGAGGATGATGAGCATGGCGGCCACCAGCCCCTCGGCGGCGCCCCAGAACACCCTCTGACCGACCGGGCCGGGGGTGGGCTTGCCGGTGCAGAGCATGTCGACCACCAGCGAGGCGCTATCGGACGAGGTGGCAAAGAAGATCGCCACGATCACCACGGCGAAGCCCTGAATGAACTCGGTGAAGGGGAAGTGCTCGAAGAAGGCGAACATGGCCAGCGGCACCGACTCGGCCACGGCGGCGCTGATCTCGCCCGCGCCCTCGCCCAGCGAGGCCCGTGCGGCCAGCCCCAGCCCGTCAAACTCCATCGCCTGCCAGCCGAAGATGGAGAACCAGACGAGGGTGAAGAGCGAGGGCGCGAGCAGCACGCCGAAGACGAACTCGCGGATGGTGCGCCCGCGCGAGATGCGCGCCACGAAGAGGCCGATGAAGGGCGACCAGGTGACTGTCCAGGCCCAGTAGAACACCGTCCAGCTGCCCTGCCAGCCCCATGGCGGGTTGTCGGGGTTTTCGTTGGCGAGCATGTCGTTCCAGAACATCAGGTGCGGCAGGTTCTCGAAGTAGAGGCCGAAGGTTTCGACGATGCCGCGCAGCAGGAAGAGCGTGGAGCCGAAGACGAGGACGAAGATCATCAGCCCCACGGCCATGCCGATGTTGAGGTTGGAGAGCACCTTCACGCCCTTGTCGAGGCCGACGACGATGGAGCCAACGGCGACCACGGTGAGCACGGCAAGGATCGTGACCTGCACACCCGGCCCGGTGCCCGAGCCGGTGAGCGCATCGAGGCCCGCCGCGATCTGGCTGGAGCCGAGGCCAAGGGAGACGGCCACGCCAAAGAGCGTGCCGAGGATGGAGGCTATATCAATCGCCTTGCCGATGGGGCCGTGAATGCCCTCGCGCAGCAGCGGGTAGAACACGGAGCTCACCCGCACGGGAAGCTCGTAACGGTTGATGAAATAGGCAAAGGCCAAGCCCGGCAGCGCGAAGATCGCCCATGTGTGCAGGCCGAGGTGGTAGATGGCGATGGAGATGGCATCCTGCGCCGCCTCCTCGCTGTGGGGCGCAACGCCCGGCAGCGGCGGATTGGCGAAATGGGAGATTGGCTCGGCCACGCCCCAGAACATCAGCACGGTGCCGATGCCGCCGGCAAAGAGCATCGTGAACCAGCTGAGGTTGGTATACTCGGGCCGCGAGCCCTTTGGCCCTAGGCGGATGTGCCCGTGCCGCGAGCAGGCCGCCCAGATCAGGAAGCCCAGCCAGACATTGACGCCGAGGATGAAGAACCAGCCGAGGTTGGTGACGATCCACGCCCGCCCCGCTGCGAAGAAATCGCCAATGGGATCGGGCGCGATGACCAGCGCGAGCACGAAAAGCAGGGTCAGCCCTGCGGAGACAAAAAAGATCGTCGGATCGGTGCGCAGGCCAAGGCGGCTGGCTAGCTGGTGCAAGGATTTGTCTCCCATTTGTGTTCACGCGTTACGCAACCAACGGGAGAACGGCGCAGATGTTCCGGAATTCTTGGGCCATCGCCCTGCAAATGCCCCCGAAATGACCGCATTTGGCGCGTGACGATGCTTAACAAAACGCGTTAAAACCCCCACATAAGCCCCAGCACCATATGATTTGAGGACGCGAAATGGCTGATTTTGATGCGATGATCGAGAAATCCCAGGCCCAGGTGGCCGAGACCCAGGGCAAGATCCAGGAGCTTTCGAGCCGGATCGAGAGTGCCCGCCAGAAAATGGCCGAGGGGCAGGACATCCAGCTCGACATCGAAAACGCCACGCTGGAAGACGTGCACCAGCACACCGAGCTGATGAACGCCAATATCGCCGAGCTCATCATGGGCCTCGATGACGTGACGACGGGGTTCTCCGAGGACTTCTCGGAAATCCGCGACAAGACCGGCTGGGAAAGCTTCGTCGGCATCTTCTCCAAAGGCAAATCCGAGAGCCTGCGGCAGGAGCGCATCCGCACCGCCAACATCGACGACAAGTTGCAGGATCTCATCAGCAAGTCCGACGTGATCGTGAAGCTGCTCGAAAACCAGCTGATCGTGCTGAACGGCGAGAAGGAAAAGGTGGAGGCCAACCTTTCCACCACGCTGGACGAGCGCGAGGCCACGGTGGGTGAGCTGGAAGCGCTCAGGGCCGAGATTTCGGCGATGGACCCGAAGATCATCGAGCTGGAAAACAAGATCAGCGTCGAACAGGACGCCGCCGAGCGCACCAAACTGGAAACCGAGCTGGCCGAGCTGAACGCCAAGTACAACGAGCAGGTGCAGCAGGAGCAGGTGAAGCTGGCCAAGAGCCAGACGCTGGAGCGCTACATCGAGAAGGGCAAAACCTGGGTCGACTCGCTGCAAAATCAGGCCGCGACCCAGATGGTGCTGATCAACAAGCTGCAGACAGACACCAAGCAGCGGGTTGTGCTCTATGATGCGCTCACCAAGTCGCTGAAGACCGCCCAGCAGCAGGACGTGGCCCACCGGATCAACGAGATCGGGGTGAAGACCGACCAGGAGGCGCAGGCCGCCATGGCGGGCATCGGCGCGGCCACCAACCAGCGGATGGCCGACATGATGGAAGCGCACGAAGATCACATGGTCTTTGCCCGCAAGGTGCTGGAGCAGAAGGCCAAGGCCGACGAACGCTTTGCCCGCCGCTTCGAGAAGATCGTGGAGAAGCACGACAAGAATATTTACGGGGCGTAGGTGCGGTTTCGCACGCAACAGATCATCACCATCTGCCTCGGCATAGGCATTCTGGCTGCGGTCGGTAGTGGCCTGATCGAGGATCGGCAAAGTCTGTACGTCGAAGCGGAAATTGAAAATGATACCACCCAGATCGACTATGTGTTCATTGGCGGAACTCTCTTGTGGGTAGCTTTCGCTCGTTGGCTGTATCGAAGCATGTGGTTTGCCAGCGCCGTATCGCCTCTGGATAAACCGCCGGGAGCCTTTCGACGTGCAACTTTCGGACAGGGCTGGACGGAGCGATCCATCTTTCGCGACGGCAAGAAAGCGGCCCAAAGACGTTGGATCTGTAATGTCGACGAAAACGGAAACGATCTGGACAGGCGACAATGACTGACGCCAAGAAAGCCCTCACCGCCGACCACGCGCAGCTTTCGGATGAATTCGCCACGCGGCGGTATTTTTCGAAGTTCGACGCGATCACCGGCCATCTGGCCAAGGTGGCGGCGGCGATGGAGGTGGAGGGCAGCCTGACGAAGCCTGAGGTGACGATCCTCGGGCGTTACATCCGTGGGCTGGCCAATGCCTTTGCGGCGCTGGGCAACAAGTATCTGCTGACGGGGCGCGAGGGCACGCCTTTTGGCAAGCTGGATTTTGACCGCAGCGAGAGCGGCTTTCCGGTGTTTCAGGAAATGCTGACAATGGCGGTGGATGCCCAGCAGGCCGAGCGGCACCTGCGGGGCATGCCTTCGGCGGCGGAGCTGAAGGACGACATGATCCGCCAGATCGTGGGCGAGCTGACGATTCCGACCAAGCTGCAATACGCGATGGCGCAGCGCTTCTACTACGAGGCGCTGACCGAGGGTGATATCTTTTGGGCGCGCAACGACCCCGAGGCGCTGTGGCAGCGCAGCGAGGGCGAGCGGCGTGTTTTTCTGATCCATTGGGCGATTTTCGACAGCCAGGTGAACCTGCCGGTGATCTACCTGATGGAATGCGAGGACTCGGGCCGCACCAGCCTGCCCAAAGACGAGCGGCGCTGGCCGAGCGCGCAGGCGCATTTGATGGCGCAGAGCTTCTCTGGCCTGAAGCTGCTGACCATCGCGCAGGGGTTTGATCAAGACTTCGACGATCTGCACCCCAAGCGCATCCGGCGCTTCCACGTGGGGCCGATGTATTCCTCCGCCTACACGGTGCAATCGGGGCCGCTCTGCGAGGTGCTGGCCGAGGCGAAGGCACCGCAGGGGCAGGATTGGGCGCTGGCCTGGACCGAGGAAGAGCTGGTGAGCGAACGGGTGCGCACGGAGAAGGCCGGGTGGTTCTCATCCGTCGAGCGCGAGATCTTCACGCTTGATCCGTTTTCCGGCCGGGGGGCCGACACCGGGGCGACGCGCACGGAGCGGTCGATCATCATGCCGGAGCGGCCCTATCAGGTGCTCGCCGAGAAGAACCCGCCGGGGTTTTCCGGCGTGCGGAAGTTCGTGGTGAGCCCCGGGGGCCGGGTGTTTTCCTACAGATAGAGTTTGGGCCTCCGGCGGGGATATTTCCGGCAGGAAGATGGGGCCGGGTTTTGAGAAGGATTTGAACGATGAGCCTTTCAGCCAATGAGATGGAGCTTCGGGAAGAGGAGATCCGCAAGCATTACGAGGCGGCGGCCGAGATGCTGGAAGGGATCGACCACACGCCCCGGATTGCCAAGCCCAAGGAGGCGGCGGCAGCGCCCGAGCGCTCGTCCGGCATCGGCACGCGGCGGCGGTTTCGCTCGACGACGCCGGGACTGGTGACACGCTCGACGGCCCGGCCCGAGGGCGTGCGGCTGGTTGAGCGGATCGAGACGGCGGATGATGGTGACCCGCTGGTGTCTCCCACGCAGGCCACGGTGCTGCACGGGCTGCGCCGGGCGGTGGCGATTGCGCTGGCGACGGGCGAGGCGCTTTCTGAGGCGACCGGGCTGGTGGAGCTGAAGAAGGAGAACCTCGAGGGCCGCTTGCCCGAGACCCGCAAGGCGGAGTTTGGCGAGCTACTGGCCGCCGAGGCGCTGGCGGTGATGTATTCCTTCGGCAATGCGACGAGCTTTTTGCTCGCCCCCTCGGCCAGCGAGGCCAGCGTGGAGATTGGCGCGGTGGAAGAGGTGCTGACCGACAACGCCCCCCTCGCCCTGCACGGCTGCCTCTGGGAGCTGGATCAGGAGCTGGCGACCTTTGCCGACGAGGAGCCAAAGCTGGTGGCCACGGTGATGGCCTATGCCGAGCAACTGATGGAGAAGGTGGCGCTGCGGGGTCAGTCCGCCCCCCGGATGGAGGCCTTTACCGGCGCGAAGTATCGCGTGGAGGCCGATGACCTGACGATTGCCGGCTTCACCCCGGCGCGGAAGGCCAAAGGCAGCACGCTGGTGATGCAGTTCAAGAAGCCCAACGAGGTGGTGGGCAACCATATCGCCAAGTATCAGGCGATGCGCTTGGCGAAGATGATCATGGCCTATGACTTCGAGCGCAAGCTGAACCCCTTTGTCGAGCTTGGCGGCTTCATCTTCACCTTCATGGGCGATGGTGCGCCGGGCACGGGAAAGACGACGCTGATCCAGATGATGGCCGGGTTGGTGAGCGAATATTGCGGTGTGGCGGGCTATCCGTTCCGCTACCAGAACTTCGGCATCGACAATATCGACAGCTATCAGGGCAAGTCGGGGCAGAACGCGAAGGCGTTTATCAACAACGTGCTGGACCCGGGCGTGATCGGCTTTGGCACGGTGGATGATATCGACCAGATCGCGGGCAAGCGGGGCGACCGGCAGAGTTCTGCGGGCCAGCAGGAGGTGACGGCGGTGCTGATGGAGGCTTTTGCGGGGGCCAACACGGTGGTGCGCGGCAATTGCACCTTTGGCATGTTCTCGAACTACCCGGAGAACGTGGATGACGCATTGCGGCAGCGGGCCGGGGCGCGGTTTCTCGTCGACGGGCCGCAGACGCGGGAGGATTACATCGACATCCTCTACCTGCTGATGGGCAAGAACCACGACCTGCCGCTGGGCGATCACGAGGCCTATGCCGCGCAAGAGATCAAGAAGGCGGTGTCGGCCAGCTTCGAGGGGCATAGCAAGCCCCACGAGGAGGGGTTGCTGGTGGTGTATGAGAAGGTGCGCGGCGAGATCGGCGAGCTGGACACGATTGCCAAGGTGGGGCGCTATCTGAAGGCGATTCAGGAGGCGGATGAGCGGTTTACCGGCCGGGCGATCAAGAACATCACCGACGCTGTGAAGGTGCGCGCGATGGACTTTGAGCTGCCGGATGAATGGATGGAGGAGCCGGAGCTGTTCCTGTTCAAGCCCTATGACGAGAAGCTGGGGATGGTCAGCGAGTTGCGCCAGCCGATCACCATGGAGATGGTGATTCAGGAGGTGAACCGCTACGCGGATAGCGAGTTCCGCTACGCCGACAAGTCGGACGAGGTGGCGATTGCGAATATGGTGCGCGACTTCGGGCGGCAGGAGGAGGCGAAGAAGAGGTATTTGGAGGGGAAGGGGTGAGGGAAGACCGAACCGAGCCACTTTGGGCGACTGGACCTGCTGAAATTTTGCGTCATGGAGTTGCGCTACTGGCAGAGGACTCCGACGCCAACCGACGTCTGGCAATGATAGCTATCGACAATGCGGTCGAACTCATGCTGGAGACCTTTATTGAGCTGCCAAAGCGAATTAACGGACTAAGCTTATCTAGAAAATTAAAGTCGGAAATTACCTCGAATTTCCCGTCCCTCTTGGATGGCGTTGAAGAGCATGCGCAAGAAAGGATCTCTGGACTCGACTTGGGAGAAATTGAATGGTTTCACGGATTGAGGAATCGACTTTATCACAAAGGCAATGGACTCACCATCGAGCGAAGAAAAGTGGAGGTTTACGCTGAACTGGCAAAGACACTTTTCTCCCAACTATTTTTGGTGGAAATCGAGCTCGACGAGAAAATGGAGATGGACGTTCTAGGAAAGTTCATAGCAAGCTGGACTCGACTTGAGCGGTCAGTCAGGAAGCTAGATAATGAAGATAGAGCGCAACCGTTTTCTAACTCATTGTCGTTTTTGAAATACAGCAAGGTCATCTCACAAAAGCAATTTGACACCGCGCTTCGCCTTCGGAACGTTAGGAATGAGGTACTTCATGGCCCAGAGGAATATCCGAAAGCGATTACTCCACAAGCACTAAAGGAACTGAGTGAACTCGTGGAGCAAATGGAAGGCCTGATCGAAAAATGAAACGCCTCATCTCCCGCGGCCTGATGTTCGGCAATCTGATCGAGGTGGCCTCCCCTGCCCTGATCGACCGTTACAACCGGGCGCTCCACAAGCTCACCGGCAAGCGCACCGAGTTGCCTGACTTCCATGTCGATATCTCCGGCTTCTCGCCGGAAATCGCCTTCGAGTTCGATGACCTGCTCTATCTCAACCCCAACGGGGTGAACCGTCAGTTCATTCTGCTGACCACGGCGCAGAAGACCGCGCCTCTGCTCAACGCCAAGTTCTCCATGAGCCGCGGCATCCTGCGGCAGTTCATCGAGGAGAACGAGAGCCAGCTTTTTGCGCTCACCTCGCGTGATGCGGTGCTGGGGGAGCTGGATAACACCGTGTTTGAGGTGAACACCCCGGCGCGGCTGTTCGACATCAAGAAGATCACCGTGCGGGCCGATACCACCTCGGGGCATGTGGAGCAGGCCGAGGCGCTGAGTGAGAAGATCAGCACCTTCAAGACCAAGCCGGATGCGTGGTGGGATGATGTGCTGATTGCCGAGATGATCGGGCTGGCCAAACAGACCGGCGATGTGACGCGAAACCCGGTGACGTTCAAGGCGCCGAGCTTCACGCAGGGCAACTTCTGGACGGCGCATTTTGGCGGGCTCTACATTTTCCGCAATGTGGAGCACCCGGCGGTGATTTGCTGCGGCGAGAAGGAGAAACTGGGCAAGGTGCCCTCGCCCTTTGTCTTCGACCTTGAGGATCGGGCCGGGATTGCGAAGTTTCTGGAGTTGAACGGGCTGGTGGAGCCGATCGTGAAGGCGAAGGGCACCGATGCGACGGCGATCCTGAAGCAGAAGATGGATTTCATCCTCGTCGATGTGGCGGCGACGCTGGGCAAGGATGTGCCTTCGCGCTCACGGGGGGATTTGCGCAAGCTGGCGCAGGTGCTGGGCTCGGCGCTGCCGCCGGAGTTTCATGCGCTGAACGAGCTGGTGCGTTGGGCCGAGCAGGGCGGGAAGTGGCCGAAGATCACATCGAGCCATCCGGCCTATTTTTACACGCTGCGCGCCACCAACCACCCCGACCGCGACCTGATCAACCAGTTGCTCACCGAGCTTTCGCGGCTTGACGTGCGCCAGCTCTTCATCTGCCACAAGGAGCTGTTTTATGCGCTCTACCGGGCGTGGCCGGACAGCAAGAAGGAATTTGTGGCCGATTTCCTCGCCCGCGAATACGCGGTGGACAAGGAGGGGGCGCGGGCGGCACTCTTCGGGACCGGGGAAGACGCGATGGAAGAGCCAAGCCCACCGCCCGCGCAAAGGGTGAGCGATGAGCGCATCCGCATCGTCGGACCGTGGGGCGCGATCAGGAGGTAAGGCATGGGGTTGATACGGCTTGTTGTGGTGGGGTTCATCGTTTTGACGGTGATCTACTTCTGCATCTCGATCTATTCGCGCTCGGTGCGGCGCGAGAAGCTGGAAGAGGCCTGGGCAGAGGATCACCCCAGCGGGGGTGACGATGCCGCGCGCAGTGCCTATATCGAGAAGGGAATGGCCGAGTATCACTCGGGGCTGCGCAAGAAGCTGATCTTGCTGGTCTATGTCATCCCGGTGATCGTCGTGGTGACGATCCTGTGGTTTACCAACGCCAACTGAGGGGCAACATGCGGATTTTGTGGCGAGCGATCAAATGGGCTTTCATCACCATGATCGCGCTGATCTTCCTTTACGTGCTGCCCCAGCATGACGTGGTGAGAATTACCGGCACCGAGGTGATCCGGCAGGATTTTTCGGGCTTCAACCGGATGTTCTATGCGCAGGCCGACAGCGGGGCCACGGAGATGGCCACCCGCGATGTGCGGTTTATCCAGACAGTGAAGCAGAAGAGCTTTCTGCTCGGGTTCATCCCGCGCGACAGCTATGGCGTGATGGTCTACCGCAACGAGGATTCCGGCTGGATCTGGCCGCCCTACTTCAAGTTCGACAGCTCGGATTTGCAGGCCGATGCGGCGGAGTACATCTCGACGCAGGCCAGCCCGCAATGGGCGCTGATCACCCACTACGGCTGGCGCAACCGGTTTTTCTCGATCTACCCGAACGCGATTGGCATCAAGCCGATCGACGGGCCGGAGCATTACTCGATCCCGTGGTTCAACATCTCGTTCTTCGTGCTGCTGGGGATCGCGCTGCTCTTCATCCGGGCGATGTGGCGGCAGTTCCGCGAGCGCGCGCTGGACCCGACGCTGGATGCGGCGGAGGACCGGTGGGACCGGGTTGAGGCGGCGGCGAATGAGAAGAAAGCCGGGTGGCGGCGGTGGCTGGGGACTTGGAAGAGCAAGCCGCCGCGGTATTGAGGGCGTGCTGGCGGGACGCAACTGGAGCAAGGCGGGCGGGGCATCCGGCACCGCGATTGCGAGCCTGGTTGAAACCTGCAAGTACCCCTTGCCCAACGACTACCTATGGTTCCTGCGCCTCTCCAATGGAGGCGATGGCCCGCTCTCTGTCGATCCCCTCTGGCTCTGCATCTATAGCGCTGAGTCGGTCGAAGACTATGCACGCAGTGGCTTGGAGGAAGAACACCATCCGGGGCTCTTCGTGATCGGCAGCAACAGCGGTGGCGAATACATCGCCTTCGACTTCCGCGATGACGGGGAAGGCAAGCTCGTATACTTCGACGGTGTGGCCGGCGAAGAGAGTTCCGAGCCACTCGCGGAGAGTTTTTCGGATCTGATCAGTCTACTTGAAGCAGAAGACTCCACGCCGTGAGTTCGCCGTGGATCCAAGGGCCGCGGTGCCGCACAGTCACCTTGACTCGGCGCTGGTGCAAACCTCAGCGGATCCTCCAGCCTTCCCTTTCGGGTCCAAGCTGCGCGGTTTGGCCCGGCAAAAGACCCTGCACAGGCTTCGGCACGTCGAATTCCCGAAACGCCTCGCGCACCCCGACAACACCGGCATCGGGTGGATCTTCGCCCGCATGGGCCACGACTCCGCACAGGAACTGCCAGTCCCCGTCAGCGTCACGCACGACCTGCCCCAAGGGGCGTTCGCGCCGGAGCAAGCAGCCGCAGATGACGGCGGCCTCATCGGGTTGCTGATCACTCACGTCCGCGCCTCCGTCATACAGCGTCATGTCACGGCAAAGCTGCAACGCAACCTCTGCGACCGCAACCTTACAGCGCCGGCTTTACCATCAACACGAAAAAGGCGCGCGAGTTTCCCCGCGCGCCGCCCTCTTCTCAGACGAACCGAAGGCTTAGGCCTCGACGGTCTCTTTCTGCGCCTCGATGGTCTTCTGTGACCCACCGGCAATCTCAATGCGGCGGGGCTTCAGCGCCTCGGGGATTTCGCGCACGAGGTCGATATGCAGCATGCCATCGGCGTGGGTTGCGCCCGTCACCTTGACGTGGTCGGCAAGGGTAAACCGGCGCTCGAAGGCGCGGGTGGCGATACCACGGTGCAAGTAGGTTTTGCCCTCGTCATTATCGGCTTTCTTGGCCGAAACGATCAGGGCGCCTTCCTTCACTTCGACGTTCAGCTCAGCCTCCGAAAAGCCCGCCACGGCGATCGAGATGCGGTAGTCGTTCTCGTCGACTTTCTCGATGTTGTAGGGCGGGTAGGTCGGCTGGGTGCCGTCTGCGGTGAGGGCGCGGTCCATCAGGTCGGCGAAGCGATCAAAGCCGACGGTGGCGCGGTAGAGGGGGGAAAGGTCGTAGTTACGCATGGGTATCCTCCATTGAGCGATAGATAAGCGTTTTCAGTCACATGCGCCTTCCTGCAGCGGACAGGCGCGGGGTCATGCGCGGGCCCGTCTGGCGCCCGTGCAGGAGATATGTGGGGAGGGGCCAGCAGGGTTTCAAGGATCGCCCATGGCGGTCGCGCCGAACTATCACCCGAGTGCCGCCGACGCCCTCCGCTGCGCGTCCGACGGCCTCCGCCGAGCGTCCGGCGGCCTCATGAGCGACCTCGTTGGACAGACGTCATCATACGGATGAGGCACCCTTGTGCCGGGAAACAGGAGCGCCCAAAGCGACCACATGAGGTCAGCCCGGCCATGTGATCAAAGAAAATACTCGTCGATGTCAGGCTCCTCACCGCCCTCAAACACGTAGTCGTTCAACTTCTGAATATACTGCTTCAAGCGCGCATCATTCACTTCGCCATGCCCAAAAGTCTCCATGAACTCCTCCGCCGAGAATAGTGGCTCGTCGATCTGCTCTTGCAGGCAACGTTTCAGATACTCACGCCGCTGCCCGCAAGTATTCTTTAATCTCCATGGCTCATAAATTTGTTCATCAATATATATATCGAATAGCCTCTTCAGATTTGCCTTCGCACTCGCTCGCTCCGCTCTGTTCATGACTTACCTTTCGAATTCGGATCCATCGTATATAGACCAAAAGTGCCGTCGGCTCGAAACATAGATATCGCGCATATATATATCAACCTTCGAAGTCTATTGCTTTTGAAACTGAGGAGAACTTGGGGCCAATCCTTTCGTAGCCTTTAAACCGAGTGTTTACCCCGGTTCTAAATAAGTCCGAAATGGGAAACTCCACCGGAAACCCATCTAGACCTTCATATCTTGCTATCGCCGCATTATCGTGGAGCTTAGTGGACAGTTTCGTGACAATATGATCGTACGCGCGAACGAAGTCCGCAGCCGCGTTGAACTTTGTTGCTGTACGAACTTGGGTGTGCTTTTTGCCCGTGACCGCATCAATCCTCGTCCCGGACATAGGATCAATGCCGTGCAAGATTCTGTCAAGGAGGGCTTGGTCGGTAACATCTCCTTCATGCCTCTGGGGGCCGTGAGCGCCCGGAACATCCTGCGCCAACTCGTCCAGCCTCTTCCGCCAGTACCGCGCTGAGCGTTCGACGCGGTGGCTCTTGGTCATGATCCGCTCGGCGGTTTCATCAATACTCTGCCGCAGCTTCTTCGCCAAGGCACCGATCTTCGAGAAGATCGGCTTGATCCCGTCCAGAAACGCCAGGATCTTCGCCACATGCTGCCCGCCGGTGATCGCGGCGCGGAATTCTCAGGCGATACTGGCGCAGCGGACGACTTTAATCGTAGCTTCTCCAGTTTGGCGGTGTCTCCCAGTAGTCTGTAAGGTCCGTTTCCTCACCGCCCTCAAAAGCGTAGCGATAGACGCTTTCGAAGAAGGCTCGGGCGGACTCTTTGCTTGCCGGATCGCATGACGTCGTCTTGTAAAAATCTCGTTCTGTAAGGAGGTCCTTTTCAAGGGCAGTCTTGAACTCTTGCTGGAGTGCTTGCCTGTCCAGTTCGCCTAAGCTTTCCACATAATCGGGTAGCTCATCCGATATCGTCAGATTGGCATTAAAGTGCATCAGTAGTGTATAAAAGTCAGGTGAGAAGGTCATATGGCGCTCGCCTCCGGTAGTATCAAAATTCGTGAATATCCGGAGGGTCGGTCTCGGGGGTTTTCAAGAATTCGCAGAATGCCTCTATGAAGCCCCGAGCAGTCTCATCGCTTGCGACTTCGCAACCCGTAAGACGCTCCAATGCAGACTTCGTGACAACGCCACTCTTAATCCAGCCGATGAGTTCCGATTGCACCAGGGCGACTGAACGCGAACCCATCGAAGCCAATATTTCTGGAAGATCTTCCACTTCTTCAACTTCGGGCCGATATGAGCCGAGGAGTGTGCGTGTGGAAGGTGATAAGGGACGCGGTTCGGAATCGTTCATGTAGGTCTCATGGGTTCGGGAATAGTGTCGTTAGAAGTACTCGGCCGTTCTCTCGGCGGAACCTTGCAATAATCTCAGTGTCTGGTCCAAATGCCGTTTCGCCAATAACCGGATTTTCACCGACCTTCCCAGACAGGATGGAATAGCCACGAATTCTGTTCTGAAAATCCGGCCCAAAAACTTTTTTCATGGAGAGTGGGATTTCGTCTCGGAGCCGATTGGATGAGGCGAATTTTGCAAAGTCTGGATGTTTAAGAACCGCTTCGTAGGCGCGCACATAGTCTGCAGGAGTGTTGAACTTCGTGGAGTGTTTGCCAACCCCTAGGATTCTCCCTTTTTCGTTTCTGCGAACAGTCCCAGTCATAGGATCCTTTCCCTCAAAGACACGTTCGTACAGCTGGATATCGGTGACGTCACCCTCATGTTTTTGCGGCCCGTGACCCTGGCCCGCCAACTCGTCCAACCTCTTCCGCCAGTACCGCGCTGATCGCTCGGCGCGGTGGCCCTTGCTCAGGATCCCTTCGACCGTTTCATCAATACTCTGCCGCAGCTTCTTCACCAACGCACCGATCTTCGAGAAGATCGGCTTGATGCCGTCCAGAAACGCCAGGATCTTCGCCACATGCTGCCCGCCGGAGATCGCGGCGCGGATCTTGGAGGCGATACTGGCGCAGCGGGCGGCGAGGGCGGCGGCGCCGGCTCCGGCGCTCAGGGCGGCGATGATCGTGGTGATCAGCCAGATCAGCAGCTCGGGAACGATGAACCCCAGCCCCTCGCCGATCACCCCGCCGAGGGCCTCCAGCCCCGTCAGCTTCCCGAGGCTCGTCGCGATCCAGTCGATGTCACCCGCGAGGAAGGCGCGCCAGATTATCGCAGCGCACTGCCTTTGCTTCGGGCTGCCCGCGCCGTTTCTTGGCGGTTCAAGTCAGAATGTGCCAATACGGCGGTGTCTTCCAATAGTCTGTAAGGTCCGTTTCCTCGCCTCCTTCAAAGGCATAGCGATAGACGCTCTCAAAGAACGCTCGGGCGGAGTCTTTGCTTGCCGGATCGCATTTCGTTGCGTTGTAAAAATCTCGCTCCGTAAGGACGTCTTTATCAAGAGCGGACTTGAACTCTTGCTGGTGTGCCTGCCTGTCCAATTCGCTTAAGTTCTCCACATACTCGGGTAGCTCATCCAATTTCGTCAGATTGGCATCGAAGTACATCAGTGGAGTTTTAAATTCGCTCGATAAAAACATATTATGCGCTCCTTGCGACACGCCGAGAATTCGAAGATGTCTGAGAATTCAGCCTTTTGGCTAGTAGAAAAAATCATCAGGATCCGGGAAATCTCCGCTGTTGAAAACATAGTCCAGCAACGCCTGGATAAACCCTTTGAGGCTGTCCTCAGTCAAATCTCCATGTCCATAGGTGTTAGTGAACTCCTCAGCCGTAAACAACGGCTTGTCGATCTGCTCTTGCAGGCAGCGCTTAAGATACGCGCCCTGATTCTCGAAATCCTGCTTCAAGGTGCTCGGTTCATAGTTCTGCTCGTCAATATATATGTTGAAAATTTTTCTTATGTACGCTTTTGCGCTGGCGCGTTCGATCTTGTTCATTTCTGCTTCCTTGGATTTGCATACATCGTGTAAAGGCCAAACGTACCATCTTCTCGAAACTTGAAAATCGCTCTTATATACCCGCCCTCAAAATCTACCAGTTCAATCTTCTTGGATGACCTTGGTCCAATTCTTCTATACCCTTTCAACCGGCTATTTACCCCATCAGCAAAGATGTCCGAAATTGGGAAGTCTACCTCGAAGGATTTTTCTCCTCCATATCGCGCTCGTGCCGCACTGTCGTGGAGCTGAGTGGAGCGCTCTGTGAAGATATGATCGTAGGCGCGCACATAGTCAGCTTCCGTGTTAAACTTCGTAGCCACACGGACTTTTGCGTGCTTCTTCCCCGTGACCGCATCAGTCGTCGTTCCAGACATCGGATCAATGCCGTCCGTAACTCTGTCCCGGAGGGCTTGATCGGTAACGGCTCCTTCATGCCTCTGGGGGCCATGAGCGCCCGGAACATCCCGAGCTAACTCCCCCAGCCTCTTCCGCCAATACCGCGCGGAGCGTTCGACGCGGTGGCTCGTGGTCAGGATCCCTTCGACCGTTTCATCAATACTCTGCCGCAGCTTCTTCGCAAGGGCACCGACCTTCGAGAAGATCGGCTTGATCCCGTCCAGAAACGCCAGGATCTTCGCCACATGCTGCCCGCCCGAAATCGCGGCGCGGATCTTTCAGGCGATGCTGGCGCAGCGGACGACTTTAATCGTAGCTTCTCCAGTTTGGCGGTGTCTTCCAATAGTCCGTAAGGTCCGTTTCCTCGCCACCCTCAAAGGCGTAGCGATAGACGCTTTCGAAAAACGCGCGGGCGGAGTCTTTGCTGGCCGGATCGCAGGCTGTCGCGTCGTAAAATTCTCTCTCTGTGAGGAGGTCTTTATCAAGCGCGTTTTTGAACTCATTCTTGAGTTCTTGTCTGTTTAATTCTGTTAGGCTTTCTAGATATTCAGGTAGCTCATCGGGCCTATCCACATTGGCATTGAAGTGAGCTAGTGAAGTTCTAAAGTGGCGTGAGAGGGCCATGTCCTGTTTTCCTTAAGGGTTGGGATAAAGTGTGACGAGTTTCGGCATCCCGTTTGCATCCTTTTCGAAGACTGCAGCAATCATGGTGTCTGGGCCAAAGATTGTTGCATTTCCATTGAGATCATATCCTTTAAAGCGTGTCCGAAAGCTGGTGCCAAAGATCTCTCTGGCGGGAACTTTAATTTCGTCTTTCTTTTCGCCATTTTTCAAGAATGCTTTGTAATCTGGATGCTTTACCACTTCATCATAAGCCCTGACGTAATCGGCTTTTGTGTTGATCTTCGTCGCGTGTTTGCCCCTGACGTGTAGGATCTTATTGCTCATTTCGACCCGGAGCTTTCCCTTTCCTGGGACGTCGATCATTTCGCCTGAAAGAGTAGGCGGCCGCCCATGCTCTGCCGGATTATAGGGGACACCGTATTTCCTGAGGAACTTGTCATAGTCCACAACGGTGCCGGTCATCGGGTCATGGCCAAGCAGGCTTCGGAAGAACAATTGTACATCTGTCACATCCCCCTCATGCCGTTGCGGCCCGTGCCCTTGAGCCGCCAACTCGTCCAACCTTTTTTCCCAGTACCGCGCCTTGCGCACCACCACGTGGCTTTCGTGGATAATCCGTGTGCCCACCTCGTCATTCCACAGGCGGCGGCTGTAGTCGCCACATCAAGTTGGTCAAAGGAGATGAGACAACTTTCTGTTGGCGTTACGATCCAGATTCTTCAACGGGGGATGCGGGCTTCGTGTCTGATCGCCTCACATGGGTCAGAGGCAAGATACCCATCTACAGGCCGTGCCTTGCGCAAGGATGATTGCGATACGCGATCAACGACCACTGCCCACCGGCTTCAGTCGAAATAGTCGTCGGGATCAGGCTCCGCGGCACCGGAGAACAGATAGGCCCTTAATGCACTGAAGAACGCAGCAAGACTCCCCGGGCTCGCTTGGCCCAGGCCCGTCATTTTATTGACGTCCCGTGGTGTGAACATCTCGTACTCCAACTGCGCCAATATCGCAGCGTCCAGCTCTTTGCGGTCGCGGCACAAAGACCTCAACTCCTCGGCGTCCCACTCTTGATCACAAAGGTATGTGCTCAATGCCGACCGCAGGTTATATGCGTGGACTGAATTTTTTTTGATCATTATCTAAGTCCTCGGCTCGGGAAACATCGAGTATAAACCGAACGTTCCATCATCTCGAAACCTAAAGAACGCTAATATTGCGCCGCCTTCGAAATCCAGCGGCACGACGCCTTGAGGTTTTCTTCTGCTGACCTTAGCGTAGCCTCGCATCCTTTGGTTTACATTACCCTTGAATACGTCATTGATTGGAAATTCCATTTTGAAAATTTTTTCGCCGCCGTACCGCGCCAACCTTGCTTTGTCCAAAAGTTCATCTCTCAGTTCTCCGGCGATGTGATCGTACAGCCTGACGTAGTCGGTGGGCGTGTTTATCTTCGTCGCCTTTCTGGGTTTGCGGTGCTTTTTGCCCGTTACCGCATCAATCGTCGTCCCGGACATTGGATCAATGCCGTGCAAGATTCTGTCAAGGAGGGCTTGATCGGTAACATCACCTTCATGCCTCTGGGGGCCGTGAGCGCCCGGAACATCCTGCGCCAACTCGTCCAGCCTTTTTCGCCAATACCGCGCTGATCGCTCGACGCGGTGGCTCTTGGTCATGATCCGCTCGGCTTTTTCATCAATACTCTGCCGCAGCTTCTTCGCAAGGGCACCGATCTTCGCGAAGATCGGCTTGATCCCGTCCAGGAAGGCCAGGATCTTCGCCACATGCTGACCGCCGGTGATCGCGGCGCGGAATTTTCAGGCGATGCTGGCGCAGCGGGCGACCTTATTCCCAGTTTTTACGATAACCAATTTTGAGCCAATAGTCCGAGAGATCCGTTTCTTCGCCCCCTTCAAAGGCGTAGCGATAGACGCTTTCGAAAAACGCGCGGGCGGAGTCTTTGCTTGCCGGACTGCATGATGTCGCCTTGTAAAAATCTCGTTCTGTAAGGAGGTCCTTTTCAAGTGCAGTCTTGAACTCTTGCTGGAGTGCTTGCCTGTCCAATTCGCTTAAGCTTTCCACAAACCTAGGCAGCCTATCGGATATTGAGACATTGGCGTTAAAGTACATCAGTAATTTATTTAAGTGACGTGAGAGGGTCATGGTCTGTCCTCCTTAGGGGTCAGGATATAGTGTGATAAGCTTTACTGTCCCATTTTGACCTTTCTCAAAAACCGCAACAATCTGGGTGTCCGGCCCAAACACGGTTGGGTCTCCATTGAGGTCATATCCTTTGAAGCGCGCCTGGAAGTTTGAGCCAAAAATATCTTTGGCGGGAACTCTAATCGGTTCGTCTGCTTCGGCACTCTTCAAGAATGCCTTGAAATCAGGATGTTTCAATACCTCATCATAGGCCCTGACGTAATCGGCTTTCGTGTTGATCTTCGTCGCGTGATCTCCAGTAGCGTGTAGGATCTTTTTGCTCATCTCGACCTTGAGCGTTCCCTTTCCGGGGACGTCGATCATTTCGCCCGAAAGAGTAGGCGGCCGCCCATGCTCTGCCGGATTATAGGGGACACCGTATTTCCTGAGGAACTTGTCATAGTCCACAACGGTACCGGTCATCGGATCATGGCCAAGCATGCTGCGGAGTAACAATTGTACATCCGTCACATCCCCCTCATGCCGTTGCGGCCCGTGCCCTTGAGACGCCAACTCGTCCAACCTTTGTTCCCAGTACCGCGCCTTGCGAACAACCACGTGGCCTTCGTGGATGATCCGCGTGCCGACCTCATCAATACTCTGCCGCAGCTTCTTCGCAAGCGCACCGACCTTCGAGAAGATCGGCTGGATCCCGTCCAGGAAGGCCAGGATCTTCGCCACATGCTGCCCGCCGGAGATCGCGGTGCGGATCTTGGAGGCGATGCTGGCGCAGCGGGAGGCGAGGGCGGCGGCGCCGGCTCCGGCGCTCAGGGCGGCGATGATCGTGGTGATCAGCCAGATCAGCAGCTCGGGGACGATGAACCCCAGCCCCTCGCCGATGACCCCGGCCCAGAAATTGGGCGTCATCAGCAGCAGGCAGCGCATCGCGGTGTTGACCATGAGGTTCAGCACCGGCGTGCGGCGCAGCACCTCGATCATGTCGCGGATCCAGTCGATGCCGTCGGTGGTGGCCTCGCGGATCATCGCGCCAAACTCGCCGATCACCCCGCCGAGGGCCTCCAGCCCCGTCAGCTTCCCGAGGCTCGTCGCGATCCGGTCGATATCCCCCGCAAGGAAGGCGCGCATCAGCTCGCCCAGCTCCTCAAGGTAGTCCATCACCCCGTCGCTCTGGAACAGGCCCACGATGGCACTGCCGGTATCGCGGGCGATCTTCGCGCCCACGTTCAAGGGTACTGCGCCCGGCAGCCACCATGGCAGCCCCTCGTCATTCGCCTCCCCGATGTAATCGCCAATGGCGGCGGCGGAGGATTTGAGCGCGCCCCATGCGGTGCCCCAAAAATCCTTCTCCCCGTCCCACCAGTTGCCGATGCCACGCAGCACGCCCTTGTTGAAATCGACCGCCGCCCCGATGACCCCGTCGCGCTCCCATTCCTCCACATAGGGCCGGAAGGTGGCCTTCATCGAGGTTTCGAAGGCCTCCAGCTCGCGGACGATATCCTGCTCAAGCTGCCATGCCTCCTCGGCCACCGTGGGGATATCCTGGCTCGGGTTGGTGGTTGCGGTCAGAAACCCGGCGCTGGCGGGCACTTCGCCATGGGTCACGCCGCCCAGGTCTGGCCGCAACGCGCCGGTGCCGGGGGCCGCATCGGCCGCGCCCCGGTTTGCGGGCGCCTCGGTTTTCATCGCATCCACCAGCACCCCGCCCGACATGTCGGCCAGGCGCACCTCCAGGTCGGTGATCGGGGTTTTCCACGGGTCGTCGTAGGCAAACTTCACCCCCGCCGCCAACGCGCAGATCTTGCACTCCGAGCCGATCTCTCCTGCGTTGGCAAGGCCGGTGTGTTCGGAGCGCGCGGTTACATCCTTGGGCGTCAGGCTCATTGCACCTCCTCCGGGGCGCCAAACCCCTCCATCCGGGCTTTCATCGCGGCAAACCGCTCACGCTCGGGCGCGTCGGCAGCGCAAATCCGCGCCAGTTCGCCTTCGCGGTCCATCTCGATGAAGCCGGGGCCATAGAACAGGCTCCAGGCCGCGATCACATGCAGGTGCTCCTTGCGCCGGAAGCCCAGGGCGGTGAAGCGCTCCAGCACCGGGCGGATCAGCCGCGCAACGGCCCCTTCGGGGTAGTGCTTCAACTCCGGGCCAAAGTCGCCCTTGAGGTTGCGCGCCATGCGCTCCACGTCACGGTCGAAGGCGTTTGTTCTGAAGGGGCGCAGCTCCCACTCTTTCAACACCACAGGCCCAAGCGGCCTGTTCGCATGTTCGGGCAGCTGCGCCGGGCGGAAGCAGGTTGCCGTCTTTCCAGCCTCCTCCTCAACAATGAAACTGTCGATCAGCCCCCGGCCAAACCACTGTTCGGCGCGGCGCTCGCTTTCGGAGATGGTCCGGAAGTATCGCCCGGCCACGAGCGGATCCCAGAACCGAAAGAAAAACCAGCGGCCGTCGGCCTCGCGGCGCAGCTTGGTGAAGCGTCGCAGATGACGGCGCACTTCTGCAAAGCTGCCGCGAGACCGGATCAGAAGCCCCGTGTCCCGCCCCCAATGCGCCTTGAGGAAGCCAGTGGTAAAACGTGAGGGCGGCTCGTCCGGGGCAACGGTTAGATCGGCGAGATAGGGCGCCGTTTCAGCGGCCTCCTCCGCCGCCCGGCCCTCGAAGAGGGATTGCAGCGGCACGTCTGCGCCGTCGAGGTCAAACACGCCCGTCACCGCTTTGCGGCGCACCGGGTCGAGCACCAGAAATGTGTTGAGGCCATCTTCGGCGGGCCCGCGAAGGCTCGCCAACAGGTCTGAGGTATCCGGGTCGATCTCGGTTTCGGAGGTTTCAAGAATCGCCCGGTCTCCGGGGCCGTCCTCCGTTCCGTGCACCCCTGTCACGTACACTGCCACGCCAGCATCCACCCCGAACTTGGTTCACCACTTACACCAGCGGGCTGTCGACACCGCCGGACACCACCCTAACGTGCATTCGGAGAAACCTGCAATCCGGCTTGTCGCCGAGGTGCAGGGCAGGCCGGGCGGCGTGCTGGCGCGGTACGTTGCGGTTGCTTCAGGCTCAGGGCTTTACGAACTTGGGGCCATTGCCGGGGCGGATGAAGCGCGCGCCGGTACTGGAGGAGGCCCCCACGCGCAGCCGTTTGGCCTGTGCGCCCCCGGCTTGAGGGAACACGCCGCGCCCGGCCCGCAGATCGGCCCGCAGCTGGCGCACGGCGGGCTCAACGCGCATGCCGAGAGACAGCACCTTGCCATCTTCGCGCGCGCCCTTGGAAATGATCGACACAATCGCGGGACGGCCCGAGGACATCTCGAACACTGGCGCACCGGAAGAGCCGAAGGTGACATCGCAGGAGAAGGCCAGCGCGCCGATCCGCTCGCCCAGCACGCCGCAGGAGCGTTGCAGCGAAAGCGCCTCTTCGCGGCCCTGCCCGTAGGAGGCAACCGAAACGGTGCCACCGGTGCGCACGTTGCCGGAGAGCGCATAGGGCGCGGCATTGGCGGCGGCAATTGGGCGATCGAGTTGGAGCAGCGCAACGTCGGTGCGCAGCTGGCCGATCACATCATCACTCACCGGCGCGTAGCCCGCCATCACCACGGCGCGCGCGCCCTGGCGGGCGGCCACGTCTTGCCCGTCGCGGTAGCCCGCGCGGAAAGTGATGCGGCGCGGGTCGAGCCGGTTGCCTTCACGGTCGAAGAGGCAATGGGCCGCTGTCAGCACGAGATCGGTGGCGATGAGCGCGCCAGAGCAGAAGGAGCCACGGCCAAGGTCGAGCCGGCCCACGGCCTCCCAGCCCAGCCCCTCGGAGCGCAGCGACAGGCGGCGCAGGGCGCTATCGGCGAAGGCAGGCGTGGCGAGGGCCAGCGCCAGCGCGGCGAAGAGGGCGCGGCGCAGCATCACGGCTTCACGAAGCGGGCGCCAATCTCGCGCCGCTCGCCGCTGTTTCCGCCGCCCAGAAAGCGCACCGTGCCGCCCGGGTTCAACGCGCCGCCGCCCGAGGAGAGCTGCTCCATCAGCACGCTCAGCACGGGCTCCAGCTCGGTGCCCAGCGCCACCGGGCGGCCCTGCATCGTGGCCTTGGCCGAGACCACCGAGGCCACCTGCGGCCCGCGTGCGCCGATGGTGAAGATTGGCGCGCCCGAAGAGCCGAAATCGACCGAGCAGGTGAACATCAGCACACCGCCGCGCCGTTCCATCACCTCGCAGCCGCTTTCATAGGCGGGCGCTTCGGCCCGGTCTTGCGCATAGGAGATAACGCTGACGCTATCGCCCGCGCCCGGCGCATCGGCGGTGTCAAACGGGGTGACGCGGATGTTGCGGATTGGCCTGTCGAGCTGCAGCAGCGCAACGTCCAGCGCGACCCGGTCCAGCTGGTCGCGCCCTTCATACACATAATCCGGATGGGTCACCGCCCGGCGCACACCGCGATAGGCCTCTGCCCGCCCGTTGCGCCAGCCTGCGCGAAACTCCACGCCAGACACATCCACCCGCGCGCCGGTATCCATCTCGTAAAGGCAATGCGCCGCCGTCAGCACCAGATCAGGCGCGATGAGCGCGCCGGTGCAAAAGCTCTTGCGCCCCATTTCCAGCCGCCCGACGGCTTCCCAGCCGCGCCCCTGGTCACTGGTGGCAAGGCTCGTCAGGCCGGTTTCCTGCGCAGAGGCAGGGAGGCTGGCAAGGGCGAGGAGCCCGGTGAGGGCAGAGAGGAAAGCGTTGCGCATGGCGGTCCCGGTCTGGTTCGGGGGCCTGCTTAGCGGTGGGGTTGGGCGATATTGTGGCGGCTCTGGCGCTGGCCGCGTGATCGTTGCAGGAAAGCCTCGTCAATTGACATCGGGGCAAAGCGCCGGAGGCTTCGGCCCGCCGGTGGCCCAATCCAGCAGTTCGACGGTGTGCACGATGGGCGTGGCGGTGCCCGAGCCGATCTGCATCATGCAGCCGATGTTGCCTGCGGCGATGATGTCGGGGGCCTTGGCCTCCAGCGTGCGCACCTTGCGGGCCTTGAGCTGGCCCGAAATCTCCGGCTGCATCAGGTTGTAGGTGCCCGCCGAACCGCAGCAGAGGTGGCTGTCGGCCGGTTCGACCACCTCGAAGCCCGCCGCCTTCAGCAGCGCCTTGGGGTGGTCCTTGATCTTCTGGCCGTGCTGGAGCGAGCAGGCGGCGTGATAGGCCACGCGGATCGGGCCGCTGCCCTCGCCGGATTGCGCCTTGGCATCGGTGCCGGCGATCTCGGATTTGGCGAGGTTGCGCGCCTCCACCGGGGCCTCGGGCATCAGGTCGGCCAGCACCTCGGAGATATCCTTGGCGATCCCGGCCACCCGGGCGGCCTGATCGGCAAGCTCGGTTTGCGCGAACATGTGGCCATAGTCCTTGACCGTGGTGCCGCAGCCGGAGGTGTTGATAACGATGGCATCGAGCCCCTGCCCCTCCATCTCCGCCGCCCATGCCCGGATGTTTTTACCCGCCGTTCCGTGGGCTTCGGCCTCGCGGCCCATGTGATGCGTCAGCGCCCCGCAGCAACCGGCGCCCTCGGCCACCACCACCTCGCAACCAAGCCGGGTGAGCAACCGGATGGTGGCATCGTTGATGTCGGTGTTCAGCGCCTTCTGGGCACAGCCGGTCATCAGCGCCACCCGCTTGCGGCGCGGGGCCGTGGGGGCGAAGCTTTGCGGGTCGTCGTTGCGGCTGACCGGGGGGATGACGGCGGGGGCCATCTCCAGCATCGCACGCAACCGAGCCGAGGGGATCAGCCCGCGAAACGGCCGCCCGATCTTGGCTCCCAACAGCGCCAGCCGGAACCGCCCCGGGTAGGGCAGGATGCGGGCGAGGATCCAGCGCAGGGCGCGGTCACCCAGAGGCCGTTTGTAGCGCTCTTCGATATAGGCGCGGGCGTGGTCGACGAGGTGCATGTAATGCACGCCGGAGGGGCATGTCGTCATGCAGGCGAGGCAGGAGAGGCAGCGGTCGATGTGCTTGACGGTTTTCTCGTCGGGCACGCGCTCGTTTTCGAGCATGTCCTTGATCAGGTAGATCCGGCCACGGGGGCTGTCGAGTTCATCGCCCAGCACCTGATAGGTCGGGCATGTGGCGGTGCAAAAGCCACAGTGGACGCAGGCGCGCAGGATCTCATTGGCGCGTGCGGTGCCCGGATCAGCCAGTTGGGCTTCGGTGAATTCGGTCTTCATGCCATCAGGCCCCTGTTCAGAATGCCGCGCGGGTCAAACTTGGCCCGCAGCCCGGCGGTGAGCGCGGCAAGCGCGGGCGGCTCGGGGTGGAAGCGGGCGATGCTGCCCCCCTGCCCCCGCACCCGCGTCGCGTGGCCGTCAAAGGGGCCGAGCGTAGCGCGCAGGTCGGTGCCCGGCGCGACAGCGGCCCAGATGAGCCCGCCGCCCCAGTCGAGCATCACCTTCGCGCCCTCGGGCAGCCGCGCCGCGAGGCCGGGCGCGTCGGAGGGCTTGCAATGCAGCCGCCAGACATCCTCTTCCCCGCCCGCGAAGCGCTCCACATCGCGGAACCAGGGCCAGTCATGGGTGTCGCTCAGGGTGGTCTCGACCTCACCGAAGGGGGCGAGATGCGCCTTCAGCCGGTCGAGCCGGTAGGTGACCGACGCCTGCATTCCCTCGATCCGCAGCTGCGTCGAGGGCCGGTCATTGGCTGAGAGGTCGGTATGGCAGGCCGCCGTCACCTCCCATGGCGTGCCCAGCGCGGCGCTCATCGCCGCCACCGCATCGCCCACCGAAAGCCCGTCGATGGAAAGCACGCCCGCCACCTCGGGCTTCGGCAGCACCTTCAGCGACACCTCCGTCAACACCCCAAGCGTGCCGTGGCTTCCGGCCATCAGCTTCACCAGATCGTAGCCGGTAACATTCTTCATCACCCGCCCGCCGTTCTGCACCACGCGGCCCGCGCCATCGACAAAACGCACCCCAAGCAGGAAATCCCGCGCCGCGCCCACAGAAACCCGCCGGGGGCCGCTGGCATTGGCCGCCACGACGCCGCCAATGGTGCTCTCTCCCTCGGTGCCGAGCAGCCCGCGCATGTCGGGCACCTCGAAGGCCAGCCGCTGCCCTTCCGCCGCCAGCGCCGCCTCGATCTCTGCCACCGGCGTGCCTGCCTGCGCCACCAGCGTCAGCGCGCCCGGCTCGTAGAGCGAAATGCCGCGCCCCGCGTAGCGCAGCGCCGCGCCCTCGGCCACGATCCCGCGCGTGCCGCCACCGCGCACCGAGACTGGCGATCCCGCGCCTGCAAGCGCCTCTGCCAGTTCCGCCTCGCTTGCCGGCTCCATGATGCTCAACCTGTTCATTTTCTTGCTCTAAATATCCAATCCCGACCCAGCAGCGCTCACGCCGCCTGTTCCGGCGCGCGCCGCCGCCCCGCAGAGACCGTCAGCGGAAACACCTTGGCCGGGTTCAGGATCCAGCCCGCATCGAACACGTCTTTTACGTCCATCTGCGCGGCCAGATCATCGGGGCGATATTGCACCTCCATCAGGTCGCGCTTCTCGATGCCCACGCCATGCTCGCCTGTCAGGCAACCGCCGACCTCGACGCAGAGCTTGAGGATCTCGGCACCGAATTGCTCGCAGAGCTCCAGCTGCCCCTCCTCGTTGGCGTTGAACAGGATCAGCGGGTGCATGTTGCCATCCCCGGCGTGGAAGACGTTGGCGACCTCCAGCCCGAACTCCTCGCTCATCTCCCCAATGCGGCGCAGCACGCGCGGCAGTTCGCTGACCGGGATGGTGCCATCAAGGCACATGTAGTCGTTGATCTGGCCCATCGCGCCGAAGGCCGATTTGCGCCCCAGCCAGATGCGGGCGCTTTCGTCGGCGCTTGCGCTTTGGCGCAATTCCACCGGGTTCAGCTCTTCAGCGATGCCGCAGATCAGTGCCAGCTGCGCGTCAATCTCGGCCTCCGAGCCTTCGACCTCCACGATCAGGAGCGCCTCGCAATCAGGGTAGCCCGCCCCGGCGAAGGCCTCGGTGGCGCGGATGCAGGGGCGGTCCATAAACTCGATGGCCACGGGCAGCACGCCCGCCTTGATGATGTTGGTCACGCATTGGCCCGCCACTTCGGAGCTGTCGAAACCGATCAGCACGGGCCGCGCGCCCTCGGGCTTGGGCAGGATCCGCAGCCAGGCTTCAGTGACCACGCCAAGCTGGCCTTCGGAGCCGCAGATGAGGCCGAGCAGGTCGAGGCCGTTCGCGTCCATCCACGGGCCACCGACCTTGGTGATCGTGCCATCGGCCAGCACCATCGTCACGCCGAGCAGGTTGTTGGTGGTCACGCCGTACTTGAGGCAATGCGCGCCGCCGGAGTTCATGGCGATGTTGCCCGCGATGGCGCAGGCGAGTTGGCTCGACGGGTCGGGGGCATAGAAGAAGCCATCGGCCTCCACCGCGCCTGTGACGCTCAGGTTGGTGCGCCCGGTTTGCACATGCACGTAGCGGTCGGGGTAGTTGCTTTCGAGCACCTCGGCCATGCGGGCGACGCCGAGGATGACGCAATCCGCCGTGGGCAGCGCCCCACCCGCCAGCGAAGTGCCCGCGCCGCGCGGCACCACGGGCACGCCTTCCTCGTGGCACACCTTCAGCGCAGCGGAGACCTCTTCGGTGGTGGAGGGCAGCACCACGGCAAGCGGCGGGCACTTGTAGGCGGTGAGCGCGTCGCACTCATAGGCCCGCACCTCCTCCTCCGCGTCGATCACGCCGCCGGGCAGGGCCGCGCGCAGGCGGGCGACGATCCGGGCCTTACGGGCGAGGATTTGCGGATCTGGCTGGGGCATTTCCATGGGCGCGGCTCCCTCCCTTGCTGAATTGGTCAGAAAATATAACCAATTTTGCCATCTGGCAACCGGCGCTGGCGCGACATAGGGTCCGGCCATGGATCTGATGCCGCTTCTTGCCCCTTTCACCAGCACCGATGGCGTTGCCGTCGCGCTCATTCTGACGCTTTGGGCCGGGCTGGGCTGGGTGGTGGAGCACCCGCCTGCGGGCAAGCCCTCGGTTTCGGTTTTGATGCAGGAGTACCGCCGCAACTGGCTGCGCGAGCATATCACCCGGCAGCCACGCATCTTTGACGCCACCATTCTGGGCAGCCTGCGGCAGGGCACCACGTTTTTTGCCTCCGCCTGCATGATCTCAATCGGTGGCGGGCTGGCGGTGATCGGCAATCCCGAGCAACTGACCGGCCTTGCCGAAGACCTCTCGCTTGGCACCACCTCTACGCTGGCCTTCGAGGTTAAGATCACGCTGATCCTGTTTTTCCTCGCCAATGCCTTCCTCAAGTTCGTCTGGGCGCACCGGCTGTTTGGCTACACCTCGGTGGTGATGGGGGCGATTCCGAATGATCAGGATGATCCCTCCACCTACCCGCGTGCCGCCAAGGCTGCCGAGATCAACATCGCCGCCGCCAAGAGCTTCAATCGCGGGATGCGGTCGATCTACTTTGCGCTGGGGGCCCTTGGCTGGCTGGTGGGGCCGTGGGGGCTTGGGCTGGGCGCGGTGGTGACTTCGGTGGTGATCTGGCGCCGGGAGTTCTGGAGCCAGTCGCGCGAAGTGCTGATGCAGCCCGACAACTGACTGGCCCGGTCGCTAACAGCCATGTGAGTGCGCTGCAGCGTCATCTATGCCATGCTGCGCCACATGCGCTGGATTGCTCTTACCCTCTTCGCCCTTCCCGCCCATGCCGACCCTGCCGTTGTTGAGGCGGTCACGGCCACGCCATCGGGCAGGGCCTGGCGCTTTGAAGTGACGCTCAGCCACGGCGATACGGGCTGGGAAGATTATGCCAACGGCTGGCGCGTGACGAATGAAACCGGAAAGGTGCTTGGCACCCGCGTGTTGGCGCATCCGCATGTGGATGAGCAGCCCTTCACTCGCGGCCTCGGTGGCGTGAGGATTCCGCAAGGGGTGACTCGCGTGTGGATCGAAACGAGCACCCTCCCCGAAGGCTGGGATGGGGCGCGGTATCAGGTGGATCTGCGTTAGGCGGGTGGTGGGTTGGCCCCCACACCACAGTGGGCGCCACCCAGTGGGCGCGGGCTGTAGCCTCAGGCCGCTTTCGCGCCGCGCCGCCCTTCCACCAGCCATGCGCCAAGTGTCAGCAGCGCCGCCAGCACGAGGAACAGCAGCGGGTTCACCAGCGGAATCACCGTGACATCTGCCGTAACATAGGCCCCGCGCGGGTTTATCCCGATCCAGCCCCGGCCCGAGGCCACCCGGCCTTCGCGCACTTCGCGGATCGCCGGGGTGCCCTCTTCCAACGGCATTACCCCACCACGCCGAGCGTCGACCGCCGGTTCCACAACAGCGCCGGTTGCGATTGTCTCTTCAAATTCCTTGGGCGCTGACGGGCCAAGCGCGACCACGGCTGTCTTGTCGCCCTCGGCGAGCCGGTAGAGGCCAAGGTCGGGGCCTTCGAACACGCCCTGATAGAGCCCGGGCGACACCTCTGTAAGCGGCACCACATGCACCGTGCCATCGGGGGCCGTCACCTCCACCTCGGAGGGCGCATCCCCGAGCGTGCGGCGGGTGATTGTCATCTCCTGGCCTACGGCTTCGGCTGTCAGGCTCTCTTCTTCGAGATCCGGCTCTTTCATCATCCAATGCGCCAGCCGCCGCAGAAGCTCCAGCTGCGGGCCGCCGCCCTCGAAACCGCGCGACCAGAGCCATGCGTGATCGGAGGCCATCAGCGCCACCCGGCCCTCGCCGTGGCGTTGGAGCACCAGCAACGGGCGCTCTTCCAGCCCCGACATCACCACCTGTCCACCGTTCTCGCCGGGCGCTGGGATAAGATCGACAAGGCGGAACCAGCGGCCCCAGCCCGGCACGCCCTCTTCCTCGGAGGGGTAGAGCGCTTCGAGGCCCTCGGTCACCGGGTGCTTCTCGCCCAGCTCGGTCACCTCGGGCAGGTAGCCCTCTTCCAGCACGCGGGCCGAGGGCGAGGCAGGCATGATGTCGCCCAGCGGCGAGCGGTAGATGCTGTCGGCGCTGGCAAAATCCGGCCCCGCCGCCACCAGCACAGCGCCGCCCCGCTCGACGTAATCGCGGATGTTGTCGAGGTATAGCGTGGGCAGGATACCGCGTCGCTTGTAGCGGTCGAAGATGATCAGGTCGAATTCGTCGATCTTCTCGATGAAGAGCTCGCGGGTGGGGAAGGCGATGAGCGACAGCTCACTCACTGGCACGCCGTCCTGCTTCTCGGGCGGGCGGAGGATGGTGAAATGCACGAGGTCGACCGAGCTGTCGGATTTCAGCAGGTTGCGCCATGTCCGCTCGCCGGGGTGCGGCTCGCCGCTGACCAAGAGCACCCGCAGGCGATCACGCACGCCGTTGATCTGCACCACGGCGGCGTTGTTGCGGTCGGTCAGCTCGCCCTCTGCCGTCGGGGTGATGAACTGGATCACGTTCTTGCCACCGTGGGAGAGCGTCACGGGCAGCGTCAGCTCCTCGCCCACCGGCACATCGTAGGTGCGCGGCTCCTCGCCATCCACGGCGATGGAGAGCGGCACGGTGGCGCCGCGCCCCGCCCCCGAAGGCAGATCGCCCTGGTCTTCGATCATCAGGGTCAGGGTGATTTCCTCGCCGAGGATGCCGAAAGCGGGGGCGTTCTGCACCACGAGGCGGCGATCCCAGTCGGTGCTGTGACCGGTCATCAGCAGGTGCAGGGGCGCGGGCAGATCGGGCGTGCGCTCCATGTCGTGCACCCGCCCGTCAGAGATGAGGATGGCCCCGGCCACCCGCGCGCGCGGCTCTTCGGCCAGCGCCTCTGAGAGGGCGGCCATGGCGCGCGTGCCTTCGTCGCCCTCGCCATCGCCCACCACGGCCACGCGGGCCTCGGTGTTGGGCATCGCGGCGATCTGCGCCAGCACCCGGCCCAGGGCGGCCTGGGTCTGCTCGGCGCGGTCCGAGAGGCCCTGCGACGAGCTTTCATCCACCACTACCAGCACGATATCCGAAAGCGGGTTGCGCTCTTCCTGTTGTAGCGAGGGGTTGGCCAATGCCACCAGAAGGGCCGCAGCGGCGAGCGCCCGCAGCCACCAGCCCGCCAGCCCGCGCCAGATGGCGAGCGCGATGAACAGCACGGCCAGCGCGATTGCGGCATAGAGCGCGATCCATGGCAGGTGCGGATCGAAGATGATGCTGTCGGCGTTCATCATTGGCCCAGCCTGTCGAGCAGGGCCGGCACGTGGACCTGGTCGGATTTGTAGTTGCCGGTGAGCACATGCATGATCAGGTTCACCCCGAAGCGATAGGCGATTTCACGTTGCTGCTCGCCCGCGTAGCCGCGCCCCACGGGGAACATCGCCGCGCCGTTGTTTTCCACCGCCCAGGCCGCGGCCCAATCGTTGCCGCCGATCACCACCGGCGTCACCCCGTCATTGAGATTGCGGAAGGGCATGCCCTCCACCACCTCGGCATCGGGCGGGGCGGCCTCGACCCAGACATCGCGGCTGGCCCAGCGGCCGGGAAAATCCTGCAGCAGGTAGAAGGTGCGGGTCAGCACATGGTCCTGCGGGATCGGCTCCAGCGGCGGCACATCGAGCGGGGCGGCCAGCTCTTGCAGCTTGCGGCCCTCGGGCGTGGCCGCGCCGAAGCCGCCGATATCGGCATCGCGGGTGTCAAACAGGATCATCCCGCCGGTGCGCAGGTAGCGGTTGAGCTTGGCATAGGCCTCGGCGGAGGGGATCGGCTGGTTGGGGCTGACCGGCCAGTAGAGGAAGGGGAAGAAGGCCAGCTCATCGGTTTCGAGGTTCACCGCTATGGGTTCGGCGGGTTCGATGGAGGTGCGGCGGAAGAGCGTGTCAGAGAGGCCAGTGAGCCCGGCGTGGGCCACCTCGTCGAGCCGGGGATCGCCGGTGATGACATGGGCCAGCACGACCTCGGTTGTGGCGTCCAGCGCAAAGATTTCGGCGGCCTCGTCGGTCTGGGCCTGCGCGCCATCGGGCGTGGCTGCGACGAGCGCAGCGATAAGCAGCGCGCCCGCCGCCGAAGAGCGCCGCGCAATGCCCTTGGCGCGGGGGGCGAAGAGGCGGCCGCCGAGCCAGAGCGAGGCGATGATATCGAGCGCCAGCGCCACCAGGGCGGCCGTGAGCACGAAGCCTTTCAGCGCCGTCTCCCGGCTCACCGCCAGCCCCTCGACGGGGATGCGGGCGGGCCATGTGACGGGCTCCAGCGTGGCGGTGTCACCCAGCACGTTGAGCGCGATCAACCGGTCTTCCCCCGCATAGAGCCCGGGGCGCAGCGCGGGGCCGATTGGCGCGTCACCGGCCAGCGCCGCGCCAAGGTCTGCGCCGTCAACGCCCGCCAGCGTGCCTGCATCCTGAACCATGCCAAAGCCATCGAGCACCCGTTCCGGGGTCCATACGGTGCCCTCCAGCTCGCTGGCCTCCGGGGTTGCGGGCCGGGTGGAGATCGCCAGCCGTTCGAGCATCTGGACGAAGAGGCCGGAGAGCGGCAGCGAGGACCATTCGGCATTGGCCGTCACATGAAACAGCACCACAGAGCCCTGACCGATCCGCTTGCGTGTTACCAGTGGCGTGCCATCGGCCAGCGCGGCAATCACCCGGTCGGCGAGGTCCGGGTCGGGCTGGGCCATGACCTGCGCCGTCACCGTGACGTCATCCGGCAGGCCGAGGCCATAGAAGGGCGAATTTTCGGGGAAGGGGCGCAGGGCCTTGGGCTCGCCCCAGCTCATCGCGCCGCCTACCGAGCGCCCGCCTTCCCGCAGCCGCACCGGCATCAGCGGGTCTTCATCGCGGCGGCTGAGATCGGAGGCCGCAAGCTGCGGCCCGGCGAAGCGTAGCAGCATGCCGCCCTCTTCGACCCACTCCAGCAGATCGTCCTTTTCGGCCTGCGGCAGATCGGCGACATCGGCAAAGACGATGGCATCGGGGTTGGCGAGGAGGATATCGGGCAGCGTGCCTTCCACGAGGTCAGCCGTCGGCTCCAGCGCACGTTGCAGGTAGTGCAGTGGCGAGAGCAGCTCCAGCCCTTCGCGGTCTTCGCGGCCCGCAATGAGGGCGACCTCGCGGCGGCGCAGCCCGTCATCGGTGAGGCTCACGGCCCCTGCCCCGCGTGCGGCCTGAAGCTCAAAGCGGGTGATCCGGTTGCGCAGCTCGGCGGGCAGCACGAGGGCCACCTCGGCCTCGGTGGCCTCCGCCTCAAACGCCGCCTCGGCGCGGGCCAGCACCCGCTCGGTGCCCGAAGGATCGCGGCCATAGGCCAGCACCGTGGCGGTTTGCGCGGCGGTCTCGTCCGGGCGCAACACGGTCAGCCGCACTTGCCCATCCTCAAACCGGGCCGGGCGCAGGCCGAGGGGGCGGCGCGGGCTTTCAAACACCGTCACCGGGCCCTTGTCTTCAAAGGCAGCGAGAACATCGGCCCGGCCCTCGTGGGCGAGGCCATCGGAGAGCCAATAGGTCTCAAACCCCTCGCCGAGGCTTTCCACCCACGCCACCGCATCGCCGCTTTCGGGCGTCCATGCCATCGGCTCCAGCCCGGCAAGGCGCGGGCCCCATGCGGCGGCGGCGAGCATCGGCAGCTCGCCCGGAGCAGGCAGCGCGGTGAGCGAGACCACGGCCACCGGCCGGTCAGTCGCCGCGGCATCGGCCAGCAGCCCCTCGATCCGGGCCATGCGCCCCGGCCAGTCGCGGGCATCGGCCCAGCCGCCATCGAGCGCGATCAGCAGCGGGCCGGTGCCCTCGCGGCGCTCTTCGGGGTTCAGCACCGGGCCAGCAAAGCCGATGATAATTGCGGCGACCGCAAGCATCCGCAGCAGCAGCAGCCACCACGGCGTGCGGTCGGTCTGGCTATCCTCGTCCTCCAGCCCCAGCAGCAGCGCCACGCCGGGAAAGCGGCGGCGGATCGGCGCGGGCGGCACGGCGCGGAGCAGCAGCCAGAGCAGCGGCAGCACGATCAGCGCCCAGAGCAGGAGCGGCGCGGTAAAGCCTATGGGACCGATGGCAAACATCAGCGGCCATGCTCCAGTGCACCGTAGAGCCAGAGCAGCGCAGATTGCGCGGGCGTATCGGTGTGATGGGTGGAAAACTGCCAGCCGGTCGTGCGGGCGAGTGCCTCCAGCCGGTCCTTGCGGGCGGCGAGACGGTCGAGATAGCGGGCGCGCAAATCACCGGCCTTGCGGGTTTCATGCGCAAGGGAGCCGCCCATGCTTTCAAAGATGGTGCGCCCGTCGAAGGGAAACTCTTCTTCCACCGGATCGAGGATCATCAGCATCGCGCCGCGCACGCCCCGGTCGGCGGCGCGAGACAGGGCGGCTTCGGCGGCGTCGATCTCGCCCATGAAATCAGAGAGGAAGACGGCGCGGGAGTGCAGCGGCAGGGTGTCGCCGCGCGGTGCGCCATAGTCGGGGCCGGGCAGCGCCTTTTCTTCAGCCTCCATCGCGCCGCCAAGGGCATCGGCGATGCGGATCAATTGCAGCGGGCCGGAGCGGGCGGGCTGGTCGAGGCGGGCGAGGCCCACGCGCTCGCCGCCGCGCACCAGCAGCACGGCGATGGCCAACGACAGCAGCCGGGCGCGGCCTGCCTTTGAGGGGCGTTTGCCCGGCTCGCCGGAAAAGCGCATCGACATCGCCTCGTCGCACCAGAGCATGACCGATTGCGCGGCCTGCCACTCCTTTTCGCGGACGAAGTGCTGATCGGACTTGGCGGAGCGGCGCCAGTCGATGCTACGGGCTTCGTCGCCCACCGCCAGCGGGCGGTATTGCCAGAACTCATCGCCCATGCCCGAGCGGCGGCGGCCGTGGGCACCCAGCAGCACGGTTTGGGCCAGATGCTCGGCATCTGCCAGAAGTGGGGGCAGCGCGGCAGCGAGCCCCTCGGCCTTCGAGCGCAGCCCGCGCCCGACGCCGGCGTGAAGAGCAACTGGACCGGCGTCGCTCAAGCGGCGGCCTCCACGCGGGTGACGCTTTGGGCAACGGCGCGGATCACGGCAGAAAGCTCTTCGCCCCGCGCACGGGCGGCGAAGGAGAGCGCCATGCGGTGCGTCAGCACCGGCGCGGCCATCGCCAGCACATCCTCGGCGGAGGGCACGAGGCGGCCTTCCAGCAGGGCGCGGGCGCGCACCGTCATCATCAGCGCCTGTGCCGCACGCGGGCCGGGGCCCCAGCTGACCGAGCGCTGCACCTGTTCGGGCGCGGTCGGGTCTTCGGGGCGGCAGGCGCGGACAAGGTCGAGGATCAGCTCGACCACGGAGTCGCCCACCGGCATGCGCCGCAGCAGGCCCTGCGCCGCGATCAACTCTTCGGCAGAGAATATCTGGTGGCTCGCTGCCTCTTCGGCGCCAGTGGTGGCAAGGATGATGTCACGCTCGGTGTCGCGGTCGGGGTATTCGACGTCGATCTGCACGAGGAACCGGTCAAGCTGGGCCTCGGGCAGCGGATAGGTGCCCTCCTGCTCGATCGGGTTTTGCGTGGCGAGCACGTGGAAGGGCTTTTCCAGCACCCGGTGCTGGCCGCCGACAGTGACCTCCTTTTCCTGCATCGCTTGCAGCAGGGCGGATTGGGTGCGCGGGCTAGCACGGTTGATCTCATCGGCCATCAGCAGCTGGCAGAAAATCGGGCCCTCGATGAAGCGGAAGGCGCGGGAGCCGTCCTCGGCGGTTTCCAGCACCTCGGAGCCGAGAATATCGGCGGGCATCAGATCGGGGGTGAACTGGATGCGGCTGCCGTTCAGCCCCATCACGGTGGAAAGCGTATCGACCAGCCGGGTTTTGCCGAGGCCGGGCAGGCCGATCAGCAGGCCGTGGCCGCCGCAGACAAGCGCCGACAACACGAGGTCTACCACCTTCTCCTGGCCGATGAACCGGCGGGAGATGGAGGCCCGCGCCTGGCCCAGCTTTTCGGCCAGCGCCTCGATTTCTGGCACGAGGCCCGCGTCGTCGGACATGACATTTCTCCTTGGTCGGCTAGGTTATGGCCTAGTAAGCCATCTATCGCATGTGAGACCAATGGCGAAATCGAAGGCCAGACAAGATATTGTGAAACCAGACGCCCAAAGCATCGAAACCGCGGCCCGCAGCGCCGCCAAAACCGGCAAGCTGCCGCCGGTTCACCTGTGGAACCCCGAGTTTTGCGGCGATCTCGACATGCGGATTGCCCGCGATGGCACGTGGTTTTACCTCGGAACGCCGATTGGCCGGCCCGAGCTGGTGCGGCTGTTCTCGACCATCCTGAAGAAGGAAGGCGCGGATTACTTTCTCGTGACCCCGGTGGAGAAGGTCGGGATCACCGTGGATGACGCACCATTTGTCGCGGTGGATTTCACCCCCCATGGCGAGGGCAAGGCGCAGGTGCTGCGGTTTGAGACCAACGTGGGCGATTTCACCGAAGCCGGGCCGGAGGACCCGATTCGGGTGGAGCGCGACCCTGACACCGGCGAGCCATCGCCCTATGTGCATGTGCGCGCCGGGCTGGAGGCGCTGATCGACCGCAAGAGCTTTTACCGGCTGGTGGAGGTTGGCTGCGTGGAGGACGCGTGGTTTGGGCTTTGGTCGGGCGGTAAGTTCTTTCGCATCATCCCCGCCGCCGAACTGCCCTGAACGCGTGTTCAATTGAGCGCCTTGCGGCGCATTGCTTTTGGTCTTGAGATATTTTCAGCAAGAAAATGAGCAGGTTGCGCGAAACTTGCGAGCGGCTGGTGGCTCCTGACAGGTAGGTGTCAGGAGGGGGGTGCGATGATGGGGCATCGAAACCTGTCTGAGGATGCCCGTGATGACCGAGACAATGACCAACCCCGCCGATGTGAAGGCCCTGCCGAAGGATGCGCTTGTTTGGTGCGAGATCCCGGTGCGCGATCTGGATGCTGCCATTGAGTATTACGGCAAGGTGCTGGGCAATCCGCTCGCCAAGGATGAGAGCGGGGCGAACCCGATTGCCATGCTGCCGGTGAAATCGCCGATGGATGGCACGGCGGGGCATCTTTACCCCGGCAAACCAGCGGGCGATGGCAACGGCGTGACCGTGCATCTGGCCGTTCCCGCGCTTGAGACGGCGCTGGAGCGTGTGTTGGAGGCCGGGGGGCGGGTGCTGCCGGGGATTATACCCATTCCTTTCGGGCGGTTTGCCTATACGGTTGATCCGGATGGAAATTCCATCGGGTTGTTCGAGACCAAGGATTGAGTGATGCGCCGCGCAGATCGCCTGTTTCAGATCGTCCAGCTGCTCCGAGGGGGGCGGCTGGTGACGGCGCGGATGTTGGCCGAGCGGCTGGAGGTGAGCGAGCGCACGATTTACCGCGACATCGCCGATCTCGTCGGCTCGGGCGTGCCGATCGAGGGCGAGGCGGGCGTGGGCTATCTGATGCGCGCCGGGTTTGACCTGCCGCCGCTGATGTTCAACCGCAGTGAGATTGTTGCGCTGGTGGCGGGGGCGCGTCTGATCCGGGCCTGGGGCGGGCTGGAGATGGCCGAGGCCGCCGAGGAGGCGCTGGTTAAGATCTCCGCGGTGCTGCCCGAGGCCGAGCGCGACAAGGCGGCGGGCTTGCAGATACACGCGTTTTCAATGCCCTACCTGATGGATGACGACACGCGGCGGCGGCTGGACGCGATTGAGCGGGCGGTGGATGCGCGTGACAGGCTGGTGCTGGATTACGGCGATGCCGAGGGGGCACAGACGGCGCGGGTGGTGCGGCCCTTGAGCCTGATTTTCTGGGGCAGGACGTGGACGCTGATCGGCTGGTGCGAGCTGCGCGATGATTTTCGGATGTTTCGGGTGGACCGGGTGAAGGGCATGGAGACGGGCGAGCGCTTCCGCATCGAGCCGGGCAAGAGCTTGCAGGATTTTTACCGGATGGAACGGCACCGCGGCGGGTTTGACGAGCGGCGCGAGGGGGCCTGTTAGCGCTTGAGGCGCAGGGTCTTGCGGCGTGGTTCGGGTGGGGTGTCATCCAGTTTGCGCCATGCGCCGGGGGCGAGGCCGTCAAGCGCCCAGGGGCCGATCTGGGCGCGGATGAGACGGAGGGTCGGGTGGCCCACGGCGGCTGTCATCCGGCGCACCTGACGGTTGCGGCCTTCGCGGATGGTGAGTGCAAGCCATGTGTCGGGGGCCTTGCGAATGCGCACGGGTGGGTCGCGCTCCCATAGGCCTTCGGGCGGCGCGATCACCGCCACCTCGGCGCGTTTGGTGGGGCCATCCTTGAGGGTGACGCCCATCTTGAGGGCTTCGAGGGCGGCGGCGTTGGGCGTGCCTTCGACCAGCACCCAATAGGTCTTGGCCATCTTGAATTTGGGCGAGGAGATGCGGGCCTGTAGCTTGCCGTCATCGGTGAGCAGGAGCAGCCCTTCGCTGTCACGGTCGAGGCGGCCTGCGGGGTAGACGCCCTTGGGCAGCCCGAGGCCGGAAAGCCCCTGCCATTTGCCCTCGTCGGTGAATTGCGAGAGCAGGTTCATCGGTTTGTTGAGCGCGAGGAGCATTGGCTTTCAGCGTGGTGGGCAGATTGCCCACCCTACCCGGCGCTCGTAGGGTGGGCAATCTGCCCACCATTCGTCCGGCTCAATGCGCTTCGGCCCAGCTGTCGCCCTGCCCGGCATCCACCTCCAGCGGCACGTCGAGGTGCACCGCCGGGGCGGCGGCGCCTTCCATGACCTTTTTCACCACGGCGATGGTGTCGTCGATGGCCGCCTCTTCGACTTCGAAGATGAGTTCGTCGTGGACTTGCAGCAGCATCTTGGCGGGCAGCCCCTCAATTGCCTCGGGCATCCGCACCATCGCGCGGCGGATCACATCGGCGGCGGTGCCCTGAATGGGCGCGTTGATCGCCGCGCGTTTGGCAAAGCCCGCGCCGGGGCCCTTGGCGTTGATCTCCGGCGTGTGGATCTTGCGACCAAAGAGGGTTTGCACGTGGCCGTGCTCCTTGGCGAAGGCAATCGTGCTGTCCATATAGGCGCGGATGCCGGGGAAGCGCTCGAAGTAGCGGTCGATGAAGGCCTGCGCCTCGGCGCGGGGGATGCGCAGGTTGCGGGCAAGGCCGAAGCCGGAGATCCCGTAAATGACGCCGAAGTTGATCGCCTTGGCCTGGCGGCGGATGTCGGGCGTCATCTCATCGAGCGGGACGTTGAACATTTCGGACGCGGTGAGCGCGTGAATGTCCTGCCCCTCGCGGAAGGCCTGCTTCAGCTCTTCGATGTTGGCGATATGGGCTAGGATGCGCAGCTCGATCTGGGAATAATCGAGGCTGACCAGCTTGTTGCCCTTCTCGGCCACGAAGGCCTCGCGGATGCGGCGGCCCTCTTCACTGCGCACGGGGATGTTTTGCAGGTTCGGGTCGGTCGAGGCCAGCCGCCCGGTGTTGGCGCCGGTGATGGCGTAGCTGGTGTGTACCCGGCCCGTCTCGGCATTGATGTGGGTTTGCAGCGCGTCTGTGTAGGTGCTTTTGAGCTTGGAGAGTTGCCGCCAGTCGAGCACCCGCGCGGGCAGGTCATGCTCAGTCGCCAGGTCTTCCAGCACATCCGCCGGGGTGCTGTATTTGCCGGTCTTGCCCTTTTTGCCGCCTTCCAGCCCCATCTTCTCGAAGAGGATATCGCCAAGCTGGGCGGGGGAGCCGACGTTGAAGCTTTCTCCGGCGAGTTCGTGAATCTCGGCCTCCAGCCCGGCCATCTTCTGGGCGAAGGCGTTGGACATGCGGGAGAGCGTGTCGCGGTCCACCTTTACGCCGTGCATTTCCATTTCGGCCAGCACCGGCACCAGCGGACGTTCCAGCGTTTCATACACCGTCGTCACCTTGGCGCGGTGCAGGCGAGGCTTGAAGACCTGCCAGAGGCGCAGGGTGATGTCGGCATCCTCGGCGGCGTATTTCACCGCCTCTTCCAGTGGCACCTTGTCGAAGGTGATCGCGGATTTGCCAGTGCCGATCAGCTCCTTGATCGGGATAGGGTTGTGGCCGAGGTAGCGCTCGGAGAGCGCATCCATCCCGTGGCCGTGCAAGCCGCCGTGCATGGCGTAGCTGAGCAGCATGGTGTCATCGAAGGGGGCCACCTTCACGCCGTAGCGGGTGAAGATCTTGGCGTCATACTTGATGTTCTGGCCGATCTTCAGGATCGCCGGATCTTCCAGCATCGGCTTGAGGGCATCGAGCGCCTCGTTCAGCGGCAATTGGCCCTCGGCGGGGGTTTCATCGGCGAAAAGGTCATCGCCGCTGCCCTTCACGTGGGCCAGCGGAATATAGCAGGCCTCGCCGGGGGGGACGGAGAGCGATATGCCCACCAGATCGGCTGTCATCTCGTTGAGGCCGGTGGTTTCGGTATCCACCGCCACATGGCCCGCGCTGGCCACGCGCATGAGCCAGTCGTCAAGCTGCTCGCGGGTGGAGACATGCTCGTATTTGGCGTGATCAAAGGGGATCTCGCTCGCCGTCGGGTCCGGCATGTCGGAGGCTTCGGCGCCGTCAGAGCCGCCGGAGGTGCCGGGCGTGTCGCCGATCACCGGGGCCTCTGTGCCAAACTGCTCGGCCACGCGCTTGGCCAGCGTGCGAAACTCCATCTCTGCGAGGAAGGCGAGCAGCGCTTCCGGGTCCGGGTCTTTCACCTCAAGGTCATCGAGGGTGAAATCCAGCGGGGTGTTGCAGTCGAGCTGGACGAGGCGCTGAGAGATGCGGATGAGCTCGGCGTTGTCTTGCAGGCTCTCGCGGCGCTTGGGCTGCTTGATCTCGCCGGCACGCTCCAGCAGCGTGTCGAGGTCGCCATACTCGTTGATGAGCAGCGCGGCGGTTTTGATGCCGATGCCGGGCGCACCGGGCACGTTGTCGGTGGAATCGCCGGCCAGCGCTTGCACGTCGACCACGCGCTCGGGCTTCACGCCGAACTTCTCGATCACCCCGTCCACGTCGATGCGTTTGTTTTTCATCGCGTCGAGCATTTCCACCCCGCCGCCGACCAGCTGCATCAGGTCTTTGTCGGAGCTGATGATCGTCACGCGCCCGCCTGCCTCGCGGGCCTGACAGGAGAGGGTGGCGATGATGTCATCGGCCTCGTAGCCCTCGATCTCTTCGCAGGCGACGTTGAAGGCGCGGGTGGCCTCGCGGGTGAGCGGGAACTGCGGCACAAGGTCTTCCGGCGCGGGCGGGCGGTTGGCCTTGTACTTGTCGTAGATCTCGTTGCGAAAGCTCTTGCCGGAATAGTCGAAGATCACGGCAGCATGGGTGGGGGCATCGGGCCCGGTGTTGGCCTCGATATACTTGTGCAGCATGTTGCAGAAGCCCGCGACCGCACCGATGGGCAGCCCGTCGGATTTGCGGGTGAGCGGCGGCAGCGCGTGATAGGCGCGGAAGATGAAGGCCGAGCCGTCGATCAGGTGAAGGTGGCAGCCTTTGCCGAATGCCATGGTGTGGGCCTCCCGAATGCGTTGCGGATTACATGCCACGGGGCGGCGGCGGGGGCCAGCCGGTTGCTGACAGGAGCGAGCGCATCGCGGTGGCGGCGTGGTGGGCAGATTGCCCACCCTACGGGGCGTGCCACCAGAGCGAGAGAGTCACGGCATAGGGCGTGGGCGTCCAGATGCCTGCGGGGTGGCCGGCGGCGCGCAGGGCCTCGGTGATCCATGTGTTGCAGGTGCGGAAGAGGTGGAAGCCTCCGTTTGCTTCGAAGAAGGCGTCGGTGTCGCTGAAGCCCGCGCCGCGCACCGCCGGGCCGCTGCGGGTGTTGGCGATGAGGGCGAGGAGCGCGGTGTATTGGCCTGCGGTGAGGCGGAGGCGCGGATAGTCGAACCCTTCGGGCAGCGCCCCGTAGACCTCGACGCGCAAAACCGAGGCATCGCCCGTGGCCGCCCGCAGCACGGTGGAGGCGGCAATGTCGCCGTAGCTGCCCGCCGTGGTGTAAAACCCGGCAGAGCCCCAGCCGACCAGCACATGCTGCACGCCGTGCGCCTCGACGGGCACGCCCCCCTCTGCCGCGAAGCCGAGGGCGGCGCGGGTTTCGGGCGTGGCGGGCAGGATGAAATCATAGTGGATCGGCCCGGCGATCAGCCCGACCTCCACCGGCGGCCCCTCGCCCGGCGCGACCTTGGCCACGGGCCCCGGCACAAGCGCACCGAGGGCCGCTGCGGTGAGGTAGAGACACGCCGCCACGAGCGGCCAGATCAGCGCATGCCGCGCCACGCGCCAGAAAACCCTCATCCCCCGCTCACTCTCACGGCCTCAACCTGCGGGCTAAGGTGCCACGCGGGCAAAGCAGTGCCAATCAACAAGGGGAATGCACCCGCAGGGGCGCGCGATTGAGCACCAGTCACACGGCCGATTGCGCGGCGTGCATGAAGACCGCGACGAAGAAGACGATGGAGGCGATGGCGACGAAGAGGTGCCAGATCGCGTTATGAAAGCGCATCCGCCCCAACATCAAAAACAGCGTGCCCGCCGAGTAGAGCCCGCCGCCCACCGCCATCAGCACGATGACGGGGGTGGAGGTGACGGCCAGCAGATCCTGCCCGCCGATCAGCACCGCCCAGCCCATGCCGAGGCACAGCGCCACGCCCACCGCGGTAGGGCGGCGAGGCAGGGCGAAATTGGCCACGGTGCCCACAACCGCCAGTGACCAGACAAAAACCAACAGCCCCTGCCCCGCCCCGGCCAGCAGCGCGAAGGGCGTGTAGGTGCCCGCGATCTTGAGATAGATCGCCGACTGGTCAAAGCGCAGCAGGGTGCGCCGCCATTCCGGGCGCGGCAGGTGGTTGTAGAGCAGCGAGCAGGTGAGCATTGCGATCAGGGTTGCCCCGTAGATCGACACGCCGAGAATGCCCATCGCATCGCCGCGCCACACCGCCGTGAGGGTAATGAGCACCGGCACGGCCCCAATCGCCAGCGCCAGCGCCGCGATATGCACCCATGCGTCCACCGCCAGCTCCACCCGGCTATAGGGGCGGGAGGCATGAGGCAGGATTTGAGCGTCGCTCATCTCACTCATTTCAGTCATGTCGGTCATGGCCTTAACCTATGCCCCCGGTGCGCGCCTGCAACCTAAATTGCCCCGGCCTAAGGAAACGTGACTGTCGTTGCCCGATCATTGGGCGCAGGACCAGAAGCCGCGGTAACCGCGCGTCGGACCTTGGGCGATGGAAAACACAAGCGCCGCGTCGGAGCGCAGCCCTGCCGCTTCGTCATCAAGCGGCGTGACCTCGGCCGCAATCCTGCCATCCGCAAAACGCCCCTCGCCGCCTGACAGGCTGAGGTAGGTGCCATTGAGAAGCATAGCGGCGGTATCTCCTTTGGCATTTGTCCAGAGAATCGGCGCATCGGCCTTGGTCTGGCGAAAGTTGCAGCCGCCGGTCGGGCCATCCACAAGTCGGGCAGCCTCGGCGGCGGTGAGGGGTGCGGGGTAAAGCGTGGAGAGGCGCAGGGTGTTTAGTGCGTCCTCCGCGCTGCCGGCCACGGGGGGCGGGTCTGCGTAAGCGCTTTCCACCACACGGCCCGCTTCCAGCTCGGCGACGAGCCAGCGCATCTCTGCAATCTCGCGGCGCTGCGCGGCGATGATTCCATCGGCCAGCTTGCGCACCCGTGCATCCTCGATGTCGGCGCGCCCCGAGGTCATCACCGCAATCGAATGGTGCGGGATCATCGCGCGCATGTAGCTGAGCCCGCCCACCGTGGCCTGGCTGCGGACAAGCCAGAGCGAGAGTGCGATAGCCACCGCCGCACCGGCGAAGATGCCCAGCTTCACCATCCGGCCCTCATACATTGCCCACATGAACCCCATCATGATCACCGCCATGACCGCGCCCATGAGCAGCGCCATGTAGAGCCGCGTTTCGGAAAAGAAGACGTGCCCGAGCGCATAGGTGTTGAGGTACATCAGGCCAAACATCACCACCGTGGAGGTGGCGATCATGGCGGCGAAGCGGGTGTAGGTCATGCGGCTCTCCTGCGGTGTCCTCTCCCACCTCAACCCGCGCACAGCCCTGTAAGGTTCCGCAAAAAAGCAAACGGCCGCCCCGAAGGACGGCCGCTGCAATGGGTTTTCCGGAGGGTCAGTGCAGCTTGGCACCGGCCTCTTCGATGGCGCTGTCGATCAGCTTGTTCGCCTCGGCGGCGCCCATCTGCTTGGCGATCACATCGCCAGCGGCGGCCACGGCCACCTGCACGGCGCGGTCACGCACGGAGCGCACGGCGGCGGCTTCGGCAGAGGCGATCTGCTCGTCGGCCCCGGCCAGACGGCGGGCGATGGATTTCTCCAGATCGACCTTGGCCTGCTCGGCGGCCAGCTTGGCCTCTTCCTTGGCATGGGCAACGATGCGCTCGGCCTGTTCGGCCACCTCGGCCTGCTTGCGCTCGAAGCCGGCCAGAACGGTCTGGGCCTCTTCGCGCAGGGCGCGGGCTTCATCGAGCTCGGCGCGGATCGTGTCGGCGCGCTTGTCGAGCAGCCCGGCGATCATCGAGGGCACCTTGAAGAACAGGAGCACGCCGATGAACAGCAGGAAGGCGATGAGCACAACGAAGTTGGAGTTGCGCAGCGAGAAGAACGGGCCAGACGCGGCCAGCGCGGGCGAGGCCGCGAAGGTGATGGCAGCGGTGGTGAGCCAGTAGCGGATCATCATCACGAGGCTCCTTTCAGCCGGGCTTCCACCGCGGCGTTGACGGCAGATGCGTCAGCCTTGCCACCGAGGGCCGAGACGATTTCGCCAGCCGTATCCTTGGCCACTTCCTCGACATTGGCCAGCGCGCTTTCACGGATTTCGGCAATCGCCTTCTCCGCTTCGGCAGTCCGGGCCGCAATCTCGGCATCGGCCTTGGCAATGGCAGCGTCCACGTCTTTCTGGACGTCGGCCTTGGCCTCGGCAGCAATCGCCTGTGCCTCGGCGCGGGCATCGGCCAGCGCCTTCTCATAGGCTTTCTCGGCCTCACCGGCCTTCATCTTGAATTCTTCGGCCGCCGCGATGTCATTGGTGATCGTGCCGGAGCGCTCGGCCAGAACCGCGGCGATGCGCGGCAGGGCGATGCGGCTCAACACGAAGTAGATCGCGACAAGCGTGACGAGGAGCCAGAAGATCTGGTTGGGGAACCAGTCGAAGCACAGCTGCGGCATGCCGATGGCACCGCCATCGGGCCCGACACAGCGGCCAGCCGCCTCAAGATCGGCGGGGCTGACGTGCTCGGCTACAGAGTTTTCAGTTGCCATGGGCTCTCTCCGGAAACCTTAAAGGGACACCGGGGGACGCGGATCGCTGCCCCCCGGCCGTAAGGATCAGAAGTTTTGCCTCAGACGGCGAACATCAGCAGAAGCGCGACGAGGAACGAGAAGATCCCCAGGGCTTCCGCAAATGCGATGCCGATGAACATGGTGGCCGTCTGGCCGCCAGCGGCGGAGGGGTTGCGCAGAGCGCCGCTGAGGAAGTTGCCCACAACATTGCCCACACCGATAGCAGCGCCGCCCATGCCCACAGAGGCCAGGCCTGCACCGATGAAAGCACCCATTTGAACGATATCGCCTTCCATGTCGAATTCTCCTTACGTTGGAATTGGCTAGAAACTTGGTTGTCTGACCGCCGGCCTTAGTGGGCCGGGTGCAGCGCGTCTTTCAGGTACACGCAGGTCAGGATGGTGAAGACATAGGCCTGGATGAAGGCCACGAGCAGCTCGAGCGCGTAGATCGCGGTGATCGCCAGGATCGACAGCGGCGTAACCGCGATGCCGACGGCAGAAAACAGGACCAGCGGCGCGAAGGCTGCGAAAACTTTGATCACGGCGTGACCGGCCATCATGTTGCCCATCAGACGGATGGAGTGGCTGACCGGGCGCACGAAGTAGCTGATGACCTCGATCAGCGCGAGGATCGGGCGCAGCGCCAACGGGGCCGAGGAGACCCAGAACAGCTCGAGGAAATGCGCGCCGTTCTTCACGAAGCCGATCACGGTGACCGAAATGAAGACGAAGAGCGCCAGAACCACGGTAACCGCAAGGTGCGAGGTGGTGGTGAAGGCACCGGGCAGCAGGCCCAGCACGTTCGCCAGCAGGATGAACATGAACAGCGTCATGATGTAGGGGAAGTACTTGAGCCCGTCCTTGCCGCAGACATCCTCGATCATCTTGTGCACGAGGCCATAGGCCATTTCGGCGACCGACTGGCTGCGCGACGGGATCACCGCACGGCGGCGGGTGCCGATGACGAGCAGCAGGATCACGGCAAGAACGGTGAGGGCCATCCAGAACGTCACGTTCGTCGGGGTATACCACGCCACCGGGCCGTCTCCGAAGAGCGGCTTGACCATGAACTGGTCCATCGGGTGGAACGCGAGGCCGTCCTCTGCGCCGTGGGCTTCTGTCGCCATGTCAGTCCCTCTTCTCGTCCTCTGCCCCGCTTGGCGGAGCGTTTTGAAACTCTGCTGCCGTGCGCATCATCACGCGAACACCGGCGGCAAAGCCCAGCAATGTGAACAGCAGCAGGAAAACAGGCAGCGTTCCGAACAGAACGTCGAGCCCGTACCCGATGCCAAAGCCGATCCCCAGACCGGCGACCAGCTCGATCACCATGCGCCAGCCCTGCGAGGCGGCGTGGTAGTGATCGTCTTTCGGCGGGGGCGGCGCGTATTTGGCCCTGTGTGCCAGAAGCTTTTCGTCAAGCTCCCGCAGCTTCTGCTCGTCGTCCGAGCCGGCCATGCTGTGCCCCCATCGACAGTTGCGCGGAAACTAGGGAGCAGGGGCGGCAGAGTCAATTGGCTGGATTTCGGGTTAAGGTATTGATTTTATTTGAGAGTGCCAGCCTGTCGCAGGGGTATTTTTGAGCGGCCCAGCGGTTTGGGAGCGGTTTCGTATATTCAACCAAACGGTTGACGATAGCCGGGCTCCGCCCTACCGCTGCGCCATGACCCCGCGCCCGCGCCCCTCGCTCGACACCGTCTTCGCCGCCCTCGCCGACCCGACCCGGCGGGCGATCCTGACGATGCTGCTTGAGGACGACATGGCCGTCACGGATGTGGCTGAGCCCTTCGAGATGAGCCTAGCGGCGATCTCCAAGCACCTCACCATCCTCGCTGGCGCGGGCCTGATCAGTCAGGAAAAACGCGGGCGGGTTAAGTGGTGCAAGCTGGAGCCCGATGCGCTGAAGGGCTCGAGCGTGTGGATGCAGGGGTTTGGCCAGTTCGAGCCGGTAAACCTTGATGCCTTCGAGCGGTTTCTTGGCGCGGAGCTGGGGCTCGGCGGCGAGGAATAGCCCGCCGGGGCAGCTCTTCGCGGCCCCGCGGCCCCGTCATCGCAGCTGCGAAGAGGGCCGCACGGGCCGATGAGCAGCCTCTGTCAGAAGCTGCCCGGATCGAAATCGTCTTTCAAATGCGTCAGGATCGACTGCACCTTGGCGGTGCGGTGCAGGTCCACATGGGTCACCAGCCAAACGGTGGCCGTCCACGCTTCACGCGGGGCCATCATCTGCACGAGGTCCGGCGAGCGGTCGCCCACGGCGGAGGGCAGAAACCCGATGCCAGCCCCGGCGCGGATCGCGTCGACCACCGAGCGCTGCGCCGAGGCGCGGTAGCTGATGCAACGGTCGGGCACCATCTCGTGCAGCCAGCGATAGAAGGGTGCGCGGCTTTCGCGGTCATCCTCTGAGACAAAGCGATGGCGGGTCATGTCGGCCTCGTCCAACTGGCCCATCTCTTCTACATATTCGCGGGTTGCATAGAGCGCGTGCGACATATCGAAGAATTTTTGCACCACGTTGTCGGGCTGATCGGGCCGTTTGCCTGCGCGAATGGCCACATGCGCCTCGCCATACTCCAGCCGAAACAGCCGCTCGTCTGTCATGAAGCGCATCACCACCTGCGGATTGGCGCGGCTGTAGCGGGCCAGCGTGGCCGTCAGCGAGGGCGAAAGCGCGGGGATGGAGGTGACGATAAGTTCGCCTGTCACCTCTTCGCCCCGGCCCTTGATCCGGCCCGCAAGCTGCGAAAACTGGTCATCGGTGGCCTTGGCGACCTGCAACAGGTCCAGCCCGGCTTCGGTGGCGGTGTAGCCACGCGCGTGCCGCTGGAACAGTTTGGTGCCCAGCCGCTGCTCCAGCGCGTCGATGTGGCGTATCACCGTCGCGTGGTGCACGCCCAGCGCGTCGGCCGCGCCGGACACCGTGCCAACACGGGCCACGTGGTAAGCTGTGCGCACCTCATCCCAGGCATCCAGGCTGTTCATCCGTCGCCCTCCGGCAGAAATATGTTCACCATCCAACATGAGCCACAACCTTCCTGTTTTCTGTGCGCCCATGCAAGGGCGATAGCTATTCTGAACCGTTCAGTATAGTTTACCACGTTCCGCTGCTACCGCAAGAAGCCTCTGCTCTTTTCACAACCGCTCAAGCCAATTCCTGCCAAGCTGCTGCATCGCGCCCTTTAGGATAGCCATGAGCGATACGGAGCCTGCGGCCAATTCCGTCGCATTTGGCAAAACTTTCTGCACCGCTCACCCAGCGAAGGCACCGCCCCGGCTTGACGCCGGGCCAACGGCGGGCCTCAATACGGAATATGGGAGAGGACCACAGCGAAAGCATCACGGCAAACGGCACGGGCCCCCGGCTCACGCTGCGCAGCCATCCGCCGCCCCAGCCTTGGGCGGTGTGGCTGGCACTGGCCGGGGCCGGGCTGGTGGTGGCCGGCCTGCTCCTGCGCACCCCCACGCTGACGCCGCTGCTTGGTGTGTCCGGCATTCTTGCCGCGCTGCCGCTGCTCTGGGGCCTGCGCCCCGGCCCGGTCACGGTGATCGACCGCCGCGCGGGGCGCATCGAGGAGCGCAACGCCTTGGGGCGTGTGTGCCGCTCGGCCAGCTTCGGGCAGGTCGAACGGGTGACATGCGATCACATCACCCTGCCCTCCAGCTCGCCGGATGGCCCCGAGTTCACCATCTACCGCACCTTGCTCATCACCGCTGACGGCCCGGTCACGGTTTGCGGCTTCGGCGCCCCCGGCCCGGCCCGCAAACTGAAGACCAAACTGGAGCAGTGGCTCCCCACCTCCCCAACCAGCACCCCGTGAAGGTCACGGAGCGGACGGCAGACAGGCTCGTGCTGCGCTCCTCCTCGCTGTGGATCGGGCTGTTATTGCTGACGCTCGCCCTGCTTCTCGGCGGCTTCGGGCTGGCCGACATCATGGAAGAGCGCGGCGAGAATGGCGGCTGGTTTGCCCTGCCGGTCGGGCTCGCGCTGTTGGCGCTGGCAGTGCTGATGCTACTGAGCCCGGTGGACTATGTGATCAACCGCGCCGATGGCACCCTGCTGCACATCCGCCGGGGCCGCTGGGAGCGCGTGCTGAAGCGCCATGAGGTGCCCGGCCTCTCCCGCGCGGTGGCCGAAAAAGTGGCGCGGCGCACCGGGCGGGGCGGCACGCGTTGGCGGGTGCGGGTGCTGAGCCAAGGCCAGCCGGTGACGCTGACCACCGCAAGCGGACGCCGCCGCGCCGAGCGGCTGGCGGGCACGGTGAATTGCTGGTTGGGGGTATAGCCATGAAGGTGCTCTCGGACACGCCGGACAGGCTGGTGCTGCAACAGGGCGCGGGCCGGGGGCCGGTGGTGATCTTTGCCATCGTCGTGGTGGTGTTCCTCGTCGGCTTCATCGTGATCGCAACCGCGCCCTCCAGCGGGATGCCCATCGTCCTGTCGGTTGGCGGGGCGCTGATGGTGCTCTTCGCGCTCGCCTGGGCCTATATCCTCGCGGTCGCCACCCATACCACCGAAATCACCTTTGACCGGCGGGCCGACAGCATCACCTTTCGCCACCGGGCCGTGCTGCGCGCTCGCCATGACACCATCCGGCTTTCACAGATTACCGGGGTCGCGGTAGAGCGCGCCGAGCGTCACATGCGGCAGGACGATCCGCAGACCGGCAAGCGCCGCCGCGTCCTTGACGTGGCCTACCGCCCGGTGCTGCTGACCGAGGCCGAGCCGGTGCCGCTGTTCAGCACCTTCACCAATGAAGACACCGCCAAAGAGCCCGCCCGCGCGGTGCTGCACTGGCTTCTTGGCGAGGACGCCCCAGAGCCGCCTCTGCTTGACTCACAGGGCGGGCCGCCTTAAACGCCCTGCAAACCTTCGGAAGTGGCACAACTTCCGGTCCTGCCCCGGTTCAGGATCGCCCCCCGTCAGCGAGTTTCGCCCACGGGGGCGCAACTGCATTCGGGCTTGCGATATGAGCCGCCCGCCCCATCTGGGGAAGGCACATCCCGAAAAGGCCTAAGGAGGGCCGAGAGCATGTTTGAAAATCTGTCCGAACGTCTCTCTGGCGTCTTCGACCGGCTGACCAAGCAGGGCGCGCTTTCTGAGGATGACGTGAAGACCGCGCTGCGCGAGGTGCGTGTGGCGCTTCTGGAGGCGGACGTTTCGCTGCCCGTGGCCCGGGACTTCGTGAAGGCGGTGCAGGACAAGGCCACCGGGCAGGCCGTGACCAAATCGGTCACCCCCGGCCAGCAGGTGGTGAAGATCGTCCATGACGAGCTGGTCCATGTGCTCGAAGGCGAGGGCGAACCGGGTGAGCTGAAGGTGGATAACGCCCCTGCCCCAATCCTGATGGTCGGCTTGCAGGGCGGCGGTAAAACCACCACCACCGCCAAGATCGCCAAGCGGCTGAAGGAAAAGCAGAACAAGCGGGTGCTGATGGCCTCGCTCGACATCTACCGCCCCGCCGCCATGCAACAGCTTGAGGTTCTGGGCCGCCAGATCGGCGTGGATACCCTGCCGATCGTCGAGGGCCAGAGTGCCGTGCAGATCGCCAAGCGCGCCCAGCAGCAGGCGACGATGGGCGGCTATGACGTGTATATGCTCGACACCGCCGGTCGCCTTCAGATCGACGAAAAGCTGATGGGCGAGGTTGAGGACGTGCGCAACGCCGTCTCCCCGCGCGAGACGCTTCTGGTGGTCGATGGTCTCACCGGTCAGGTCGCCGTTGAGGTGGCCGAGGAGTTCGACGGCAAGATCGGCATATCCGGCGTGGTCCTCACCCGGATGGACGGCGACGGCCGCGGCGGTGCGGCGCTGTCGATGCGGGCTGTCACCGGCAAGCCGATCAAGTTCGTCGGCCTTGGCGAGAAGATGGAGGCGCTGGAAGAGTTCCGCCCCGAGCAGATCGCCGGCCGCATCCTCGGCATGGGCGACATCGTGGCCCTCGTCGAGAAGGCGCAGGAGACCATCGAGGCCGAGCAGGCCGAGCGGATGATGAAGCGCTTCCAGAAGGGTCAGTTCAACATGAACGACCTGAAGATGCAGCTCGAGCAGATGCTCAAGATGGGCGGCATGGAAGGCATGATGAAGATGATGCCCGGCATGGGCAAAATGGCCAAGCAGGTGGAAGAGAGCGGGTTTGACGACACCATCTTCCGCCGCCAGATCGCGCTGATCCAGTCGATGACCAAGCGCGAGCGGGCCAACCCGGCGCTGCTTCAGGCCTCGCGCAAGAAGCGGATCGCCAAGGGCGCCGGGCAGGAAGTCAGCGAGCTGAACAAGCTGCTGAAGATGCACCGGCAGATGGCCGACATGATGAAGAAGATGGGCAAGGGCGGCATGCTGAAACAGGCCATGAAGGGCATGTTCGGCAAGGGCGGCCCGAGCGAGGCCGATCTTGCGGCGGCGCAAAAGCAGATGGGCGGTGCGATGCCCAAGGGCCTCGGCGGCATGCCCGGCGGCGGCCTGCCCGGCCTTGGCGGCGGGGCCCTGCCCCCCGGCCTCAGCGGGTTTGGCAAGAAGAAGTAACCATGCCCTCCGCCCCCACCATAACCACCGAGCGGCTGCGCCTGCGCCCCCACCGGATCGAGGATTTCGAGCCGATGGCCGCGCTGTTTGCGACCGATTGGGCGCGCTACATGGGCGGCCCGATTTGCCGCAAGGAAATGTGGTATTGGCTCTCTTCCGAGGTGGGAAGCTGGACGCTGCTGGGGCACGGCAGCCTTGCGATTGAGCTGCGCGAGAGCAACGCCTTCATCGGCCAGATCGGCCTCACCAAGCCCGAGCAGTTCCCCGAGCCGGAGCTTGGCTGGTGCGTCTGGCCCGAGTTTGAAGGCAAGGGCTACGCCTTCGAAGCGGCGCAGGCCCTGCTGGCCTGGGCCTGGGCCAACCTGCCCGCGGCAACCGTCGTCAGCTACATCGACCCGGAGAATGACCGCTCCATCGCGCTCGCCCGCCGTCTCGGCGCGGCGGAAGACGGGCAGGCCGCGCGCCCCGATGGCGAAACGCCCGAAGACACGGTGGTGTATCGCCACCCCCGCCCGGAGCACGCCTGAGATGCCCGATATGAACCGCGCCCCGCATGAACGCCCCATTCCCGGGGCCGCCGCAAAGCTGGCCGCGCAGGTCTCTGCCCTGCTGCCGGTGGCCGACACCGCCCGCACCCGCCTGCGCCCGGCCACGCTGGCAGACTTCGATGTCTTCGCCGAGATCGCCTGCGACCCGGTGCGCGGCGCGGGCATGGGCGGTGCGCAGGACCGTGAGAGCGCGTTCCGCGAATATGCCGCCATGGTCGGCTGCTGGCTGCTGCGCGGCCACGGGCTTTGGGCGGTGATGCACGAGGGCGCCTGCGCCGGTTTCGTCCAGATCGGCTTTGAGCCGGGCGACGAGGAGCCGGAGCTTGGCTGGTTTTTCACCGAAGCCTACGAAGGCAAGGGGCTGGCCCGCGAAGCCGCCGAAGCGGCGCGCGAAATCGGCTTTTGCCTGCTCGGTCTGCCCTCGATGGTCAGCTACGTCGACAGCTTCAACAGCCGCTCCAACGCGCTGGCGCAGCGGATGAACGCCGACCGCATCCCCTCGCCCAACCCCGATCTGTTCATCTGGCGCCACAAGAGGCCGGACCAATGATCCCGACGCTGGAAACCGAGCGCCTCGTGCTGCGCGCGCCCGAGATGGGCGACTTCGAGCCTTTCGCGGCGTTCTATGCCTCGGAGCGGTCGAAGTTTGTCGGCGGCCCGCTGAACCGCGAGGGCAGCTGGCGGATGCTGGCGATGGAAATCGGCCATTGGACGCTGGCAGGCTTCGGGCGCTGGATCGTTGACGTCAAGGGGGGCGACAAGACGGCAGGCCTCGTCGGCCTCTTCGCCCCCGAGGGCTGGCCCGAGCCGGAGATCGGCTGGGATCTGTTTGAAGGCCACGAGGGCAAGGGCTATGCCACCGAGGCCGCGCTCGCCGCCCGCGCCTACGCCTACGACGTGCTGGGCTGGCAAACGGCGATCAGCCTTGTGAAGCCGGGCAACGCAGCCTCCGCCCGCGTGGCCGAGCGGATGGGTGCGCGGCCTGACGGCGACTTTGTGCACGAACGCCACGGCACCGTGCACATCTGGCGCCACCCCGGCCCCGCAGACACCGCCGAGGGCGGCATGGAGGCCTACGCATGAGCCGCATGTCCGCCCTGAACATCCCGGTGATCGAAACCGAGCGCTGCATCCTGCGCGCGCCGGAAGAGCGCGACTTTCCCGCTGCTGTCGCCTTTGGCGAATCTGAGCGCTCCAAATGGGTCGGCGGCCCCTACCCGCGCCGCGCGGCCTGGGGCGTACTGTTGGCCTCCATCGGCCATTGGGCGCTGCGCGGCTACGGCCAGTGGATGATCGAGGACCGCGCCACCGGCGAGGCCGCCGGGCGCACCGGCTTCCTGTTCAACGACGGCTGGCACGAGCCCGAAATCGGCTGGTGGCTGCACGATGGTTTCGAGGGCCGGGGGCTGGCCTTTGAGGCGACGCAGGCGGCACTCGCCTATGGCGCCGAGCACTTCGGCATCGACGGCCCGATCTCTTACATCCGGCAGGGCAACACCCGCTCCGCCGCCTTGGCCGAACGGCTGGGCGCCGCGCCCGAGCGTGAGGTGGAGTTCTTCGATGCGCCCTGCGTGATCTGGCGTCACCCGAAGCGGGAGGCAGCCGCATGAGCCAGCCCCCCGAAATCTTCACCGGCAACCCGCTGGAAAACCCGCTGACCGTGCCCGGCCCGCGCCCGGTGACGATTCCCACGCTGGAGACCAAGCGCCTGCGCCTTGAGCCTCCCGCGCCCGAGGATTACCCGAACTTCAAGGCCACCTTCGCCTCCTACCGCAGTCGCTTCATGGGCGGGCCGCTTAACCCCTATGAAAGCTGGATGCTCTATGCCGCCGAGATCGGCCACTGGCAGATCCGGGGCTTCGGCATGTGGATGATCCACCTCAAGGAGACGGGCGAAACCGTTGGCATGGCCGGCGGCTGGGCCCCTGCAGGCTGGCCCGAGCGCGAGATTGCCTGGATCATCTGGCCCGAGAAGGCCGGCAAGGGCTTTGCGCTGGAGGCAACCGACCGGGCGCGGCGCTATTTCTACCACGATCAGGGCTGGGAGGGCGCGGTGAGCTACCTCGACCCCTATGACCTCAGCTCGATCAAGCTGGCCGAGCGGCTGGGCTGCACCAAGGACAAGGAGGCCCCGAGCATCGGCAACGATGAGGCCGCCGTCTATCGTCACCCCAGCCTCGAAACCCTGCGCACCACCCAGTTGGGCGACGGGATCGCGCTGGAAATCGAGCACCATATCGACCCGATCTTCAAACCAAAGGGAGGCACCGTTGACTGACGCGACCACCACTCAGGACGACGCCACCCGCGCCGCTCAACTGCTCAAGGGCCACCGCGAAAGCATCGACCGGCTCGATGCCATCCTTGTCTACACCCTCGGCGAGCGCTTCAAGCACACCCAGGCCGTGGGCGTGCTGAAGGCCGAACACGACCTTCCCCCGTCCGATCCCGCCCGCGAAGCGGTGCAGATCGCGCGGCTCGAAGACCTTGCGAAACGGGCCGACCTCGACCCGGAATTCGCCAAGAAATTCCTGAACTTCATCATTCAGGAAGTCATCCACCACCACGAGGCACACCAATCGTAGGGCGCCCCCGCCCTCATCAACTGTAGGGTGGGCAATCTGCCCACCACGCACCCCGCCATTCCAAAGGAGAAACTCACAATGGCCATGAAAATTCGTCTTGCACGCGGCGGCTCCAAGAAGCGCCCGTTCTACTCCATCGTCGCTGCCGACAGCCGGATGCCCCGCGACGGCCGCTTCAAGGAGAAGCTCGGCACCTACAACCCGCTGCTCCCCAAAGACAGCGAAGACCGCGTGAAAATGAACATGGAGCGCGTGCAGTACTGGCTCGATCAGGGCGCCCAGCCCACCGACCGGATCGCACGGATGCTCGAAGCCGCCGGCGTGCGCGAGAAGACCGAGCGCAACAACCCCAACAAGGCCAAGCCGGGCAAGAAGGCCGAAGAGCGCGCCGAGGAGAAGGCCGCCAAGGCTGCTGCCGCCGCCGAAGCCGCCAACGCCCCGGCTGAAGAGCCCGCCGAGGAGGCTGCTGCCGAAGAAACCGCCGAGTAACCCGGCGTGGCTGACGCGCGGGATCGCCCGGTGCGGGCACTCGTCCACATGGGCTTTCACAAGACCGGGACGACCTCTGCCCAAGCGTTTCTGCGCGCCAATGCCAAACATCTCTGGCCAGTCATGGCCCTCGGGCTCCGGCAACAGCTGGAGCCCGTTCTTTTTGCCACCCGCGGATTTTCCACATGGCGAGACCCGTTCTCGCTGGAAAAGCTGCGGCGGCGCTTTTCTGACTACCTCGCCGGGCTCGACCTTGGCCGCAAACGCGATCTGCTTCTCTCGTCCGAAGAGCTATCGGGCCATATGGCGGGCCGCACCGGGCTGCCCAGCTACGCCGCGGTGCCGGAGATTGCCGAGGTTCTGGAGCAATGCATCATCGAGCGGTTCGGGCCACAGACAGAGCTCTGCTTTTTCTTCTCCCTGCGCGACGCCGGACCTTGGCTGCAAAGCGCATGGGCCGAGCACGTGAAGAGCTCGCGGATGGAGCTGGATTTTGAGACCTTCAGCGCGGCCAACCCAATGGCTGCCGATTTTGCCCCGGTGATCGAGGCCACCCGCGCGGCGGTGCAAAGCCCGGTCAAAACCGCGCGGCTGGAAGAGCTTGCCGAGGCAGAATTTGGCCCGGCCACCCCGCTGCTGGATCTCATCGGCCTGCCAGAGGCCCGCCGCGCCAAGCTGAAGCCCCCGCGCCACATGAACCAGCGCCGCGACCCGGAGGTGTTGGAGGCCCTGCTGGAGCTCAACCGCTCCGACCTCGACAAGGAGGCGCTGAAACAGGCCAAGGAGGCGCTGCTTGGCCGCTAGCGCCGGCACCTGCGAAGAGGGTCATCGGCCCGATGAGCTGCCTGCCGACCCTTGTCGCGCCGCTTCCCCATTGCCCCGCCCCCGGCAAATCCACTAACAACCGCCCCATGTTCTGGCTTTTGCGCAAACTCCTCATCCCCGCCGCCGCCTTCGCCTTTGGCTATGCGGCCCATTGGCAACTGGCCGTCGATGCCTGCGACGCGGCGGGCGGCACCTATGGCGGCCACATCTGTGTGGGAGATGGCAAATGAGTGAAGAGATGATCTGCGTCGGCGCGATCGGCGGGGCCTTCGGGGTGCAGGGAGAGGTGCGGCTGAAGAGCTTTTGCGCCGAGCCCACCGACATTGCCGAATACGGCCCCCTTGCCACCGAAGACGGGGCCCGCAGCTTTACGGTCACCCTCACCCGCCCGCTCAAGGGGGCCCTCGGCGCGCGGCTGACCGGCATCACCACCAAGGAGCAGGCCGACGCGCTGAAGGGCACGCGGCTTTACGTGCCCCGCACCGTGTTGCCGGCCCTGCCCGATGACGAGTTTTACCATTCCGACCTGATCGGCCTCACCGTCACCGATGCTGGTGGCGAGAAGCTGGGCCAGGTGCAGGCGGTGCATGATCATGGCGCGGGCGACCTGCTGGAAATTCGCCGCGTTGGCAGCAGTGACAGCTTTCTCATCCCCTTCACCCGCGAGGCCGTGCCAACCGTTGATCTGGCAGCAGGCCGCATCGTCGCCGACCCGCCCGAGGAGAGCTGACCGATGCGCTTGCGGCTCTTCTGGCTTGCCATCGCCGTGCTCTACATCGCGCCTGTGGCGGCGGGGCTTTATGGCGCGGGCTGGTGGGCCGTGGCGGGCTTCGGGGCGATCTTTGCCGTGTTCAACTTCGCCATGGAGCGCATCCCGCCGCAGCCGCTGCTCGCCGCCGCCTCGCTGGCCGTGGTCGCCGCGCTGGCGCTGGTGCTGCTGGCCTTCGGTTGGGGCCTGCGCCCGCTCACCGGCTTTGCCGCCATGCTTCCCGTCTGGCCGTGGCTCGCGCTTGGCCTCGGGGCCACCGCGCTGGCCCGCCTCGCCTTCCCGCCCCGGCTCAGCCGCGAGCTTGATGCGCTGGTGGATGACACCACGCGCCGCGTTGAAGAGGCGAGCCGGGCCGATGACTAGCCTCACCCCCGACATTGCCGCCTCGATGCGCTTCGCCACTGCGCTCGGCCCTCACGCCGAACGCCCGACCACAGGCAGGATCGTCGAATGAGTGACAGCCCCAAGAGCCATGGCGCAAAGTCGCACGGGCGCCTCTCCATTTCGGCCTCGCGCACCCCGCGAGACCTGATGGGCCCCGGCCCGCGCCTTGCCACTTCATGGACCGCAAAGGTCATAACCCTCTTCCCCGAGGCCTTCCCCGGCGTGCTTGGCCAGTCACTCACCGGGCGGGCGCTGGAAGAGGGCAAATGGGCGCTCGAAACCCTGCGGCTGCGCGACTACGGCAAGGGCCGCCACCGCAATGTCGATGACACGCCCGCAGGCGGCGGCGCGGGCATGGTGCTGCGCGCCGATGTGGTGGGCGAGGCGCTGGAGGAGGCCGCATTGGGCACCCCGCCCGACCGGGCCGAATGGCCGGTGCTCTATGCCTCGCCGCGCGGCAAGCCGTTTGATCAGGCCATGGCCCGCCGCTTTGCCGCCGGGCGCGGGCTGACCTTGCTGTGCGGGCGGTTTGAGGGCGTGGATGAGCGCGTGCTGGAAGAGTTCGATATCGAGGAGGTGTCACTCGGAGACTTCGTGTTGACCGGCGGCGAGATTGCCGCGCAGGCGATGCTCGATGCCACCGTGCGCCTGCTGCCGGGCGTGCTCGGCAATGAGGCATCGACGGAAGAAGAGAGCCATTCCAACGGGTTGCTGGAGCATCCGCAATATACCAAGCCTGCCACATGGCGTGGGCGGGCGATCCCCGAGGTGCTGCTGTCGGGCCACCATGGCCGGATTGCCGACTGGCGCCGCGAGATGAGCGAAAAGCTCACGCAAAGCCGCCGACCCGACCTTTGGAAGAAGCGCTAAAAGCGCCCCTGCGGCCCACGCGGAGATGGGCCTGAGAAAACCCATTTGCCCCGCGAATTCCTGCCCTTTGCCACGCATTCGCCGGGTTTACTGCTCAAATCTGCGTCGAATTCAGACGGCTTTGAGGCAGAACATTGGGCAAACTACTCGAACTCCCCGGATTGGCCTTCGGCTTTCTGGTTCTACTGGGTTTGGTGCAGGCCTTCCCGCAGGCTGCTGTGACGGTTGTTTTGCCGCTGCTGCCGGTGATCTGCGTGGTGCTGCTGCGCGAGCTGATCTGGCCCGATGCGATGGCCGCCAAACGCGCCGCACGAGATGATGCGCACCGGCAGGCCCGGGCCGAGCGCCGGAGGAGCCGTTGGGCCAGTGCCGCCACAAAGGCCGCCCCGGCAACTCGACGGGCCGAGCGCAGCACCGGCCCTGCCGCCAAGGCCAACCATCTCATCGTCGAGGGCTGGCTGCCCTTCCTGCGCGCCATGCCGCCCGACGTGGAGCTGTGGGATGACATCGCCACCCAGTTTGACGGGCTGGAAGGCGACCGCCTCGCCGCCGCGTTCTGGATTCTCGAACAACCGGCCTGCGACCGCGCCACCGCATGGCACTTCATTGCCGGAGCGGTGATGGGCAGCCTGCTGGAAGAAAACGGGCGCTGGGGCCGCGAGCGGGCAATTCAGCGCTGGAACGTTGTGGTAACCCGCTGGAACGCAGGCTTTTATCGCTACCACGCGTTGCCGCTGGACGGGCCGGTTTGCAGCCTGACGGCAGAAGCGCTGGAGGCCCGGCTGCTGCGGCTGGAAGCCCGGCACAACACGCAAGTGCCGCGCCCGAAGTTTCCCCAGGAGATCGACAGGCCGACAAGCAGCCTCGCCCATTCCACGCGCTCCGGCTTCAGCTTTGCAAGCGATCTGGGCCTCCTGCGCCACCATGAGCCAAAGGCGAAAGAAGCCGCCTGAGCGCACTCTGGATGGCACTGCTTCGCCGGGACGCGGGCGCAGAGCAGATGGCGATCTGCGCCGGGAAGGCCGCGGCTAAACACAGCGTTTCGCCCCTACGAACCGACCGCCAAGCGTTTGCCACCCTCTTGCCCGGTTTCATCACTAGCTCCGGTCGATAACGCGCATAGAAGGCCCAGCACCGAGCCGTGAAAGAAAAGCTCTCCAACCTCCCCCTCGCCACCAAGGCGCTGCTGGCCACCCCGGCGGCGGTTTTGCTGGTGCTGCTAATCCTCACCACCCCCGCAATCGGCGTGCCGCTTGCGGTGATCCTGCTGCTGGTGTTCCGCCCCAAGCTGCTGAGCCCGCGCTGGTGGAGAGAATTCCTTCGCCAAGGGCCCTGAGCCACGGGTTTGACGCACCAGAGCGGGCGATGGAGGGCCGCCGTGGTAGTAGGCGTGCTCCTTGCAATCGGTATCTGGCTTGGCTTCACCCTCACGCAGTCCAGGCTAGCCAACGAGCTGCTCACAGTGTTCACCATCTTAGCCCTGAGCGTGAAGCCGCCCGCGCCCGTGCGGCACTGGCGCGCCTGATCGACTGGCTCACAGACGCCGACGCCCACAAACCCCTTGATCCAAAGCCCCCATCCCCCTAAACAGCGCCAGTCTGCGGGCGGAATCGCCCCCGGACCGTTCGGGTATGGGCCAAGGCTCTTCGGACGTAGACCAAGGAACAGTGGCTGAACTCTTCGGCGGGCGCAAAATGGCGGACCCGGTAGAAAACCCGAAGCTCTGAGACACGCCAAACCTCCGTGGCATACCACGGGCAACGATAGGAGTGGATCAGATGGACCTGATCGCTGAACTGGAGGCCGAACAAGTCGCCTCCCTCGGGAAAGACATTCCCGATTTCAAAGCCGGCGACACCGTGCGCGTTGGCTACAAGGTGACCGAGGGCACCCGCACCCGCGTTCAGAACTACGAAGGCGTGTGCATCTCCCGCAAGAACGGCGACGGCATTGCCGGCTCGTTCACCGTGCGCAAGATCTCTTTCGGCGAAGGCGTCGAGCGGGTGTTCCCGCTGCACGCAACCAACATCGACAGCATCACCGTGGTGCGTCGTGGTCGCGTTCGCCGCGCCAAGCTCTACTACCTCCGCACCCGCCGCGGCAAATCGGCCCGGATCGCGGAAGACACCAACTACAAGCCGCTCGCCGATAAATCCGGCGCCGAAGCTTAAGGAGCAGAGATATGAAAAAAGACCTGCATCCCGAATATCACCTCATCGACGTCAAGATGACCAATGGCGACGTTGTGCAGATGAAATCGACCTGGGGCGCCGAGGGCGACACGCTGTCGCTCGACATCGACCCCTCGGTTCACCCGGCCTGGACCGGCGGCAACACCCGCCTGATGGACACCGGTGGCCGCGTGTCGAAGTTCAAGAAGAAATACGAGGGCCTCGGCTTCTGAGCCCGCCCCCTTTGACTGCCAAGCGCCGCCCCGGGATCACCTTCCGTGGGCGGCGCTTTCATTTTCGGGCTGCTGTGCGAGCCTGATCAAGCCCCGCTTTCCCTACCATGGCAAACTTTACGCCCGGCAGGCGGCTTCCCCGGCGCAAGCCGAGCCCCGTCTAGGCTTCGGTGCGCCCATCGCAGGCTGTAACAGGGCCGCGAATTTCGAAGTTGTATTTAGGATATGTGATTGCGCATATTCTTTAGGTTATTAATTTCCAAACAAAATTTAATTGCGCTCCTCGCCTTTGGATTGAAATCTATTTTTTCTCACGCTAGCCTCAAGCTAGTTACACGAGAAAACTTTGGTCTCGCCCCCTCAGAAACTTGCTGGATTCTCTGAGCGCGGCGGCCTGTGGGAAGCATGACGGACAATAGCGATTATAGCGTACACCTTGGCGTGTTGCGCAGCGCCGAACGTGTGCGCAGTGCAGAATTTTCCGCCAGATTGCTGCTGCTGCTGATTGGCACAGCGACGGGCACCCTGCTCATGGGGCTGACCCTGCTGCCGCTTTGGCTGGGCGTCTATTATGCTGCCGTGGGTTTGGAGAAATTCGTGCTCTGGCGCTGGCCCCAGGCCACCTCCCGCAGGTTCTTTGCCGTGATGGTCGGTATCTCACTTTTGATCGCCTCCCTTTTCGCGGCACTCCCGGTTTATCTTTGGCTGCATGAAAACAACGCGTTGAAATACGGCGCAATGATCCTGCTGGTTGGGGGCGTGCTTAATGTCTTTTTGGTTCGGGCGCGGATATGGCAAATCTCTGCAGCCTATATGGCCCCCCTCGGGGGCGCATTCCTGGCAATTTCCGCATCCACCTATGAGGCCCCCGGCGGCGGCCCGTTGTTTTATACCACCCTGATTCTGTCGGCGACGATCATCTGCTATTTTCTCATCGCTGTTTACGAGGCCAATAGATCTCACCGCAGGCTGCTGGATACAGAACGGCAGTTCTTTCAGGCCCAAAAGATGGAAGCCGTGGGCACGCTGGCCGGAGGGCTGGCGCATGACTTCAACAACATGCTCAGCGTGGTTCAGGGCAACCTTGAGATGATCCGGACTGCAGAGAGTGACAGCGACCGGGAGGCCTTCTGCACAGAGGCGCTCACCGCCTGCTGGCGCGGCGCGGCCCTGACCCGGCAGTTGCTCGCCCTGAGTCGCGGGCCGATGATGGAGCCGGTGCGGCTGGACCCTGAAGATGTGCTGTTGGAGGTTGAGCGGCTGGTGCGGCGCGTGGCCCCGCCCAACATTGGCCTGAGCGTGACGGCCGAGCCTGACCTGCCGCACATCCTCGCCGATGAAACAACGCTGCAAGCCGCCCTGCTCAACCTTGCGATCAACGCCCGCGACGCCATGCCTGAGGGCGGAAGAATGCACTTTCAGGCCAGGCACCTCACGCGCGAGGATCCGCACCCGGCCTGGCTTCCCTCCGGGGCCTATGTGGCGCTTTCGGTCTGCGACAATGGCATCGGCATCCCTGAAGAGATTATCGGCAAGGTCTTCGACCCCTTCTTTTCGACCAAGGCCAAGGGCCATGGCACCGGCTTGGGGCTCTCGATGGTGGAGGGGTTTGCACATCAGGCAAACGGCCATGCCCATGCCGAATCACAAAGCGGCCACGGCAGCCGGTTCACGCTCTACCTGCCCGCCGTTTCCGCTGTGCCCCGACCCGCCGCGCCGGCACGGGGAGAGGCAAATACCGACGCGCGGCCCTGCCCCAAGGCAAGGCCCGCTCGGCCACAGCCCACCACAGGCTAGGGCACCCGCCATCGCCCCTCTTGCGCCCGGCGGCGCGCAGGCTAGGCTCGCGCCCATGCACCGCCCCCTCCTTACCCTTCTGGCCTGTCTTGCCACCGGCGCCGCTCTGGCCCAAACACCCGAGCGCCCCCTGCCGCGCGATATCTTCGCCCACCTTGCCGCCAACACATGGGCCTTTCCCGATGTCACAGGCATGCACTGCGACGAGAACCCCCACAGCATCACCTTCGATACGGCCCGCAAAACCTCGTGGTTCGACTGGCGCGGCCCGATGACAAACTACCTCGGCGAGATTGATCAGCAGGGCGTTTATGACGTGCTGGAAAGTGATGATGGCTCCATCACCATGTTTCTGCACGGCGAGCAGCGGACAACTGACGCGGGCGAGCCGGTGGTGTGGATCCTGCGGCTGATTGACGGTGGCGAGGCCTATTGCTGGGATCGCACCGATTGGTCCCCGCCCCGCTGCACCCATCTGCATATCCGCTGCCACGGCCCCGCCCCGATGAGTTGAGCCGCTGTTGGCCCTCTCAGGCCCTGCGCAGCGCCTCGGGCAGCCGCACAGGTCGCCCGCCGGTGCCCATTGCCACCAGCGTCACCTGCGCCTCAAACAGCGCCACGTCGCCCCGCAACACGCGCTGCGCCAGCACCATCCGCGCCGCCGTCTGGCTGGCCACGCGGGTTTCTACCTCAAGCGCGTCGCCCAGCCGGGCGGGGGCCAGAAAATCCGCCTCGATCCGCCGCACGGCAAACACCAGCCCGGCCTCGCGCATCGCGTTCTGATCCACCCCAAGCCCGGCAACCCAGGCTGAGCGGGCGCGCTCGATGAATTTCAGGTAGTTGGCGTGGTAAACAAAGCCCGACAGGTCGGTGTCTTCATAATAGACCTCGCAGGGAAACAGATGGCTCATCGCCCCACCCTCGCGGCCAGTCGCAGGGCGTGGCTGGGGTCATGGGCCACCGCCGGCATCACCGGATCATAGGCCGCCACGATCACCTCCGCGATCTCGGGCCGCAGCACCGCCCGCCCCTTGGCCAGCGCCAGCGGCGACGCCCCGGCAAAGGCCCCCTCTCCCCAGTCGAGCATCACCCGCGCCATCTGGTTCAGCGCCAGCGCCTCCGCCGAGAGCGCCCGGTTCGCCTCATCCATCCGCACAAAGACAAACCCCGCCCGAATGGCCCCCGCCGTCTCAAAGCGAAACGCCCGGTAAGACGAGGCCCCGGCCTTTTCCAGCCGCTCTACAAGGCCCTCCAGCCGCGGGATCATCCCGCCAAGGTCGGGCACCGCCAGCAGCTCTTCCCATTCGCGAAAGAAGAAGAAAAACAGGTTGGCCCCCTGCTCATTGTCCATCTCGGCCATCTTGTGGCCCGCCATCGCAACAACGGCTTCGCAGGCGCCTTTCACCACGCCAAGCGTTTCATCTTCGACACCGAAGACGATGGGCACGATGGGCCGCTCCCAACGGGCAAAATGATACGTCCCGTCTGTGCGGGTGAAGAGGCGGGCAATGTCGTCTGGGCTCATGGCCCGGTTGTGCCAAAGCCTGCGCGTCGCAGCAAGGCGGCGCGGTTACTCAAACAGGTCACCCGGCCCGCGCGGCGCGGCGAGGCCGAGGTGGCTCCACGCCCGCTGCGCCAGCATTCGCCCGCGCGGGGTGCGCTGGATAAGCCCCTGTTGCAGCAGGTAGGGCTCGATCACCTCCTCAATCGCGTCCCGGCTCTCGGAGAGCGCGGCAGAGAGCGTTTCCACCCCCACCGGCCCGCCCTGATAGGCCTCTGCAATGAGGCTCAGGTAGCGCCGATCGGCCCCGTCCAGCCCCAGCTTGTCCACCCCCAGCCGGGTCAGCGCGCCATCGGCAATCGCCTTGGTGATCCGCCCGTCACCCTCGACCAGCGCAAAATCCACCACCCGCCGCAGCAGCCGCCCGGCAATGCGCGGCGTGCCCCGTGAGCGGGCCGCAATCTCGCGTGCGCCGTCCTCCTCGCAGGCGATCTTCAGCATCCGCGCCCCGCGCATGGTGATGCTGTGCAGCTCGTCCACGGTGTAAAAGTTCAGCCGCGTCGGAATGCCGAAGCGGTCGCGCAGCGGCGTTTGCAGCAGCCCCAGCCGGGTCGTCGCCCCCACCAGCGTGAAGGGCTCCAGCTCGATCCGCACCGAGCGCGCCGCAGGCCCCTCGCCGATGACGAGATCGAGCGCGAAATCTTCCATCGCCGGGTAGAGCACCTCTTCCACCACCGGGTTCATCCGGTGGATCTCGTCGATGAAGAGCACATCGCGCGGCTCAAGGTTGGTGAGGATCGCCGCAAGGTCGCCCGCCCGCGCCAGCACCGGCCCGGAGGTCATCCGAAAGCCGACGCCCAACTCCTTTGCCATGATCTGCGCCAGCGTCGTCTTGCCGAGGCCGGGGGGCCCGTGAAACAGCGTGTGATCCATCGCCTGCCCACGCCGCTTGGCGCTTTCGATGAACACCTTGAGGTTTGCCCGCGCCTCCGCCTGCCCGGTGAAGTCATCAAGGCTCTCGGGCCGCAGCGCACCCGATGCGGCATCCTCTTCGCGCGGCTCGGGGCGCAGGGTTGGGTCCGGTTCTGCCATATCAGCCCTTCGGTGCCAGCAGCTTCAGCGCCGCGCGGATCAAGGCGCCGGAGTCTTCGCCCTCCACCTGCGCCACCGCCTGTGCCGCCTCACTCTGCCCGTAGCCAAGGTTGACCAGTGCCGAAAGCGCATCGGCCTGCGCCTCTGCCCTGCCGCTCGCCACGGGTGCCGAGGCGGCCGCGGGGGTGGCAATAGGCGCATCGGCCTCCACAACTTCCACCGTCTCTGGCAAGAGCGCGCCGCCTCCGAAGCTGCCCATCGCCATGACGCCGGCGGCTTTTTCCTTCAACTCGTTCACCACCCGCGCCGCCAGCTTCGGCCCCACGCCCGGTGCCGATTTCACCGCCGCCGCGTCGCCCAGCGTTATCGCCCGGCCCACGCCCTCCGGCCCCAACGTGCCGAGGATTGCGAGCGAAACCTTCGCGCCAACGCCCTGCACGGAGGTCAGCAGCCGGTGCCATTCCTTTTCAAGCAGGGTCGGAAAGCCGAAAAGTTGCAGGTTGTCTTCGCGCACCAGCAGATCGGTATAAAGCGCCACCGCCTCGCCGGGGCCGGGCAGCGCGGCCAGCGTCCGCTCGGAAACGTACACCAGATAGCCCACGCCGCGCACGTCGATCAGCACGTGATCGGAAGCCCTATAATCCAGCCGCCCGGCGATCCGCCCGATCATCCTGCCGCCCTCAGCGCAGCGGCCAGCTTGGCAGCGCCCGGGCCGGAATGGTGCGAATGGCAAATGGCAATGGCCAGCGCATCGGCGGCATCGGCACCTGCCACCTTCGCGCCCGGAAAGTAATGCGCCACCATATGGGCAATCTGCCCCTTGGCGGCATGTCCGGTGCCGACGACTGCCTTTTTGACTGTGTTGGGGGCGTATTCGCCCGGGGCCAGCCCGGCCTCGGCCAGCGCCAACAGTGCCACGCCCCGGGCCTGGCCCAGCTTCAGCGTGCCCTGCCCATCGCGGTTGACGAAGGTTTCCTCAATCGCCGCCGCCTCGGGGGCGTATTCGGTGATGATGGCGCTCAAGGCGCGGAAGAGCGATTGCAGGCGCGCGGCGAGCGGCGCGGCGGCGTCACTCTGGCAAATCCCGTTGGCGACATGAATCATGCGGCTGCCCTCGGCCTCGATCACGCCCCACCCAAGGTTGCGCAGGCCCGGATCGACCCCGATTATCCTCATGCTCGCCCTCTCACATGCCCGCATTTCGCAGCGCTTTTTAACCGATTAGCACGAAACGTGAACAATCCCAAGCGGGAATGCGGTGGGCCGCAGAGGGCAAACGGGCGGAAAACGACGCCCCAAGGGGCGGAAACGGCACTTTCTGCACCACCCTGTCACGGAAATTTCACAAGAGTTTCCAGATGGTTACGAATTACATGACCCATGCACAAATTGCATGGCGGGCATGTTTTAACTGCGCTTGTTAATTGAGCAATCCGCTTCTAATTGAGCCTCAGAATGCAGCGGTTACAAAACCGCCCCTCCCCGATCCGCGCCTATAAGGAAAACCCCGATGGCATATTTCTTTGATCCGACCGCCCGCGCCTCCGGCAGCACTCTCGCCGGTAAACTCGCCCACTTCCTCACCCGCCCCGCCGGCGTTATCGCCGACTGGAACGATCGCCGCATCACCCGCAAGGCGCTCTCCAAGCTCAGCAACCGCGAGCTGGACGACATCGGGCTGAGCCGCGCCGATATCGCAGACATCTGAACTCTCCCTGCCAGAAATGGCAAACTTGAAGGGCGGCCCCGCAAGGGTGCCGCCCCTTTTTTTGCGCTGCGGTCAGACTTGGGCCGGGGCGCGCATCCGCTCGACAAGAGCGGTCAGCGATGCCGTCACGGCGTCAATCTCGCCCATTGCATCCACCCGGTCCAACACGCCCTGCCCGGCGTAGTAGCCAATGAGCGGCGCGGTCTGGGCGTGGTAGGCCTCCAGCCGTGCGGCCACGGTCTCGGCCTTGTCATCGGCGCGGCGCTTCATCTCGGTGCCGCCGCAGGCATCACATACGCCCTCCACCGCTGTGGGTTTGAAGCTGTCATGGTAGCCCTCACCGCAGCTCCCGCAGGTAAAGCGCCCGGCAATCCGCTCGACCATGGCGGCATCGTCAACCTCCATCGAGATCGCCCCGGTCACCCGCTCTCCGCGTGCGGCCAGCATCGCATCCAGCGCCTCGGCCTGCACCGTGGTGCGCGGGAACCCATCGAGGATCACACCGCCCGCCACATCCGGCTCGGCCAGCCGGTCGGCGAGGATATCCAGCACGATCTGGTCACTCACCAGCCCGCCTGCTTCCATCACCGCCTTGGCCGCGCGGCCCGCTTCGGTGCCCGCAGCCACCGCCGCGCGCAGCAGATCGCCGGTCGAAAGCTGGACCAAGCCAAAGCGCTCCTCCAGCCGCCGCGCCTGCGTGCCCTTGCCCGCGCCGGGCGGGCCGAGAAGGATGAATACAGGCCGTGCGCCCATCTGTGCCCCCATGGTGTGTCCTCCAAAACCATCCACAACGTGACGCTTGGGTAACACGAAAGCGTGAACACCCGACTGCGGCAAAACCGCCCCATTGCATACCGTGGCACACCGAAACGGCGGGCACAAAAAAGGGCGCCCCGCAGAGCGCCCCTTTCCGTCAGATCAAACCGGATCAGGCCTTTTTCAGCGAGTCCCGGATTTCGAGCAGCACGTCCAGCTCGGAGGGGCCGCTTTCCACTTCGGGGGCCACTTCCTCGGGCTTCTCGGCCATCGCCTTCACCTTGTTGACGTAGCGCACCAGCATGAAGACCACGAAGGCGATGATCAGGAAGTTGATCACGGCCATAACGAAGCTGCCCCATGCAAACACGTTAGCCCCGGCCTCACGCGCGGCTTCCAGCGAGGTGCCCTCGGCCACATCGCCGCTCAGCACGGCGTAGTTGTTGGTAAAGTCGAGCCCGCCAGTGAAGAGGCCGATGATCGGGTTGATCAGATCGGCCACCATCGAGCTGACGATCGCGGTAAAGGCAGCACCGATAATGATACCCACCGCCATGTCCATCACATTGCCCTTGGCAATGAAGTCCTTAAATTCTCTCATCATATCCTTGGTCCCTCTCGCACGTGTTAGCGCACTGTTTAACAGCCCCACCGAGGCTGGCGGGCTTGTAAACAACATTTGCCACGATTTCAGCTTTTTTTATGCGTCGGTGACGCTACGTAGGCCAAAAGCGACAATTCAGGGACAACCCACATGACAGACCTCTCAAACTTCAACGTCACCAAACGCTGGCCGGTCGAAGACCCGTCCAAGCTGCAGCTGTTTTCCTTCCCCACACCGAATGGCCGCAAGATCGGCATCGCGCTGGAAGAGATGGGCCTGCCCTATGAGGCGCATCGAGTGACGGTGTCGGACAAGGACGTGAAGAGCCCCGAGTTTCTCAGCCTGAACCCCAACAACAAGATCCCCGCCATCATCGACCCAGACGGCCCGGGCGGCGAGCCGCTGGCGCTGTGGGAGAGCGGGGCAATCCTGATCTATCTCGCGGAGAAGACAGGCAAGTTTTATGGCGAGAGCGGCACCGGCAAGCATATCGTCAACCAGTGGCTGATGTGGCAGATGGGCGGGCTTGGCCCGATGCTGGGCCAACTCGGCTACTTCGTGAAGTTCGCCGGAAGCCAGATCGAAGACCCCCGCCCCCGCGAGCGCTTCATCGGTGAGGCCAAGCGCCTGCTCGGCGTGCTCGACGGCGCGCTTGAGGGCAAGGACTGGGTGGCGGGCGAGTATTCCATCGCCGATATGGCCATCGTTCCGTGGCTGATGGGGCTGGAGTTCTACGGCGCGGAAGAGCTGGTTGGCCTGCCTGAGCGCAAGAACGTCACCACCTATATCGAGCGCTTCAAGGCGCGCCCCGCCGTGCAGGCCGGGCTCAACGTGCCCCCGCGCGAGGGCTGAGGCGAAGAGACGCCAAAGGCGTGGATGAGCGTCCAAGGGGCTGGCTCATCCGCCCTTCAAGGCGTCTTCGCCCGGCTCAATCGCGCTTACCGGTGCATCCATATGCGGCGGAAGCTGTCGACCGATTGCATGAGGTTGCAGGCCGCCGAGAGCCGGGTCGCCGCTGGGCGCGGAAACAGCCGCACATGCCGCCGCCCTTCCACCATCAGCAGCCGGTAGCGATAGCGGGTGGCCGTGCCCTTGGCTTCGCGCGCGAGGGTGATCTTGCCAAAGCGGGTTTCACTATCGGCCACCACGCGGCATGTGCGTTTGCCGCCGGTCCGGGCACAGGTGGCCGCGGTGTTCTTGGCTGTCCAGGCGTAGGTCTTGCCATTGTGGGTCAGGTGAATGGTGTCGAGGTAGTTTTCATTGAGATATTCAAACGCCCCGGCCCCCGAGGGCAGGCTTGTCAGCTGATCAAGCGGCGCGTCGAGGTCGGCAAACATGCCTTCAACCAGCGGCAGCGAAATATCGCAGGCCGGGGCTGGCGCAGCCAGCAGGGCGGCGCAAATCGTCGCCACCGATAATCGGGCCATAATGGGCCTCCTTGAAACCAATTGGGTTTCAAACGCGCGAACAGCGGCGCGGGTTCCATCCTTTTTCGAGATTTCTTGGCTGGTCAGCCCGGCGCCGCAAGCTCTGTCCGGGCAAAGGCAAACCATCCGGCCAGCGCGGCACAGGCTGCCCCTTCGGCCGTCTCCTCGGCGCGGCCCGAAAAGGTGACTCGCCGGTCGGCCGAATCCTGCACCACCAGTGCCCCGGCATAGCCCTGCTCCGCCGGTTCGACCCAGAGCAGCGCAAAGCGGCTCTCGCTTTCGACCTTCAGGGCGCAGGGCAGGCCCTCATGGCACAGCTGGCGTGCATGTTCGGCCCGCCACGGCACCAGCCCCGCCTCGGTTTCGATCCCCTGGTTTGAAAGGCTGCCCGGCCCGGAGAGGTGCCATGTGGCGCGCACACCGGGCAGCTCGTGCACCACGCCCTCGGGCCCGGCCCCATCCAGCAGACCGCTCCGCACCACCATCTCGGGCAAGCACTCAACGCGCACGTCACGGCGCAGCAGGTGGGGCCATGCGAGCAGGTTGGCGGCAGCGACAGCCGCCACCAATCCCCAGCGCCAGCGTCTCACCCGCGCAGCGCGCCGCCGGTGGCCTTGCTGACCTTCTCCACCACCTTAGCGGCAACGCCTGCGATGTCTTCATCGGTCAGGGTCTTGCCGGTGGGCTGCATCCGCACAGTGATCGCTAGGCTCTTCTTGCCCTTACCGAGGCTGCCGCCGATGAACTGGTCAAACAGGCGCACCTCTTCGATCAGCGCCTTGTCGGCCCCGCGTGCAGCATTGATCAGGTCCATCGCGGCCACGCCCTCGTCGACGACAAAGGCAAAATCGCGCTCGACGGCCTGCAAATCGGCCATCACCACCGCCCCGCGCGAAGCGCCCTTGGCTTTCTTCGCAGGCACCGCCTGCGGCCAGATGGTGAAGCCCACCGCCGGGCCCTTCACATCCATCTCACGCAGGATACGGGGGTGGATCTCGCCAAAGACGGCCAGCACATTCTTGCCCAGCGCCATCACCGAAGAGCGACCCGGGTGCCACCAGTCGCTCGCCTCGCGGCGAAACTGCACGCGCTCAGGTGCACCGAGGGCCGCCAGAACCGCCTCGCAATCCGCCTTGGCATCGTAAACATCCACGTCGCGGCGTGCGCCAAAGCTGTCACGCGGGCCGGTTGCGCCCACCAGAAGGCCAGTGGCCAGCATGTGCTGCTCGCCCGGCTCACCGCCGTGGAAGGCCGCGCCCACCTCAAACAGCGCCATATCGGCAAAGCCGCGCGCTTGGTTGCGAGCTGCCGCCTGCAACAGCCCCGGCAGCAGCGCCGGGCGCATATGGCTCATCTCGGAGGAAATCGGGTTTTCCAGCTTGGTCGCAGCCTCGCCACCATTGAAGAGCTTGGCCGTCGCCTCATCAATGAAGCTGTAGGTCACACATTCATTGTAGCCGAGAGAGGCAATCGTGCGCCGCGCAATCCGCTCGCGCTGCTGGCTCTCTGTCAGGATCGCCTCGGGCACACCGGCAGAAACCCGCGGCATCGGCTTGCCCACCAGCCCAGTCAGCGAAGCGATGCGGGCGACTTCTTCCACAAGGTCCGCCTCGCCCTTCACATCCGGCCGCCAGCTTGGCACCTGCGCCATATCGCCATCCATCACGAAGCCCAGTGCCTCCAGCGAGGCGCGTTGCGTGGCTTCGGGAATCTCCATGCCCACAAGGCTCTCGATCCGCTGGGGGCGAAGCTTGTAGGCCCGGCTCACATCGGGCACCTGCCCGGCCTCGATCAGCTCGGAGGGCTCGCCGCCGCAAAGCTCGATGATCATCGCCGTGGCATCATCCACCGCCTGCCGGTTGTAGCCCGGATCAATCCCGCGCTCGTTGCGATAGCGCGCATCGGAGTTGATCTTCAGCGCCCGGCCCGTCAGCGCGATCTGCACAAAGTCCCAATAGGCCGCCTCAAGGATCACATCCGTGGTCTCCTCGGTGCAGCCGGACTCCTCGCCGCCCATGATCCCGCCGATGCTCTCCACGCCCTTGTCGTCCGAGAACACCATCGCGCCCTCGGGCATGGCATAGGTCTTGCCGTCCAGCGCCAGCAGCTCCTCGCCGCCCTTGGCGCGGTGGATGAGCAGATCGCCGGTCACCTTGCCACCGTCAAACACGTGCAGCGGGCGGTTGCGGTCGTGGGTGAAGTAGTTGGTGATATCGACCAGCGCCGAAATCGGCCGCAGCCCGATGGCGCGCAGCTTCTTTTGCAGCCACTCCGGCGAGGGGCCGTTCTTGACGCCCTTGATGTAGCGGCCCTGAAACACGTGGCAGCCGTCTGCCGTGTCTTCGGCAATGCGCACCTTCACCGGGCTCTCAAACTTGCCCTCGATCGTGTGGGCGGTGAGCGGCTTCAGGGTGCCCAGCCCACGTGCGGCGAGGTCACGGGCAATGCCGTGCACGCCCAGCGCATCGGGGCGGTTTGGCGTGATGGCGATCTCGATCACCGGGTCCACCGCCTCGGGGCGGTTGGCCGCGAGCCAGTCGGTGAACTTGTCGCCCACTTCGCCGCTCTCCAGCTCGATGATGCCATCGTGCTCGTCCGAAAGCTCCATCTCGCGCTCGGAGGCCATCATGCCGTGGCTCTCGATCCCCCGGATCTTGCCCACCTGAATTGTCGTGTCGATCCCCGGCACATAGGTGCCCGGTTTGGCGACCACCACGGTGATCCCCTCGCGCGCATTGGGCGCGCCGCAGATGATCTGCTTCTCACCTTCATCGGTGGCCACCTGGCACACCTTCAGCCGGTCGGCATCGGGGTGCTTCTCGGCGGCGAGCACCTTGCCGATGGTAAAGGCCTCAAGCCGGGAGGCCGGGTCTTCGACCCCCTCCACCTCAAGGCCGAGATCGGTCAGCGCTTCGAGGATATCGTCAAGGGGGGCCTCGGTTTCGAGGTGTTCCTTGAGCCAGCTCAGGGTGAATTTCATCGGGTCGTCCTTATCCGCCGTGTCGGGGGTTTGCGCGGGTCTTAGCGCAATGGCGTGGGGGGGAAAAGGGCAAGCCGGGTTCAGCGCCGCCCGCGCCAACGCCGCCAGAGGGGACGCAGATCAAGCGCGGCCACGGCAATGCCGAGCGGGATCATCCAGAACCCCAGCACCGGCAAAAACCCCAGCAGCCCGCCGCAGATCAACAGCACCCCCACAACCGCCCGCCACCCGGGCCGCACATGATGGCGCACCCAGAGCCGCAGCCGCGCCAGCCGCGCTTTCAGGTCTGTCCGGGCGTGCTGCGAGCGTGCCACCTGCCCTAACGCTCCATCCGCTCGGCCAGCGTTTCATACTTGCCCATGCGCAGCAGCTTCACCTCCCGCGCCAGCCGGATCGCGGGCTTGGCGAAAAACAGCAGCGAGCCGATGGTAAAGAGCCAGACGGCGGGCGTTTCCCACGCGGGCCAGAAAAACAGCGCCGAACCGATCAAAAAGCAGGTCGCCGCGCCGAAATCCACCAGCGTGTAGGCCAGCTCGTAAAGCGCATAAATACGGCGCGTATCATGGTTTCTCTCGCGATTCTCGTGGCGAAACAGCTTCATCGCACAGGCTCCTTTTCTCGGGTCGTCCCCCCTGTAACTTCCTTGCGCCATCGACACAAACCCGCCGCGTTTGCCCAAGTTTTGCCACAATTAAGCCCTATCAAGACCGTGAACCGGTGGGGGCCGATTCACTTGACGAATATTGGGGGTACCATGCTTTCGTCCGTTCTCGACTCCCTTGGTGGTTTTCTCCGCCCACTTGCGATTGCTGTGCTTGTGCTCATCGGGCTCGGCTTCATTTCCAACTCGCCAGATGGTGCGGGCGGCACAACATGCCGTCAGTTGACCGATAACATCGAGCTGAACCGCGCGCTCTGCCGGATGAACCCGGCCCGCCTGTGGAACACGCCGGTGGCCGATCTGATCCCCGGGCTGCGCTCCGAGGACAAGAACGCCACAAACTAGGGCGCCCCTTCGGCGCCCGCCACCGCCCTGCCCTTCGGCCGCTTTCCCTCGTTTCCGGCCGCAGGGCGGGGCGACTCTCGTTTGAGGGCGGAAACAATGCCGCCACCTGCGGCAGAATTGTTTCTGCAAAATTACCTAAAACTCGCCCAGATCTCGCCGCTTTTCCCGCGCTAACTGACGCTGCGACACCCGATAACGGGGCGCAACAAGAGACCCGTGTAAGCCGGAAAACCGGCACGCGGACAGTGCAAGGACGAGCAGATGCAAACCATTTTCAAATCCGCAGCCGGCGGAGCACGATTTCCCGTGCTTGTCGTGCTGACACTCACCGCCGCCGCCATTCTGGCCGTGCCGGTGCTTGATGCGAAGGCGGTCAGCCTTGCACGTGGAACCATCATGGATGTGATCGACCAAGATTCGATGGCCTTCGTGAAGGGTTTTCTGCCCGAGTAACATTCGGGTGGGGGCAAAAGCGTGGGCGCGGCGATGTTCCAGGGGGCTGGATATCGCCGCGCCCTCTTTCGTTTGTGTAGGGTGGGCAATCTGCCCACCATCCCGCCAACCTAGCGCGACACGCCCGCGTGCAGCGTGGGCACATCCAGCGCGGCGAAGCCGTAATGGCGCAGCCAGCGCAGGTCGCTCTCGAAGAAGGCGCGCAGGTCGGGGATGCCATATTTCAGCATCGCCAGCCGGTCGATTCCGATGCCGAAGGCAAAGCCCTGCCACTCTTCCGGGTCCACCCCGGCGGACTTGAGCACATGCGGATGCACCATGCCGCTGCCCAGCACCTCCAGCCAGTCATCGCCCTCGCCCACCTTCACCGTGCCGCCCTCGAAGCTGCACTGAATGTCCACCTCCGCCGAAGGCTCGGTGAAGGGGAAGTGGCTGGCGCGGAAGCGGGTTTTCACGCTGGTGCCAAAATAGGCGGTGAAGAACTCTTCCAGCACCCATTTGAGGTTGGCCATCGAGATATCCTTGTCGATCGCAAGGCCCTCGACCTGGTGGAACATCGGCGTATGCGTCTGGTCGTAATCCGCGCGATAGACCCGGCCCGGGCAAATGATCCGCGTCGGCGCGCCGCCCGCTTCCATCGAGCGGATTTGCACCGGGCTGGTGTGGGTGCGCAGCACATGCGGCGGGCGATTGTCGCCCTCTTCGCGCGCCATGTAAAAAGTATCCATCTCCGCCCGCGCCGGGTGGTGGCCGGGGATGTTCAGCGCGTCGAAGTTGTACCAATCGGTCTCGATCTGGGGGCCTTCGGCCACGGCAAAGCCCATGTCGGCAAAGATCGCGGTGACCTCCTCCGTCACTTGGCTCACCGGGTGGATCGTGCCTTGGCGGCGCGGTCGCGAGGGCAGCGTCACGTCCAGCCACTCGGCCTTCAGCCGCTCGTCGAGCGCGGCATCGGCCAGCGCCATCTTGCGGGCGGCCAGCGCGGCGTTGATCTCATCCTTCAGCGCGTTCAGCGCGGGGCCGGCCACCTGGCGCTCTTCCGGGGTCATCTTGCCCAGCTCGCGCATTTTCAGGCTCACTTCGCCCTTCTTGCCAACGGCCTGCAGCCGCAGATCTTCCAGCGCCGCTTCGTCGGCAGCTCCGGCAATCGCCTCGATGTATTTTCCGCGCAGCTCGTCCATCAGCGGGGCCTCCTTTGCACCGCCGCTTGCCTATAGCGGTGCGCGTGGGGGTGCAAGCCGTAGGGCGGGAGTTGCCGCGCCATGCCGCCCTGACGGAACCCCATGATGGCCGCCCTCGTTGTCCTTCTGAAAGGACAGCCCATGCACGCCCAAGCCAGCCCGCCCGGAATGACCCCCGACATCACGGACCGCCACGCGCCACCGCGCGATAAAGCGAAGGCCAAGGCCCGCCTCTATCGCATGGCCACGCCCGATCACCTCTGCCCCTTTGGCCTGAAGTCCAAGGCGATGCTCGAACGCTGGGGCTATGACGTGGAAGACCACCCGCTGGAAACCCGCGAAGAAACCGACGCCTTCATGCAAGAGCACGGCGTCGAGACCACCCCGCAAACATGGATCGGCACCGAGCGCATTGGCGGCTACGACGATCTGCGCGCCTTCTTCGGCATCCCGCTGCGCGACGAAAAAGCCACCACCTACCAGCCCGTCATCGCCACCTTCGCCCTCGCCGCGCTGATGGGCCTTGCCGTGAGCTGGCTGGCGACCGGCGCGATCACCACCGCCGCGCTTGTGCCCATCATCGCCATCGCCATGTGCATCCTCGCCTTCCAAAAGCTGCGCGACGTCGAGAGCTTTTCGACCATGTTCCTCGGCTATGACCTGCTGGCCCGCCGCCGGGTGGAATATGCCTATGCCTACCCCTTCCTCGAAGCCGCCGCTGGCCTCCTGATGCTCGCGGGCATCGCCACATGGCTGGCAGCGCCCATCGCCATCATCATCGGCGGCATAGGCGCGGTGTCGGTCATCAAGGCGGTCTACATCGACAAGCGCGAGCTGAAATGCGCCTGCATGGGCGGCGGCTCCAACGTGCCGCTTGGCTTCGTGTCACTGACCGAAAACCTGATGATGCTGGGCATGGGCCTCTACATGGCGACTCAGGCCGCGATCAGCGCCGCCTCGTAGCGCCGAAGCTCGGGGCGGGCGAGCGCGCCATAGGGCCTGTGCCCGGCCAAGAGCCCCGGGAAGATCGCCTCAATCTCTTCCCGCGCGGCATCGGTGAGGGCCTCTGCGCCCACCTCACCGGGATAAAAGCTCTCGGTCTGCGCGCCCTCGGCATAAACCACCTCATGCGCATCCAGAAGCACATGGTAATAGAAGACCGTGCAGCAGGGCGCGAAGCGGATCGCGGTGCCATCCACCAGCGCCTTCGCGGCCACCAGCGCTTCGGGCTCGCCAAAGAGCAGTTCAGCCCGCCAGCCGCCCACAAGCATCCTGTGGTTGGGCGACACCACGAGGCGGCCATGATCGCCCAGCGCTCCCGCCTCGATCACCACCGGCGCAAGGGCACCCTGCCCGCTCACCCGGCTGCCGCCAACCCAGCGGATCACCTGCCAGCCGTTGTCCCGCGTGCGCAGCTTCATGCCGGGCTGCAAAAATTCCACCTCGCAGAGCCCGGCCTCGGTTTCGAGCCGGGTGCCCGCCGCAAAGCAGGGAAATTCCGTTTCGGTCTCCGCATCGAGGTCTGACACCTTCAGCGATGTGGAGCCGTTGGGCAGGTTCGGATAATCCGGGTCGTCCGGGTCTGTCAGGTCGATGGCAAAGGTGCTGCCCGCCTCATACTCCGCCCCCGGTGGGCCGGAGGTGATGCGGATGAAGGCCGCCGCGTTATCAGGATTGCCACGAATTTCGCCGGTGCCAAGGTATTCGTACTCGTAGCTGACACCGTTGATGACAAGCACATCTCCACTGGCCACCGTGGAGAGCGAAAACTCCCCCGAAGGTTCCTCGAAAACCGCGCTCGGCTCCTGCTGCGTTGTCAGGTTGATCCCTTTACCTGACGTTGCCGGATCGCCGTTCACGAATTGAAGTGTCAGCGAAATCGACGCCATTGGCCTCTTCGCACCTGCCTCACATATGCTGCGACTCTGACGGCCGCCTTGGCCCCAAATTCACCACATAAGCGCCGGTTTTGGTACAGGTTTGCGAGCATTGCTCAGATTTGCCTGCGCCTGTGGCCGCGCCGCACTTGCCGCGCAGGCTCATCCACGGCTCTGCCGTCTCTTCGCCCGCGCCCCGCGAGGACGCCTCGAAGGGCGGACGAGCAGGCCCCGAATGCAAAAAGGCCGCCCCGAAGGACGGCCCTTTCAAATTTCTCTTCGCGGGCCTCAGGCCAGCGCGGCTTTCGCCTTTTCGACGATACCGCCGAAGGCTTCCGGCTCATGCACGGCGAGGTCGGCCAGCACTTTGCGGTCTACCTCGATGCCGGCCAGCGACAGGCCGTTGATGAAGCGCGAGTAGGTCAGCGCTTCGTCATGGGCGCGCACGGCAGCGTTGATCCGCTGGATCCACAGCGCGCGGAACTGGCGCTTGCGGTTCTTGCGGTCGCGCGTGGCGTATTGGTTGGCCTTGTCGACAGCCTGCGTGGCGGTCTTGAAGTTGGTGGACCGGCGACCGTAATAGCCTTTCGCGGCCTTGATCACCTTCTTGTGGCGGGAATGGGCGACGGTGCCGCCTTTGGTACGAGACATCTGGGGCTCTCCTTAGCGCGCGTAGGGCATGAATTTCTTGACGATTTTCTCGTCGGCTTCGCTCATAACAACCATGCCGCGGGCGTCGCGGATGAACTTGTTGCTACGCTTGATCATGCCGTGACGCTTGCCAGCCTGGCCTGCCTTCACGCGGCCGGAGGCCGTCACCTTGAAGCGCTTTTTGGCGCTCGATTTCGTCTTCATCTTGGGCATTTGCCATCTCCATCGAAGTGGTCATATTGGCACGGGTAGGCATGCCGCTTTCGGCCCGCCCATGCGTGAGAAGCGCCGTATAGGGGCGAATCCTCCGGCTGGCAAGGAAATTCTGGCCCCTCCACACCGCCCGCCGGTGCAGCCACCCTGCGCCCCGATCCGACCTCGCAGAAAGGCCCGCGCCATGCAGCAGCTCGACCAAACCTACGACGACTTTCACGGAACCATCGTCACCGACCCGTCCCAGTCGGGCCCCCGCCCCGGCGTGCTGATCTTTCACTCCATCGCATGGCGCAGCCCGGTGGAAATGGACGCCGCCGAGCGGCTTGCCTCAATGGGCTATGCCGCCTTCGTCGCCGACACCTATGGCCGTGCGCCCGAAGGCCCGGAAGACTGCCGCAGCCTGATGAACGGCCTCAACGCCGACCGGGGCGAATTGCGCCGCCGCATCGGGGCCGCCCTCGACTGGATGCGCGGCTCGGGCGTGACCAACGGCCAGCACGGGGCCATCGGCTTTTGCTTTGGCGGCAAATGCGTGCTCGATCTGGCGCGGATGGGCGAGCCGGATGTGAAGGCCGTTGCCAGCTTTCATGGCCTCTTCGATGCGCCCACATGGCACGTTGCGCCGCGCATCACCGCCAGCGTTCTGGCGCTGCACGGCTGGGATGATCCGCTGGCCACGCCCGAAAATGTGCTGGCCCTGTCAAAAGAGCTGGATGCGGCCGAGGCCGATTGGCAAATCCTCGCAATGGGCGGTGTGGGCCATGCCTTTACCAACCCCAAGGCGCAGGACAAGGCAGGCGGCAAGCAGTTTGACGCCCGTGCCACCGCGCGGGCCTGGGCAGCAACCGAAGGGCTTTTCGCCGCGGCCTTCTAGTTCACGATACTGGAAACCACATTCATGAACACATCCGGCGCGGTGCTCAGCGAGTAGCCGCCCGGCTTGCGCAAGACGGCAACAGAGATCAGCCCCGCCGAGATCAGCACCATGATCGCCGCCGCGCGGGGCGTCCGGCTTTCCGAGAAAGCGCCGATCAGCGCCGGGACCGCGAGCAGCCCCACGACCATGCCGATCACAAAAATGACGTCCGGGTCGATATACACAAACCCACTCCTGAACTGCGCTGCATTTCCTTGCCTTAGCGGCAAGTATTCCGGCACCCGCGCAGAAAATCAATCGTTCCGCGCGGAAACCAGTTCAGGGCGGCCCGGCGTGGCCGCAGGGCGACGGTGGGTTACTCCGGGTCGGAGGGGAAGATGAGGCGCTCGGCGCAGGGCGCGACCCGCAGGATGTTGGTGGAGCCGGGCACGTTGAAGGGCACACCCGCGGTCACAACAATCTGGTCATCCTCGGTCGCCATTCCCAGCTCGCGGGCAGCGCGGGCACCGCTGACCACGGCCTGCTTGAAGCGCTCCAGCGTGGCGGTGATGGCGCAGGTGCAGCCCCATGTCAGCGCAAGCCGGCGGGCGGTGCTGATGTGATTGGTCATCGCAAGGATCGGCACCTCCGGGCGCTCCCGCGCCACCAGGGTGGCGGTGGTGCCGGTCTGGGTAAAGCAGGCGATGGCCTTGATGTCGGTGGCCTCGGCAATCTCGCGCGCGGCGCTCACGATCCCATCGGCCACGGTCGAGCGCTCGATCCGGCGAGCCGCCTCGATCACATTGCGATAGGTCGGATCGCTCTCCACCTCCTGCGCCACCGCATCCATCATGCGCACCGCTTCAATCGGATAATCACCCGCCGCGCTCTCGGCACTGAGCATGATCGCATCGGTGCCCTCGTAGATCGCGTTGGACACGTCCGACACCTCGGCGCGGGTCGGCATCGGGCTTTCGATCATGCTTTCCAGCATCTGCGTGGCCACGATCACCGGCTTGGCGGCAGAGCGGGTGGTGCGCACAAGGCGCTTCTGGATCGGCGGCACCGCCTGCACCGGCAGTTCCACGCCCAGATCGCCGCGCGCCACCATGATGCCGTCGGAGACTTCGAGAATTTCTTCAAACGCCTTCACGGCGGCAGGCTTCTCGATCTTCGAGAGAATGGCGGCACGGCCTTTGGCCAGTTCCCGCGCCTGAAGCACGTCTTCCTTGCGCTGCACGAAAGACAGCGCCAGCCAGTCGACGCCAAGCGCACAAACGAACTCGAGGTCTTTCAGGTCTTTCTCCGACAGCGCCGCCAGCGGCAGCACCACATCGGGCACGTTGACCCCCTTGCGGTTGGAGATGGTGCCCCCGGCGATCACCTCGCAATCGGCATAGTCGCTGCCACATTCCGTCACCTTTAGGCGGATCTTGCCGTCGTTGACCAGCAGGCTAGAGCCTGGCTCCAACGCGTCAAAAATTTCCTTGTGCGGCAGGCAAACGCGGCTGGCATCGCCATCCGTCGGGTCCAGATCGAGGCGAAACTTGGCACCCTCCACCAGCTCTTCGCTGTCGCCCGCAAAAGTGCCCACGCGCAGCTTGGGGCCCTGAAGGTCCGCCAGAATCGCGATCGGGCGGCCCACATCCTGCTCAACCTGGCGGATCATCTCGTGGCGCGCCTTGATCTCTTCATGGGAGCCATGGCTCATGTTCAGACGAAAAACGTCGGCCCCGGCTTCATGCAGGTTGCGGATCATCTCGTAGGTGTCCGAGGCTGGGCCGAGCGTGGCCACGATTTTAACGTTTCGGTTGCGTTTCATCTCGTGGCTCTCCTGATCTCGATTGCCCTCTGTTAGCGCTAAAGCGGCGCGACGGGAAGGGGGGCACTGCTTGGTTGCTCTGGTATCCCGCGCCCCTCTTGCCTATCAGAGCATGACCCGAAATCAAAACACCGCCATGACATATCACCCCTACTCCCTTCACGGGCGCGAGCGCACTGGGCGCTGGTGCGTAACGTGTGACCACGCAACAAACTTTGTGCCCGCCGAGGTGAACGGCGGCAGCCTCGGCCTGCCCGCCGAAGACATGGCCCGCCACATCGCCTTCGATCCCGGTGCTGCCGGTGTTGCGCTTGCGCTGGCCGAGCAGTTGGGCGGGCCTGCGATCTGCTCAAACTTCTCCCGGCTGGTGATCGACCCGAACCGCGGCGAGGATGATCCGACCCTGCTGATGAAGCTCTATGACGGCACGATCATCCCCGGCAACCGCCACGCCGGGCCGGAAGAACTGGAGCGCCGCAAGGCCCTCTGCTACCGCCCCTACCACGACGCGCTGACCGAGCTGCTGGGGGCCCGCGAGGCCCCGGTGCTCTGCTCGGTCCACAGCTTCACCCCCAAGCTCAAGGGTCGCCCGGCCCGGCCTTGGCAAGTCGGCGTGCTGCACTCCCATGTCGACCCGGCCCTCGCCAACGCCCTCATCGCCCGCCTGCGCCGCGAGCCCGACCTCGTGGTGGGCGATAACGAGCCCTACGGCGGCCACCTGCCCGGCGACGCGGTCGACCGCCACGCCCTGCAACACGGCCGCCCCAACGTGCTGATCGAACTTCGGCAAGACCTGATCGAAACCGACGCCCAGCAAGCCGCCTGGGCCGCGCGGTTGGCGCCGCTGCTGGAAGAGGCGCTGGAGGCATCGGGGAGATAGCGCTTTCACACCCGGCCCAAGAAGGCGACGTAGCTTGCAGGCGCCTAGCCAGCGCAGCACTGAACATCGGATCAGCTTTGCTGACGGAGCTACCGTTGGACAGTTTGCCCTCAATGTCCGCTTCAGAATTGACGCGATACGCTACTCTAGCAATTGTTCAGGAGCGACTATCTTCAAATAAATGAATGCACCGCCGAACATCGTTCCCAAGAAACCGACAATAAAGGCCGTATTGATGCTCAGCCCAAGTTCCGTGAGCACCAATAGTCCAAGGGACCAAATGAGGAAGGCCACATAAAGTACCAGAGCCCCAACGAAACGGGCTTGGCGCCTCGTCACTAGATTGGCCGTGAGGTAGGCTGCCAGAAACGGGAACCACGTTTCAGCCACGTGACTTAAATAGTGGAGTTCTGCTGATGCTCCACTCGGATATGACCAGCCTGTGAACAGACCCAAAATCGGATACTCCCACGGTACAATCGGATTTGTGGCCTCGATCACACCAAACCCAAGCCAAATGAAGAAGCCAACGAAGAATGACGCCGTGTAGGCCAGAAGGCTCTTTTTCACTTTACCCACGCTCCTTGCGTTGCAAATCCCAAGAGCACACCGAAAAATGTGCTCGCAGTCGCAGGACTGGAAAAGCAGTATCTGACATTCATTCGAAGCGCAGCATCGGTCACCTTGGGCTCATAGCTGTCTTCCGCGTTGCCTCTGCCCCCAATGACGGCAAACCAACTGCCTTCACCCCTTGCTTCCACCGCGACCAAGCCCATTCTCTACCCCAACAAGGAGGATCCCCATGGACGACGCCACCCGCACCGAGCTTGAAGCCGCCGCCTTCCGGACGCTGCAAAAGCACCTGATGGAAAAGCGCACTGACGTGCAGAACATCGACCTGATGAACCTCGCCGGGTTCTGCCGCAACTGCCTGTCGCGATGGATGCAGGAAGCCGCCGCCGAGCGCGGCATCGAGATGGGCAAGGAAGAGGCCCGCGAGCTGTTTTACGGCATGCCCTACGGCGACTGGAAAGCGCAGCAGCCCGAGGCGAACGACAGTCAGAAAGAGGCGTTCAAAACCGCCTTTGAAGAGAACGTCGGCAAGGGCTGAGCCCCCGCCGACGCTGAAGCTTGGGGCGGGCACGCATGCGCCCGCCCGCGCCCCTGTTACTGCGCCGCGGCGTTCAGCGCCGGGGCCTCGCTGACCACAAGGTCAACGTCGGCTTCCAGCATCAACCGCTTGTCGACGAGCGACTCTGCAGCCGCCTCGATGGCCGCCTTATAGGCCGCCTCATCGGTATAGCGCGCCGCGATTGGCTGGCGGCTGTCTCCCTCTGCCGCCTCGGCGGGGAAGGGCAGGAAGCTGCCGGTCAGGCTGCACAGCTCGCCATCGGCAAAGCCCTCGCTGCGCAGGTTCCAGCCCATGTAGGTGCCCGTCGGCACCGCCACATAGGGCAGCTTCACGCCAACCTCGGCGATCCCGTCCGCATCCAGCGCGGGCACCATCAGCGCATAGGCCTCGCCCTCGGCTGGCGGGTTGGAGCCGTGATCCATCACGTGCAGATCGTTCGGCTCAGGCTCCGGCGTGCCGCCCGGAAGCTGTGGCAGCGCCAGCTTGTCAGGGCTCGCCAGCCCCTCGCCACCAAGGCCGGGAAAGGCGCTTTGCGGCGGCTCGGTGCCCTCGCGCACCCAATCCTCCAGTGCAACCTCAAGCGCACGCAGCACCGGCGCGGGGCTGAGGGGGTTGGTCATGTAGTCACAGGTGCTCGCCTCGCCCGGCGCACCGCCCCAACCGTTAAAATGCGGCGCCCCGGCCAGATAATACAGCCGGACGTTCTCGGGCATCTCCAGCGGCGTGCCGTCCGGCGCGGTTGACACCAGCGAGGACCGGCCCTGCCAAAACTCGGTGTCGGTATCCACATGCATGATCTTGGGGCAGGTCTCGCTCGCCGTGCAGGTGGCCAGAATGCTGTCGGTCTGTCCGGTCAGCGGATCGCTGGTTTCGGCGTAGGAAAACGGAAACTGATCGCCCGGATAGTCATGGTCTTCATGCGCGCGAGAGTAGCGCCCGGCCAAAGCGAAGCGGTAGTTGGTGAAGGTCTTGCGCGACCCGGCGATATGCACGATCGCCCCGTCAAACACCGTGTTGCCCGCTTCATCCGCGTTGAAGCCCTGATAGATCAGGTCGCGCATGAACCGCCCGGATTGCGAGATGCCGATCCCCAGCGCCTCGGTGATCTCGCCCGTCGGACGCTCGGCCTCTGTGCCGGTGTTGCCACGCAGGAAAGACACGACATCGCTCACCGCGACAAAGCCGAGTGCCGCTGGCACCGCCTCGCTCGCCGGGTAGACGAAATCATAGATCGCGCCGCCGTCCACGCCCTCGGGCCGGGTGATCTCTACCGTGCGTTCGTCGATGTAGCGAAAGCTCAGGCCCTCCGGCGTTTCGCGCGGTGAGTCGGTGTCGGCGCGCACGGTCAGCGTGGCCTTGGCCGGGTCCATATCCGCCGCCGGGTAGGTCAGTGTTCCGGTGCTCACGGTCTCGCCGTCGTCAAAGATGAACTGCTCGCGCGACTGGCCCGTTACGCCCTCAGCCGTCGGCAGGTTGAGGTTCAGAAAATCCTCGCCCAGATGGGTCTGCCAGCCACTCCAGACCAGCGTGTGCCCCCGGTTCATCAGAAAGCCGTCGCCCGGCTTGCTGATATCAAAGCCCGAGCCGCCCGGTGACAGGTTCAGCCCCATGAACGACAGGTTACGCCCACGGTTCACCACCTCGTAAAACAGCACGCCAGAGCCCTCGCCCGCCGGGCGCAGGATCGCCACCTCGGCGGTAAACTCCACCATCCCCGCGTCATTCGTTGGCACCTTGTCGAGATCGACGATCCCGGCGGCGCGCTCCGATGTCGGGTCGATGGCAATGGTCGCCAGCGCGTCGATCCGCTCATAGGCGCCCGCGTCGCCAAAACTCTGCCCTTCGAAGGCCGGGGCCTGTGATGTGATCTCGAACTTGGTGACCTCGCCGGATGCAAGGCCCGGCGCAAGCGCCAGCATGGTCGTGCCAGCCAGTCGTGCGAATAATGTCATGAGGTATCCTCCCTCTGATTGTGTGCGGTGGGCCTGGTCCTGCGCGCCTTTCCGGCGTCTTTCGGGAGCCGCCCGGAAATGGCGCAACAACACGCACCATCGCCCCGTGGGCGGCCCATCCGCCTATCCGCGCCCTCCCATCGCTCGGATAAACATCACCACTCCCGCACAACCTATCGGGGCATAGTTAACTCGACAACGTTTTTGTATACAAAATGATAACAATTGCATCCGTGCGGCGGATTATTGCCTACAATCACTTCTCGATTGATTTGAACCCGAGCCGCGCCGCGAGGCAGGCGCACCCCAAAGGAGCAGCCAAACTCACAGCGCTGTTTTGAATGTGCGAAAGTGTGAGGCGGGCAGCCAGTCGCGCCGCCCCATTGGGCCAACGAGCGCCTAGCCCCTTAACCAGCGGCCACGCAGGCCTCAGCACGCAGGCGCAACGCCTCGCACCCCGCACGCCTCAGCAGTCTTACGAAAAGGCAAAAAGCCCGGCCGCCAACGCCAAGCCTCAGTCGTAAAGGCCGCCCCGGTCGACTCGCTTCGAAAAGGCCGTTTCCTCACCAGCGGCAAGCACCTTGGCCTGCTCCACCCAGTTGTCACGGCTCACCCGGCCCTTGAAGCCAACGAGGTTGGCATTGACCCATGCCACCTCCTCGTCAGTCCATCCGGCGATCTGGTCGTAGTGATAAAAGCCCATCTCGTGCAGCAACTGCTCCAGCTTCTTGCCCACACCCTTGATCTTCTTCAGGTCATCCGGCGCGCCTTCGCGGGGGGCATCGAGGGTGGCGGGGGCGCTGCCCTCTTCGGTGCCCTCACGCACCCCATCGCCATCGAAATCGGGCGTGGCGTCTTCCGCCGGCTCTGCGGGCGTGCCCGAGGTTTCGTCAAAGGCGCGAATCTCGTCATCCTCGGCCTCGAAGGCCGGAAGCGGGGCTGTGAAGGCGGCCTCGCCGCGCAGCTCGTCAAGCTCGCCTTCCATCTCCTTCATCCGCGCGTCTTTCTTCTCGCCATCCGAGCGGCAGCGATCCAGCCGGGCCAGCAGCTCGTCGCGCTCGGCGCGCAGCCGGTGCTCATTGGCGCGGGCCTGATCGAAGGCCACCTGATCCACCTCCTCGCCTGCCTCGGCCAGAGGCTCGGATTTGCCCCAGATGATCCAACCCGCCACCAGCCCAACAAGGGCGGCAAGGGCCAGCAACAGCCAGATTTCGGTGAGCAGAAAGCCCCAGTTCTGAAACATCTCGCGTCCTTCTCTAGTCTTTCCACGCGAGGGTGGTGCGCCGGTTGCGGGCGCGGCCCTCTGCGGTGTCATTGTCGGCCACCGGCTCGTCAGCGCCGTGGCCTGTGGCCTCCAGCACGCGCTCCGGTACACCACGGGCGGCCAGCGCCTCGGCCACAACCTCGGCCCGCTTCTGGCTCAGCGCCCTGTTGCTTTCCGGGTTTCCGGTGGCATCGGTGTGACCGCCGAGCGCCAGCGTCAGCCCCGCCGCGCCACACTCCAGCGCCACCGCCGCCACGGCATTGACCGCCCGGAACGAGGCCGCATCAAGCCGGAAGGCCCCGGTGACAAAGCCAATCCGCTCCCCCTCCAGCGCCGCCTGCGTGGCCGCGTTGCAGCCCTCAACGGTGGTCTCGAAGCCGCTCACAACCGGCAGCCATATGCCACCCGAAAGGCGCTGCTGCGCACCAAGCGCCGGGTTGTCGCGCAAATCGCCCTCGGCAGCGCCCTCGGCATCCGCAACGGCCAGTGTCACCTCGCCGCCCAGCGCCTCGGCCAACTGGCTCTGCAACAGCGCGCCATCCACGCCCGGGCTTGCGGTAACATCGGCGCGCACCGTGCCCCCCTCGCCCAGCACCAGCTGCACCGCCTCAAGCTCGCCCATCCAGGGCGCGAGCGCCGCCAGCGCCTGCCGCATCGGCGCGGCGCCGGTTTCGTCATCGCGCGATTGGCCCGGCGTGCCCGCCAGCCTGTCCAGCCCGGAGAGGGCCGCAATGTCTGGCGGGGTGATCCCGGCAGGGAGTTTGCCGCTGAGCGCACCGCCCTCTGCGACGGAGTAGGAGAAGGTAAAGCCCGGTGGCGTGCCGTCATCCACCAGATCCAGCGCCAGCGCGGGCGCAAACCCCTCGGGCAGCGCGGTCAGCGCCGCCTCGGCCTCTGCGGCGGCCTGCGGGTCATCGGCCTCGCCCTCGATGTCTACCGCGCCTTCGCGCACCGTCAGCCTGCCGGTGTTCAGCACAGAAAGCGCCGCCAGCCCGGGGGGCACCGCATCTGCAAAGCCATGCGCCTCGCCGCCGATCCGCGCCACTGCAACCTCACCGGCCTCCAGCGCGTCCACCCCGGCGGCGGCGGCATAGTCAAAGCCCTCCAGCACCGCCGGCACCTTGCCAGAGACCTTCCACGCGCCGTCCACCGGTTTCTCGACGACAAGCGCAAAGGGCGCGCCATCGTCTTCCACGTCAATCTGGATCGACATCGGCATGCTGCCTGTCACCGGCATCAGCGCCGCCTCGGCCTCCGCTGCCGCATCCGGCGTCGCGGCCAGCGCCACAAAGGAGAGCCCCTCCGGGGAAAGCGCAACATCTGCCGTCTTCACGGCGGCTACGGCCTTCAGCGCGGCGCGGGCGGCGAGGGTGAATGTCTCTTCTTCCGCCCCGATCCGCGCCATCGCCAAATCGCCGCGCGGCTCCTGTCCAGCCAGCGCCACAAGGTCATCCTCGGCCATCGCGGCGGGCAGCTTGCCACTGGCCTGTAGCCCGCTGGCCGATTTTCGCAGGGTCAGGGCATAGGGCTTGCCGTCGTCGTTCAGCTCCAGCTCAACCAGCGGCGTAAAGCCCTCGGGCAGGCCTTCCAGCTCGGCCCGCGCCGCTGCGGCGGCCTCCGGGTCTGCCGCAAGGCCGGTCAGCGCCAGCGTCTGCCCTTCAATCCGCAGCCGCCCGCGCATCAAGCGCGACAGCGCCGTCATTCCGGCCTGCGCCGCCCCGGCAAAATCCGCCTCGCCCTCGCCGATCCGCGACACCGCAATATCGCCAGCGACCGGCGCGCCATAGGCGGTGTCGAGGTCCAGCGGGTCCACCGCCGCGGGCAGCTTTCCGCCCTTCCACGTCACATTGCCGCCCTCGGCCTCGATATCCAGTGCGAATGGGGTGCCATCGTCCAGCGTGGTCAGGTCCACCTCTGCCGTCCAGCCCTCGGGCAACACCACCAGCGGGGCCTCTGCGGCGGCCTGTTCCGTCGGCGTGGTGACAACGCCGCTCAGCGCAATCGTCTGCCCCTCCAGCACAACCTGCCCGCGCTCCAACGGCAACAGCGCCTGCGTGCCGGCCAGTGCGGCATCGCCCCAACCCGCCGGGGCACCGCCTGCCAGCTCCAGCTCACCGGCGGCCTCCGCACCGATCTTCTCGGCCAGCGCCGCGCGCGCCGCTTCCGATGCAACATGGCCCTTCCAGACAGGGCCGCCCGGCCCCTTTGCCCCGCGCAGGGTGAACGGGTCGGCCAGTGGAAGAATATCAGCCTGCGAGCGCACCACGCGGCGGCCCGGCACGGCATCCAGCGCGGCCATCACGCGGGCATGTTCCGCCTCGCTGTCGGCCACGCCCGAAAGCACGATGTCCCGGCCCCGCGCCGTTGCAGAAAGCCCGTGAACCGAGCCCTGCACCGCCGCAGCCGCCTGCGCGTTTATCCTCTCTTCGATCGAAGGTGCGGGCCGTGCTCCGGCATAAAGCCCCAGCACCAGCACACCGCCCACCAGAACTGCCCCGCCCAAGAGCTTGCGCACGTTTCAAAATCTCCCGGTTCTCAAATCAACGCCTCGGCGTGGCCGCATGGTGCCCGCAAGCCACCCCAAAGTGCAAGGCCAAAGCCCGGCACAGGGGCAGCCGGAACACGCCGCAGCGGCGCGGGAGAGCAGGCGGCGCGCCCTGCGCCGGGCGCTACACCGCGGCCTTCTTCATTTCGTCGATGTAGATCTCGCGCAGACGCGTAGCCACCGGCCCGGGCTTGCCCTCGCCCACCGGTGCGCCGTCCACCGAAACCACCGGCATCACGAAGGCCGAGGCCGAGGTGACAAAGGCCTCATCCGCACCCTGCGCCTCTTCGATGGTAAAGGGCCGCTCCTCCACCTTCATCTGCGCCTCACGGGCAAAGCGCAGCACGGCAGCGCGGGTGATCCCGTGCAAGATCTCGGTGCCGAGCTGGCGGGTGATGATGGTGCCGCCCTTGACGATATAGGCGTTGTTCGAGGTGCCCTCGGTCACTGCGCCATCTTCCACCATCCATGCGTCATCGGCGCCCGCCTTCTTGGCCGCCATCTTGCCCATCGACGGGTAAAGCAGCTGCACGGTCTTGATATCGCGCCGCCCCCAACGCTCGTCGGGGATAGAGACAACGCTGATCCCCTTGCCCGCCACCGGGCTCTCGGCGATCTGCTTTTCCTGGTGGAACAGCACCAGCGTTGGCGCGGTGCCCTCGGGCGGAAAGGCAAAATCACGATCCGCCGCGCCGCGCGTTACCTGAAGGTAGATCATCCCCTCCTCCAGCCCGTTTTTCGCGATCAACTCGCGGTGAATGCCCAGCAGCTCCTCTTCGGTGCAGGGCGGTGTCATCTCCAGCTCGGCCATCGAGCGCCAGAGCCGCTTGGCGTGGCCGCCAAAATCCACCAGCTTGCCGCCTAGAACGGTTGTCACCTCATAAACGCCATCGGCAAAGAGAAACCCCCGGTCGAAGACCGAAACCTTGGCCTCCTCTTCCGGCAGATACTCTCCGTTCACATAGACGATCCGGCTCATGCTGAGGCTCCTTTGCTTGGTTTACCGGGTGATAGGCCGCCACCCCGCCCTTGTCGAGCCGCCTCCACGCGGCGCTCGAAATCCGCCAGAACCCGGCCCAGCGCCTCCGCCTCGCACGCCGGGCACCACAAAAACTTGCGCCGCCGCAGCCGCAGCATCTTCTGCACGCCACCGCATGCCTTGCAGCGCATCCCGAGGCTGGCCGGATAGTCCTCCAGCTCCACGATCTGCCGGTGCACGCCCGGAAAGCGCGCGGCAAGGGCGGCGACACTGTCGATGTCGAGGTCGCTCCCGTGCACCTCCACCTTCCGCAGGCTTTTCATCTCCAGCACCGGCGCCACATCAAGCCCCGCTGGCGCGATCCCGTTCATGGCCAGCCGCTCCAAGCGCAGACCGCGCAGAAAGTCGAAGCTCGCGACCTTCTGCTTCGCATTCATCCCGCCCTCGATCTCCAGCACCCTCAGCTCCGGCAACCCGGCCAGCGCGGAGCCATCCTCCAGCGCCCCGGTGTCCCACCACTTCAGCCGCTGCAGCCCCGGCGCCTGTCCGATGCCATCGCAGCTTTTCAGCTTCGGAGAGTGCCAGATCTCCAATTCCTCCAGCCCCTCCGGCAGAGGTATCGCGGTGAAATCCGGGGCCGTGACCCAGCGCAGCTCCAGCACCTTCAGCGGCACCCGGGCCAGCCCGGCCAGTCGCGGCAGATCGGCCTTGCGCACCTCGTAAAGCGCCAGTTCTTCCAGCCCTGCGGGCAGCGCGTCGGCGTCAAAACCCTTGCCGCGCACCATCGCCCGCCCGGTGGCGCAGGTTTCCAGCGCCGTTCTCACCCGCGGATCCACCCTGTCCGAACCGCACGCGCCCAGTCGTCGCGGCCATAGGCGTGCGCCATGGCGACCATACGGGCGGTGTCATAGGCGGTTTGTCGAAGCTCCACGGCCCAGCCATCGGCGGCGCGCTCCACCACCGCCCATCGCGCCTCGGGCGCACCATTCTGCACGGCATGGGGCGCGGGCGCGCCGTCTTCATAGGCCGGGCAGCCCACCGAGCCGGGGTTGACCACCAGTGTGTCCCCGACCTCCATCACCCGGGGCAGGTGCGAATGGCCGCAGAGCACCAGACCGGCCTCTATCCCCTCAAGGCCGCCCGCCACCGCCGCGGTAGGCCGCTCGGCCACGCCGTCGCCGTCAATCACATCCATAAGGTATTCATCGTCCCGCGCGGGCCGGGCGTGGCAGGCAAACACATCGTCCCCCAGCCACACAGTCACCGGAAGGGCTGCAAGCCAGTCCATCTCGGCGGGTCCGATCGCCTCGCGGCTCACCCGGTCGGTCGCGCTCATCTGCGCCATCGGATCTTCCAGCAGGTAGCGGTCATGATTGCCCCGGATGCACACCATGCCGGGCCGTGCCATGAGCAGCTCCGCCGTGCCCGCAGGGTCCAGCGGGCCGCTCAGATGGTCTCCGAGGTTGACGATTTGGCCCAGCCCCTCGCCGTCGATCTCCGCCAGCACTGCCGCCAGCGCATCGGCATTGCCATGCACGTCCGCGATCACCGCAAACCGCTCAGGCGGCGTGGGCAGATGCGCGACGGGCAGGGTCATCCCCAGAGCGCAGCCTGGCTCGGGTGAACGCCGCGCCCGTCATAGGCCAGCGGCGGCATCCGGTCTTCGCCCAGCAGCAGCGGGCCATCGAGATCGGTGAAGCCCACGCCCTGCGCCACCAGCACTGCCGGGGCCATGCCAAGCGAGGTGCCCACCATGCAGCCCACCATGATGCCATAGCCCTCTTCCTGCGCCGCCCGCTTCAACGCGAGGGCCTCGGTCAGCCCGCCTGTCTTGTCGAGCTTGATGTTGATCACGTCATACTTGCCCTTGAGGTGCTTCAGGCTCTCCCGGTCATGGCAGCTTTCATCGGCGCAAATCGGCACTGGCTTTATCAGCCCAATCAGGCTCTCGTCCTGATCGGCGGGCACCGGCTGCTCCACCAGCCCCACGTCCAGGCGCAAGAGGTAGGGAGCCAGCTCGCTGTAGATCTCCGCGCTCCACCCCTCATTGGCATCAACGATCAGCCGTGAGCGCGGGGCGCCCCGGCGCACGGCTTCCAGCCGGGGCATGTCTTCCGGGGTGCCGAGTTTGATCTTCAGCAGCGGGCGATGCGCGTTTTCGCGGGCGGCCAGCTCCATCTCGTCGGGCTCGCCCAGCGACAGGGTATAGGCGCAAATCTCCGGCCCGGGCTGCGGCAGGCTGGCCAGCGCCCACACCCGCTCGCTGCGCTGCTTGGCTTCCAAGTCCCAAAGCGCGCAATCCACTGCGTTGCGCGCCGCGCCCGAGGGGAGAAGCCGCAGCAGATCGGCACGGTTCACCTTTTCCGGCAGGCCGTTGATCTGGTCCATCACGCTGGCAAGGCTCTCACCATAACGGGCGTAGGGCACGCATTCGCCCCGGCCAATGGCCCCGCCCTCGCGGATTTCCACCGTCACCACATCGGCCGCCACCTTGGTGCCGCGCGAGATGGTGAAAGGCACCTTCAGGGCAAATTGCTCTGTCTTTGCAGTGATCTGCATCGGGGTCTCCGTTATCTGTTGCCGACCAGCCTAGCCCGGCCCCGTAGGGTGAGCAATCTGCCCACCTCGCGGCTACGCCTTGGGCGCGGGAAGCGCATCCACCAGCCGTGCCGCGCCTTGGCGGAACGGGTCCACCGTGGGCAGGCCCATGCGCTCTTCCACCTCTGCCAGATAGGCCTCCGCCTCGGCTTCGCTCATGTGCTGGGTGTTGATCGAAATCCCGATCACCTCGACCCCGGGGTTCACCACCCGCGCCATTGTGAGCGAGAGGTCGCGCAGCGCCTCCAGCGTCGGCAGCTCATAGCCCGGCAGGCCGCGCATATGGGGCCGCGTCGGCTCGTGGCAGAGCACCAGCGCATCCGGCGCGCCGCCATGCACCAGCGCCAGCGTCACGCCGGAGTAGCTGGGGTGAAACAGGCTGCCCTGCCCCTCGATCATGTCCCAATGGTCGGCGTCATTTGGAGGCGTCAGCCACTCGATGCTCCCGGCCATGAAATCCGCGATGACAGCATCCAGCGGCACCCCATCGCCGGTGATCAGGATGCCGGTCTGCCCGGTGGGCCGGAAGGTCGATTTGAGGCCCCGCTTGCGCGCTTCGGCATCCATCGCCAGCGTGGTATACATCTTGCCCACCGAGCAATCAGTGCCCACCGCCAGCAGGCGCATGCCGCTGCGGGGCTCACCGCTGGCAATCGGATATTCGACGCTGGGGATGCGCACATCGTGCAGCTGGCGCCCATGCTCCTCGGCCAGCGCCACAAGGCTCGGCTCGTTCCGCAGCAGGTTGTGCAGGCCGGAGGCCAGATCAAGCCCGGCGATCAGCGCCTTTTCCAGAACATCCATCCAGTTTTGCGCAATCTTGCCGCCCCGGTTGGCCACGCCGATCACCAGCGTCTTCGCCCCCGCCTCCACGGCCTGCTCGATGCTCAGCTCTGTCAGCTTCATATCGGCCTTGCAGCCCGGCAGGCTGAGCTGGCCCACCGCGTTTTCGGGCCGCCAATCCTTGATACCCTGTGCCACCTTGGCCGCGAGGGCATCCGGGGCGTCTCCGAGGAAAAGAAGATACGGCGTCTCGATCATCTGGGCAGCTCCTGTTGGTGTTACCCCCAACCTAGGGCCGGGCAGGCAAGAATTCTTGCCGATCTGCCCCGGCTCGGCGGGCATATGTGCAAGAACATCCGAACCCACCCGAAAGTTGCGCAAAATCTTCGCGCAATGCCTGCTCTTCAAGCCGCTTTCGCGCCGCCGTGGTGCCCTTTGGCCCCTAATTTGGCGTGCAAGGCGCGCCCTCCGGCGCCGCGCCGCTCATGAAGCTCGTGTGCCCGGGGCCATAAACCGCCTCAGCCCCCCGCGTTGTCCAGCTTTCGGCCCAGATCGGCAGGCCAAGGGCCGGGTCATATTCCATCACGGTGTCACCGCTCTCTTCCTTGGGCGCGGTAAAGCTGTAGCGAAACCGCTTCACCATCCGCCGCTGCCCCGAGGCCAGCTCGCGCCGCCCCTCACCCAGCGCCTCGATGCGAATGTCGAATGGGTCAACCATTGCAGGCGTGTCGGTGCCCGTCATCCGGCGGCTCCTGTCGGCCTTCAACTCCATCACCTCGCCCGCGCTCAGTGTGGCCAGCGCCGCATAGCTGCCCTCTTGCGCTGCCATCTCCTGCAACCTGTTGCCACGCCGCCAGCGCACCATCTCGATAACCTGCCATTCCTCCTCGCCCAGATAGGTGCCGTCGAGATACACATCTACCCGCTGTGGCCCCGCCTCGGCATCGGCCTCGCAGCGCAAAACCTGAACCATCTCGCAATTGCTCCGCAGCATGGTCGCCGTCACCGCGCAGCCCGATGGCACGCCCACGGGCTCTGCCGCAACTGGGGCGGCGCTGCACAGGAGAACGGCGGGAATAAAGTAAAAACGCATGATAATACCTCCGATGAATGCGCCAACTATGCCGCATCGGCCCCACGCCGCCTAGCCGCCATTGCTGCAGGTGCGAAATCGGCTTGCGATTGACGGCGCAACAATCTATCCCCACACCAACCGCCTGCGACACATCATTACCCAGAGGTCCGCCAATGTCCTTCCGCCTCCAGCCCGCCCCGCCCTCGCGCCCCAACCGCTGCCAACTCTTCGGCCCCGGCTCGCGCCCGGCGATCTTCGAGAAGATGGCCAGTTCGGCGGCGGATGTGATCAACCTCGATCTGGAAGATTCCGTTGCCCCCGATGACAAGCCAGAGGCCCGCAAAAACATCATCGCCGCCATCGGCGATGTCGACTGGGGCAACAAGCTGCTCTCGGTGCGCATCAATGGGCTCGACACGCCGTTTTGGTATCGTGACGTGGTGGACCTGCTGGAAAACGCCTCAGACCGGCTCGACCAGATCATGATCCCCAAGGTCGGCTGCGCGGCGGATATCTACGCGGTCGATGCCCTCGTCACGGCAATCGAAAGCGCCAAGGGCCGCAAAAAGCCGATCGGCTTTGAGGTCATCATCGAGAGCGCCGCTGGCATCGCTCACGTCGAAGAAATCGCCGCCGCCTCCCCCCGCATGGCCGCGATGAGCCTTGGCGCGGCAGACTTCGCCGCAAGCATGGGCATGCAAACCACCGGCATCGGCGGCACGCAGGAAAATTACTACATGCTCCACGGAGAAGCGCGCCACTACTCCGACCCGTGGCATTGGGCGCAAACCGCCATTGTCGCCGCCTGCCGCACCCATGGCGTGCTGCCGGTTGACGGGCCCTTTGGCGACTTCTCCGACGATGAGGGCTACCGCGCCCAGGCCCGCCGCTCGGCCACCCTCGGGATGGTTGGCAAATGGGCGATCCACCCCAAGCAGGTGGCGCTGGCCAACGAGGTGTTCACCCCATCCGAGGAGGCCGTGGCCGAGGCCCGCGAAATTCTCGCCGCAATGGAGAAGGCCAAAGCAGAGGGTGCGGGCGCGACCGTCTACAAGGGCCGCCTCGTCGATATCGCCTCGATCAAACAGGCCGAGGTGATCGTGAAGCAAAGCGAGCTGATCGCGGGCTGACGCAGGGCGGGGCTTGCCCCGCCATCCGCCTCAGGCCAGCGGCATCACCACCTCGGTCAGCAGCTCTTCCGGCGCTGTGTCCATCGCGTTGTTGAGGTAACGCTCAAACGGCGGCTCCACCTCCGAGGGCGCCCGCCCGCTTTCGGGCAGGGCCTTGCCATACATGAAGCCCCAAGCCTCGGGCAGCCCGGTGTAGGGGCCCTTATGGGTCACCACCAGCACCTCGCAGGGTGTCACCTCCACCGGGTCCAGCCCCTCTGGCAGGGGCACCCCCTCGGGCAGGATCACCCCGGCATGAGAGCGCAGCTTTTCCACCGGAACCGCCGTGGGATCATCCCAGAAATAGGCCACCAGCAGCCCCAGCTTGCCCTTCAGCCCGGCATCAAGGCAGCGCGTAATCAGCCTGTCATAGGCCCCGCCGATCTGCTGATAGGCCCCCGAATGGGCAATCGCAGCCCCCCGAAACCCCGGCTCCTTGCGAATTTCAACATCATACATCGGAATTTCTCCTTGTTTGTCAGGCAATAACAGAACCGGCGTTGCGCGGCGCGTGCGGGTTTGTGAGGGCGTTTCGCCAAAAGCGGTGCGATAGGCACGGGCAAAGCTCTGCGGGTTCGGATAGCCGCACATCGCGGCCACCTCACTCAGCTCCTGCCCGGTAGTTGCCAGCATCACCGCGGCGCGGTTCAGCCGGGTGCGCCGCACCGTCTCGGCCACCGTCTCACCCATCATCCGGGTGTAGACGCGGTGAAAATGAAACCGCGAGAAAGCCGCCACATCGGCCAACGCATCGAGGCTCAGATCCTCGTCCAGATGGGTCAGGATATGGCGTTCCACCCGATCCATCCGCTTTCGATAATCCATCGCAATCCCTCGCGGCCAACGCCCCTTCGCCTAGCATCGCGGCAGACGACAAATCTTGCTTTGTTGCAAGCCCCGGCACGCTGCGCCATATGAGGGGGGCAGCCACTCCGAGAGGCCATTCTGCGAGGATAGATGACCAACTACCTGGAATTCGAAAAACCGCTTGCCGAGATCGAAGGCAAGGCCGAAGAGCTGCGTGCGATGGCGCGCGCCAACCCCGAGATGAAGGTCGAGGATGAGGCCAAGGGGCTGGACGCCAAGGCCGCCACCCTGCTCTCCGACCTCTACGGCGACCTCTCCGCCTGGCGCAAATGCCAGGTCGCGCGCCACCCCGACAGGCCGCACTGCAAGGATTACATCGAAGCCCTCTTCACCGAATACACCCCGCTCGCCGGCGACCGGAACTTTGCCGACGATCATGCCGTCATGGGCGGCATGGCCCGGCTTGAGGGCCGTCCGGTGGTGGTGATCGGCCACGAAAAGGGCCATGACACCAAAACCCGGATCGAGCGCAACTTCGGCATGGCCCGCCCCGAGGGCTACCGCAAGGCGATCCGCCTGATGGATCTAGCAGACCGTTTCAACCTGCCCGTGGTCACGCTGGTCGACACCCCCGGCGCCTACCCCGGCAAGGGCGCCGAAGAGCGCGGCCAATCCGAGGCCATCGCCCGGTCTACCGAAAAATGCCTCAGCCTCGGCGTGCCGATGGTGAGCGTAGTGATCGGTGAGGGCGGCTCTGGCGGCGCGGTGGCCTTTGCCTCCTCCAACCGCCTGATCATGCTGGAACATTCGATCTACTCGGTGATCTCGCCCGAGGGCTGCGCCTCGATCCTCTGGAAAGACGCCGAGAAGATGCGCGAAGCCGCCGAGGCGCTGCGGCTGACGGCGCAAAACCTCTCCGAGCTGGGCATCTGCGATCACATCGTGAAAGAGCCGCTGGGCGGCGCGCAACGCCACCGGGAAGAAACAATCGCCCGCGTTGGCGCCGCGATCCAGACGGTGCTGGGCAAGCTTGACGGCAAAGACCGCAAGGCGCTGCGCAAGGACCGCCGCGAGAAATTCCTGAAGATGGGAAGCAAGGGGCTGGCCGCTTAAGGCCGCCAGCCTCCGCAGCGGCTCATCGCCCCTTGGCGGGCTCCTCGCAGCTGCGATGAAAGGCCGAAGCGCCTTGAAGAGCTGCCCCGCGCCTCACCACATGCGCGGCTTGGCATATTCCGCATAGCCGTCGTCGTAGCTCTCGGCGTCAAAGTCTGTATCCGCCTCGCGGATCATCCGGCCTGCGCTGGGCACCTTGTCGCTCTCGTCCTCGCCGCGCCACAGGCCCGAGCGCATGATTGCCTTGGCGCATTGGAAGTAAACCTCTTCCACCGTCACCACCACCACCGAGCGCGGCTGCTTGCCGCCCTTCTCGAACCGTGCCAGCAGCGCCTCGTCCACGGCCACAACCGCCCGCCCGTTCACCCGCACCACATTGGCCGCGCCGGGCACCATGAACATAAGGCTCACCCGCCCGTCGCGGACGATGTTGCGCAAGCTGTCGATCCGGTTGTTGCCGCGCCAGTCGGGCAGCGCGAGCCGGTGCGGGTCAAGCTCCATCACCACCGGCCCGTCATCGCCCCGGGGCGTGCCGTCGGTGCCTTCGGGGCCAACCGTCGAGAGCACGCAAAACCGCGAGGCCCCGATCCATTGGCGATAAAGCGGGGTGATCTGCCGTGCCACCTTGGTCAGCGAGGCCTTCACCGGCTCGCCATAAAGCCCTTCCAGCGCCTCGATGCTCTCGATCACCTGCATCGCCCTACTCCCCCAGCGGAATGTCCTTTGTCGCCACCGGAAAGCCGGCCTCGGCCATCAACTGGTCGGAGCGGGCTTCCACCACCTCCTCAAGCCGCGCCATGAAGGCCTTGGCCTCCATCCCCGGCGGGATCGGCGGCAGAAATTCGATCACCGCGAGCCCCGGTTTGCGATAGATGCCCTTGCGCGGCCAGAACACGCCCACATTGGTCGCCGCCGGCACGCAGGGCTGACCCAACTCGCGGTAGAGCACGGCACTGCCCACCTTGTACGGCAGATCGACCCCGGGGGCGACGCGGGTGCCCTGCGGATAGATCACCAGCTGCCCCGGCAGCGCCGCGCCCGAGGCCACGTCAGAGATCATCTTCTGAATCGCCTGCGCCCGCTTGCCCCGGTCCACCGGCACACAGCCGATCCGCAGCGCGTATTGCCCAAGGATCGGCGCCCACATCAGCTCTTTCTTCATGATGAACTTCGGGCGCGGCAGCACCGAAACCAGAATGATGATGTCCAGAAAGCTCTGGTGCTTTGAGGCCACCAGCACCTCTTCGCTCGGCACCTCGCCCCGTACCTCGGTTTTCAGCCCCACCATCCAGGAGGCCGTCCAGCGGACCCAGCGGCAGTATGTGTGCACCCCGGCATAGGCCCCGCGCCGGTCAAACAGCATCCACGGGGTGAAGAACAGCGCCAGAATGAACATCGCCAGGTACATCTGCCCAACGAAGAACAGGCTGCGCAGCCATTGGATTGCATAGCTCATGTCACTTGCCTCAGGCTGCGGAATGCGGCGGCGCGGGTGGCCCAGAAGGCCACGGCGGCGGCCAGGAGCGGCACCAGCAGCGGCAAGAGCCAGCCCACCCCGGTAAAGCCAAGCCCGGTGAGAAAGCCGCCAGTGGTTTCGGCCCGTGGCATCAGGGCGATGGCCAGCATCGCCAGCGAGGTGCCCACCGCCGCGCCCAGCAGCGCCCGCTGGGTGAAGCGCCGCACGAAGGCGCGGGCAATGTATACATCCCGCGCGCCCACCAGCCGCAGCGTGGCGATAACCCGGGCATTGGCGGCCAGCGCGGAGCCCGCCGCAAGGGTGATCATCGCGGCCATCGAGGCGGCAATGAGCCCCAGCGCCACCAGCCCCATCAACCGCAGCCGCGAGGCCGCGCGGATGAGCGGGGCGCGCCAGCGCGAGTGATCGTCATACACAGCGCCGGGCACCTCGCCCGCGAGCCGTTGCTTCAACCCCTCCACATCCAGCCCACTGCCCTCGACCACCTCGATCAGCACCGGCACCGGAAGGTTTTCCAGCGGCAGGTCAACGCCGAGCCAAGGTGCCAGCAGCGCCTTCTGCTCCTCGTCATCCAGCGCCCGGGCCGAGCTGATGCCCGGCGTGCTCTCCAGCACCTCCAACGCCCTTGCGGTCTGGGCCGCGCGTTGGTCGGCGGGGGCGGAGATGCGCAGCGTGGCCGAGCGTGCCAGCTCCTCGCTCCAACGGTCGGCCACCCGGCCCGTGGCGAGCGAGAGGGCAAGCGCGAAGACAGCCAAAAAGGCCATCGCGCCCGCAGTGAAAAGGGTGAGGTTGGCCGTAAAGCCGGTCGGCGGCACCACCCGGTCAGCCTGCCCGTCGCCCTGCAACAGCGCCAGTGCCCTGCCCAGCCTCTGCCGCATCTCGGCAACGATGGCCCCGGCCCGGCTCACAGGTCGGCCCCGGCCAATTGCAAACGGCGCTTGGAAATGCGCAGCACCCGCGCGGCCACCTTGCTCTTGGCAGTGCGGATCAGGTTCAGGTCATGGGTGGCGACGAGGATGGTCTTTCCCATCTTGTTCAACTCCACCAGCAGCTGGAGCAAGCGCTGCCCCATCTCCCAGTCCACATTACCCGTCGGTTCATCGGCCAGCACGATATCGGGAGACATCACCACCGCCCGCGCCAGCGCCGCCCTCTGCCGCTCGCCGCCCGAAAGCGAGGGCGGCAGGGCATCGGCATGGGCCTCCAGCCCGACCCAGCGCAGCAGCTCATCCACATTTCCGCGCTCCGCCTCCACGTTCCGGCCCGCCACGGTGAGCGGCAGCGCGATGTTTTCGGCCAGCGGCAGGTGATCGAGAAACTGGCAATCCTGATGCACCACACCAATGCGCTGGCGCGCGCGGGCCACCTCATCGCGGCTGAAGCCCTCCGAGGGCCGCTCAAACAGCTGCACCCGGCCCGCCGTGGGGGCCAGCTCCAGATAGCACAGCTTCAAAAGGGTGCTCTTGCCCGCGCCCGAAGGCCCGGTCAGAAAATGGAAAGAGCCGGGTGCAAGGCGGAGCGAAATGTCACTCAGCAACTCGCCCCCGCCGTAGCTGTAGGCCACATTCTCCAGCTCGATCACGCACTACCCCCGCCAGTCCTGCGGCTCCTTTTGCCGCAGTGGGGCCTCACATGCAATTGCCGCCCGCCGGGGGCCAGCGCTATTTCTTTGCTTCCCGCTGTTTGAGTGATAGTTTGCGCATCAATAAACTGGGGCAAGCAACCGAAACGGGTTGAAATCGAGGGGGCGACTATGCGGCTGGTATGCCCGAATTGCGGGGCGCAATACAACGTGGACGACGGCGCCATTCCAGAGGCAGGCCGTGATGTGCAATGCTCCAGCTGTGGGCATGGCTGGTTTCAAAAGCCCGAAGGCAGCGGCGAAGCGCCAAGCCTGGCCACCCGCATCGCCAGCCAGCCCGGCCCCAAGCGCGAAACCACCAAGATCGCCACCGGCGGGCCGGATCAGGCCAGTCGCGAGGCTGCAGCGAGCGGCGCGCCCGAGCAGCGCACCGGCCGCCGCGCCCTCGACACCGCCGTCATGGACGTGCTCCGCGAGGAGGCCGAACGCGAAAAGGCCGCCCGCGCTGCCGAAAGCGCCCAACAACCGCAGCCCCCAGCCCAGCCCGAACCAATCCCTGTGCCCGAGCCGGCACCCGCGCCTGCGCCCGCCGCCGAGGCCCCCGCACCCGCCGAGCCGGAACAGGCCGCACCGCAGCCCGCACCCGAGCCGGCCCCTGCGCCAAAGCCGGAAGAGCGGCAGGTTGCCAGCGAAACCCACAAGGCAAAGATCCGTGGTGAAAACCCGGTGGTCGCCGTCGCCGCCCTGTCGGGCCGCGCGGTTCAGCGCAAGGAAATGCTGCCCGATATCGAGCAGATCAATTCCACCCTGCGCGCCAGCGCCGACCCGAGCCGCGCCGCCGAAGAAGCGGGCGCCGCCGATGAAGCCGAGAAGCGCAAGGCCAAGCGCGGTTTCCGGATCGGTTTCGGCCTCGTGGCCGTCCTCGCCCTCGCGGCCACCCTGATCTACACGCAGAGCCCGCGCATCGCGGCGGCTGTGCCCGCGGTGGAAGGCCCGCTCACCAGCTATGTTGCCGCCGTAAACGACGGCCGTCGCTGGCTCGACAACACGCTGCGCGGCGCCAGCAGCGAGTAAGCACCCGCTTCACTTCAGGTCAAATGCGAAACAACGCGCCTTGGCGGCAGGCCTTGCACGGGCTCGCCGCCAGTTGGCTGGTGGCTGATTGCAGGCGGAGGCCAACGCCCGTTATCAGAACCGCTCCAGCAGCCGCTTGAGGTATTCCAGCTCCACATCCGGGCGTCCCTGCTCGGAAGAGCGGCGGCGGATTTCGTCCAGCAGGTCGCGGGCCCGGCGATACACATCATCGCCCTGCAACATGTGCTCCTCGGTGCCCAGCGGGCCGGTGGAACCCCGGTCACGACCCAGCGGATCTCGGCGGTTGTTCGGGTCGGCCCGGCCCACGTTTTCACCCTGCCCGCCCTGCTGCTGGCGGCGCTCTTCGGCCATGGCTTCGCCGAGGTTGCGCATGCCTTCGCGCAGCCGCTCGATCGCCTGTGACTGGTTGTCGATGGCCTCGGCCATGTCGCCCTGCCGCAAGCTCTCCTCGGCCCGGTCCATCGCCCGGCCCGCCTCGTCGAGCGAGCGGCGGGCGGCGTCGCCCTGCTCGGTGCCCGCGCCCGGCAGCTGCCCGCGCTGGCGCTCCAGCTCGCGGCGCAGCTCGCGCTGGCGCTGCGCAAGGCTGCGCTCGTCCGGCTCGCCACCCTCGCCGGGGCGGCCATCAGGGTTGTCGCCCTGGCCCTGCTGGTTCTGGCCCTGCTCATGGCTCTCGCCCTGGCCCTGGTTGCCATTGCGGCCCTCGTTCTGCCCGCTCTCGCCCTGCTGGGCATTGGGGTTGAACTGCTCCTGCAAGTCGCGGAAGGCCTCGTCGCTCAGGCCCTGCTGGTCACGCAGGGTTTCGGCCAGCCCCTCCATGGCTTCCTCGCCGGGGCTCTGCTGCCCCTGCCCGCCCTGGCCCTGGGTGACCTGCATGTTCTGCATCATTTCCATCAGCTGGTTGAGCAGCTCCTGCGCCTCGGCAGTGCGGCCCTGCTGCATCAGCTCCTCGAGCTTGTCGAGCATGTCCTGCAGGTCTTGCTGGGAGAGCTCCATCGTCTCGCCCTGCTGGCCGGGCTGTTGCTCACCGGGGTTCTGCTGTTGCTGCTGGGCAAGCTGGCGCATGTAGTCTTGCATCGCCTGCCGCATCTCTTCCATCAGCTGGGCAATCTCTTCGTCGCTCGCGCCGTTGCGGATGGCTTCGTTCAGCCGCTCCTGCGCCTGCCGTAGCCGTTCCAGCGCGTTGGAGAGCGTGCCCTCCTCGATGCGCACCGCAATCTCCCAGAGCGCCTCGGCCAGCTCGTCGCGGGTGGCCTCGGGCAGCGTCTCGCCCGCCGCCTCCAGCCGCTTCAACACCATCCGCACCTGCAAATAGGTGCGCGGTTGGGCGATGGCAGAGGCGGGCTTCCACGTGATCGTGCGCAGGATCTGGGCGGTGCGGGCCGCGTTCTCCCGGCTCCAAAGCAGATCGCGGCGAAGCTCGATCAGCGCCGAGGCCGCCGGGTCAAAGAAGCGCCGCCCGGGCAGCACCATGGCGCGCGCCTCGCTGCGCCCCTGCTGGCCGTTGGCGTCTTCCACCGACATCTGCATCACCACGGGCAGGTTGGCCCATGCGTGTTTTGACAGGTCGTCAATCAGGGTTTCCTCAAAGCTCGCACGGTTGCCCGAAATCGTCATCGGCAGATCAAGCACCACCGGCTCGCGCGGCTCCGGCTCGGCCACAAGGCCATAGCGGCGATCCAGCGCGCCCTCGTCCAGCGTGATCCGGGCAGACCCGGCAATAACGCCATAGTCATCCTCGGCCCGGAACCGCTGCTGCAGCTCGCCCATCGCCGATTTGTCGACCTCGCCAACAAGCTCCACCCGGGGCGCCGTGTCAGGCGAAATCAGCACCGTCCACTGCCGCCCGCCGGAGCCGCCAATCTCGATCTCGCCAGAGCCGTTGATGGCAAAGCTGCGCACCCCATCGTCCGCAGCGGGCGTGGCCTCGGGGATGGCCTCATCGGCAGAGGCCTCTTCGGCCGGAGCGGCAGGTGCCATGCCGGACACCGTTTCGCGCACATCCAGCGCACCCACCTCGCCATAAAGCCGGATCGTCACCTCCGAGCCCTCGGGCACGGTAAACTCGGCCTGTTCGATATCGTTGAGATAGAGCGAGGGCTTGCCGGTGTAGGCAGGCGGCTCGATCCAGCCCTCCCAGCTCGGCCCGGCCGCCAGCGCCGCGCCCGGCCCTGCACCGGCCGCATCATCCAGCGAAGTGATCCGCCAAAGCGAGCCAAACAGCAGCGCCGTCACCAGCGCGCCCAGCGCCACGTAGCGCAGCGCATAGGGGTCACGGTCCGAAAGGCGAAGATCGGGCTGCACCGCGCGGGCGCTCTCGATCCGCTCGGCCATCCGCTCCACATGAGCGTTCCACACCGCCTCGGAGCCAAAATCACCCGCGCCAATCGCCTGCTTGTCAGAGAGCGCCTTGATCGGGCGGCCCGGCAGCGTGGCATCCAACCGCGCAACAACCTCCTTGCCCGTGGGGCGGGTATAAGCGCGGATACCAAGCCCGATGGCCACGATGACGGCCACAATCCAGAGCCCGCCAACACTCCACACCCCTTCGGGCGGCAGCATGTCATGCGCGCCAAAGGCCAGCGCGGCCAAGGCGGCAAACACCAGCGTCCACACCGGCCAGAAGCTGCGCACCGCCCGTTCGGTAATCATCCCCATCCGCGTCAGCTGGAGGGGTTTCATCAGGCGCTTCAGGGCGCGGGAGCGGGCGGCATTCGGGTCCATGACCCTCCGATGCGGTCAGGATTCGCGGCAAGTGCGGCCAGCATGGCCTACACCCATGAGGGAACCTTATCGCGGGCAATCATTTCGTCAAAGGTCGGTCTTTCCCGTATGACAGCAAAGTTATCTCCGCTCACCAGCACCTCCGGAATGAGCGGCCGCGAGTTGTATTCGCTCGACATTACGGCACCATATGCACCCGCCGAGCGAAACCCGACGAGCTCACCGGGCTTCACCGGCGCCAAGGCACGCGCCTTGGCAAAGGTATCGCCGCTTTCGCAGACAGGCCCGACGATATCATAGCTGCGCTGCTCCACCCCCGGCTCCGCCTCGATCACCGGCACGATGTCATGGTGCGCGCCATACATCGCTGGCCGCAGCAGGTCGTTCATCGCCGCGTCGATGATCAGAAAGTCGGTGCCATCCCCGTCCTTCTCGTAGATCACGGCGGCCACCAGCATACCCGCATTGCCCGAAATCAGCCGCCCCGGCTCAATCTCCACCTCAACGCCCAGCCCCTCGGTAACGCGCTTGATCATCGCGCCATATTCAATCGGCAGCGGCGGGCCGGAGTTGTTGCGCTCGTAGGGGATGCCAAGGCCGCCACCAAGATCGAGCCGCTCAATCGTGTGGCCCTCCGCGCGCAACGCATGGGTCAGCTCCACCACCTTCTCAAAGGCGGTCTCGAAGGGCGCAAGGTCGGTGAGCTGGCTGCCGATATGCACGTCGATCCCCACCACCCTCAGGCCGGGCAGCGCGGCGGCACGGGCATAGGCCTCCTTGGCGCGGCTGATCGGGATGCCAAACTTGTCACCCTTCTTGCCGGTCGAAATTTTCTCATGGGTCTTGGCATCCACATCCGGGTTCACCCGGATCGTCACCGGCGCCTCGGCCCCCATCGCGCAGGCCACCTCGCTCAGCGCCTCCATCTCCGGCTCGCTCTCGATGTTGAACTGGCGAATGCCGCTCTCCAGCGCCATCGCCATTTCGGCGCGGGTCTTGCCGACGCCGGAAAACACAATCTTGTCGCCCGGCACACCGGCGGCAATTGCCCGGGCATATTCCCCGCCAGACACCACATCCATCCCCGCCCCGAGCTTGCCCAGCAGGGTCAGAACCGCCTGATTGGCAAGGCTCTTCATCGCAAAGCAAATGCAATGCGGCACGCCGTCCAGCGCCTCTTCGAACAGCTTGTAATGCCGGGTCAGCGTGGCGGCGGAATACACGTAGAACGGCGTGCCAACCTGCGCCGCGATCTCGGAGATCGGCACATCCTCGGCATGCAACACGCCGTCACGGTAGAGAAAATGGTCCATCGCGCCCTCGCTCGTTTCCGCGCGTTCCTACTGCCCAGCGCCGGGCAGATCAATCAGTCAGCAGCCCCGCTTCCCGCATCTCGGCGCGGCTGGGGTGCCAGAGCGTCTCGGGCGGAGTCTGATAGGCCCGCTCAAGGAAGGCCCGCGCCACGCCACGCCGCGCCAGAAAGGCCCTGTCCTTCGCCTCCTCGGCGGCTGCATCCACATGCCGCACCGCGCCATAGCTGGAACTGTCCAGCAGCACGTAGCGGTGAAAGCCCAGTGCGCCCTCCTGCCCCACACTCCGCGCCGCCCCGGCGGCAAACACCAGCGTGCAGGCTGAGAAACACCGCACCTGCGCATGGGTCGCCAGCCCCGCCTCCTCGATCAGCCGCGCCATGCCGCGCGCCGCAAATATATTGCCGCCCGGGCTGTCGAGGTCGATCGCCACCACGCCGCCCCGCGCCAGCCGCTCACGCAGCGCGTTGAACTGCGCCAGCGTCATCTCCCCCTCCAGCCGCAGCCGCCCGGCCTCTTCCGGCAGGCGGGCCACGGCAAGGCGGGCGGGCACCGTCTCTGAGGTAAAGCTGCGCACCGGCGTCTTTCGCGCCACCAGCGTTGTGCCCACGGCCAGCAGCACCGCGCCCGCGCCCGCATAGGCGGCAAAGCCGGCCACAAACCCGCCGCCCTCCCGCAACGCCCTGTCTGCCGTGCGAAACGCCCCCACCACAGCCCAGATCGCCAGCGGCGCATCCACCAGCGCAAGAGCGGGCAGCGGCCAATCCGCCAGCACCCGGTTCACCGCCCAAAGCAGCAGCGCCGAACATGCCACCGGTCCCGCCAGAGCCAGCCAGAGCGGCAGCGCCCCACGCCAGTGTTGTTTGAGAAATGAGGCCACCCGCATGGGGCCAGCCTAACCGCCTGCGCGGCAGCAATACAGCGTCAGCCGGTAATCCGCGTGACGGGGCGGATGTTGCCGTCGGCATCCTTGGCCACGCCCATCTGCACCTTCCCGTGAAAATGAACCCCGGGCTCGGGGCGGTCGGCGTTGGGCTCGCCCATCGCGCACCCCGAAAGCAGCGCGGCACCAGCCAGCAGCAACAGGAGCCGTTCAGAACGTGCGATCATCTTCATCCGCTCCATAAATCACATAGGGCTCCCAATCGGCCACCCGCTGCACAGGGCGGGTCTTGCCATCGCTCGACCCGGCCACACCGGCCTGCACCTTGGTCGGCAAGCTCACGGCCACCTTTAGCCCCTCGCCCGATCCTCCGGCGCAGCCCGCCAGCAGCGCACCGAGGCAGAGAAGCGCCAGTGCCCGCATCAGCCACTGCCCCCGGTGATCCCCACCTTCACCTTGCCACTCACGCTGATGCCCGGCTCCGCTGGCGGCTCCGGATCGCCATCCACACCGCAAGCGGCAAGGGTCAACAGCAGGGCAAACGCAGCGAGAGGTTTCATGCCAAGGCATCCTTCCAGCGGGCAATCTGCGCCCTCACGTTATCGGGCGCCGTTCCGCCATAGGATGTGCGCGAGGCCACCGAGTTGTCTACCGACAAGACCGTGAAGACATCTTCGGTGATCTCAGGCTTGACCGATTGCATCTGTTCCAGCGTTAGGTCTGGCAGGTCGCAGCCCTGTTTCTCGGCCATCGCAACCAGAGCGCCGGTCACGTGGTGCGCGTCACGGAACGGCAGGTTCAGCACCCGCACGCACCAGTCCGCCAAGTCGGTCGCGGTCGAAAAGCCCGTGCCCGCCGCCTCGGCCAGCTTCTCGCGGTTGGGGCTCATGGTTTCCACCATCCCCGCCATCGCGGCCAGCGCCAGCATCAGCGTGTCGGCGGCATCAAAGACGCCCTCTTTGTCTTCCTGCATGTCCTTGGAATAGGTCAGCGGCAAGCCCTTCATCACCGTCAACAAGCCAAGGTTGGCACCAAGGATGCGCCCGATCTTGCCGCGGATCAGCTCGGCGGCATCGGGGTTCTTCTTCTGCGGCATGATAGAGGAGCCGGTGGACCAGGTGTCGGACATGGTGACGAAGCGGAACTGCGCCGATGACCAGATCACCAGCTCCTCCGCCAAGCGGCTCAAATGCATCGCACAAATGCTCGCCGCCGCCATGAACTCCAGTGCAAAGTCCCGGTCCGCCACCGCATCAAGGCTGTTGGCCATCGGCCGATCAAAGCCCAGCGCCTTGGCCGTCGCCTCCCGATCAATCGGAAAGCTCGTGCCCGCCAGCGCCGCCGCGCCCAGCGGCGACTCGTTCATCCGTGCCCGCGCGTCCTCAAACCGCGTCACATCGCGCCCCAGCATCTCGACATAGGCCAGCATGTGGTGGCCCCATGTCACCGGCTGGGCGACCTGCAAATGCGTGTAGCCCGGCATCACCCAATCCGCCCCGGTCTCGGCCTGCGCCAGCAGCGCCTTCTGCACCGCGCGGATCGCTGGCACCGCCGCATCGCACTGGTCACGCACCCACATCCGAAAATCGAGCGCCACCTGATCATTCCGGCTCCGCCCGGTGTGCAGCCGCTTGCCCGCATCCCCGATCAGCTCCACCAGCCGCGCCTCGACATTCATGTGAATGTCCTCCAGCGCGGCGGAAAACTCGAATGCGCCGCCTTCGATCTCTGACAACACCGTGAGCAGCCCTTCCCGGATCGCCTCGGCATCGCTATCCGAGATGATGCCGACCTGCGCGAGCATGGCGGCATGGGCGCGGCTGCCCGCGATATCCTGCTGCGCCATCCGTTGGTCAAACCCGATCGAGGCATTGATCGCCTCCATGATCGCGTCCACACCGGCAGAAAAACGCCCGCCCCACATGGCGTTGGCACTGGTCTTGGAGGTCTCTGTCATTACGGGCCTGAAGGAGTTGGGAATGAAACGTCTGATTGCCGCGGTTCTCTACACGGCGCTGAGCCTCACTGCAAACACGGGCAGCGCAAGCGCCCAAGACATTGCCGCCCTGCGCGACGGCAGCATGAAAAAGCTCGCCGTGCACGCCACGCCCCGCGAGGTGCCCACCGAGGCGTTCGACGGCCCCGATGGCCCCCTCACCCTCGCCGATCTGAAGGGCGAGGTCATCATCCTCAACTTCTGGGCCACATGGTGTGCCCCCTGCCGCAAGGAAATGCCCGCGCTGGCCGAACTTGGCGCAGCCTTCGAGGGCAAGGGCGCCCGCGTCGTCACCGTGGCCACCGGGCGCAACCCCGACGGCGCCGTCACCCGCTTTCTCACCGAAATCGGCCTTGCCGACCTGCCGGTCTACCGCGATCCGCGCCAAAAACTCGCCCGCAACATGGGCGTGCTGGGCCTTCCGGTAACGGTCATCCTCAACGCCGAGGGCCAGGAGGTTGCCCGCCTCACCGGCGATGCCGAATGGAACAGCGACAGCGCCCGCGCCATCATCGCCGCGCTGGTGGCAGAGGGCGGTTGAAAAACTTCAGTGCCTCCGGCGGGGAGTATTTGAAGCAAGAAAATGAACGGTTTGGGCTCTATTTTCTTGCTCGAAATACGCAGCGCCCCGGTCAACCGAGCGCGGCGCAGTCGCCATGGCGCGGGCAGCCCACCACGTGGTCATTCACCATGCCCACCGCCTGCATGAAGGCATAAACGATCGTCGGCCCGACAAAGCGGAAGCCCTGCTTCTTCAGGTCTTTCGAGATCGCCTCCGAAACCGCCGTCTTTGCCGGCACCTCGGCCAGCGAGGCCCAGCGATTCTGCACCGGCTTGCCGTCGACGTAATTCCAGAGGTAGGCCGAAAACCCCTCCCGCGCCTCAATCTCCAGCCAGCCCCGCGCATTGCCAATGGCCGCCTCGATCTTGCCCCGGTGCCGCACGATCCCCGGATCGGCCAGACAGCGCGCCACCTCGGCTTCGCCCCATTCCGCAATCCGCGCAGGCTCGAACCCCTCGAAGGTGGCGCGAAAATTATCGCGCTTTTTCAGAATGGTGATCCACGAAAGCCCGGCCTGAAACCCGTCGAGCATGAGCTTTTCATACAGCGCCCGCCCGTCATATTCCGGCACGCCCCACTCCTCATCGTGGTAGTCGATGTAGATCTGGTCCTGCCCGACCCAGCCGCAGCGCTCGCCCATCCCGCACCCATCCCTAAAATTAGAACAAAATATGAATATTCAGGATTTCTTAGGAGAACAAGGTGCATCCTGACCGCACCTGTCAGAACGGAGCATGCAATGGCCGGAGCAGAACCACGGCGGCAAATCTTCGAGGCCAATGACACTTCTCCGCTCGGCGCAGCGGTGCGCCAGCGCGACGAGAATATCCTGTCGATGGTCCGCGCCGCGCTGGACAGGCGCGATGTCATGCTCGCCTTTCAACCCATCGTCAGCACCCTCGATCACGGCAGAACCGCCTTTTACGAGGGGCTGATCCGCGTGCTCGATGACACCGGGCGGGTGATTCCCGCGCGGGAGTTCATCGGTGCCTGCGAAACCAACGAGATCGGTCGAATCATCGATTGTCTCGCGCTCGAAATGGGGCTTACAGCGCTGCATCAGGCCCCCGCCCTGCGGCTGGCCATCAACATGTCGGCCCGCTCTATCGGCTATCCGCGCTGGATGCAGACGCTGGAGCGCGGCCTCACGATGGATCCAACGCTGGCGGAGCGCCTGATCATCGAAATCACCGAAGCCTCGGCCATGATCATGCCCGATATCACCTCGGTTTTCATGCTCGATCTGCAAACCCGCGGCATCTCCTTCGCGCTGGATGATTTCGGGGCGGGCTACACCGCCTTCCGCTATTTCAAGGATTTCTTCTTCGATATCCTCAAGATCGACGGGCAGTTCGTGCGCGGCATCAGCCACGACCCCGACAACCGCGTGCTGGTGCAGGCCATGGTCTCCATCGCCCGCCACTTCGACATGTTCACCGTAGCCGAATTCGTCGAGAACGCCGAAGATGCCGCCGCGCTTTCGGCGCTCGGGGTGGATTGCCTGCAGGGCTACCACTTCGGCGCGCCCACCACCTCACCGGGGTGGAAGGAATTTCCCCAAGGCATGCGCCGCACCGGCTAAGCGGGCCACGGGGCGCAGGCCAATCCGCCTCAGCTTCGGCTCAACGCCGCAGCGCAGCATTTTGCCGCACCGCAGCAATGCCGCCCTTGCGTCACCCCCGCCAAAGCTCTACCCATGGCTGGGATCCGGGCGGGGTGGAGTCGGGTCAATCAGGCACGCAAACACAGACACCCCGCCCCAGCCATCGGGAAAGGATGTCTCATGACCAACGTCGTAATCGCCTCAGCCGCGCGGACCCCTGTGGGCTCCTTCCTCGGCTCCTTCGCCAACACCCCGGCCCATGATCTCGGCAAGGCCGTTCTGGAGGCCATCGTCGAGCGTGCGGGCATCGAAAAGGGCGAGGTTTCCGAAACCATCCTCGGCCAGGTGCTCACTGCCGGTCAGGGCCAAAACCCCGCCCGACAAGCCCATGTCAATGCCGGTCTGCCCACCGAGGCCGCCGCATGGGGCATCAACCAGGTCTGCGGCTCCGGCCTGCGCGCCGTGGCGCTCGGCGCCCAGCACATCCAGCTTGGCGATGCCTCCATCGTCGCCGCAGGCGGGCAGGAAAACATGTCGATGTCCCCCCACTGCGCCTCCCTGCGTCAGGGCCAGAAGATGGGCGACATGAAGTATATCGACACGATGATCCGCGATGGTCTTTGGGATGCCTTCAACGGCTACCACATGGGCCAGACCGCCGAGAACGTGGCCGACCAGTGGCAGATCACTCGCGACCAGCAGGATGAGTTCGCCGTTGCCTCCCAGAACAAGGCCGAAGCCGCGCAAAAGGCCGGCAAGTTCGACGATGAGATCGCCGCCTACACCATTAGCACCCGCAAGGGCGACATCGTGGTCGACAAGGATGAATACATCCGCCACGGCGCAACCATGGAAGCCATGCAAAAGCTGCGCCCCGCCTTCACCAAAGAGGGCTCCGTCACCGCCGCCAACGCCTCCGGCCTCAATGATGGCGCCGCCGCCGTGCTGCTGATGAGCGCCGATGACGCCGAAAAGCGTGGCATCCAGCCACTGGCCCGCATTGCCTCCTATGCCACCGCCGGGCTGGACCCGTCGATCATGGGCGTCGGCCCGATCTACGCCTCCCGCAAGGCCCTCGACAAGGCGGGCTGGTCGGTTTCCGACCTCGACCTGGTGGAAGCCAACGAGGCCTTCGCCGCGCAAGCCTGCGCCGTGAACAAGGACATGGGCTGGGATCCCTCGATCGTAAACGTGAACGGCGGCGCCATCGCCATCGGTCACCCCATCGGCGCTTCGGGCTGCCGCGTGCTCAATACCCTGCTCTTCGAAATGCAGCGCCGCGACGCCAAGAAGGGCCTCGCCACCCTCTGCATCGGCGGCGGCATGGGCGTGGCCATGTGCCTCGAACGCCCCTGAGCCGAGAGAACGCAGAAGAGGGCGCGCAATATAGTTGCGCGTCCAATTTCAACTGCGTAACAAGATTACCAATACGGAGGAGGAGAATCATATGACCCGCGTTGCACTCGTCACCGGCGGTTCCCGAGGGATCGGGGAAGCCATTTCCAAAAAGCTGAAGTCCGATGGCTATGAAGTGGCCGCCACCTATGCGGGCAATGACGAGAAGGCCAAGGCCTTCACCGAGGCCACCGGCATCAAGACCTACAAGTGGAACGTGGCCGATTACGAGGCCTCCAAGGCCGGTATCGCCCAGGTCGAGGCCGATCTCGGCCCAATCGACGTGGTGGTCGCCAACGCTGGCATCACCCGCGATGCGCCCTTCCACAAGATGACGCCCGAGCAGTGGAAAGATGTGATCGACACCAACCTCACCGGCGTCTTCAACACCGTCCACCCGGTCTGGCCCGGCATGCGTGAGCGCAAGTTCGGGCGGGTGATCGTGATTTCCTCGATCAACGGCCAAAAAGGCCAGTTTGCCCAGGTCAACTATGCCGCCACCAAGGCCGGTGACCTTGGCATCATCAAATCGCTGGCCCAGGAAGGCGCCCGCGCCGGGATCACCGCCAACGCGGTCTGCCCCGGCTACATCGCCACAGAGATGGTGATGGCCGTGCCCGAGAAGGTGCGCGAGAGCATCATCGGCCAAATCCCCGCCGGTCGCCTTGGCGAGCCCGAGGAAATCGCCCGCTGCGTGGCCTTCCTCGCCTCCGACGATGCGGGCTTCATCAACGGCTCCACGATCTCGGCCAACGGCGCGCAGTTCTTCGTCTGAGCCCGACGCAAAGGCAAGCAAAGGGTCGGCCATGCGGTCGGCCCTTTTTCTTTGTCCGCACCCCGGCTAGACCGGCGGGATGACACGCGCCGCCGCCACCGCCATCGGCTTCACCGCCATCCTACTCTGGGCGCTTCTGGCGCTGTTCACCGTGGGCTCCGCCCCGGTGCCGCCGCTTCAGCTCAATGCCATCTGCTTCACCATCGGCGGGGCCATCGGGCTTGTCTGGTGCGCCGCGCGGCCCGGCGGCTTTGCCCGCATGCTCGCGCCGGGCTGGAAGGTGATCGCCTTCGGCACCACCGGGCTCTTCGGCTACCACCTGCTCTACTTCTCCGCCCTGCGCGTTGCCCCGCCCGCGCAGGCCGGGCTCATCGCCTATCTCTGGCCGCTCTTCATCGTGCTCTTCTCCGGCCTCCTGCCGGGCGAAAAGCTGCGGGCCGGGCACATAATCGGGGCGTTGCTCGGCTTTGCCGGGGCGGCGGTTGTGATCACCGGCGATGGCGGCGGATTTACCCGCGAATGGGCGCTTGGCTACGGTCTGGCCTTCGCCTGCGCGCTCACCTGGTCAAGCTATTCGGTGCTGTCGCGCCGCCTCGGAACGGCCCCCTCCGAAGTTGTCACCCTCTTCTGCCTTGCCTCCGCCCTGCTCTCCGTGGTGGCCCACCTCGCGCTGGAGCAAACCGCATGGCCACAGGGCACGCTGGGCTGGGCGAGCATGATCGCGCTGGGGCTGGGGCCGGTGGGCCTTGCCTTCTATACTTGGGATATCGGCATGAAGCGCGGCAACATCCAGCTTTTGGGCACCGCCTCCTATGCGGCCCCGCTGCTCTCTACCCTTGCGCTCGTTCTCGCAGATGTGGCGAAGCCGACCGAGTGGCTGGCCGCCTCCGCCCTCCTGATCTCGCTTGGCGCCGCGCTTGCCGCTCGGGCAAGCCGCCGCGCCGCGAAGCTCACTTCGCCAAAGTCTAAGTCGCCAACCGGCTGATCTCTTCTTTCAGACGAAGTTTTTGCTTCTTCATCTCCGCGATCTTTAAATCGCTCGCCCCGGGGCTGCGTTGTGCCTCTTCCACTTCGGCCGAGAGTACTTGGTGTTTGCGACGAAGCTCCTGAAGATGGGCAGTCACGGACATGAGTATCTCCTCTATGGTTATGGGTCAGCCCGCTGATTGCAGCACAGAATCTGAGTCGTGTCACCCATGCCGCGCACCTGGGCTGTGGATAAAGGTCAAGTGCAAAGCTTTCGAAAGGGTTAAGATTTCACAGAGCTGTCACAAGAGCCGGGTGAGCGGCGCGCCCTCCCGCAAAATCGCGGCCGCTTCTTCGGTAAAGTCGTCCCCATCCCGCTCATGCGCCGGCCCCCGGTGCAGCACCATCGGGGCCAGCAGCCGTGCATCGGCCCGCCCGCCCTTGCGGGCTTGCACAATCACCCGCCCGGCGTCCCGCCCCGCGCGCCCGGCCAGCGGCAGCATCTGCGGCCCGCCAAACCCGCCCTGCCCTTGGAGCGCCGCCAGCAATTCGGGCAGGCGCTCGGCCCTGTGAATCACCGTGAGCAGGCCCAGCGGTGCCAGCCTTCTGGCGGCCACATCGACCCACTCTGCAATCGGCGTTTCCTCGCCCATCGCCGCCTCTCGCGCCGGATCGGGCGAGGCTTTGCCACGGCGACGATCAAAATAGGGCGGGTTGAACAGCACATGGGCAAAGCTGCGGGCCTTCAGCTCTGGCGGCAGGGCGGCAATGTCGGCCTCCACCACCTCCACCGCGCCGTCGTTCTCGCAGGCATTGCGGCGGGCAAGCTCGGCATAGGCCGCATCGCGCTCCACTGCCGTCACCCGGCAGCCTGTCACCCGGGCTGCAAGGCACAGGCTAGCCACACCGGCCCCCGCGCCCAGCTCCAGCGCCGTCTCTCCGGCCTGCGCGGGCACCGCTGCCGAAAGCAGCACCGCATCCATCCCGGCCCGATAGCCCGCCACCGGCTGCCAGGCCTGCACGCGCCCGCCCAGATACCGATCGCGCCGCGCCTCAGTCGACAACACCTTCGACCCCGTTGTCGCGCAGGATCTCGGCGGCCTCCTCATGCTCGGCATCCGCCACCATCAGCCGCCGCGGCAAAACGCCTATGGAGCCTTCGAGCACGCTCATATGGACGTCCATTTCGAAGCAAGTTATATCCTCGCCGGTCAGGAGCGCCTTGGCGAATGCGAGTTGTGTCGGGTCGGTGGTGCGTAGAACGGCCTTCATGGACAAAGACTTAAGCGCAGCGATGGCGGCTGTCGAGCGGGGTTACAGGAGCGTGAGCGTGCTGAAGAAAGCGGAGACGGCGGCGCAGACCAAACCGCACGAGCGGCTGGCAGCGGCGTTGCAGGGCGATATGGCTGCGGTCAACGCGCTCATCGCCGAGCGTATGGCCTCCGAACACGCCCCCCGCATCCCCGAGGTGTCGGCCCATCTGATCGAGGCAGGCGGCAAGCGCCTGCGCCCCATGCTGGTGCTCGCCGCGGCGCGGCTCTGTGGCTACGCCGGCCCCTTCCACGTGCACCTCGCCGCGACGGTCGAGTTCATCCACACCGCCACGCTGCTGCATGATGACGTGGTCGATGAAAGCGCCCAGCGCCGGGGCCGCCCCACCGCCAACCTGCTCTGGGATAACAAATCTTCCGTGCTGGTGGGCGATTACCTCTTCGCCCGCGCCTTCCAGCTCATGGTCGAGCCGGGCAACCTTCGGGTGCTCTCCATCCTCTCCAACGCGGCGGCCACCATCGCCGAGGGCGAGGTGCTGCAACTGAGCGCGGCGCAGGATTTGAAGACCGATGAGAGCGTCTATCTCAAGGTTGTGCGCGGCAAGACGGCGGCGCTGTTCTCGGCGGCAACAGAGGCGGGCGGGGTGATCTCCGGTGCCTCCGACGAGGCCACCCGCGCCCTCTTCGACTATGGCGACGCACTCGGCATCGCCTTCCAGATCGTCGATGACTACCTCGATTACGCGGGCGACGCCGGGGCGACCGGCAAGAACGTGGGCGACGATTTCCGCGAGCGCAAACTGACCCTGCCGGTGATCAAGGCCGTGGCGGCGGCAAATGACGAAGAGCGCGACTTCTGGAAGCGCTGCATCGAGCGTGGTCGGCAGGAAGAGGGCGATCTGGAAACCGCGCTCGGCCTTCTGGCGAAGCACGGCACGCTGGAGGCCACCCGAACCGAGGCCACCGCATGGGCCGACCGCGCCAAGGCCGCCCTCGCGCCGCTGCCCGCCAGCGACATGCGCGACATGCTCATCGACCTCGCCGATTACGTGGTCGCCCGCATCCGCTGACGCCGGGCTCAGCCCTCGGCCACCCACCACTCGGGCCGCTCATCGCGCAGCATCCCTGCGGCCCGGTCGCGTGCCTCATTGTCCTCGAAAATGGCGAAGCAGGAGGCACCAGAGCCTGACATCCGCGCCAGCATCACCCCCTCCATCAAGCGCAGCTCATCAAGCACCTCGGCAATCTCCGGGGCCAGCGAGCAGGCGGGGGCTTCAAGATCATTGCGCTGCCACGTGAGCCAATCCACCAGCTCGCGGCGCGTGGGGGCCTCGGGCGGCTCCGGCAGGGGGGCGTTGTCATGCCGCTCCATCCGCCCAAACACCGCCGCCGTCGAAACCGGCACGCGCGGGTTGACCAGCAGCAGGTTGAGTTGCGGCATCCGCTCGATCCGCGTCAACTCCTCGCCAATGCCGCGCATCCGGTAGGCCACGCTCGGATCTGCGCAAACCGGCACATCCGCGCCCAGCGCCTCTGCCAGCCTGTGCGGGCCGGGCATAGGCAGGCGCCACAACTCCGAAAGCGCCCGCAGCGCAGCCGCGGCATCTGCCGAGCCACCACCGAGGCCGGAAGAGATCGGCAGGTTCTTTTCCAGCTGGATAGAGACACCGCCCGCCGGCAGCCCAAGCCGCGCGGCCTCGGCCTCCATCAGCTCCGCAGCCTGCAACACAAGGTTGGAAGGCCCCGGCGGCACGCTTGCCCCAAACGGGCCCGAGGCCCCAAGGCTCATCCCCGCCGCATCGCGCAGGATCAGGTGATCGCCCACATCGGCAAAGCACACGAGGCTGTCGAGCAGGTGATACCCATCACTGCGGCGGCCTGTAACGTGAAGCGCAAGGTTGATCTTGGCCGGGGCGAAGGCCTCAACCTTCGTCATTGGCGACCGCGAGCGGCTGTGCACCTTCCTCGGCCAGAACCTCGTCCAGCCCCACCTCCAGCTTGCGCCGGATGCGCTCCGCGTCCTTTTCTTCCGGCTCAAAGCTCAGCGCCCGCTTCCACTGGAATTGCGCCTCAAGATGGCGGCCCACGGCCCAGTAAACGTCGCCCAGATGGTCGTTGACGATCGGGTCCACCGGCAGCAACTCGGTTGCCCGCTCCATATGGGCCACCGCCTCATCGTAGCGGCCCAGCCGGTAAAGCACCCAGCCGAGGCTGTCGGTGATGTGGCCACTGTCGGGGCGCTCGGCCACGGCACGTTCGATCATGTCGAGCGCCTCGTCGAGGTTTTCGCCCATCTCCACGTAGGAATAGCCAAGGTAGTTCAGCACCTGCGGCTGGTTCGGGCGCAGTTCCAGAGCCTTGCGAAAATCCGCTTCGGCCCCGTCCCATGTCTCCATCCGCTCACGGGTGATGCCCCGCGCGTAGTAAACAACCCAATGGGTCTCCAGATCGCTCTCGAAGAGCGCAATCGCCTTGTCATAGGCCGCTTCGCTCGCCGCCCATTCCTCCTGCCCGCGCAGGATGTCGCCCAGCGCGATATGAACTCCCAGAATATCGGGGCGCGACTTGGCCAGCTGGCGCAACACCTCCGTGGCCGCCTCCACCTTGCCAGCCCGGCGCAGCGCCTCGGCGCGGCCCATCTCGGCAGCATGGAACGCCGGGTCACTCTGCGGCACGCGCTCATATGTGCGGGTGGCCAGCTCGTATTGCTCCATCTGGTCCAGCAGCTCAGCCGCCAGCAGCAGCGCCTCGGTGTTGCCATCCGGGCGCAGGTAGTCGGAGGCGCGGGCGTAGAGCAGCGTGTAACTGTCGGAGGTTTCGCCGTTCAGCGCACCGGCCACCGAGAGAAACACCTCTGCCAGCCCGTCATCCGCCGAGCGGATCACGGTAAATGGCAAGGTCTCTCCGGCCTCCAGCTGCGTGCGCATGGCGGCAAGCTCTGGGTCCAGGTCGCGGGTGAAGGCCTTCTGCATCAGCTCCAGCGCAGACTCGTTGCGGCCCAGCTGGCTCAGCACCTGCACATGGGCAATCACGCCCCGGCGGGTCAGCCGCAGCGGCCCGGCCTCGCGGCCCGAAAAGATGTTGTCAGCCGCCTCGAAATCACCCGCCACCCCAAAGGCCAGCGCCTTGTGATAAAGGCCAAACGCCTTCAGCCCGGTATCGGCAGCAGCGGTATCGAAAGCCTCCAGCGCCCGGTCCATATTGCCCTGCGCCAGCTCGGCCCAGGCCCGTACCAGCCCGTCCACCAGCGGGCCAACGCTCTCACCCGCCTCGATGCTCTCCAGCACCCCGGCATAGTTCTTCTTGCGAAGCTCCTCGGCAATCAGCACCAGCTGCGCGATCTGGCTGTCCTCGGAGGTCTCCACCATCTGCCGGGCAATCGGCGCGGCGGCCTTGAAGTCGCCCAGCCCGATAAAGGCCAAAATGGCGTTTTCCAGCAAAAACGGGTTCGTCCGGTCGCGCACCAGAGCGCGGGTGTAATAATCGGCCGCGGCGCGAAAATCGTTGTTGTAGCTGGCCACACGGGCCGCGAGATACGCGCCGGAAAGCCCCCTGTCGGCCTGTTGGGCCGCGGCGGGCAGGGCAAGGCTCACGGCCAGCGTCAGCGTGGCGGCGGTGCGAAGCAGTGATCTAAGGCGCGGGGTGCTCATGGCGGGGCCGATCTACCTTTTATTGTTCATTGTCGGCGCACGGTAGACCCCTGCGCTTACCAAAACAATACGATCCCCGGCCACGACAGCCCTTGTCACGCGATTTCTCGCGCCATCGTGACGGCCCTGCCGCGCCCGCGGCTCACATGTTGGGGTAGTTCGGCCCGTCACCGCCCTGCGGCACCGTCCAGTTGATGTTCTGCGGCGGATCCTTGATGTCACAGGTCTTGCAGTGCACGCAGTTCTGGAAGTTGATGACAAACTCTTCCTTGCCGTCCTTCTCAACCACCTCATACACGCCCGCCGGGCAGTAGCGCTGCGCCGGTTCAGCATATTTCGGCAGGGTGAAGGCAATCGGAATCGACGGATCCTTCAGCTTCAAATGGCAGGGCTGGCTTTCCTCGTGGTTGGTCATCGAGAAAGACACATTGGTCAGCCGGTCAAAGCTGAGCTTGCCATCGGGCTTGGGGTATTCAATCGGCGCATGGTCGGCGGCCAGCCCGGTGGCATCGGCATCGTTCTTGCCGTGCTTCAGGGTGCCAAACAGGCTGAAGCCGAAGAGGTTGTTCGTCCACATATCCAAGCCGCCCAGCGCCAGCGACGGCCAGAGGCCCCACTTGCTCCACATCGGCTTCACGTTGCGCACCTTCTTGAGATCCTTGGCAATCGCCCCGCCGCGCACCTCAGCCTCATAAGCCGCCAGCTCGTCGCCCTCGCGCCCCGCCTTGATCGCCTCAAAGGCCGCCTCGGCCGCGGCCTTGCCGGAGAGCATGGCGTTATGGTTGCCCTTGATCCGTGGCACGTTGACCATGCCCACCGAGCAGCCCAGCAGCGCCACACCGGGCGCCACCATCTTGGGCATGGACTGATAGCCACCCTCGGTGATCGCCCGCGCGCCATAGGCCACGCGCTTGCCGCCCTCCAACAGCTCAGCCACCATCGGATGATGCTTGAACCGCTGAAACTCCATGTAGGGGAAGAGATGCGGGTTCTTGTAGTTCAGGTGAACCACGAAGCCGACGTAAACCTGATTGTTCTCAAGGTGATAGATAAAGGAACCACCCCCGGCATTGCCGCCCAGCGGCCAGCCCATCGTGTGGGTCACGGTGCCCTCGCGGTGCTTGGCAGGGTCGATCTCCCAGATCTCCTTCATGCCAAGCCCGTATTTCTGCGGCTCATGCCCCTCGGCCAGCCCGTATTTGCCGATCACCTCCTTGGAGAGTGATCCCCGCACGCCCTCGCTGAGGAACACATACTTGCCGTTCAGCACCATCCCCGGCTCATAGCCCGCGCCCGGCGTGCCATCGGGCTCACGGCCAAACTCACCGGCCACAACACCCTTCACCCGGTCGCCCTCATAGATCAGCTCCGAGCAGGCCATGCCGGGAAACACCTCAACCCCCAGCTCTTCCGCCTGCTCCGCCATCCAGCGGCAGACATTGCCCATGGAAACGATGTAGTTGCCGTGGTTGTTCATCAGCGGCGGCATCGGGAAGTTGGGCACCCGCAGCTTGCCCTCTTCGCCAAGGATATAAAAATTGTCCTTCGTCACCGGCACATTGACCGGCGCACCCTTCTCTTTCCAATCCGGAATCAGCGCATCAAGGCCGCACGGGTCCAGCACCGCGCCAGAGAGAATATGCGCCCCAACTTCCGAGCCCTTCTCCAGCACCACCACGTCCAGATCGGCATCAAGCTGCTTGAGCCGGATCGCCGCCGAAAGCCCGGCAGGCCCGGCCCCCACGATCACCACATCGTAGTCCATCGATTCCCGTTCGATCTCGGCCATCGGGCTCATCCTCCGCGCAACAATTGTTCGTCCGGCCTTGGTTACCGGAGGGGCAGGCGCAAGGCAATCGCTACGCTGCGGCGCGGAGAAAGTGAGGGAAGGTGGCCTGGCAGGGGCAGCAGGGCTTGAACCCGCGACCTACGGTTTTGGAGACCGTCGCTCTACCAACTGAGCTATACCCCTAAGGCCGGTGCCGTGCATATGAAAGCGCGCCTGCCTTGGCAAGAGGGAAATCCGCAGCGCGGGGCTTGTGCGGCCATCCCGCGGCCCTCAAATCCACTTCAAGCGGCGCAGCACCCAAAACTGCCCGACCGCCACAACGCAGAGCGCCCCGGTAAACACCCAGAACGCCGCGCCGCTTTCGGCCCCCGGCATCCCGCCAAGGTTGATCCCCATCAACCCGGTCAAAAAGCCCAGCGGCAGGAAGATCGCGCTGAGGATGCTCAGCAGGTAGAGGTTGCGGTTCAGCCTGTCCTGCACCGCCGAGTCGATCTCGTCCTTCAACACGATCAAGCGGTCGCGCATGGCGTCCAGCTCCTCCACCGCGCGCACCAGCTTGTCATGCGCCTCGTTGAGCCTGCGGCGGTCGCTCTTGGACAGCATCGCATGGCCACCACTGACGAGCAGGCCAATCGCATCACGCTGCGGGCCGAGGTAACGGCGCAGGTCGATCACCTCCTGCCGCTCATCCACCACCTGTCCGCGCTGTGCCGGGTCGGGCGTGGCAATCACCGCGTCCTCCAGCGCGTCCACCCGCTCGGCCAGATCAAACAGCGCCCCGTCAATCCGCCCGCCCAAGTGCTCCACCAGAGCCGCCAAAAACGTCCCCGCGCTTTGCGGGCCCTCGCCCGCCTCCACCTCCCGGCGCAAATCGGTGAGCGAGAGCAGCGGGCGCCGCGAGAGGGTGATGATTCGCGCCGGGTTCAGGAACACCCGCAGCGAAACCATGTCTTCCACCTCTTCGCCGGGGTTCAGGTTGACCCCCCGCAAAATCACCACCAGCCCGTCCTCCTGCACCGAAGTGCGGGGCCGGGTCGATTTGGCGGTCAGTGCGGCGCGGGTCGGCGGCTCGACGAAGTCCAGCACCTCCTCCATCCAAGGGTCGGTTTCCGGGTGGTCGGCCACAAGATGCAGCCACGCCAACTCGTCCGCCTTCAGGCTGGTGACGATATGCGCCTCGCTGTCGAGCCGCTGGCCCGCGTCGGGGCCGTTCAGGCAATAGGCAAATTCGATGTGCTCCATGGGCCAGAGCCTAGCCCCCGCATCGCGCCGGGCAACCGAAATCCGGCAATGGCCACAGAGGCGAAGCCACCAGCGCGCGCAGCCTTAACAGCGAACGCCCTGCATTTTCTCATAGGTATGGAATGTGCATGGAATGTGCATAGGATGTTGCCCCCCAAAACCACTGGTTAACGGCACCACTGCCGCCCACGCAACGGCATCCCTGCAAAGCCCGCCGCGCCCCCGGTGGAGCGCGGCGCAAGCCATTGATATCAGGCGAACTCCACGCCAGCATCCACCATCGGAAGCCGCATGATCCGCTTGCCCGTCGCCGCAAAGATCGCATTGGCCACAGCAGGCGCCGCAGGCGGCAGCCCCGGCTCCCCGATCCCCGTAGGCGCTTCAGCAGAGGCCACGATATGCACCTCGATCTTGGGCATATCGTTGATCCGGAGCGGCTCGTAATCGGGGAAGTTGCTCTGCACCACCTCACCGCTATCCAAGGTGATTTTCTGACGCATTGCATGGCTCAAACCATAGCCAATCGCCCCCTCCACCTGGGCACGGATCACATCGGGGTTCACCGCCACGCCGCAATCCACCGCCGCCACGATCCGCTCCAGTTTCACGCGGCCATCAGCATCGGTCGACACTTCGGCCACCTGCGCCACATAGCTGTTGAACGAGGGATGCACCGCCACGCCCCGGCCCCAGCCATCGGGCAAGTCATTGCCCCAACCGGCTTTTTCCGCAGCGAGCTTCAGCACGCCCAGCAGGCGCGGGCTGCCCGCCAGCAGCTCTTCGCGGAAGGCCACCGGATCGGCGCCCGCAGCTTCGGCGGCCATATCCATCGCCACCTCCATCGCATAGCCCGAGTGGCTGTGGCCCACCGAGCGCCACCAGAGCACCGGCACCGGGGTTTCCATGTTGCGCACCGAAACCTTCATCGCCGGGATCGCATATTGCGTATCTGAAACGCCCTCGACGGTGGAGTGATCCACCCCGTCATGCACGATCATCTCTTCCATCGGCGTGCCGGTGAAGATCGACTTCGAGGCCACGTCCGATTGCCACGCAGCGAGCTTGCCGTCCGCCCCGACCGCCATCTTTACCCGATGCTTAACCATTGGCCGGTAGTATCCACCCCGCACGTCGTCTTCGCGGGTCCAAACCAGCTTCACCGGCTGATCGGTGCCCAAGGCGATGGCGGCCATCGCGGCCTCCACGTGGTAGTCGCTGTCCATATTCGCGCGTCGGCCAAAAGAGCCGCCCGCGTAAACGGTCTCGATGGAGGTGTTTTCCGGGCCAACGCCAGTGACCGCGCCCACGGCCATCTGCGTCACGGTCGGAAACTGCGATCCGTCCCAAATGTGCACCTTGCCGTCCTTGGCCTGCACCACGCAGTTCATGGTCTCCATCGGCGCATGGGCAAGGAACGGAAAGTCAAACTCCGCTTCCACGGCGGTGCCGGTCTCTAGCGCCTCGGCCACGCCCGCGTCGTCACGGGCCACCGGGCCGTCACCATCGAGCGCGGCGGCATATTCGGCCTCCATCTCTTCGGTGGAGCGCCCTTCTGCATTGGAGAAATCCCACTCGATGCTCAGCGCGTCCCGGCCCTGCATCGCGGCCCAGGTGTCGGTGGCATAAACCACCACGCCCTTGGGCGTTTCCTTCACCGCAGACACGCCGGGCACCTCCAGCGCAGCGCTGTCGTCAAGGCTCGCAACCGTTCCGCCAAAGCGCGGCGCCCGTGCCATCACGGCATAGATCGCGCCCTCAGGTGCCACGTCCATGGCGAAGATCGCGGTGCCATCCGTCTTGGCCGGAGTATCCTTCCGGGGCAGCAGATCTTGCCCTATCAGTTTGAAATCCTTCGGCTCTTTCAGGATCGGCTCGCTCGGCGGCTCGGCGGTCTCCTTCACCTTGCCAACCAGCTCACCAAAGCCCGCGGATACATCCCCGTGGCGCACCACCCCCTTGTCGATGGTGATCTCGCTGGCCCGCACGGCCCACTCAAGGCTCGCTGCCTCCATCAGCATCGCCCGCGCCGCTGCGCCCGCCTGACGGTATTGCATGTAGCTGTTGGCCATTGCCGTCGAGCCGCCGGTGCCCTGCATTCCGAAAAGCGTATTGGCATATTTCGAGGCATCCGCCGGGGCAAACTCGATCTGGAGCGCGTCCCAATCGGCGTCCATCTCCTCGGCCACCAGCGTGGCAAGGCCCGTGGTCGTGCCCTGCCCCATCTCGAAGTGCTTGATGATCACCGTCACGGTGCCATCCGGCGCGATCTTCACAAAGGGGTTGGGCACCAGCGCGCCATCATGCCCGGCAGCCAGCGCGCCCTTGGCATTCAGCCCGATAACTAGCGAAGCCCCCGCAGCGGCAGAGCCAGCGAGGAAGGAGCGGCGGGAAGGTGTAAAATCATTCATGGTCTCAGCCCTCCATCCGCTTCGCCGCATCGTGAATCGCAGCCCGGATCCGCACATAGGTGGCGCAGCGGCACACGTTGCCTCCCATGTAGCTGTCAATGTCCTCATCCGTCGGGGCGGCGTTTTCGCTCAGCAAACCAACGGCTTGCATGATCTGGCCTGACTGGCAGTAGCCACATTGCACCACGTCATTGGCGCGCCATGCGGCCTGCACCGCCTCGGCCACCGGCCCGCTGGCCCCTTCGATGGTGGTCACCTCAAGCCCCTCCACGTCAGAGATCCACGTCTGGCAGGAGCGGGTCGGTTCGCCATCCACATGCACGGTGCAGGCCCCGCAAGAGGCCACGCCGCAGCCAAACTTGGTGCCAGTGAGCTTGAGGCGGTCGCGGATCACCCAGAGGAGCGGCATCTCTTCGGGGGCCTCAACCGAAACCTCCTCGCCATTGAGTTTGAAGGAAATAGACATGGGTGCTGGCCTCCCTGAGCTGGCGCGGTGAACGGTTGCGTTCATTTTGCTCAGGGATGTAGAGCGCGGTGACATTTTGTCCTGCCAGCCAGCCAAAAAAGTCGGGCCGCCCCGGCTAAGGGGCGGCCCTGCAAAGCTTTTTCAAGGTGAGGTGGGCAGATTGCCCACCCTACCGATCACTCGATGATCTTGGAGACCACGCCGGCGCCGACGGTGCGGCCGCCTTCGCGGATGGCGAAGCGCAGGCCGTCTTCCATGGCGATCGGGGCGATCAGCTCAACCGTGAACGACACGTTGTCGCCCGGCATCACCATCTCGGTGCCCTCTTTCAGGGTCACCGTCCCGGTCACGTCCGTCGTGCGGAAGTAGAACTGCGGGCGGTAGTTGGCGAAGAACGGGGTGTGACGGCCACCTTCCTCTTTGGTGAGGATGTAGGCTTCGGCTTCGAACTTCGTGTGCGGCGTCACCGAACCCGGCTTGCAGAGCACCTGGCCCCGCTCAACGGCTTCACGGTCGATACCACGCAGCAGCGCACCGATGTTGTCGCCAGCTTCACCACGATCCAGCAGCTTGCGGAACATTTCCACGCCCGTGCAGGTCGTCTTCTGGGTGTCCTTGATGCCGACGATCTCGATTTCGTCGCCCACGTTGATCACGCCGCGCTCGACACGACCGGTCACAACCGTACCGCGACCGGAGATCGAGAACACGTCCTCGACCGGCATCAGGAACGGCTGGTCCACGGCGCGCTCGGGCGTCGGGATGTACTCGTCAACGGCAGCCATCAGCTCCTTGATCTTCTCTTCGCCGATCTCGGGCTTGTTGCCCTCCATCGCCGCCAGAGCCGAACCCGCGATGATCGGGATATCGTCGCCGGGGAAGTCGTAGGACGACAGAAGCTCACGCACTTCCATCTCGACGAGCTCCAGAAGCTCCTCGTCGTCCACCTGGTCGACCTTGTTCATGAACACGACCATGGCCGGGATGCCAACCTGACGGCCGAGCAGGATGTGCTCGCGGGTCTGGGGCATGGGGCCGTCAGCGGCGTTCACCACCAGGATCGCGCCGTCCATCTGGGCGGCACCGGTGATCATGTTCTTCACGTAGTCGGCGTGGCCGGGGCAGTCGACGTGGGCGTAGTGACGCGCCTCGGTCTCATACTCCACGTGCGCCGTCGAGATGGTGATCCCGCGGGCCTTCTCTTCCGGCGCGCCGTCGATCTGGTCGTAGGCTTTGAAGTCGCCGAAATACTTGGTGATCGCAGCCGTCAGCGTCGTCTTGCCGTGGTCAACGTGACCGATCGTGCCGATGTTCACGTGCGGCTTGTTACGTTCAAACTTTTCCTTAGCCATCGTCCTTGGCGCCTCTTTTCGGGGGGCCGACGGTGGCCCCGGGATTTGCATGGGCGGGTGCCTACGCGGGCATGGGGGAAAAATCAAGCAGGTTTGGGGGCAAGCAGTTCACATCACGACAAAAGCCGCGCCGCACCTATTGTGCAGGTGTGATGACCTCGCCGATGTCGGGCGACACGCCAGGCCGGTCGGTTGCCGCCGGGGGCACCGTGGGCGCAGGCAAGGGCGTGGCTTGCACTGTCGGAGCGGGGGCGCTGCGGCGGGTAAACCACCCCGGATTCTCCCGCATCCACGCTTCGATCAGCCGCGCCGCATTGGCCGAAAGCTGCTCGATCTGTTGCTCCCGAGTGCGGGTCAGCCCCGAGCCCACGACGGTTTCGCTGGAAAACCGCTCAAACACCGTGAAGGCGCGGGGCTCGGCGTTCAGCTTGCCGCCCGCCGCATCATCCCAGACCGAAACCTGTATCCGCAGCACGGACTTGGGCGAAAGCACCACCGGCACACCGGGCACCGCCAGCGCATAGGCATCAACCTTCACCGCGACGTGGTAGAGTTGTCCGCCGTCAAACCGGCCAAAGCGCTGGGTCAGGGCGCTCTCCAGCGCCGCCTGCCATTCCTCCGGCGTAGCCTCCCGCGAGGGTGGCACCTTCTTGGCCCCTTCGGCGACCACCACCGCATGCCCAAGGCTGAAAGCCCCGATGGGCACCACCGGCTCTTCAAGGTCGGCCACGGCGGAGCAGCCTGCCAGAAGCAACAGCAGGGCCGCGGCGCGCCTCACTTGCAAATCGCCTTCAGCGCATCCCATTCAGCATCGGTCAGAACCGGCTCAAAATCGCCCCTGGCGCGGGTTTCGGCGGCGCGTGCAGCGATGGCCCGGCTGGCGAGGTTGGGGTGGGAGGCGAGATATTCCATCGCGCCCTCACTATCGCCGTAACGGTCGCGCAGCTTTTCGAAGAAGCGGGCGATCCCCTCGGTGGGCAAGCCAGATTTTTCCAACGCCTCAAAGGCAAAAACATCGGCCGCCGCCTCGGCCTCGCGCGAGAAACTGGCCTGCATCAGCTGCTGCGAAATCGCCAGCACCAGCGTGCCACCGGCAAAATCGCCGAGGATCATCGAGAGGATACCCGCCGATCCTGCCGTGCGCAGGGTGATGCGGAGCGGGTCACGGTTGTAGACATGGCCGATCTCATGGGCCAGCACACCGGCCACCTCTTCGGCGCTATAGGCCTTGTCGAGCAGGCCAGAGACGATCACCACATGCCCGCCCGGCGCGGCGAAGGCATTGACCATCGGATGGCGGATGACCTTGAGCTTCAGCGGATAGGGCAACTCGATATGGCCGGTGAGCCGCTCGCTCATCTTTTCCAGCGCCGCCTGCCCCTCTTCGCTGGTGCAAAAGCCCGAGCCGTTGCGGCTGCCCAGCATGCCCTCCATCTGCCCCACAACGGTGAGGCCGATCTGCTCTTCCTGCTCGGGCGAGATCAGCCCGGCGAGCGTGTCAGAGAGGGTGGGCAGGATTACGAAGAGGATCAGCAGCAGCGCCGCCACGGCCCCACCCGTCCAAAACAGCACCTTGCGGGCCGTGCCCTTGGCCACGGTCACCTTGCGCAGATTGGGGGCAACAGCCTCCAGCGCAGCCGCATCCTGCGCCGAACCAACGTTGAGGCGGGCTTCATCATGGCCTTCGCGGTAAAACACGATGCCATCGCCAAAACCCGGGTCGCGGATCATCCGCAGCTCTTCGAGTGGCCACTCGGCAAGCAGGCGGCCGCTCTCTTCGTCAAAGATCTGCAGCCGCCCCTTGAGCTGTTCGGCCAAGCCGCGCACCACCGTCTCACCGGCGCTCTGCCCGTCAAAGAAACGGGCGGCGACGGCAAAGGCGGGCAGGGGCGCGGCATTGCTCATGGGGCGGCTCCTCTTGAGTGTGACAGACGCAGCCTAGAAGGCCGCGCCCACATCGAGCGCATCGGCAAAGCCCTCGGCATCCACCACCTCATCGCCTACACGCTGGCGGATGGCATCAAGGCCGGAGGCGTTGATCACGGTCGTTTCTTCAACATAGTGCCGCAGAATCGGCTGGGTGATGAAGACCATCGACAGTGCGCCTGCAAAGACGATGACGAAGAAATAGGCAAAGCCGATGATGGCAATCGCCAGCCAGCCTTGCGGCGTGGTCATCAGCGCGTCTGGGTCGACGAAGATCGTGGTCGCCTGAGCCAGACCGCCAAGCAGTAGCCCCAGCGGGATCAGCGCGAGCGCCGAAAGCAGCGAAACCGCGATGGTGCCAACGATATAGGTGCCGATGATCGTGCCGGTGCGCGGCAGCGAGCGGAAGCGAATATCTTCGCCCAGCACCTTATGGGCCGCCAGAATGCGCCAGGCGTGCACCTGGTAGTAGATGAAGCCGATGATCAGCCAGATGTAGCCCACGAAGAACAGCACCGTGCCGAGCAGGCCAAGGTCTGGATAAACAGCGATGAGCACGCCAGCCGCAACAAAGAGCAGCACACCGATCACCACGTGGATCATCGCCCGATAGAGGCTTGTCCACTTGCCGCCTTGGGTAAACTTCGCATCACCATACCACGTGCGGTTCCACGTGTATTTTTCGAGCTTGAAGGTGGCGAGCGGGGTAAGCAGGCCAAGCGACAGGCCGCTGACGATAGCGAGCAGACAGCCCCGCCACGTGTAGCCCCAAGCGCCCGGCTCCGCCCCGAAGCGCACGCCACGCCAGCGGGTGCGGCTGAGCAGGTAGCGGCGGGCGCGATACTGCGCGAAATAGATCAGCGGGATCAGGGCGAAGAGGTTGATATACAGCACCAGAATCTGCTGAAACATCACCATCGGGTCCGAGGGGTCACCCCCGGTGATGATCGAGAAACCGGCGAAGAGCAGCAGCACGTTGAGAACGCCGAGGTAGGCGGCAAGGATCACCACCGCCACAAGGAAGCCAAGAAACTTCTCAAGCCCGGTGCCGGTGTATTCAAACGGGTTTCCGCCGGGCGCCGTGGCGCTCCAGAGATAGCGGCGGATGCGGGCCTTGGCCCAGAAGCGGTAAATCCCCAGCGTCAGCAGGGTCAGCACCCCGGTGCCGAGCGCAAGCCAAAACAGCCGCCCTCCCTCGCCGCGATATGCACCGTGCAGCACGTCGTCCTCGACAAGTGGTGCGTCTGTATAAGCCATTGCTCTTCCCTCGTTTTATGCCCTGCCCTCTTATCGGGGCTGATCGGGCGAAATCATGACATTCAGTCGGTAAATTTGTTGTCTCTCGGAAATCCGCGCGGGGCCATTCGGCCAGAGGAGGCGCGTTTGCCGATCCATTCGGCAAGATCGGTTTCGGTGCGGGTGCGCCCGGCAGGGTCTTTCCAGCTCAGCCCCTCTTCAAGCGCGAAGGTCACAGCGTCTGACAGGCCACCATCCTTGTAGCGTTGCAGCCGCACGCCCTTGCCGCGGGCCATTTCTGGCAACTCGTCGAGCGCAAAGACCAGAACCTTGCGATTCTCGCCCACTGCCGCCACGTGATCACCCTTCACCGGGCGGCAGACCAGCGCCGTGACGCCATCTTTCACGTTGAGCGATTGCTTGCCCGCGCGGGTCTGGGCCACCACCTCGTCGGAGTTGACCACAAAGCCATCGCCCGCGCTGGACGCCAACAGCAGCTTCTCGCCCGGCACATGGGCAAAGAGCGCCGTGATCTCGGCCTCGTTGGGCAGATCGACCATCAGCCGCACGGGCTCGCCCATGCCGCGCCCGCCGGGAAGTTGCGAGCCGGGGAGGGTATAAAACCGCCCGTTCGCGCCCAGCAGCAACAGCTTGTCGGTGGTCTCGGCATGGAAGGCAAAGCGCGGCCCGTCACCGTCTTTGAACTTCAACTCCTGGCTCAGGTCGATGTGGCCTTTCATGGCCCGGATCCAGCCCATCTGCGAGCAGACAACCGTAATCGGCTCCCGGTCGATCATCGCCTCGATCGGCACATCCTCAACCTCGCCCGCCTCGGCAAAGGTTGTGCGCCGCGCGCCGCCCTCCGCCTTGGCACCGAACTTCTCGCGCACCTCTTTCAGCTCATCGCTGATACGATCCCATTGCAGATCGGGGCTCTCCAGCAGGTCTTGCAGGGCCTCGCGCTCTTTCATCAGCGCGTCCTGCTCGGCCTTCAGCTCCATCTCCTCCAGCCTGCGCAAACTGCGCAGCCGCATGTTGAGGATTGCCTCGGTCTGCACCTCGGTCAGCCCGTCCTGCGGCTCCTGCGGCGTGCTCGGCCCGATGGGGCTGACATAATCGCGCTCATCCGTGGCCCGCGCCCGCTTGATCGACCAGTCCTCGGCCATCAGCGCCCGCTTGGGCTCGTCGTCATAGCGGATGATGTCGATCACCCGGTCGAGGTTGAGGAAGGCGATCATCAGGCCTTCGAGCACCTCAAGACGGTTGTCGATCTTCTCCAGCCGGTGCTGCGAGCGGCGTTGCAGCACATCGCGGCGGTGGTCGAGGAAGGCACGCAGAAGCTCCTTGAGCGAGCAAACCTTAGGCGTGCGCCCGTCGATCAGCACGTTCATGTTGAGGCTGAAGCGCACTTCGAGGTCGGAATTGCGATAGAGCATCCCCATCAGGATCTCGGGGTCGACGTTCTTGGAGCGCGGCTCGATGACCAGCCGGATATCCTCGGCGCTCTCATCCCGCACATCACCCAGAATCGGCAGTTTCTTCAGCTGGATCAACTCGGCGATCTTCTCGATGAGCTTGGATTTCTGCACCTGATACGGGATTTCGGTGACAACGATCTGCCACTGCCCGCGCCCAAGATCTTCCACCTCGTAGCGGCAGCGCAGGCGCACCGCGCCCCGGCCCGTGCGGTAGGTTTCGGCAATGCTCTCGGGCGGCTCCACGATCACGCCCCCGGTGGGGAAGTCGGGGCCTTTCACGTAATTCAGCAGTGTATCGTCGCGCGCATCCGGCGTTTTCAGCAAATGCAGGCAGGCCTGCACCAGCTCGTCGATGTTATGCGGCGGAATGTTCGTGGCCATCCCCACGGCAATGCCGCTGGAGCCATTGGCCAGAAGGTTGGGGAAGGCGGCGGGCAGAACCTCGGGCTCCTGCAACCGGCCATCGTAGTTGTCACGGAAGTTGACGGTGTTTTCGTCCAGCCCTTCCAGCAGCGCCTCCGCGCCCACGGTCATCCGCGCCTCGGTGTAGCGCGAGGCGGCGGGGCCATCGCCGTCGATGTTGCCAAAGTTGCCCTGCCCATCAACCAGCGGGTAGCGCACCGCAAAGTCCTGCGCGAGCCGCGCCATGGCATCGTAGATCGCCTGATCGCCGTGGGGGTGAAAATCCCCCATCGTGTCGCCGCTGATCTTCGCCGACTTCAGGAATCCCCCGGTCGCCGACAGCCGCAAACGGCGCATCGCATAGAGGATTCGCCGGTGAACCGGCTTCAGCCCGTCGCGCGCATCGGGGAGCGCGCGGTGCATGATGGTTGAGAGCGCATAGGTCAAATAGCGCTCGCCTATTGCCCGGCGGAGGGGTTCTGCCCTCTCGTTCGGCTCGATATTGGGGGTGTCTGCCTCGTTATTCATAGATGATGTGATACCGAAGCCAAGAAACGCGGTAAAGCGAAAGCGGAGTCATCAGAAGGACACACAGCGCCCTCCAAAGCGGTTTGAAAAGCAGTAACAGCATGGCCCGATGGAACTCATCACGCTATAGTGGTGTTGGATGTATTGAGTAACGCTAGAGTGCGGAGGATGCGATGGGGGCTCGCGGCTTATTGAAAATGGTAGTAGCGCTGGTCGCCCTTATTTTTGGGGCGATGGTGCTTGTTGGAGACGGCCCCGAGGTTGCCATGGGGTCTGATCAGCCAGAATTGACCACGCAGGAGCTTTCTGCGCTTGACGCCGAGTCGGTGCAAGACACCGCCACCAAGGCCGAAGACAACCCCGCTGTCCTCACCACCGCCCCACCGGCGATTGAAGAAACACCCGCGCCCGTGCTGGAAGCCTCGCTTGGTGCCGCCACGGATGCCGCCGTCGAGGCGGCGCTGGCAGAGCTGCCCGCCGATGAGCCCACCCTTGAGGAAGAACCCGCCTCGGTTGAACTCACCACTGTGGGTGTTGTCATCGGCCAGCGTGTCAACGTGCGCTCTGGCCCCTCCACCGGGAACGGCGTGATCGGTCAGGTCGTGCAGGACCAAGAAGTCGAGATCCTCAGCTATGAAGACAACGGCTGGGCCCGCATCCTGCTGAATGGCGAAGAGGGCTACATGTCGGGCGATTTCCTCAGAGAACTGCCGCAGGGCTGACAGCATTACTTGCGCCGGGCCACGCGCCGGGGCATGTGCTGCCGCATGACGCAAAAATCCATTCTCATCACCGGCTGTTCCACCGGCATCGGCTATGACGCAGCCCACGGCCTGCGCAAGGCGGGCTGGCGCGTGTTTGCCACCTGCCGCCAGCAAAAAGACGTAGATCGGCTCGCGGCGGAGGGGTTTGAAAGCCTCCGGCTCGATCATCAGGACGACGCCAGCATGAAAGCCGCCGTGGACGAGGTGCTCGCGGCCACGGGCGGCACGCTGAATGCCCTCTTCAACAACGGCGCATATGGCCTCGTCGGCCCTCTGGAGGATGTGCCCACCGACGGGCTGCGCGACCTGTTTGAAAGCAATTTCTTTGGCTACCACACGCTAACGCGGCTGGTGCTTCCGGCGATGCGGGCGCAGGGGCACGGGCGCATCCTCAATTGCTCCTCCGTCCTCGGCTTCATGGCGATGCGCTGGCGCGGGCCCTATGTGGCCTCCAAGTTTGCGCTGGAAGGCCTGAGCGATGTGCTCCGGCTGGAAATGTCAGACGCCAATATCGACGTGGTGCTGATCCAGCCCGGCCCGATCCGCACCGAGTTTCGTCGCAATGCCATCGCCAAGTTCGAGCAATGGATCGACTGGAAAGCCTCGCCCCGCAAGGCGCAATACGAAGCCGAGCTGCTCGACCAGCTCTACAAGCGCAGCGACAAGCCCGAACCTTTCGAGCTTGGTCCCGAAGCGGTCACAAAAGCGGTGCTCAAGGCCCTCACCGCCCGCCGCCCGAAGGCGCGCTACCGGATCACCACGCCCACGCATATCATGGCCCTCGCCAAGCGCCTCCTGCCCCAGCGGGTGCAGGACTGGGCGATTCGCAAGGTCTGAGGCAGGCTGTCACCTTCGCATTCGTGCCCCGGCAGGCTACATGAGGCGAAACGCCGGAGACCCAGATGACAAATGATCCGTTATTCCTTCTCGTTGCCGTGGCCTGCCTCATCGTCGTGGCCATCCTGCTCTTTGGCATCGGCGGCTTTGCCAAGGGCGGCGAATTCAACAGGAAGCACGCCAACAAGGTGATGCGCTGGCGGATTGGCGCGCAGGCCGTGGCCATCGTGCTGATCCTGCTTTTTGTCTGGCTGCGCCGGGGAGGCTGACATGGTTGTTCTCAACAAGATCTACACCCGCACGGGTGACAAGGGCGACACCGCGCTTGGCAACGGCGACAGGGTGGCCAAGCACTCGGCCCGCGTTACGGCCTATGGCACATCCGACGAGCTGAACTCGGTCGTCGGCATGGCCCGCCTGCATGCGACAGGCGAGATGGACGCGCGGCTTGCCACCATCCAAAACGACCTCTTCGATCTCGGCGCCGACCTTTGCCGCCCCGGGCTGGCAGAGGATGACGCGGCAGAATATCCGCCGCTGCGGATGATCGAGGCGCAGGTCACGCGGCTGGAGGCCGAGATTGACGAGATGAACGCCGGGTTGGAGGCGCTGCGCAGCTTCATCCTGCCCGGCGGCACCCCGCTCGCCGCGCATCTGCACCTTGCCCGCACCACCTGCCGCCGCGCCGAACGGCTGGCCACCGAACTGGCGCAGGACGAGCCGGAGGATGTGAACCCCTTCGCCATCCGCTACCTCAATCGCCTCAGCGATTGGTTCTTCGTCGCCGCCCGCGTGGCAAACGACGGCGAAGATGTGCTCTGGGTGCCCGGCGGTAGCCGATAGGCCGCAAACGTTTGCGCTAACGTGGCAAAACGCGGCGTCGGCGTGGCGGATTGCGGCGTTTTTGCCCTGTAAGCGGGGCGCGCACTCCGCTAACAAATGCGCAAATCCGGGTGGTTTTGCCGCCCATGAAGCGAGGAGAAAGACCCTATGAAGGTGCTTGTGCCTGTGAAACGGGTGATCGACTACAACGTGAAGGTCCGTGTCAAATCGGATGGCAGCGGGGTCGATCTTGCCAATGTGAAGATGTCGATGAACCCTTTCGACGAGATCGCCGTAGAAGAGGCGATCCGGATGAAAGAGGCCGGAACCGCCGATGAGGTGGTGGCCGTCTCCATCGGCGTGAAGCAGGCGCAGGAAACGCTGCGCACCGCGCTCGCCATGGGCGCCGACCGGGCGATTCTCGTGGTGGCCGCCGATGACGTGCACCAAGACATCGAGCCACTGGCCGTTGCCAAGATCCTCGCCAAGGTCGTCGAGGAAGAGCAGCCGGGCCTCGTGCTCGCCGGTAAGCAGGCGATCGACAATGACATGAACGCCACCGGCCAGATGCTCTCTGCCCTGCTCGGCTGGAGCCAAGCCACCTTTGCCTCCGAGGTGAAGGTTGAGGGCGACAGCGCCGTGGTGACCCGCGAGGTCGACGGCGGCCTGCAGACCATCAAGGTGAAGATGCCCGCCATCGTCACCGTAGACCTGCGCCTCAATGAGCCGCGCTATGCCTCGCTGCCCAACATCATGAAGGCCAAGAAGAAGCCGCTGGATGAGAAGACCGCCGAAGACTACGGCGTCGACGTCAGCCCGCGCCTCGAAGTGGTGAAGACCTCCGAGCCCGAGACCCGCCAAGCCGGCGAGATCGTGCCCGACGTCGATACGCTGGTGGCCAAACTCAAAGAAAAGGGGGTCGTGTAATGGCTGTTCTGCTTCTTGCCGAAGTGACCGATGGCGAACTGGCGATGGACGCCACCGCCAAGGCCGTCTCCGCCGCCAAATCGCTGGGCGACGTGACCCTGCTCTGCGCCGGGGCCTCCGCCTCTGCCGCCGGTGAGGCCGCCGCCAAGATCGACGGTGTGGCCAAGGTGCTGGTCGCCGAAGACGCTTCGCTGGGCCACCGCCTCGCCGAGCCGACCGCCGCGCTGATCGTCTCGCTCGCTGGGGATTACTCGCACATCTGCGCCCCTGCCACGACCGATGCAAAGAACGTGATGCCCCGCGTCGCCGCCCTGCTCGACGTGATGATCCTCTCGGACGTCTCCGGCGTAGTCGACGCCGACACCTTCGAGCGCCCGATCTACGCCGGTAACGCGATCCAGACGGTCAAGTCGAAGGACGAAAAGAAGGTTATCACCTTCCGGACCTCCACCTTCGACGCCGCCGGTGAAGGCGGCTCCGCCTCGGTGGAAAGCGCCTCTGCCGCCGAAAACCCGGGCCTCTCCGAATGGGTCGAGGACAAGGTGGCCGAGAGCGACCGCCCCGAACTGACCTCTGCCGGCATCGTCGTCTCCGGTGGGCGTGGCGTGGGCTCGGAAGAGGACTTCGCCCTGATCGAAAAGCTCGCCGACAAGCTCGGCGCCGCCGTGGGTGCCTCGCGCGCCGCCGTCGACTCGGGCTTTGCCCCGAACGACTGGCAGGTGGGCCAGACCGGCAAGGTCGTCGCCCCCGAGCTCTACGTGGCCGTGGGCATCTCCGGTGCGATCCAGCACCTCGCGGGCATGAAGGACTCCAAGGTGATCGTCGCGATCAACAAGGACGAAGAGGCCCCGATCTTCCAGGTTGCCGACTATGGCCTCGTGGCAGACCTTTTCACCGCCGTTCCGGAGCTGATCGAAAAGCTCTGAGCCGGTGGCGGGCCGCTTGCCCGACCCCTAAACAAATACAAGGCCCGCCCCAACCGGCGGGCCTTTTGCTTTACTTCACCAACTGCCGCACAACCGGCGAGAGCGCCTCGGCGATTTCCTGATGCACCAGCGGGCCCGGCATTTCTGCCGCAACCGGCGCTTCCATCTCGGTAAATACCATGCCCTCCGTCCCCTTGCTCCAGGCATCGGCACTGGGCGTCACCTCAACAACCCCGGCCAGCTTCGGGCGCAGACTATCCACCATATCCTCGTCCACGAAGAGCGGGTCACACCCCAGCCCCTCGTCGCGGCAGGGCTGACGCCCGTCACGGACCCAAAGCAGCACCACTTTGCCGGGCAGTCGTGCCAGCATCGTCTCCATCCGCGCAACCCAGGCCGCCTTCAGCTCTTCAACCACCATCTTGTACTTCTCCACGCTGACGCGATGCAGCGTGCAGAGCATGTGACGGGTGAAGTTGAACTCTGTAAAATCCACCTCGCGGAACACCGTCTTCATCAGGCTGGAGGCGCGCAAAAAGCGATCATTCCGGCGCGGATGCACGGCATAGAACCGGTTAGACATGTTCTGCGCGCCCATCACCTGCACCACCGTCACCGCCGCGCGGCTTGCCGCATCCACCAGCGTCGGGTCGTTGACATAGAGGTCTGCCCCCGCGTTCAGGCAGCCGAAGTTGACACAGCGCCGCCCCGTCAGCTCTTCCACCAGCGACGGAAACGGCAACTCAACAAACTTGCCATAGGTTTCCGTGCCGCCAAAAAAGGCCACGTATTTGCCATCCAGCTTGCGTCGCGGGCCGCGAAACAGCAGCCGGGACTTGCCGTATCGGCAATGCATATAATCAAGGGCACACTGACCCCTTGTCGCGTAGGTCATTCCACCACCTCACACAATTTCTCTTCACCCGGGAGAGACCGTGAAGGATGCATCTTTCGATTTCGCTAAAGTTTCGAATTGGAGAGATATTTCTTTGCCGTCCGGGCCTTGCTGCGGCTGCATCCCCCCCCTACTCTCCCGCAAAAGCCAAGCGGGGTGCATGACATGGATATCCAGACCATCGGCGTTGTCGGCGCGGGCCAGATGGGCAACGGCATTGCCCATGTGCTCGCCCTCGCGGGCTATGACGTCAAGATGAACGACATCAAGCAGGATGCCATCGACAAGGCGATGGAGACCATCCGCAAGAACATGGAGCGTCAGGTCAGCCGCGAGAAGATCACCGCCGAGGAGCGCGACGCCGCGCTGGGGCGCATCTCGTCAACCCTCACCCTGACCGACCTCGGCCCTTCCGACCTCATCATCGAGGCCGCGACCGAGCGCGAAACGATCAAAACCGCGATCTTCGAAGACCTCGTGCCGCATCTGGCCCCGCACACGATCTTGTCCTCCAACACCTCTTCCATCTCCATCACCCGGCTCGCCTCGCGCACCGACCGCCCCGAAAAGTTCATGGGCTTCCACTTCATGAACCCGGTGCCGGTGATGCAGCTGGTCGAGCTGATCCGCGGCATCGCCACCGACGAGCCCACCTACAAGGCCTGCGCCGCCGTGGTTGAACGGCTCGGCAAAACCGCCTCCTCGGCAGAAGATTTTCCCGCCTTCATCGTCAACCGCATCCTGATGCCGATGATCAACGAGGCGGTCTATGTGCTCTACGAGGGCGTGGGCAACGTGAAGTCAATCGACATGGCCATGAAGCTCGGCGCCAACCATCCGATGGGCCCGCTGGAGCTGGCCGATTTCATCGGGCTCGACACCTGCCTTGCCATCATGAACGTGCTGCATGACGGGCTGGCCGACACCAAGTATCGCCCCTGCCCGCTGCTCACCAAATACGTCGAGGCTGGTTGGCTGGGCCGCAAAACGCAGCGCGGCTTTTACGACTATCGCGGCGAAGAGCCGGTGCCGACCCGTTAAGGCTCAGCCCTTGGGCTTGAGCGCCAGCGTCTGCTCGCGCAGCCATTGGATGAAGCTGCGCGGATTGTCGGCGCGCGAGTCAATCTCGTCCCGCCCGATTGCCTTGCCCACAACCGGGGCCTGCGGCTTGTTCAGCGCGTGGCGCACCTCGTAGAGCAGCAGGCTTTGGCGCAGCACCGCGCTCACCCTGTTGGCGATCTGATACCAGCGGCTGTTCTGGCCCTGAAAGTAGATCGGCACGACTGAGGCGTTTGAGCGCAACACCATCTTTGCGGTGAAGGCGTGCCACTCCTTCTCGATCGCCGGGCCAAACCACCCCTTGGACGAGGCCACCTCGCCCGCCGGAAAGAGCACCACGCAGCCACCGTCCTTGAGGTGCTGCATCGCCTTCTTGCGCATCTCAAGATTGCGCTCCAGCGCGTCCGGCTCATGCGGAAACGGCACCGGGATCATGAAGTCGTCAATCTCCGCAACGCCGGTCAGCAGCGAGCGTGTGAGGATCTTGTAGTCGGTCCGCCGCCGCCCGATCAGCTCGGCCAGCACCATGCCATCCACCAGCCCATGCGGGTGGTTGGCAACGATCACAAGCGGGCCGCTCTCGGGGATGTTGTCGATCTGCTCCTTCGGCGTGGTCAGATCAATCCCCATGACGCCAAGCGCCTGCGCCCAGAAGCCCTGGCCGTGGGGCACGCCCATCGCCTCAAAACGGCGGATTAGCCGCAGCAGCCGCAACTTGGCCGTGAGCCACTCCATCACCCGGATGAAATTGGCCTGCAGCGGGTTCGGGAAAGTGTTGGCGTAGCTCAGGCGCCGCCGGTCATAGGGCACCTCGTTGAGAGCCTCCGACTCATGCTGCGTCTGCGGCCCGGTCACGGGCAGCTCAAGGCCACGACGCGGGCGCCGCAAGCTCATCGTCTTGGGTTGGTAACTCTCCACCAAGAGGGCCGTGCCTCCCTGCTCTCGTCTCTCAGATGCCTTCACCGAATTTGTCGGCCACCAGCTCTGCAAGGGCGGTGGCCAGCTCTTCGGCCTGGGCCCCGCGGGTTTCGACTTCAATAAAGGTTCCCTTGGACGCTGCCAACATCAAAAGCCCCATGATGCTGTCCCCCCCTGTCGAGAGCCCGTCTTTCGACACCTCGGCCTCTGCGTCAAACTGCTCCACGGTCTCCACGAATTTGGCAGACGCCCGGGCATGCAGACCTTTTTCGTTCACGATTTCCAGACGTTGCACCGACATACCCACCCCGCCTCAGGCGGCTCCACCATCATAGCTGTTTATGTACTTACGTCCCGCCGCCATAGCGCAACTTACTGCGTCCTCCACCTTCAGGTGGCGAGATTTCGCAAGTTTGACCAGCATGGGCAGGTTCGCTCCGTACAGAATCTTCCGGTTATCGGGGCGGCAGGCGAGCAAGGAGAGGTTGGAGGGCGAGCCGCCAAACATGTCGGTCACGACGACAACACCGGAGCCATCGTCCACCGCATCGGCGGCAGCGCAAATCTCGTTCTGCTTGTTCGACCTGTCACAATCCGCTGCTATGGTAATGGCGCTGATGCCATCCTGTTGGCCCACGACATGCTCAACGGCGGCGAGGTATTCCTTCGCCAGCCCGCCATGCGCCACGATCACGATTCCGATCAAGCCTTCGTCCCCAAAGCTGCGGCCGGTGGCTCTGCCACCCGTGCCCCAACCCGCCGTTCAATTTCCCGATGCCGAATAGACACGCGCCATCCGGCCCCTGCAAGCTCTTTCCCGAACCGTTCCGTCAGGGCAACAGAGCGGTGCTTCCCGCCGGTGCAGCCGAAGCCGATCGACAGATGGGATTTTCCTTCTTCTACAAAGGCCGGAAGCAACATGTCTACAAGGCCTCGCACGCGCTTGTGAAACTCCGCGAAGCGGGGGTCGGCTTCCACATATCGCGCCACAGCGGCGTCGCGGCCATCCAGCGGGCGCAGATCCGGCTGCCAGTGCGGGTTGTTCAGGAAGCGGCAGTCAAACACCATGTCGAGCCCATGGGGCAATCCGCGCTTGTAGGAAAAGCTCTGGATCGACACGCCAAGCCGCACCGTTGCCTCCAGCGAAAACAGCCTGTCGAGTTCCTCGCGCAGGTCATGCACCGACAGGTCCGATGTGTCGATCAGCACATCGGCGCGCTCGCGGATGCCGGCAAGCAGCTCAAAATCGCGCCGAATGCCCTCCTCCGGGCTCTCAGAGGGGGCGAGCGGGTGGCGGCGGCGGGTTTCGGAATAGCGGCGCAGAAGCACCTCGGGCAGGCAATCGAGGTAAAGCACCTCATGGGCCACGTCCGGGCGCGCGTCGAGCTGAGCCAGCAGGTCGAGCAGGTGCGGCGGGTCAAACTCCCGGTTGCGGCTGTCGATCCCCAGCGCAAGGGCGCCACCGCGCGGCGCGGCCTCCAGCAGGCGGGGAACGAGCGAGAGCGGCAGGTTGTCGATGGCTTCATAGCCCAGATCTTCCAGCACCCGCACCGCCGAGCTGCGGCCCGCCCCGGCTGGCCCGGTCACGAGCACCAGGCGTTGCACGGCACTCGCGTGCGGCAGCGCTTGGGGCGTGGAAGTGGCATGCGGATCGTCAGTCATCGGGCCGGATCATTGGGGCTGTTGAGGGTGCCGCCTGACATCATCAGCAACACCGCTGCCGGAAACTGCGCTCCTGCCGCCCGGTGAAGCAAGGGCAGACTGCATCCGAGGATCAGAATTTCGCGCGGTGGCGGTAGCCTGTCACGTTCTTCGCGCCCGACGTCGATCACGAGGTCGATTTTTGCCTGCGGCACGGCGGGCACCGTCAGCAGGCCAACGCCCCGGCATTCTATCCGGCCCTCGAAGCCCGGGCGGGGCCGCGCCGTGAGCACACCGCCTGCCGCGCTAAGCATCAGCCTGTCGTCGCCCACCAGTTTTGCCCCGCGCGAGATCAGCTCCACCGCCAGCGCCGACTTGCCCGCGCCCGAGGGCCCGATCATCATCGCGCCCCGATCGCCAATGGCCACGGCCGTTGCGTGGAAAAAGTCATCATGGCTGGCGGTCGTTTCGGCCATCGGCTGACATGTCCTGCACTTGCCTCCGCGCGGGCGGGGCGCGGCCTGCGATCAGACGGGCAGACCGACGACGAAGCGGGCGCCCAGCGGCTCGGAGGTGATGTCGCTCTCGGTGGGCCGGATGTTCTCGGCCCAGATCACGCCGCCATGGGCCTCGATGATCTGCTTGGAGATCGCAAGGCCAAGGCCGGAATGGTCGCCAAACTGGCCCTCAGGCCGCTCGGAATAGAAACGGTTGAACACCTTGGTCAGCGCCTGCTCGGGGATGCCGGGGCCGGTATCCTCAACCACCACCAGCACGCGATTTTCGCGCCGGCGGACCCAAACGCGCACTGCATCGCCCTCTTCACAGAAGCTCAGGGCGTTGGTGATCAGGTTGACAAACACCTGCGCCAGCCGCGCCTCCAGACCATTGATCCGGATCGGCTGGCGGGGCACGTCGGTGATAAATTCCACGCCCTTTCGCTTGGCCTCGCCGCCCAGATACTCGGTAAGGTTGCCCAGCATATGGAGCAGGTCAAAGGGCTCTTCCTCTTCCTTCACCAGCTCACTGTCGAGCCGGGAGGCGTTGGAGATGTCGCTGACAAGGCGGTCCAGTCGGCGCACGTCATGCTCGATCACGTCAAGCAGCTTTTGGCGCTGGTCATCACGCTTGGCCACCCGCATCGAGCTGACGGCAGAGCGCAGGCTGGCCAGCGGGTTCTTGATTTCGTGAGAGACGTCAGCGGCAAACTGTTCGTTGGCGTCGATCCGGTCATAGAGAGCAGCCACCATGCCGCGCAGGGCACCGGACAGGCGGCCAATCTCATCGGGTCGCCCGGTGAGGTCGGGGATGCGCACCCGGTTGGGGCTCATCTTCTGGCCGCCATTCTCCCGCCCGATCTCGGCGGCGGAGGCAAGGTCGGCAATCGGGTTGGCGATGGTGGAGGCCAGCAGCAGCGAAAGGCCAATGGAAACAAGGATGGCGATGACGAACATCTGCAGCACCTGCTCACGCTCAGAGCGCACAAGTGTGTCAATCTCGCCCTGCGCTGAGGTGATGGCCACAACACCCACAACCTGATTGCCCGCAATCACCGGCGTTGCGACCGAAAAGATCGTGCCACCCGCCGCGTTTGACCCCGTGCGCACCGTCGTGCGGCCGGTTGCGGCATCGGCCACCATGGCGCGCGCCAGCCCTTCGGCGTCTACATCGGGGATGTCCGCGCGCTGCGAGGAGAAGATTGAAGACATCCCCTCCCAGATCGCGTTGAGAAAGTCGGTGATGACCGTGCGGCGCTCTTTCTGGGCCTGCGTCACGGCGCTTGCGGTGTCGCGGCCCAAGGTGGAGCCAAGGATTGTCTCGGCCTTGCCAAAAACGAAAACCTCAACCCCGGACGACAGGTCGAGCCCATCAACCACCGCCTGAATATCCACGCCGCTCGCATCCAGCGCCACCGGGCCGCCCGTCAGCTGCACCTCGAAAACATCGGCGATAAGCTGGGCCTCGGCCTGAAGCCCCGCTTCGCGTTGCAGGGCCAAGCTGTCCCGGAAGGGATTGAGATAGAAAACACCCGCCACCAGCAGCAACAGGCCGAGCAGGTTGAAGGTGATGATCTTGCGGGCAAGCGGCGAGCGGTTGAGCGTCAGGAAGCCCCGACGCGCACGCTTTTGCTGCATGGCGTAATCGGCGCTCTGGGGGCTTTCCCAGTCTTCGCCAAGAACGACATCCGCCTCATATGTCTGGCCTGTGTCCCTCACCGGGGCCACCTCCTGCCCGTACCGCCTCACTCCTCGTTGTAGCGATACCCGATGCCATAGAGAGTTTCGATCGCGGAGAACTCATCATCCACCGAGCGCATCTTCTTGCGCAGGCGCTTGATGTGGCTGTCGATCGTGCGGTCGTCGACATAAACCTGATCGTCATAGGCCACGTCCATCAGCTGATCGCGGCTCTTCACGAAGCCGGGGCGCTGGGCGAGGGCCTGAAGCAGCAGGAACTCGGTCACGGTGAGCGACACGTCCATGCCCTTCCAGGTCACGGCATGGCGCAGCGGGTCCATCACCAGTTCGCCGCGCACCATCACCTGGGCGGTTTCCGCCTCGGTCGGGCCATCGCCGCCAATCACTTCCTGACGGCGCAGCAGGGCGCGGATACGCTCCACCAGAAGGCGCTGGGAGAAGGGCTTTTTCACATAGTCGTCGGCGCCCATGCGCAGGCCGAGCACCTCGTCAATCTCGTCATCCTTGGAGGTGAGGAAGATAACCGGCATGGTCGTCTTGGAGCGCAGACGCTGAAGCAGGTCCATCCCGTCCATCCGTGGCATCTTGATGTCAAGAACCGCCATGTCGGGGAGCTTCTTGTTGAAGGCGTCCAGCGCCGTCTGGCCATCATTGTACGTCTCGACCTCGAAGCCTTCGGCCTCCAGAGTCATCGAGACGGACGTGAGGATATTCCGGTCGTCATCGACGAGGGCAATTCTCGACATGCCTGTATTCCTTATTGTTTGTGCTCGTTGCCTTGTTTTGCCTCAACATCCCGAATCACACCTTTGGAATCAACTACTAAGTGCGAATCACCCGCACTTGCGGGCCCTAATGAACCGCAAAAGTGAAAACGAATGGCTAATTTGCATCACCTCACCGCCGCATTTCACGCCCCTCGGCGGATGTTTGCGTTAAACTGACGCTGGTTGCGCTAACGCCGCGCCTGCGCCGGTTCCTTTGCAAAAACGCCATGCTATAGGGGCGGAACCACCCCCTTGCCGGGGTGGCGTTTCAGGCCGGGACGGGCCGGAACGGACTGCCAGAACAGAGCTTGCCTCAGGAGCACGAAAGAACGATGACAATCGGACGCGTCAACCCCGCCAAACGCCTGGAAGATCAAGGAATTAATGGCCTGGGGAACGTCTATTACAACCTCATCGAGCCAGCCATTGTTGAAGAGGCCGTCAAGCGCGGCGAGGGTGAACTGGGCAAGGGCGGGGCGTTTCTGTGCTCCACCGGCAAGTTCACCGGCCGCTCGCCCAAGGACAAGCACGTGGTTCGCTCCGCCGCCACCGAAGGCACCATCTGGTGGGAAAACAACGCGCCCATGTCCGAGGCTGGCTTCGATGCGCTCTACGCCGACATGCTGGAGCACATGAAGGGCCGCGACTACTTCGTGCAAGACTTGTTCGGCGGCGCCGACCCGGCCCAGCGGCTGGATGTGCGCATGGTCACCGAGCTGGCATGGCACTCGCTGTTCATCCGCCACATGCTGCGCCGCCCCTCGCGGGAAGAGCTCGATACGTTCGAGCCCGAGTTCACCGTCATCAACTGCCCCAGCTTTCAGGCCGATCCGGCCAAGCACGACTGCCGCAGCGAAACCGTGATCGCGCTGAACCTCGACAAGAAGCTGATCCTGATCGGCGGCACCGAATACGCGGGCGAGAACAAGAAATCCGTCTTCACCCTGCTCAACTACCTGCTGCCCGAGCGCGGCATCATGCCAATGCACTGCTCGGCCAACCATGCCGAGGGCAACCCGGTGGATGCCGCCGTGTTCTTCGGCCTCTCCGGCACCGGCAAAACCACCCTTTCGGCAGACCCGAACCGGGTGCTGATCGGCGATGACGAGCACGGCTGGTCGGATCGCGGCACCTTCAACTTCGAGGGCGGCTGCTACGCCAAAACCATCAACCTCAGCGAAAAGGCCGAGCCGGAAATCTACGCGACCACGCAGATGTTCGGCACCGTCATCGAAAACATGGTCTACGATCCCGAGACCAAGGAACTCGATTTCGACGATGACAGCCTGACCGCCAACATGCGCTGCGCCTACCCGCTGGAGTACATCTCCAACGCATCCGAAACCGCGCTTGGCGGCCACCCCAAGAACATCATCATGCTCACCTGCGACGCCTTCGGGGTGCTCCCCCCGATCGCCCGGCTCACCCCGGCGCAGGCGATGTATCACTTCCTCTCCGGCTTCACCTCCAAGGTCGCCGGCACCGAGCGCGGCGTAACCGAGCCCGAGCCGACCTTCTCCACCTGCTTCGGTGCGCCCTTCATGCCGCGTCGGCCCGAGGTTTACGGCAACCTGCTGCGCGAGAAGATCGACACCCACGGCGCCACCTGCTGGCTGGTCAACACCGGCTGGACCGGCGGCGCCTATGGCACCGGCTCGCGCATGCCGATCAAAGCCACCCGCGCCCTGCTGACCGCCGCGCTCGACGGCTCGCTGCATGAGGCCACCTTCCGCAAGGACGAAAACTTCGGCTTCCAAGTGCCCGTCACCGTGCATGGCGTTGACGCCGGCCTGCTCGACCCGCGCTCGACCTGGGCCGACAAGGAGGCCTATGACGCGCAGGCCAAGAAGCTGGTGGAGATGTTCGCCGAGAACTTCGCCCAATACGACGCCTACATCGACGACGATGTGAAGGCCGTCGCCATCGGGTGAGCTTGCGAGGCAAGACATTGCGGGCGGTGAGGGCCGGGCTGGCCCTTGCCGCCCTTTTGCTGTCCGCTGGCGCGAGCCTCTCCGAGCCGCGCGTGCAGGCCGATTCAACCGTGATTGAACGGCTGGAGTTTGGCCTCACCTGCCCGCTGCCCATCGTCTCCTCCAAAGACGCACCGGGCACCGAGAACGGGCGCGTGGATATCTTTGAAGGTGAGGCGCAGTTCGTCGACAGCCACCAGCAGGTGCCCGCTGTGCTGGGCGTTGGCTTTGGCGTCAAGGCCTGGGCGCATGAGGGGGCTACTCCCATGGCCATCACCATCCGCAGCCTGCACCCGGCCTTCCCCGGCACCGGGACCACCAGCCAAAGCTTCGCCTCGCATCTCGGGCCGGAAGCGCCGATGACCCACATCTTCACCTTCGATGCGCCCCACGAAGCCACGCCGGGGCTGTGGCAGCTTCAGGCGCTACAGGGGCAGAAGCTGATTTACTCGGTCTCTTTCCAAGTCGTGCCGCCCGCGGCCTATACCGGTCCGCCGCTGGACTGCGAGCACCTCGACCTGCTCAGCGCCACGCCGCACCCCGCCGGGCCGCCCCCCGCATGAGACAGGCGGGTGAAGAAACCCTTCATCCTTGATCCGGCCACTTGGGTTCTGCCGCCAAAGGCCCCATATTCCGGCATGATATGAAACACATTCGCCTCACCCTCCTGCTCGCCCTCACCCTCGCCCCGCCCACTGCCGTGGCGCAGGAAACCACTGCCGAGCTCTATATCAACCCCGCGCTGGTTGCCGAGGTCAGCTATGGCCTCAACTGCGCGGTCGAGATCACCGGCACAATGGAAGCGCCCGGCACCGACCGGGGACAGGTCGATGTGTTCGACACCCCGCCAGAGCTCTCCCCGCTGGGCCAGCTCGTGCCCGCGTTGATGGGCCTCGGCTTCGGCGTGCGTGCCCGCGCGGCGGATGGAGTCACGATCACCGGGGCCACCTTCACCGTCTTCCACCCCCCCTTCCCCGGCCGGGGCACCGAAACGCAGAGCTGGCAGGCCAGCTACAGCGACAGCAGCTTCTCGACCCATCTCTACCGGTTCGACTTTCCCTATGAGGCGGTCACCGGCACATGGATCATGGAGGCCAGCTTCGAGGGCGAGCTGCTCTATCGCATCCCCTTCACCGTGGTCCCGCCCGAGGCCTATCCCGGCGCGGGCGAAATGTGTGATCCGGCGGGCCTGTTGAGCTTCGCGCCGCTAGAGCCTAACAAACCTGCCTAGGGCAAAACCCGGCGCGCTCCCGCCTAGCCCATCACCCCACGCCGGATCAGGTTGAGACCGGCGATGAAGAGCACGGCCAGTGTTGCCTTGCGGAAGGTCGCCTGATCAATCCTGTCCTGCAGCTTGAAGCCCAGCCACATGCCGGCAAGCGCGGGCAGCAGCATCAGCGCCGAAAACCACACCGTCTCGCTGTTCATGATCCCGCTTTTCATGTGCCCGGCCAGCAGCATCACCGAGCCGAGGCCGTAGATCACGCCCTGCACCACGATCTGCCGCGCCTTGGGGGTTTCGATGGCCACGAGGTAAAGCACCGTTGTCGGCCCCCATGTGCCCGCCAGCCCGCCGAGCGCACCAGAGAGGAAGCCCGCCACAACCGAGGCCACCGGGCGCCGCTCTTCGGGGATGACCAGCTTCAGCCCGGCAAGCTGGATCGCACAAAGCAGCGTGACCGGGATGCCCAGTACCAGATACATCACCTGGCTGGAGATCATCGTCACCAACTGCGCCGACAGCAGGATCATGACGCAAACAATGAGGATATAGGCCCGGTAGTCGCGCAGCGCCGCCTTGGCCTCTTCCCAGCCGCAGCGGGCCACCTGAAGCGCGTTGGAAACAACGATAGGCAAAATGATGCCCGCCACCACCAGCTTCGGATCAAGCAAAATACCCATGCCCGAGACCATGATCAAAGGCATCGCAAAGCCCACCGCCCCTTTCACCACGCCTGCAAGCAGGGTGACGCTGAGGGCGAAGACAACGAGACCGGGGGTCAGAAGCTCTGGCAGAATGCTCATATCGCCTCATAGCGCGCCACTCCCGCCGCTGCACCTCGAATCGAGCGCGACATTTTTATGCACGAAAGTATTGTTTGGCGAAATTAAGTTGCGCTGCGCCTGCGAAGGGATTATCCCATCCCGAGCACGACAGCGAGGACCGAATCCATGCCCCATGACGGACAGGACATGACCGCCCAATCCATCCTTCTCCCCGATCTCCTCACCCTCACCGCCGCCGCGGTGCCCCCCGCCGAGGCGCTGCTGGAAACGGCAAAATCGGGCCTGAGGGCCGAGCTGGCCACGGATGGCCGGGTGTCTGGCGGCGCTGTGGAGGCCAACCAGACAGCGGCCCACGGGCTGGCGTGGTTTGCGACCTATGTGCAATCGCTCAAGCAGATGCAGGCCTGGGCCGAGAAGCTCCAGGGAGAAGGCAAATTTGGCGAGGTGGAGCAGCTGATCCACCAGATCGCCTTCGGCGAGTATCTCGCCCAAATGGTCGGCGGCATCCCGATGAGCCAGGGAGAGATCATCCGGCTCTCCGACATTGGCATCGACAGCGCCGATGCGCTGATGACCCATGAGGTGCGCCACCTCATCGCCAAGGGCAACAGCCAGGCCGCCCGCTTGCGACTGGTTGAGCTGATGCAGGAGCGCTCCGCCGAAATCACGGTCGGGGCCACCGGGCTGGACGACGAGCTGGAGATGATCCGCGAGCAGTTCCGCCGCTTCGCGGTCGACAAGATCGAGCCGCACGCCCATGACTGGCACCTCAAGGACGAGCTGATCCCGATGGAGATCATCGAGGAGCTTGCCGAGATGGGCGTCTTCGGCCTGACCATTCCTGAGGAATACGGCGGTTTCGGTCTGTCGAAGGCTTCCATGGTGGTGGTCTCCGAGGAGCTTTCACGCGGCTACATCGGCGTCGGCTCACTTGGCACCCGCTCCGAAATCGCGGCCGAGCTGATCATCTGCGGCGGCACAGAGGCGCAGAAGGAAAGCTGGCTGCCCCGCATTTCCAGCGCCGAGATCCTGCCCACCGCCGTCTTCACCGAGCCCAACACCGGCTCCGACCTTGGCGCCCTGCGCACCCGCGCCGTGAAGGAGGGTGACACCTACAAGGTGACCGGCAACAAAACCTGGATCACCCACGCCGCCCGCGCCCATGTGATGACCCTGCTTGCCCGCACAGACCCTTCGACAAGCGACTACAAAGGCCTCTCGATGTTTCTGGCCGAAAAGACGCCGGGCACCGATGACGCCCCCTTCCCCACCCCCGGCATGACCGGCGGCGAGATCGAGGTGCTCGGCTATCGCGGGATGAAGGAATACGAGCTGGGCTTTGACGGTTTCGAGGTGAAATCCGAGAACCTGCTGGGCGGCGAAGAGGGCAAGGGTTTCAAGCAGCTGATGGAAACCTTCGAGAGCGCCCGCATCCAAACCGCCGCCCGCGCCATCGGCGTGGCCCAATCGGCGCTGGATATTTCGATGAAATACGCGCAGGACCGAAAGCAATTCGGCAAATCGCTCATCGACTTCCCCCGTGTCGCCTCCAAGCTGGCGATGATGGCGGTGGAGATCATGATCTCCCGCCAGCTCACCTATTTCTCGGCATGGGAAAAGGACAATGGCGTGCGTTGCGATGTCGAGGCGGGCATGGCCAAGCTGCTCGGCGCGCGTGTGGCGTGGGCAGCGGCGGACAACGGGCTGCAAATTCACGGCGGCAATGGCTTTGCGATGGAATATGCCATCAGCCGGGTGCTTTGCGACGCGCGGATCCTCAATATTTTCGAGGGCGCGGCAGAGATTCAGGCGCAGGTCATCGCCCGCCGCCTGCTCGCCTGACCGCGCACCACTCAGCGGCCTCGCAAGACCGCTAGCGGCTGACCCAGATCACCTTGCAAGCGTAGCCCGGCTTGTTGGGCGGCGGCGTGCCACGCCCCTGCGCAACCCGGCATTCCGAAACGGCCCTTGCCTCTGCCTTTTCCGGGGAGGTGAAGCCCCATGCACTGCCCCAGTGGCCCCGCTTATCGACGGCAAAGGCCCGCAGGCCACTGTAGCTGCGCCGCAACCCGATAAGCGCCTCCGCCTGTGGCCCCGAAACCGGCGGCGCGCCCTGTGCGAGAGGGGTGGCGGGCAACAGCTCTGCCACGATCCGGCAATCCTCCGCCCAGGTCGCGCAATGCGCCAGCGCATCGGCGCGGCCAACGCTGCGGTCTGCATAGCCCGAAACAGCCCCAAACGCGCCATCCGCTCCAACGGCAAAGGCGCCATACCACTGCGGCCCGGCAAGAAACTCATCATAGGCCTGATGCATGGCCCAGGCCTGCGGATAGGCCGCGGCAAGCGCCTGCGGTGCAGGGCCTTGGAGCGCGGCGGCGGGCACGGGCTGATCGCTGTTCACAAGGCCGGAGACCGCTGTGAAGGACAGGGCGGTGATCGCCACCACAGCGCCAAAAAGAGTTGATCGCTTCAACATGCCGCAAGTGTCGCAAAGCCCTGTGGCACCAACATGGCACCTTGGCGGCGGCGGGTTGGCGCACTACCTCTGTCGGCATGAAACCTCTCGCCCTTGCCGCCCTCTTCGCCCTGCCGCCCCTAGCCACCGCCTGCGCGGATGAAACCCTCACCGGCTATGCCTCTGGCCTGTACCAGCTGGAAGAGATTGACGGCGAAGGCTTTGAATGGGGCGCCACGCTCGACCTGAGCGAAGCCGGGCGGATCGCGGGGCAAGCGCCCTGCAACAGCTACTCGGCAGCGCAGGACGCCCCCTACCCGTGGTTTCAACCCGGCCCGATCGCCGCCACCCGGCGGGCCTGCCTGCACCTGAACGGCGAGGCAGCCTTCTTCAAGGCGCTCTCCGAGATGACTCTGGCAGAGGCTTCCGGGCCAGTGCTGATCCTGTCCAACGAGGCGGGGCGCGAAATGGTGTTTCGGCGCAGCAACGGCGAGTGACGCCCTAGCCCTTGGCGAGCACCCGCATCAGGCGCCCGCGCGCGCCGGGCAAAGGTTTTTCGCCCAGCGAAGCCCTGAGCTGATGCTCCAGAAAATACCCCGTGGTTTCAAAGCCCTGCATCAACTCACCGGCGCTCTCCGGCGGCTCGCCCATCAGGCACGGCGGCAAGGGCAACAGCTTGGCAGCCCACTCCCCGGCCCCGCTTTCGCTCACCGCCCGTCCGGTCCTCGGCGACACATAAACCAGCCCGTCACGCGCGCCCGTAGCGGCGCAGGTGGTGAGATCGAGGCCAAAGCCCATCTCGTCAAGCAGCGCCAACTCCCAGCGCAGGTAAGCCAGCGGCCAATGGTCAGAGGCTTCCTCGATCAGGTCCAGCACGGTGAGCGAGCGGGTGTAGAGCCCGGGGTAGGCGGCGCGCTCGGGCAAAACGAAGGAGAGCAGCGCCGTCACCGCACCCAGCCCCGCCAGCGCCCTCCGGTCACCCAAAACCCCGGCAGCGCGCGCACGCATCGGCTCGACGGTGAAGGCCCCGAGGTGATCCTCCAGCCGCGCGCGCCAAGTCAGATCGAGCTGCGCGCCCGGTTGCAGGATGGGCGACATCCGGCGCCCTGCCCCGCCGCGCACCACGCCCGCATGGCGCCCGCGCTCGGCGGTGAAAACCTCAATGATTGCGGCGTTCTCGCCATGAGGGCGGGTGGTCAGCAGCACGCCTTCCGCACGCCACTCCATCAATCCAGCCCTTCCTCGTCGAGCAAGTGCCGCCCGGCGCGGTCTTCCACCTCGATCACCCAGATATCCGGGTCAAACCGGCGTTGCTCGCGCAGCACCTCATCCACCTCCGGCTCCGGCCCCTCGGCCAACACGTCCCACGGGCGCGAGCCGTCCATTGCCATGATCCGCTGAAACGCCCGCGCGGAGCCATCGAGCGGGCTTTGCTTGACAAGAATGTTGCCCGCCGTCTCATCGCCCTTGGCAACCACGAAGGCGGGGATGTCGGCCAGACGCAGGCGGGTCAGATAGGCCTGAACCCAAAACGAGCTGGTCAGCCGGGTCAAGCGTTCCCGTCCTTGAAATCAAGGCCCATCTCGTCATACCGCTCTGACTCTTCAAGCCAATTCGGGCGCACCTTCACCTGCAGGAAAAGGTGAACGCGATGGCCGAGAAACTCCTCCAGCTCCTCGCGCGCCGCCTTGCCCACGGCCTTGATCGTCTCGCCCCGGTTGCCCAGCACGATGCCCTTGTGCCCGTCGCGCATGACATAGACGATCTGGTCGATCTTCGCGCTGCCATCCTTACGGTTTTCCCAAGCTTCCGTCTCGACCGTCAGCTGATAAGGCAGCTCCTGATGCAGCCGCAATGTTAACTTTTCGCGGGTCATCTCGGCAGCAATCATCCGCAGGGGCAGATCGGCGATCTGGTCTTCGGGGTAAAGCCACGGCCCTTCGGGCAGCTCACCGGCCAGCCATTTGCGCAGATCGTCCACGCCATGGCCCTTTTCGGCGGAGATCATGAAGACCTCTGCAAAATCATAGGCTTCGCTGAGCTTTGCCGTCAGTTCCAGCAGCACCTCCGATTTCACCCGGTCAATTTTGTTGATCGCCAGCGCCACCTTCTGGCCTTCAACCTCGCGCTCTTTCAGCGCGTCCAGAATGGCCTGCACCCCCTCAGTCAGCCCCCGGTGCGCCTCGACCAGAAGCACCACCACATCGGCATCCGCCGCGCCGCCCCATGCCGCAGCCACCATCGCCCTGTCCAGCCGTCGGCGCGGACGAAAGAGGCCGGGGGTGTCGACGAACACAAGCTGGCTCTCGCCTTCAATCGCCACACCGCGAATACGGGCGCGGGTGGTTTGGACCTTGTGGGTCACAATGCTCACCTTCGCGCCGACCATGCGGTTGGTCAGCGTCGATTTGCCCGCGTTGGGCTCTCCGATCAGGGCGACGAAACCGGCGCGTGTGGTCATGGGCTGTAGCCTTTCATGGCGGCGAGTCTAGCCCGCCGGGGAAGGCGCTTCCATAGGGTTAGGCGAGTGTCAGCACAAGCGGGCAATGGTCAGAGACTTCCGGGGTATGGATCACGTCAAACTGGGACACCGGCACCGCATCGCTGACCATCATGTAATCGGCAAAGCGCTCGGGCTTGGTGTAAAGGCTGTTGCGGGTGCCGGGGTGGCCGCCTTCGGTGACAAGCTCGCGCGGGGCGAGGCTGGAGAGATGCTCAAGGGTTTCACTGCCGGGCAGCACGTTGAAATCGCCGCAAATAATCACCCCATCGCCGGGGTGCAGCACCGCCTCGACCAAGCCCGCAAGGCGCTTGGCCTGCGCGGCGCGGGCAGGGGTGTCGGCCTTGCCAGCCTCAGGGTCGCGCAACCCGTGCATATGGGCAATCACCACCGCGCCCTCGGGCCGCCAGAGGCGGATGGCATGGCCGGTGCGGGAGCGGGGATGCGGGCCAAAGCCCTCCGCCCCGAAGCTGCCATGCACAAAACCCTGTGCCTGATGGGTGACAGGCAGGCCGCGCCGAACCGCCGTGGCGAGGCCCCATTGGCTCCAAACCTGCGAGTCGCCATGCCAGAGCGGGCCTCGGGCCGCAGGGCAAAAGGTGATGTCATGCCCCGGCAGCGCAGCGGCGAGATCGGCCAGCATGTCGGCCCGCTGGAGCAGGTTGCGCCCCTCATCGCGGTAATCCAGCCATTCTGAAGGGCTGTTTGGAACGTGGATAACCTCTTGAAGGCACAGGATATCCGGATCGTTCGCACCGAGCCAGGCAGACATTTCACCGTGCATCCGCCCGCCCCAGGCGTTGAGGCAGGTGATCCGCATCAGCTTTCCAGTCGCCCCAGCAAGGCCCGCGCCGCCTCGTGCTCTGCCAGCTTCTTGCGGCGGGCCTTGCCCATGGCCTCTTCACCACTGGCCAGAACGGCGGCCATGTGGAAGATGAACTCGTGCCCAACGCCCTCCTGCTTGCGCAACTCGTAACTTGGAGGCGGCAACCCACGGGCCTGCGCCCATTCTTGCAGCGCCGTCTTGGCATCCTTGGCATCCGCCTCAACGCCTTTGACCCGCCCCAGCCAATGCTTGCGCACCACGGCGCGGGCGGCATCGTAGCCCGCATCTCGGTAGACGGCGGCAATCACCGCCTCCATCGCATCGCCCAGCAGCGCCTCCTTGCGCCGCCCGCCCGATTGCATCTCGGAGCGGCCCAGCTTGAGCACATCGCCAAGGCCAATCTCGCGGGCCACATCTGCGCAGGTTTCCTTGTTGACCAGCACATGAAAGCGGGGCGAAAGCTGGCCCTCCGCCGCTGCCGGATCCGCCTCCATCAGCGCTTCGGCCACCACAAGGCCAAGCACCCGGTCGCCCAAAAACTCCAGCCGCTGGTTGTTGTCCTGCCCGGCGGTAGAGAACGACGGATGGGTCAATGCGCGTATCAGCAGCTCCGGCGTGGCAAACTCATGGCCGAGCCGCGCCGCAAAAGCCTGAATCTCTGCCGAGAGCTTCATTCGATCTGCATCCCGTATCTATCATCGCGCCAGTTACGAAAATCATAAAGCCACGAACCGGCGGCAGAAAACAGCACCCTGTCGGCATAGCCGCGAATGTTCTCGAGCGGCACGAAGCCAAGCCCGCCGGCAGACTGGCTCACCCGGCTATCAAGGCTGTTGTCGCGGTTGTCGCCCAGCACAAACATATGCCCCTCGGGCACCGTCCGGCGGGGCATGTCATCAAGGGACGAGCGGCCCATATCCAGCATCAAATGGCTGCGACCGCCCGGAAATGTCTCTCGCAGCAATGCCTTGCGGCAATCTGCGCCGAGGGCGGGCTTGGGTGGCATGCAGCGCGGCACGCTGTGGTGGGGCCCTTGGGGCGCGTTGACCTCCACAAAATCACCCAGCGGCACCTGCTCCAACCGCGCGCTGTTCAGCACCACGATGCCATCCTCCAGAGCAATGGTATCGCCACCCAGCGCAATGACACGTTTGACGAAATCGGTGTTGTTCACCGGATGGCGAAACACCACGACATCGCCACGTTGCACGGGGCGCGCCAACCGCTCGTTGACGAAGAAGTAATCGCCCACCAGCAGCGTGGGCTTCATCGAGCCTGCCGGGATATAGAACGGGGCCCAGACCAAGCGAACAGCGAGGGCGAGGCCGGGAAGGCCCAGCACCACGGCAACGCCTATCCCGATGAAAAACCAGTAGAGAACCCGGCGCACCGGATCACTCTACTTTGTGAAAGAAGCGGTCGCCCCGCCATGTCCAGAAGTAGAAGAGCGAGCGACCGGCGGAGGAGAACATCACCCGGTCGACCCGGCCGATGAGGTTTTCGTAGGGCACAAAGCCAACGCCGCCAATCTGCTGGCTCACGCGGCTGTCCTGGCTGTTGTCGCGGTTGTCGCCCATGAAGAAATACTCGCCCTCGGGCACCACGTAGACCTTGGTTTCATCCTGATGGCGATTGGGCAGATAGCGCACGTCGAGGGTGCTGTAGCTCTTGCCGTTCAGGTCGGTTTCGATCAGGCGCTGCTTTTCGCAGGTGCCGCCCTGACCAACCGGCGCGTTGGAGCAGGCGGGCTCGGTGCCCTGGCTGCCCTGAGGCTGCTTGATCTCGGTATAAAGCCCACCGTCCTCTTGGCTGTAGGGCGTGCCGTTCACGATCAGCTGGCCCTTGGTGACCTGAATGCGATCTCCGGGCAAACCTATGAGACGCTTCACAAAATCGGCACCGCTCACCGGATGGCGGAACACCACCACATCGCCGCGCTCCGGCGCACCGGCCCAGATCCGCCCCGAAATCGGGCAGGCGGAGAACGGGCAGGAATGCTTGGAGTATCCATAGGCCATCTTGTTGACGAAGAGGAAATCGCCGATCAGCAGCGTGTCCTTCATCGAGCCTGTCGGAATCCAGAACGGCTGGAAGAACAGGGTGCGGAAGACACCGGCGATGATGAGGGCCCAGAAGACGGTTTTGACCGTCTCCATGATGCCGTCGCCGGCTTTGGTTTTCTCGGCCATTCGGCTCCCTCGCCTGTCTCCTCGCTCGGCTCGCTTCATGGCGGTGAGGCGAGGTAGTGTCAAGCTAACGTAAGGGGACCGCGCGGGAAGGTTAACGGCGCGGCACGATCACGCCGCGGTGATGGGCAACATCCCATGCACAAGTGATGCACACCCCATGCATAGCGTTATCGCGCCCCAATCGCCCCGGCGGCGCGCGTTACTCCGCCGCGCGGCGCGGCAGGGCTTCGATCACCACGAAGGCCTGCGCCCATGGGTGATCGTCGGTCAGCGTCACATGGATCACCGCCTCATGCCCCGGCGGCGTCATCGAGGCCAGCCGCTCGGCGGCCCAGCCCGTCACCTCCATCACCGGCTGCCCGGTGTGCAGGTTGCGCACCGACATGTCCTTCCACGCGATCCCCATGCGCAGCCCGGTGCCCAGCGCCTTGGAGCACGCCTCCTTGGCCGCCCAGCGCTTGGCATAGGTGCCCGGCGTATCGGCCCGCCGCTCGGCCTTGGCCTGTTCGGTGGGGGTAAACACGCGGTTGCGGAAGCGGTCGCCAAACCGCTCCAGCGTGGCCGCGATACGCTCGATGTTGGCCAGATCGGTGCCGATGCCGAGAATCATGGGCAGCTCATTCGTTGCCGAGCTGCTGGCTGACGGTGATCTCGCCGGTCGATTGGTTGAGCGTGATGGAGAGCAGGGTGGAGTTGACGAAGTTCTTCTCCGGCAGCCAGATCATCGCCGGAAGGGTGAAGGTGAGGCCGCGGGCCGGGTCATAGCCCGCTTCGAGGCGTTCAAACTGCATCCCCGCCCAGCCCGCCTGCCCCTCGCGGGAGAGCACCTTGCACTGGCGGCTGCCAAGCTCGTCGAAAGGTGGCGACAGGATCATCAGGTGAGTGGGGGCGGCAGCGGGTTCGATCGTGTCGAGCAACACAAGGCGCACATCGCCATTGGCAAAGCTGCGGGTGCTGGCCTCCCACGGCTCGGGGATGTTGCGGGCCTGCGTGCGCCAGTCGCCGCAGTCAGACACCTCCTGCGCGGTGGCAGGCAGGCTGAGCGCGAGCAACGCGAGAGCAGCGCGGATCACTTGCCCCCCTCCAGCGCCTTCAACTGGCTCTTGACCCCCATGCCGAAGAACACGCGATTGACGACCAGCACCAAGCCCAGCAGCACCACGAAGACAACGGCGATGATGCCAAAGGCCTCCGGGTCTGCCAGCTGTGGCGTAAAGAGCAACATGCCGAGGAGGATGACGGCATTGATAACCGCCACGACAAGGGTCATCCGAAGCGCGATAGACCATGCCTCACCGTTCGGTGCCAGTTCGCGGTACGCCCGCGCGAAGGCCTGCCCTTCGAGCAAGGCCGCCAGCATAGGCGGCAGGGCGGTGGAAAGACCGGTCGGCAGGCGCAGGCCAAAGGCGGCATCCGCGATCCAGATCAGCACGGCGAGGCCCACAGCGGCGGCGATGTAAACGCCCGCGTATCGCATAAGGTTTACCCGCATCGCACCTGTCTCCGCTCCGTTCGGCCACAAACAGCCTTTGCAGCGCAGCTTAACGGCCGGGGCGCGGCAGGGGAAGGTCGGCCAACTCGCGGGCGCTCATGGCGCGAAGCGCGGGGTGGGCAAGAGGGTCGGCCGGGTCGGAGGCCGGGGGCGAGGCAAAGAGAGTGCGGAGGTAACGGAGCATGGGGCATCCTTTCAGCTAGGCTCAACATAGCCCCCAGCGCGACCCTTTTGGATTGCGCCTGTGCTGGATATGGCTTTAGTTTTTCTATATGCCTGATCTGAATGAAATTCCCCTCAATGCCCTGCGTGCCGCCGAGGCCGTGGCGCGGCTGGGCTCGCTCTCCAAGGCCGGCGCGGCGCTTGGGGTTTCACCCGGCGCGGTGAGCCAGCAGGTGGCGCGGGCGGAGGCGGCGCTGGGGCGGGCACTGTTTGAGCGCAGGCCGGGCGGGATGACACCGCTGGAGGGCACCGAGGAGATCTTTGCCAACCTCGCCGAAGGCTTCGCCCGCCTCACCCGCGCCGCAGAGGCGGCCCGGCGCGACCGGGCGCATGTTCTCACCGTCTCTGTCGCGCCGATCTTTGCGGCCCGCTTCCTGATCTGGCGGCTGGCCGATTTCACCCGCGCCCATCCAGACATTCAGGTGCGGATCGACAGCGCGGTGGGGCTGGTTGATTTTGCCGCCTCGGATATCGACCTCGCGGTGCGGATCGGCCCGGGCGGCTACAAGGGCGTGGCCTGCGAGAGGCTGTTTGATCAGCGAATCGTGCCGGTATGCTCCGCCGATATGGCCGCGCAGGTGCAGAGCGCCGCAGACTTCTCCGCCCTGCCGATCATCCGAGACACCTCCGCCATGTTCGGCTGGAACAACTGGTTGCAGCCCGAAGACGCCGCCGTGGCGCTGGGCGGCGGGCCTGAGTTTTCAGACGCCTCGCTATGCTTTGACGCGGCGATGGCCGGGCAAGGGGTGTTTCTGGCCTTCGAGGTGCTGGCGCATGATCCGCTGGCGCGGGGCCAGGTGGTCGCGCCCCTGCCGCGCTGGCACAAAACCCAGCACGCCTATTGGCTGCTCCACGCCGAGGGGCGCAGCCTGAGCAACCCGGCGCGGTTGTTTCGGCGCTGGCTGAAGGGCGCGATTGCGGCGGAGGGGCTGGGCGGCTGAGCGCCCGGTGGTGGGCAAATTGCCCACCCTACGCAGATTAACGGCCGATGAAGGCGCAGGCGTCGGCGTGGCCGAGATCACAGGCGCGGGTGGCGGCCACGCGGGTGGCGTCTTCGCTCTTCTCAGTGCCAATCCCGTTGGCATGCATCGCAATCAGCGCCACGCAGCCCTTCACGCTGTCCATGTCACAGGCGCGGTTGGCGTAGAAAAACCCGCGCTCGGGATCGGTGGGCAGCACATCGTCATAGGCAAGCGTGTAGCCGACATACCAGCAAGACTCGCCGTGAGGGGCCTGCGCATCGTGGCAACGACCAAGGGCAGACAGCTGTATCATCGCCCGCTTCTGCGCCTCTCCGGCTGGCAAGTCCTGCGACATGAGGGCCTCGCGGCAGGCCTGATAATTGCCATTGGAGTCGCAATCCGCTTCCAATGCGGCCCGATCCTGCGCGGCAACAGGCAGGGTGAGGAGAGCGCAGGCAAGGGCGGCGAAGAGGCGGTGCATGGGCTGTGGTGCCTTTCTGGCTTGGGAGGGCGGGGTGGTGGGCAAATTGCCCACCCTACGCGCGGGCCTCGTCCATCAGGCGGCGCATTTCGTGGATGGCAGGCACGAGGCCTCGAAAGACTGCCTCGCCGATGATGAAGTGGCCGATGTTCAGCTCGCGCAGCTCGGGGAAGGCGGCGATGGGTTGCACGGTGTCATAGGTAAGGCCATGGCCCGCGTGCACCTCCAGCCCGAGGGAATGGGCGAAGGCGGACATCTCGCGCAGGCGCTCCAGCTCCTCGTCGCGCTCCTTCAGCCGCCCCTCGGCGTGGGCGTCGCAATAGGCGCCGGTGTGAAGCTCAACCACCGCCGCACCAATCCGGTGCGCGGCCTCGATCTGGCGTTGATCCGCAGCGATGAAGATCGACACGCGGCACCCTGCATCGGCCAGCGGGGCGATGAAATGGGCGAGCTTGTTCTCTTCACGCGCCACTTCCAGCCCGCCCTCTGTGGTGCGCTCCTCGCGCTTCTCGGGCACGATGCACACCGCATGGGGCTTATGGCGAAGGGCGATGGCCTGCATCTCCTCGGTCGCAGCCATCTCGAAATTCAGCGGCACGGTGAGCGCCTCGGTCAGCGCTTCGATATCGCCATCCGAGATATGTCGGCGGTCTTCGCGCAAATGCGCGGTGATGCCATCGGCCCCGGCCTCCTCGGCCAGCTTGGCGGCGCGGAGCGGATCGGGATAGGCCGAGCCGCGGGCGTTGCGGACGGTAGCGACGTGGTCGATGTTGACGCCGAGGCGGAGTTTTTCAGTCATGCTGCAAGCCCTTTTTTGAGGCGGACCTTAGGGCGGGTTTTGCCGGGTTGGAAGGGGTGCTGCCGTGGGATGGTATGTGGCGCAGTTGAGCCGCCGTGCCAGCCCGATGCGCGCCGGGCAGCGCCGTCCCGCCCCCCGGGGCGGCGCTTCGGTTGCGTTGGCACCATTCTGCAAGGTGAGATGACCACCGCGCCATAAAGTGCCCCAAACCAACGTTGCCTGCGCCACCCCGCAGGACGGCGCACCCCGGCTTTGGTTAGGAAGGCTGAAAGCGCCCTGCCCTACTCGCCCGCCACGTCGCTTTCCTGCTTCTTCCGCTTGGCGGCGATCTCTTGCAGCTTGGCCTTCAGCTGGCCCTTGCGGCGTTGCTGGTAGGCGGTGAGGACGGGCACGGAAACATAATAGCAGATCGTGGCGCAGATCACGCCGGGCACGATGCCGCCGATGAGATAGGGCAAGAACACATCATCGAAGAAGCCCGCCAGCTTGCCCCAATGGGCCTTGTCGGGCGTGAAGATCGAGATGAAGTTGTTCCACAGGTCCGACATGGCACCCGAAAACGCCTTCATCAGCCCATGGCTGTCATCCGGCCTCGGGCCGCGCCCGAAGACGGGGCGGGTGCCCAGCATCGCGTGGCCCAGATTGAGCGAGAGGGCCGCGATGATCGGAAAGGTGATCGGGTTGCCAAAGAACGTGCCGAGGATGGCGGCGAGGATATTGCCGCGCATGACCTTGGCAACGAGGAAGGCCGAAAGAAAGTGCAGCCCGTAGAACGGGGTGAAGCTCACGAGAACCCCGGCCCAGATGCCACGGGCAATGCGGTTGGGAGCGTCGGGCAGGCGGCGTAGCCTGTGGCGCACATATTGCGCCGCACGATACCAGCCGCCGCGCGGGTAGAAGAACTCGAGCACGATTCGTGCCCAGCTTCGCCTGTCCCTGCGCCTGAATACCAAGCCTCTTCCCCTGCTCTGCGGCCCCGCCCCGGGGGCCGCTGGTTCATGGTTTGCGGTCCGTGTTCTTCACTCTCGCGATCTCGGCCACATCACTATCGGCCTCAAGCGCGGTCTGCACCATGTGCAGGTGCTCCACGTCACGCAAGTCCACATCTATCAAGAGACGATAAAAATCCTGTTTCCGGTCGATAAAGTGCAGATCGGATATATTCGCCTTCTGCTCCCCGATCAGGGTGCAGATGCGCCCGAGGATGCCCGCATCGTTGGAGATGGTCAGCTCGACGGTCACGGTGTTGACGGCACCGTGCTGGCCGGAGTGCCATTGGAGGTCAACCCAGCGGTCAGGCTCGTCGTCAAACTCCACCAGCACCGGGCAGTCGATGGCATGCACGATCACACCCTTGCCGCGATAGGTGATGCCAACAATCCGCTCGCCCGGCACCGGCTGGCAGCATTGGGCGCGGGTGGAGATCTGGCCTTCGGGTAGGCCCACAACCGAGCGGGCCTCATCCACCACCTCGCCGCGATGGGCTTCGGCAAGGTCGGGATAGAGCGTGCTCACCACGTCACGCGCGGTCAGCTCGGCCGATCCGAGGCGCGCCAGCAGCTCTTCATGGTCTACCAGCCCAAGCGTTCGGGCCGCCGTGGTCAGCGCCTTTTCCGTGGCCTTCTTGCCGACATGCTCAAAGGCCACGCGGGCCAGTTCGCGCCCGAGCTTGATAAAGCGCTCGCGGTCTTCTTCGCGGAGGGAGCGGCGGATGGCACTCTTGGCCCGGCCCGTCACCACGATATCCAGCCATGTCGGCTGCGGCCTCTGGCCCTCGGCGGTGATGATCTCCACCTGCTGGCCGTTCTTCAGCCGTGTCCAGAGCGGCACGCGCAGCCCGTCAATCTTGGCCCCCACGCAGCTGTCGCCAATGCGGGTGTGAATGCCATAGGCATAGTCGATCGGGGTCGCCCCGCGGGGCAGCTTGATCACATCGCCCTTGGGGGTGAAGCAGAACACCTGGTCCTGATACATCTCCAGCTTCACATGCTCGAGAAACTCGTCGTGGTCTTCCACGTCGAGCCTGTCAGTCAGCGAGCGGATCCATTGCGCCGGGTCGACGGCAAAGCGGTTTTCGGCGCGCACCCCGTCTCGGTAGCTCCAATGCGCGGCCACGCCAGCCTCGGCCACATCATGCATCTCGCGGGTGCGGATTTGCACCTCAACCAGCTTGCCGTCGCGGCCCGTCACAGTGGTGTGGATCGAGCGGTAGCCGTTGTTCTTGGGGGCCGAGATGTAATCCTTGAAGCGCCCGGGCACCGCCGTCCAGCGGGCGTGAATCGCGCCAAGCACGCGGTAACAATCCTCTTCGGAGTCGAGGATCACCCGGAAGCCATAGATATCGGCCAGCCGCGAAAAGCTCTTTTGCTTTTCCTGCATCTTCCGCCAGACGGAGAAGGGCTTCTTGGCGCGGCCCAGCACCTCGCCCTTTATGGCCGACTTCTTCAGCACCTTCTGAATGTCGCGGGTGATGCTGTCGATCACATCGCCGCTCTCACGTTGCAGCATGATGAAACGGCGGATGATCGAGTTGCGGGCCTCGGGGTTCAGCACTTTGAAGGCGAGGTCTTCCAACTCCTCGCGCATCCACTGCATCCCCATGCGCCCGGCGAGCGGCGCGAAGATATCCATCGTCTCGCGCGCCTTCTGCGCCTGCTTCTCGGGGCGCTGAAACTTGATGGTGCGCATGTTGTGCAGCCGGTCCGCCAGCTTGACGAGCAGCACGCGCGGGTCGCGGCTGACGGCCATGATGAGCTTGCGGAAGTTCTCGGCCTGCTTGGTCTCGGTGCTGGAAAGCTGGAGATTGGTCAGCTTGGTGACGCCATCCACCAGCTCGGCCACTTCGGCCCCGAACTGGCGCGACACATCGGAGTAGCTGGCCATCGTGTCTTCGATGGTGTCATGCAGCAGCGCGGTGATGATCGTGTCATCATCCAACATCTGCCGCGCCAACAGCTCGGCCACAGCGACGGGGTGGGTAAAATAGGGCTCGCCCGACTGGCGCAGCTGGCCGTCATGCATCTTTTCGCCATAGGCAAAGGCCTCGGCGATCCGCTTGGCGTCACAGTTCGGGTTGTAGGAAGAAACGAGGGCGACGAGACCGTCGGAGTCCATGCCTGTCGCCCTTGGTTTGAGGTTACTTCTGTTCCTGCGCTTCCATCAGGGCGCGGAGGAGCTTCTCTTCCGACATGTCGTCGTCGGCGGGCTTGTCCTGCTCGGCACCCATCAGCAGCGCCATTGCATCATCCTCGGGCTCATCAACCTCAATCTGGGTCTGATAGCTCTCGATCATGCGCTCGCGCAGATCATCGGCCTGCTGGGTCTCCTCGGCAATCTCGCGCAGCGAGACAACCGGGTTCTTGTCGTTGTCGCGCTCGATGGTGATGCTGCCACCTGCGGCAATCTCACGAGCCCGGTGCGCGGCGAGCATGACAAGCTCGAAGCGGTTGGGGACTTTATCGACGCAATCTTCAACGGTGACGCGGGCCATGGATATCTCCTGCAGGGAGGGTTGGGCAGTGAAGGCCGCTACTTAACGGGGCTATGGGGCGATGGCAAGGGGGCGGGGGCCGGTTTTGAAGGAGCAGGCCCCGGTTTTGCAGGGCATTGCGGCACTATGACAGGGGTTTGATCTCATCGCGTGCCTTTTGCGGCAGCGCCGCCGCCATTTGCGCCACCGAAAGGCCGGTGACGGGGTGTGTCCAATCCGGGGCAATGTCCAACAAGGGCACCAGCACAAAGGCGCGCTCGGCCAACCGGGGATGCGGCAGGATCAGCTCTTGCGGGGTTTCTCGCGCAGCGCTGACGGCAGAAAGCCCCGCCCAGCGCCGCCATGTGGGCCGGTCGGGGCGCACCGCATCACCCCAGCCGATCAGGTCGAGGTCCAGCGTGCGCGGGCCCCAGCGCTTGTTGCGCACCCGCCCGTGCGCCGCCTCGACGGCGTGCAGATGCGCCAGAACCGCCTCGGGAGACATCGTGGTTTCAGCCAAGACAGCGGTATTCACAAAATCCGGACCTGCCCCCTGCGGAAATGCAGGGGTCTCAAAGAGGCGGCTTTTTGCCACTATCGCAAACGAATCGTGATTGAGGGCGGAAAGCGCCGACAGGATCGTTACATTTGGGTGACCCGCCGGTGACGTTGCGTTTGACCCGGCGGCAATAAGAGCATTTGTGACTGTCATATGACACTAGGAGGGTTGCGACCGACTTTATTTACACTATTTTCCGCTACGGTCTCGGGAAAACTCCACTCTTTCCCCTCCCACCACCACCACACACGGGGAGTTCCGGGCCCATATACAGAAAGGGTATTTGATGTTCTACCGTGATGAGCGCCTCGCTCTGTTTATTGATGGTTCAAATTTATACGCCGCCGCCAAGGCCCTGGGCTTTGACATCGACTACAAGCTCCTCCGTCAGGAATTCATGCGCCGTGGCAAGCTGCTGCGCGCCTTCTACTACACCGCGCTGCTGGAGAACGACGAGTATTCGCCGATCCGCCCGCTGGTGGACTGGCTGCACTACAACGGCTTCTCGATGGTGACCAAGGCCGCCAAGGAATACGTTGATAGTCAGGGTCGCCGGAAGGTGAAGGGCAACATGGACATCGAGCTGACTGTCGATGCGATGGAGCTGGCTCCCCATGTCGATCACATCGTGCTGTTCTCCGGCGATGGCGATTTCCGCCCGCTGGTTGAATCACTGCAACGCCAGGGCGTGCGCGTGTCGGTCGTGAGCACGATCCGCAGCCAGCCGCCGATGATCGCCGATGAACTGCGCCGTCAGGCCGACAACTTCATCGAGCTGGACGAGCTGAAAGACGTGATCGGCCGCCCCCCGCGCGAGCCGCGCCCCGAGCCTGCGGGCGCCGAGGAGCTGACCGCCCGCGATTGACCCCGGCGGTGGGCAAATTGCCCACCCTACGGTTCAAGGCCCGCCCGTTGTGGCGGGCCTTTTCAGTTTTGAGAGGCCTCGAACTGCGCGTTCATGCCGTTATGCGCCTCGATCAGCTCGGACGGCCATGTGCTTTTTATGAAGGCGAGCGTGGCGAGAATCTCTTCATCGCTCAGCACGCCCTCAAAGCCCATCATGTTGCTCCGGTAGCCCTGCCCCACCACAGCCTCGGTGCCGAACTTGGTGATCGCAAAGAGCATGGCATCAGGGTGGTGCCACGTGTGGCCGCTCTCATCATGCGGCGGCGCGGGCATCATGCCATCGGCATCTCGCTCCCGCCAATTGGGCACCTGCCCCTCCAGCGCCGCGCCGTGGCAGGCGGCGCAATTGTCGGCGTAGAGCGTTTTGCCGAGGGCGAGGGCTTCAGGATCGTCATAGGGCAGCAAGCCTGCCGTGCTTTCAGCCTGTCCGGGCCAAGCAAGCCAGAGGGCTGCGGCCGTGACGGTGGCAACGAGGGTGATGAGGGGGGCTTTCATGGCGGCAAATCTCCTTCTTGCGGAAGGGTCTGCCACCTTCCAGCAGGGGGAAGGCAAGCCCCGTGCCGATCACGCCCGCGTCAATCGGCAGCGCTTTACCTCGCCCGCGTCGCGCACTACCTCTAGCAGCATGAGCAAACCGCCTCTCACCCTCCTCCTCGCCGCTCCGCGCGGCTTTTGCGCCGGCGTCGACCGGGCGATCAAAATCGTCGAGATGGCGCTGGAGAAATGGGGCGCGCCTGTCTACGTGCGCCACGAGATCGTGCACAACAAATACGTGGTGGACGGGCTGCGCGAGAAGGGCGCGGTGTTTGTTGAAGAGCTGGAGGAATGCCCGGACGACCGCCCGGTGATCTTCTCGGCCCACGGGGTGCCCAAGGCGGTGCCCGCCGAGGCCGCCAAGCGCGAGTTGGTCTTTGTCGATGCCACCTGCCCGCTGGTGAGCAAGGTGCATATCGAGGCCGAGCGCCATGCCGAGAACGGCTTGCAGATGGTGATGATCGGCCATGCGGGCCACCCCGAAACCATTGGCACCATGGGCCAGCTCCCCGAGGGCGAGGTGCTGCTGGTTGAGGTGCCCGAGGACGTGGCGAGCCTTGAGGTGCGCGACCCGGAGAAGCTGGCGTTTGTCACCCAAACCACGCTTTCAGTGGATGACACCGCCGAGATCGTCGCCGCGCTGAAGGCCCGCTTTCCGGCCATCGTCGGGCCGCATAAGGAAGACATCTGCTATGCCACCACCAACCGGCAAGAGGCAGTAAAGGCCATCGCCCCCCGCGCCGACGCGCTGCTGGTGGTGGGCGCGCCAAACTCCTCCAACTCGCGGCGGCTGGTCGAGGTGGCGAGCCGGGCGGGCTCCGGCTATGCCCAGCTTGTGCAGCGGGCGAGTGACATCGACTGGCGGGCACTGGAGGGCATCGGCTCTGTCGGCGTCACCGCCGGTGCCTCTGCCCCCGAAGTGCTGATCGAAGAGGTGATCGACGCCTTCCGCAGCCGTTACAATGTGACGGTCGAGATGGTAGAAACCGCGCAGGAGCGCGTCGAGTTCAAGGTGCCCCGCGTCCTGCGCGAACCGGCCTGAGATTTTCCCTTTTCTGGCCGCCAAGGCTGGGGCACTCTCGCTACGATGCAACGCGCCCTCTGTCTGATTTTCGCTCTGCTTGCCGCCCCCTCCGCCCGGGCCGAAGGCCCGCCGCCCGTGGTGGTGGAATACGGCTATGACAACGGCTCGCTGCCACCGCCCTACCGCGAGGAATTCCGCGCCGAGATCCGGGCCGATGGCACTGCGGTGCTGACCGCCTGCCGGGGGTATGACCCGGAGGGCTGCGTGCAGCGCGAGGCTCGCGTGCGCCGGAGCAAGCTGCGGGCCATTCGCCGGGTGGCCGAACGTTCTGGCCTTGCGCAACGCCCAGCCGCGCTAAACCCGGAGCCGCCCATTGGCGGCGGGCTGCGCTGGGGCAAGCTGGTGTGGAGCAAGCAGGAGGTGACCCTCCCCGCCCTGCCCGCCAAGGCAGATGCCGCGCGAGTCAAGGCGGTGCTGGACGCGATCCATGCCGCCCTCCCCAAAGCAGCCCTTGCAGAGGTCAACGCGGCGGCAGACAGGCTGGCCGAGGGCGAGTAACGCCCCTCTGTTCAGGCTTCCCTTACGGCACACGCTGGGGCAGTGTTGGGCATGACTCGTATTTTGCTTACCCTTTGCCTCCTGCTGCTCGCGCCCGTTCCCGCCCTCGCCGAGCCGCCCGCGCTCGTTGCCAGATACCTGCATGAAAACACCCGATCGACCGAGCCCGGCTTCAAGGGCTTCTACTTTGAGGTCTACTCGGATTCGAGCGTGATGCTCATGGCCTGCCGAGGGCCGGAGGAGGAAGATTGCGTGACACGCTATGCCAAGGCAGACCGGGAGAAGGCTTATGCCATCGACACCGCGGTTGAGCGCAGCGGCTTTGCCGAGCGGCCCCCGCGTGCGTTACCTGCGCCCGAGCGCTACGGCGAGGCGCGGAGCGGTTGGGTTTGGGGCGTTGGCGTAAACGGGCTGAAGCTGCCGCCCTTCGTCAGCCCCGCCGATGCCGCCCGGATGAAGCCGGTTTACGACGCAATACGCGCCGCCGTGCCGATCCGTGATTACCGCCGCGTGAACCGTGACGCCGACAAGCTGCTGAAACGAAAGTAAATTCCATGAGCTTCGCCTTCCTCCTCACCACCTTTCTCGTCTGCCTCGCGCCCGGCATCGGTGTTGTCTACACCCTGTCGATGACGCTGGGCGGCGGCTGGCGAGCGGGGGGCTTGGCGGTGATCGGCTGCACGCTTGCCACCGTGGTGCACCTCGCCGCCGCGATGGCCGGGCTGGCCGCCGTGCTGCATAGCTCGGCACTGCTGTTTCAGGCGATCAAATGGGCCGGGGTGGCCTATCTGCTGTGGATGGCTTGGGGCACGCTCAAGGGCACAGGCACGCTGGACGTGAAGCCCGAAACGCCCGGCGCGGCGCTACGCATCGTGCGGCGGGGCATCACGCTGAACATTCTGAACCCGAAGATCCCGATCTTCTTCATGGCCTTCCTGCCGCAGTTCATCACCCCCGGCGCCGATGCCACAGCGCAGCTTGTGGGCCTTGGCCTCGCCTTCGTCGCCATGACCTTCGCCGTCTTCGCGCTTTATGCGGCGCTTGCAGGCACCATGCGCGCCCGGGTGCTGGCTTCCGAGCGCGCAATGGCCTGGCTGCGCCGTGCCTTTGCCGCAAGCTTTGCCGCCCTCGGGCTCCGCCTGGCCTTCGAGCGGGCATGAAGCCGGAAGACACCCTCGCCGTCTATGACGCGCGGGTGGAGGATTACGTGGCGATGGGCGCGGCTCTGAAGGAGCGGCCCGACCTTGATGCCTTCATGGCGCGGCTGCCCGAGGAGGCGCATGTGCTGGACCTCGGCTGCGGCCCCGGCTTTTCGGCGGCGCTGATGGTGGCGCGGGGCTTTGCCGTCGATGCGGTGGATGGATCTGCCGGAATGGTGGCGCGAGCCTCGGCTCAACCCGGCGTGCAGGCGCGGCAAGCCCGCTTTGAGGAGATCAGCGGGGCGGAAGTGTATGATGGGGTGTGGGCAAATTTCTCGCTGTTGCACGCCCCGCGAGGCGAGTTGCCGGGGCATCTTGCCCGGCTGCACCGCGCCCTGAAGCCCGGCGGCTGGCTGCATCTGGGGATGAAGCTGGGCGAGGGTGAGGGTCCGGACAGCATCGGGCGGTTCTACAGCTATTACAGCGAGGACGAGCTGGAGCACTTGCTGGCGGACGCGGGCTTTGAGATCGCCGGGCGGCGGGTGTCGCGGGGCAAGGGGCTTTCGGGCGATGCATCGGAGTTTATCGTGCTGCTCGCGCAGGCTATTCCCGTTGCCGCGACAACGGGTTAGGCTCTCCGGCATGGACAAGCTGACCACCGCCGCCCGCGCCTTTGCCGCCAAGACCATGGGCCATGCGATCGTGTTTTTCGCGTGGCTGGTCACCGCCGTGCGCGGCATCTGGGAAGGCTGCGAGCCGGTGCCGGTGCAGCGCGTTTACTTCGCCAATCACACCTCCAACGGAGATTTCGTGCTGATCTGGACGGCCCTGCCCTCGCGCCTGCGCCGCCGCACCCGCGCGGTGGCGGCGGCGGACTACTGGCTGACGAATGGCTGGCGCAGCTTCATCGGGCGTGACGTGTTCAACACCGTTCTGATCTATCGCGGCGAAGAGGGGCGCGATGTGAACCCGATGGACAAGATCATGGAGGCGGTGGACGCGGGCGACAGCCTCATCATCTTCCCCGAAGGCAAGCGCAACATGGACCCGGACGTGCCCCTGCTGCCGCTGAAATCGGGCATCTACAACATCTCGTCGCAGCGCGAAGAGGTTGAGATGGTGCCGGTCTGGATCGAAAACCTCAACCGCGTGCTGCCCAAGGGCAAGCTGGTTCCGGTGCCGCTGCTCTGCACCGTCAGCTTTGGCGCGCCGATCCGGGTGCGGGCCGGGGAGAGCCGGGAAGAGTTCCTGGAGCGGGCAAGCGCGGCGATGCTGGCGCTGAAACCCGCCGCCGGGCCGCAAATAACATCGGGCGAAGCGCCGGAGGGCAGCGCATGAGTGCCGCCAGCGCCGATCTGCTGAAGCTGCTGTTCGCCACGCTCGGCGTGCTGGTGGTGGCCACCTTCATAGGCCGGGTGCTGCGCGAGCGGGTTGCGCCGGATCGCTCCAACTCGGGCATCGAAAACCTGAACGCGCGGATTGACGCGTGGTGGGGCATGGCCGCCCTGCTCGGCCTCGCCTTTCTGGCCGGAAAGGCCGGGGTGATCGTGCTCTTCGCGCTGATCTCCTTTGCCGCGCTGCGCGAGGTGCTGACCCTGACCACCAAGCGCGCCGCCGACCATTGGGCGCTGTTCGGCGCGTTCTTCGTGGTGCTGCCGGTGCAATTCTGGCTCGTGTGGGACGAGTGGTATGGCTTCTACTCGATCTTCGTGCCGGTCTACGCCTTCCTGCTGCTGCCGGTCGTCGCGGTGCTGCATGGTGACACCCGCGACGTGTTCATCCGCATCGCAGAAACCCAATGGGCGCTGATGATCTGCGTCTATTGCGTCAGCCACGTGCCCGCCCTGTTGACGCTGCGGATCGAGGGCTTCGAAGGGCGCGAGGTGCTGCTGATCGCTTGGCTGGTGATCGTGGTGCAAATCTCGGATGTGCTGCAATACACTTGGGGCAAGCTGGTGGGGCGCACCAAAGTGGCACCCACCGTCTCGCCCTCCAAGACATGGGAAGGGCTGGTGGGCGGCGTGGTTTCGGCCTCGCTGATCGGCACCGCGCTCTACTGGATCACCCCGTTCAGCCCGTGGCAGGCGCTGGGCATGGCGCTGGCCGTCACGCTCATGGGCTTCTTTGGCGGGCTCGTGCTGTCTGCGGTGAAGCGCGACCGAGGGGTGAAGGACTGGGGCCACCTGATCGCAGGGCATGGCGGCTTCATCGACCGGATGGATTCGGTGGTCTTTGCCGCGCCGATCTTCTTTCATCTGGTGCGCTACTACTGGTCGGTGGTCTGATGCGGCTGGCGGATTCGTCATTGGCCCATACCGCCGCAGGGGCCGCGCTGATGGGCGGCTGGGCGTTTTATGCCAACAGCGGCCACCCGATGCCCGCGCCGCTGGTGGCCGCGCTGGTGCAGGGCGCGATGACGGCGGCCATCACCTATGGGCTGAAGCGGGTGCAGGAGGCGCTGGTGCCACGTCTGCCGGGGGTGGCCGGGCTGGTGGGGCCGCCGCTGGTGTGCTGCGCAATCTCCTTCGTGCTGCTCTTCACCATCCACAGCCTCGCCGGCACGCCCGAGGTGCTGGCCACGCTGGCCGTGCCCACCACCGTCGCGACGCTCTATGCCATGCTCTACACCTACAGGCTCTGGTCCCGTGGCTGAGCGCCGCCCCATCGCCGCCCGCTCGGCGGGCTGGGCGCAGGCCGCGGCACGGCGGCTGGCGGCGAGCCGTGTGACGCCCAACCAGATTTCCGCCAGCTCCATGCTCTTTGCCGCGCTGGCCTTCGCCTGCTTCTGGCTCAGCCTCCCCGCCGGGCCGCTCATCGCAGCCCAACTGCTCTTCGCAGCCGCGCTGTTCTGCCAACTCCGCCTCGTGGCCAACCTGCTCGACGGGATGGTGGCGCTGGAGGGCGGCAAGGGCGGGCCGACGGGGCCGTTCTGGAACGAGGCACCCGACCGGGTGGCGGATGTGCTCATTCTGGCCGGGCTGGGGCTGGCCTGCGGGCTGCCCTGGCTTGGCTGCCTTGCGGGGGCCTTCGCGGTGGGCACAGCCTATATCCGCGAGCTGGGCCGGGCCGAAGGGCTGGCGGCCGACTTTTGCGGGCCAATGGCCAAGCCGCACCGGATGGCGGCGGTGACGGCGGGCTGCGTGGCGGGCGCCGTGGAGGTTTTGATCTGGGGATCGGGCTGGGCGCTCTTCGCCGTGCTCTGGCTCGTCGCCCTCGGCACCGCATTCACCGCCCTGCGCCGGGCAATCCGCATGATCCGGGCCTTGTCTCTGCCGCGCGAGCCGGGCACATAGCGCCCATGCCAGACCTTTATGCCTATACCGACGGAGCCTGCTCCGGAAATCCCGGCCCCGGTGGCTGGGGCGTGCTGCTGCAAGCCAAGGAGGGCGACGCGGTGGTGAAGGAGCGCGAGCTCTCGGGCGGAGAGGCGCAGACCACCAACAACCGGATGGAGTTGATGGCCGCCATTTCGGCGCTGGAATCGCTCTCGCGCGATACCGAGATCACCGTGGTGACAGACTCGGCCTATGTGAAGAACGGCGTCACCGGATGGGTGCATGGCTGGAAGCGCAATGGCTGGAAGACCGCCTCGAAGAAGCCGGTGAAAAACGTGGAACTCTGGCAGCGGCTCGATGAGGCCAATCGGCGGCATCGGGTAACGTGGCAATGGGTCAAAGGCCACGCCGGGCACCCCGAAAACGAGCGCGCTGATGAACTCGCGCGCGCCGGGATGAAGCCGTTCAAATAGGCGGTCTTGGCTGGCCGCAAGCAGGCCTGCCCGCGCACCCTTACAGAGTTTGACAGCGTTATGGGATGGCTGCCGCAGCACCGTGAACAGGCGGTGCGGCGCCCTGCAAGATGGCACCCTGTCGAGAGCGCCCCTTCAGGCCGCTCCCGCACCCGGAACATCCGCGCCATGACACCCCGAAAGACGCATTGCTGCGGGACGATGGCATAGTGTCAGACGGACGAGCGGGCGGCGCACAATAGGCGCCGCCCTTTAGGCGTTAGCCCGCAACCTGTTCGCGCAGCACCGAGGCGGTGAGCGAGATCATCAGGTAGATCCCGGCAAAGATCAGCAGCGCGAGGGCGGTGTTTTCGAAGGCACGCGGATAGGTGGCCTCGTCGGGCGCAATCGGCGCAACGCCGAGCGAAAGATAACGCACCTGCCGATTGGCCTCGATCCGGGCAGTCTCAAGCTGGGCGGCGGCTTGCTGGAGCAGCAACTGCCGGGTGGCCAGATCGGCCTCGGCAATGCGCAGCTCACCGGTGATGCGGGCCAGTGACGCGCCGGTATCGGTCGTCTGGGTCATCGAGGAGCGCAACTCTGCAACAAGCGCCTTGAGCCGTGAGATATCGCCTTCCAGCGCCCGGACGCGGGCCTGATTGGGGCGGGTGTTGGAGAGTTGCTGCTGAAGGTCGAGCTCCTTCTGGCGCAGCTCCAGCTCAAACTGGGTGATCTGGCTCATCAGCGAGCCGGATTCGCTCACCGGGTCGAGCACGCCAAGCTGCTCTTGCAGTTCGAGCACCCGTTTTTGCGCGGCAAGCACCTTCGCCTCGGCCTCGTCGAAACTTTCACGCGCGCCCTTCATCTGGTCTTCCCGCAGGCGCTGGGTGAGCTGGTCAATCTGCTCTTCGGCGTATCCCAGAAGCGCCTCAGAGAACTCCTGGCTCTTTTCGGGGCTGGCGGCGATGACCTCCATCTTGAGGATGCCCTCGGACGGGTCGTAGCCGATTTTCACGTTGCGCTGATACAGCCGATAGGCGGCCTCGTCGGTTGCGCCGCTTTCCAGCCTCTGGATCGGGTCGATGAACGGCTGCTCGAAGTGGATCTTGAAGCCATGCTCGGCGTCCAGCCGCTTCATCGCGGCGCGGGAGGAAAGGTAGCTTTGCACCGTCGTGCTGTCTTGCTGGGTGGCAAGAGTGGTGCCCTGGAACAGCCCGCCAAGGCCTGCAGCGGCGCCGGATTCGGCCTGTTGAATCAGGAACTCGGACTTGGTGGCATAGAGCGGCGTGGCCAGCACGTAGTAATACCAGCCCGCGATGAAGGCAGGCAGCAGCACAAAGAAAGCCAGCCGGGTGAAGAGCAGCAAGGATTTGCGGCGGCGGCGGCGGGTGATGTCTTGCTGGATGCGGCCAATCTCGTTGGCGCGCTGCTCGGCAGTGTTGAGCGCGGGGCCGGGCACCGGCGCGTCCTGCGGCACGGCCACGGAGGTGCCGGGGCCCTGCTGGCGTGCGACCTGCGGCAGATTGGGGGTGGCCCCACCGCCGTTGCCGTTGCCCTGGCCTTGGGCCTTGGCGTTGTTCTGCACCAGCTCCAGCATGGCGGAGCGCTGAAACGGATCAATGCCCCGGTCGCGCAGCTGTTTGACCGCGTCGAAATCGGAGGTCGGGGCCAGCCCGTGCTTTTGCGCCACCCGGCGGGCCATGCGCAACTGGCGCCCGGTCAGCCCCTCCTTGCGGATGTCGGCAATGGTCTGTTCGCTCTGGGCGGATTGGGCAGAGGCAACCTCGCCGCTCTGGGCAGGCGTCTGGCCCGCCTTGCCCTTTTTGGCGGCGGCAGCGGTTGGCATCATGTCGGGGCCAAAGCCATCGTCATGCATCTCGGGCGAGGCGGCCTCCATCATGGCCACGTCTTCATCCTTCGCCTTGCCGGGCTCGCGCAGGGTGACATCTTCGGCCTTGGCACCCTTCGCCTGCTCCTGCTGCGCCTGAGGCGCGGGCGCGGTAGCGGCCACGGGCTTTTCCTCCACCGGTGGCGGGGCAACCTTGCGCGCCGTCGCGCCCTCAGTGGCCGCCATGGCCTGGCCGGGAGTCAACGGGCCGTCACGCCGGATGCGGAATTTGCTAGCCTTGGGCTTGGTAGTCATAGAGCCTCTTTGCTTCTTCCAGCGTTTCAAACATGTGGAACTGCCCATCCCGCAGCACCGCAGCCGAGCGGCAGAACTTTTCAAGCGTGCCGGGCTGGTGGGAGACGATGATAACAGTGGTATCCTTCAGCCGCTCCCGCAGGATCGACCCCGCACGGCGGTTAAACTCAACATCCGTTGTCGAGGGCATGCCCTCGTCGATCAGATACATATCAAAATCGAGCGCCAGCATCAGCGCAAAGCAAAAGCGCGCGCGCATCCCCTGGCTGTAGGTGCCGACCGGCATGTCAAAATATTCTTCGATCCCGCAGAGCCAGCGCCCGAAGGCCTCCACATAATCGGGATCAAGCCCGTAGAGCCGGGCGATATAGCGGGCGTTCTCGGTGCCGGTGTGCCGGTTGACGACGCCCCCCATGAACCCGAGCGGAAAGGAGATGCGGCAGCCCCGGCGAATCTCGCCCTCATCGGGTTTTTCCAGCCCCGCCATCATGTTGATCAGCGTGGTCTTGCCGGTGCCGTTGGGGGCGAGGATGCCAAGCGAATTGCCCAATTCGACACGAAAAGACACGCGATCAAGGATCACCTTGCGCTGCTTCCCGGTCCAGAAGGACTTGCTGACGTTGGAGAATTCCAGCATCCGTTGCCTTTGCCACTGCTCGTTTCTACACCTTAGCCGGTGTTTGGTTAATACATCGGTATAGGTTTGCAGTTAGGCAGCAATATGTCGCCCCTAACGTCAGGTTTTCAACGACCCTGCGGCAGATTATGACGCAACTGTGGCGCAGCGGGAGGCAAACCGGCGAATCCGGCGGCACTTACGCCACCTTTGAAACAACCGTCAGCCTATCCGGCAAGGCAGGCAGCCCGGCAGGCGCGCTGCCGGGCCTTTGCCGCCCTCAGCCTTCCTGCTTTTCCACCCGCGTCAGCTTGCCCGCGAGCAGCGACAGCACCGCTGCACCAAAGCTGAAGAGTGCGCCCATCTTGGCGGCGTCCTGCACCGGCCCGCCGGGGAAGGCGACGGAGGCCACGAAGAGCGACACGGTAAAGCCGATGGCCGCAACGAAGCCGATCACCACAAGGTCGATCGAGCGCATGCCCGCAGGCAGCCCCAGCTTCATCGGATAGGCGGCGATCCAGCCCATCAGGAAAATCCCCACCGGCTTGCCGATGATCAGACCCGCCAGCACCAGCCACGTGGCCTCGCCAATGGCATTGAACTCCACGCCCGCGTTCAGCAGGCCGAAGAAGAACAGGATCACCTCCACCGGGTGCTTCAGCATGTGCTCGGCCTTGTTGAGCAGGTCCGAAAGATACTGCTCGGCCTCCGAAAAGATACCAAAGGCACGGTCGGCGTGGGGCAGCGTAGGCACGATCGGCAGCAGGCCGAGGGCCGGGTGAATGCCCGCCTCCTGAAAGCCATACCAGCTGACGCAGCCCGCAAGCAGATAGGGCCAAACACTGAGGGTCGAGGCCATCCAGGTGGATTTGGGCCGGTCCTGATTGCCCGCGTCGAGCTTGCGGGGCAGCCAGTTGCACAGGATGAAAACCGCCACGGCAGCGGCCAGCGAAAGCAGCAGCCACTCCGGGGCCAGCTCGCCCGAGGGGTAGAAGATGGCAAGGATGATGAGGCCCGCCGCATCATCTGCAATCGCGAGCAGCAGCAGGAAGCGCACCGCCGGGTGGCCCGCGCCAAACACCATGCGCCCCACAAGGTAGGAAAACGCAATGTCCGTCGCCGTCGGGATCGCCCAGCCGTTGGCCACGGCGCTATAGGTCTCGGAACCAAGAAAATAAGCGATACCGAGGTAAACCGAGATCGGCCCAACCATGCCGCCCACGGTGGCGATCAGCGGCGTGGCCGCCTTCTTGCCGCGCAAGCTCCCGTTTTCGAGGATCACCGCCTCCCAAACTTCCTTGGCCGCGATGGCAAAGAAGAAGGCCATGAGCACATCATTGACGAGGTAGTGCAGCGTCAGCGTGCGGTGGCCATCGTGCATATGGCCGATGGGCGCGTGATCCCAGATCACGAATTCCACGAAGTGGTGGTAGCTGTCGGCGTTAATATTGGCCCAGATCAGAGCGATGATCGCGCCCGCAATGAGCAAGAGCGAATAGTTCGTGACGAAATTCCAGACGCGATACATGCCTCACCCCTCTGCCGCAGCGTTTCCCCCAGATACGCAAATCGGAAAGGAGGGGCAACCGGGCGGGCAGGCGCTCATCTGTGCGCTGCCGCGCATGGCAGGCTCAGGGCCGGGCGCGGCACGGCAACGCCATGCCCCTTTGCCTCAGGCGAAGGCGCCCCAGGCCATCCCCGCCAACACCGCGCCAACGAAGGCAAAGCCAAGGTAGGCCGCAAAGACCCGGGGCTTCACCAGCGCCCAGACGGCCACGGCGGCGGGGATGCAGGAGACGCCCCCGGCAATGACGAAGGCCATCGCCGCGCCTTGGCTCATGCCCTGCGCCAGCAGCGCGTCGATCAGGGGCACGGCGGCATACCCGTTGAGGTAAGCCGGTGCCCCCACAAGCGCGCCCAGCAGGATCGGCCCCAGCCCCTCGCCGCCCAGCACCGCCCCGATCATCTCGGCGGGCACATAGGTGAGCATCAGGCTCTCCAGCAGATAGGCCAGCAGCAGCCATTTGAAGAGAAACAGGCCATTTTCCAGCGCCGTTTCACGGAAGGTCTCGCGGCGCGGGGCTTCGTTCCAAAACCGCCAGACGGGCTTGCCCTCGAACGGCTTGTCGCTGCCGCAGCAAGAGCCGCAGGTCTTCTTCGGGCGGAGCGGGTCGGCAAAGACGGGGGATTTGGCGAAGGCCATCGTCAGGTAGCCCCCCATCAAGCCCAAGCCAACGGCGGCGAGCGTCTTGGCCAAGGCAAATTCCAGCCCCAGCGTGCCCGCGGTGATCGAAAACATCGCCGGGTCCATCAACGGCGAGGCCAGCCAAAAGGCCATGACCGCGCCAAGCGGCGCACCCACGGCGAGCAAGGCGGCGATGAAGGGGATCACCTCACAGGAGCAGAACGGCGACAACCCGCCGAGCAGGGCCGCCATCACGATCATCCGGCTCTGGTTGCCCTCAAAGGCGCGGGCCAGCAGGCTTTCGGCCCCGGTGGCCTTGAGCCACGCGACGGCGAGAACGGCAAAAAGGATGAAGGGCGCGGTATGCAGCAGGGCATTCAGCGCAAATTGCACCGTTGGCAGCACCTGCGGCGTATCAAACAGCGCCACAGCCAGCACAATCAGCAGAGAGGCCAGCCACGCCTTGGGTGTGCGCTTCCAAAGGGCCCCGAGCGAGGGGCGGGGCGATTGGGTGAGGTCAGCCATGAGAATGGTCTCCATCGGGCGCATCGGCGCAGCATTCGGCAAGGAGGAAATCGGTGAGGGCGCGGACTTCGGAGTAGGCAACGGCGGCGCATATGATGCTGCGGCCCTGCTTTTCCTGCCGCACGAGCCCTGCGGCGGTGAGGATCTTCATGTGGTGGGTCAGCGTGGAGCCGGTAACGCCGGTACGCTCGCCCAGCTCGCCAATGCGCAGCCCACCCGGCCCGGCCCGCACAAGGCTGCGCAGCACGGCAAGGCGCTGCTCGGAGCCAAGCGCCGCGAAGGTGGAGGCGGCGGTGGCGAGGGAGAGATCATCTGTGTGAGTCGTTTTCATGATTCTAGAAATATCGAACGGACTCACGCGGCGCAAGGTATTTCGATAACCATCGAAACATGGGCGAGGACGCCTCGAAGGGCGAACGAGCCAGCCCGGGTGGGCTCATCCAGCCCCTTCAGGCCTCTCTTCGCCCCCGCTACACTGCACCCCATGGCCCTCCCCGACGACATCCGCGCCTGCCGCCTCTGCGCCCCCCGCTTTGCTGCCACCGCCACGCGCCATGCCCCGCGCCCGGTGCCGTGGTTTGCCCCCGGTGCCCGCATCCTCATCGTCGGGCAGGCCCCGGGGATGCGCGTGCATGAAACCGGCCTGCCCTTCAACGATCGCTCCGGCGACCGGCTGCGCGACTGGCTGGGCCTCGACCGCGACACCTTTTATGACACCGCCCGCGTTGCCATCCTGCCGATGGCCTTCTGCTTTCCCGGCTACAACGCCAAGGGCAGCGACCTGCCCCCGCCCGCCATCTGCGCCGACACATGGCGCGACGCCGCGCTCGAACACATCGGCCCGGCCCCGCTCACCCTGCTGATCGGCGGCTACGCGCAGGGCTGGCACCTTGGCCGCGCGGCAAAGCGCGCGGGCGTCACCCGCACCGTTGCCGCCTGGCGCGACCATGCGCCCGACCGCTTCCCCTTGCCCCACCCGTCATGGCGCAATACGGGGTGGCTGAAGGCAAACCCATGGTTCAGCGCCGAGCTTCTTCCGGCGCTGCGCGACAGGGTGAAGGAGGTACTATGACCACGCTCGACGAGGCCCACGCGGCCATGGAAGCCGGCGGAGAGGCCGAGCGGCTGGCCTTTTACGCCCGGCTCGCCGACAGCCAGATCTTCCTGCTGCTGGAAGCCGAGCCGGAAGGCGAGGTGATCACCCCGCGCGCGGTGGAGACCGGCGAGGGCGAGATCCTGCTGGCCTTCGACAGCGAAGAGCGGCTGGTCGGCTTCACCCAGGGCGAGGCCGCCTTTGCTGCCATGTCCGGGCGCGGGCTGGTGGCCATGATGGCGGGCCAGAACCTCGGACTGGGGCTAAACCTTGAGGCCCCCTCGGCCATGGTCTTGCCCGCCGCCGCGATCGACTGGCTGGCCGAGACGCTGGGCCACGGGCCGGAGGCCGCCGAGGAGATCCCGGTGGAGGTGAACGCCCCCGCCCTGCCCCGCGCGCTGCTGATGGCGCTGGACGCCAAGCTGGCCACCGGCGCTGGCTTGGCAAAAGCCGCGCTGCTGGTGCGCGCCAGCTATCGCTCCGGCGCAGAGGGGCACTTGCTGGCCTTCATCGACGCCCGCGAGGGCGCAGAGCACGCGCTGGCGGGCGCGGCGAACGAGGCGCTCAAGTTCTCCGGGCTGGAAAGCGAAGCGCTGGACGTGGCCTTTCTGGAGGACGGCTCGCCTCTGGCACAGGCGATGGCGCGGCACGGCATGCGGTTTGATCTGCCGGAGCCTGAGCAGCGTGAGCCATGGGTGCCAGAACCACCGGGCTCAAACCCCGACAAGCCGCCGAAGCTGCGATAGCTAGGTGGCTCTGCCCCGGCCTCAGCCCCACCATCGCGAGGTCGAAAACGCCTCGAAGGGCGGATGAGACGGACCGGTCAGAGCCGGGTCAGCACGCAGGCCGGCAGCACGCGCGCGTAGTCCTCCAATCGGCACAACTCGGTCCCTGCCGTCATCACGGCAGCCGAGGCCGCCGCCATCCCAGCCTGAAGCGCCTCTTCCGGCGCTTTGCCCGAGGCCAACGCAAGGGTGAACCCGCCAACAAAGCTGTCGCCTGCGCCAACCTTGCTCGCCACCGGCACATCAGCTCCGGCGGCGTGCCATGCGCTCCCGTCGGCGCAGGCCATAACCGACCCGGCCGCCCCCATCGCCACGATCACCTGAGGCGTCGTTTTCGCCAGCGCCGCCGCAAAGGCCCGCACCTCTGCCACATCTGCCAGCAGCGTGCCGGACAAGATCCGCGCCTCCTCGTGATCCATCCGCAAAACATCGGCCCCGCCCTCTCGCGCCAGCCGGCTCAGGGGCTCGCCCGATGTATCCGCGATAAGTGTCGCACCGGCAGCGCCCACCGCATCCGCGAGCGGCTTCAGCCAATCCGGCCCCATGCCCGGCGGCAGCGAGCCGGAGAGGACGACAAGCGCGCCGGGCTCAACCGCCGCTTTCACCGCGTCGAGAACCCCCGCGCAGTCAGTCTCTGACCACGCCGCGCTGGCCAGCGAAAACCGAAACTGATTGCCGGTCTCTTCGCAGGTCACGGCGAGGCTCTGGCGAGTGTCGCCCGGCGCTTCGACGCGCAGCACATCCAGCCCGCGCGCGATCAGCGCGGCCTCCAGCGTGGCCCCCGTCGCCCCGCCCAGCGCGACGAGACAGCGCGAAGCGCCGCCAAGCTGGTGCACCGCCCGGCTCACATTCACACCACCACCGCCCGGCTCCACCGTGGCTGGGCCGCAGCGCAGCTTCACGCCCGGGCGCACCAAAGCCGTCCCCGCCGAGAGGTCCAGCGCCGGGTTGGGGGTGAGGGTCAGGATCGGGCGCATCGGCCTAAGACGGGTCGCGCCAGCGGTTGACGATGGGGTAGCGCCGGTCAAGCCAGAAGGCGGCCTTGGTCAGCCGTGCGCCCGGCGCAGACTGAAAGCGCTTGTATTCGCTCAGGAAAATCAGGCGCTCGATCTTGCGCACCACCTCATCGGCAAAGCCCTCGGCCACCACTTCGGCCACGGAGGCCTCTTCATCCACCAGCATTTCTAGAATGCGGTCGAGATCCTCGTAAGGCGGCAGGCTGTCTTCGTCCTTCTGGTCTTCGCGCAGCTCGGCAGATGGCGGCTTGTCGATCACCCGGGGCGGAATCACCTCGCCCTCGGGCGCCAGCATCCACGCCCGGTGGTTGGCGTTGCGCCAGCGGCAGGTTTCAAACACCCGGGTTTTGTAGAGGTCTTTCAACGGGTTATACCCGCCCGCCATGTCGCCATAAATCGTGGCATAGCCCACGGCGACCTCGCTCTTGTTGCCGGTGGTCAGGAGCATCTCGCCAAACTTGTTGCTCAAGGCCATCAACAGCAGCCCGCGCAACCGGCTCTGGATGTTCTCCTCCGTCAGCCCCGGCTCGGTGCCCTCAAAGAGCGGCGCCAACGCCTCCGTCACCGCCGCCCGCGGGCCGCTGATCGGCACAAAGTCGTAGCGGCAGCCCAGCTTCTCGGCAACCGCCTTGGCATCCTCCAGCGAATGCTCCGAGGTATATTCCGAAGGCAGCATCACGCAGCGCACATTCTCCGGCCCCAGCGCATCGGCGGCAATCGCCGCCACCAGTGCCGAGTCGACCCCGCCCGAAAGCCCCAGCAGCGCCTGTTTGAAGCCGGTCTTGGCAAAATAGTCGCGCACCGACTGCACCATGCAGCGATAGTCCTGCTCCCATTCACCCGGCAGCGCGGCCTTTTCGCCCTCCACGGCGCGCCAGCCGTCCGGGGTGCGCTCAAGGTCCAGCTGCGCCACCGCCTCATCGAAGACCGGCATCTGCAAGGCCAGCGCCCCGCCCGGGTTCAGCACGAAGGAGCCGCCGTCGAACACCTGGTCATCCTGCCCGCCCACCATGTTGAGGTAAATCAGCGGCAGGCCGGTTTCGACCACGCGCTGTACCATCAGGTTCTGCCGGGTCTCCATCTTGCCGCGATAGTAGGGCGAGCCATTGGGCACGAGCAGAAACTCCGCGCCGGTCTCGGCCAGCGTCTCGGCCACATCCTCGTGCCACGCGTCCTCGCAGATGGGCGAGCCGATGCGGGTGTTGCCCACCGCATAGGGTCCGCCAAGCGGGCCGGCATCATAGATGCGCACCTCGTCAAATACCGTCTCATTGGGCAGGTGGTGCTTGAGCACCCGGGTCATCACCTTGCCGTCCTTGAGGATGAAATAGGCGTTGAACAGCTTGCCATCCTCGGGCCAAGGGCCGCCAATGGCGATGGCCGGGCCATCGGCACAGTCACGCGCCAGCGCCTCCACATGGGCCACCGCATCGGCGGCAAAGGCGGGGCGATCCACGAGGTCTTGCGCGTTGTAGCCGCAGATGAACATCTCGGTGAAGGCCACCAGATCGGCCCCGGCGGCCTTGCCCTTGGCCCAGACCTCGCGGGCCTTTGCCGCGTTGCCCGCCATATCCCCCAGAACCGGGTTCAACTGTGCCAATGTTATCCGAAACCTGTCGGCCATGCCTGCGCCTCTCCTTGATGCGATCCGACTTAGCAGATTGACGCTGAAGTGAAAGGTTGCCCGCCCAAAAAGCGTTGCGACCCGGCGCGGCGGGCCTTACCTTCGTGCCCGCGCAGGAAGACGACCCGCGCCGAAAGGGCAAGGGGCAGCCAAAAGGATAAAACCCAATGATCCGGGCAGGACATATCGCACTGGCAGCCATTCTGGCGCTGGCCACACCGCTGGCCGCGCAGGACAAGCAAATCAAGCAATACGAAAACGGAGGAGTCTACGAGGGCACCTTCAAGAACGGCCTTCAGCACGGCAAGGGCAGCTATACCCTGCCCAACGGCTACGAATATGAGGGCGACTGGGTCGAGGGCGAGATCCTCGGCCAGGGCGTGGCGCGCTATCCCAATGGCTCGGTCTATCAGGGGGCCTTCGCCAAGGGCAAACCGGAGGGCAAGGGCAAGATCACCTTCGCCGATGGCGGCACCTATGACGGCGATTGGAAGAACGGCGAGATGACCGGCCAGGGCGTGGCCGATTATGCCAACGGCACCCGCTACGAGGGTGCCTTCGTTAAGGGGCTGCACGAGGGGCAAGGCAAGCTCACCTCACCGGGCGGTTCAGTCTACGAGGGCACTTGGGTGGCCGGCTCCAAGGAAGGCGCGGGCCGCATGACCTACCCCGATGGGTCGGTTTACGAGGGCAACTTCGTCCGCAACCAGCGCGCCGGTCAGGGCGTGCTAACCATGCCGGACGGGCTCACCTACAACGGCGCGTGGAAGGCCGGGCAAATCAACGGTCTCGGCACGCTGACCCAGCCCAACGGCGATGTCTACACCGGCCTGCTGGTCGATGGGCAGCGCCACGGCAAGGGCAAGGTCACCTATTCCAACGGCGATGTGTATGAGGGCGACTTCAAGGCCGATCAGCGCGACGGGCAAGGCACCTTCACCGGCGCCGATGGCTACAGCTACACCGGCGCATGGAAGGAAGGCCGGATCCACGGCAAGGGCAAGGTAAACTACCCTGACGGCTCGGTTTACGAGGGCGATTTCGTCGATGATCTCGCGCAGGGCGAGGGCACCATCACCTACCCTGATGGCTCGGTCTACACCGGCGGCTGGGTCGAGGGGGTGATCGAGGGCAAGGGCGTGGCGCGCTACAAGGGCGGCATGGTCTATGATGGCGAGTTCAAGGACGCCAAGAACCACGGTCAGGGCACCATGACCTCCCCCGATGGCTACAAATACGTGGGCGAATGGAAGAACGGCCTGCGCGACGGGCAAGGTGTGGCCACCTATGCCGACGGCACCACCTACGAGGGCGGCTTCAAGGCCGGAATGCGCGAAGGCCAGGGCAAGATCACCATGGCCGACGGCTTCACCTACGAGGGCGGCTGGACAGCGGGCGAGATCGACGGCAAGGGCGTGGCAACCTACGCCAACGGCGATGTCTACGAGGGGCTCTTCGCCGCCGGAAAGCGGCAGGGCATGGGCACCATGACCTATGCCACCGGCGAAGTGGAAAGCGGTGAATGGGAAAAGGGCATTCTGACCCGCGCCAGCACCCCGCCTGCCACCGAGGACACCGCAGAAGAGGCCGCCGCCCCCTCCGACGGCTGAGCCTTCGCGCTCAGCTCCGCCGCCGCTCGCGCCAGAGCGTGAACAGCCCCGCGCCCACCACGATGGCCGCGCCAAGAATGGTGATCGGCGGCAGCACATCGCCCCAAAAGATCACGCCCACGGCCGAGGCAAAGACCAGCTGGAAATAGGCAAAGGGCTGCACCGCGCTGGCCTCGGCAAACTCGTAGCACTTGATCAGCGTCCAGTGGCCCAAGGCGCCCGTCATGCAGAGGCTGCCCATCCAGAGCCAGTCGGCCCCGGTCATCGGCACCCATTGCCACACCGCCACCACCGTCATCACCACCGCGCCCGAGGTGCCGGTGTAAAAGAAGGAGGTGGCCGAACTGTCATGCCGGGAGACGGCGCGGGTGAGCAACCCGTAGAGCGCAAACATCCCCGCAGCCACCAGCGGCACGATAGCGGCGGGGGCAAACACGCCAAAGCCGGGCCGCAGGATCACGAGGATGCCGCAGAACCCCACGCCAATCGCCGCCCAGCGCCGCCAGCCAACTTTCTCGCCCAGCACCGGGCCGGACAGCGCGGCAATGAGCAGCGGGTAGCAGGCAAAGATCGCATGCGCCTCCACCAGCCCGAGCAGCACAAAGCCCTGCACCGCCACGCAGATCTCGGCCGCCAGCAGCACGCCGCGAAAGATCTGCAACCACGGCACGTTCGATCGGGTCGCCGCCCTGAGCCCGCCGGGCGCGCGCGCGGCGATGGTCAGGACGAAGGCGGCGAAAAACCAGTAGCGGATCATCACCACCATCATCACCGGATATTCCTCGGCAAGATGGCGCGAAAGCCCGTCTTGCACCGCAAAGATAAAGGTGGTGACGACCATCAGCAGAATGCCGTTGGTCTGGGCGCTGCGGGGCTTCATGCGAGGATTCCTGTGCTCATGTGGCGTTTGCGCCCGTAACCCGGCTGGCGGGTCACCGTAAAGCCCGCCTCCCCAAGCGCCCGGCGCACGTGGCCTGCTGCCGTGTAAGTGGCAAATGTACCGCCCGGGGCGGTGTGGCGGCCAACCTCTGCCATCAGCGCGGGCTCCCAAAGCTCGGGGTTCTTGGCGGGCGAGAAGCCATCAAGAAACCACGCATCCGCCCTGCCTTGCCACGCCGCCAGCGTCTCCCGCGCATCGCCGGGGATGACCTCGGCCGAAAGCCCCGGCGCAGTGATCACGCCGCCAGCCTCGGGCCATTGCGCCACAAGCGCCTCCACCAGATCGGGGAAGGCCGGGGCAAAGGGCTCCAGCGCCCGCGCGGCGTCTTCCGCAGCCATCGGAAAAGCTTCAAACCCGGTGTAGCGCACCGCCACCCCGGCCTCGCGCCCCATATGCCAGAGCGCCAGCAGGTTGAGCCCGGTGCCAAACCCCAGCTCGGCCACGTGAAACCCATCGCGCAACCGCCCCGGCAGGCCATTGCCTGCGAGGAAGGTATGGCGCGTTTCGGCCAGCCCGTTCTCCAGCGAGAAATACGGGTCATCAAAACGAGTCGAAACGGGGGTGCCGTTGTCGCGCCATGCGAGCGTGGCGGGATGGTGATGCATCGGGGGATAGCCTATGTGTTCGGGCGGAGAATGGCGGCGGCGCGGAGGGATGTCCATGGCAGAGGTGACGGTGCGCGGGGCCGGGGTGTTTGGCCTGTCGATCGCGTGGGAATGTGCCCGGCGCGGCGCAAAGGTGCGGGTGATCGAGCGGCACGCAGTCGGCGCAGGGTCGTCGGGCGGCGTCGTGGGCGCGCTCGCCCCGCATGTGCCGGAAAACTGGAACCCCAAGAAAGCCTTTCAGTTGGAAAGCCTGCTGGCGGCAGCGAGCTTTTGGAGCGGCGTTCAAGCCGCCGGAGGGGTCGACCCCGGCTATGCCCGCACGGGGCGCGTGCAACCGGTGGTGCCCGGCGGCGAGGCGCTGGCCCGGGCGCGGGCGGCGGGCGCCGAGGCGCTCTGGCAGGGCCGCGCGGTCTGGCAGGTGGTGGAGGAAAGCGAGGCCCCGGCCTTCCGTCCCGTCTCGCAAACCGGGCTTTATGTGATCGACACCCTAACAGCCCGGCTCCACCCCGCCCGCGCCTGCGCCGCCCTAGCGGCGGCGCTGGAAGCTGCGGGCAGCGAGGTTGTGATTGGCGACAGCGCCGACGCGGACGGCGAGCAAGGCCCGGTAATCTGGGCCACCGGGGCCGATGGCCTCGCCGCGCTTTCCGCCGATATGGGCCGCCCCGTTGGCGCACCGATCAAGGGGCAGGCCGCACTGCTGCACTTCGAGGCGCACAAGGCCGCGCAGCTCTTTGCCGATGGTGTCCATGTCGTGCCCCACGCAGATGGCACGGTGGCCATCGGCTCCACCTCCGAGCGCGAATTCGATGGGCTGGAGACCGATGCGCTGCTCGATACGCTGCTGGAAAAGGCCAGCGCCCTCGTGCCCCTGCTCCACGGCGCGCCGGTGCTGAAGCGCTGGGCCGGCCTGCGCCCCCGCGCCCGCAGCCGCGCGCCCATGCTCGGGGCTTGGCCCGGGCGCGACGGGCACTTCATCGCCAACGGCGGCTTCAAGATCGGCTTCGGCATGGCCCCCGGCGTGGCCCGGGTAATGGCCGACCTCGTGCTGGAAGGGCGCGATGCGATCCCGCAGGGCTTCCGGGTGGAAGACAGCCTCTAGCCAAGCCGGGGTTTTGGGGCACAGATCCCGCGCGGCACCGAGAAAAGTGTTAACAAAAGGTTAACGCCATCCTAGCCTCTGCCCAAGAGAGGCCCGATGACCGAAACCGCCCTTGCCCTGATCTACTGCTCGATGTTCGCCATGGGCGATGTCGAAGTGCGCGTGCCCTATAACGTGGGCTACGATCTGCATTACGTCCGGGTCGATTGCCGCACCGAAAGCCACGTCATCGAACTGGGGCTCGACAAGCGCAGCTCCATCGACAGCGTGCACCAGGCAGTGTTTGCCGCCACGCAAACCGGCCTCACCCCCAAGGTGGTGATGATCGACACCGACGGGCGCGAAGATGCCTATGAGTTTCAGGTGCGCACCGTCGCCCAGCAGCTCGGCGTGGCCTATGAGGTGGTTGACGCCAACTACCTCATCCGCTGGCAGATGACGCAATACCTGCGCAACTACCCCCGCCCCTCCGGCCCCGGCGGCTCCTGAGCGCAGCTCGCCCGGCCCTAGGCGGCCTTCAGAGCCTCACGCCCATGCGGCGCCGTCCAGTCCAGCACCGGGTTCAGCGGGATGATCCGATGCGGGTTCACCGTGTCGTGGCTGTAATGGTAGTGGCGAATGTAATGCGCGGGCACGCAGGTGCTGGCCACGCCGGGCACCTGATAAAGCTCGCGGGCATAGCCCCAGAGGTTGGGCATTTCCCGCAGGAAGTTCCGGTTGCACTTGAAGTGCGTATGATAGACCTCGTCAAAGCGCACCAGCGTGGTGAACAACCGCCAGTCGGCCTCGGTGAGGCGCTCGCCCATCAGGTAGCGGTGGGTGGCAAGGCGATCTTCCAGCCAGTCGAGGCTGTCAAAGAGCGGGCGCACCGCTTCGTCATAGGCCTCCTGAGTGGTGGCAAACCCGGCCTTGTAGACCCCGTTGTTCACCGTGTCATAAACCCGCGCGTTCACCTCTTCGATGCCCTCACGCAGCTCTTCGGGCCAGTAGTCATCGCTGTTGCCGGTGATCCCGTCGAAAGCGGAGTTGAGCATACGGATGATCTCGGAGCTTTCATTGCTCACGATGGTGTCGCGCTTGGTGTCATAGAGCACCGGCACCGTCACCCGCCCGCTCATCTCGGGGTCCACATGGGTGTAGACCTGCCAGAGATAGTCTTTGCCAAAGAGCCCGTCGCCGGTCGCGCCCGGAAAATCGATGCGAAACTCCCAGCCGTTCTTAAGCATATCGGGGTGCACCACGGAAACGGAGATATGCTCTTCAAGCCCCTTCAGCGCCCGGAAGATCAGCGCCCGATGGGCCCAGGGGCAGGCCAGCGAAACATAGAGGTGATAGCGCCCGCTCTCGGCCTCAAAGCCGCCTTCGCCCGACGGCCCCGCAGCGCCATCGGCGGTGATCCAGTTGCGGAACCCGGAGGTAGAGCGCACAAACTTGCCGCCGCTCTTGCTGGTATCATACCACTCGTCTTTCCACTCGCCCTCAACCAAACGGCCCATGTTCGCCTCCTGTCTCTCTATGTCCCGCCCTATCTAGCCAATGTGCGCCGCGCATCATACAGGCAGCCGCGAAGGGTGTTTTGCGCATTTTCGCACGGAACCTCTCGCCGTGCCCAAGTGTTACACTCGCGCAGGGAGGAAACCGCCGGAAAACGTTAACCTTGACGTCACCCGATTCGGTCACAATGCTCCTGCCCACGAACCGGAGCTGCCAAATGTCTGATTTTCTGCCACAATCGGTCCGCGAAGGGCTGGAAGCCGCGCGGCGTGATGCCGAGCGCCGCAAAAGCCGCCTGCGGGTGCGCGACGGCGATGAGAGCTATCCCGTACTGCGCTTCTGGTCCAAGGGCTTTGCCCTCGCCGCCGAGCCCGCCCCCAATCTGCGCGGTTTGGTGGACCTGTTCGAGGGCGAGCGGCACCTCTACCAATGCCTGATCGTCACCAGCCGCGAAGAGGCCGGGGAGCGCATCTTCGAGTTCAAGCGCAACACCGCCGCTGCCGACAGCGCGCCGCTGGATTTTGCCCGCGCCAAGGATGCGCCCGTCGGCCTGATCGAAAGCCGCTAAGCACCGCGTTCAAAGGCCCGACGCCGGAGAACCGCAAGCTGCCAGCCCGAACGGGCCGCACCGCCGCGCCTCAGGCAAACTGCTCCCGAATGAGCCGCTCCTCCAGCCCGTGGCCGGGATCAAACAATATCCGGTGAGTGATGCTCTCGTCAGAGCGCACGATCACCGTCACCACATTTTCCACCGCCCGGCTGTCGGCCTCGGCCCGCACAGGGCGCTTTTGGGGCTGAAGCACGTCAAAGCGCACCTCGGCGGCCATCGGCAGCAGGGCGCCGCGCCAGCGGCGCGGGCGGAAAGCGGCAATCGGCGTCAGCGCCAGCACCTCGGCCCCAATCGGCAGGATCGGCCCGTGTGCCGAGTAGTTGTAGGCCGTGCTCCCCGCTGGCGTGCACAGCAGCGCCCCGTCGCACACCAACTCTTCCATCCGCTCCCGGCCATCCACCTGAATGCGCAGCTTTGCCGCCTGCGGCCCCTGCCGCAGCAGGCTCACCTCGTTGATCGCCAGCGCCTCCTCGGTGCCTCCATCGGCGGTAAAGGCCCGCATCCGCAGCGGGTGCAGCACCTCTTCCTCCGCCGCCTCAAGCCGCTCCTTCAGGCTCGGCTCGCTGTATTCGTTCATCAAAAAGCCGATGGTCCCGCAGTTCATCCCGTAAACCGGCGTATCCAGATGCTGGGTGTCACGCAGGGTTTGCAGCATATGCCCGTCGCCCCCCAGCGCCACAATCACCTCGGCCTCCTCGGGCGGCACATCCCCATGCTGCCCGGCCAGATGGCGGCGCGCCTCCTCGGCAATCTGGGTCTCGGCGGCCATGAAGGCGATCTTGTCCAAGGGGCATCCTCCGGGTTTCCCCAAAGACTTCGCCCGCGCCGATCCGAAACACAAGACCGCCGATATGCCGCCATTCCGCGCAAAAGTGGCGCTTTGTCGCTTTTGCCCCGCCCTGCCATGAGGTAAACCCCGCCCAACCGTTCCCCAGCCAAAGAGGCCCGCCCAATGAACGCGCCCCACCGTGACAGCGGATTTTTCACCGAAGAGCTTGCCAGCCGCGATCCCGAGATCGCCAAGGCCATCACCCAGGAGCTCGGCCGCCAGCGCGACGAGATCGAGCTGATCGCCTCCGAGAATATCGTCTCCAAGGCGGTGCTCGAAGCCCAGGGCTCGGTGCTCACCAACAAATATGCCGAGGGCTACCCGGGCAAGCGCTACTACGGCGGCTGCCAGTACGTCGACATTGCCGAAACGCTGGCGATCGACCGCGCCAAGGAGCTCTTCGGCTGCGACTTCGCCAACGTCCAGCCCAACTCCGGCTCCCAGATGAACCAGGCCGTGTTCCTCGCCCTGCTCCAGCCGGGCGACACCTTCATGGGCCTCGACCTCAACAGCGGCGGCCACCTCACCCACGGCTCCCCCGTCAACATGTCGGGCAAGTGGTTCAACGTGGTCAGCTACGGCGTGCGCCAGCAAGACCAGCTGCTGGATATGGAAGACATCCGCGCCAAGGCGCTGGAGCATAAGCCCAAGCTCATAGTCGCTGGTGGCACCGCCTATTCCCGCGTCTGGGATTGGGCCGCCTTCCGCGAGATCGCCGATGAAGTCGGTGCCTACCTGATGGTCGACATGGCCCATATCGCCGGGCTCGTCGCCGGGGGCGTCCACCCCTCGCCGATCCCGCATGCCCATGTCTGCACCACCACCACCCACAAAAGCCTGCGCGGCCCCCGTGGCGGCATGATCCTCACCAACGACGCCGACATCGCCAAAAAGGTGAACTCGGCGGTCTTCCCCGGCCTTCAGGGCGGCCCGCTGATGCATGTCATCGCCGCCAAGGCCGTGGCCTTCGGTGAGGCCCTGCGCCCCGAGTTCAAGAACTACGCCGCACAAGTGGTGAAGAACGCGCAAGCGATGGCCGACCAGCTCCAGAAGGGCGGGATCGACATCGTGTCGGGCGGCACCGACAACCACCTCTGCCTCGCAGACCTGCGCCCCAAGGGCGTCACCGGCAAGGCCGCCGAGGCCGCCCTTGGCCGCGCCCATATCACCACCAACAAGAATGGCGTGCCGTTCGACCCGGAGAAGCCCTTCGTCACCTCCGGCATCCGCCTCGGCGCGCCCGCCGGCACCACCCGCGGCTTTGGTGAGCCCGAATTCCGCCAGATCGCCGATTGGATCGTCGCCGTGGTCGACGGTCTCGCCGCGAATGGCGAAGACGGCAACGGTGAGGTCGAGGAAAAGGTGAAGGCCGAGGTCACCGCCCTCTGCGCCCGCTTCCCGCTCTACGAGTGAGCCGCGCGCGGCGTCATCCTCGGGCCTGACCCGGTCATCCTCGGGCCTGACCCGAGGATCTCTCACATCCCAAAACCCCGCCCCTCCCGGCGGGGTTTTTTCTTGCCGCGCTCAGCGCACGGTCCATTGATTAATGCCACCTATGTCATCCGACATGTGCATGGGATGTGCATCACTTGTGCACAGGATGTTGCCCTTTGCTTTTCGGGGTTAACGGCCAAACCCTACCCCGCCGCACGGCCCCATTCGGCATCCTGCATCTCGCGCAACCGGCTTGCCGTGCGCTCAAACTCAAAGGTGCCTTCGCCTTCCAGATAAAGGCTTTCCGGCTGGTCGGCGGCAGAGCAGATCAGCCGCACCTTCCCCTCGTAAAGCGCATCAATCAGGGTGACGAACCGCTTGGCCTCGTTAAAGTTCGAGCGGCTCAGGCAGGGGATATCATCCACCATCAGCACCCGCGCCGCCTCGGCAATCGCGAGGTAATCCGCAGGCCCCAGCGGGCGGCCGCAGAGCTCGTAAAAACTGGCCCGCCCCACCCCGTTGGAAAACCTCGGCACCTCCACCTCGCGGCTCTTCACCACCAGCTTCAGCGGCGCCGCATCGGGGCCCGAGAGGTCTTGCCAAACCTCGTCCATCTTCGCCCGCGCCTCCGGGCCAAGCGGCGAGAAATAAACCGGATTTCCCGAAAGCCTATCTTGCCGATAGTCAGTATCGGCGGCCAGATCGCGCACCTCCATCCGGGTGTCCAGAAGCTCGATGAAAGGCACGAAGAGCTGCCGGTTGAGGCCGTTCTTATACAGGTCTTTCGGCGGGCGATTCGAGGTGGTCACCACTGCTACCCCGGCAGCAAAGAGCTTCTCGAACAGCCGCCCCACGATCATCGCATCGGTGATATCGGTAATCTGCATCTCGTCGAAACAGAGCAACTCGACCTTCTCCGCCACATCCTCGGCCACCGGGCGAATGGCGTCACCCACCCCGGTCTTGCGCACCTCATGCAGCGCGCCGTGGATTTCCTGCATGAAGGCATGGAAGTGCACGCGGCGCTTCTTCGGGCTGTTAACGCTTTCGTAGAACATATCCATCAACATGGATTTGCCCCGGCCCACACCGCCCCAGAGGTACAGGCCCTTCACCGGCTCGGGCGTGCTCTTTCCGCCAAAGAGGCCGCGCAGGCCGCCTTTTGGCTCCGGTCGCGCCTCCAGCGCGGCTCGCACCCGCTCGAAGGCGGGCAAGGCGCCCCGTTGCGCGGGGTCGTCCTTCAGCGTGCCATCACCCACGCGGGCATCGTAAATCTCGGGCAGAGTCGCGCTCATGCTGTCCTGTACCTCGGCTGCCGGGCGGGTAAAACCCACCACCTGTGATCCGTCACATCACGAAATGCGATTTGACCTATTCCATGACTTGGTCAAATAAATCCACATGGAAACCCGCACCCCCCTCCTTACCCCGGTCCTGATCGGCGGTTGCCTCGTCATCCTCGTCGGTTTCGCCATCCGGGCCAGCTTCGGGGTGTTCCAGATTCCCATCGCGGAAGAGTTCAACTGGCCCCGCGCCGAGTTCTCCCTCGCCATCGCCATCCAAAACCTCGCATGGGGCATCGGCCAGCCGATCTTCGGCGCGATTGCCGAGCGGATCGGCGACCGCAAGGCCATTATCATGGGCGCGGTGCTCTATGCCGTGGGCCTCGTGCTCTCCTCCGTCGCCGTCTCGCCGCTCCAGCACCAACTGCTTGAAATCCTTGTCGGCTTCGGCGTCGCGGGCACCGGCTTCGGGGTGATCCTCGCGGTCGTGGGCCGCGCCTCCTCGGATGACAACCGCTCCATGAGCCTCGCCATCGCCACCGCCGCCGGGTCCGCCGGGCAGGTTTTCGGCGCGCCGCTGGCCGAGTGGATGCTGGGCTTCCTCAGCTGGCAGGAGGTCTTCCTCATCTTCGCCGTCGCCATCCTCGCCGTGCTCGCGGTGCTGCCGATGATGCGCTCCCCCAGCCAGGTCAGCCGCCACGAGCTGGAAGAGTCCATCGGCCAAGTGCTCATCCGCGCCGCCAAAGACCCCTCCTTCACCCTGATCTTCCTCGGCTTCTTCTCCTGCGGCTACCAGCTTGCCTTCGTCACCGCCCACTTCCCCGCGCTGGTGGCCGAGATGTGCTCACCCATTCAAGCGGGCGGCATGCTGGCAGGGCTTGGCATCTCCACCACCTCCGCCCTCGGAGCCATCGCCATCTCGCTGATCGGGCTGGCAAATATCGCCGGCACCCTCGCCGCAGGCTGGGCCGGCAAGCGCTACACCAAGAAATACCTGCTCGCAGGCATCTACACCGCCCGCACCATCATCGCGGCGGCCTTCATTCTCTTCCCGATCACGCCCGCCACCGTGCTGCTCTTCTCTGTCCTCATGGGCTCGCTCTGGCTGGCCACCGTGCCGCTCACCTCCGGCCTCGTGGCCCATATCTTCGGGCTGCGCTACATGGGCACGCTCTACGGCATCGTGTTTTTCTCGCACCAGCTTGGCAGCTTCCTCGGCGTTTGGCTCGGCGGGCGGATGTATGACATCTATGGTGATTATACGATGGTCTGGTGGATCGGCGTCGGCGTGGGGGCCTTTTCGGCGCTCGTGCACCTGCCGATCCGCGAAAACCGCACGCCGTCACAAGGACTTGCCGCTTGATCCGCACTGCCCTCGCCGCCCTACTCCTCCTCCTCACACCGCTGAGCGCCACCGCGCAGGACACCCTGTCATGGGCGCGCAACCAGCCTCAGCCGATGCGCACCGTGCTGCTGAAAATCGCCAAGGATCCGGCTTTCGTCGCCACGCTCCGGCAGTGCCCCGCTTCGGTCTACCGCGCCTCAACCACCCGCTACCGCTCCGACAAAAGCTGCGCCCGCAAGCCCAACGCCTGCCTGAACCGCTGCCTCGGTGGCGACCAATCCTCCTGCTTCAACCTCGCCCACGCGATGCAAACCGCCACGCCACTGGAGGAAGAAAGCCAGTTCACCTACCCGCTCTTCATGCGGGCCTGTGCGCTCGGCAATGCCAACGCCTGCGTCAACGCCGCCGCCACCGCCCGCAACGGAAGCTGGCGGCCCGGCACCCGCCCGGCGCAAGCCACCGCCGCCGCCTGCCAGAAGAAAACCTATTCCGAAGCCTGCGCACGCGGCGCGGCATGGGGCTGCTTCATGGAGGGCAACATCTACCGTGACGGGGCACCGGGCACCGGGCGAAACTCGCAACGGGCCGATGCGCTTTACCGCCGCGCCTGCGATCTGGCCCCGCGCTCCGGGGCCTGCAAGGCAGCCTACCGCTAAAGCCTTGGCGTAAAGCCTGCCAGCGCCTTCAACACCTCGCGCGGATGGGTGTGCGGCAGCCCGTGGCCTGCCTGCGCCACGGTGATCTGCGCCGCGTTGCCCGCTTGCCGCGCCAGCCGCTCCGGTGCGGTGCGGGCAATCAGCCGATCCTCCCCGCCCCAGACAGCCAGCATCGGCAGCCCCCGTGCATCCAGCGCCTTCAACGTTGGGCCAATCCGCTCGCTCAGCATGTGCCGCAGCGAGGAAAGCACCGCGCGCCGGTATCCCCGCGTGCGGCTCTCTGCGCTGAGCCGCGCGGTGAACCCCTCCACCGAAGAGGGCCCCTGCGCCGCCGCGCCGCGCGCCTGTGCCCGCAAGCCGATGCCCGAGAAGGTGGCCCAAAGCCAATCTCCCAACACCGGCGTGGCGGCGCAAAAGCGGGAAAACCCATCCAACCGGTGCCCCAACCCCGCCGGGGCCAGCATGGCCAGCCCGCGCACCCGCCCCGGGTAAGCCTCTGCATAGGCTGCCGAAATCGCAGCGCCCATCGAATAGCCCACCAGCAGCACCGGCCCCTCCGGTGCCTCGGCCTCGATCACCCCGGCAAGCTGGCGCACAAACAGCGCCTTGTCCTGCATCTTGCGCGGCATGTCCGAGCCGCCCCGGCCCCAAAGGTCGTAGCGCAACACGCGCCAGCCCTGCACCACAAGGCCCTCGGCGATGGCGTCAAACACCCAGCTGGGCGTTGTCAGCCCGTGCACCATCACCGCCACCGGGCGGCCCTCCAGCCCGTCGAGCCGCAGCTGCACCCGCCCCTCGTCCAGCGCAAGGCTCCGCCCCGGCAACCCCTTGCGCGCAGCCCGGCGCGACCGCGAGAGAAGCCATGCAATCAAGGGCGGCGCGAGGATCGTCACGCCAAGCGCGCAGGCAATCCAGAGCCAGAGGCTCACGCCCCCACCCGGTCGAGGATGTGCCGGGCGGTCATCAGATCCAGATGCGCCCCGCCGCCGTTCTTGGCCATGGTGATCTCTTCGGCGCTGCCCCGGCGGTAGGCCTCGGGCTCATAGAAATCGGCCAGCACATCGGCCTGCGTAATCACGCCCCGCGCCAGAGGATCCTTCAGCTCGCCGATATGGCCGATGGTCGTTGCGCGAGAATCCACAAACAGCCGCGCGCGTTGCAGCGCCGTGTCATCCGCCTCGCGCATGTCGGGCCGGTAGGCCCCGATCAGGTCGATATGCTGGCCGGGTTGCAGCCACTCGCCCTTCAGCACCGGCTCGGTGCTCATGGTGGCCGTGGCGATAATGTCTGCCGCGCCAATAGCCTCCGCCAGATCGCGCGCCACAGAAGCGCCGGTGGCCTCTGCCAAATGCGCCGCCCGCCCGGCGGTGCGGTTCCACAGCGTGAACTTTGCCCCCGGAAAGCCCGCCGAATAGGCCTCGATCAAAGAGGCTGCCACCGTGCCCGCGCCGAGGATCAGAATGTTGCGGCTTTCAGGCCGGGCGAGGCGACGGGCAGAGAGCAGGCTGTCGCCCGCCGTCTTCCACTTGGTCACGAGGTGAAAATCCACAAAGGCCTCCGCCTCGCCGGTGCGGTCAGAAAACAGCGTCACCGCCCCATTCACCGCCGGTTTGCCCGCATCCGCATTGCCGGGGAAGATCGTGGCCGTCTTCACCAGCGCGCCGAGCCCGTCGATCCACGCGGCGCGGCTGAGCATCGTGTCGTCGCCGCGATAGAGGAAACTGTCTTCGATCTCGGCTTTGGGCAGGGTGTGGCCCTCGGCCAGAGCGTCGGTCAGCGCGATCCAATCCAGCGCGGCCTCGCCCTGTTCATAAGTTATAAACTTCGGTGTGGTCATCTTGCGCTGTCCTCGGTGAGCAGCCCCTCGGCTACGAGCCTGTTTGCAAACCCCGCCGGGTGCTCAAACAGATGGGTCTGCCAACCACGCGATTTGGCCATGGCAATGTTGTCGTCACGGTCATCTGCAAACAGCAGGGCCTCGGGGGCCACGCCGCAGTCCTCCTCGACCATGGCGTAAATCTCCGGGTCAGGCTTGGCCACGCCCATGTGGCCAGAAATATAGCGCCGGTCGAACTCGGCCAAAAACGGGTAGTGGCTTTCGCCTAGCTCGAAGCTTTGGATGCCGAAGTTCGACAAAGCGAAGACGGGCACGCCGCCCGCGCGGAGCGCCCTCAGCAGGCGCACCGAATGGTCAATTGCTGGCTGCGCCATCTCGATCCAGCGGTCGTGCCATAGCGTGATCTCATCATGCCAATCCGGGTTCGCCCCGGCGCATTCCATCACCATGTCCCGAAAGGTCTCGCCCCGGTCCACCCGGTCGTTCATCCCGTGCAGGTCGACCTCGGAAAAAAGCCGCTCTCGCCGCTCCTGCCCAATCTCGGCATCGTAAAACCGCTCGGGGTTCCACTCGATAAGCACATTGCCGATGTCAAAGATGACGGCGCTGACGGGCATGGGGATTCCTTTCCGGGGAGGCTTCGGGCGAACTCAACCATCTGACGTTGCGGCCCTCAACCCCCACCGCAGTTGCCCGGCCCTGACACGAGGCTACAATCAGGGCAACGGCAGAGGAGGCCCCCATGGACGATATCGTGATTCTCGACGGTGCCCGCACCGCAATCGGCACTTTCGGAGGGGCGCTCGCAGGCACACCGCCCGCGCAGCTTGGCGCCGTCGCGGCCCGCGAGGCCATGCAGCGTTCTGGCGTGGAGCCGGGGCAAATCGGCCACGTGGTTTACGGCCATGTCATCAACACCGAGCCGCGCGATATGTATCTGTCGCGCGTTGCCGCGATGGATGCCGGCATCCCCGAGAGCACCCCGGCGATGAACGTCAATCGCCTCTGCGGCTCCGGCGCGCAGGCCATCGTCTCGGCCACGCAGGCGCTTGCCCTTGGCGATGCCGACTTCGCCATTGCCGGCGGGGCCGAGAGCATGAGCCGCTCGCCCTACATTATGCCAGAGGCCCGCTGGGGCCAGAAGATGGGCGATATAAAGAGCTTGGATATGATGCTCGGCGCGCTCAACTGCCCCTTCGGCACCGGCCACATGGGGGTAACGGCAGAAAACGTCGCTGCCGAACATCAGGTCAGCCGCGCCGATCAAGACAATTTCGCGCTGGAGAGCCAGACCCGCGCCGCAGCGGCGATTGCCGAGGGCCGGTTCCAAAGCCAGATCGTGCCGGTGGAGATCAAGGTGAAGCGAGAGATGGTGTCCTTCGCAACCGATGAGCACCCCAAGGCCACCTCCGCCGAAAAGCTCGCCGCCCTGCGCCCCGCCTTCCAGAAAGATGGCACGGTGACGGCAGGCAACGCCAGCGGCATCAATGACGGCGCGGCGGCCCTCGTGCTCGCCCGCGCCGAAGCCGCCGAGAAGGCCGGCCTCAAGCCCCGCGCCCGCGTCATCGGCTATGCCCATGCAGGCGTCAGCCCCCACGTCATGGGCATCGGCCCGGTGCCCGCCGTGCAGGCCCTCTGCGCCCGCACTGGCCTTTCGGTGGATGATTTCGACGTGATTGAAAGCAACGAAGCCTTCGCCGCACAGGCCATCGCCGTCAACCGGGGGCTCGGGCTCGACGGGGCGAAGGTCAATCCCAACGGCGGCGCCATCGCGCTTGGCCACCCTGTTGGGGCAACCGGCGCGATCATTACCGTGAAGGCGCTCTATGAGCTGGAGCGAACAGGCGGCAAGCGGGCGCTGATCACCATGTGCATCGGCGGTGGTCAGGGCATTGCGGTAGCGCTGGAAGCGCTCTGACTGTCACGTGCTGGAAGCGCTCTGACGATACCGGCCATCGCTGTAACCCTCAGTCGAAGCTGAAGGATTCCAGCATCCGGCCAGTAAGCGAGGCGGGAAAGTCATCGGGCGAACCGATCGGCACCGCCTCCTCCGAAATCTGCGCCAAAGCCACCACCCCGGCCTCCCCGTCGGGGTTGGGCAGGCCCACCATTCGCCAATGGATCACGCCGTAATCCGCATGCCGGTAGGTGCCGAAGATCTCCACCGCCTTGTGCCGCCCGATGTCGACCTTGCGGATATTCTGGCGGCTGGCCTCGGGCTTGCTGTCTACAAACTGCCCCACAGCGACCGCGAGCATGATTTCGCGCAGATAGTCCAACCGGGGCTCTTTTTCCGCCTCGGGCAGGGTCAGCTCGCTGAAGGTCATCGCCTCGATCAGCCCGCCCCCCGGGGTAGAAAAGACAAACTTCACAAGCCCTGTGCGTGGCGTCTCCACCACCCGGCTTTCATAGCTGCCATCGCCTGAAAGGGGCACCACCACGGCAAAGGGCGCCGCCTCGGGCTTGCCGTGTTTGGTGAGATAGTCCGCATCCGCCTTGAAGGTCTCGCCCGACACAACGTCCTCCGTCGAGCCAAGTTGAAGCGTGAAGCCTGCCAGCTCCGCCCCCTGCGCTGTCAGCGTGGGCTCGGGTGAAGCATCGGTGGTTTGGGCCGCAAGCGGCGCGGCGGCGGCAAGGGCAAAGGCCGTGAGCAGGGCGGGAAAGCGCGTCATCGAAATGGCATCCGTTCTGAGAATATGAATGCCACCAGTCTATCCACCCCTATGCCGTTAGGGGAAGCCCCGGCGCAAATGGCCTATTCGCCCGCCGCCTCGCCGGCCGTTTCCTGCACCGGCGGGGCCATCAGGCGCAGGGTCGACAACGCCTTGCCGGTCAGGCTGGGGCCAAAGTTGGCCCCCTCAATCACCAGATGGGCCTGATTGATATGGCTCACCGAATACAGGCTTTCGGCGCGTTCAGGGTCCGGCACGGCGATGAAACGGTAGGTGTAGCGCGCCTCGTCACGCGGATCGAGGTAGGTGCCGGTCAGCTCCAGCGCCCGGTAGCCCTCGCCGGTGCCAAGCCGGATCTCGCGCACCTCGCCCGAGGTCACCTCTTCAAACTTCTGGCCCAGCAGCGCAGGCCCCTGCTCCGCGAGCTTTGGGGCAATGGCGGCCAGCCGGTCGTCCATCTTGCCCATGGGAATGCGGATCGGCGCCATGAAGAGACTTTCCAGAAAGGTCTCGTCCTCGGCCCGGAAGTTGAACTGCACCACGCCACCCTCGGGCAACTCTTCCACGCCGATGTGGTGGGTCTGTTCCGGGCGCTTGGGCAGGATGATCTGGAAGGCCACACCGGGCACTTTGCCCGTGCGTTGCACGAAGCTCTTGTCCACCCGGTAGGTGCGCCCGATCACAACCTGCTCGGCCACGGCAGCCACATCCTCGCCGCCACCGCCACGGCGCATGGTTTCTCGCGCCACCAGCGCGACACCCGCCACGAGGACGGCCAGGATTATCAGGTTGATCGGACGAAACATCGGCCACTCTGCTCGGTTTTCCGCGACCATATTGAAGCGCCGCCGCCCCCGCAATGCGCAGTTGCACCACGCGCCGGTTCAATGCTCTATGAAGCCCAACAAGGGGCGGTGGCATGGCAGAAATCTCGGCGAAAAAGCGCATATGGGGCTGGTTCTTCTTCGATTGGGCCTCCCAGCCCTATAACACGCTCCTGCTCACCTTCATCTTCGCGCCCTACGTCAACTCGGTGCTGGGCGACGGATCGAAGGCGCAGGCGGCATGGGGCTTTGGCGTGGGGGCCGCAGGCATCGTCATCGCCATTCTCGCCCCGATCCTTGGCGCGATGGCCGACACCTCGGGCAAGCGCGTGCGCTGGATCTGGGGCTTTTCGGTGCTCTACATCGTGGGCGCAAGCGGGCTCTGGTGGGCCGCGCCGCAAGACTTTGACCTCACCCGCACGCTGGTGTTCTTTGCGATCGGCCTGATCGGGATGGAGTTTGCCACGATCTTCACCAACTCCATGCTGCCCGACCTCGGCACGCGAGAAGAGATCGGCCGCATCTCGGGCAATGGCTGGGCCTTCGGCTATGTCGGCGGGCTTTTCGCGCTGGTCATCATGCTTGTTTTCCTCGCCGAAAGCCCGACCACCGGCAAAACCATGGCCGGCTTTGCCCCGATCTTCGGGCTTGATGCAGAGGCCCGCGAGGGCACCCGCGCGGTCGGGCCGCTGACGGCCATCTGGTACGCCATCTTCATGGTCCCCTTCTTCCTCTGGGTGCGCGATCCGCGCCGCGAAAAGCCCTCGGTGGGCGCCGTCAAAAAGGCCCTCCACGGGCTCGGCAACACCATCCGCACCCTGCCGAAATCCCCCTCGCTGCTGGCCTATCTCACCTCGTCGATGTTCTACCGTGACGCGCTGAACGGCATGTATACCTTCGGCGGCATCTACGCGGCGGGCGTGCTCGGCTGGTCGGTGGTGCAAACCGGCATCTTCGGCATTCTCACCATCATAACCGGCGCCGTCTTTGCCTGGATCGGGGGGCGGGCCGATGTGCGCTTCGGCCCCAAGCCGGTGATCGTTACCTGCGTTCTGGTGCTCACCGGCGTGGCTCTGTCGGTGGTGATGGTCAGCCGCGAAAGCGTGTTCCTGATCCCGCTTGAAGCCGGCAGCCAACTGCCGGACCTCGCCTTCTACTTCTTCGGCGCGGTGATCGGTGCGGCAGGCGGGGTGCTTCAGGCCGCCTCGCGCACCATGATGGTGCGTCAGGCCAACCCGGCCCGGATGACAGAAGCCTTTGGCCTCTACGCCCTTGCAGGCAAGGCCACCTCCTTCATTGCACCCATCTCCATCGGCGTGGCCACCACGCTCACCGGATCACAGCAACTTGGGGTCACCCCGCTGATCGGGCTGTTTATCATCGGGCTCGTTCTGCTACTCTGGGTAAAACCGGACGGAGCAGACCCGCAATGATGATCCGAGCAGCCCTGATCGCCCTTTCCATCGCCCTCGTGCCCGCCCTGGCCCCCGCGCCGGTGGAAGCACAGCAAAAGGCCAACCGCCTCTTCGGGTCGCATCCCGAGGGCTCCCGACAGCGGCCCGAATCCATCGGCTTCTACTCCAAGGGCTGTGCGGCGGGCCTTGTCGAACTGCCAGAAACCGGGCCGACATGGCAGGCCATGCGCCTGTCCCGCAACCGCAACTGGGGCCATCCTGAAACCATCGCCTTCATCCAGCGGCTCTCCTCCGGGGTGCGCAAATTTGGCTGGCCGGGCCTTTACATTGGCGACATCTCGCAACCGCGCGGCGGCCCAATGACCTCTGGCCACTCCAGCCACCAGATCGGGCTGGATATCGACATCTGGATGAACAAACCCAAGAGCCTCGGCCTCTCCCGCAGTGCCCGCGAGAATATCTCGGCCATCTCGGTGCGCTCGAAGGATCAACGCTCGGTCAACGGCAACTGGACGGGTGCCCACGCCGCCGTGCTGGAACTTGCCGCGCGCGACCCGGCGGTGGATCGCATCTTCGTCACCCCCCCAGTCAAGATCTTCCTCTGCGAACGGGCCAAGCGGCGTGACAAGAAATGGCTGCAAAAGATCCGCCCGCTCTACGGCCACCACTATCACTTCCACGTCCGTCTCAAATGCCCGCGCGGCGACCGTGAGTGCGTAACCCAGCAGCCCTCGGTCAACGAGCTTTCCAAGGGGGGAGACGGCTGTGATGAAACGCTACGGTGGTGGGTGACGGACTATCTGAACCCACCAAAGGTGAAGGCCGGCACCAAGAAAAAGGCCGCCCCGCGCAAGAAGCACCCGCGCGATTTCACCATGGCCGATCTGCCTCGCTCATGCGTCGGCGTTCTCAACTCGGATTAAGCCTCACCACCCTCGCGCTCCTCTCCGGCCTCGCCCTCGCGGCGGGGCAAGGGGGTGGGCGCGTGGCGTCGGTGAGCTTTGGAAGCAGCGACGAAGCCCGGCGCTTCGGCGGGTTCTCCGGCATCGAGGTGTCGGAAGATGGCAGCCGCTTCTGGGCGCTGTCCGACCGCGCCGCGCTGGCCGAGGGGCGGCTGATCCGCAACGAACACGGCACGCTCACCGGGCTGGAGGTGCAGCAACACAAACGCCTGACCGACCCCGATGGCCACCTAGTAGGCGGCTATGAAAGCGACGCCGAGGGGCTGGCGCGGCGCGAGAATGGCCGCTTTTACGTGAGCTTCGAGGGCTATCACCGCATATGGACGTGGCGCGGCGACGATATCATGCAGGGCGGCGAGGCTGCGTGGATGCCCCGGCACCCCGATTTCAAGACGCTCCAGAACAACTCCGCGCTCGAGGCGCTCGCCATTGATGCCGAAGGCGCGCTTTATACCCTGCCCGAACGCTCTGGCAGCTATTCCACCCCCTTCCCGATCTATCGCTATGCCGAGGGCCGCTGGGAGAAGGTCGGCGCGGTGGAGCGGCAGGGTGAGTGGCTGCCCGTGGGGGCCGATTTTGACGACAAGGGCCGCTTTACCCTGCTTTGGCGTCACTTCACCGGCTACGGCTTTTCCTCGCGCATCACCCGCCACGAGATGAAGGGCGATGTCTGGCCCGCCCGCGTGCTCTACGAGACTGGCCCGCTCACCCACGGCAACCTCGAAGGGCTCTCGCTCTGGCGCGATGGCACCGGGCAGCTTCGGGCGGTGATGGTCTCGGATGACAACTTCAAAAGCTACCAGCGCAGCGAGATCGTCGAAGTCACGCTGAGCGACTAGGTGTTGCAATGTGCCCGGGCGGGCGCTATTCCCCCGCCGTCCCGCGCGGTGCGGGGCCAAGTCCCCGACCACCTTGCTAAAACGGGCCCAAACACATGAAGACCAATCTGATCGCTGGCGTTCTCGCCATGGCCGCCGTTGTTGTGGCCTCCAATATTCTCGTGCAGCACCTGCTGGGCGACTGGCTGACATGGGGCGCGCTGACCTACCCCATCGCCTTCCTCGTGACCGACACGATGAACCGGCTCTACGGCGCCGCCACCGCCCGCAAGGTGGTTGCCGCCGGTTTTGTCGTGGGTGTCGCCTGCTCGCTCGTCGGCTCGCAGATCCAGGGCGAATTCGGCCCGCTCGTTACCCTGCGCGTGGCGCTCGGCTCCGGCCTCGCTTTTCTTTCTGCCCAATTGTTGGACGTTGCGGTCTTTGACAAGATGCGCGCGCGGGCATGGTGGCAGGCGCCGCTGGCCTCCACCCTCGTCGGCTCCACGCTCGATACGGTGATCTTCTTCTCGCTCGCCTTCGCCGCCACCTTCAACGGCATCGAGCCGGGGAACGTGCCGGGATGGGCGCAGGAAGGCGTTCCGCTGCTTGGGCAGGGGCCCGTGGCGCCGCTCTGGGTCTCGCTCGCCGTGGCCGATTGGAGCGTCAAGCTGGCGCTGGCGGCCCTCGCCCTTATCCCCTTCCGCCTCATCACCGCCAGTTTCGCGCGCGCAGAAAAAGTTTGACAGGTGCGCACCTCCTGATTCACGCTGAACTTGCGTTTTTGAAACAGCTGAAAGGAGGTGATCCAGTGTCGAGAGCTACATTGGAGAGAGGTGTCGGGACAACAGCGGAGGTTCGCACGTAGGGCAAACCCTGCGGCGTGAATGTCGCTTTTGGCCGATGGTCTAACCGGACCTCGCCTCCAAAAAGTTCGTTAGGGCCGCTCCGGCATCCGGGGCGGCCCTTTTGATTGAGAGCAATACGAGGCTAGGTGTGGGATCATGCCAATACGGGTCAACGACCAGATCACCATTGAAGACTGGGAAATCACCGAAGTCTTCACCACCTCGCAGGGGCCGGGCGGGCAGAACGTCAACAAGGTGGCCACTGCCGTCGAGCTGCGCTTTGCCGCCGCCGCCTCGCCCAACCTGCCCCCGCCGGTGAAAAACCGCCTGCGCAGGCTTGCGGGCCGCCGCTGGACCGAGGCCGGCGAGTTGCTTCTGCTGGTGCAGGACACCCGGTCACAGGCGCAAAACCGTGAGCTGGCCCGCGAACGCCTCGCCGAGCTGATCCGCAAGGCCACCGAAAAGCCCAAACGCCGCATCCCCACCCGCCCCACGCTCGGCTCAAAAAAGCGGAGGCTCAAGGCCAAGAAAGTGCGCGGCGAGGTGAAGGCCATGCGCGGCAAGGTCGACCCTGACACCTGAACAATCCGTAGGGTGGGCAATCTGCCCACCACCCATGCTGCCCCGGCTGATGGGTGGGTGAAACCCACCGCCCCGTTACATCAGCGCCGACCAGAGCATCTTTAGCGAAGACAGGAACAGAAACGCCGCAAAGGCCAGTTTCAGCCGTGCCGGATCGAGGCTGTGCGCAATCTTCGAGCCCACCGGCGCGGTGAAGACCGAGGCCGAAAAGATCAGCACAGCCGCCGGGATTGAGACATAGCCCAGCGAATAGGGCGGCCGCAGATCAACCCCGATCCCTGACCAGACGAACCCAATCACCGCAGGCACCGCGATCACCAGCCCAAAGGCCGCCGCCGTGCCCACCGCCCGGTGCACCGGGAAGGAAAACGCCGTCAACGTCGGCACCGAAAGCGTGCCCCCGCCAATCCCCATCAGCGCCGAAAAGACCCCGATGAAGCCGGGCACCACACCCCGCGCCACCGGCCCTTGCGGCAGGTCATCGGCCAGCACGATCTTCTTTGGCAGCGCCATGTTGATGGCCACCAGCAGCGCGATCACCCCAAAAATCAGCGTGAGGCCCGAGGATGCAATCACCTTGGAGAGCAGCCCTCCGATCAACGCGCCAACAAAGATCAACGGCGCCCAGCTCTTCAGCAGAGCTGCATCAATCGCGCCCTTCTTGTGGTGGGAGCGGGCCGAGCTGATGCTTGTGGGGATGATCGTCGCCAGCGAGGTGGCCACCGCCACATGCATCGCCACCGCATCAGGCACACCGAGCCAATCGAACAGCCAGAACAGCACCGGCACAATCACAATGCCGCCGCCCACGCCCAACAGCCCGGCCAGCACCCCGGCCACGGCCCCCGTCGCCACAAGCCCCACGGCCAGCGCGATCAGCAGGCCCAGCGAATAGGTGTCGCTCAAACCACAACCTCCATCGCCTCTTGGGCCCCCACATCGAAGACCCGCTTGTAGCGCGCAATCTCCTCCGCAGGCCCCATCGCCTTCTTCGGGTTGTCCGAGAGCTTCACCGTCGGCTGCCCATTGGCCTCCACCGCCTTGCAGACAAGGGAGAACGGCGCCAGCGCGTCGCCCGGCGTGAGCCCCCGGAAATCATTGGTCAGCAGCGTGCCCCAGCCAAACGAAACCCGCACCCGCCCGCGGAACTGCGCCGAAAGCTCCTCGATCTTTTCCACGTCGAGCCCGTCGGAAAAGATCACCAGCTTCTTCGTCGGATCTTCTCCGCGCGACTTCCACCAGTTGATCGCCACCTCGGCCCCCGTGGCCGGGTCGCCCGAGTCGATCCGGATGCCCGTCCAGCCCGCCAGCCAGTCCGGCGCATTGGCCAGAAAGCCTTCGGTGCCGTAGGTGTCGGGCAGGATGATCCGCAGGTTACCGTCATGCTCCTCATGCCAGTCGCTCAGCACGTCATAGGGCGCGCGGGCCAGCGCGGCATCATCCTTGGCCAGCGCGGCATAGACCATGGGCAGCTCATGGGCGTTGGTGCCGATGGCCTCAAGGTCGCGGTTCTTGGCGATCAGGCAGTTGGAGGTGCCGGTAAACTTGTCGCCCAGCCCTTCCACCATCGCCCGCACGCACCAGTCCTGCCAAAGAAAGCTATGCCGCCGCCGCGTGCCAAAATCGGCCAGCCGCAGCCCTTCAACCTGGCGCAGCCGCTCGACCTTCTCCCAGAGCTTGGTCATCGCCCGGGCATAGAGCACCTGAAGCTCAAACCGCGCCATCTCGTTCAGCACCGCCCGCCCGCGCAGCTCCATCAGCACCGCCAGCGCCGGAATTTCCCACAGCATCACCTCGGGCCAGGAGCCTTCGAAGGTCAGCTCATATTGGTCGCCCACCCGCTCAAGGTGATAGGCAGGCAGCCGCAGGTTCTCGAACCATTCCATGAAGTCCGGCCGGAACATCTGCCGCTTGCCATAAAACGTGTTGCCCCGCAGCCAAGTGCTCTCGCCCCGCGTCAGCGAGAGCGAGCGGATATGGTCCAACTGCTCACGCAGCTCCCCCTCGTCGATCAGCTTGGCCAGCGGCACCGACTTGGTCCGGTTGATCAGCGAAAACGTCACCTGCGTGTCGGGCTTGTTGCGAAACACCGACTGGCACATCAGCAGCTTGTAGAAATCCGTGTCGATCAGCGACCGCACGATAGGGTCGATCTTCCACTTGTGGTTATAAACGCGGCTCGCGATGTCGACCATCTGGTCCTCCGGGGTGGTGCCGGGTGGTTATTTCAAGCGGGGCCGGGGGAGTCCAGCGGGGGGGCGGGTCAGGTGGCGTCTTTCAGGTTCACCCGCTTCGATAGCTGCTCGCGGGTTTCCACCCGTTCCGAGTAGCGATCGACGAGGTGATCCTTGATGTCGCGGGTCAGCAGGGTGAAGCGCACCAGCTCCTCCATCACATCGACCATACGGTTGTAGAACGGCGAGGGCTTCATTCGCCCGTCTTCAAACTCGTTCCAGGCGCGGGCCACCGAGCTTTGGTTGGGGATAGTCAGCAGCCGCATCCAGCGGCCCAGAATGCGCATCTGGTTCACCGAGTTGAAGCTCTGCGAGCCGCCCGAGACCTGCATCAGCGCCAGCGTCTTGCCCTGCGTCGGGCGCACCCCGCCGATGGGCGAAAGCGGGATCCAATCCACCTGATTTTTCAGGATGCCGGTCATCGCGCCGTGCCGTTCGGGTGATGACCAGACCATGCCTTCGCACCACATCACCATCTCGCGCAGTTCCGCCACCTTGGGGTGATCGGCGGGGGCGTCATCGGGCAGGGGCAGGCCGGAGGGGTTGTAGATGCGGGTCTCGCAGCCGAGCTTTTCCAGCACCCGCGCCGCCTCTTCCACCATCAGCCGCGAATAGGCCACCTCTCGCAGCGAGCCATAGAGCAGCAGGATCCGCGCCGGATGGGTGCTGTGCTGCTGCGGGAAGAGCTGCTCCGGGTCGGGCGCGCGAAAGCTCGCCTCGTCAAGCTGGGGGGTATCGGTCATTTGTTCTCCGTTCCGGGGCTTCGCATGGCGGGACAAGTCCCCTTGAGGGTCAATCCACCACCACGCCGGCGCCGCGCATCCCGTCCATCGCTGCCTTCAGTGAGCCGTCGAGATCAATCGCGCGGCAAAGGTCGGTGCGCACGGTCACGGTGAAGCCGAGCTTGGCAGCGTCGACGGCGGAGAAGTTCACGCAGTAATCGGTTGCCAGCCCCACCATGGTGAGCTTCTCGATCCCCCGCGTGCGCAGGTAGCCCTCCAGCCCGGTCGGCGTTTCGTGGTCGTTCTCGAAGAAGGCCGAATAGCTGTCGATCCGCGGGTTGTAGCCCTTGCGCACGATCAGATCGGCCCGGGTGGTATCAAGATCGGCATGAAACTCGGCCCCCGCGCTGCCCTGAATGCAGTGATCCGGCCAAAGCACCTGTGGGCCATACGGCATGTCGATCATCGAGAACGGCTCGGCCTCGGGGTGCCCCGACGCGAAAGACGAATGCCCCTCCGGGTGCCAATCCTGCGTCAGCACAACGGCGGGAAAATCATTCATCAGGTCGTTGATCCCCTGCACAATCGTGTCGCCCCCCTCCACGGCCAGCGCCCCGCCGGGGCAAAAGTCGTTTTGCACGTCAATGACGATAAGGGCGCTGTCGGGCATGGGCTGTTGTCTCCTTTGGTTGGCGCGAAAGGTAGCAGTGAGGATCAAAGCGTCAATCTCCGGGTTGATCTTGCCGCCTGCCGGGCCAGTTGGAGCCAGCGGGAGGACAGGACAGAAGGAAAGACACATGAAGAAAATCGGCGTGATCGTCGGCAGCCTGCGTGAAGGCTCGCTCAACCGCAAACTGGCCGAGGCCGTCGCCGGAATTGGCACAGACCTGATGGCCTTCTCCCCCATCGAAATCGGCGCATTGCCCCATTACAACGATGATCTCTGGTCCGACCCGCCCGCTGACGTCACCGCCTTCAAGGCCGAGATTGATGCGGTTGACGGCTTTCTCTTCGTGGTGCCCGAATACAACCGCAACATCCCCGGATTCGTCGCCAATGCACTGGATTGGGGCTCGCGGCCTTGGGGCAAAAGCACATGGGTCGGCAAGCCCGCCGCCGTGATGAGCGCTTCGCCCGGCGCAATCAGCGGCGCCGTTGCGGCACAGCACATGCGCATGCGCGGCGTGGCGCTGGGGATGCACGTGATGGGCTACCCCGAAGTGTACATGCGCACCGATGGCGAATTTTTCTCGGAGACTGGCGAGATTGCCAAGGAAGACACCCAGAAGTTCCTGCGTGACTGGGCCGAGAGCTTCGCCGCCTTCGCAGAGAAGTTCTAAGCCGCTCTTGGCATTGCCTGAGGGCGCGGCGAGCGCTATGCCGCGCCCCATGTTCACCGTCGCCGCGCTCTACAAGTTTGCCTCCTTCCCCGACTCTGCCGCGCTGCAGGGGCCGCTCAAGGCCCTCTGCGAGGCCGAAGGGCTCTGCGGATCGCTCCTGCTGGCGCCCGAGGGGATCAACGGCACCGTGGCCGGGCCTCGCGCCGGGATTGACGCGCTGATCGCGCATATCAAAGCCCTGCCGGGCTGCGCCGATCTGGAGTGGAAAGAAAGCAAGGCCGCCGAGCGCCCCTTCCGCCGGATGAAAGTGCGCCTCAAGCGCGAGATCGTCACGCTTGGCGTGGAGGGCGTGGACCCGACGGCCTCGGTCGGCACCTATGTTGCCCCCGCCGAATGGAACGCGCTGATCGAGGCGCCAGATGTGGCGGTGATCGACACGCGGAATGATTACGAGGTTGCCATCGGCACCTTCGAGGGCGCGGTAAACCCCGAAACCGCCAGCTTTGGCGAATTCCCGGCTTGGTGGGAGGCCAACAAGGATCGGTTTCACAACAAGCGGGTGGCGATGTTCTGCACTGGGGGCATCCGCTGCGAAAAATCGACCAACTACCTGAAATCACAGGGCGTTGACGAGGTTTATCACCTGCAGGGCGGCATCCTGAAGTATCTCGAAGAGGTGCCGGAGGAAGAAAGCCGCTGGGACGGCGAGTGCTACGTGTTCGACCAGCGCGTCTCTGTGGGCCATGGGTTAAAGCCGGGCGACTACCAGCTATGCCACGCCTGCGGACGGCCCGTTTCGCCCGAGGGGCGCGCCGCGCCGGACTATGAGGAAGGCGTGCAATGCCCGGCCTGCGTGGGCGAATATACCGAAGAGGACCGCGCCCGCTTTCGCGAACGGCAGCGCCAGCTTGCACTGGCCCGCACCCGCGCTAGCTCCGCCGAATGAACGAGTTGGATCTTCACACCCGCGCCGCGCTGCCCGACGCCCTCCGCGTCCTGCTGGCAGACTACCCGCGCGAAACCTGGGAGGCGCACCCGCATTTTGCCGGGCTGGTGGAGTTCTGGCTCGACCGGCACCTGATGTTCCGCCGCCTGCTGGACCTGCTGAATCAAGAAACCGAGAGCCTGCTCGATGGTGGCGACCCAGCCCGCTTCGGCTCGACCTTGCCACGCTACGGCGGGATGCTGCTGCAACAGCTCCACGGCCATCACCAGATCGAGGATGCGCATTACTTCCCAATCCTTGAGGCCAAGGCCCCCGAGATCGCCCGCGGTTTTCAGCTCATGGAGGCAGACCACCAGTTGCTCGATCCGGCACTGGCGGGCTTTGCCGATGCCGCCAACCTCACGCTCGGCAAACTGGCGGAGGGCGGGAATGCCAAGGATGCAGCCGCCCCCTTCGCCGCGTCGCTCGAAAGCCTGGGAGGCCTGCTCGACCGGCACCTGACCGACGAGGAAGAGCTGGTGGTGCCGGTGGTGCTCAAGCTCGGCCCCCAGACCATCGGCTAGGGGCCGCTCTTCGGGGGCTTCGCCCGCTCATCGCAGCCGCGAAGACGCCTCGAAGGGCGGATGAGCTCCCCGGCCTATCCGGCAAAGCGCTCCCGCGCCGCAATCGCACCCGCGCGCAGGATCGAGGCATCCAGCGTCACCGCGACAAACACAGCGCCGGCCTCCTCGGCTTCCTTCTGGAAGGTCGGGTCCAGCGTCAGGATGCCCGGCGCCTTGCCCGCCGCCTTGATCCGGCGGATGCCATCGAGGATGGCCGCCTTCACCTCCGGATGGGTCGGCTGGCCCGGGTAGCCCATCGACGCGGCAAAATCCGCCGGTCCGATGAAGATGCCGTCCACGCCATCCACCGCCGCAATCTCCTCGGCCTGCGCCATCGCCTCCACGGTCTCGATCTGCACCAGCAGGCAAATCTCCTGCTCGGCAGTCTGGATGTAATCCTTCACCGCGCCATAGCGGCTGGCTCGGGTTGTGCCGCCGACACCGCGCACGCCGCGTGGCGGGTAGCGCACATGGCGCACCGCCAGCTCGGCCTCCTCCACGCTCTGCACATAGGGAATGAGCAGGGTCTGCGCGCCTTGATCCAGCAAGCGCTTGATTTCGATCATGTCGTTCCAGCCGGGCCGCGCGATCGTGGTCACCGGGTAGCCCCCGGCGGCCTGCATCAGCGGCATCAGCCCCGGAATGGTCACGGGGGTGTGCTCGCTGTCGAGCAGGATCCAGTCATATCCCGTGCCCGCCAGCAGCTCCACCACGCCCGGATCGGGGATCGTGTTCCAGATCCCCACCTGCAACCGCCCCTCGGCGATCGCGGCCTTGAAGGCATTCTTCGGCATGTCCATGGCGCTCTCCCTCTCTCGCTCGGGCGCGACTATCTGCCATAAGCCGGAAGAAGCCAAGACGATGGACTTGCGAGACAAAATTGCCGACCCGGCGCCACATTCCCGCCCGGTCCGGCTGCTAAGCCGGTGGCCTGTTGATGAGGTCCCCCGATGCCTGACGAAAGCTTCTGGTCCTACCACGTGCCCTACCGCCTGTCGCGCCTGCGCCGTCGTGTCGTGGCGTTTTCGGCCCTGCCGCTGCTTGGGGCTGCGCTCTCCATCGCGCTCCACCCGGGCGATGGGCCGCTCGCCGACCCGGCCACGCTGATCGTCGTCATGGCACTCTGGACGGGCTTCATGGTCTGGCACCACGCGACCTTTCCTGGCGGATGGACCGAGGCACTGCCGATGGCGCTCATGTTCACCGGCCTGCTTGCCACCACCGGCGAAATGACACTTCACACCACTGGCCCGGCTTTGGCCAACCAGCAGGTGCAATGGCAGATCATCCGCCTGTTCCTTACCTTCGTCATGGGCACCTTCCTGCTCGTCTGGCTTCTGCCCACCGCACTCATGTCCTTGCCCACGCGCACCTACCGCACGCGCGGAAGCACCTGGGTTCCCGTCGCGCCCGAGGTGCTGGAGGAGGCGATGATCATGCGGCCCGGCGAAACCAAGGGCCACCACCGCTGTGGCCAGCCCGACGATGAGGGCTTCTTTCCGGTCTGGTTCACCGCCAACATCCCAGATTCAGAAACCTTCGAGCCCTGCGAGCGCGAGATGGGCTACAAGATGCGGGTGGTGGAGGCCGAAGATGGCGAGATTACCTGCCATGCTATTGTGCCCGAAAGCGGCGCCAGCTCGATGGCGCGGCAGCGCTTCATCCCTGAAGCGGGCGGCACCCGCTGCGAGATTGATGAGGTGCATGACAACTTCAACCCTTTCACCCGGCTGATGTTCTGGCTCGATGACGCCCACACCGATTATGTCACCTCCTTCGTCGACGAGATCGAAGGCCGCGAACCCCGCGCCATCAAGCAGCAGGTGCAGGACATCATGCTGTCGCGCCTCGCAGGCTGGATGGTGAAGAACGATCTGGCCGGGCCCAACGCGGGCGGAAAGCCCTAGGCCGCACGGGCGGCAAACCCGCGCTCCAGCGCAATCAGCCGCTCCTTGCGCCAAAGCCCGCCGCCATAGCCGGTGAGGTTGCCATCCGCCCCGATCACCCGGTGGCAGGGGATCACCAGTGCAATCTGGTTGGCGCCGTTGGCCCGCGCCACCGCTCGCACCGCTTGCGGCTTGCCAATGGCCTGCGCCACTTCGCTATAGCTGCGCGTCTCGCCTGCCGGTATCTCCTGTAATGCGGCCCAAACGGCGCGCGTGAACTCCGAGCCATGCAGCGCCAGCGGCGTGCCAAAGCGTGCGCTCTCCCCGGCAAAGAACCGGCCCAGCTCGGCGGCAACCTGATCGGTCGGCGCGGGCCGCCCAAAGCCCAGCGAGCCCTTCACCGCCGCATGAAGCCTTTGCAACTCGCGCGGCAGAGCCTTGCGGCCCACGAATTCCAACAGATGCAGCGCCCGGGCATCGCTGACAGCCACCATCGGGCCAAGGGCCGTGTCGATCCAGTCGGCCATCAGCAGCGGGCGCTTTTCAAAAGCACCCGGCGCAATGCCCAGCATGCGCCCGAAGGCCGAGCGGAAGGCCGAGGCGCTTTCAAACCCCGCATCAAGCTGCGCCTCGATCACCTTGCCGCCCTCTCCCAGCACCTCCAGCCCTGCGAGCAGCCGCCGCTGCCGCGCCATCTCCAGAAAGGTGGCGCCGAAGGCCCGCTTGAAGGCGCGGCGCACGGTAGAAGGGTCATACCCCTCCGCCGCCACATCCGCCTCGCTCCAGCGCCGCGCCGGATCGGCGGCCAAGGCCTCCAGCAGCGCGGTGACTGTGGAATCATCGGTGAGCGCGTCGAGCGGCTTGCACCGCTTGCAGGCCCGAAAGCCCGCCTCGATGCAGGCCTGCGCCGTTTCCCTGAATTCGCAATTCTCCCGCAGCGGCTTGCGCGCCGGGCAGGTCAGCCGGCAGAAAATCCCGGTTGAGCGCACGCACACCAGCGCCCGCCCCTCATAGCTGGCATCCCGCGCCATCAGCGCGGCATAGAGCGTGTCATCATCTGGCAATCGAAACAGCATGGCCCCAGCCTAGCCCGCCGCCCTGCCCCGCGCAGCCGGAAATCGGGCGCCTATTTTCGCCCTGCGGCAAAGCGGCACCCCGACTCGACGCGCTTCGCCTTGGTGCTACCTCCTGCGCAACCTGAAACAGCCAATGCCGAGATCCATGTTCGAAGCCTTTGATGCCGTTTTCCTCGCCCGCCTGCAGTTTGCCTTCACGGTTTCATTCCACTTCCTGTTCCCAGCCTTCACCATCGGGCTGGCCTCCTACCTCGCCGTGCTCAACGCGCTTTGGCTCTGGACCAAGGAAGAACGCTTCCTTGCGCTGTTTCGCTACTGGGTGAAGATCTTCGCGCTGGCCTTCGCCATGGGCGTCGTCTCCGGCATCGTGATGTCTTACCAGTTCGGCACCAACTGGTCGGTTTTCTCCGACAAGGCCGGCCCGGTGATCGGTGCGCCGATGGCCTACGAGGTGCTCTCGGCCTTCTTCCTTGAAGCGGGCTTCCTCGGGATCATGCTCTTCGGGCGGGATCGTGTGGGGCCGGGGCTGCACATGGCCGCCACCGCAATGGTCGCCGTGGGCACCTTCATCTCGGCCTTCTGGATCCTCTCAGTGAACTCGTGGATGCACACCCCCGCGGGCTTTGAGATTGACCCGGAAACAGGCCAATTCCTGCCCACCGATTTCTGGCAGGTCATCTTCAACCCCTCCTTCCCCTACCGGCTGGCTCATACCGTCACCGCCGCCTACCTCACCACCGCTTTCATCGTCGGCGGCGTCGGCGCGTGGCACCTGCTGCGCCACCGCCGCAGGGGCGAAATCTCGACCCCCGCCAACCGCACCATGTTCTCCATGGCGATGTGGATGGCCGCGATCGTCGCCCCGGTGCAGATTTTCCTCGGAGACCTGCACGGGCTGAACACGCTGGAGCACCAGCCGGTGAAAGTCATGGCGATGGAGGGCCACTATGAAAGCCACCCCGACGGCGCGCCGCTCTACCTCTTCGGGGTGCCCAATGACGAGACGCAAACGCTCGACTACGCGGTGGGCATCCCCAAACTGTCGTCGCTGATCCTCAAGCACGATCTGAACGCCCCGCTCGACGGGTTGGATACCGTGCCGGATGAAGATCAGCCGCCGGTGGCCATTGTCTTCTGGGCCTTCCGCATCATGGTGGCCATTGGCTTTGCCATGCTCGGCCTTGGCCTCTGGTCGCTCTTCGCGCGCGCCCGTGGCCGCCTGTTCGACTGGCCCATGCTGCACCGCGCCGCCGTGCTGCTCGGCCCCTCCGGCCTTGTCGCCGTGCTCGCGGGCTGGGTCACCACCGAGGTCGGCCGCCAGCCCTTCACGGTGTATGGCCTGCTGCGCACCGCTGACAGCGCCGCCCCGCTCGATGCGCCCGCCGTGGGGGCCTCTCTGCTGGCCTTCTTCGTGGTCTACATGGCCGTCTTCGGCGCAGGCACATGGTATATCCTGCGCCTCATGAGCCACCCGCCCGCCACCGGCGAGCCTCGCCTCAAGGATGTGGCCACCGGCCCCGTCCGCGCGGCGGGGCGCTCCCCTGTTTCCGACGCCCCGAAGGAGGAATGACCCATGCCCCTTGCTGAAGGTATTTCCTTTGATCTCACCGTCATCTGGGCCTTCATCATCGCCTTCGCGGTGCTGGTCTACGTTGTGCTCGACGGGTTCGACCTTGGGCTCGGCATGCTCTTTGCGCTCGAACCCCGCCGCAAGGATCGGGACGTGATGATGAACACCGTCGCCCCTGTCTGGGATGGCAATGAAACATGGCTGGTGATGGGCGGCGGCGGCCTCTTCGCGGCCTTCCCGCTGGCCTACGCGCTGATCCTTCCCGCGGTCTACGCCCCGCTTATCGCCATGCTTCTGGCGTTGGTCTTTCGCGGTGTTGCCTTCGAGTTTCGCTGGCGCACCGAGCGCTGGAAACCGCTGTGGGATGCCGCCTTCATCGGCGGTTCGGGCCTTGCCGCGCTGACCCAGGGCATCACCCTCGGCGCGATCCTGCAAGGCATCGAGATCGACAAAGCCGCCCGCGTCTACGCCGGTGGCTGGTGGGATTGGCTCACCCCCTTCACGCTCGCCGTCGGCGTTGCGGTAATGGTCGGCTACATGCTGCTGGGTGCCTGCTGGCTGGTACTAAAAACCACCGGCGAGCTGCAAAACCGGATGCGCCGCTGGGCGCTGCTTTTCGCCCCGCTCACCGTTGGCTTCATCGCATTGGTCAGCCTGTGGACGCCCTTCCTGCAAGAGGGCTACTACGCCCGCTGGTTCACCGGATGGGGATGGGGGCTTGCTGCCGTTGTCGGCGCGTTCACCGCCGCCGCCTTCGTCTTTCTGATGATCCGGCTGCGCATGGCCTCTGCCGAGCTTTCACCCTTCATCCTTGCGCTTGTGCTCTTCACGCTCTGCTTTGGCGGCCTTGGCGTGTCGATGTTCCCCTACATCGTGCCCACCGAGGTGACGATCTGGGAGGCCGCCGCGCCGGAAAACTCGCAAATCTTCATGCTCATCGGCGCGGGCATCCTGATCCCGGTGATCCTCGCCTACACCGCCTTCGCCTATTGGGTCTTCCGCGGCAAGATCGACGCGGATTCGGGCTACCACTGATGCGCCGCGTAGCTTGGTTCATCGCGCTTTATGGCGGCTCGCTGCTGGTACTCGGCCTCGTGGCCCTTGCCATCCGGGCCGCGCTCGGTCTCTGATCGGGGGCATGAAAACGCCGCCCGGCACCCGCGCCGACTATTTTGCCCATGCCAGTCACGACACCCGCTGGAAGGACATGGACCCTTACGGCCACCTCAACAACGTGGCCTATTACGAGCTGTTCGATACGGCCGTGAACGCCTGGCTCATCCACGCCGGCCTGCTCGACCATCTGAATGGCGACCAGATCGGCGTGATGGTCGAAAGCGGCTGCCGCTTCCACGCCGAAATCCGCTTTCCTGATCCGGTCACCTCTGCCTTTCGCGTCGCCCACATCGGCACCTCCTCCGTGCGCTACGAAATCGCCCTTTTCCCCGGCGACAGCGATATTGCCGCCGCCGAAGGCTTCTTCACCCACGTCTACGTTGACGCGGCCACCCGCCGCCCCAAACCGCTGCCAGACAGCCTGCGCAACGCCCTCACCGCGCTACGCCCCGCGCAGATGTGAGGCGCGGGCCGAAACCCTGACGACCGCGACGCCTCCACCGAGGCCCTGCTCGCCGTTCTGACCAGATAAAAAGCAACGCACGACCCGTAGGGTGGGCAATCTGCCCACCATCCCTACCGGTCGTGCATCCCCCGCCCATCCAAGATCAACGGCGAAGCCTTCTCGACCCGCCGCTCCCGCGTCGCCCCCCAAAATGTCAGCAACCGGATTGCAAACCCCGCGCGCCCGGCCCAATCCTGCCGCAATGACCGCGCTCACCATCTCCAATGCTCAGGCCCGCGCCCTCTGGCTTTCAGCCCACGGCCTTGCCACGCCGCCCACCGGCAAGCTCGACGCGCCCGGCATCATCCACGATCTCGGCTTCGTCCAGCTCGACTCGATCCAGATCGTCAGCCGGGCCCATCACCACATCATGTGGTCGCGCAACGCCAACTACCGTGAACCGATGATGGACAAGTTGCTCGGCAAGCAGCAAGCCGTCTTCGAGCATTTCACCCACGATGCCTCCGTTCTTCCGATGGAGTTCCTGCCCATGTGGCGCCGCCAGTTTGCCCGGATGCGCGAAAAGATCTCCCGCTCCGGCTGGTGGGGCAAGATCGACCCCGATCTGCTCTCCTCCGTCAAGGCACGGGTGGCCGAAGAAGGCCCGCTTTGCACCCGCGATTTCGAGCACACCCACGAGGGGCCCAAGGAGATGTGGCAACGCCCGCCGCACAAACGCGCGCTGGATTTTCTGTGGTTTTCCGGTGAGTTGGCCACCTGTCACCGCAAGAGCTTCACCAAGCATTACGATCTCGCCGAGCGCGTCTTTCCCGCCGATCTGCGCGAGCAGGAGGTGCCCGATGCCGAGCAGATCGACTGGCTCTCCCGCGCCGCCCTGCACCGTATCGGCTTCGGCACGCCCGGCGAAATTCGCAAGTTCTGGGATGCCACCACCGTCGCCGAAACCGCCCGCTGGGCCGAGGCCGCGCCCGACCTTGTGCCCGTCGAGGTGGAAACCACCAACAAGACCCGGATCAAAGCGCTGGCCTGCCCCGACATTGAGGCCCGGCTGGAGGCGCTCACCGCCCCCACCTCACGCCTTCGCATCCTCAACCCGTTTGACCCGGCGATCCGCGACCGCGCCCGCCTCAAACGCCTCTTCGGCTTCGACTACACCGTCGAAATGTTCGTCCCCGCCGCCAAGCGGCAATGGGGTTACTACGTGTTTCCACTGCTCGAAGGGTCGCGCTTCATTGGCCGGCTGGAAGCCAAGGCCGACCGCAAGGCGGGCACGCTCACCGTGATGAACCGCTGGTCAGAACCGGGCGTGCGCCCCTCCAAGGCCCGCGAAGACAAGCTCGCTGCCGAGCTGACACGGCTTTGCCGCCTTGCGGGGCTCGACAGCGTTATCTGGGCCTGCGACCGCTAATGTAGGGTGGGCAATCTGCCCACCTTCCTTAGAAGTCTAGGTTTTCCACGCTCAGCGCGTTCTGCTGGATAAACTCGCGGCGCGGTTCCACCACATCGCCCATCAGCTTGGTAAAGAGGTCGTCGGCCTCCGCGAGGTCTTCGACCTTCACCTGCAACAGCGTGCGCGCCTCCGGATCCAGCGTGGTCTCCCACAGCTGACCGGGGTTCATCTCCCCGAGACCCTTGTAGCGTTGCAGCGTCAGCCCGCGCTCGCCTTCCTCAAGGATCGCCTGCAGCAGGTCGAGCGGGCCGTGAATCTGAGTTTCGCGGTCTTTGCGGCTCAGGGTGCCCATCTGCTTGTAGATGTCGCGGCCTTCACCGGCCACCTGTGCCAGCCTGCGGGCCTCGCCCGAGCGCAGCACAGCGCCATCCAGCGTGCGGATTTCTTCAACGCCGCGCAGAACGCGTGCCAAGCGAATGCCATGGTCCTGCGTGATCCGGCCCTGCCAGCCGCGCTCGTATTCCACCGCCACCTGATCCAGCCGGGCGGCGATGGCATCGGCGACGGCTTGCAGATCGCGGTCTGCCGCGCCCGGCTCAAACGCCCCTGCCAGCGCGGCCTGTTCCAGAATGCGCGTGGGGTAATGGGTCGGGAAAGCCTGAAGGATGCGGCGAAACTGGCGGGCGGCGTCGGCCACGCGGGCCAGATCCTGCCCGGCAATCTCCTCGCCGCTCGGCAGCCGCAGCACCGCGCCCTCCACACCCTGCGCGATTAGGTAATCTTCCAGTGCGGGCACGTCCTTGAGGTAAACCTCTGATCTCCCACGCGAAACCTTGTAGAGCGGCGGCTGCGCAATGTAGAGATACCCACCCTCGATGATCTCCGGCATCTGCCGGAAGAAGAAGGTGAGCAGCAGAGTGCGGATGTGCGCGCCGTCCACGTCGGCATCGGTCATGATGACGATCTTGTGGTAGCGCAGCTTGTCGATGTTGAACTCGTCGCGGCCAATCCCCGTGCCCATCGCGGTGATCAGCGTGCCAATCTCCTGACTGCCCAGCATCCGGTCAAACCGGGCGCGCTCGACGTTGAGGATCTTACCGCGCAGCGGCAGTACCGCCTGGTTGCTCCGCGCCCGGCCCTGCTTGGCCGAGCCCCCGGCGGAGTCACCCTCCACCAGAAACAGCTCCGACTTGCTCGGATCCTTCTCTTGGCAATCCGCCAGCTTGCCGGGCAGCGAGGCCACGTCCATCGCCGTCTTGCGCCGGGTCAGCTCACGGGCCTTGCGCGCCGCTTCGCGGGCCAGCGCCGCCTCGACGATCTTGCCGACGATCTGGCGCGCTTCCAGCGGGTGCTCCTCGAACCACTCTGCGAGCTTTTCGTTGACCAGCCCTTCCACGGCAGGCCGCACCTCGGAGCTCACCAGCTTGTCTTTGGTCTGGCTGGAGAATTTCGGGTCGGGCACCTTCACGCTCAACACGCAGGTCAGCCCCTCGCGGGCATCGTCGCCCGAAAAGCTCACCTTCTCCCGCTTCGCAATGCCCGAAGACTGCGCGTAAAGGTTGATCGTGCGGGTCAGCGCACCGCGGAAGCCCGCCATATGGGTGCCGCCATCGCGCTGGGGGATGTTGTTGGTAAAGGGCAGCACCGTCTCGTGGTAGCTGTCGTTCCACCACATCGCCACTTCCACGCCGATGCCGTCTTTCTCGCCGACCATGAAGATCGGCTCTTCCATCACCGGGGTCTTGTGCCGGTCGAGATACTTGACGAACTCGCGCACGCCGCCCTCGTAGAACAGCTCGCTTTCCAGCGCCTCCGCCGGGCGTTCATCGCGCAGCAGGATGCGGACGCCCGAGTTGAGGAAGGCCAGCTCGCGCAGGCGGTTTTCCAGCGTTTTGAAGCTGTATTCCAAGTTCGAAAATGTCTCGGTCGAGGCCAGAAAGCGCACCTCGGTGCCCTTCTTGCCACCCGCATCCCCAAGCACCTTGAGCGACTCTGTCGTGAAGCCACCCTCAAACCGCGCAACATGCTCCTTGCCGTTGCGCCAGATGCGCAGTTCCAGCCAGTCGGAAAGCGCGTTGACGACCGAAACGCCAACCCCGTGCAAACCGCCAGACACCTTGTAGCTGTTCTGGTCAAACTTCCCGCCCGCGTGCAGCTGGGTCATGATGACCTCGGCCGCGCTGACGCCCTCTTCGGGGTGCATATCCACCGGAATCCCGCGCCCGTTGTCGCTGACAGAAACCGAATTATCGGCATGCAATGTCACGGTTACACGGTCGGCGTGGCCCGCCAGCGCCTCGTCGATCCCGTTATCGACGACCTCATACACCATGTGGTGCAGGCCCGAGCCATCATCGGTATCACCGATGTACATGCCGGGGCGTTTGCGAACCGCCTCCAAGCCCTTGAGAACCTTGATGGAATCTGCGCCGTATTCTTCGGGTGCCTGTTCGTTTTCGGCCATGCCGCCTGTCCGTTGTTGTTGTGCCGGATTTATAGACTTTCGGGCCGGAGATGTCACGCGGATGACACGATTTTCGGCGGCTTTTCAGGGGCTTTCCGCTGGCGCTGTATCTGCCTGATTTTCCTTGGCGATTTCGGCGATCCGGTCGCGGGTGACGGCAAGGTATTCTGCCTGCTCCGCAGAGAGCCAGCCCCGCGCCTCCATCCGCGCCAAAACCTCCAGCGCGCGCGCCATATTCTCAGCCGGCTCCACCCCCAAATCCGCGAGGTGATAGTAGCTGACATAGAGCCCCCAAGTGACGCCGCGATCAGCCTTCAGCGTCTCCAACAGCTTCAGCCGCATGTCCCGCGCCGCCTCATGTTCGGCAATCGCCTCCGCCGTGCGCCCCTGCACGGCCAGCGCAGTGCCAAGCTGCTCATGGCTCACCGAGAGCAGCCAGCCGCGGCGCGTGTCTTGCGAATGGTTCACCATCAACTTCTGGCGCAGTTCCAGCGCGATCCGGTGCCATGCCTCGGCGTTTTCGGCGCTGCCATAGCCAAGCTCCAGCTGCCCCAGCGACTCCGCAGCCTCGGCGGCGTAGATCCTCGGTTCCGCCCGCTCCATCCGCGCAGCGGCTGAGGTCAGCCAATCATAGGCATCACGCATGGTGCCGTCGGCTTCCACCACCTCACCCAACGCAACCTCCGTCTGCCCGAGCCGCAGCATCGCAAGCCCGGCCTGCAGGGCGGTTTCCGGGTCTTCCGCGTCCTGCATCAGCAGCCAGATGCTGGTCAGCACGATGTAGGAGCGGGTCAGGTGCAACTGCTTCAGCTCCGCCTCGCTCGTGGCGCCAAGTTGTTGGGACTCGATTTGCAGGTTGATCTCAAGGTTCAGATCCCGCCAACGACGGTTTTCACCCTTCATGTTCATCAGGATCCTGGCAAAGCCTCGCGCTTCGATCAGCCCCTCCAGTGCCGCCTCCCGGTCTCCCGCCCGCGCGGCGCGGTGGGCGATATACCGTTCCAGAACGATGCCGTCATAAATCCAGCCCGCGTGGGTCCGGTTGGCCTCGCGCAGTGCTTCCATCTGCCCACGGGCCCGCTCCAGCGCAGCCTTCGCCTCGGCATCCCGCCCTAGAAACGAAAGCGCCCGCCCCAGCGCAAATTCCGCCTCGAACACCGCATGCCCGATGGCCGTGTCCCCCGGCGCCGCCGCCAGCATCGGGCGCAACAGGTCCAGCGCCTCCCGCGCCTTCGCTTCGGCCTCTTCGCGCTCCATCATCCGGGTCAGCGCCATGGATTGCCCGATCAGCGTGCCACTCAAAGCGTGGCGCAGCGCCGCGCGTTGCGGGTCTTGCTCGAACATCTTGACCAAGAACTCTTCGGCCTTCGCAAAATACTGAAGCGCTGGCTCAACATCGCCGGTCTCCAGCAGAGCGCGCCCCACCTTCATCGCCGTGCGCCCGATCGCGAGGCCATCGCGTTTGCCCGATTCACGCGCCGTCGCGCCATAAATCTCCAGCCCCTCCCAGTAGCTGTCAAAGGCCTTCTCCGCCTCGCCCATGCCAATCTGGGCATCGCCGCGCCGCTCATTGGCCTCCGCAAGCCTCAGCTGCACCGCCGCATCCTCCGGGCGGGCCTCGGCGTGGGGCCGCATCCGAGCGGCGGCATCCTCAAAGTCCTTCAGCGCGGCCTCGTGGTCTCCCAGCAAGATCCCGAGGTCGCCGATTAGCATCTCGACCTCCCAGATATCCAGATCGTGCTGCAGGGCCGCCCCCTGCCCCTCGCCCTTGCGCAGCACCCTCACAGCCTGGACCGCCGCCTCGCGCACAGCCTCGGTATCGCCCACCACCTTCTGCGCTTTGGCAATGCCCACAAAGGCAAGGTAAAGGCGGCGGCGCATGGCAACGTCATCCTGCGCCTGCAAAAACTCCGCGCCCGCCAGATCGCGCATGCCTTGATAGGCCCCCAACGCGGCGGCATGGTCGCCCAGTAGGGTGAAAATCTCCGCCGCCTCCTGAAACAGCTCGATCCGTGCAATCCGCGCCTCCTCGGGCGGGCTCAGCGCGGCTAGCTCCTCGTGTATCACACCCGCCTGCTCCAGCACCTCCAGCGCCAGCGCATAATCCAGCCGGGTGCGGGCCACACCGGCCTTGAGCCGCAGCGTCTCTGCCTCAGACATCCGCCGCGCCACGAGGTTTTCCATCAGCGCATCGCCCGAGGCCCTGTCGAGCGCAACGGCCTCGTCGAGCGCGCCCAATGCGCCGGTAAAATCGCCCAGTTCCAGCCGCATCTCGGCCGCCCGGCGCATCTCGGCCACCTCGCCATCCTGCGCCGAAAGCTGCCGCAACTGCGCCCGCGTCGCCACGAAGGCCGCCGCCGCCTCGGCCAGCTTCGCGCTGCGTTCACTTGGCGACGCATCAGAAAGATCATTGGCCAGAAGCGCCCCGAAGATCGGCGCCAGCGGCACTTCGGCATCGCTGGCAACCCGCTCCACCTCGGCGCGCACATCCGGCGTCAGCTCGGCCATCGCCAGCAGCAGCCGCTCCCGCTCGGGCAGCGCGTCATCCTGACCGGCAGCAAAGAACAGCCGCGGCAGGGCGCTTTCCACGTAGGGCAGCTGCGCCCCGCGCGTGCGGTCATAAACCTCCTGCTGCACCAGCGTCAGCACCGAGCGCACCTCCAGCCCCGGCGCTGCAAGATGCCGCGCCAGCGCAGCGGCGAAGGGCGAGTTTTCGCCCTCACCATCCAGCGCCACAGCCCCCGGCGCGGTGGAAAAGCCGATCAGCGTCCCCTCGCCACGCGGCACGGCGGCAAATCCCGGCGTCTCCCCTGCCTGCAAAGCAATCGCCGCGCGCCCCTCATCCGCGCCCTCAAATGGGTCCACCCGGCACGCGTCCACCAACAGCACCGCGACCGGCGCAATCTTCGCCACCCGCTCGCGGATCTCGGCAAGGCTCAGCGAACTTTCCATCAGGCTCTCGATCGACGACCCGTCGCCATCCACCGGCAGCAGCCGGTTGTCGCCCCCCACCTCGAAGCCATGCCCAGCGAAGTAGACCACCGCCACATCGGCGCCCTCACCGTCATACTCAAGGTCTTCCAGCGCCCGCTCCATCCGCCTCTTGTCGCGGTCGCGCTCATAGACCACGTCAAAGCCCAGGGCCTCCAACGCCGCGCCCACTGTATCGGCATCGTTCGCCGCGTTTTTCAGCGGGCGCATGTCCTCGTAGCGATCATTGCCGATCACCAGCGCCACCCGCTTTTCGGCGAGCGCGGGAAGGGCAGTGACGCACAGAAGGAAGATCACGAACAAGCGGCGCATGATCGGCAGGATACCCGGCCTCCGCCCAAGCGCCAGTGACGTTTTCCGTCAGGTAAAGGGGATCACACAGCCCACGAGCGTCAACAGGCAGCCCGCCACGATATTCGTCCGCCGGAGCGCCTCCGGTGAGGCCAGCAGGCGGCGGGCGCGGTCGATCATCAGGGCAAAACCGAGGTTGCCCAAAAGCGGCACCACCGCCGAAAGCGCGGTGATTGCGGCGATGTCGGCCCATGTCACGGCGGTGAGGTCAAAAAAGCCCGGCAACACACCGAGGTAAAACAGAACCGCCTTCGGGTTGCCCAGGATCACCGCCATCCCGGCCGCGAACCCGGCCCACATGCCGGGCCGTGTCAGCCGGCTGTCAGCGGCAATCGACTTGCCCGCATGGCGCAAAATGAGCCCACCCATGACAAGGAAGATCGCCGCCGCGACCCATTTCAGCACCGCCATGAAGCCCGCGAAAACGGTCGTGACCCAAGTGATCCCGTAGATCGCAAGGAAGGGCCAAAGCACATCGCCCACCGTGACCCCCAGCGCCAGCGGCCATGCAGCGTTGAAGCCCCCGCTCAGCGCCCGCGCTGTCAGCGCCATCCAAACCGGGCCGGGCGTGAGAAACAGGATCAGCAGCGCAAAGGCATAGAGGCCCAGATCGGCGGGGGTGATTGTCATGGCGCGTCCAGCATCTCGGCCAGCTTGGCCACGGTTGAAAAATTGCGGGCCGTCATGGGGCTGCCCAGCAACCGCTCTGCCTTGGCCGGGATTTTCGATGTGCTCAAGCCCTCCGGCAGCGTGCGCAGTTCGGCCATCGCCAGCTTGCTATACCCGCCCACATTGATGCCGCGCAGAAGCAAAACCGATGTCACCCCGCCACCTCGCGCAGCGCGGAAAGCCCGGCCTCTTCGGTCACCTCAAAGTGCTGCGCCTTACCGCCCAACTCCTCAAAAAGCTCTGCGCCCGTGCCGGTCATGAAGGCCTGCGCCCCGAGCGCCTCGATCTCGGCATAAAGCGCGGCGCGGCGCGAGGCATCGAGATGCGCCGCCACCTCATCGAGCAGCAACAGCGGCGGTGCGCCGAAATCCTCGGCCAAGGCCCGGGCGTTCGCCAGAATGAGCGAGAGGAGCAGCGCCTTTTGCTCGCCGGTGGAGCAAAGCCGCGCCGGGGTGTCCTTGGCAATATAGGTGGCCCCAAGGTCGGCGCGATGCGGGCCGGTCAGTGTGCGCGTTGCCGCAAGGTCGCGTGCGCGGCCCTCTGCAAGCGCCGCCGTCAACGCCTCGGCGTCACCGGGCGTGTCACAGGCCGGTTCGGGGTGGCTCAGCATCAGCCCCGCCGCCGGAAAGGCACTGCTCGCTTCATCCTGCGCCGCCGCCAGCCGCATCAACGCGTCTTCGCGGTGGCGATGAATGCGCGCGCCCTCCTCGCCCATCCGCTGCTCTAACGCGGCGTACCAATGGGCATCGCGCACCATGTCCTTCAAGAGCCGGTTGCGCTCGCGCATCGCCTTTTCATAGGCCAGCACCGCCTCGCCATGGGCAGGCTCAAAGCTGAGCACGATCCTGTCCAGAAACCGCCGGCGCCCCTCGGCCCCCTCGATCCAGAGGCGATCCATCGAGGGCACCAGCCACACAACCCGCGCCAGCCGCCCCAACGCCACCTGCGCCGCCGCCTTGCCGTCGATCTTTACGCTGCGCCCGCTGGCCCCCGCCTCGGCCCATGTTTCCAACTCATGAAAATGCCCCAGCGAGGCCAGCTCCGCCTTCACCTTCCAGCCCAGCGCCTCGGGCGCGCGGGCCATCTCTTCGGCACTCGCCCGCCTCAGCCCACGCCCGGGCGAGAGCAGCGAAACTGCCTCCAGCACATTGGTCTTGCCCGCCCCATTCGGCCCCCAAAGCGCAACCGGGCGGCCATCCAAAGCCAGTTCCGCCCGACGATGCGAGCGGAAGTGCGAGAGGGTCAGGGATGTGAGGGCAAGGCGGGGCATGGTGTTTGGGTAGCCCGGCCAGTCGGATCATTCCATATGCAAAAGGCTCCACCCGAAAGTGGAGCCTTTTTCGGCATCAGACCACAGCTTGGTATCGCCGGAGGGTCTGATGGCCCCTGGTGGGGTCTTAATGCGGATGCGAAGCAGAGCCGCCACACGACTTAAATGGTCGTTCAGAGGTGTTTTGTCAATGTTCCGAGACCGAGACCTTGCAGTACGCAACGCTGCACAATCGCCAATTGTTGCTCGGAAATAGTTGAAGTCTGGTAAATGCGCTTACCGCTGCGGTCTTTACCCAAACTCAACAAGTCAATTCGATGAAACCCGGCCGCATAAACCATGTCACCTTTGACCCATCGTTTTCGATTGCCCCAAACGCTTGGCATCTTAAACGCAACTTCGAGCGCGCAATGATACGGCATGACCGGGTCGGGCGCTGTGGTGCTCAAAGGGACCACGGTGCACAAGCCACCCCTTGCAACAATTGGCTTTGATATCACAATCGCCAGACGCGGTTTTACCATCTCCGGAGTACGAAATGCAGCGTCGAAGTTTACCCGAACAACGGTGCCCTGCTTGGGGTGAAAAACAAGCCCCACGGATACCTTACACCCGCATCGGCATCACGACATAGAGCGCCGAGGTATCGGAGCCTTCGCGCATCAGCGTCGGATCACCAGCGGAGTTGAACAGGAACACCGCGTTCTCCCGGTCCACCTGGCTGGCGATCTCGGTGAGGTACTTGGCGTTGAAGCCGATCTCCAGATGCTCGTCGCCATAGGCCACCGCCAGCTCTGCCGAGCCTGCACCGCTGTCAGGCGCATTGACCGAAAGCACCAGCCTGTCTTCGTCGAGCGAGAGCTTCACCGCGCGGGACCGCTCGCTGCTGACCGTCGACACCAGATCAACAGCCTTGGCAAACTCGGCGGCATCCACCTCCAGCTTCTTGGTGTTTCCGGTCGGGATGACGCGGGTGTAATCGGGGAAAGTGCCGTCAATCACCTTGCTCGTCAGGGTGATCTCGGGCGTGGCAAAGCGCACCTTGGTCTCGCTGACCGAAACAGCAATCTGCGCCTCGTCATCGTCGAGCAACTTGCGCAACTCGCCCACCGTCTTGCGCGGCACGATCACGCCCGGCATCGTCTCGGCGCCCTCGGGCAGCGGCGCATCCACGCGGGCCAGCCTATGGCCATCGGTCGCCACGCAGCGCAGCGCCTGGCCCTCCTCGCCGGTGGCCACATGCATGTAAACACCGTTGAGGTAATACCTTGTTTCCTCGGTGGAAATCGCAAACTTGCTCTTGTCGAAGAGGCGGCGCAGCGTGGCGGCACCAGCGCTGAAGTTGGCCCCATACTCGCTCGACGCCATGACCGGAAAATCTTCTTTCGGCAGCGTGGCGAGCTGAAAGTTCGAGCGCCCCGCCTCCACAGTCAGCCGCCCGGCGGCACTGTCATCGGTCAGTTGCACCTGCGCCCCGTCGGGCAGCTTGCGCACGATCTCATGCAGGGTGACGGCGCTCACCGTGGTGGCACCCGCCTTCTCGACCATCGCCGGGGCCTTGTCGACCACCTCGATATCAAGGTCCGTGGCCCTGAACTGCACACCGTCGCCTTCGGCTTCGATCAGCACATTGGCCAAGATCGGAATGGTGTTGCGGCGCTCGACAACCGACTGCGCCTGCGCGATGGCCTTCAGCAGAACGGCCCGCTCGATCGAGAATTTCATTGCTCTGTCCCCCTAGGTGCCGGGAGGCGCAGACTATGCGTTTCCCCTCGGCAGGCAAGTTGTTTCTCGCAGTTTCGTGAGGTTTCAAAGGAGCGTCAAGAGCACCCCCAACGGCAGACCGGGCGGGCCATGTGCCCGCCCCCGGCGATCAGGCTTCGAGCATCCGCTTCAGCAGCTCGATGTCATCGGCCAATCCACTATCGGTCTGCATCATCTCTTCGATCTTGCGCACCGCATAAAGCACCGTGGTGTGATCCCGGTTGCCGAAGCGGCGGCCGATTTCCGGCAGCGAGCGGGCGGTCATCCCCTTGGCAAGGAACATCGCCACCTGACGCGGGCGGGCGATGGTGCGGTGCCGCTTGGGGCCGGTCATATCTGAGATGCGCACGTTGTAATGCTCACACACCCGGCGCTGAATTTCTTCCACCGTCAGCTTGCGCTCGGAGGCGCGGAGCAGGTCGGCAAGGCACTCCTGCACCATCTCCAGAGAAACCTCGCGGCCAACAAGGTTGCCGAAAGCAAAGAGACGGGTCAGGGCGCCTTCGAGCGTGCGAACGTTGCCGGTGATCCGGTGCGCGAGAAACTCAAGCACATGCGGCGCAATATCGAGGTTGCCATAGTGGCCTTTGTAAAACTCCGCCTTCTGCTGAAGGATCCCAAGCCGCAGCTCGTAATCGGTCGGGTGCAGGTCAACGACGAGGCCCGAGGCCAGACGGCTGGCGATCCGGTCTTCGATCTTCTTGATGTCATGCGGCGCGCGGTCGGCGCTGATGACGATCTGCTTGCCCTGATCGGAGAGCGCATTGAACGTGTGGAAGAACTCTTCCTGAGTGCTGTTCTTGCCCGCGAAGAATTGCACGTCATCCACCATCAGCACATCGACAGAGCGGAACGCCTGCTTGAATTCGTGCATCCCGTCTTCGCGCAGGGCGCGGACAAAGCGATACATGAACTGGTCAGACGACAGATACACCACCTTCTTCTCCGGGCAGTATTCCTGCAGAGCCCATGCAATGGCGTGCATCAAGTGGGTCTTACCAAGGCCGGAGCCGCCATAAAGGAACAGCGGATTGAAGGTCAGCGGGCCACCTTCCGACACCCGGCGCGCGGCGGTATAGGCCAGCTGGTTGGGCTTGCCGACGACGAAGCTGTCGAAGGTAAAGCGCTCATCCAGCGCGGCCCCGGGCAGATCGTCGTCACTGTTGCTGCCGGCATTGCCCGACCCGCCAGACTGGCCTCGTCCGGACCCACCGGCGCTTGCACCACGGCTGCCAGCGCCAGCATCATCGCTGGCGGCTTGCACAGGGCGCACCTCATTGGCCGCCTGCTCCGCTGCCGCAGCGCGCGCCGCGGCACTGGGCACACGAAACTCAAGGCGGCGCACTTCGAGCCCGTCGCGGCTCATCTGCTTGACGATCGTGTCAGAGAAATTGCGGCTCACCCAATTGCCAAAAAAGTTGGTCGGCACTTCAAAATGCGCAACGCCATTTTCCAGGCTGTTCAGCTTGAGCGGCTCAATCCAGGTTTTGAAATTGTTTTGTCCAACCGTCGTCTTGAGCGACTCACTGACCTGTCCCCATCGCGTCTGCGGCATTCCCACTATCCTGTCCCACTTTTTGTTTGTCATTCACACACCCACAAACCGCCCCTGCCAAATCTGGCGGCCCGCACTCATGCGGCTCACGGGCGTCGGGGACGCGGATGGCAATGCCTTTCGCTACCCATTGCGCAATAGCGCTGGGCTGGCTCCATAGAGCATTCAAAAGACAGGCTGTGCAGGCGCAAGCTTTGCCCGCCAGCCAGTGACATCTCTTCGGACATGTCGTGTCAGCAGCAGCGACCCTGACAGAGCGGCCATTCAGGCTCGCCTGCAGACTCTCTCGACAACAACCCGTTTCCAGCTTTTTGCCCCGGTGCAGCGCTTCCCCTGAAGCTCCGGTGCCCGGCTGAAAACGATCATGTCCCCCCTAGGCGACGTGAATCGCAGGATTGGTGATAGCAAGCGCTCGCGCGAGCGGGCAACTGACCTTTTGCCTTGACTCATGCTTTAATCAGGCCGAATCCCGCCACCCCCCTGAACGCCCTAGTTTTTATGGCCTGAACGACACAGCGCAACGAAAAGGGGCGCCAACCCGAAGGTGGCGCCCCTTTCCTGAAATGTGATCACGACTCAGGCGCCGATGGCCTTCACGCGGGCGCTCAGGCGCGACATTTTCCGCGCTGCGGTGTTCTTGTGGTAGACGCCTTTGGTCACGCCGCGCATCAGCTCGGGCTGGGCAGCGCGCAGGGCGGCGGTGGCGGCATCCTTGTCACCGGAGGCGATGGCCTCTTCGACTTTGCGAAGGCTGGTGCGGATGCGCGAACGGCGCGCCTTGTTCACAGCGAAGCGGGCTTCGTTCTGGCGGGCGCGTTTTTTGGCTTGGGGCGAATTGGCCATGGTGTGTCTCTCTTTCGTCGGGTCGTGCGTTTCAAACTGGTGAGCGCGGGAAGACCCGACCCCGGGTTCGCAACCGGGCGATTCTGGCCAGAGCGGGCCTCACACGCATGTATCGGCGGGCGTATACAGCTCGCGGCACGTTTTGCAAAGGCATTTTCGCCTAGTCCGGCGCCTGCGGCGGGTATCGCAGCCGGTCCTGATCGTCGATCACCCTCACCCGGTTCGGAGCGGCCTCCCCCCAGTGCCACAGCACGAGGTTCAAATTCCCACCAGCCGCGCCCGGCGCGAAACTCTCGACCAAGAGGCCGTTGTAGCCCTTCGCTAGCCGTTCTGCGATTCGCTGAACCCGTGCCACCCCAAGCCGGTCCGCCTCATCCGCCCAATCCGCCTGAGCCAGATCGGCGCGTGTGAGGGCTTCCCCAGCGAGTGCGTCGGCGTTGGTCGCATCGAAAACCTGCTCCACCTCAACCGCCAACGCCACCACGGTTACAGGCATAAAGCTTCCCGCCTGCTGCGCTTCACGCAGGGCGGTCTCGACCGTCAGCGAGGTGTACAGAGCCGCCTGCCCGACGGAGTTGAATCGCCCGCCAAACTGGGCCGCCCCTTCTCCCGAAAGCGGCCGGTAGGCCCAATAGGGGTTGAGCGCGCGAAAAACCGTGCCGGACCAGCGCATCAGGCGTGGATGCCAGCGTCCAGCCTGTCGAGATACCTGTGCACCGCCTCTGCCCGCCCATCTTTGACCAGCCGCATCGCCGTGACCTCGCCATACCCGGCGAGCGGGACCGAGCGATACCAGGCATAGGCCAGCAAATCGGAGCCGAAACGCGGGCTGACACGGGTGAGAATTTCCACCATTTCACGCAGCCGCATCTGGGTCTTGGGAGTGCCTGCCCGGGCCTTGCGGGCCACGGCATCGCGGCTCAGCCCCGCCGTCTGGGCCACCTCCTCGACGGTGGTCAAGAGGGTCGCCGCCAGTTTGCCCGGCGCGAACTTTCCGTTCTCGGCTATCTCTGCAAAGACCATCACACCACTCCGCCTGACGCGGTCAACGTCAATATAGGTGAGATTGGCGCAAAAATCAACGTGGCTGCACAGATGCTACTTGTCGCGAAACTGCGGCTCGCGCTTTTCCAGAAAGGCCTTCATGCCCTCTTTCTGGTCCTCGGTGGCAAACAGCCCGTGGAACAGCCGCCGCTCAAACAGCAGCCCCTCGCGCAGCGGCATCTCGTAGGCGCGGTTCACCGCCTCCTTGGCCGCCTTCACCGAAACCATCGACTTCTCGGCAATCTTCTGTGCCGCCGCCATCGCCTCATCCATCAGCTTCTTGGCAGGCACCACACGGCTCACCAGCCCGCTGCGCTCGGCCTCCTCGGCATCCATGAACCGCCCGGTCAGGTGCATGTCCATCGCCTTGGCCTTGCCAACGAAGTGGGTCAGCCGCTGGGTGCCGCCGATTCCGGCAATGACGCCAAGGTTGATCTCGGGCTGGCCGAATTTAGCGGTGTCCGCAGCAATGATGAAATCGCACATCATCGCCAGCTCGCAGCCCCCGCCAAGCGCATAGCCCGAAACGGCGGCGATGATCGGCTTGCGGCAAGCCAGTATCTTGTCGATCTGCGGGCCGAACATGTCGCCCATGAAGACATCGACAAAATCCTTCTCTGCCATCTCCGAAATATCGGCCCCGGCCGCAAAGGCCTTCTCCGAGCCGGTCACGATGATGCATCGCACCGCTTTGTTGCCATCGGCCTCGGTGACGGCCTCCGACAGCTCACCAATGAGCGTCGCGTTCAGCGCGTTCAGAGCTTCGGGGCGGTTGAGACGGATGGTGCAGACATGGTCGGCGGTATCGACGACGATGGTTTCATAGGCCATGTGGCGGCGGTTCCTTTCGGCTGCCAGACTTCCCTTTGTTAGCAGGGTCAGACCACGCTGCAAGTTATCTTTGACATGATCCACAGTAGAAAGTGGAACGCCCCGATTGCACGATCCGTCGGATCACGCCGCCGCAACCGGGGGTAGAACACGGCGCGCCTTCCTGGTCATAGGCGGCAAAGCGGTGCTGAAAATATCCAAGCTCGCCAGAGGCTTGCCTGTGGTCGCGCAGGCTCGACCCGCCCGCCTCGATGGCCTCTTCCAAGACCTCACGAATCGCCGGAACCAGCCGTGCAACCCGGGGCGCAGAGATTTGCCCGGCCTTCCGGCGTGGCGAGATGCCGGTGCGGTGGAGCACCTCGCACACATAGATATTGCCCAACCCGGCCACAATCTTCTGGTCCAGTAGCGCGGCTTTTACCGGCGTATTCCGCCCCTCGAATGCGGCGATCAGGTGCGACTCGCTAAAACTGTTGCCCAGCGGCTCTGGCCCAAGCGCGGCCAGCAGCCGATGCGTCTCGGCCTCCACGGTCGGCACGAGGTCCATCACCCCAAAACGGCGCGCATCGTTGAACGTGACCCGCGCCCCGTTTTCCATGTTCAACACCACATGGTCATGCTTTTCGGGTGCCGGATGGGTGTGGTGAAACACCCCCGGGATCATATCGGGCCCCTCGCCGCTCACCCGCATCCGCCCAGACATCCCCAGATGAATCAGCAGCGTCTCCCCGCTGTCCAGATCGGCCAGAATATACTTGCTGCGCCGCCGTAGCCCCAGCACGCGCTTGCCGGTGAGCCGCTCGGCCATGCCCGGCGGAAACGGCCAGCGCAGCCCCTCCCGGTTCACCCGGGCCTCGGCAATCACGGTGTTTTCCATGGCTGGCAGCAAACCGCGGCGCACGGTTTCCACCTCGGGCAGTTCGGGCATATCGGCTCCGGCTCAAAGGTCAGGCGCCAAACCTAGCGGGCCAGCGCGGCCCCGCAAGCCCTCAGGCCAAGGCCCCGCGCCCGTCAATCGCGCCATGCGCCCGGGTCAGGAAGTCGCTCATGCCGGTCATATACTTCTGCACCCGCATCTTCTTGCCATCCGCCGAGGTCAGCCGATACACCCCGTTCCCCTCGTCCCTGATGTCCACCAAATCACGCCATGCGATCTCGCGCCGAAACTGGATGAGGCTCTGCGAGATGATCACATCCCGATCATAGCGCATCTCGAAGCTGAAAACATGGGCAATGCCCAGCAGGGCAACCCCAACCGCGGCAGGCTTGATGAACACCATCCATTCCGGGTCCAGCCCCATGTCTGCAAAGAAAAGCACCGCAACGCCCGCCGCCGCCATGAGCACCGTCGAGAGCCGCATCCCCCACGTGGGGCGCATCACCTTGCTGCCCACCGAATCCTCGGCGGCCTGCGCCATGCCGCGCGAGGCCAGCGGCGCGATGTCCCGCTGCTTCATGAACTTCGCCCCCGCCGTCAGCTCCACCCGGCGGCCCTGCGCATCGGCGGCATTGGTCGCCTCGTAGAGCTTGGTGGTGACCGCACGGCCAACCTGCCCGGGCAGGATCCAGACAAAGTAGACATAGGCCGCGATAGCCGCGACCACGAGCAGCACCACAGCAGCGGCAAGCGCCAACAGCACCAGCGGGTTGTCGAGCACGAAATTCAACGCCCTCAGCCAGAACTGCTCTTGCTCACCCATCTCGCACCCTCCTGCGCTCATCTGGCACGTTTGTATCCGGTGCAGATTGCCTATATCCGGTTTGCGAACAAAGTTGGGCAAGCCCATGGCAGATGACGGAAAAACCACGCATTTCGGCAATGCCGAGGTGCCTGAGGCCGAAAAGGCCGGCATGGTCCACGAGGTCTTCTCCTCCGTGGCCTCCAAATACGATGTGATGAACGACCTGATGAGCGTCGGCATCCACCGGCTCTGGAAAGACGCGATGATGGATTGGCTGGCGCCCCGCCCCGGCCAAAGGCTGCTGGATGTTGCCGGTGGCACGGGCGACATCGCCTTCCGTTTCCTGCGCCGCGCCGGTGAGGGGGCCACGGCCACGGTCTGCGACATGACCGAGGCAATGCTGGTGGAGGGCCGCAAACGCGCCGAGGCCGCCGATATGGCCGACAAGCTTGATTGGGTGGTGGGCGATGCCATGGCCCTGCCCTTCGAAAGCAACAGCTTCGACACCTACACCATCTCCTTCGGCATCCGGAACGTCACCCGCATTCCTGATGCGCTCGCGGAGGCCTACCGCGTGCTGCGCCCCGGCGGCCGGCTGATGGTGCTGGAGTTCTCGCAACTGCCCAACCCCCTGATGCAAAAGGCCTATGACGCCTACTCCTTCAACGTCATCCCGGGCATGGGCAAGCTGGTGACAGGCGACCGCGACAGCTATCAGTATCTGGTGGAGAGCATCCGCAAGTTCCCGCCGCAGGAGGAGTTCGCCTCGATGATCCGCACCGCCGGCTTCGAGCAGGTGAAATACCGCAACCTCAGCCTCGGGGTGGCCGCGCTGCACTCCGGCTGGAAGCTCTGAGGCCCGGGTGCGCGGCCCGCACAACATCTGGCGGCTGATCCGCACCGGGGCCACCTTTGAGCGCACCGGCGCGATGGGCGTGGCGCTGGAGGCGATGGACGCACCGCGCCCGCTTCGCGTGGCCGCCCGTGTGCTCGGCTGGCCGTTCAAATGGCTGGGGCTGAAGGGCGACCCGTCGCAGCCGCCCGTCACCCGCGCGCTCACCGCGCTCGGGCCGGCCTATATCAAATTCGGCCAGATCCTCTCGACCCGACCCGATGTGGTGGGGCCGGAACTGGCGCAGCAGCTCATGGTGCTGCAAGACAAGTTGCCGCCCTTCCCCCGCGCCGAGGCGATGCGCGTGGTGGCGGCAGAGCTGGGCCAGCCCGTTGACGTGCTGTTCTCCGAGTTTTCCGAGCCGGTCGCAGCGGCCTCCATCGCGCAGGTCCACAAGGCCGTGCGCGCCGATGACGGGCGCGAGGTGGCCGTGAAGGTGCTGCGCCCGGGGATCGAACGCGCCTTTGCCCGTGACGTCGATGCCTTCTACTTCGCCGCCGCGATGATCGAACTGCTCTCGCCCGCCTCCCGCCGGCTCCGCCCCCGCGACGTGATCGAGCACTTTGAAGGCGTCGTGGCTGGCGAGCTTGACATGCGGCTGGAAACCTCCGCCGCCTCCGAATTTGCCGAGAACACGGAGGGCGACGAGGGTTTCATGGTGCCGCGCCCGTTCTGGCCGCTTTCAGCGCGACACGTGATGACGCTGGAGTGGGCCGAGGGCATCTCCTTCAACGACCTCGCGGCGCTGGATGCGGCGGGCCACGACCGGGTGGCCCTTGGCGAGCGGGTGCTTTCGCTGTTCCTGCGCCACGCCCTGCGCGACGGGCTGTTCCACGCCGACATGCATCAGGGCAACCTCAAGGTGGCGCCGGGCGGCGAGATCATCGCGCTGGATTTCGGCATCATGGGCCGGATCGACGAGTATACCCGCCGGGTCTATGCCGAGATCCTGATGGGCTTCATCCGCAAGGACTACAAGCGCGTGGCCGAGGTGCACTTCGAGGCCGGCTATGTGCCCGCCGACCGCGATGTGGATGAGTTCGCCCGCGCACTGCGGGCGGTGGGCGAGCCGATCTTCGGGATGGATGCCACGCATATCTCCATGGCCCGGCTGCTGTCCTACCTCTTCGAGGTGACCGAACGCTTTGGCATGGAAACCCGGACCGAGTTGATCCTGCTGCAGCGCACCATGGTCGTGGTGGAAGGGGTGGCGCGCTCGCTGCACCCCAACATCAACATCTGGCAGGCCGCGCGCCCGGTGGTCGAAGATTACGTGAAGCGCAACGTCGGCCCGGCCGCCCTGCTGCACGACCTCAAGGAAACCGCTCGCGTCGCCATCCGCTTCGGCCCGCGCCTACCGGCGCTGCTCGAACGCGCCCTGATCGCCCAAGCCACCCCGCCACCGCCCCGCCCCTCGGGCAGCAAATTCTGGCATCGCCTCGGCTGGACCACTCTCGGCGCCGCCATCGCACTCGCCGCGATGGCCCTGACCAGCAACCTGTAACACCTCCGGCCGCCGGGCTGACGCCCGGCAGGCTTTTCAGTAGCCTCGCTGCGCTCGGGAGGCGCCTGGCGGCCTCGCTACGCTCGGTTGGCGCGCGTAGCCTCGCTACGCTCGGCTTGGGTGATCGGCCTTCTCCGCTCAGTTCGGATACCTGAACATATCGCGCTCTCTGCGCGCGCAGTCGCCGCATCACGCGCGCGCTGGCTTTCGCCCCCGCCCTACACGCGGCCCGGCTCTTCGAGCCTCGCCGCGCTCAGGGGATTGGAATCGCTTCGCAACGCGCCTGGCATCGGCAACCAACGCTTCGCTCAGCGAGGAGCCGTATCTTACCCTGCGCTCATGTGCCTTCTGTCACCGCAGCGGCAGTCAGCGCTGCGTCGCGCTTGAATATTGCGTGCGCGCGCCTTCCGCACCGCCGCTCACCGCATCGGGGCTTTCTTCATAGACAACCGGAAAGCGCAGGGCCGTCACCGAAGATGCCGGCACAGTGACACCGCTGTTCAAGAGCAGCATGGTCTCTCCGTTCTCCAGCCTCGCTTCCTCAACGCGGGCATAAACCTGCGCCTGAGTGGTCGCGATCAGCTCTTCGCCCGCGTAGCTCTCCACGCTGAACTTGTAAGTGCCATCGGCGAAAAGGGTGCCACTGTCATCCACCCCTTGCCAGACGTGGAAGGGCGCGCTTGAGTCGATCATCAGCCGCTGTCGCTCAATGCCAAACTCATCCGTCACCACCAGCACCCCGGCATCGGCCTCGCTGGCCAGATCGAGCGTCATCTCGATCGGCTGCCCGGTGAACCGCGCAGGGGCGGTGACCCGGGTTTCCATGCCGACAAAATTCGCCAACTCCGACATGCCTGTCATCCCCATTTGCGCGGACAGCTCTTCAAGCAGAACGTTGGTGCGCACCTGCTGCTCGACATTGGAGAAGGTCGCCAGTTGCACGGCAAAATCTGCGCTGTCGAGCGGATTCAGCGGATCCTGATTCTGGAGTTGCGTGGTCATCATCTTGAGGAAGGTTTCAAAATCCGAGTTGATGTAGCCTTGGCTGGCCTGGGCGTTGGAATTCTGGCTCAGGGTGGCGGCTGTGGCAGATGAGGTTTCCATCATGGGCTCCTGTCAGAGGCGAAGGTCTAGGCCGGCGGTGCCGAGTTGAAGGGTCGGCGGCCCCTCAGCGCCGGGTGACAGCGCCTCATGCGGCGCGTCGTTACCCGCCCAGCTCACGGTCTGGCCCTCGCCCTCCCCGTTCTGATGCTGGCCAAATCCGCTGTCGCCGCTGGCAAAACTGAATTGGGCACCCTCATGCCCGAGGCGTCGCATTTCCTGCGCCAGAATTTCGATATGGCGGCGCATCATCTCAAGCGTCTCTGGCCGCTCGGCGGTTACGGCAATATGCAGCCCCGCCTCACTCCCCGTGAACGAAAGCTTCAGTCGCCCGAGCTCCTCAGGTTTCAGGCTCAGTTCCACCGGCCCATCGGGCAGCGGGCGCGAGATCTCAGCAATCTGAGCGGCCACCTGCTGCGCCGCGGCCGCATGCCCGGACGGCGCGGCAACAATTGATGCGTGGGGCGCGAGATGCGGAATGGTGCGCGCCTCGGGAACCGCGGTTGCGGCCTCCAAGGCCATGCTCGGGGTGCTCACCGGAAGCGGCTCCGCGGCCAGCGCTGGCGCGACAACGGCGGCGGCCTGTGCGATTTGCGGAGGTGCGGAAGCGACACGCGCGGGCATTGCAAGCTCCGGCGCGGCCTCCGGGGCCGCCGCAATGGGGGCCGGATCCCCCGGCGGTGGCGCAACCGGTGCATCCACGCGAGACCGAAGCCGCTCCAGGACCGGTCCGTTCACCGGCATATCCGCAGTGCTTCCTGCAACGGTTTCGGGCCGGAGAGCGGCAATCGTTTCACGAACCTTGCTCACGGCGGCCTCAATGGCCGGGTTCACCGGTCTCTCACGCGGCGCAGCTTCGCTGCCATTGTCCACATGCGGGCGCCAATTGCTCAGGGCCGACATCAAGGCAGCCCGATCCGTCAGCCGTGACATCGCAAGAGCCGGAGCCTCGCGCGAAACTTGAGTGGCAGGCGTTTCAGACAGAGTCGCCAATGCCCAGTTGGGCGCGATCTCCAGCGGTCGTACTGGGGCGGCATCGTGCAACCGTGGCGCTTCTTGCGCAGTTGCCACAGCAGTGCCCAAGTGCCCGCCCTCTTCCCTGCGCGACACCCTGCGAAGTTCGGCCACAGGCTGCGCAACCTCCTTGTGCAACGGCGGTTCGGGAGCCGCTTCGGCGCCCGCTTCTGGTGCGGCCGGCCTCACCGCAATCCCGGCCAATGCCGCTTCAGGTTCATCCATTTGCGCCGGCTCGGCCATGTCTACCCGTGCGCCAGCATTCTCCGGCGGCTGCACTGTACTTTCCACTACACCCGCCACCCCGGCATCAGCTTCTACCGGTGGGGTGTCAAAATCGGGCTGCTCAACAACCGCCCCCAGCGTTTCAGGCCCGCCAGCCGCAGGTTCGACCTCCTCACTCGCGGCTTCAGCCCCCAGCGCCGCGAAAATGGCAGCCCAATCCGGCCCGCCCGCCTCCGCTTGCGCCTGCCCGCCTGCACGGCCCTGCGCGGCGGCGGGGCTCACTGCAAATACGGCCATCTCGGACAACATCGCGTTCTGCATCTGAACCTGATCCTTCTGACAAGTTGGCTGCAGAATGCCTTGTTAAAGTTACCAATCCTTTACCGGTTTCTGCCCTAATGCCTCAAAATAGCCGCATTTCGAAAGGCCACCCATGCCGCCGATTCCCCCTATCCCACCGCCCGCTGCATCCGCGGTTTTGCCTCAGCGCGAGCAACACCTGCGCAAGCTGTCTGTCGAGCTTGAGGCGAGCTTTCTTGCAGAAATGTTGGGGCACACGGGGCTGGGCGACACGCGAGAGGGTTTCGGCGGCGGCGCGGGGGAAGAAGGGTTCGCCTCGTTTCTGAGGCAGGAGCAGGCCAAGGCCATGGCCCAAAGCGGCGGAATTGGCCTGGCGGAACATATTTTTGAAAGTCTGAAGGCGCGAAACCATGGCTGATAACATCGAACTTTATGAACGTGCGCAGGCCCTTATGGAGGCCGAGCGGGAAGCCCTGAAGGGCGGGGATTTCATCCGCCTCGAGGCGCTCTATGAAGAGAAGCACGAGTTGCTCAAGCAGATCGAAGCGCAGGCCGACACATTGACTCGCTCCCAGCTTGAGGCGCTTTCGGTCAGCTCGCGAGGCAATGAGAGGCTGCTGGATGCCGCCCAGCGCGGGCTTCGCGCGGTCGCCCGAAGGCTGAGCGAAACCCGGCGCGCGGCGGAGCACCTCGACACCTACACAGACGATGGCAAACGCAAGGATCTGGGCGTGGCGCGCTCCAGCTTCGAACGTCGCGCCTGATCCTGGCGCGATACTTTTTGGCATGATTCCAACTGTCTCCGGCCTGCGCCCCGCACCGGAGGCGGTCACGTTCCATTCACCGAACGTCCTCTCCAATCAAGAACAACTCGCCTAAAATGCGCGGTTCTGCGGAAGGGGGAAATTAGGACTCCTTTAAACTCACTCGGTCAGGTTCGCAGTCGCACCTTCGTGGGTGGCGCGGCCCGCAACATCGGTCCGCATGACGGTGAAACCGGAAACCAGTCGCCCTAACGGGCGACGTTCCGAAATGGCGCAAAAGCGTCTCATCTGAAAAGGACCGAAAGAACCATGTCCAGTATTCTTACCAACACCAGCTCGATGGTTGCCCTGCAAACCCTGCGCGGCATCAATATGAACCTCGAGCAGACCCAGGCCGAAATCTCTACCGGCAAGTCCGTGGGCTCCGCCCGTGACAACTCGGCCATCTGGGCGATCTCCAAGGTGATGGAATCCGACGTGCGCGGCTTCAAGGCCATCTCCGAGAGCCTGTCTCTCGGCGAAAGCACCGTCGCGGTGGCCCGCAACGGCGCCGAAACCGTCACCGACCTGCTCGTGCAGATGAAAGAGAAGATCGTCGGCGCTCAGGAAGAAAACGTCGACCGCGAGAAGCTGCAGTCCGACATCACGGCGCTCTCCGATCAGATCGCTTCGGTGGTGGGTGCGGCCCAGTTCAACGGGCTCAACCTGCTCAACGGCACCGATGACGTCAACGTGCTCTCCTCGCTGGATCGCTCCAATGACGGCTCGGTGCAGGCCTCCGACATCACCGTTGCCCGCCAGGATCTCAGCTATGATGCTGGCGTCATGGGCACCGGTGCCTCGCTCGTCGGCGGCTCCGCCCTGACGGCGGCGGACGCGGCGGCCACCGGCGGCAATGTCACCGTGCAGGCTGGCGCAGGCCAGAACGCCGATGACAGCTCGACCCGTGACTTCTCGAACACCGGGAACGAGATGGAAATCACCATGAGCACGGCTCAATCCATCGGTGATGTCTTCAACCTGCAGATCAACGGAACCACGGTCTCCTACACCGCTGATTCGACCACGTTGAACGATGTGTCCGACGGTCTGACCGCGGCCATCAACGCTGCTGGTATCGAGGACATCTCGGCAGAAGTCGCCGGTGCGGTGATTACCATCACCTCCACCTCCAAGTTCGACGACATCGAGATCAACGGCGATACCACCTCGGCCACCACGCAGTTCTCTGCCGATGTGGAAGGGGCCGCCGCCACCGCCGCAGCCTCCAGCTTCACCGGGGCGAACCTTCAGGCCCGCGCCTCCGAGGTGACCTTCTCCGCAACCGCTGGCGTCAGCGAGGGTGACGGCTACCGCGTCTCGATCGGCGGCACTAACTACGACTACGTCGCCGGCAAGGGTGAAACCTTCGAAGACGTGGCCAAGGGCCTGAAGATCGCGATCGACGGCTCGGGCCTCTCCGACATTTCCACCAACGTGACCCAGGATGCAGCCACGGGCGCTTGGATGCTTCAGGTGGACAATGACGGCGCGGCAATGGCCCTGCAGGTCAACGGTCTGGCCGATGGTGAAGCCACGGGTGGCCTGGCCGGTGTCGACGACATCGACGTGACCACCGATGAGGGTGTCGAGGCGGCTCTGGCCAACATCGAAACCTACATCGACGGCGCAATCGAAGCGGCGGCAAACTTCGGTTCGGTCGAAGGCCGGATCGAGACCCAGTCGGAGTTCATCTCGAACCTCACCGACAGCCTCACCGCGGGTATCGGCAGCCTCGTGGACGCCGATATGGAGGCCGCCTCGGCCCGCCTGCAGGCGCTTCAGGTGCAGCAGCAGCTGGGGGTCCAGTCGCTCTCCATCGCCAACCAGGCACCGCAGTCGATCCTGTCGCTGTTCCGGTAATACGGTAACGGGCGGGGCGCCGAATGGTCCGGGCCAAAACGGCTCGGGGCGCCCCGCCCACTCTCTACTCACCGCAATTCCCCCCCGAGTGGAAGGACAGAGCCTTGAACTCCGTGCAACTGGCGCAAAGCGCCTACTCCTCCGGCCAGCAGGCCCCGCTGCGCACCCATCGCGGCACCGAATACGCAGCCTTCAGCCGGGTCACCTCGCGCCTCAAGGCACCCCGAAACTTCAACGCGCTGGTCGCGGCGATCCACGAAAACCGCCAACTCTGGACAGCGCTTGCCGCAGATGTCGCCGATGGCGCAAACGGCCTCTCCCCCGATCTGCGCGCGCGCATCTTCTACCTCGCCCGGTTTACCTCAGAGCATTCCTCCACGGTGCTGCGCCGCAAGGCCAACGTGGTCCCGCTGATCGAAATCAACATGGCCGTCATGCGCGGCCTCGGGGCCAGCCCGGCTGCCGCTCCACCACGCGCCGCCAAGGCCCCGGCCCCGGCGACGACCGGAGCAAGCAAATGAGCGGCCTCGTCCTCAAGCTCAGCCCCAAGGAGCGGGTGCTCATAAACGGCGCGGTGATCGAAAACGGAGATCGCCGCTCGCGGCTCTCCATCGTCACCCCCGGAGCCCACATCCTTCGGCTGCGCGATGCCATCCACCCCGAAGAGGCCAAGACACCCGTCAAACGGGTGGCCTATATCGCCCAGCTTGTCCTCTCGGGTGACACATCGCCAGCTGATGCCGATATCCAGCTCATGCGCGGGATCGAACAGCTTAGCCAGGTGTTCACCGACCATGACAGCCGCGCTCAGCTCGACGCCGCCACAATGGCAGTGCGCGACGGGCAGCATTATCAGGCGCTCAAGGCGCTGCGCACACTGATACCGCGCGAAGACCGGCTGATTGCAGCGCAGACAGGCCAGCAGGAGCCAAGGCCGCAACAGCTGCCCATGTCGCCCTCCATGCCGCCAGATGTGAAGCCCTCCTGATGTTCACGCCCATCGTCCCCACCGGCGGCCTTCTGGGCTGGCAGTTTTTGCAACGCACGCAAGAGAGCCAGCAGCAAACGCTCGCAAACTCGGCCAGCGTGCAGAGTGACATGGAAGTCTTCGAAGAGCGGATCGCCAACGTGGAAACGGCAGAAGATCTGGTGAATGACTTCCGCCTGCTCCGCGTCGCCCTCGGGGCTTTTGGCCTGTCGGATGATATCGGCAACAAATACTTCATCCAGAAGGTGCTGGAAGAGGGCACATCAGACCCTGCGGCTCTGGCCAACCGCCTCTCCGACACCCGCTACCTGAATCTCGCCGAGGCCTTCGGCTTTGGCGCTTATGGAACGCCCAACAACGGCTTCGCCGCCGTCGAGGCCCAGATCCGCGCAGGCACCGATACTCTGCCACCCAACCAACGGCAGGAGGCTGGCGATCAGGCCATGCAGCTTGTCGACCGGCTCAAAGCCCTCTCCGACGAGATGAGCCGCGCCCCCGGCTCCGATGGGGTGGCCGCGCTGCGCGACGAGGTCGATGCGCTTTGGCCGGAGGTCATGGGCAACCGCAGGATGCGCGAAGCGATGCTCTCTGCCTTCAACGTGGCCGAGGGGTTTGACGCGCTCGATCAAGGTGTTCAGGTCGAAGTGATGCGCCAGCAGGTCTTCGGCCTCTTCGAAGACAGGCCAACCGAGCAGCTCACTGGCTTTATCGACCGGATCAAGCAAAACTATACCTCGCGGCAGTTTGAGGTGGCAGTTGGCGAGCAGGCCTCCGAGCTGCGCATCGCCCTCAATCTTGAGCGCGAACTGCCCGCCATCGCCGCCGATCCGGACGACAGCAATGATACCAGCTGGCTCAAGATCATGGGCAGTGCCGCTCTCCGCGAGGTGTTCGACAAGGCCTTTGGCCTGCCCGCAGCCTTCGCCGCCCTCGATCTTGATCGCCAGCTGGAAACCTACAAGGCCCGCGCCACTTCGCTCTTCGGGTCCGACGAGGTTTCCCAATTCGCCGATCCGGAACAGCGGGAAAATCTGATCCGCCGCTACCTCGTGCAAACCGAGCTGAGCGGCGAGGCCTCTGGCGCAACCTCCACCAATGCGGCGCTCACCATCCTCAGCGGCGTCAATAGCAACAACCTGTTCAGCCTGCTGACCTGACAGCCCTCGCCCGGGGATCAGCCCCCAAGCGCTGCTATCCTCTGGCTATAAGCCGCCCGCAGGCAGGGCACGCTGGCCCCGCAGCCGTTGCGCTGTGCCAGCCAATCCCTCTGCCCGGCATCAAGTTGCCGTTTCCCGGCAGCGCTCATGCGCCCGCGACGGCTGTAAAATAGCGAGGCCATACGCTTGTCGAGATCGGCCAGTTCGACGCTGCCGCAAATGGCATATTCGGTTGGCGTGCCTGCCCGGTCGCAATTGAAGCTCGGGTCAGGGTCGCGCCTAGTGATCCGCGGGGCCGGGTCGGGAGCGGGCGCCGGGTCTGGTTCGGCGGCCACACGTGGCTCCGTCACAGGCACCCGCGGCGTGGCCTCAAGCCGGGGCGCGGGCGGTTCTGCCAAGCCGGGCAAGGCGGCGTATCCCTCAAGCTCTGGCCCGAAGGTGGAAAAGGTTTCAATCCCGCTGTCGCGCAACTCATCGGGCGGAAACCAGTAAATCCGGTCGCTCGGCGTTTCCAGCATCCGCACCATGAACAGGCTCGGCACGTCGTATTCCTTGAGGTAGTCGAAGATTTGCGCCGCAACTGATTGCGCATCGGCCTCCGCCGCCGGCCCCGTCACCGCGCCGCCCGAGGTAAACTGGTGAACCCCCAGCCGCCCATAGGCCCGCCGCGCCTTGCCCGCCACAAAGAGAAAGGAGCAGGCCGAAGCGCAATCGGCCTCGGGCGGGATCACCGTCGAAAGCGCCCGGTCAAAGACAATCGCCGAAAGCTCCAGCCCCTGATGCACATCCCCACCCGGCGAGATCAAAAACAGGGTGTCCACCTCGCCGTGCTCGCGCAGCGCCTTGCGCAAATCGAAGGTCGCGCCGCGTTTGATCTGGCCATTGAGCACCAGCACATTCGGCAGCGCGGGCGCGTGGCGAAACGCGCCGTAGGTCTTGATCTCTTGAGCCACACCGGGGGCCGCGAGGGCCAAGAGCCCGGCGACGATGCCAGCAAAGGTCAAAACCCGGCGCATCTCTTCTTCCCTCCTCAGCCCTGCGGAGCGCGCCGCAGCTGATACACCCCTTCAGGCAGGTCCAGTGCCGCCGCAAGATCGCGGAGCTGGCTCAACGACAGGGTGATTTTCTGCACCTCGTCCTGCCGCGGATCGAGTTGCTCGATGGTCACGCAATCCTCGAAGGCCTGAATGGTCACATCTTCCTGCAAATGTGGGCCCGGCTCATCGACCAGCGTTATCACCGTCGCGTCAAAATCGTGTTCGATGGTAAACATGCCCCCAGCCTAGCCCGCCGCCCTGCCCCTGTCAGCCGCGAAACGCGCAGGCACCCTCTCTGGGCATCAAGGGGCTACAGCGCAGTGCAACGGCCTGCTATTCTGCCCGGCGAAAGAGCAGTCAGGCAGAGACAGAGGCCCATGATTAAACATCTATGCGCAATTGTGGCGCTGGCATCCCTCACCGCATGCGTCGAGGTGCCCTCCGAGCCACAGCAGCCCCCAAGCCAGCCCACACCCACCGCCGCGCCCGCCAGCGTCGACGCCAACCGCGCGGCGCGCAACTTCGTGACCGTCGTCAAACGGGTGGAGCCGGTGGCCGAGCGCGAATGCCGCGCCCGCCTGCCCCGCGCCAACTGCGATTTCCTCATCATCGTCGATGATCGGCGCGGCCAGCCCGCCAACGCCTACCAAACAGAAGATCGCTCGGGCCGCCCGGTGATCGCCTTCACGCTGGCGCTGATTGCCGATGCCCGCAATCAGGATGAGCTGGCCTTTATCCTCGGCCACGAGGCCGCGCATCACATCAAGGAGCACATCCCTCGCACCCGCGAAAGCGCCACCTTCGGGGCGCTTGTGCTTGGCACGCTGGTCGGCGTGGGCGGCGGCGGCGATGCTGCGGTGGAGGCGGCCACGCGAGTTGGTGCAGGCATCGGCGCGCGGCGGTTCTCCAAGGAATTCGAGCTGGAGGCCGATGCGCTCGGCACGATCATCGCCAAGAAAGCAGGCTTCAACCCGGTGCGCGGCGCGCAGTATTTCACCCGCATCCCAGATCCGGGCGATGTGTTTCTGGGCAGCCACCCGCCCAACGCCTCGCGGATCGAAACCGTGCGCCGGACCGCCGCCAACATGTAGCGCCCCCGCGCCACCACCTGCCCCATTTGCAGCCCTATGCTGCGGCAGGCTTCAAAAACCGCGCCTCCGCCGCTATCTGAAAGCAGGGGCGAGAGGTCGGACGAGGGCAGCGGATGTTCAAGCAACAAGTGAAGCGGATCTGGCTCCGCACCAAATGGTCGTGGGAGGGCTTCGCCCACGTCTGGAGCACCGAGCATTCCCTCAAGCAGTGGATCGTCGCCTACCTCGCCTCGGCGCTGATGGCTCTGATCCTGCCAATCTCGGCCGGGGAGAAGGCCCTGCTGCTGATGGGCGGCATCCTCGTCTTTGCCTTTGAGTGCCTCAACACGGCCATCGAGCGCACCGTTGATCACATCTCTATGGAGCGTCACCCGCTGGCCAAACAGGCCAAAGACACCGCCTCCGCCGCGGTCGCCCTCGCGGCCATTGCCGTGGGGCTGGCCTGGCTGGTGATTCTGCTCGGGCTTGCTTTTTAAAGCCCGTCGCGGGCAAGCTTGGAGGCATTAAGCCCCAAGCCCTCAGGAAAAAGCCCATGTTCACACGCTCCACCGCTTTCGCCGCCGCCAGCCTCCTCTGCCTCGCCCTGCCCGCCGTCGCTGAAGGCCTCTCGGGCCGCTACGCCGTGGCCGGGATGAACCCCGATGGCAGCAAGTACACCGGCACTGTCGATCTGGTCGAAAATGGCGGCGCCGTCAGCATGACCTGGCAGGTGGCGGGCAGCAATTACGCCGGTGCAGGCCCGGTGGACGGCAAGGTCATCACCATCCGCTGGGGCGATCCCGAGCCGGTGTATTACGTCATCACCCCAACGGGCGAACTCCACGGCACATGGGCCGGCGGCACCGCGCTGGAAAAACTCACGCCCCTGCCCTGATACCCCGGTTTGACCTGAGTCAAAGACGGTCGCCGCCCGTTTTGCAAAACCTGTCCTGCGAACCGGAACAAGGACAGGCCGCGATGAAACCGCTCGGAGACGAACGCACGCACTACCTGCTGGCCATGGGCATGGCCAAGGCCACCCGCACCGATCTGGCGCAGGCGATGGAAGAGGGTGCGCTCGACAGCGAGGCATGGTCCGCAATGGTCACCCGCTGCCGAGGCTGCGGCTGGGCCGAGCGCTGCGGCGAATGGCTCGATACCGCGATCGAAGAGGGCGCAAACTGCCCACCCAGCTGCGTTAACCAGCGCCGCTTTGAAGAATTGCGCGCCAGATCCGAGCAAGCCCGCCGGGAGTCCGATCGGGCCGTCGACCGGGCCAGCCAGGCTATCGCTCGCGTGGAGGCATTGCGCCAGAGCCATTGAGCCCGCTTACAGAGACATGCCGGCAGGGAGAGAGGAGTGGGTGAGGGGCCCGCTCCGCCGGCATCACAAGGGGTCGGTGACTGGGGAGCCACCGACCCCTTTTCATGTTCAAGGCCAAGGCAGTCGGCACTCCACGCTTGGCAGCACCCAATGCAGCGGATAGAGCCGTGCCATGCGCCTGTTTTTGGTAGATACCCTGACGGCAGTGCTCTTTTTCACCACCGTCGCCGCCCTCTCCGAGCTGCTGATCGCCGGGATGGAGCCCTCCGCCGTGCTGTTCACCCGCCTCGTGATGATCCCGGTGATGGTGGCCACGGGCCGCCCCTATGGCTGGTGGCGCGACATGCTCTTCCGCCGCTTCGCGCCCCGCCGCGCGCGCGCCCGCACCGCGCTCGACATCACCGCCTTCATCAGCTTTCAGGCCCCGGTCTACGCCCTCACCCTGCTCGCCGCGGGGGCCACACTGGCCCAAACCACCGCCGCCGTCGGCTCCGCCCTCGTGCTGATGGTGCTGCTCAGCCGCCCCTACGGACTGCTTCTGGACTGGTCGCGCCGGATGGCCGGGGTCACGCCCGCCTAGTCTACCCGCTGTCCCCAAAGGTCGTATTCGCTGGCCTCGTCCACCTCGACCGTTACGATATCGCCTGGCGCCAGCCCCTCGGTGCCCTCGTCGATAAACAGGTTCCCGTCGATCTCCGGCGCATCGGCCTTGGTCCGGCAAGTGGCCACGCCGTCGGCGTCGATCTCGTCCACGATCACATCCATCCGCTGGCCGACCTTCGCTGCCAGCTTAGCCTCGCTGATCGCTTGCGCCTTCTCCATGAACCGCGCCCAGCGCTCTTCCTTCACCTCGGCGGGCACATGGTCGGGCAGGTCGTTCGACCGCGCCCCGGCGACATTCTCGTATTGAAAACAGCCAACACGATCCAGCTGCGCCTCATCCAGCCAATCCAGCAAGTGAGCAAACTCTTCCTCGGTCTCACCCGGGTAGCCCACAATGAAGGTGCTGCGCAGGGTGATATCGGGGCAAATGCTCCGCCACTCCGCGATCCGCTCCAGCGTCTTCTCGCCATGCGCCGGCCGGGCCATGCGCTTCAGCGTCTCGGGGTGGGAGTGCTGGAAGGGGATATCAAGGTAGGGCAGCACCAGCCCGTCCGCCATCAGCGGAATGACCTGCCGCACATGCGGATAGGGGTAAACGTAATGCAGCCGCACCCAAGCGCCGAGGCTGCCGAGATCGCGCGCCAGATCGGTGATATGCGCCCGGTGCCCCCGCTCTTCGGAATGCTTGATGTCCACGCCATAGGCCGAGGTGTCTTGGCTGATGACCAGCAACTCGCGCACCCCCGCCTCCACCAGCCGCTCCGCCTCGCGCACCACCGCATGGGCCGGACGGCTCACAAGCCGGCCGCGCATATCCGGAATGATGCAGAACTTGCACTTGTGGTTACAGCCCTCCGAAATCTTCAGATAGCTGTAGTGGCGTGGCGTCAGGCTCACGCCCGAGGCTGGCAGCAAATCCACAAACGGGTCGGGCGCGGGGGGCACCGCCGAATGCACCGCATCCAGCACCTGCTCGTATTGGTGCGGCCCGGTTACCGCCAGCACCTTCGGATGCGCCCCGGTGATGTATTCCGGCTCCGCCCCAAGGCAGCCCGTCACGATCACCCGCCCATTGGCCGCCATCGCCTCACCAATCGCATCGAGGCTCTCGGCCTTGGCCGAGTCGAGAAAGCCGCAAGTGTTTACAATCACCGCATCGGCCCCGGAATAGTCGGGCGAAATCCCGTAGCCCTCAGCCCGCAGTCGCGTCAAAATCCGCTCGCTGTCCACCAGCGCCTTCGGGCATCCCAGCGAGACCATGCCAATGCGCGGCTGCCCCTCACAGGGCGCCTCACCGAATTTCGGGCGTGGGGCAAGGTCGGGGCGCAGGTCGGGCGGATTGCTGGACATGGAGCGCGCTATACAGGCGCTTGCCCCTTGGCGGAAGGGGGCACGACGCGGCGAAAGGTGATCGAGGTCGGCCTGTCATAGCCCTCATGGGCCGTGCGGGCGACCTCCTTAAAGCCCAGCGCCGCAAAGGTGGCGTGGTTTTCCACCAGTTCCACCCGGCTCTGCAATTCCAGCGCCTCAAAGCCGCCGTCCCGCGCCATCTCCTCGGCCAGCGCCACCATCTGCCGCAACAACCCGCGCCCGCGCAGCTGCTCGGTCACCGCCAGCTTGCCAAGATAAAGCACCGGGCGACGCGGCGAGGCAAAGCCGCAGGCCACCACGCGGGCGCCGTAGCGCACCAGCATCAGCACCTCCCGCTCCGCCTTTTCCGCCAGCCCCTCCGGGGTAACCGCAGCAAGCGAGGAAGGCGGGTCAATCCGCCCCTCCATGAAGGCAAAACTCTCCACCAGCAGCCGGTGCACCCCAGCCCAATCGGCAAAATCCTGCCCAGCCACCTCGGCCCGCATCTTCAAATCGCGCCTCCGCATCCCCATATTATTACTGCGCAGCGGAAATTCAGGCCGCACTTGCGCTTAAAGTCATAGCAATCGCCCCGCCTCGGGCGAACCCAATTGAGAGAGATGTTAAAATGTCTTTGATACAAGACGTCGATCGCGCGATCTCGACAGCTGCCATGCAGCACCTCCGCTTCACCGTAGCCGGTCGCAACGTGACCCCCGCAATCTATCAGCCCGTCCGCGACAAGATCGCCGATAACACAATCACCGCACGGCGGGCCGGCCCGGCTGGCGTTTGCGGCGTTTACCGCTTCGGGCCCAACAGGTTCGATCTCGGCTTCACCGCCGTGGATGGAGACCCGTTCAGGGCCGCGCTGGTGGTGCATGAATCCACCCATGCCGCCTTCGACTACATCGCCCAGCCAATGCCGGTGAAGGTCTCCGAGGCGCTCGCCTACATTGCTCAGGCGCTCTACTTTTATCACTCCAATCGGCAGGCCATCGAAGAGTCAGACGAGCTGACCCTCTCCGAGCCGCTCAACACCGCCTACGCCGTCTCAGAACCCGCCCGCAGCGAGGCGCACACCTTCACCGATGAAGAGTTGGCCCCGCTCTACGCGGCGATTGATGCCGACTCGCACTACCACGGGCGCGGCGACGACGATGAAGGGATAGACGGGATCGAATGATCCTGTCTCAGCGCGCGGGCCGCCCGTCCTCCCCCAGCGGCCCGCGCCTATAGCTCACGGTTTGATGCGCCAGCCGGTCTTGAAGATCGCATAGATCGCCAAGAGGCAGACCACAAAGAAGCCCGCCACTGCCACCAGCGAAATGCCCACCGGCACATCGGAGATGCCGAAGAAGCTCCAGCGGAAGCCGCTGACGAGGTAGAGCACCGGGTTGAAGTGGCTCACCGTCGCCCAGGCCGGCGGCAGCATCGAGATCGAGTAGAACGACCCACCAAGAAACACGAGCGGCGTGACCACCAGCAGCGGGATAAGCTGCAACTGCTCGAAGTTCTTCGCCCAGATCCCGATGATGAAGCCCAGCAGCGCAAAGCTCACCGCCGTCATCACCAGAAAGGCCAGCATCCACACCGGATGCAGAATGTTCAGCTCCACGAAGAAGCTCGCCGTGATCATGATGATGCCCGCGATAAACAACGCCTTGGTCGCCGCCGCCCCCACATAGCCCATGACCACCTCGATAAAGCTCATCGGCGCGCTCAGAAGCTCAAAGATCGTGCCAATGAACTTCGGAAAGTAGATTCCAAAGCTCGCGTTGCTGATCGACTGTTGCAGCAGCGTTAGCATCACCAGCCCCGGCACGATGAAGGCGCCGTAGCTCACCCCCTCCACGCTCTCGATCCGCCCGCCAATGGCCGAGCCGAAGACCACGAAGTAAAGCACCGTCGAAAGCACCGGCGACACGATGCTTTGGGTCACGGTCCTGAAGAACCGCGTCATTTCAAATCGGTAGATCGCCGCAATCGCCCGCCAGTTCATTGCGCGGCCTCCTTCTGGTCCTGGTTCTCTTCGACCAGCGAAAGGAACACATCCTCAAGGCTCGACTGGCGGGTGGAGAGATCGGTAAATTTCAGCCCGGCAGAGGCCAGATCGGCCATCAGCCGCGTCACCCCGGTCGACCCGGCGGTGGTGTCGAAGGTATAGGTCAGCCGCGTGCCGTCCAGCTCAAGATCATAGCCCTGCAGGCTGTCAGGCAGCGTCGCGGGCGCTTCTGCCAGCTCCAGCACCAGCTCCTTACGGCCAAGGCTCTTCATCAGCTTGTCCTTGTCTTCCACAAGCAGCAGCCGGCCCTTGTCGATCACCCCGATCCGGTCGGCCATCTCCTCGGCCTCCTCGATATAATGGGTGGTCAGGATGATGGTCACGCCCTCGCTGCGCAGCTCGCGCACCAGCGCCCACATGTCCTTGCGCAGGTTCACATCCACGCCCGCCGTCGGCTCGTCGAGGAACAGCACCCGCGGCTCGTGGCTGAGCGCCTTTGCAATCAGCACCCGCCGCTTCATCCCGCCCGAAAGCTCATTGTTGCGGCTGTCCTTCTTGTCCCACAGGCTCAGGCTCTTCAGCACCTTTTCCAGATGCGCCTCGTCCTTCTTCTTGCCGAACAGCCCGCGCGAAAAGCGCACCGTGTTCAGCACCTTCTCGAAGGGCTCAATCGAAATTTCCTGAGGCACCAGCCCGATCATCTCGCGCGCCGCGCGGTAATCGGTTGCAATGTCATGCCCGCCCACCGTCACGCTGCCGCCCGTGGGCGTCACCAGCCCGCAGACCGCCGAGATCAGCGTGGTCTTGCCCGCGCCATTGGGCCCGAGCAGCGCAAGAATCTCACCTTCTTCGATATCCAGATCGACGCCATGCAACGCGGTGAACCCGTCGTCATAGGTCTTTTGCAATCCCTTGATGGAAATGATCGGGGCCATGATGCGGCCTCCTTCCCTCGTTATGCCAGGGAGAAAGGTGTAGCGCCGAAAGACCCCACGGCAAGACCGAACGGTTCAGTTTCTTGCGCCGTGCTGACAGGGGACTGTCAGCATTCAGCCAACAGGGCGGCGCTTTCCGGCATATGTTTCAACGTCTTGTCGATCAGCGCACACCACTTCGGCCCACCGGCCCGCGCCTCCTCCCAAGCTTCCGCCAACTCGCCCGGCCGGTCTTCCGCCAGCGCCGCGATCAGCAGCGCCGCCTGCGCGCGGTCCTTGCGCGCCTTGATCGCATCCCGCCCCTCCCGCCGCGCCGCGACGATAAGCTTGTGAATCGCAAAGGCCTCAGGTCGCGGGATCTGCACCAGCACGCCCGAGCGGTAGAGCCCAACCGCAGGGATGGGCCGTGCCAAGAGAAAATTCAGGTAATGCAGCGATTGTGCCGATACGCCGAGAGAAGGCAGCGGCTTCAGCCCCTCGTCCGCCTCAAAGGACGGCGTGAGGAACTCCACAAGCATCTCCCGCCGGGTCTGACGCCACCGCCAGACCTTGCCCTTATCGAGCGACGGCACGGGATCGAAGGACAGGTTCGACAAGACATCGTTCATCGGCTCCGAAACCGTGTCATCAAGCGCCACCGAGAGCCGTTCGAAACTGGCGATATCCACATCGCCTGTCATCGCGGCACCCGAATATCCCAGCTTTACGCCCAACTCGCCCTCGTAAAGCTTGAAGGCCTGCGTGCCTATGATGGTGCCGCCAAGCCGAAACACACCAATCCGCGCCATCGCTGACAGAAGGCTACCGGTGCCCCCGTCCATCGTCGCTACGCCCTCGGCACGCAGCAGGCGCACGAGCCGCGTGCGATGGTCATTGCGTTCTGATGCTTCCGCCTTGATCTCGGAAATCCGCTCCAGACGAGCCCTCAGCTCGGGAGTGTCCTCACCGATGTAGGTTCTTTGCTGAGCCGAACCGGTACGATACGTGTCGTACCAATAGGACTTTTCATTAACTTTGTAGAGCTTTGGCGTGCCACGGATCTCCGTGACCCGCTCATCAAGATGAGAGCGAAGCAGGTCGTGATAGGCCGATTGGGCGTTCAGCGAATGTCGGCTCAGCTCATCCATATACAGCAAAAATATTTTTTGCTGTATATGCCGTCAATATCTTTGTGCAGCAAAAACCAAAATTGCTATGCACAATCCCCTCAGCGGCGGCGGTCGCGGCGCGAACTCATCGGCTGGAAGGCCACGCCAACATGGGCTTCGCAGTAGGGCTTGCCCTGTTGCACGGAAAGCCCGCAAAACCAAAAGTCCTCTGTCGCCGGGTCGCCGATCGGCCATTTGCAGGTCCGCTCGGTCAGCTCCATCAGGCTGAGTTTCTTGGCCTTCTTCTCAACCTCGCGCACCGAGGCCAGCGCCTCGGGGCTGATCTCGTTGGCCGAGGGCTGCGGCGGCAGCGGCTGGCCTGCGGGGATGATCGCCTTGCGCGCGGCACTCATCGGCGGCGCGGCGCTCTGGGTCGCAGGCTCTTCCTTGGCGGGCTTTTCCTTGGCCGGTTCAGCAGCCTTCTGCGGCTTGGCCTTCGCCTTGGGCTTTGCAGCCGCCGGCTTTTCCTTCGCGGCGGGTTTTGCCGCCGGCGCGGGCGAAGCCCCCGTCGCACGGTTCGAAAGCCCAAGCCGGTGCACCTTGCCAATCACGGCATTGCGGGTCACCCCGCCCAGCTCCTTGGCAATCTGGCTGGCCGACTGGCCTTCGCCCCACATCCGTTTCAGGGTTTCCACGCGCTCATCGGTCCACGACATTGGCCCGTCATCCTTTCAACTGAAAAGCGGCCCGCCACCGGGCCGCTTGTTTCCCTTATTTTACTACGCCAGCGCCCGGGTGCAACCCGACCGGGCGCTTTCTACCTTCTCTCCAGGCCAGCAGTAGCGCGCCCGCCACGATCACGCCCGCGCCCAGGTAGCTCACCCAGCCGGGCAAAACGCCAAAGACCACCGCATCGAAGATCGCGGCAAAGACCAGCGTGCCGTAGGTGAACGGAGCGGCAAAGGAGGCGTCTGCCCGCGCCATCCCGTTGATAAAGAGGGTCTGGGTCAGTGCCATCGTCACCCCAACCCCCGCCGCCGCGCCCCATTGCAGCCCGGTCGGCATCTGCCATCCAGCCGCCACGGCAGCCACCGAGGCAATCACCACGCCGATGCAATTGTTCACCAGCAGAATTTGCAGCCGCCCCTCCCGCCCGGTGAGCTTCTTGATCCAGATCGCCTCCAACCCCATCGAAACCGCCGCCCCCATCGCCAGCAGCGCCGCAGGCTGAAAGCTCGCAGGGGTGGGCCGCAGCAAAATGGTCGCGCCGGTCAGGGCAATCGCCACCGCGCCCCAGCGCACCCAGCCCACCCGCTCACCCAGCAACAGCACCGCAAAGATCAGCGTAAAGACAGGGCTGGTGAAGGTGAGCGCCGTGGCATCGGCCATCGGTATATAGGCCACCGCCGCGAACATTAAAGTCACCCCGCCCCAACCGCAGCCGGTGCGCGCGATATGCAGCCCCATATGCGGGCGCGTCAGCCGCAGCCGCATCACCGCCGCCGCCATCGCAAACACCATCAGCGCAAAGACAAAGCGCCCCTGGCTCACCTGAAAGGGCGAAAGGGCGGGGCCAAGCGCGTCGGTCGTCAGCGACTTGGCGAACAGCGTGGAAAGCGCAATGAAACAGGTCGAGGCCACGATGCAGATCGCCGCAATCAGGTTGTCCGGCTTGACCGGGATAAAGGTGGCGTCACGCATCAGGGATCCGGGGGTTTTATGCTCCCCGCATAGATCGTGCTTCCCAAGGCCGCGTCAATGCGCTATCTGCCCCGCCATGACCACTTGCGCCAATATCCGACGCCGACGCCGCGCCTGATTACTCTCGGGCCGCTTCGCCGTGCCCGCCCGCAACCCGGTCCAAACCCCAAAAATCGTTGACGAAAGCCCCTCTCTGAGCCATTTCGGGGCTTCATTCCAGAAAGGACGATCCGATGATCCCCTCCATCCTGCCGACCTACAATCGCGCACCCCTCACCTTCGTGAAGGGCGAAGGCGCATGGCTGGTGGAGCAGGATGGCCGACGTTTCCTTGATCTCGGCTCCGGCATCGCCGTGAATGCTCTGGGCCACGCCGCGCCCGAGCTGGTGCAGGTGCTCACCGAGCAGGCCAGCAAGCTCTGGCACGTGTCCAACCTCTACACCGTGGCCGAGCAGAAGGCGCTGGCCGACAAGCTGGTGGAGGTGAGCTTTGCCGATACCGTCTTCTTCACCAACTCCGGCACCGAAACCTGCGAGCTGGCGGTGAAGATGGCCCGCAAGTTCCACCACGCGGCGGGCAACCCCGAGCGCATCGAAATCCTCACCTTCGAAGGCTGCTTCCACGGCCGCTCCTCCGCCGCGATCGCCGCCTCGGGCAGCGAAAAGATGGTTGGCGGCTTCGGCCCCGTCCTCCCCGGCTTCCGCCACCTCGCATGGGGCGACATGGCGCAATTCGAGGCCGAGGTCGCCAAGCCCGATGTCGCCGCCGTCATGATCGAGCCGGTGCAGGGCGAGGGCGGCATCCGCGTGCTGCCCGATGACCAGCTCAAGGCCATCCGCGCCGCCTGCACCGCGCATGGCGTGCTGCTGATCGCGGATGAGGTGCAATGCGGCATTGGCCGCACCGGCAAGTTCTTCGGCTTCGAATGGGCCGGGATCGCGCCCGATATCGCCATGTCCGCCAAGGGCATCGGCGGCGGCTTCCCCCTCGGCGCGGTGCTGGCCACCGAGGCCGCTGCGGCGGGCATGGTCGCAGGCACCCACGGCTCCACCTACGGCGGCAACCCGCTGGGCTGCGCCGTGGGCAAGGCGGTGGTCGATGTGGTCTCCGACCCGGCGTTTCTCGACGCGGTCAACCGCAAGTCCGGCCTCCTGCGGCAAAAGCTGGAGGGGCTGATCGACGCCCACCCCGAGGTTTTCGAAAGCGTCCGCGGGCAAGGCCTCATGCTCGGCATCAAGTGCAAGGCCCCGGTGGCCGACGTGGTGAAGGCGGGCTACGACGCCCTCGTCATCACCGTGCCTGCGGCCGACAACGTGGCCCGCCTGCTGCCGCCCCTGAACATCACCGAGGAAGAAATTTCCGAGGCCATCACCCGGCTCGACGCCGCCGCAACTGCCGTGGAGACCGCGCAATGAACCACTTCCTCGACATCAACAAAACCGACATCACCGACCTTCGCGCGATGATCGACAACGCAACCGCCATGAAGAAGGCCCGCGCTGGCCGCCTCAAGGGCCTGCCCGACGACGAGCAGCCGCTGGCGGGCCATATCGTTGCGCTGGTGTTTGAAAAACCCTCCACCCGTACCCGCGTCAGCTTCGACGTGGGAGTGCGCCAGATGGGCGGGCAAACCATGGTCCTCTCGGGCGGCGAAATGCAGCTTGGCCACGGCGAAACCATCGCCGACACCGCCCGCGTGCTGTCGCGCTACGTTGATCTCATCATGCTGCGCACCTTCGCCGAAGATACCCTGCTGGAAATGGCCGAGCACGCCTCGGTGCCCGTCATCAACGGCCTCACCGACCGCACCCACCCCTGCCAGATCATGGCAGACGTGATGACCTACGAGGAGCATCGCGGCCCGATTGCGGGCAAAAAGGTCGTCTGGGCGGGCGATGGCAACAACGTCTGCGCCAGCTTCCTGCACGCCGCAGGCAAATTCGGCTTCGATGTCACCTTCTGCGGCCCCGAACAGCTTGATCCCGAGCGGGTGTTCGTCGAAGAGGCCCGCGCCGCAGGCTCCAAAGTGGAGTTCGACCGCGATATCTGGTCCGCCGTCGAAGGTGCCGACCTGATCGTGGCCGATACATGGGTGTCGATGCACGATGCCCAAAGCACCCGCGAACGCCGCCACAACCTGCTGCGCCCCTATCAGGTGAATGAGGACGTGATGGCCGCCGCGGGCGAGCAGGCGCTGTTCATGCACTGCCTCCCCGCGCACCGGGGCGAAGAGGTGACAAGCGCGGTGATGGATGGCCCGCAGTCGGTAATCTTCGATGAGGCCGAAAACCGCCTGCACGCGCAAAAGGCCGTTCTGCGCTGGTGCCTCGGCGCCTGAGGCAAGGCAGCTCATCAAGACCCTCCGTGCCTTTCTTCGCAGCTGCAGGGAGGGCTCAAACGGCCAACGCGCGCCCCCTAAAACGCAACCACCGGCCGCCTGTTCCTGAAAACGGGGGGCCGGTGGCTTTGGGGGCGTGACTGGTTATTCTGCTTACTCTTTCGCCCTTCGGATGTGCTCTCTCAGCCGGCTGGTATCGTCAGCCGCTGGCCCGCACGGATCTTGTCGGGGCTCAAAAGCGCTTCCCGATTTGCTTCGAAGATCATCGTGTAACGGCTGGTCACGCCGTAGAAGCGATAGGCAATCGCCGCAAGGCTGTCGCCCCGCTTCACGGTGTAGGTCACCGGCGATTCAAGCTGGCGGACCACGGGGCGCTGCACCGGCGTTGGCGCTGCGGCAGCGGCTCCGTTTGCGGCCTGCTGGCGTGCGCCCGCCTCGGCCCCGGCCCGTGCCGTGGAGGCACTGACCAGCGCGTTCAGCACCAGCGCCGAATCCACCTGCCCGTCGGGCCGCAGCAGGGCCGCCGGCGCGTCAAGCTGCCCGGATGCCGAAAGCCGGTCGATCAGCTCGATCAGGTCTTCATCCGACCGGCCCTCTTCGATCGCCTGCGCAATCACGTCTTCCAGCGCCACCACAGGCCCGGCCCCGTTGCCCGCATCCGCCTCTTGCGAAAACTCGGCCCCAAGCCCGTTCAGCACATAGGCTGTCGACCACTCCTGCGCGTCTTCCAGTGCCGATGTCACCTTGCGCGGCCCTTGGCCAAGGCCGATCAACACGTAATCCGTCGTCCACGAGGCTGCGTCTCTCAGGGCCCGGTCGGATGACGCGCGGGACTTCGTGCTGCGCTCCACGTTCACCAGCGGGCCGCCCATTGCCTCCGGATCGGGGGTGGACGCCACATCGGCAGCGGGCTGTTCCTCGGGCAGCTCATGGCCCAGCCCGGCCAGCACACCCCGGCTGAGCGCTTCCACATCGCCGCTTGCGCCCGGCGTGGTGTCTTCGATTGCAGGGGCCGAGAGGGCCACTGCCGCCGCAAGGGCATTCTCATCCGCGAGCGGCCCCTGTTTTTCGGCCGCCGCGGTGGCGACCTCCGCCACCTCCAGCGGCTGCACCTCGGGCTCCGGCATCACCGCCGCAGCCTCAACCGGCTCTGCGGCCACATCCTCGGCCCCGCTCGCAAGCTCACCGCTTCGCAGCATCTCGCCGGTGCTCACAGCCTCCGCCGCGCCGCTGTTGCGCCCGATCCCGGGCATGAAGAGCACCGCCGCAAGGGTCGCCGTCAGCAACGCAGAGGCCACAACCAGAGCTCTGAACATGTTATCCTGCCCCCGCATCGCCATCAGGGTTGCGCCACGTTCAGGCCGAGCATCTGCCAAACCTGAATCCCACCACGGTAGTAATGCAGCTTCTCTGCCGGGTAGCCCGCCGAAGAGAGGCTGGCGATGGATTTGGCGGTCTGGTCGCAGCCGGGCCCGGCGCAAAACAGGGTCAGCTCCATTGCGCCATCAAAGTTCCAATTGCCACCGTTCTCCTTGGCCCCCAGCGCCTTGAGAATATCTTTGCGATAGGGGTTTTCGGGATCGAGCGTGGTGTAAGGCACATTCACCGCGCCGGGGATTGTGCCGTTGATGAAAACGTCAGGCATCCGGCTGTCGAGCAGCAGGCCCTTGCCGCTGGCCACCGTGTTTTCGAGAAAGGCGATAACCTCGAGCTCGCCCACGGTTTCCACGCCTTCTGCCACATAGGCGGGCTGGATGCAGGCGGGCGGGCAGTTCTGCGCCCCCGCGGCTTCGTCTTGCGTTCTTTCAATGGTGATCGCTTCGCCCTTCAGGTCGAAGCTCTTTGAAAGCATGTCTTCCGTAATCCGGATCGGCTCCGCCCCGAGGCCAGCAACCCCTGTGGCATATGCCGCCGCAATCGCAACCGCGATCATGCGCATAATATGTCCCCCAACAGCCGGAGCGCCCTTGATTATGGAAATGGCAGACGGACGCGCCTATCCTATACACCGCAAAATGTAGCGAAGTTTCGCCTATGCGGTCAATATAAAGTGTAGCTTTCAAGATACGGTGGCTCGCCCGTCGGCGAGTTTATGAGTCGTTCCAAGGGCTTACCCGACGCCTAAATTTCAACCGGCTCCGGCAAACTCCCGCCATGGCAGCCACGCGGGCCGATTGCAGGGATCAGGCCCGCCCGCCAAGCACCGCACCCGCAAGGTAGAGCGAGCCGCAAATCACCACCCGCGCCTCGGGAGAGGTGGCTGCAATTCGCGCAAGAGCCCCCGCCAGATCGGGGGCGATCTCGGCCTGCAACCCCAAAGCTGTCGCCGCCTGCGCCACCGCCTCGGGCGGGTGGGCCTTTTCCTCTCCGGGGATCGGCACGGCCACCACCCGGCCCGCCACCTCGGCCAATGGCGCGAGAAACGCCTCAACCGGTCGGTTGGCCAGCATCCCCACCACCAGCACCGTCTCCCGGGCAGGCAGGTCCGCCAGCCCGGCAGCGAGCACCTGCGCGGCGGCGGGGTTGTGGCCACCATCGAGCCACAGCTCCAGCCCCTCGCGCGGCTCCAACCGCTGCATCCGGGCGGGCCACTCGGCCCGGCTCATCGCCGCTTCCAGCGCCTCTTCGCCCTTGCCCAGCGCCCGCAGCGCCACCACGACAACGCCCGCATTGGCCACCTGATGCGGCCCACGCAGCACCGGCAGCGGCAGGTCCAAAAGGCCCGTCTCGTCCTGCACCACCAGCCGCCCGCGCTCCGCCGCGCCGTGCCAGTGCTGGCCCTCAACCAACAATGGTGCGCCGACCCGTGCAGCCGCCCGCTCAATGGCCTCTTCCGCCTCTTCGGCCTGTCGCGCCACCACGGCCCGCACGCCGCGCTTCAATATCCCGGCCTTCTCGCCCGCGATCTCACCCAGCGTCTCGCCCAGATATTCCTGATGATCCAATGCCACCGGGGTAACGACGCAAAGCGCCGGGCTGTCGATCACATTGGTCGCATCCAGCCGCCCGCCAAGGCCCACCTCCAGCAGGCACCAATCGGCAGGCTCCCGTGCCATGGCAACAAAGGCCGCCGCCGTCGTCGCCTCGAAAAAGGTGATCTCTTCGCCCGCGTTGGCCTCGATCACCTCTTCCAGCACGCCACATAGCGCGCCTTCAGAAATCTCCTGCCCCGCCAGCACGATCCGCTCGTGAAACCGCACCAGATGCGGCGAGGTATAGGCATGCACCCTCTGCCCAGCGCCCTCCAGCCCGGCCCGCAGCATCGCCTGCACCGAGCCCTTGCCGTTGGTGCCCGCGATATGCACCACGGGCGGCAACTGCCGCTCGGGGTTGCCGAGGGCCGCGAGAAGCCGGTGCATCCGGCCCAATGTCAGGTCAATCTCCGCCGGGTGGAGCCGCATCAGCCGCTCCAGCAGGGCCGCGCTTGTCACTTCTTCTGCTCTTCCATCGGCGCAGCCTCATCGCCCGCCGCAGCCTGCGAGGGCTCGGGCTGCTCCGGTGCGGGCAGCTCAGGCTCGGGCGGCGGTGCAGGCAGATCGCCCACCACCGGCGGCTCCATCCCCATCAGCATCCGACAGAGCGACACCAGCTCTTCCTTCATCTTCTTGCGATGGGTCACCCGGTCGAGCATCCCGTGATCCAGCAGGTACTCGGCCCGTTGAAAGCCCTCCGGCAGCTGCTCACGAATGGTCTGCTCAATCACCCGCGTGCCAGCAAAGCCGATCAGCGCATTCGGCTCGGCAATGTGGATATCGCCCAGCATCGCGTAAGAGGCCGTCACCCCGCCCGTCGTCGGGTGCGTCAGCACCACGATGTAGGGCAGCCCGGCCTCTTTGAGCATCTGGATCGCCACGGTGGTGCGCGGCATCTGCATCAGCGCCAGAATGCCCTCCTGCATCCGGGCACCGCCAGCGGCGGAAAATACGATATAGGGCCGCTTCATCTTCACCGCGCGCTCTGCCCCCGCGATAAAGGCATTGCCCACATACATGCTCATCGAGCCACCGATGAAGCTGAAATCCTGCGCCGCCGCCACAACCGGCGTGCGCCCCATCTCGCCCTCGGCCACCAGCATCGCCTCATGCTCGCCCGTCGCCCGCTGGGCCGCCTTCAGCCGGTCCGGATAGCGCTTCTGGTCGCGAAACTGCAGCGGGTCGGCCACCGGCTCGGGCACGTTCACCTCGGTGAAGATCCCGCCGTCGAACAGTGCCGTGAACCGCTCGCGCGGGGTGAGCTGCATGTGATGGTCGCAGCTTGTGCAGACGTTCAGATTGTCGCTCAGTTCCCGGTGGAACAGCATCGTGCCGCACTCCGGGCACTTCTTCCACAGGTTCTCGGGCACCTCACGGCGCGAGAAGAGCGAGTTGATCTTCGGGCGAACGTAGTTGGAAATCCAGTTCATCGCACCTTTCCGAGGCTGCCTGCTGCTGCTTCGTGAGATAGGCCGAGCGCGGGGGAATTGCAATCAACCCCGCCGATGAGCCACCACAGCAGCGCCGAGCGCTCCAAGCGCGAGCGCAAGCAAGGCGGCGAGCAGCACCGCAGGATCGGGGTGACGCGCCACAACCATGCCAATCGCCGCCGTCATCACAGCGCCCGCAGCCACCGTGAGGGCCCCCAGAAGGCCCGAGGCCGAGCCTGCCAGCCCTTCCACCGCAGCGATGGCACCGGCGTTTGAGGACGGCATCGTCAGCCCGTTGCCAAGCCCGATGAACATCACCGAGGCCACCATGCCCGGCGCACTCAATGGCCCGATGAGCAGCGCCCAAAGCAGCCCGCCCGCAAGCCCTGTCACCGCGCAGAGCCGCCCGGCCAGCATCATCCGCGTCAGCCCCACCCGTTCCGCCAGCCGGGACGACAGGAACGCACCGCACATGAAGCCCCCGGTGATCGCCCCGAGCGCCGCGCCGGTGGCCGCCTCTCCCAGCCCGAACCGCGCCGCCGACACGGCGGGGAACCCGGCGATGTAGCCGTAAAATCCACCCGTGGAGAGCGCTGTGCAGGCGGCGAAAGCCCAAAAGCTGCCGTTGCTCAAGAGCCGCTTCGCGCTGGCCACGAAGGGCTCGCGCGGGGTGTTTTGCCGGGTTTCTCCGAAGTCGCGCCAGCAGAAGGCCAGCATCGCGGCGCCAGCCAGCGCATAGAGCCCAAAGATCGCCCGCCAGCCCAGCACCTGCGCCACCGCGCCGCCCAAGAGCGGCCGAGCAGCGGGGCCAGCGCCATTGCGCCCGAGATTGTGCCCATGATCCCCGCCGCCTTGCCCGGCGCAGCCGTGTCGCGTACCACGGCGAGGGTCACCACCCAGCCCGCCGTGATCGCCGCCATCGGCATCCGCCAGCCCAGAAAGCCCGCCGCGCTGCCCGAAAGCGCAACCCCCGCCGAGGCCAGCACATAAAGCGCCAGTGCGCCCAGCATCACCGGCCTGCGCCCCAGCCTGTCGGCCAGCGGCTCCATCACCACCTGCGCAACCGCCGTCACCGCCAGATAGCCCGCAATCGCAAGGTTCACCGTGGCATAGCTCGTGCCCAGCTCCGCCGCGATGGCGGGCAGCGCGGGGACAAACATGTTCAGCGATACGGTCGAAAGGCCGGTGAGCAGGATCAGCGTGATGAGCCGTGGCGGGCTGCGCATGGCCATGGCTCCTTCTGGCCGAGAAAAAGCCCGGCACAGAACGGGCTGGCCGGGCGCTCCGGAAGGCGGCGAGCCGCGCTCCCACGGCAAAGTTTAGGTCTTCTCACCTTTATGGCTCATTCTACATCGCGGCCCGAATCCGCGCAAGCCTCAGCGGTCGAGCAAGCCCTTGATGATCCACCAGTTGCCAAACAAAAGCACGATCGAAACCACCAGCCCGAGCGAAACGATGCCCTCCTCCGCAAGGCCCCACGGCGTTACGTAAAGCGCGAGGCCAGTGATGGTGCCCTCGATGCTCACGATGAAGAGCGCGAGCAGATTGTTGGCAAAGTGAAAGCCCATCGCCGCGCCCAGCGAGCCGGTGCGCTCGGTCAAATCAGCGGCGACGAGGCCGAAGGCGAAGGCCGAGAGCAGCACCAACGGCAAGTTGCGGCCCGCTTCCGGATCCCAGTGCAGCAGGCCAAAGGCCAGCGCAGGCAGGGTAAACCAGATCCAGCGCGCCGCAAAGCGGGCGGCGAGCTGTTGCATGAGATAGCCACGAAACAGGATCTCCTCCGCCGCGATCTGCAAAAACAGCAGCGGCAGCGCAAGCGGCATCCATATCAGCCAGCGGCCCATCTCGAGGTTCGCCACCGGCGGCCAGATCGCAGCACTGGCCACCATCAGCCCGCCAAAGACGAGGGCGACCACCCCAAAGGCGGTGACAAACCCGCGCCACCAGTCTCCCCACGGCCCGAAGATCGTGTTCGGCCCCCGGAAGTGCAGCGCCGCCGCCGCCAGCACCGGGCCCAGTGCCATGCCGCCGAAGGTCAGCAGCAGCAGGGCCACCGATCCGGGGTAACGGCCCGCCTGAAGCTCTTGGAAAAACGGCATCACGCCCCAAAGGCCCTGCTCTGCCGCCACCACGCCCACCGCGCCGCCCAGCACGATGAGCGTCCATGAGATGTAGATGAAGACGATCAGCAGCACGCCCAGAAGCAGCCGCCATATCTGCGGATAAACCCGTGCGGGCACCAGCATCGCCGCAAATTCCGGATGTCTCATCTTGCGCTCTCCCGCCGGTCGGGGCCTGCCCCGACGCTATCTTCCGCCAATATCCGCCTCACGCCCGGATCGCCACCCGCGCCGCCAGCCATGCAACAAGCAGCAGCGCAAATTCCACCGGCATCAGCCCCGGAATAACACCTGCATCAGCTGCAAACGGCGTGTGATAGAGCGCCAGCCCGGCCGCCGGTCCGGGCAACGACACGCCCAACAGGGCCACCGCGTTGTTCACGATGTGCAACGCCAGCGCCGGGCCAAGGTTTCCCGCCCGCGCCGTGAGATCGGCGGCGACAAGGCCAAAGCAAAGCGCCCAGAGGCAAAACCAGATGGCATTGTCGCCCGAGCTTGCCGTCCAGTGCAGCAAGGCAAACAGGATCGCGGGCACCGCCATCCACGCCCAGCTGCCCTCCCGCGTGCCTGCCGCAATCTGCTGGGTGAGATAGCCACGAAAGAACACCTCCTCCGTGCCCGCCTGCACCGCCACGGCAGCCAGCCCCAACGGCAGATAAAGCAACCAGCGGTTCGTCGGCATCAGCGCATTGGGCACCACGTCATAATCGGTCGGCAAAATCGCAATCGCGCCGATGTAGAGCGGCACAAGCCAATAAAGCACCCGAAAGAAATCTCCCGCCGCATGGGCCCCCGGCCCGAACAGGCTGAGAAATCCACGCCAATGCATCGCCCGCAGCGCCACCACCAGCCCCAGCGCAAACAGCCCATGCGAGAACAGCGCCGCCAGCGTGCGCCCCGCCGATGTGCCGTCGGACTGAAAGATCGCCTCCACCGCATTCGGGCCGCCAAAGCCCGCGACGACGATGAAAACCAGCTGCTGCAACACCATCACGGTAACAAACATCAGCCCCAGCACTGCCCCGATCCGCCAAAGGTCGGGGGTGGCTTGGGCCGGTGCCGCAAACTCGCTCAGCCGTTTATATGCCATGGTTGCACCCCATCCCTGTGAGATAGGCGAGCGCGGCAGGGGGCGCAATCCGGCTTGCCCCTCCGTCGCGCCGGGCTTATTCCGACAGGCGACTGAGAACGGGAGAGAAACCATGCTGAAACGCCAGGCCGACAAATCCAAATTGCCCAGCCGCCACGTGACCGAAGGGCCGGAGCGCGCGCCGCACCGCTCCTACCTCTACGCCATGGGCCTCTCCGAGGATGAAATTCACCGCCCCCTCGTCGGCGTCGCCACCTGCTGGAACGAGGCCGCGCCCTGCAACATCTCGCTCAACCGTCAGGCCCAGGCCGTGAAGCTCGGGGTGAAGGCCGCAGCAGGCACGCCGCGCGAGTTCACCACCATCACCGTGACGGATGGCATCGCCATGGGCCACGAGGGCATGCGCGCCTCGCTGGCGTCCCGTGAGGCCATCGCCGATACCGTAGAGCTCACCATGCGTGGCCACTGCTACGATGCCATCGTTGGCCTCGCGGGCTGCGACAAATCCCTGCCCGGCATGATGATGGCGATGGTCCGCCTCAACACGCCCTCCGTCTTCATCTACGGCGGCTCGATCCTTCCGGGCAAAGCGCCCCAAAACAACGAGATCCCCGAAGATTTCCGCACCCGTGACCTGACGGTGCAGGATATGTTCGAGGCCGTGGGCCGCCACCAGAACCACGAAATGTCCGACGCCGCGCTGGATATGCTCGAGCGCGTGGCCTGCCCCTCCGCCGGCGCTTGCGGCGGCCAGTTCACCGCCAACACCATGGCCTGTGTGTCGGAGGCCATCGGCCTCGCGCTGATGAACAGCTCGGGCATGCCCGCGCCCTACGAAAGCCGCGATCAGTATTCCGAGGCCTCCGGCCGCGCGGTGATGAACCTGATCGAAAAGAACATCCGCGCCCGTGATGTCGTAACCCGCGAAAGCCTCGAAAACGCCGCCCGCGTCGTCGCCTGCACCGGCGGCTCCACCAACGCTGGCCTGCACCTCCCGGCCATCGCCCACGAGGCCGGCATCGACTTTTTCCTCGAAGACGTCTGCGACATCTTCAAAGACACCCCCTACTTCGTCGATCTCAAGCCCGGCGGCCAATATGTCGCCAAGGATCTCTATGACGCGGGCGGCATCCCGGTGGTGATGAAAGAGCTGCGCAAGGCGGGCCTCATCCATGAAGACTGCATGACAGCCACCGGCAACTCCATCGGTGAAGAGCTTGACCAGATCTCCCGCGAGGCCGACGGCAAGGTGATCTACCCCATCGAAACCCCGCTGACCAAGACCGGCGGCGTTGTTGGCCTCAAGGGCAACCTCGCCCCCGATGGCGCCATCGTGAAGGTCGCGGGCATCCCCTCGCAGCACCAGCGTTTCGTCGGCCCGGCCCGCGTGTTCGAGAACGAGGAAGAGGCCTTCGCCGCCGTGAAGGCCCGCGCCTATGAAGAGGGCGAAGTCATCGTCATCCGCAACGAAGGCCCCGCAGGCGGCCCCGGCATGCGCGAAATGCTGGCCACCACCGCCGCACTTTCCGGGCAGGGCATGGGCAAGAAGGTCGCGCTCATCACCGATGGCCGCTTCTCCGGTGCAACGCGCGGCTTCTGCGTCGGCCACGTTGGCCCCGAGTCCGCCCACGGCGGGCCGATCGCGCTTCTGCAGAACGGCGATGTCATCACCATCGACGCGGTCAACGGCGAGCTTTCGGTCGACCTCTCCGACGAGGTGCTGGCCGAGCGCAAGGCCGCATGGCCCGGCCCCCGCAAAACCGACTATGCCTCCGGCTCGCTCTGGAAATACGCCCAACTCGTCGGCTCGGCCAAATATGGCGCGGTGACCCATCCGGGCGCGAAGGTCGAAACCCACGTCTACATGGACCAGTAACATGCGGCTTGGGCGGCTCTTTGCGGCGCTCATCGCGCTGGCAACCCTTGCCGGATGCGAAGGCACCGAACTGCCCGGCTTTCTCGCCGGATCGGCCGATACAGCCGGTGCGGCGGGGGCGGGCGGCGCGGCTCCGGCCAGCTCGATCCCGCCCAAGCCGCCCACCCGCCTCACGGTGACGGGCGTCACGGTGGCCGCGCCCGAGGGCTATTGCGTTGATACAAGGGCGCGCAAAGGCGGCTTCGTGCTGCTTGCGGCCTGCTCGGCCATCAGCCAATCACCCGAGCACCCCGCGCCGGGGCGGATGGGGCTGCTGACGGCAACCATCGGCAAACGCGGCTCCGGCGCGGATCCGGTGAACCCGGGCCAGCTCGCCGCCTATTTCCGCTCCGCTTCGGGCCGCGCCGCGCTGTCTTACGCAGGCGAGGCTTCCAGCGTGGTCATCACCGAAACCGTCGAGCGCCCCGGCCTCTTCATGGTCGCCCTCGTCGACAGCGCCGCCCCGCCCAGCCCAGAGCTTGGCACCGCGCGCTGGCGCGGGTTCTTCACGGTCAACGGGCGTCTGGTTTCGGTGGTGCTGCACTCGCTGAAGGACGACCCGGTCGGCAAACAGGCAGGCCTCGGCTTGTTGCAGGAGTTCGTTGCGCGAATTCGCGCCGAAACCGCAGGTTGAGCGCCGCCTGCGCAGGCAAGGGTGCGACATCCGCGCCGCAGCCGGGATTTGCAGTATTGAAACACTTTCCCGTCAGTATCATACCGGCGTAGAGTATTCGCACGCCCCGGACGAACCGCCGCACGGCACAACGAGCAAGCAAGGCGCCCGAGAGCATGGCCAAACCGATGGACAGCCTGATCGACCGTGTCGCACACCGCCGCGCCCTGCGCCGGTGGGGGCGTGCTGCCGATGCCGCGGCCTCCGTCGATCTGGCGCATCTGCGCGGGCTGCGCACCCGAGCCCGGCAACTCCGCCGCCAGCTTGATCGGGTGATGCACGAGGCCGAGAGCCGGCTCACCCTGCCGCTGATCGACAGCAACGCAATCCGCAAGCCGCTGGGCACCGAATGGGCATGGCGCCCCGAAATCTGGCGCGGCCCCATCTCGCCCCCCGGCGTCGCGGCGGCCGAAACCCGCACCATGCTCGGCGGCGAAACCACGCTGCACCACGATTGCGCCGTCAGCGAGCTGACCCTCCGCCAAATCCGCAACACCTCGGGCGAAGACCTCGCCCCCTTCGGCCTGCGGATGGATGTGTTCCGCTTCGACGGCTCCTTCCTCAGCCTCGTCATCGAGCTGCCGCACGGCGCGGTCGACGGGCTGAAGCGCAAGCACATCATGTCGCTGGACGTGCAGGTTGAGGCCGAGAAACCGCTAGAAATCTTCGCCCGCCTCAACATCAAGCACGGCCCCAACACCGAGCAGGTGGTGCGCGAGCTGCCAATGGGCACCGATGGCCCGCAGGTGGCCGAGTTCGACCTTGCCTATTCGGATCTCAACGAAAAGCGGGTAGAGAAAGCCTGGATCGACCTGATCTTCGAAGGCCCGCAGATGAACCAGATCATGCTGCGCGATGTCACGCTCACGCGCAGACCACGTGCCGAAATCTGACGAGGACGCAGGCCGATGCCCGATACAGCCACAAGCAGCCAGCTCACCCTGACCAAAACCCGCATCCACGCTGGCGTGTGGGAAGGGATGCTGATGGCCGAGGCCACCGGCACCGTTCAGCCGCAAATCGAGGTGCTGCACCTCGATACAGCGCTGCCCGGTGTGGAGCTGAAGGCCGATGGCGAAATGCAGAACCTCTGGCAACTCCGCGTGCCCATCCCCGCCGAGCTGCTCTCTGAAGGGGTGCAAACCTTCACCATCCGCGATGCCCGCACCGGCGCCACCCTTGAGCATTTCACCATCGTCACCGGCCAGCCGCTGGAAGATGACATCCGCGCCGAGGTCGACCTGCTGCGCGCCGAGCTCGACATGCTGAAAAAGGCCTTCCGCCGCCACTGCCTCGAAGTGCTTGGCCGCTAACGCGCGCGCTCACTTACCGCGGCTTGATGTGCTCGCTGAATGACTTGCTCACCCCGTCAGGCCACGCCCGCACCCATCTTCCGGCAAAATGCCCCGTCGGGCGTTTGACCACGAAGCCCCCCACCTCGATCGCCGCCATCTGAATTTGATAGGGCGCATTTACATGCACCCCGGTCGCCTTCGCCATCTTGACCATGAACTGGTGGCCAACCCCCTTCTTCTCGATCCCCGTGTCGTTGAACAGCGAATACCCCAACGCCGCCGTTGTGCCGTAAGTGCTCTCCACCTCGCGCACGTCAAGTTTTATCCCGGCCGCCGCCACGTTGCAGCAATGCGCATCTATCCCGTTGTGCCGCTTGGCAAAGTTGCCCTTCAATGGCGCGAGGTCATCCACCGTGCTGAACGAGATCTTCTTGCCCAGCTTGATCTCCGCCGGAGCCCCGTGGGAGTTGATGACAATCCCGCCAATCTTCGCGCCTTCCTTGGTACAATGCGCGACGATCTTCTCGGCCAGCTCCTTGGCCGTCATGCTCTTCTCAATCGTCCAATGCAGCACGCTCCAGCCAGCCGGCGGGTCTTTGTCGATAGAGAAGGTTACACCGGCCCCGGGCACATCATGCCCGTGCAGGTAAAAAATGATCGCACTTTCAGCCAAGGGTCTGCCTCACTGGTGGTTTCGCGCCGCAGGGCGCTGAATGACTTCGGGTTCAATAATTACCCAAAGTCATCGCACAGCCCCTGGCTGTCAACTTGGCCAAGGCGGCCCCGCAATGATCGCACCGGTAACGCAGCGTCGGCACGTGACATCCCCATTCCGCCACGGCACTCTCCGGCGCAGGAGGACGCCAAAGATGACTAGCTACCCCCACCTGCTCAAGCCGCTGGAGCTTGGCCACGTGACCCTGCCCAACCGCGTGCTGATGGGCTCCATGCACACCGGGCTGGAAGAAACCGGCGATTGGGCCCGCGTCGCCGCCTTCTACGCCGCCCGCGCCTCCGCCGGGTTGATCGTTACCGGTGGCATGGCCCCCAACCGCGAGGGCGGGGTGTTTCCCGGCGCGGCGGGCCTCTACACACCCCAAGACATCGCCAACCACCGCTCCGTCACCGATGCGGTGCACGCCAACGGTGGGCGCATCGCCATGCAGATACTCCACGCCGGGCGCTACGCCTACGGCCCCGATTGCGTCGCCCCCTCCCCGATCAAATCCCCCATCTCCCCCTTCCCCCCCAAAGAGCTGGATGAAGAGGGCATCGAAAAGCAGATCGCCGATATCGCCACCGCCGCCGCCCGCGCCCGCGAGGCAGGCTATGATGGCGTCGAGGTGATGGGCTCCGAGGGCTATTTCCTCAACCAGTTCATCGTGAAGCACACCAACAAGCGCGAAGATCGATGGGGCGGCTCCTACGAAAACCGCATTCGCCTGCCCATCGAGGTCGTCAAACGCGTCCGCGAGGCCGTCGGCCCCGACTTCATCGTCATCTACCGCCTCTCAATGATCGACCTCGTGCCCAATGGCTCCACCACCGAAGAGGTCATCCAGCTCGCGCAGGAAATCGAGAAGGCCGGCGCTTCGATCTTCAACACCGGCATCGGCTGGCACGAGGCCCGCATCCCCACCATCGCAACCTCCGTCCCCCGCCGCGCCTTCGCATGGGTCACGCAAAAGCTGATGGGCCACGTGGGCATCCCGGTCATCACCTCCAACCGCATCAACACGCCTGAAGTTGGCGAGGCGGTGCTGGCCGAGGGCTGCGCCGATATGGTCTCCATGGCCCGCCCCTTCCTTGCAGACGCTGACTTCGTGCAGAAGGCCGCCGCAGGCGAGGCCGATACCATCGCCCCCTGTATCGCCTGCAATCAGGCCTGCCTCGATCACACCTTTTCGGGCAAGATGACCACCTGCCTCGTCAACCCGCGCGCCTGCCACGAGACCGAGCTTCAGATCACCCCCACCGACACGCCCAAGAGCATCGCCGTGGTCGGCGCAGGCCCCGCCGGCCTCGCCGCCGCCCTCACGGCAGACGAACGCGGCCACAAGGTCACCCTGTTTGACGCCGCAAACCAGATCGGCGGCCAGCTCAACATGGCCCGCGTGATCCCCGGCAAGGAAGAGTTTCACGGGCTGGTCGACTGGTATCAAACCATGGTCGAGCGCTCGGGCATCACCCTGCACCTCAACACCGAGGCCACGCCAGAGGCCCTCGCCCCCTTCGACGAGGTCATCATCGCCACCGGTGTCTCCCCCCGCGATCCGCAGATCCCCGGGCAAGACGGCCCCAATGTGCTCTCCTACATCGACGTGCTGCGCGGCAAGGCCCCCGTGGGCAAGCGCGTCGCGATCATCGGCGCCGGCGGCATCGGCTTCGACGTGGCCGACTATCTCGCCCACCCCGGCGACAGCCCCACCGAGCACCTACCGGAATGGATGGAAATGTGGGGCGTGGCAGACCCGGCCACCCACCGCGGCGGCCTCGCCCCCGAAGGCCCCCAGCCCCTCGCCCCGGCGCGTGAAATCACCCTGCTCCAACGCAAAGACGAACGCCCCGGCAAGCGGCTGGGCAAAACCACCGGCTGGATTCACCGCGCCGCGCTGAAAATGGCCAAGGTGAAGATGCTCGGCGGCATCAGCTACGAGCAGATCACCCCCGAAGGCCTCCACGTCACCCAGAACGGCGAACACAAGCTGATCGAGGCCGATACCATCGTGCTTTGCGCCGGGCAGGTGAGCCGCCGTGATCTGCTGGAGGAGCTCGAAGCATCGGGCAAACCCATCCATGTCATCGGCGGGGCCGACGTGGCCGCCGAGCTTGATGCCAAGCGCGCCATCAATCAGGGCACACGGCTGGCCACCGCTCTTTGATCGGATGAGGCGGGGGCGGAGGCAGGCACAGCGCCCGCCGCGTTAACGCACCGGGCTTTGCGCCATCTCATAGGTATGGGTTGTGCATAGGATGTGCATAGGATGTTGCCCATGCAATTGCCGGGTTAACGGCGCCTCCCTCGGCGCCGCACCGGCATTTTTGCAAAGCCCGTTTTCCGGTCAGTTCACCGGCGTCAGCAGGTCGTTTCCGGCCAGAAAAGCGCTGATATTGTCGCGCTGAAGCTGCGCCATCGCCGCCCGTGTTTCCACCGTGCCGGAGCCCTGGTGCGGCTGGATCACCACGTTCGGGAAGTCATAAAACCGGGGGTCGATCTTCGGCTCGTTCACAAACACATCCAGCCCCGCCCCATAGATCCCGCCAGATTCCAGAGCCGCAAAAAGCGCCTCCTCATCCACCGTCGACCCGCGCGAGATGTTGATAAGGATGCCCCGCGGCCCGAGGGCCTCAAGCACCTCTGCCGAAACGATATTTTCCGTCGCCTTGCCGCCCACCGTCGCCACGATGAGGTAGTCCACCGCCGCCGCAAGCGCGGTCGGGCTGTCGTGATAGGTCCAGCCGGGCGTCTCCTTTTCGGAGCGGCTCCAGTAGTGCAGATCCATCTTGAAAGCCGCCAGCCGGTCGGCAATATCGCGCCCGATCCGCCCAAGGCCCAAAATGCCCGCCGTGCCACCGCTGACCTTGCGGTTCAGCCGATATTCACCCTTTGCGGCCCATGATCCGGAGCGCGCCCACTTGCTCGCATGCTCCATCTCGCGCCCGCACATCAACAGCATCGCCACGGCAAGGTCTGCCACGTCATCGTTGAGCACATCGGGCGTGTTGGTCACACGGATATCGCGCTCCGAAGCGGCCGCTACGTTAATACTGTCGTAACCAACTCCGAAGTTGGCGATGACACCGAGGTTCGGCAGCAGGTCCATCGCCTCGGGCCCAAACGGCTTGTGCCCCTTGAACCCGGCCGCCACGATCCCGGCCCGGGTGGCCTCATCGAGGCTGCCAAGGTCGGTCGTTTCGGCCACGAAAACCGGGTCGAACGTCTCTTTCATTCGGGCCAGATCAGACTCGCTGTAATTCCCGATTGCGATCACCTTGCTCATAGCCTTTTCCTCCCCGGCGGCGCATAAATGGTATACCATTTCCTCGCAGCGCCCCGCCGGAGAGTCAACCTCGGATCACCCCGCGCAGATGTCCTGAACAGACTTCTTCACTGCCTCCAGTGAAAAGACCTGCTCCACCCAGTCCTCCTTGAAAATCACGCTCTTGGCCTGATCAATCGCCATCAGAGCGCCGTCGCTAAACTTCCCTTCCGGAAAAATCCCAAAGGCAATCGCCAGCTCGATCTTCAAGTGCCCCAACACAAAGTCATGCGCCGCCGCCTCCGGCACCCCCATGGACACCGCCTTGTCGGTGGCCTCCCGCAGCGCCATGCACATCGTCGCCGCCACGGTTTCGCTCAGCGCAGGCTCCAGCACCGCGATGTTTTCCAGCGTGCAACGATGGCACCGCGCAACCGGCGCATAGATGATCTTGGCGATCTCCTCGCACAGCTCATAATGCTCCTCCGGCCCCTGAATCAGCGCGCAAACAATCCCCTGCGGCGCGTCGATCCCGCCGAAGTAGTCCTTCTGCGCCGCCTCCGTCGCCTGCACTTCAAGGATATGCGGGTGGCACGGATGGCTGCAGAAATAGGTCACATCCTCCCGCTCCGGCATCTCGCCCGCATAGGGCGCCGCCGCATCCAGCACGATCACCGCCGCACCGGGCTTCAGCTTGTCGACAAACCCATGCGCGATCTTGCCGATGAGCCGGTCCGGCACCGCCATCAGCACCACATCGGCATCAGAAATCGCGTTGTCCCCATCGGTCACCGCCTCAACGCCTACCTCGTCAAGCAGCCGCTTGCGGCCCGCCTCGGACACCTCGATATGGTCAATCTCAAACCGTGTCGGCTTCAGGTTCTGCGCCAGCCGCACACCCATCTTTCCGCCCGCACCGAGCAAAGCAACCTTCGTCATTTCATTCTCCTCCTGCGGCACCACCGCCGCGTTTGATCCATCCAAAATAATCGTCCGAGCCCATCTGCCCGCCCTTCAGCGCCAGTTGCAGCCCGGCCAAATCCTCATCCTCCGAATGCGCCTGCAGCAGCGCAGCACCGGGGATCGTCGGGGCCAGTGCAGTAAAGGCAAACAGCCCCAACTCCCGGCTCGCATGGCCGCTTGTATCGCCGCCCGAAATCACCGCACGCTTCAGCCCGGTCTGCCGCAACAGGCGCGCCAGAACCTTACCCAAAGCCGCCCCGATCCGCGCATTGGCCTCTTCCATCCCGCCAGCAGGCACAGCCGCCCGCAGCCGCGCCACCGCCGGGTCATCCGGCCCCTTCGCCGTGTAGATCAACGGGTCGCGCCCCGCGTTGAGCGCCGCAATCGCCGCCTCGTAAACGCCGGCTTCCTCGCCCCGTACAGCCGCCGCCGCATCCAGCTCGATCCCCTCAAATCCATGCGCCTCAGCCCAGGCGATCTGCGCCGCCGTGACGGGCGAAACCGAGCCCGACACCGCCAGCATCCGCTCCACCGGTCCCGCGCTCTCAACCCGGTCTTCTGCGCCAATCCACCCCTGCGCGCGCCAGTGCTCCACCAGCGCGTATTCCACCCCCTGCGAGCCCACGGCGAGCGCTGGCGAGGCATCCCACATCCGCCGCCCGACCACGCCCATATGCGCATCCGTCATCGCATCGAACGACCACACCTCAGCCTCCGGCGTGGCCTCCAGATCCTCCAGCGAAACCAAGCCAAAGCTCTTCGCCGTCTGCTTGCCCAGATGCTCCGCCACATCGCTCTCATCCATCGGCGTCACCGGATGGCGCGCCATCACCGGGTGCCGGTCCAGCCGAAAAACGCCCCCCGGCCCGCTTGCGAACAAGTGACCGAACGCCTGATACCGCCGCATCTTCGGCGCGGCCAAAAGGCAAGGGATGAACGGCCCCCGCACCACCTCTGCGCCCAAATCAATCGCCTTGCCGATCGAGCCCACCTCGGGGGCGGAATCCAGCGTGGAGCAGGTCTTGTAATGCACCACCCGCGCGCCCGTTTCGGTCAAAAACCGGAACACCCCCGGCAACTCCCGCTCCATCCACGCAGGCGAATGCGAGCGCGCCGTGGTTGCCACGCCCACCGCCCGCACGCCGGGAAACCGCGCCAATTGCGCCTCACTCGGCACGTCCAAAAACAGCACTGAGGGCACCCCGGCAAACTCCAGCACCTCCATGCTGGCCGCCGAGCCGGTGAAGTCATCCCCCACCCAGCCGATCAAAATGCCCCCCGGCAGGCTCACCCGAAGGCCTCCAACGCGCCCGCCAACGCGGGCCGCGTGGCCGCATACTCCGCCGCCGGAACGCCAGCAACAGCCGCCTCCCAGGCTTGCCGCAGCGAGGCCACCCCTTCCGCCGGGCCGCCCGGATGCGCCATGATCCCGCCGCCCGCCGCATGGATGCAATCGGCATGGCCGACCCGCGCATAGGTCTCCGCCGCCTGCACCGCCGTCTGCCCCGAGGAGAACACCGGCATCGCCACGCAGGGCTTGTCTTCCCAAAGCGGTGTGCCAACCGATAGGGCCGAAGCCACCACGCTGTCATCGCCTTCCGAGAACTTGTTGCGCAGCCCGTTCACATGCATGTGGTCCGCGCCGGCCAGCCGCCACAGCTTGCTCCAAGCCGGATAATCCCAGCCCAGCATCTCCGCCCGGCTCAGGTAACCCCAGCCGTTGCGATGAGCATGGATCGGCAGGTCAGAATGGCGGGTGAGCGCCAGCAAGCCGGAGAGGCCAACCGAGTTGAGGCTCACCATCGCGCAACTGGCGCCCAACTCGATAAGCAGGTCATGGCGGCGGCGCATATCATCCACCTCGCCGGTGAGGTTGAAGGCATACATCACCCGCTTGCCGGTGCGCTCGGCATGCTCGTTCAACACGCCCATCACCGCGCGGGCGCGGTCGTCGAACGGGCAGTTCGGCCCGTCCGCCTGCAGCTCGTCATCTTTGATAAAGTCGATCCCCGCCGCCGCCAGATCCCCTGCCAGCGCGGCGGTGTCTTCCGCCGTCAGCCCTACCGAGGGCTTGACGATGGTGCCAATCAGCGGCCCGTTTTCTACCCCCGCCATCGCCCGCGTGCCCGCGATCCCGAACTTCGGCCCCGGGTAGGCGTCACCAAAGGCGCGCGGCAGGCGAATGTCGCACAGCCTCAGCCCCGAGAACTGACGCAACTCAAAGAGATTGCCCGCCACCGTCGCCACAAGGTTCGGCAGGTCCGGCCCCAGTGTTGCAAGCGGCCACGAGAGCGTCACCTTCGCCCGCGTGTAGCGCTCTCCTGTCAGCCCGCCGCCCAGCGATGGCTCACCTACCTCGCCAACAATCTCCAGCGCCTCCACCCGCGCCGCCGAACGCTCGCGCAGCTCCGGTGTCTCGCCCGGAACAGCCACGAAGGTGCCAGAAGATTGCTCGCCCGCCATTGCGGCAGCGGCCTTTTCCGGCTCGACCGGGGTTTCGATCAGATAGTCGGCTTCGATGCGTTCACTCATTGGAAGTGATCCTGATGATAAAGTGCGTTTGCCCGCTCCAGATGGTCGCGCATCGCTTGGGCAGCGGCTTCCGGATCGGCGGCGATGATCGCGTCGAGGATCGCGCGGTGCTCTGTCACCGTCAGCGCCTCAAGCCCCACCTTGCGCACCCCTTCCACGTGGAAGTCGCGCATCCAGTCAAAGATCCCGGCGGCGAGGGTCTCGAAGATCGGGTTGGCAGAAATGGCGGCGATACGACGATGAAACTTGCCGTCGATTTCGAGGAAGCGCTCGGGCTCCTCCGTGGCAAATTCCTGCGCCGCGAGCAGGGCCTCCAGCGCGCCGATGTCTGCCTCGTTGCGGCGGCGGGCGGCAATGCGGGCCATCTCGGCCTCCAGCGCGGCGCGGGCCTCCTTGAGGTGGTCCATCGAGGAGGTATGGGCCAGCAGGTGCTGAACACCGGTGCCGAGCTGGCCGATCAGCCCGTCAAGCGAAGGCTCTGCCACACGCGGGCGCCCGCCGTGGCGGATTTCGATGATGCCGCGGTGCTGCAACGCCTGCATCGCCTCGCGGATCGCCGGGCGGCCAATCTCGTAGCGCGTCATCAGCTCGCGCTCCGAGGGCAGCGCATCGCCGGGGCCAAGGCCCTCCGCGCGAATGAGCCGAAGCAGCCGCTCCTGCACCTCGTCGGCCAGCTTGCGCGGTTTGATACCGGCGGATCTATCGTGATCTGGTAAACTCATCATACCAGTTGGTAGCGCAAGCGCCCGCCACAGACAAGACCACCGTCTAAGTCAAACCTCTTGCGCCGCTCTTAACCAGCCCAATGTCGGCTCTGTCGGCCCGCCCGGCTTGTATTCCGCCCCCAGTGGTGCAGACCAGCCCAGCGCCTTCAGGTGCTTGTAAATATGGTCGAAATTCACTTCCCCATGATCCGGAGCGCCCCTGTCTGGCACAGCAGCAATCTGGATGTGCCCGATCATCGGCAAGAGCCGCTCAAGCCGGTGGCTAAGGTCGCCCTCCATGAGTTGTACATGGTAGCAATCGAACATGATCTTCAGGTTCTCAGCCCCCACCTCGGCCAGAATCGCCTCTGCCTGCACGGTGGTAGAGAGGAAATATCCCGGCGCATCGTAGTGGTTGATCGGCTCGATCAGCACGGTCTTGCCCAGCTTCGCCGCGCCCTCGCAAGCATAGCCTAGCGCCTCAACAAAGGTGCCGTGATCGCCGTCGAACCCGGCCATCACATGCACCGCTCCGGTGCCCGTCGCCTCGGAATAGCTCAGCGCCTGATCAATCGCGTCCCGCGCCTCGGCCTCACGCCCCGGCACCGCCGAAAAGCCCATTTCGCCAATTGAGGCATCGCCGCGCGAGACATTCAGGCCGAGCATCTCAAGCCCGGTTTCGGCCAGCGCATCAGCCACCTCTCCGGCAGGGATCGTATAGGGCCAATGGCACTCCACCGCATCAAACCCGGCGGCCTTCGCGGCGCGGATCGCATCTGGCAGCGGCAGTTCACTCCACAAAAACCCGAGATTGGCCGAAAACTTCATGCGTCCCACTCCAGGTTGAATTTTTTGACCAGCGCCTGAACCTGGCCCTCATCCAGCCCACGCGCGTTCATGCCCCGCGTCATCAGCGCCAGCTTCGCCGTTGCTTCCAGCTCTTCCACCGCGTTGCAGGCCGCCTCCACGTCCTTGCCGGCCACAACCGGCCCGTGGTTGGCCAGCATCACCGCGCTGCGCTTGCCCGCCAGCCCCCGCACCGCCTCGCCCATCGCCGGATCGCCCGGCAGGAAAAACGGCAGCAGCTTCACCCGGCCCAGCTGCATAACACCATAGGGCGTGAGCGGCGGCAGAAAGTCATCCTCATCGGCCTCGAGCATCGACAGCGCCACCGAATGGCACGAATGCAAATGCACCACCGCCCCCGCCGTGCCGCGGGTGTCATAAAAGGCCGTATGCAAAGGCATCTCCTTGGTCGGCTTGTCGCCACCCACATGCTGCCCCGCCCCGTCGAAGCGCGCCAGCCGCGCCGGGTCGAGCCGGCCAAAGCTGGTGCCTGTGGGCGAAACCAGCAACCCGCCGTCCTCCGTCCGCGCCGAGATATTGCCGGTCGAACCATGGGTCAGCCCCCGGTCAAACAGCGATTTTGCCAGCAGGCAAATCTGCTCTCTCAGCGCCGTCTCGCTCATGGCAACATTCCCAGCGCGTCGGAAAAGAAGCTCTCGGCCCCGAAGTTGCCCGACTTCAGAGCCAGCGCAATCTCCTCACCGCCGGAAACGCAGCCGCACCACGGCACCCCCGGCGCAATCTCGCGCCCCACATCGAGCCGCGTGACGCCGAGCGCCTTCGTCACCGCGCCAGAGGTTTCCCCCCCCGCCACCACGATCCGCCGCGCGCCTTGGCCCCGCGCCTGCACCGCCAATGCCGCGAGCGCGGCCTCAACCACTTCCCCGGCCCGCGCTGTGCCCAGCTCCCCCTGCGCCCGGCGCACCGCGTCAGGCTCTGCCGTGGCATAGATGATCGGCGCCTTGCCCACGTCCTGCCGGGCCAGCCAGTTTGACGCCGCGCCGTGGCCCTCCGCCGCCAGCACCAGCGGGTCGAGCTTGAACGCCGGTCCGCCATAGGCCGCCACCTGTGCCCGCGTCATCGCCGAGCAACTGCCCGAGAGCACCACCGCCCCTGGTCCCACCTGCGGCGCCGTGGCCTCGCGGGCGCTATCATCCAGCAAGCCCGCCTCGCGGTAGAGCGCCGGAAGCGGCATGGCCAGCGCCGAGCCACCCGTCATCAATGCCATTTCGCGGCCCGCGCGGGCAATCACCTGCAAGTCGGCATCCGCCACCGCATCCACCACAACATGCGCCGGAGCCTCTGCCAGCGCCGCCGCCAAGGCCTCCGCCCCGCGCGCCACGGTGAGCCTGTCCACCAGCCCAACCTCACCCTTCACCTGCGGCGCCAGAAGGCGCATCAGGTTGCTGTCACACATGGGCGTCAGCGGATGGTCCTTCATCGGACTTTCCGCCAAGGGCTGCTGCCCGACGAAGAGGTTGCCCATGAAAACCGAGCGCCCGTTTTCCGGAAAGGCCGGGCAGTAAACTGTCTGCCGCGCTCCGAGCGCCGCCATCAGCGCCTCGGCCACCGGCCCGATGTTGCCTTCTTCCGTCGAGTCGAAGGTGCTGCAATACTTCCAGAAAAACCGCTCCGCCCCGGTGCCCTTCAGCCATTCGAGCGCCGCCAGCGCCTCGGCCACGGCATCGGCCACCGGTTCAGTGCGGATCTTCAGGGCGATCACCTCGAAGGGCGCATCGCTCTCGCCCTCCTCCGGCACTCCGATCCGCAGCGAAACCTTCGCCCCGCTCCGCGCCAGCAAGCCGGCCAGATCGGTCGCACCGGTGAAATCGTCTGCAATCGCCCCGAATATCGCCATGCTATTCCTCGTGAATCCCGTCCGCCGTGAAGGCCCCGCCCTGATACACCACCTGCGGCGCGTCGATGGCAGGCATCTCCTCCATCTGCTCCACCACGGCCCGATACTCCTCCGAGCGGTCCTGCGGCTCCCAGCCGAGATAACCGACCTCGCGATTGTCCCACCAGCCGGTCGCGTTGTTGGATGCACCATAAATGATCGGGCAGCCCAGCTTGGGCACGCGGAAGACGCATTCGATCAGCCGAACGAAGTCATCGTAGCTCATCCAGCTTGCCAGCATCCGGCGGTTCTTCGGCTCGGGGAAGCACGAGCCGATCCGCACGCTGGCGGTTTCGATCCCGAACTTGTTGAAATACATGCTCGCCATCGCCTCGCCGAACACCTTGCTCACGCCATAAAGCCCATCAGGCTTGGTTTGCGCGTTCGCATCGAGCCGGGTTGTCTGCTTGTGGAAGCCCACCGCGTGGTTGGAACTGGCAAAGATCACCCGATTGCAGCCTGTCTTCCGGCAGGCCTCGTAGAGGTTGAAGACCCCGTCGATATTGGCGTTCGAGATCACCTCCCACGTGTCTTCAATCGAGCGCCCGCCAAGGTGCACGATCCCGTCGCAATCCTTCACCAGCTCTTCCACCGCCGCCTTGTCGCCAAGGTCGCACACCACGACCTCTTCGTTCTCGCCGGCCGGTGGCATCTCGACCACGTCAGAAAGCCTTAAGGTTTTCGCCATATGTTTCAGACGGTCGCGGCAAATCGAGCCAAGGCCGCCAGCGGCGCCTGTAATCAGCAGTCGGTTCATCATGGTTGTCTCTCCCTGTCGGTTTTATGAGCGTGGCGGGCGAGGAAGGCCAGAGCCGCCGCCCGCATTTCAGGTGTTTCTCCGTGGCCCGCCTCGGGCTGGAGGAAGGTCGTGAGCCCCGCGCGCGGCAGCTTGGCCAGCGCAGCATCGCGGGCATCCTTTGGTGTCAGCCCATCCCGCTCGCCATGGGCGACGAACATCGGGCGCGGCGCGATCATCGCGGCCACATCGCCCTGATCGCCCTCGCGCAGCAGGCCGGGCACGGTCAGGTAAGGCCCGTGTCGATCATGCGTGCCGCTGGCGATGAGCGGCGCAATATCGGCGAGCATGGTGATGTTCACATGCCCCGCCACGCGCCGCTCCAGTGCGGCCAGCCACATGGCCAGCGCCGCACCCATGGAGACGCCCCAAGTGTAAATGCGCGTGCCGTCCACGCGCGGATCGGCGGCGAGATGCTCGAAAGCCCCGCGTTGGTCGGCCAGCATACGGGCAAACAGCGAGCCGCCCCGCCAAGCTTCCGCCTTGGCCAGCGCAGATTCGGTTCCCTCGCCCTGCCGCGCGCCAAAGCCGGGCATGTCGACGCAATACACCGCAAACCCCGCCGCCGAGAGCGCCGCGCCGGGCGGGCCATCGGTCCAGCGTGCGCCGCGGTTAACCTCTTCTTTACCAAGCGCGTAATCCCCGCCGTGGGCGTGGCAATATAGCACCGCCGGATGCGGGCCATCCCCTTCAGGGCAAAGAAAAACTCCGCTCGACAAGGGCTCCGCCGCCGTCCATCCCACCAGCGCTTCGAAGCTCATCAGGTGTATCCGTAAGACCCGTCAGGCCGCACCGGCAGCTTGCGCTCCCAGTGGATGTAACGGTCGGAGGCCAGATAGTCCTCGTCGATCTCCACCCCCCAGCCGGGCCGATCAGGCCGCAGCTCCAAATGGCCGTCCACCGGCAGGTAAGGGTCCGCGACATAGGCCGCCTTGTCTTCCGGCTGCCCCATCTCTCGGCTGAGGTAGGCGACGGTGCCGGGCAGCCGGTACTCGAGGATTTTGAAGTTGGGCTGCGCGGCGCAAAAGTGCACGTTCACCGCCGTCGCCAGCGGCCCCATCGGGTTGTGCGGCGCCACGTTAACATAATGCGCCTCGGCAATCGCCGCGATCTTGCGCATCTCCAGCAGCCCGCCAACAGCGCAGATATCGGGCTGGATGATGTCGGCCCCCTTCACCGCGAGCAAACGGTTGAATTCAAATCGCGAGTAAAGGCTCTCCCCGGTCGCCAGTGGCACCTTCAGCTGGCGCTTCAGATCCCCCCAGGCCTCGATGTTCTCCATCCGCATCGGCTCTTCGTAAAACAGCGGGCGGAAGGCGGCGAGCGCATTGCCCATCTCAACGGCTTGGTACGGCTCGAAGAGGCGCGCATGGGCGTCGAAGGCAAACTCGGCATCCGGGCAAAGTCCCCTGAGCTCGGCCACCCAGTCTTCCGTCGCCGCCACAACCTTGTGCCACGGCTCGGCATGGATATCGCAGCGATAGGGCGAGAGCTTGAAGGCGGAAAACCCCCATTTTTCCGAGTGTTCCACCACATGGTCGCGCACCGCCTCGGCCTCTGGCGCGGAATAAACGCCCTGATACACTCGCACCCGGTCCCGCACATGCCCGCCGAGCAGCTTGTAAACCGGCACGCCCAGCGCCTTGGCCGAAATGTCCCAAAGCGCGTGGTCGATCCCGGCAATCGCGGCCAGCCCCAGCGCACCGGGCGGAAAGCGGCTTTGTTGCAGCAGCTTCAGCACCAGCCGCTCGATCCGCGTCGGGTCTTCGCCTTCGATCTGCAAGTAGAGATAGTCCAGCAAGGGCGGCAAGGCGCGATCCGGCCCGTGGTTGTAACACTCGCCCCAGCCGGTGATCCCCTCGTCGGTATCAACGGCGACAATCACCCGGGGGCGGTTGCCATCGCGGCTCATGAAACTGCGAAGCCCGGTGATCTTCATCCCGCAAACCTCGCCTGCGGCACCCCGGTTACGCCCAAGCCGGTGACGGCAAACAGGTTGCCATCCAGCGCGTCCGGAGCGTCAGAGCCAATCGAGGTGACATAGAGCACATCAAGGTTCGCCCCGCCAAACATCGGCTTTGTCGGGCGCTCCACCGGCATGTCGATGATCCGGTCAACCTTGCCCTGCGGCGTGATCCGCACCAACTGCCAGCCGCTGATCCCGGCCATCCAGTAGCAGCCATCGGCATCCACCGTCCCGCCATCGGGCCGCCCCGCTACCTCGCGGGTATCAAAGAAAACCCTGCGGTTAGAGGGGGTTCCGGTTTCGGTGTCATAGTCGCAAGCCCAGATGGTGCGCACCTTGGCGTTGCTGTCAGAATAATAAAGCGTGGTGCCATCCGGGCTGAAAGCGAGGCCATTGGTGGTGTAGACCTTGTCGAAATGCTGGGTCACCGAGCCGTTTGGATCCAAACGATAGAACTGCCCGATCTCTTCGGGGTCACCACCGTCCTTCATCGTCCCGGCCCAAAACCGGCCCTGCATATCGGTGCCGCCATCATTGAAGCGGTTGCCCGGCATGTGGGCCTCCGGGTCCGTGAGGAAAGTGCGCGTTAAGGTTTCCGGCTTAAACTGATAAAAACCTGACTTGGCCGCCACGATCAGCCCACCAGCCTCGCGCCGTGCGATGCAGCCCACCGGCTCGCCAAAGTCGAACACCTCATCGCTGCCGTCTTCACGCGTGCAATGGATCTTGCCGCCAGAGATATCGGCCCACCAAAGCGCCTGGTCGCTCACATCCCAAACCGGCCCCTCGCCCAGCTGCGCGCGCGCAGGCACAGCCACCTCCACCGAAACTGCCATGCCTCACTCCCCCTTGAAGACGCGCCGCTCGGACGCCTCGATATGCTCTGCCATCGCTTTTCGCGCGGCCTCCGGATCACCTGCCGCGATCCCGTCAAAGATGCGCCGGTGCTCGCTGACCATCGAGATCTTGCCCTGCCGATACCCCGTAACACCGAGGCTGCGGACGAACTTTCCGATGAAGAACATGTGCGAGCGGAGCATCTGGAGGGTATCAAGTAGGAAGCGGTTGTCAGACAATTCTGCGATTCGCACATGGAATCGCGCATCCATCTCGATGGTGGACGTCTTATCGCGCACACTTTTCTCCATGCTCACCAGCATCGCTTCCAAGGCCACCACCTCTTCCGGCCCGGCCTTCAGCGCTGCCAAGCCGGCGCTCTCCACCTCCAGCATTTTGCGAAACTCGATGTAGGAGGCGATGTCGTCGATGCTCTGAAGCGGCGCATATCCGTCCGACCCGCTCTGCCCGCCGCCGCTAACAAAGGATCCGGCCCCCTGGCGCGACACGATCAGGCCATCTTCGCGCAATCTTGCAAGGGCTGAGCGGATCACCGGGCGAGACACACCATGCTCCGCCGAAAGGTCTTTTTCGGCGGGCAGCTTTTCGCCCAGCGTGTAGTGACCGCTGCGAATCTGTTCGAGCAAACGCTCGTACACCTCGCTCTCCAGCCGCCCTGCGCGCACTGTTTCGCCCCGGGCGGCGCCGTCGTTGGCCATAGTATCCATATGCAATTCTCCCGCCGCAGCTTTAGCACGACCTGACAAGTTACAACATTTGAAAATTTGTTTGACAAGTGGCGCCGCGGAATGTTGACCTTGCGACGCTGAGACTCGGAAGAGCGAAAGCACAGGGAGGAAAATCCATGACACGAAATTGGCGATTCTCGTCAGTAGCCGCGCTTGCCGTCGGCGTATTCATGCATCCATTCATGGCCGAGGCGGGTGAAGCGCCTGCATTGGCCGAGGCCGTGGCGGCGGGCAATTTGCCCCCACTGGAAGAGCGGCTGCCCGCGCAGCCCGAAGTGGTGACAGGGCTCGAGAGCATCGGCTCTTACGGTGGCAAACTTCGCCGGATGCTGGGTGGCTCGAACGACCACAACTCTATCCTGCGGATCATCAGCCCACAGGGCCTCACCCGCTGGAAGGCCGACTTCTCGGGCGTTGTGCCGAACGTGGCCGAAAGCTGGGAGACCAACGAGGATGGCTCCGAGTTCACCTTCAAGCTCCGCGAGGGCATGAAGTGGTCGGACGGCGAGCCTTTTACCGCCGATGACATCCTGTTTTTCGTCAACGACCTGTTGAACAACGAAGAGTTCTACCCCAACGCCCCCGCCCGCTTTGTGGTGGCTGGCGAGCCGATGCAGGCCGAGAAGGTGGATGACCACACCATCACGCTGAAGTTCGCCGCGCCCTACGGCACCTTCCTCACAGAGCTGGCCACGCCGCTCGCGCAGGAGCCGGTGCTTTGGGCCAAGCACTACTGCCAGCAGTTCCACCCCGCCTATAACGACAATGTTCAGGCCATGGTGGACGAGACCGAAGCGGTCGAAGACTGGCCCGCGCTTTACCGCCTGAAGTGTGGCGAGGTAGAGGCCCCCAACCGCTGGTCCAACCCCGAGCGGCCCACGCTCGACCCGTGGGTGGTGACCGGTGAGGGCTATTCCGCTGGCTCGACGCAGGTGGTGATGGAGCGCAATCCCTACTTCTGGCAGGTCGACGAGGAAGGCAACCAGCTTCCCTACATCGACACGCTGGAGATGGGCGTGGCGCAGGATAACGAGGCCCTCGTGCTTGAGGCCATCGCTGGCAACATCGACTTCCAGCGCCGGAAAATCTCGAACCCGGCGAACAAGCCGGTCTTTGCTGAGAACGCCGAAAAGGGCGGTTTCGAGATCCTCGACATGATCAACTCGAACTCCAACTCGATGGCGATCCACTTCAACCATACGCACAAGAACCCGCAGATGCGGGAGCTGATCCGCAACAAGGATGTGCGCGTGGCGCTGAGCCTCGGGATCGACCGCGAGGAGATCATCGACATCGTCTACCAGGGCCAAGGCGAGCCCTACCAGATCGGGCCAAGGCCGAGCCACGTGCTCTACAACGAGCAACTGGGGCGTCAGCACACCGAGTATGACCCGGACCGGGCCAACGAGCTGCTTGATGCAGCGGGCTATGCCGAGAAGGACGATGAGGGCTACCGCCTCTTCCCCGATGGCAGCCGGATCGTGTTCAATGCGCAGTACACCGGCGTGGAACAGCCCGATTGGGGTGACAGCCTCGAGATCATCAAGGAGCAGTGGGAAGAGATCGGCATCGAGCTGAACTCGTCTTCTGTCGAACGGTCGATCTACTACTCGCGCGGCGAAGCCAACGAGCATGACTTCATGGTCTGGGGCGCGCCCGGCGGGCTAGACCCGACGCTCTCTCCGCGTGATGTGCTCGCCGTGCATCCGCAGGCCAGCTGGTTCGGCATCCCGTGGACCCGTTGGTATCTGTCCGGCGGTTCGGAAGGCGAAGAGCCGACCGAGAGCATGAAGAAACGGCTCGCGCTCTATGACAGCTTCAAGCAGGAGGCCGATCAGGAGAAGGCGCTGGATATCTTCCGCCAGATTCACCAGGAGGCCGCCGACGAGATGGAAATCATCGGCATCTCGCTCGCTCCCAACCTTGTGGGCGTGGTGAATAAAGACTTGAAGAACGCGCCGCGCAGCCTGCCCTCGTCGTGGATGTATCCCGACCCGGGCCCGACCCTGCCGCAAACCTGGTATTGGCCCGAGAGCTGACCTGAACCAAGGGCGGGCCTCCGGGCCCGCCCTACCCACGGCCCCCGCAGGATGGGCAATCTGCCCACCTTCCGCGCCCAACTGACCAACCACAGGCAAACCCCATGATCTGGCGTTACATCCTGAAACGCATCCTCTGGATGGTGCCGTTTCTCTTCGGTGTCTCCATCGTCGCCTTCCTGCTCATTCAGGCTCCACCGGGCGACTATCTGACGACCTATATTGCCAAGCTCGGCGAGAGCAACGAGGTGATGGACCAAGCGTCGATCCAGAACCTGCGCGAACGCTTCGGCCTCGATCAGCCGCTTTATGTGCAATACTTCAAATGGGTTAGCCGCCTCATGGTGGGTGACTTCGGCATGAGCTTCGAGTGGCGGCAGCCGGTGTCTGACCTTGTTTGGGGCCGCATGGGCCTCACCCTCTGCCTCTCGATGGCCACCCTGCTCTTCACCTGGGCCGTAGCCTTCCCGATCGGCGTCTACTCCGCCGTGCGCAAGTATTCTTTCGGCGACTATCTCGCCACGACCATCGGCTTCATCGGCCTTGCCACCCCGAATTTTCTGCTGGCGCTGATCCTCATGTATATCGGCGTGGTTCACTTTGGCGCCGATGTGGGCGGCCTCTTCTCCAACGAGTACAAGAACGCGCCCTGGAGCATGGCCAAGGTCTGGGATCTGGCCAAGCACCTCTGGCTGCCGGTCGTCGTGCTCGGCACTTCGGCCACCGCCTCGCTCATTCGCATCATGCGGGCTAACCTGCTGGACGAATTGAACAAACCTTACGTCGACACCGCCCGCGCCAAGGGGCTGTCGGAGTTTTGGCTCATCATGAAATACCCGGTGCGCGTGGCGCTTAACCCCTTTGTTTCGACCATCGGCTGGGTGCTGCCCAACCTCGTCTCCGGCGCGGTTGTCACCGCCATCGTGCTCAGCCTGCCGACCGCCGGGCCGCTGATGCTTCAGGCGCTGCTGGCGCAGGATATGTATCTCGCCGGGGCCTTCGTGCTGATGCTCTCTTCTCTCACGGTGATCGGGATGCTGCTTTCAGACATCCTGCTCGTCCTGCTCGACCCGCGGGTGAAATATGACTGAGACCCCTTCCAAGGCCCTGCCAGATCAGCCCGACGAGCCGCTTGCCGTGGCCGACGCCCATGCGCCGGACGAGGTTGCCATTGCCTCGCAGTGGCAGCTCACGTGGTGGGCCTTCAAAAAGCACCGGCTGGCGATGATTGGCCTCTGGGTGATCGGCTTCATGTATCTGATGTCGCTCTTTGCCGGCTTCGTTGCACCGAACGACCCGACCGACAGCAACCGCCGCGCGGTTTATCACCCGCCGCAGATGATCCACTTCATCGACAGCGACGAGGATGGCTGGCGCATTCGCCCCTATGTCTGGGAAATGGACCGCGAGCGCGACCCGGAAACTCTGGCGGTGACCTACACGCCCTCTGGCGAAAAGATATACCTGCGGCTCTTCGGGCGTGGGCAGGAGTATAAATTCTGGGGCCTTTGGGAAACCGATATTCACCTGCTGGCCACGGTCAAGCCGCGTGACAACTTTTTCCTCTTCGGGGCGGACAGGCTGGGGCGCGATATGTTCTCGCGGGTGGTTTACGGCACTCGGATTTCGATGAGTATCGGCCTTGTGGGCGTGGTGATTGCGCTTGTGCTGGGTATCACGCTGGGCGGGATCTCGGGCTACTACGGCGGGCGGACCGACACGGTTATTCAACGGCTTATCGAGTTTGTCCTGAGTCTGCCGACCATCCCAATCTGGCTGGCGCTGGCCGCGGCGCTGCCGCCAAGCTGGCCGATCTATCAGCAGTATTTCGTGATCACCCTCATCGTCAGCCTCGTCGGGTGGACGGAGCTTGGCAGGGTGGTTCGCGGGCGCTTTCTGGCGATGAAGCACGATGATTTCGTGATCGCCGCGCGGCTCGACGGGGCCAGTGAACGGCGGATCATCTTCCGCCACATGCTGCCCTCGCTGACCAGCCACATCATCGCCTCGCTGACGCTGGCGATCCCGCTGATGATCCTCGCCGAAACCGGCCTCTCGTTCCTTGGCCTCGGCCTTCAGCCTCCGGCCATCAGCTGGGGCGTGTTGCTGAAAGAGGCGCAGAACATCCGATCCATCTCACAGGCCCCTTGGCTGTTCATCCCCGGCGGGTTCGTCGTGGTGGCAGTCCTGGCCTTCAACTTCCTTGGAGACGGCATGCGCGATGCCGCAGACCCTTATGGCCACTGAAGCAAGCAGCCGACCTATACTATCGGTCGAAAACCTTAACGTCGGGTTTAACACCCGGAAGGGCATGTTCGATGTGCTCCACGGCGTGAGCTTCGAGCTGCACCGGGGCAAGACGACGGCCATCGTGGGCGAGAGCGGCTCGGGCAAATCCGTTACGGCACGGGCGATCCTGAACATGGTGCCACGCCCCGGACAGATCAACGGCGGGCGCGTGCTGTTCAGGCCCTCGAAGGGCAGCGAAACCGACACCACCGCGCTGGACCCGCGCGGCAAGGAGATCCGCGATATTCGCGGCGGCAAGATCGGGATGATCTTTCAGGAGCCGATGAGCAGCCTGAGCCCGGTGCATACCATCGGCAACCAGATCATCGAGGCGATCCGCCTGCACCGGACCTGCACCAAGCATGAAGCCCGCGAGATTGCCCGGGGGATGCTGGAGCAGGTGGAAATTCCGAAGCCCGATAAGGCGCTGGACCAATACGCCTTCGAGTTTTCCGGCGGGATGCGTCAGCGGGCGATGATTGCAATGGCGCTCTCGTGCCGCCCCGATGTGCTGATCGCCGATGAGCCGACCACGGCGCTGGATGTGACCACACAGGCCGAGATCCTCGACCTAATGCGCAAGCTGCAAGTGGAGCTGGACATGGCGATCATGTTCATCACCCACGACATGGGCGTGGTTGCCGAAATCGCCGATGAGGTGGTGGTGATGGAGAAGGGGCATGTGGTGGAAACCGGCGACACCGGTCCGCTCTTTGCCCACCAGCAGCACCCTTATACCAAACGCCTGCTTGGCGCTGTCAAACGGCTGGAAGAGCCCGCCGCCGCCAAGGTGCGCCCGGCAGCCGATGCGCCCGAGATTTTGCGAGTGGAAGACCTGAAGCTGAAGTTCGAGAAGCGCGAGGGCTTCCTTCAGCGGGTGACCGATGTGACCAAGGCGGTTGACGGTGTGAGCTTTTCGCTCCGTGAGGGGGAGGCGCTTGGCATCGTTGGCGAATCCGGCTCGGGCAAAACGACCGTGGGGCGCTGCATTGCGCGGGTTTATGACCCGGAAGGCGTGGTGGATTATCGCGGGTCCGACTTGGTGAAGGCGGGCCGCGCGGAGATGCAGAGCTATCGCCAGCAGATCCGGATGATCTTTCAGGATCCCTTCGCTTCGCTCAACCCGCGCATGACCGTGAAACAGCTGATCGCCGAGCCGCTGGTGGTGAACGGGGTGGCCAGCGGGCAGGAGCTGGAGGACCGGGTGGCCAAGCTGCTCACCGAGGTTGGCCTTTCGCCCGAGATGATGGAACGTTACCCCCACGCCTTCTCGGGCGGGCAACGGCAGCGGATCGTGGTGGCGCGTGCGATTGCACTGGAGCCCAAGCTGGTGATCGCCGATGAGCCGACCTCGGCGCTGGATGTGTCGATCCGCACGCAGGTGCTCGACCTTCTACTGCGCCTTCAGGCCGAGATGGGCCTCAGCTTTATCTTCATCAGCCACGACATGGCGGTGATCCGCTATTTCTGCGACCGGGTGGCGGTGATGTATCAAGGCAAGATCGTCGAGATCGGGGAGACCGAGCAGATCATCACCGATCCGCAGCATCCCTACACCAAGGCCCTGCTGAGCTCTGTGCCCATTGCCGACCCAAGCCTGCGCGGCACCCGCCAGCGGCATCGCTACCTGGGCAACGGCGCATGAAGCTTGCGGAAGGCATAGACGAGGTGATCGCGCTGGGAGACTTCCCAACGCCTGAGGATGCCGCTGCCTATTGGAATGAGGGCGTGGCCAAGGCGCCCTTTGAAGACCTGACCTATGAGGGTGGCGCGGGCCAGCCGCAGGCGGCGCGGCTTTACCGGGGCGGGGATGCGGGCACGCTGCTTTACATTCATGGTGGCGGATGGGCCGGAGGCTCGATTGCCCTGCATGAGCCCTCTGCCGCCGGGATGGCGCTGGAGAGCGGTTGGGACGTGCTCAGCATCAGCTACCGCCTCGCCCCGGCCCACCCCTACCCCGCCGGGCTGGAAGATTGCCGCGCGGCGCTGGCATGGCTGGCGGCGAAGGGCGGCAAGGTGGCGATTGGCGGCGCCTCGGCGGGGGCCAACCTTGCGCTCGCCACGGCCCTTTCAACCGACGCTGAGCTGGCCGGGCTGGTGCTGTTTTACGGCGTGTTCGGCGATGACTTTGAGACCGAAAGCTATCGCCGCCACGAGAACGGCCCTGGCCTTACCCGCGCCCGGATGCGCGAGCTCTTCGCCATGTATGACCCCAAAGAGACGCGCGACGAGTTGATCGCGCCCCTCAAGGCCGACCTGCGCGGCCTTCCTCCCGCGCTGCTTGTCGCTGCCGAAGTTGACGTGTTGCTCAGTGAAAACAGTGCCATGGCGCAGGCGCTCAACAGCGCGGGAGTGCCTACACAATGGCACGTCGAACCGGGCGTGACCCACGGATTCATCAATCGCGGCAGGCTCGTGCCCGCCGCCAATGCCTGCATCAGCCGGGCTGCCACATTTCTCAGGGAGACCCTCAAATGAAAATCGAGCGCGTCGAGGCAATCACCTTTACCCATCGCACCTATACCCAGCGTGACAGTGACGGGCACAACCACCCCGGCCCTGAGGGCACCGGCACCTCCTCGCTGCTGCGGATCATCTGCGAGGACGGCAGCGAGGGCCGTGCCGTGTGCCGCCCCGTGGATGTGCGCGAGGATGTGCTGGAGCGCTTTGTGCGGCCCAACCTGATCGGGGAGGATCCGCTGCTGATCGACCGGGCGTGGTATGCGATTTATCACTGGCAGCGGCTGAGTGGCGGCGCGCTGAGCGACCGGACGCTGACGGCGGTGGACCTTGCCCTGTGGGATCTGCTGGGCAAACAGGCCGGCCAGCCGGTGTGGAAGCTGCTCGGCGCCGTGCGCCCGAAAATCCTCGCCTATGGCTCGACCATGTGCGGCGACGACATGGAGGGTGGGCTTGCGACGCCCGAGGATTATGCCCGCTTTGCCGAGTGGCTGATGGGGCGCGGGTACAAGGCAATCAAGCTGCATGGCTGGATGACCCCGATGCCCGGCGCGCCGGATGTGCGGCTGGATTACAAGGCCTGCGCCGCCGTGCGCGAGGTGGTGGGCGAGGGCTTTCCGCTTATGCTGGATCCGCATCACTTTTACTCGCGCTCCGAGACGCTCTGGATGGCCAAGAAGCTGGAAGAGCTGGATTTTCTGTGGATGGAAGAGCCGATGGAGGAGGCCTCCATGAGCTCTTACAAATGGCTCACGGCCAACACCGGGCTCAACATCCTTGGCCCCGAGACCATGACCGGCAAGCATTGGACGCGGGGCGAATGGGTGAAGCACGACGCCTGCGACATGGTCCGCACCGGGGTGTGGGACGTGGGCGGGATCAGCCCTGCCATGAAATGCGCGCATATGGCCGAGTGCTTCCACATGGCCTGCGAGGTGCATGGCACAGGCGCGGGCAACCTCGCGGTGGCGTTGGCCTCGCACAATTGCACCTATTACGAGCGCGGGCTGCTGCACCCCTTCACCGATTACGACGCGCCTGCCGACTACCAGAACCGGGTCGACGACGAGATGGACGAGGACGGCTATGTGCACGGCCGCGAGGAGCCGGGGCTGGGGCAGGACATCAACATGGACTACATCGAAGCCAACCGGGTGAACCATGACTGACCTGCGCATCGCGGACGTTCGCGTTACCCCCATCGCCTTTTTCGACCCGCCGCTGTTGAACAACGCGGGATGCCACCAGCCCTTCGCGCTGCGCTCGGTCATCGAGGTGGAGACGGAAGACGGCGTGGTGGGGCTGGGTGAGAGCTATGGCACCAAGGCCGTGGTTGATGGCATCGCCGCCGTGGGCGCGGCGATGGTGGGGCGCAAGGTGACGGACCTTAACGCGCTTTGGGCCGCAGCGCGTGCGCCGGGCGAAGCGCGGGCCGAGGGCTACACCGGCAAGGAAGCGATTGTGCCCCGCGTGGTGGCGGCGATCGAGGTGGCGATGTGGGACGCGCTCGGCAAGGCAACCGGGCAGCGCGTGGTGGACCTGCTCGGCGGGCAGGTGCGCGACCGCGTGCCATTCTCGGCCTATCTTTTCTACAAATTCGCGGCCCATGCCGATGGCACTGGGGATGACTGGGGCGAGGCACTCACGCCCGAAGGGCTTGTGGAACAAGCGCGGAAGATGATTGCCGAGAATGGCTTCAAGGCGATCAAGCTGAAGGCCGGGGTGCTGGAGCCGGAGGAAGAGATTGCCGGGCTGGAAGCGCTGCGGGAGGCCTTTCCGGACGCGCCCTTGCGGATTGATCCGAATGGCGGCTGGACGGTGGAGACCACACTGAAGCTGTTGCCCCGGCTTACCGGGTTGGTGGAATACCTTGAAGATCCAACCGCCGGCCTGAGCGAGAATGCCCAGGTGCAGGCGGCAACGGATATTCCGCTGGCGACCAATATGTATGTGGTTGAAAACGCGCATCTTCCGCCGAACATGGCGCAGGATGCCTTTCGGGTGATCCTGAGCGATCACCACTATTGGGGCGGGCTCGCGGCCTGCCGCCAGCTGGCGCATATCTGCGATCTCTGGGGGCTGGGGCTTGGGATGCATTCCAACTCGCACCTCGGGATCAGCCTTGCCGCGATGACCCATCTGGCCGCCGCCACGCCGAACCTGACCTATGACTGCGACACCCATCAACCGTGGCAGACGGACGAGGTGATCGCGGGGGGCAAGCTGGCGTTTGAAGGCGGCTCGCTGACCGTGCCGGAGGGGCCGGGGCTGGGGGTGACGCTGGATCGGGAGGCGCTGAAGCGGCTGCACGGCAACTACAACGCCTGCGGCTACACGGTGCGCGACGACGCCAGCGAGATGAAGAAGCACTGGCCGGACTGGACCTTCGGGCGGCCCAAGTTCTGACGATCAATCAGGGAAGTAGGTGGGATGTTCGGCGCGCAGCCTGTCGAGGCGCTTGATGGTTTGACTGAGGTGCGTGCGCACCGCGCTGACGGCGCCATCGGCATCGCCGGAGCGCAGGGCTTCGATGACCTGCTTGTGCTCGCGGATGATGCGCTGAACCTTCTCGTCATCCCACATATCAAGGCGGCGCAGGCGGTTGAGATGGCCCGAGCGGGAGCGGATCAACCGGTGCAGCCCGCCATAGCCCGCCGCCGCGAGCAGGGCTTGGTGGAAGGCGTCGTCTATGTCCTGAAAGGCAGAGATGTCATCGCCATTGGCGACCACCATTTCCTGCATGGACACGAGGGTTTGCAGGCGGGTCAGGGTGCTGTCGCTGATCTGGCCGGCGAGCTTGCGGACCACCTCGATCTCGACCGAGCGGCGCAGAAAATGGGCCTCTTCGATCTCGTCAGGATTGATCCGCGTCACCACCGTTTTGCTCTGCGGAAAGATATCGACCAGCCCCTCGGCTTCGAGCTTTTGCAGCGCGTCGCGCAGCGGCGTCTGGCTGACGCCGTATTCGCGGGCCAGTTCGGAGCGGGTGAGCACGGTATCGGGCGGGAGCTGGAGCGAGATGATCCGGCGGCGCAGGGAATCGAGGGTGCGGGCCGCAGCGGTTTGCGGCGCGGTCTTGGTTTCACCGCCGATGCCGAGGCGGGTGATAACGTCTGTAAAACTGTCCTGATCGTTCATGTTAGCGGTCACATCCTCGGAATTGACGCATCCTGCCAGCCTAGAGGGGGCATTGCAAGTTTCAAAACACTAATATATCAGTCGGCGCGACACAGCGATGAGCACAGGAGATTGAACCATGTCGTTCACTGAGGAAATTCGCGAGCGGCTGATGGGCGTCTCCGTCGCCACGCTTGCCACAGCGCTCTACAAGCGCGGTTTGCGCAACCAGGTGCTGCAGGATGTGCATCCGGTTGCCGTGAAGGGGCGCAACATGGTCGGGCCGGCGTTTACGCTGCGCTACATTCCGGCGCGGGAAGATCGGAACCAACTGGTCGTCTTCCGCGACCCGGACCATCCGCAGCGCCAAGCGATGGAGCAGTGCCCGGAAGGCCATGTGATGGTGATGGACAGCCGGAAAGACCCGCGCGCCGCATCATCGGGCGACATTCTTATCACCCGGTTAATGGTGCGCGGCGGCGCGGGCGTGGTCACCGATGGCGGCTTTCGCGATGCGGGCACCATCGCCAAGCTCGACATCCCGGCCTACCACAACCGCCCCTCCTCCCCGACCAACCTCACGCTGCACGAGGCGATCGAGATCAACGGTCCGATCGGCTGCGGTGACGTGGCCGTTTTCCCCGGCGACGTGATCGTGGGCGACTACGACAGCGTCATCGTGATCCCGGCGGAGATTGCCGATGAGGTGAGCAAGGAGGCGGTGGAGATGACCGCCTATGAAGATTTTGTGGTGGAACAGGTGAAGGGCGGCGCGACGATCATCGGCCTCTACCCGGCCACCGACGAAAGCAACCTGGCCAAGTTTGAAACTTGGCGCAAAGAGAACAATCGCTGAGGACAAGACATGCTCGACAACAACGACCTTCAGGCCCGCATTCGCACCGGGCTGCTCTCATTTCCGGTCACGCCCTTTGGCGCGGATGGCGAATTTGCGGCCGATCCGTTCCGCAAGCACCTTGAATGGCTGAGCGACTATGAGGTGGCAGGGCTGATCGTGGCGGGCGGCACGGGGGAGATGTTTTCGCTTACGCCGCAAGAGATTGTGGATGTGGTGAAGGTCGCCAAGGCGGCCCAGCCGGGCCAGCCGATCATTGCCGGTTGCGGCTATGGCACGCGGATGGCCTGCGAGTTGGCCCAAGGGATCGAGGCCGCCGGGGGCGACGGCATTCTGCTGCTGCCGCATTACCTGATCGGCGCGCCGGAGGCCGGGATCGAGGCGCATATCAAGGCCGTTTGCGACAGCACCAAGATGGCGGTGATCGTTTACAACCGCGGTCAGGCGCGGGTGACGGAAGGGATGATCGAGCGGCTGGCAGAGCAGTGCCCGAACATGATCGGCTTCAAGGACGGCACCGGCGATATCGACACTGTGCGCCGCATCACCGTGCGGATGGGCGAGCGCCTCAGCTACATTGGCGGGATGCCGACGCATGAGCTTTTCGCCCAAGCCTACCGGGGCGCGGGGATGCCGACCTACAGCTCGGCGGTGTTCAACTTTGTGCCCGAGACGGCGCTGGAGTTTCATGCCGCCTTCACTGCCGGCGACGATGCCAAATGCGAGCAGATGCTGACGGATTTCTACTATCCCTTCGCCAAGATCCGCGACCGGCAGACGGGCTATGCCGTCTCTGCGATCAAGGCAGGCGTGCGGCTGCGGGGCTTTGAGGCCGGGCCGGTGCGCAGCCCGCTCACAGACCTGACCGACGAGGAAATGGGGCTGATGGAAGAGCTGATGTCGGGCCGCAAATAATTCGGCCCGGAGGGTTAATGCACCTTATCTTCACGGCGGCGTGAAGATGCACAACCCATGCACATCCCGTGCACAACCGATACCTACGAGAATTTGGCTTCGTTGTAGAAAGGCCCTTTGTTGCCACAAGGCACGGGGGCCTTTCCCTTTGGTAAGGTTGCGGGAGCGCTGGGGCGTGAGAGGGTTGCCTGCATTGGGTCACTAATATATCAGTGAGTGAGTCGGAGCGCCGGGGGGAGGCCGGGCGCGCGGCTTCAACAGATATAACGGGAGGACACCAATGACTTTTAGAACCCTCGCCAAGACCGTCAGCACCCTAGCGGTGGCAGCGGTTGTGGGCGCCATCGCCACGGGCGCCATGGCGGCCGAGCGCACGCTGAAAATTCAGACCAGTTCCAACGCCAGCCACGCCTCGCTGGCCTATCTCAACGAGCAATGGGTGCCCAAGCTGGAGACCATGACCGGCGGATCGCTGGGTGTGGAGCTGCTGCCGGTGGATGCGGTTGTGCCGCGCCGCGAAACCGCCGAAGCCATCGGCGTTGGCATCCTCGACGGGGATCTCACCTCGATCAACTATTTCGCCGGGGTCGACCCGGCCTTCGCGCTGATGGGCGACCTGATCGCGGGCTACGACAGCGCCGACCAGATCCAGGCCTATTGCGCACAGGGTGGCGGCAAGGAAATGCTGCAAAAGCTTTTTGACGCCCATTATCCGGGTGTGCACGTGGTTGGTTGCGGGGCCTACGCCCGCGAGGCCTTTGTTTCGAAGGTGCCGGTGCGCACGGTCGAAGACCTGAAGGGCCTGAAGATCCGCTCGCCGGAGGGGCTGGCTGCCGATGTGTTCAAGCGGGCTGGCGCTGCGCCGGTTTCGATGAGCGGCTCGGAGACTTATGGCGCACTGGAGAAGGGCGTGATCGACGCCGCCGACAACAGCGCCTATGCCAACAACGATGCCAACGGGATGCACAAGATCGCCAAATACCCGATCTTCCCCGGCATCCACTCCACCCCGATCCTGCAGTTCACCGTCAGCCAGCAGGCATGGGACGAGATGAGCGAAACCGAGCAGGTGGCGCTGGAGACGTGGTATCTGGCCGCCTACAACGGCCTACGCCGTCACATGGACCGGCTCGACCGTCAGCTGGTGGCGCGTGACAAGGCCGCCGGTGAGCTGGAAGTCATCGACTGGAGCCAGGAAGAGCGCGACAAGTTCCGCGTGATCGCTCAGGAAGCCTGGAGCGATTTTGCCTCCCAGACCGAGCTGGCGCAGGAAGTCTATGACAGCCACATCGCCTTCATGAAAGAAGCCGGGCTGCTCTGAGCCCTGCTGATGCCTGCGCCCCCTTGCGACGGGGGGCGCAGGCCACACTGCCCCGTGCCAATTGGCGGGGCCAAGAGATTTATTGCGAGAGGGACGGCCCCCGAGAGGGCCAGGGGAGCGCGCGCAGATGAGCCAGCGATACGAAGAGGCCGTGGAGGCCGCCCACACGGGCATAGCCGATCAGGATCCGCTGCATGAAGAGCAGGACGTGGCGATGGAGGAGTATACTCCCGTCGACCATTTCAGCCATATCAGCGGCATTGCCGTGTCGACCTTTTACATGGTCGCCGCGCTGGCCACCCTCTGGGAAGTGTTCTCGCGCTACGTGCTGAACGAGCCGACCTATTGGGCCTTTGAAACCGTGATGGTCACCGTTGCCGCCGCGTGGATGCTCTCGGCCGGTTACGTGACGATGAAGCGGCGGCACATCGCGATCACCGTTATCCACAACATCGCCAGCCCCGGCGTGCGCTGGTGGCTGGACCTCTTTGCCATGGTTGTCGGGGTCTTTGCGCTTTATATGCTGCTGACCGACGCCTCGGTGCGGGCCTATGACAGCATTCTGCGGGTCGAGAAATCGGGCTCTGCCTTCAACTCGCCGCTGCCCTTCATGATGAAGGGGCTGATGGTTGTTGGCGCCTTCATGTACCTCGCGCAGCTGATGGTAAACCTGAACCGGCATCTGTCGTCGGGCTGGGCCAAGCTGATCGTCAAGGCGGTGGCGCTCTACTTCATCCTCTACTTCTCCGCCGCCTTCCTCAGCCATGTGCTGGAGATCCAGCTGTTTGCCGGATTTACCGATTTCATCAGCGGGCTGGGCGCGTCGATGGACCCCTCGAAGGCCTTGCAGCTGCGCAGCATGGATCTGGGCACGATCTCCCTGATCATGGTGGTGCTGCTGATCGCGCTGATGATGACGGGCATGCCGCTGGGCATCGTGACGCTCTTCGTGTCGGTCATCATGGCGGTGGGCTTCTTCGGGCCACGCGGCCTTTTCCTTGTGTCGTCCAATGCGGCGGGGCTGCTGGAGCATTACAGCCTCGTTGCGGTGCCGTTCTTCGTGCTGATGGCCTCGATCCTTGAGCGGGCGGGCATTGCCGAAGACCTGTTTGACGCGATGGCGATCTTTGCTGGCAACCTGCGCGGCGGCGTGGCGGTGCAAACCACGGTGGTGGCCGTGATCCTTGCGGCCATGTCGGGCGTGATGGGCGGCGAAATCGTGATGCTGGGCCTTGTGGCGCTGCCGCAGATGTTTCGGCTCGGGTATGACAGAAAGCTCTCCATCGGCCTCATCTGCGCGGCGGGCGCGCTGGCTACGCTCATTCCGCCCTCGATCATCACCATCGTTTACGGTGTTTCTGCCGAGGTGGGCATTGGCGACCTGTTCATGGCGGGGGCCATTCCGGGCATCATGCTGGCGACCTTCTATGCCGGTTACGTGCTGATCCGGGTGAATATCACCCCCTCGATGGCGCCGACCGCCGCCGAGGTGGAAAAGATCACCGGCAGCAAGAAGAAGCTCTCGCGCGAGCGGATGACGGCGGTGGTGCTCTGCATCATCCTGATCGGCATGGTGATGGGCTCGATCTATGGCGGTGTTGCCTCGGTCACCGAGTCTGCCGCCGTGGGCTGCATCGGCGCGCTGTTCATCGCCGCCGTGCGCAACCGCTTCAACTGGGCCGTCATCTCGGCCTCGCTGCTGGGCACCATGACCACCGTGGGCACGATCATCTGGCTGGTGCTCGGCGCGGTGAGCTTTGTGGGGATCTTCAACCTCGTTGGCGGTGGCGACTTCATCCGCTCGCTGTTCCTCAACCTCGGGCTCTCGGCCATGGGGACGGTGATTGTGATGATGCTGATCCTGATGGTGCTGGGCACCTTCATGGAGTGGATCGCCATCGTGCTGATCACCGTGCCGGTCTTTGCCCCGGTTGTCATGACGCTAGCGCCGGAACTGGGACTTACAGAGGACCAGGCGAAAATCTGGTTTGGCATCCTCTTTGTCATGAACATCCAGATCTACTTCCTGTCACCGCCCTTTGGCCCGGCTTGCTTCTGGCTGAAGTCGGTGGCACCCAAAGATGTGACATTGCAGGAGATCTTCCTTGCGGTTCTGCCGTTCATCGCGCTCCAGATCACCGGGCTGGTGCTGGTCATGATGTTCCCGCAGATCGCCCTCTTCCTGCCCGAACTTCTGAATTGAGGAGACCGACATGATCGGACGTGACAGCCACCAAGACCTCAACGGCTATGGCATCTGGCCATGGGTGCTTGGCCTTGTCCTTGTCGCCGTGATCATCACCGTGATGTTCACATTCGCCCATCCGATTTCCTGAGGGTGCCGCGATGACCAAGAAGCCTGAAGACCTGCGTTCCGCCCGTTGGTTCGCCCCCGATGACCTGCGCTCGATGGGCCACCGCTCGCGTGCGCGGCAGATGGGGCTGGATGGCAATGACTGGGAGGGCAAGCCGGTTATCGCGATCATCAACACGTGGTCGGATCTTTCGCCTTGCCACCACCACCTGCGCGACAGGGCCGAGTTTGTGAAGAAGGGGGTGTATCAGGCGGGCGGGATGCCGGTGGAGATGCCGGTGCAGAGCTTCTCCGAGCAGTTCCTGAAGCCCACCTCGATGCTCTATCGCAACTTCGGCGCGATGGAGGTGGAGGAGGTGCTGCGCTCGCATCCGGTGGATGGCGCGGTGCTGATGGGGGGCTGTGACAAATCCACCCCTGCCCTCGTGATGGGCGCGATATCCATGGGGATTCCATTCATCTTCATGCCTGCGGGCGCGATGCTGCGGGGCAATTACGCGGGGCAGAAGCTGGGCTCGGGCACTGACGTCTGGAAATACTGGGACGAGCGGCGCGCGGGCACCATCGGCAAGGCAGAGTGGGATGGCGTGGAGGGCGGAATCGCCCGCAGCTACGGCACCTGCATGACGATGGGCACGGCCTCTACGATGATGTCGATTGCGGAAGGGTTTGGGCTGTGCCTGCCGGGTGCGTCGAGCATCCCCGCACCTGACGCGGGCCACAAGCGGATGGCGGCTGCCAGTGGACGGCGGGCGGTGGAGATGGTCTGGGAAGACCTGACGCCGGAGAAGGTGATCACTTGGGAGGCCACGCGCAACGCGGTGCGGGTGGCGATGGCGACAGGGTGCAGCACCAACGCCGTGATCCACCTGCTGGCGATGGCGCGGCGGGCGGGGATTGACCTGACGCTGGATGAGTTCGACGCCATTGGCCACGAGGTGCCGGTGCTGGCGAACCTGCGGCCCTCGGGCGACAAGTATCTGATGGAAGATTTCTTCTATGCGGGCGGGCTGCCTGCGCTGATGAATGAGCTGGGCGACAAGCTGGAGCTTGGCGCGATGACCGTCACTGGCAAGTCGGTTGGCGATAACATCGAAGGGGCGAAGAACTTCAATGACGATGTGATCCGGCCCCTGAGCAACCCGGTGTATCACGAAGGCTCGCTGGCGGTGTTGAAGGGCAACCTTGCGCCCGACGGCGCGGTGATAAAGCCCGCTGCCTGCAACCCGGATTTCTACCAACATCGCGGACCGGCGCTGGTGGCCGACAGCTACGCCGAGCTGAAAGAGATCATCAACGACGAAGACCACCCGATGAGTGCCGACACCGTGCTGGTGCTGCGCAACGCCGGGCCGCAGGGCGGGCCGGGGATGCCGGAGTGGGGCATGCTGCCAATGCCCAAGGCGCTGCTGAAGCAGGGCATTCGGGACATGGTGCGGATGTCTGACGCGCGGATGAGCGGCACGAGCTATGGCGCCTGCGTGCTGCATATTGCCCCCGAAGCCTATGTGGGCGGGCCGCTGGCGCTGCTGAAGACGGGTGACATGGTGGTGTTGGATATTCCGGGGCGGAAGCTGGAAATGGAAGTGTCCGACGAAGAGCTGGCCGAGCGGCGCAAGGCGTGGACGCCCCCTGCCCCGCGCTATGAGCGCGGCTATGGCGCGATGTTCAGCCAGCACATTGAACAGGCCGACAAGGGCTGTGACTTCGACTACCTGCGCACCGACTTCGGCGCTCCTGTGCCGGAACCGGAGATCAACTGATGGGGCTCGACCTGAGCGAGCGCCGCATCGCTGCGCGGCCTCCCATGGCCGGGCATAAACCGCGCTTTCAGAGCGACCGCATCGAGAGCCTGACCCTGCGCCACGTGGTGGTGCCGATGGACAAGCCGATCAGTGACGCCAAGGTGCTGACCGGGCGGCAAAGCCCGCTGGCGGCGCTGGATCTGCTGATGGTGGAGATCGCGAGCGCTGAGGGGCACACCGGCCTCGGGTTTTCCTACACGCTCCGGGCTGGCGGTGCGGGGATGTATGCGCTTGGCTGCGAGCTGGCGCCCTTTGTGATCGGGCAAGACCCGAACGATATTTCGCGCATCTGGGAGCGGCTGGCCTGGCAGGGGATTTCGCTGGGGCGCGGTGGGATGAGCTATCAGGCGATCTGTGCGTTTGACACGGCGCTTTGGGACATGAAGGCGCGGCGGGCGGGCCTGCCGCTGGCCAAGCTGTTTGGCGCGCATCGGGATTCTGTGCGGATCTACAATTCGTCGGGGCAGTATTTGCAGGCGTCGATTGACGAGATGAAAGCGGCGGCGGAGGCCTCGATTGCCAAGGGAATCGGCGGGATCAAGATGAAGGTCGGCCAGCCGGACGGGCAGGAAGACCTCAAGCGGATTGATGCGATGCGGGCGCATTTGCCCGAGCATATCGCCCTGATGATCGACGCCAACCAGCAGTGGGACCGGGCCTATGCCTTGCAGTTCGGCCGGGTTGTGGATGGCATGGGGCTGGCCTTTATCGAGGAGCCGCTGGACGCTTGGGATTTTGACGGCCACGCCGAGCTGGCCCGCAATCTGGCGACCCCGGTGGCCACGGGCGAGATGCTGACCTCGCAGCAGGAGCACTTTGACCTGATCGGCAAGGGCGGCTGCGATGTGAGCCAGGTGGATGTGTGCCGGATTGGCGGGTTCACCCCGATGCTGAAGGTGATGACCATGGCCGAGGCGGCGCGGATCGAGCTGGCGCCGCATATGGTGATGGAGCTGCACGTTCATGCCGCCGCTGCCTTTGGCAGCGAGGGCTGGGTGGAGCATTTTGAATGGTGGGAGCCGCTGTTTGACGAGCGGCTGGAGATTTCGGGCGGCAAGATGCATGTGCCCGACCGCCCCGGGCTGGGCTTTACGCTGAGCGAACAGGCACGGGGCTGGACACAGGCCGAGCAGAGTTTTAGCGCGGCCCAAGGATAGGGATTGATCAGATGAGCGACGTGATGGAACGGTCCCCGGTGATCCGCTTGGACGAGGCGGATAACGTGGTTGTCGCGCGGGTGGAGATTGCCGCCGGAACCGCGGTGGCGAGCGAGGGTGTGGTGGCGCTGCAAGAGGTGCCGCTGGGCCACAAGATCGCCACGCGGGAGATCAAGAAGGGCGAGCCGGTGCTGAAATACGCCACCATCATCGGCTTTGCGGGCGAGGATATTGCGCCGGGGACGTGGCTGCACTCGCACAATGTGCTCGTCGATGACTTCCAGAAAGATTACCGCTTTTCAAAAGACTACGTTGAAACGCCGGTGCTGCCCGAGACGGAGCGCGCGCGGTTCATGGGGATCCGGCGCAAGGATGGGCGGATTGGCACGCGCAATTACATCGGGATTTTCATCACGGTGAATTGCTCGGCCACGGTGGCCCGCAAGATTTCTGCCTATTTCGACGAGGAGCGGCTGGAGAAGTGGCCGAACGTCGATGGCGTGGTGGCCTTTGTTCACCAGCAGGGCTGCGGGATGGAGATGACCGGTGAGCCGATGGACCTACTGCGGCGGACGCTTGCCGGGTATATCCGGCACCCGAACACGGCGGGGGCGCTGGTGTGTTCGCTCGGGTGTGAGCGGAACAATCTGGGCGAGTTCTTCGAGAAGGAGAGCCTTGAGAGCGGCAAGATGCTGCGGGCGATCACCATGCAGCATGTCGGCGGCACGGCGGCGGCGGTGGAGGAAGGCAAGCGGGTGATCCGCGAGATGCTGGACGAGGCCAATGCGATTGAGCGGGAGCCAGTGAGCGCGGAGCACCTGATGGTTGGCTTGCAGTGCGGCGGGTCTGACGGGTTTTCCGGCCTGAGTGCGAACCCGGCGCTTGGGAAGGCAGTGGATATTCTGGTGAAGCACGGCGGCACCGCGATTTTGAGCGAGACGCCGGAGCTTTATGGCGTGGAGCATACGCTGACCGCGCGGGCAAAGACGCCGGAGGTGGGGCAGAAATTCATCGAGCGGATCAACTGGTGGCTGAAATACAACGAGGGCCGCGATGTGCAGATGAACGGGCGGGTCTCGCCGGGGAACAATGCGGGTGGCTTGGCCAATGTGATCGAGAAGTCGCTGGGCGGCTCGAAGAAGGGTGGCTCTACGGGGATCAACGCGGTGTATGAATATGCGCATCCGGTAGAGGAAAAGGGCCTCGTTATAATGGATACGCCGGGCTACGACCCGGTGAGCGCCACCGGGCAGATTGCGGGCGGGGCAAACCTTGTGTGCTTCACCACCGGGCGGGGGAGCTGCTTTGGCTCGATGCCCGCGCCCACCATCAAGCTGGCGACGAATACCCCCATGTTTACCCGGATGACGGGCGACATGGACGTGAACTGCGGCACGGTGATCGACGGTGAGAAATCGCTCGACGAGGTGGGGCAGGAGATTTTCGAGAAGATGCTGGCGGTGGCCTCGGGCGAGAAGTCGAAGAGCGAGGCGCTGGGTGTGGGCGAGGAAGAGTTTGCGCCCTGGCCGATCGGGGTGACGGGATAGCACGGGCGAAGAAAGCCCCGGGGGGGCTTGATGAGCTGGCGTGGGGCTGCTCGTCCGCCCTTCGAGGCGTCCTCGCGGGTTAGAGGATCACCTGCGGCTCTGGCATCCCGGCCACGCCGGCGGGGGCCTCGTAGGTGACGCCCTGCTTGCCGTCTTTCTTCATGCCGCCGCAGGCCGTGGTGACGTAGAGCGTGGTCAGCCCCTCGCCGCCGAACGCCGGGCAGGTGGATTTTTCGCCGCCGACCTCGATGACGCGATCCGGCGTGCCGTCGGACAGGTAGCGCACCACCCGACCCGCGCCCCATTGGGCGTTCCAGAGCGCGCCTTCGCTATCCACCACCGAGCCATCAGGGTAGAGGCCCTCTGCGCTCAGGTCCACGAACACCTCCGGCGCGCCCGACGGCCAGCCCTCGGCGTCGAGCGGGGTGCGCATGATCTGGTGCGTCGGCGTGTCGGCCCAATAGGCGGCGCGACCGCCGGGGGCGAAGCAGATGGAATTGCTGACGGTGATGCCGCTGTAGAGCTGGCGCAGCTCGCCCTTGTAGTAGCGGTAGATCGCCCCTGCCCCCTTCTCCTCCTTCTTGCCCATTGTCCCGATCCAGAAGCCGCCCATCGGGTCGGCGCGGCCGTCGTTGGAGCGGGTGACGGGGTTATCTGCTTCCAGCGGCAGCACGCTCTCGCGCACGCCGGTGGCGAGATCGAAGGTGAAGAGCTCGGTTTCGGATGCCATGAAGAGCACCTCTTGCGACATCCAGCCAGCGGCGGAGACATGCTCGGAGAAGGTCCACTCATGCGGGCCGTCGTCGCCCCGGGTCAGCAGGCGGTTGCCGAGGATGTCGAACCAGAAGAGCTGGGCGCGCTGCGGGTGCCACAGCGGGCCTTCGCCAAGGCGGCAGGCGCGAGTGTCGTAGACCGTGCTCATGCCATCACCGCATCATAGGCCGCCACGATACCGGCGGCCTTCTCGGCCACCGCTTCGGCGCTGTCGCCGGGCTTATAGAGCGCCGAGCCGATGCCAAAGCCGGAAATGCCCGCTGCCGCCCATTCGGCGAAGTTATCCGGCCCTGCTCCGCCAACCGCCAGCACCTCTGTGCCCTCTGGCAGCACGGCGAGCATGGCCTTCAGCCCAGCGGGGCCGACCAGAGAACCGGGGAAGAGCTTGAGTCCCGTTGCGCCGTGGCGCAGGGCGGTGAAGGCCTCGGTGGGGGTCATGCAACCGGGGTAACTTTCCATCCCCGCCGCCACGGTGGTGTCGATCACGCGGGGGTTGGTATCGGGAGAGACCACGAGGCGCGCGCCGGTGGCGGAGACGTCCACCACCTGCTTGGGCGTCAGCACCGTGCCCGCGCCGATCACCGCCTTGGGGAAGGCCTTGGCCATAGCGGCGATGCTCTTGAGCGGCTGGGGCGAGTTGAGCGGCACCTCGATCTTGGTGATCCCGGCGGCGATCAGCGCCTCGGTCACGGGCAGCGCCTCGGAGGGTTTGAGGCCGCGCAGGATGGCGATGAGGTTTCGGGTCATTGGGCGGTTCCGGTCAGGGCGATGCGGGCGGCGGTGAGGCCCGCGAGGGCGAGGTGCTCGCCATCATGGCTTTCAGGGGCGACGCCTTGGGCAGAGAGCGCCTTGGCGTAGGGCTGGGTCAGCAGCGGGCCACCGATGAGCACCACGCGCTGGCCGAGCCAATAGGGGCGCGAGGCGGCCAGCTCCAGGCCGATGAGCGTGCCCGAGAGCCGCGCGCGCGCCGTGCCGGGAGCGAGGCCGGTGAGCAGGGAGGCGGCGCGGAGCGAGAAGAGCGAAGAGGCCATCCGCTCGGGGCGTGACATGGCATCTGCCGCGGCTTCGGCAAAGGCGGCGTCATCCCAGCCCTCGTCGTGGAGCGAGTGGCGCAGCACCGATTGGGAGGAGAGCAACGAGAAGATCTCGCCGGTCATGAAGGTGCGGAAGCTGACGATCTCGCCCGCCGAGATATGCACCCATTTGGAGTGGGTGCCGGGCAGGCAGAGGATGCCATCGAAATCGGGGTGGCCTGCAAGAAAGCCCGCGACCTGGGTTTCCTCGCCGCGCATCACATCGGCGGGCTCGGCTTGGCTGACGCCGGGCAGGATGCGCACGCTGAGGCGCGGGTCGGTGGTGGGGGCCGTCACCGGCGCGAGGCCCGAGGGCTTGCAGGGCACGGCCCCATATGGGGCTTCAACCCAGCCTTGGCGCGCGCCTGCCATGCCGCAGATCAGCACTTCGGTCGGGCCATCGCCGAGGTACTTTTCGGCGAGGGCGAGCAAGGCAGGCTCATACCCATCCGCTGTGAGCCCGCCCATGCCCGCGTCAGAGGTTTCGCGGCCGCTCACCTCCCCCTCCGGGCCGATGGCCCAGAGACGGAGGTTGGAGGTGCCCCAATCGGCCGCGATCCAGCTTGTTTTCATGTGCCTGTCAGGCTCCGGCGAGATCTTCGGGGAGGATCGCGTCGGGCATGTTCTGGTAGCACACCGGGCGCAGGAAGCGGCGGATCGAGAGGGTGCCCACAGAGGTTGCGCCGAAGTTCGTCGACGCCGGGTAGGGGCCGCCGTGAACCATGGTGTCAGCCACTTCCACGCCGGTCGGAAAGCCGTTGACCAGCAGGCGGCCAGCCTTGCGCTCGAGGATCGGCATCAGCGCCTTGGCGCGCTCGGTGTCGCCCTCATCCATGTGGATGGTGGCGGTGAGCTGACCTTCGAAGCCCTTTGCCAGTGTCTCCATCTCGTCCTTGCCGGAGACGCGCACCACCAGCCCGAGCGGGCCGAAGACCTCTTCGCCAAGGGCGTGGTCTTGCAGGTAGGCCTCTGCGTCGGTCTCGTAGAGGTTGGGAGAGGCGTTGCGGCCCTCGTCCTCGTTGGTCAGCAGGGGCTGCACGGCGTTGCGGCCATCAAAGCGGGATTTGCCGTCCTTGTAGGCTTGGGCGATGCCGTCGGTGAGCATGACCTGCGGTGCGGCCTTTTCGAGCGCCTCCTTGGCGGCAGAAACAAAGGCGTCGCCATCGGCGCCCTTTTCAACCACGGCGATGCCGGGGTTGGTGCAGAACTGGCCTGCGCCCATGGTGAGCGATCCGGCCCAGCCCTCGCCCATCGCCGCGCCACGCGCCTTGGCGGCCTCGGGAAGCACGAACATCGGGTTGACCGAGCCAAGCTCACCGAAGAAGGGGATCGGCTCGGGGCGGGCGGCGCAGAGGTTGAAGAGCGCGCGGCCACCGCCAAGCGAGCCGGTGAAGCCCACGGCCTTGATCAGCGGGTGCTCGACGAGGGTGGTGCCCACGTCACGCTTGCCGCCCTGGATCAGGGAGAAGACGCCGGGGTGGATGCCGCATTTCTTGATCGCCGCATCAATGGCTTGCGCCACGATCTCGCCGGTACCGGGGTGGGCGGAGTGGCCCTTGACCACGACCGGGCAGCCAGCAGCCAGCGCGGCGGCGGTGTCGCCCCCGGCGGTGGAGAAGGCGAGCGGGAAGTTGGAGGCGCCGAACACCGCAACCGGGCCGATCGGGCGCTGGACCATCTTCAGGTCGGGCCGGGGCAGCGGCGCACGGTCGGGCAGCGCCTCGTCATGGCGCACGTCGAGATAGCCGCCGTCGCGGATGTGCGACGCGAAGAGGCGGAGCTGGCCGGTGGTGCGGCCGCGCTCGCCCTGCAGGCGGGCCTCGGGCAGGCCGGTCTCGGAGGTGCCGATCTCGGTGATCTCGTCACCGCGCGCCTCGATCTCGTCGGCGATGGTATCGAGAAACTTGGCGCGGGTTTCGCGGGAGGAATAGCCGTAGGTCCAGAAGGCTTCTTCAGCGGCTTCGCAGGCCTTGTTCACCAGATCGGGCGTGCCGACCGGATAGTCGAAAGCCTCGCCGTGGGCGGGCTCGGATTTGAAGGTCGAGGGGCCATCCAGCCATTCGCCGGCGACAAGGTGTTTGGACTTGGGGGTAAAGCTCATTTCTCTCCTCACTTGCCCCATTTCAGGGCGATCAAATCAAGTTCTTTGGACAGTTGCAGCAGGCGCGACTTCGTGCGCTGCGACATGGGTTTCAGCGGATGGCGGACGTGGTCGGAGCCGATCACGCCGCCCTCCATCATCACCGTCTTGGCGGCGCGGAGGCCGCATTGACGGTTTTCGTGGTTGATGAGGGGGAGGCAGCGCTTCCAGCCGGTGAGCGCGGCGTCATGGTCGCCGTCGAGGTAGTTGACGACGATGGGGCCGATCAGCTCGGGCTGGAGCGCCGAGGTCATGGTGCCGGTGCAGCCTGCGTCGAGGTCAGCCAGAAGGGTCACGGCCTCTTCGCCATCGAACGGCCCAACGATGGCATCACCGCCCTGCTCGATCAGCGCGGCGAGCTTGTCGGCGGCGAAGGGGGTTTCGATCTTGAAGTAGGACACATGCTCGATCTCCTTGGCCATGCGCACCAGCGTGGGCACGGGGAGGGAGACGCCGGACAGCGGGGCGTCCTGCACCATGATCGGGATGTTGATTGCGTCGCTAACAGCCTGGAAATGTTCCATGATCCCGGCCTCGGCGGGCACGAGGCCGACGCCGTGATAGGGGGGCATCATCATCAGCATGGAGGCGCCGAGGCTCTCGGCATATTTGGCGCGGTCCACCACGATTTGGGTGGAGAAATGCGAGACGGTGACGATCACCGGAACGCGGCCAGCGACATGCTCGATGGAGACGCGGGTGAGCAGGGCGCGCTCTTCGTCGGAGAGCACGAATTGCTCGGAATAGTTGGCGAGGATGCAGATGGCATCGACGCCCTGATCGATCATGCAATCGAGGACGCGGCGCATGCCCTCTTCATCCACCGCGCCTTCGGCGGTGAAGGGCGTGGGGGCGACGGGGAGGATTCCGGTAAGTGGGTTTTGCATGTGTCGTCCTTACGTCAGATGCGGGTGACATGGAACCGGGAGACCTGTCGGTAGGTCTCGCCCGGCGAAAGGGTGATTTGCGGATAGTCCGGGTGGTTGGGCGCGTCGGGCCAGTGTTGCGGCTCGATCGCCACGCCTGCATGGGGGCCATAAGGCGCGCCCGCGTGGCCGGGGGCCTGCGAGTTCAGGCCGGAGCCATCGTAGACTTGCAGGCCGGGTTCGGTGGTGTCGATCTCCAGTTGCAGCTCGCCCGCGCGCAGGGTGCACGCGGGGTGCATCTGGGTGCCGGGAAGGCGCAGGCAGAAGTTGTGATCGAGCTTGGGATCATCCTCGGGCGTGGTGATGGCTCGGGGCTGGCGAAAATCGAAGCGGGTGCCGGCCACGGGGATGGGGCCGTTCTGCGGGATCTTGTGGGCATCGACGGCAAGGTAACTGTCGGCATCGACGTGCAGGGTGTGGCCGTCGAGGGAAGGGGTGCCGTCGAGGTTCCAGTAGCTGTGATGCGCGATGTTGCAGAGGGTGGGCGCGTCGGTGGTGCCGGTGATCTCCAGCGTCAGGGCACCTTCGTCGTCGAGCGCATAGGTGGCGTTGAGCGTGAGGTTGCCGGGGTAGCCCGCCTGCCCGTCTGCCAGCGTGATGGTGAAGGTGGCGGAGGTTTCGGTGCTGCTGGCGAGGGACCAGTTGACGTAGCCGCAGCCATCGGAGCCGCCGTGGATGGCGGTGCGGCCTGCTTCGTTGGTTTCCAACTGGATGATCTGGCCGTTGAGCGGGGCCTTGCCACCGGCGATGCGGTTGGCGGCGCGGCCAACCACTGCGCCGTAGTTCTTCATCCCCGTGCGGTAGGGCTCGAAGGTGGGCGAGCCGAGGACGAGGCTGTGCTCGCCCCCCTCAAGGCGGAAGTCCTGAAGGGTTGCGCCCCATGTCATCACGCGGGCAGTGGCGGGGCCATTGGTGAGGGTGACGATCTCGACGGTATCGCCCTCGGGGGTGGTGGCGAAGATTTCGCGATTCTGATCGGGGGTCATTCGATGAAGGGCTCCGTCAGAGTGCGGTGGCCAAGGGTGAAGGCATCGGCGACGTGGCGCATGGGACGCAGGTCCATGTCGATCTCGCCTGCGGCAACGAGGCGGGCGAGGTTGGCGTAGAGGCGCGGGTATTCGCCCTTGAGCGCATCCGCGTCCTCGCCCTGCTCCTGCCCGTCGATCTGCATGCGTGCGCCGCCGTCGAGCAGCTTGAGGGTGCCTTGGCTCGTTTCAGCCTCGATTTCCCATGTCTGGTCGCCGGTTTGGCGCCAGTCGAAGGTCATGTTTACCTGCGCCGTGGGGTGGGCGAAGGCGAGGGTTGCGCCGATGGGGGCTTGGCAGTTGGACGGCACCTCTAGCGTGGCGGCGGTGAGGTGGATTGGCTCAGGCAGGATCTCGGTGACGATGGAGAGGGCGTTGATGCCCGGGTCGAACACGCCGAGGCCGCCGGGCTGCCAGATCCACTCTTGCCCCGGGTGCCAGCGGCGCACGTCTTCCTTCCACGTGACGGTGAAGTTTTTGAGCGTCTTGTCGGCCAGCCATGCCTTTGCTGCGGGCACCATTGCGGCCTCGCGGCTGTGCCATGAGGCGTAGAGAGTGACGCGGTTCTCACGGGCCAGCGCCTCCAGCGTGTGGCATTCCGAGAGGGTCGCACCGGGGGGCTTCTCAAGCATGACGTGGCGGCCCGCGCGGAGGGCCTCTGCGGCGAGCGCAAAGCGCGGGACGGGCGGCACGCAGAGCGAGACCACGCGGATTTCGGGGTGCGCCTCCAGCATCTCGGAGAGCTGGGTGTAGGCGGCGACGCCCTCCACGCTGCCATTCCGCGAGACGGTGGCGGCCAGTTCCCAATCGGGAGAGGCGGCGATGGAGGGGACGTGTTGATCCACCGCGATCTTGCCGATGCCGACGAGGGCGATTTCCATGATGGTCTCCGGTTGGTTCGAATGGTGGGCAGATTGCCCCCGGAAGGTGGGCAGATTGCCCACCCTACTAGTGCGAGTCGCGGCCCACCTCGTTGCCACGGCAGCCTTGGAGGAAGTCGAGGTCGGCGCCTGTATCTGCCCCCATGACGTGCTGCTGGTGTAGCCATGCGTAGCCGGATGCAGGTTGTTCGTGGGTGGGCTGCCATGCGGCGAGGCGCTCGGTGAGTTCGGCCTCGGGGATGTCGAGGTGGAGGCGGCGGCCCTCCACGTCGACCTCGATCATGTCACCGCTCTGCACCACCGCGAGCGGGCCACCGGCTGCCGCCTCGGGGGAGGTGTGCAGGATCACCGTGCCATAGGCGGTGCCCGACATGCGGGCATCGGAGATGCGGACCATGTCGGTTATGCCCTTCTTCAGCACCTTGGGCGGCAGGCCCATGTTGCCGACCTCGGCCATGCCGGGATAGCCCTTGGGGCCGCAGTTCTTCATCACCATGATGCAGGTTTCGTCTATGTCGAGCGCATCGTCGTTGATGCGGGCCTTGTAGTCGTCGATATCCTCGAAGACCACGGCGCGGCCCTTGTGTTGCAGGAGCGCAGGCGTGGCGGCGGAGGGCTTGAGCACCGCGCCGCCGGGGGCGAGGTTGCCCTTGAGCACGACGATGCCGCCCGATTGTGTCAGGGCGTTTGCGGCGGGGAGGATGACATCTTCGTTGTGGTTCACGGCGTCCTTCACCTCGTCCCAGATGCCGGTGCCGGAGACGGTGAGCGCGTCGCGGTGGAGCACGCCCGCTTCGCCAAGGCGTTTCAGCACCACGGGAAGGCCACCGGCGTAGAAGAACTCTTCCATCAGGTATTTGCCGGAGGGCATGAGGTTGACGATGGTGGGGATGTCGCGCCCGCAGCGGTCCCAATCTTCCAGCGTCAGGTCCACGCCACAGCGGCCCGCCATGGCGAGCAGGTGGATCACCGCGTTGGTGGAGCCGCCGATGGCGGCGTTGGTGCGGATGGCGTTTTCGAAGGCCTGCTTGGTCATCACGTCGGATGGCTTCAGATCGTCCTTCACCATCTGGACGATGCGGCGGCCGGAGAGCTGGGCCATGACGCGGCGGCGGCTGTCGACCGCCGGGATCGCCGCGTTGCCGGAGAGAGCCATGCCGAGGGCTTCGGCCATGCTCGCCATCGACGAGGCGGTGCCCATGGTGTTGCAGGTGCCGGTGGACCGCGACATGCTTTGCTCGGCCTCGAGAAACTCCTCCTGCGTCATCTTCCCGGCCTTCACATCCTCCGAGAACTTCCACAGGTGGGTGCCGGAGCCGACGCGCTCACCCTGGAAATAGCCGTTGAGCATGGGGCCGCCGGTGACGACGATGGCGGGCAGGTCGACAGAGGCCGCGCCCATCATGAGGCTCGGCGTTGTCTTGTCGCAGCCGACCATCAGCACGCAGCCGTCGATCGGCTGGCCGCGAATGGTTTCCTCCACCGAGAGGGCGGCGAGGTTGCGGAACATCATGGCGGTGGGGCGGTAGGTGTTTTCGGAGGCCGAGAACACGGGCACCTCGACGGGGAAGCCGCCAGCCTCCCAGATGCCGGCCTTCACCTTTTCGACCAGCTCTTTCACGTGCGAGCCGTTGCAAGGCGTCAGCTCTGACCATGTGTTGAGGATGCCGATGATCGGGCGACCGTCGAACAGATCATGCGGGTAGCCTTGGTTCTTGAGCCAGCCACGGTGATAGATCGTGTCGCGGGAATTGCCGCCATACCACTCTTGCGAGCGGAGTTTGCGGGGCCAGTCTGCGGGTTGGAAAGCCATGAATCAGCCCTGCTTTGATTTATTGTAGACGTCGAAGAGCACGGCGGCGAGCAGCACGAGGCCCTTGATCATCTGTTGATAGTCGATGCCGATGCCCATGATCGACATGCCGTTGTTGAGCACACCCATGAGGAAGGCCCCGACGACCGCGCCAACGATCTTGCCAACCCCGCCCGACATGGATGCGCCGCCGATGAAGACAGCTGCGATCACGTCGAGCTCCAGCGCGAAGCCGGCCTTGGGGGTGGCGGTGTTGAGGCGGGCGGCGTAGACGAGGCCCGCGATGGCGGCGAGCACACCCATGTTGGCGAAGGCGAGGAAGGTGAGCCGCTCTGTCTTGATGCCCGAGAGCTTGGCGGCCTTCTCGTTGCCGCCAAGGGCATAGACGCGCCGCCCGATAGTGGTTTGCTCGGTAACGAAAGCGTAGATCACCGTCAGCACGCCCATGGTGATGAGCACGTTGGGCAGGCCCCGGAAGGTGGCGAGCTTGTAGCAGATGAAGATCAGCGCGGCAGAGACGATCAGGTTGCGGGCGACGAAGAAGCTCTTGGGCTCATCCTCGATACCATAGGCCTTGTTTCGAGCGCGTTTGCGCATGCCGAGCCATGTGATGATGCCTGCGGCGACAACGCCGGTGAGCAGGGCCAGCACGTTGACCTGCCGCGCGCCAAAGAGGCCTGCGAGGCTTTCGCCAAGGCTCGCCGGAAAAAGATCGGGGATGAAGCCGTTTGCGATGACCTGAAATTCACGCGGGAAGGGGCCGACGGACTGGCCTTCGAGCAGCCAGAGCGAGGCGCCGCGAAACACCAGCATCCCGGCCAGCGTGACGATAAAGCTGGGCACCTTCCAATAGGCGACCCAATAGCCCTGCGCCGCCCCGATCAGCCCGCCCGCGACGAGGCAGATCAGGCCGGTGGCATAGATATTCCAGCCCCAGTTGACGATCATCACCGCCGCAAGCGCTCCGATGAAGCCCATGACGGAGCCAACCGAGAGGTCGATATTGCCCGAGACGATCACCACCAGCATGCCAAGGGCCATGATGATGATGTAGCTGTTTTGCAGCATCAGGTTGGTGATGTTCACCGCGCGGAACAGGGTGCCGTCTGTCACGATCTGGAAGAAGACCATGATGAAGATCAGCGCGAAGAGCAGGCCATACTCGCGCAGGTGGCTCTTCAGGTAGCTTCCGATGCTCTTGGGGGCGTGGGTTTCTGTGTCTTCAGCGATTGCCATGGGTCTTCCTCAATCGGTCACGATGAGCGACATGATGCGCTCCTGGCTGGCCTCTTCGGCGGTGAGTTCACCGACGAGAGCCCCTTCGTTCATCACATAGATGCGGTCACACATGCCGAGCAGTTCGGGCATTTCGGAGGAGATCATGATGACCCCTTTGCCCTGCTCGGAGAGTTCGTTGATGATGCCGTAGATCTCGAACTTGGCGCCCACGTCGATGCCGCGTGTGGGTTCGTCGAGAATGAGCACCTCGGGCTCGGCAAAGAGCCATTTGGAGAGCGCCACCTTTTGCTGGTTGCCGCCCGAGAGGTTCATCACCTTCTGGAACACCGAGGGCGTGCGGATGTTCATCGCGGCGCGATACTTCTCGGCAACCTTGGTTTCTTCTGCCTCGTTCAGCACACCCGCATTGGCCACCTCGGGGAGGTTGGTGAGGGTGATGTTGCGCTGGATCGTTTCTTCGAGGATCAGGCCAAGCGATTTGCGGTCTTCGGTCACATAGGCCAGCCCGGCCTGAATGGCGCGGGGGACGTTGGAAGTGTCGACCGGCTGGCCGCTGATTTCGACGCTGCCGGAAACGTTGCGCCCGTAGCTGCGCCCGAAGATGCTCATCGCAAGCTCGGTGCGGCCCGACCCCATGAGCCCCGCGATGCCGACGACTTCGCCAGCGCGAACAGTGAAGTTGGCGTTTTTGATCACCTGCCGTTCGGCGTGCTCGGGGTGCCAGACGTTCCAGTCTTTCACCTCCATCAGCATGTCGCCGGAGCGGCGGGCGCGGGCGGGGTAGCGGTTGGCCATGTCGCGGCCCACCATGTCATGCACGATGCGATCTTCGGTGATGCCGCCCTCACGGGCATCCATGGTGGACACGGTGGTGCCGTCGCGGATGACGGTGACGGTATCGGCCACGCGGCGCACTTCGTTGAGCTTGTGGCTTATGATGATCTGGGTGACGCCCTGTTGCTTGAGCTCCAGCATGAGATCGAGCAGGGCCTGGCTATCGGATTCCGAAAGCGCGGCGGTGGGCTCATCGAGGATGAGTAGCTTCACCTCTTTGGAAAGCGCCTTTGCGATCTCGACGAGTTGCTGCTTGCCGACGCCGATGGAATCGACCTGCGTGGTCGGTGGCTCCTTGAGGCCGACCTTGCGCAAGAGTTCCTCGGTGCGCTTGTTGGTATCGCGCCAGTCGATGACGCCGCCCTTGGCGCGTTCGTTGCCGAGAAACAGGTTTTCGGCAATCGAGAGCAGCGGCACAAGCGCCAGCTCCTGGTGGATGATGATGACGCCGCGCGCCTCGCTGTCGGAGATGTTTCGAAACTCGGCCAGCGCGCCTTCGTAATGGATTTCGCCCTCGTAGGTGCCGACGGGATAAACGCCGGAAAGCACCTTCATCAGGGTGGATTTGCCCGCACCGTTCTCTCCCACCAGCGCATGAATTTCGCCCTCTTTCACCGTCAGATTGACGGTATCGAGAGCCTTCACGCCGGGGAATTCCTTGGTGATCGAGCGCATTTCAAGCAGCGCTGTCATTCGCTTTGCCTCCGCCTTGGTTGGGGCCCGCGCGAGCGCAGGCCCCAGAGGAACCCCCGTAGGGATTACTTGATCTGGTCTTCGCTGTAGTAGCCGGAGCCGATCAGGATCTCTTCCCAGTTGCTCGCGTCGACGGAGACGGGCTCGAGCAGGTAGGACGGCACAACCTTGACGCCGTTGTCATAGGTTTCGGTGTCGTTGATCTCGGGCTCGCCACCGCCGAGCACCGCATCAACCATGCCCACCGTAACGCGGGCCAGTTCACGGGTGTCCTTGAAGACGGTGGAATACTGCTCACCGGCGAGGATCGACTTGACCGAGGGCACCTCGGCGTCCTGACCGGACACGATGGGCATCTTCAGGTCGCCCGAGCCGTAGCCGACGCCCTTGAGGGATGACAGGATGCCGATGGAGAGACCATCGTAAGGCGAGAGAACGCCGTGCACCTGCTTGTCGGTGTAATGAGCGGAGAGGAGGTTATCCATCCGGGCCTGAGCCACCGCGCCATCCCAACGCAGGGTGCCGACGGTATCCATGCCCATCTGGCCGGAGACGATGTTGATGGTGCCGTCATCGATCAGCGGCTGAAGCACCGACATCGCGCCATCGTAGAAGAAGTAGGCGTTGTTGTCGTCCGGGCTGCCGCCGAAGAGTTCGACGTTGTAGGGGCCGTCGCCGAAGCGCTCTTTGAGGCCGTCCACGAGGGAGGAAGCCTGCTGCACGCCAACCTTGAAGTTGTCGAAGGTGGCGTAATAGTCGACGTTGCCGGAGTCGCGGATCAGGCGGTCATAGGCGATGACCTTGATGCCGGAGGCGGCGGCGTTTTCCAGCGCGTTGGAGAGGGTGGTGCCGTCGATGGCGGCGATGACCAGCACGTCGACGCCCTTGGTGATCATGTTCTCGATCTGGGCGAGCTGGTTGGGGATGTCATCTTCGGCGTATTGCAGGTCGGTTTCATAACCGGCCTCTTCGAATTGCTTGACCATGGACTCACCGTCCGAGATCCAGCGGGCCGAGGATTTGGTGGGCATGGCGATGCCAACGGTGCCTTCGGCATAGGCGCCAGCGGCCAGCGACACCACGGCCGCAGCCGAGGCGAGAAGGGTCTTGATATTCATTTGTTTCCTCCAAATGCGTGCGCTTGGCGGGCCTCCCAGCCCCTGCATGCGCACATCTCCCTGTTGTGGGGCCGTGAAGCGCCCATGCCCTTCCGATAGCCCGGCGTTTACATGACTGTAAAATGCGATTATGCGCGATGTGCATATCAGTTTTGTTATGAGGGCGGCGCATGGATCTGGCCGGGCGGCTGAAACCGAGGCAGCTGATGCTGATCCAGCGGATCGGGGAGACGCGGCAGTTGCAGACGGCCGCGCATATGCTGGCGATGAGCCAGCCCGCCGCCTCCCGCGTGCTTGCCGAAATCGAGGCCGAGGTGGGTGCGCCGCTCTTTGCCCGCCACCCCAAGGGCATGGAGCCGACCCTGCTGGGCGAGACCTTTCTGCGCCACGCCCGAGTGATCCTGAGCGAGCTGGAAAGCCTTGAGAGCGAGGTGGCCGGGCTGCGCGCCGGAGAGAGCGGCGAGGTGCGGGTGGGCTCGGTGACCGGGCCGACGGTGGGGGTGCTGGTGCCTGCCATTCAGGCGGTGCGGGAGGCCGCGCCGGACATTCAGGCCACCATCGAGGTGGGGCCTTCAGGGCAGTTGGTGCGGGGGCTGGAGGAGGGGCGGTTTGACTTTGTCATCTGTCGCTTGCCGCCGGAATACGACAGCCGCCAGTTTGCCATTTACCCGGCGCGCAACGAGGTGGTGAGCCTTGTGGTGCGGGCCGGGCACCCGGCGCTTGGCGCGCCGCGGCGGCTGGCGGAGCTGCGGGATTATGAATGGGTGATTCAGGATCTCGGCACGCCGATCCGGGTGGCGATGGACGGGGCCTTTCATGCCGCCGGGCTGGGCGCGCCGGAGCGGATCACCAATTCATCGTCCCTGCTGGTGGTGCTGTCGATCCTCGGCGGCACCGATGCGATTGCCCCGCAAAGCCAGGAAGTGGCGGATGTGATCACCCGCAACCGGATAGGAGACAGCTTTGCCACGCTGGAACTGGCCGATGCACTGGCCGTGGCGCCCTATTTCGTGATCCACAACCGCAGCCAGCAGATGCACCGCGCGGCGGAGCGGGTAATGCAGGAGGTGTTTCGGCGGTTGTGAGGAGAGGGCTCATCCGCCCTTCGAGGCGTCTTCGCCCCGGCCGGGGCGAAGAGGCGGTCAGCCGGGCAAACCCAGCGCGGCGCGGGCTTCGGGCGGCATATCGCGCGAGGCGAGGTCCATCGCCGCGAAATACCGCGCCCGGATCACATCGGCGCTCAGCTCGCGCCATTCCCGCCCGGCAAAATGCGCCTCTTCGCGGATCAGGTCTTCGACCAGCGGGTCCACCACCGCGCCACCGCCGCCGGGGTAGCGGAACCAGCCCACGCCCACCTTCCGGCCCAGCCGCCCCTCGGCCACCATCCTGTCTGCCACGAGAAAGGGCTCGGTGCGCGCGGCGGCGATCACATCAAGGCCGATCTGGTCCTGCATGGCGCAGGGGCCTTGCGCCATGCCGCCCGCCTCCAGCGCCTCGTCCAACTCCCACGGGTTGGAGCCTTCGAGCAGCAGCGCCTCCACCTCGGCATGGCTCACGGCCAGAAGCCGGGCGGTGGCGTCATGAATTATAGTGCTGGTCATTCGCTGGTGAGAAAGCCGCGCTCGCGCACCAGCGCCTCCAGCGCGTCGAGCGTTGCCTCGAAGGCTTGGCCCGATGTGTCGAGCTGCGCCTCGGCCCGCTCATAGAGCGCCTCGCGCGAACGCAGGATGCTTTTGAGCTGCTCCATCGCCTCGGGATTGCCCGCCATGGGCCGCGTATCGCCCTGCGCCCGCACCCGGCCCATATGCTCTTCGGGCGAGGCCTTGAGCCAGACCGTATGAAACTGCGACAGCAGGCTTTTGTAGGTATCAGGCTCGGCGACGATACCGCCGGCGACGGCGAGGATCAGGGCCTCATGGGTGGCAGTGATGCGGCTCACCGCCTGCGCCTCCAGCTTGCGGTAACCCTCCTGCCCGTAGAGCGCCATCACCTCGTTCACCGGCATGCCCGATTGCTCTTCGATCTCGCGGTTGAGCTCGATGAAAGGCAGGCCGAGGCGGGCGCCAAGCGCCGCACCGAGCGTGGATTTTCCGGCTCCGCGCAGGCCGATGAGGCAAATCCGCTGGCCGCGCAGGCGGCCCGGGGGCTCGGGGCTGAGCAGGTCGAGCACGCGGCTGCGCACATCGGCGGACGAGGAGGAAAACAGATCGGCGACGCGCATGGCCTCCGAAGTCCACGGGTCATCCTCGCCCACCAGCCATTCGATCCGGTGATCGAGCGCCACGGCGACGCGCTTGAGCAGGCCGATGGAGATATTGCCCTCTCCGGCCTCAAGCTGCGCCAGATAGCGCGGCGAGACGCCGGACAGCTCTGACACCACCCGCCGGGGCAGCCCGCGCAGCTCGCGGGCCTTGCGCACGCGCTCGCCCACCCGCGCGATCAGACGGTCGACGGCGGCCTCCATCTCGTCGGCGGCAAGCGCATCGGTCGCCTCGCCCTGAAAGTTGGTGATCTCGCTCATGTCCTGCCGCGTTTGGTGCCCGTCAATCCATCGTGTGAATTATAGTGCACAAGATGGACGATCCGCCGGGCGGCTTCAACGAAATTCGCGCCTACCCTCCCCGGCGCAGCGCCCCATGGGCGAAGGCGAGCTTGTCGCGCACCGCGTCGGTGAGCACGAAGGGGTAGAGATCGGGGAGGTCGAGCGCGCGGTTGACGTGGTTGACGCGCATGGCGAAATCGGCGGCGCGTTCGATCAGGGCCAGCGCATCGGGCTCGGCATAGCCATCGCCGCCGGGCGCGAGGGCCACGGCCCAGCCGCTGTCGACAAGGTCGGTCAGGTGCAGCAAGTGGGCCACCGTCTCGGCCCAGTCCTCATGCGGGTGCGCAGTGGCGTAGCTGGTGATGTGGGTGCCGCCCGCGGGCTTGGGATTGTCATAATGCGCCTTGAGCGCCTCGCCATAGTCGACCCGCTCGTCGCCAAAGAGGGCCCGGAAGGCGGGGGCAAAGCCCGGATCATCCTGACTGAGACGCATGAAGAGGTAATGCGCCAGCTCGTGGCGCAGATGGCCCGACATGGTGCGGTAATCTTCGGCCAACTGCTCGCGGCGCTCTTCCTGCACCGCGCGGCTGGATTCGGCCACATCGAGGGTGATGAGCCCATCGGCGTGGCCCATGATGATGTCTTCCGGCCCGTGGCGGGTGCGGTCGGCGACCAGATCGAAGCGGGGGGCGGGGCCGTGATCGGCGGGGCCGAACCAGCCCCAGCGCAACAGCCCGGCCAGCACCCAGCGCTTGGCGGCCTCGGTGCGGGCAAGCCGGCTTTCGGCCCCTTCCACCTCGGGATCGGGGATCACCTCTGTCATCGCGCAGGAGCGGCACAGCTCCCCTGCCCCCTCGGCCCGCCAGTTGCAGCCGATGGCCACGCGGCGAGCGCAATCGTCGCCATGGGTCATCACCTGCGCATCGGGGTCGAAGTGCAGCGGGTGGCCGTTTGGGCAGAAGGTGTTGTTGAACCACACCTGAGCGGCGCAGTCGGGGCAGTGGAAGATTTGCATGGAAGCCTCCGGGGATCGGCCCTCAACGGTTGAAACCGGCGCGGGTTCCGCCCGGGAGGCTCAGTTTTTCGGGAAGTCCTTCGGGTAGAAGTCATCCGGGTTCACGTCGATCCGCCGCAGCGCGACCTCGATCATGTTGTGCGTGGTCGGCGGGAAGGGGTGGCCTAGCTTGCCGAGACTCTCCAGCTCGGCGGGCGTGGCGGGACGGTCGGGCGCGGCCTCGCTGAGATCAACGACCTTGGTGCCCATGATCCGCAGCGGCTGATGCAGCGCCGCGCCCTCGCGCATCGGCGCCTTGTGCAGCACCCATTTGCCGCCGAATTCCTCGGCCTCTTCCGGCTTCAGCGTAAACTCCTCGCCGCCGATCGCCATATCGGTGATCAGCAGCGGGCTATCGTCGATGTCGGCGGGCAGATCGGGGCTTTCGCCCATGCGGTCGAAGACGTCGCAGAAGAAGATGAAGTTTTCATAGACGTGGGTGAAATATCCGTAGCCATAGCCCCCGCCGAGCAGCGGGGCCGAAAAATACTGGCCGGGTTTGATCTTGGGCATCCGTGGCATCTGCTCTCCTCATCCGCAGCCGCCGTAGCCGGCGGTGCGCTGCCGTTCGTGTTCTTGAAACGCCTGGGCGCGGGCGTCGTTTCGACCTTCGGCATAGGACCAGACCCGGTTGGGATCGCCGGCCTGATAGGGCTGGCCGATGCGGCTGGTATCGCGGGTGCCGTAGTGCCTGATGTCGGCCTGTTCGTAACCACGGGCCTGCGCGTAAGTCAAATTCCGCTCGACCACGTTCATCTGGTAGCCCCGGCCGAGCCGCCCAGTGCCGGTGTGGCCCGAGCGGCGGACGGCTGGGTCGTTGGTGATGCCGACATAGACGACATCACCGGCGCCATTGGTGATGTGGTAGAGCGAATAGCCCCCCTGATCGAGCGGCGTGAGGCCGAAGAAGTCGATCGCGCCTGTCGGGTTGGTTGGGTAGCCATAGAGGTTTTCGCCGCCCAGCAGGCCGATTGGGTCGGGTTGGGTGTAGCGACCAAGCTCGGGGTGCAGGTAGCGGTTGCGGTTGTAGTGCAGGCCGGTTTCGGGGTCGTGATACTGGCCGGGCGCACGCAGAGGCTGAGATAGGCCGCCGGGCTCCATGACCTGTGCCCGCCCATAGGCGCGATACTGCGCCGACCAGACCATGCCACCCTTCGCGTCAAACAGCGCCTGCGGCGTGCCGAGGTGGTCGGTGTCGTAGAGATAATGCGCGCCGTTCTCGACGAGGAAGAGCGGAACGAACTTGCCGGGGTGATAGATATAAAGCCGCTGGCAGGGCGTGATATCGGCCTCCGCCTCAGCTCCTGCCCCGACTGCGGTGCTCTCGCCGATCATATCGTCGCCACACCAGTAGAACCGGGTGGTTTGAATGCTGTCCGCGCCTGCGCCGTCGTTGGCAGAGTCTCGGTGGGTGCGCAGGGTTTTGGAGATGCGGCGGTTGAAGGCGTCGTAGGTGTAGCTGGCGGTGACCTCGCTTTCCCAAGTGGTGATGCGCGCTTCGCTGAGCCTCCCGGCCCCGTCGTAGGTATAGGTGCGGCGGGTGTTCTGACGTGCGCCTGACCAGTCTTCCACCATGTTGCCCTCGGCATCATAGCTGAAGTGGTGGTCACCCATCACCCGCACCTGCCCGGCGTTCTGGCGGATCGCCAAGGAAGTGGTGGGGCTTTCGGGCGTGGTGGCGGCGATGAGGTGGTTGGCCTGATCGTAGGCGAAGTGCTCGGGCGACCAGCCCTGAATGGCGGTGAGCCGCTGGGCGGCGTCATAGCTGTAGGTGCGGGTGCCAAAGCGGCTGTCGGTCAGTTCGGCCAGCGTGTCCTCGGCCGTCCAGCCGTAGTCACGCCGCAGCAATTGGCGGAAGCTGCCGGAGCCACTGTGGTGCAGCACCTCCCGCTCGGCAAGGCGCCCGCCCGCATCGTAGCTGTGCCGCAAGTGAACGGCCCCGGCGGCAATGCCTTTCAGGCGGCCGAGAGGATCGTGCGAAAAGCGCGCGAGCTCGCGACCATCGAGGGCGAGCGCAGCGGGGCTGCCATCATCGGCGTAATCATGAGTGATCTCGCGGCCATCGGGGAGCAGCAGCGCCTCTACACGCCCGCGCAGATCATAGCGGCGGGTGGTGGTATCGCCGTTGATGGTTTCATCCACCACGCGGCCCGCCGCGTCATAGCTGAAGCCCACCACCACGCCGGGCGATACCGCCTTTTCGACCTGCCCATTCGCGGCCCAGCTGAAGCGGTGGAAACTGCCATCGTCGTGGCGGCGCTGGAGCGGCCTGCCCCAGACATCGGCGGTTTGCTCGGTGCGCCGCCCACCCTCTGTCCAGGCCACCAGCGCGCCGGTTTCGGGGGAAAGCTCCAGCAGCGTCTCGCGCCCGTCAAAGGCCACCTGCCGCAGCAGATCGCCCGCGGCGTCATACTCCAGCCGATAAACCTCGCCCTCGGCATTGGTGACGGTGAGCGGGCGAAACTCGCTGTCGTAGGTATAAACAGTGGTGGCCCCGGTGGGCTCGACCCGGCGGACAGGGTGGCGGATACCATCGTAGCTCAGCCGGGTTTCCGCGCCTTCGGCGGTGATGTGGCGCACGATGTTGCCGTCCGGGTCATGCTCCATCCGGGTGATGCGGCCTGCGCCCTCATCTATCTCCAGCGGCTGGCCAAGCAGATCGAGGGTGATGCGCAGCTCGCGCCCATCGCTGTAGCGCTCGCGCACAACCCGGCCCAGCCTGTCACGTTCATAGAACCGCTCCAGCGCGTCGGGGCCCTCGGCCACCAGAAGGCCGCCAGCGCTGTAGCGCCCGCGCCAGAGCGGGCCCTTGGCGTCGAGCGTGGCCAGCCTGCGGCCGTGCTCATCGCGCAGAAAGCGGGTTTCGGCACCGGTGGCATCGGTCTCGGCCATGCAGTTGCCGATCTCGTCGTAGCTGTAGCTGGTGGGGCCGTGGTGGCTGTCGGTGGTGGAGGCCACGAGGCCGAAGCGGATATCGGTGGGCGGCACATCGAGCATGGTCTGGGTAAAGACCGCGCCCTTCTCGGTGGTGCCCTTCACCAGACGGCCCATGTCGTCATAGGCATTTTCCACCGCCGCGCCGGTGGGCTCTTCGGTGCGCAGCAGGTTGCCGGCTTTGTCGTAGCTCATCCGGCGCTCGCGCCCGAGCGGATCCACCTCCAGCGTCACATGGCCTGCACCGTCGTGGAAATAGCGCGTTTCGTGGCCGTCCGCATCGGCGACCACGCTGCATCTGTGAAGCTCGTCATAGGTGAAGGCGGCGTGGTTGAGCAGGTCCATCGCGCCGGAGGCAGAGCGGCCCCACGTGCGGGTGACGCGGGTAAAGCTGGCATCCCACTCGAACACATAGTGCAGCCCGCCCTTGCGGGTTTCGCTGACCATCTGGCCCGCGTGATAGGCATAGCGGATGGCGTTGCCTTCGGCATCGGTGGCATGGGCGAGATTGCCCGCGGCATCGTAGCCATAGCGCATCAGTGCGAAGCGCTCGCCCTCAATGGTGGGGTGCGGCGCATCAAGGGCGACAAGGCGGCCATAGCTGTCGTGGTGAAACCCGACGACATGGCCCGCCGAACCTGTCATCTGGGTCAGCAGGCCCAGACGGTCGCGCTCGATTGAGATGCGGTTGTTGTTGCGATCCGAGAAGCCCGACAGCAGGTAGCCGCCAGCCGTGTAGGGATCGGGCGCGAAGTGGCGCGAGATGCCGTTGTAATCGCGAACGGAAAAGCGGCTGCCGTCTGTCTCCAGAATGAGCCGCTCGACGGTGTTGACGGAGGGGCGGCCCGGCTCGGGCACGTGGAACAGCGCAAGGCGGCCATCCTCCAGACGCAGCGCGAAAGCATCGAGTGCGGGCGAGTAGAGCAGGCGCTGGCCCAGCACATCGGCCCATTTTGCCCCGAGGTTGCCGCTGGCCCCGGTTTCGGTGGAGCTCGACATCCAGGCCCGCGAAAAGGCGAATGGCAGCGGGCCGGGCAGGGTGAAATCGACAGAAGTGGTGAACAGCTCGCCGGTGGCCACGTCAACCGGGTGGCCCCGCGACATCCGCCCGCCGAGCCTGCCGCCGAAGAAGCCGCCGATCCACTCGCCGGTGGCCTCACCGATGATGCGCCCGCGCTCGCCGCCGATCTGCTCGCCGACGGTGCCGCCCGCCTCTTTGCCAACGTAGCCAAGCGCCAGGCCGCCGATGGTTTCACCGGCAAAGCCGATGAGCGCACAGGTGCCGCCTGCCATGAAGGCCGCCGCCGCCCCGGCGCCCACCGCAACGATGGAGCCGCCGATGGCCATGACCTGTGCCGTGGTGGTCATCCACGCAGGGATCTCGGGCTGGATGTCGAGCATCTGCACCGAGGCACCGCCGTATCTCACGTTTTCCGAGCCCTGCGAAATCTTTGCGCCGCAAACCGAGGTTTCATCAACCCGCGCGGCAGGCATCATGTTGATATGAACACGCTCCGCGCCGGTGGCGATGGGCTTGGGCGGGCCGGGCGCATGCATGGCGCAGAGCACCCCGTCGAGCACCGAGCGCGCTGCCGGGCGGTTGTTGACGAAGACATTGACCGCGCAGGGCGGCGAGATGGTGCCGCATGGTGGCCCCATGAAGGTGGCGCCAAGCGCTCCGCCCAAAAGCGCCGTGCCCCCCGTTGCCGCCACGCCCGCGCCCACCGCCGCCACCACCGCCAGTGCCGCGCCGCCGGTGGCCACGGTGGCCGCAACGATGGCCACGCCGACCACAGCGCCAAGGATGGCCCCACCGAGAAACCCGGCGAGCGCGGAGGTGTGGGAGATCTGATCAAGCAGCCGGGCGGCCGGCTTTGCATCGGACATGACTTGCGGCCCTCCGAGGGCCAGAGAAAGGAACGGTTACTTACTGGCGCGCGGTAATTGCGAGCGAGGCATACATCGGTTGAAAATGGGTTTCGTCGGCATGGTCAAAGTCCGCCTCAGAGGCGGTGCCGGCAAATGAGGCGATCCGGGGGGCGTCGAGCGGCAGAAAAATTTGCCGCTGCTTCATCCGCCCCGCGGCGGTTTTCCAGGTAAAGACAAGCTCCATGGCGAAGCGCCCGGAGAGGTTGGTTTCGTCCTGTTTGATAAGGCGAAAGCCATCAAGCGCGGAGCTGAGGCTCATCATCTGGCGGTTGCAGTAGTCCAGAAAGCTCTCGTCCGGGCGCATCTCGTCACGCGCGATGGCCACGTTGGGTGGCACCGCAGAAGGCGTGCCGTGGGCGGACCAGACGAGCACAGAACGATCGACCCAACCATCGGGCACGTCGACAGAGAAATCCGGTAGCTGGATGGAACTCATGGAAATTAATCGCCCGAAAATCAGCAGGGTAGGTGACTCTAATGGCGCCATGAGTCCGCAAGGGTGGCGTCATGTCAACCGCGATGGGCGGAGAGTTGCGCAGGTGCAGCATTTCCGTAGCGTCAGCCGGGCGCGCCCACTTTAGCCCGGGATGCGCGCCTCAACCAGAGCGCGAATGTCGTCGGGCGGAGGTGCCTTGGTGAAGGTGGGGCTATCGACGAAGACGCAGGTGAACTCGCCCTCGAAGCAAAGCGTCTCGTCCTGCCGCCCCTCGACCCGAAAACTGATGGAGGTGGTGCCCAGCCGCGTGGGCCAGCAGGCGCACTCCAGCACATGGCGCGGCGTGACCGGCGCGCGGAAATCCATGGACATCGACACGAAGGGGGTGCCGGTGCCGCGGTCGAGTTCCATATGATACCAGCCCGCCTGCTCGCCCAGCGCATCGGCCCACCAGCCGTTGATGGCCTCCAGCGCAAACCACGGCAGCCGGGCGGTGTAAGCGATGCGGGCCGGGTCACAATCGCCCCAGCCAACCTGGATCTGGTGAGTGTAGGGGGCCATCAGTAGGTTTCGACGTGATAGCGCCCTTCGGCGCGCATGGCGTCGCGGGTGCTCTGCCACGGCAAGCCGATGCTTTCGGCGATATTGGAAAGCGCCTCGTCCACCCCCGCCTCCATGCCGCGCAACCCGCAGACATAGATATGGGTTTTCGGGTCGGCCAGAAGCTCGGCCACCTCGTCCTCGTGCTGGCGCATCTTGTCCTGCACATATTCCTTTTGCGCCTCGGGCTGGCGCGAGAAGGCGAAGTGCTTCTTCAGCAGGCTGTCGGGCACCTTCTTGAGCGGGCCGAAGTAGGGCAGGCTGTCGGGGGTGCGGGCGCCGAAGAACAACACCATGTCGCCCGCCGCGCCTGCCGACATCCGCTGACGGCGCATGGTGAAGGCGCGGAAGGGGGCGGAGCCGGTGCCGGTGCAGATCATCAGCAGCCGGGCTGAAGGGTCGTCGGGCATGAGGAAGGTGGCGCCGAAGGGGCCGGTGACCTGCACCTCTGCGCCCTGCTCCAGATCGCAAACGTAGTTGGAGCCAACGCCGTGGGCCTCGCGCTTCACGGTGAGTGAAACATTGGCATAGCCGGGGCGCTCGCCATCGCGCGGGGAGCTGACCGAGTAGAGGCGCGGCAGGTGGGGCTTGCCCTCGGCATCGGTGCCCGGCGGGATGATCCCGATGGATTGGCCTTCGAGCACCGGAAAGGGCGCGCCCTGCATATCCAAGATGATGTGGCGCACATCAGAATCCGCGCCCTCGGCGGTGAGGCGGTAGTTGCCCTGCACCTTGGCCGTGACCGGCTTGCCGATGGTGTGGAGGTTGATCGAGGGCTTGGAGGCGGAGGCGGGCGCAACCGATTTGCCCCCTGCCCCGGCGTGGGCCTCGGCCAGCAGCGCGGCCATCGCCTCGTCGAGCGCCTCGGTGCTGTCGCCGCCACCGGTTTCGATTTCTTCCTGCTCGGGCAGTTCCGTCCACTCGAATTGCTCTTCGAGCGAGTAGGGCTGCTCAACCACCCGCCACTCGTCGATGGAGCCGGTGGGGCAGACGGGAATGCAATCCATGCAGAAGTTGCACTTCTCGGCATCGACCACGACGTTCATGTCGTCATGGGTGATCGCCTCGACCGGGCAGGTCATCTCGCAGGTGTAGCAGCGGATGCAGATTTCGGGGTCGATCAGGTGTTGCTTGAGAGGCTTGTTCATGCCGCCCTGCCCTTCGGCTTCAGCACCATCTCGGGCACCGCCAACAGATCCAGCACTTCGCGGCAAGCGCCCTTGCAGCCGGTGCAGCCGAGGCATTTGCCGGTGGTCAGCGCACGCGGGCGGGCGAGGGCCTGGGTTTGGGTCATCATGGCGGTTTCCTCCCTGTTGCAGTGGGTCGGGCGGCACCGAAGCGCCGCCCGGGGTGGCCTTAGGCCATGTGCAGCTTCACGTATTCGAAGTCGCCGGGCTTGTTGTCGATGCCGACCTTGGGCGCGGCGATCCAGCTGGCGTATTTGCCGGGTTCGTAGCAGGGCTTCATCAGCGACTGGATAAAGTCGCCATCGGCCTTGGTGGGCAGCCACTCGTCTTTCTTGGCAGCGTATTCCTCCTCGGACAGCGGATTGCCCTGCGGGTCGAACTTGGCGGCCGAGAACACGCCGATCTGGCGGTGGAAGCTTTCGTGCGGCAGCTTCAGCTCGAACTCGATGCCCATTTTCTCGATGGCCTTGTTCCAGCGGCCCACACCGCCCGAGGCGTCGCGCACGTAGTCGTCGCGAAGGCGCATGTTGATCGCCGTCAGCGCGGGCACTTCCTCCTGCACCACCTTGCCGTCCACGAGGTTCCAGACCTTGTAGGTGTCGCCACGCAGCTGGTGGTCATCGTCGATGCGGTGCTCCATGTAACGGCCCTTGATGCCCGCGTTGAAGGCGTTGGCGGCGTTGGTGGAGACTTCCTGACCGAAGAGGTCGAGGCTGAGCGTGTAGTGCAGGTTCAGCTTTTTCTGGATCGTCGGCAGGTCGATCACGCCGAGATCGCGGATCTTGTTGATGTCGTAGGGGTCGGTGATGCCGGCCTTCTTCATCGCCTCGCAGGTGGCCTGCACCACTCGGCCCACGCCGGTTTCGCCCACGAACATGTGGTGCGCCTCTTCGGTGAGCATGAAGCGGCAGGTGCGGCTGAGCGGGTCGAAGCCGGATTGGGCCAGCGACTCCAGCTGCATCTTGCCGTCGCGGTCGGTGAAATAGGTGAACATGAAGAAAGAGAGCCAGTCGGGCGTTTCTTCGTTGAAGGCACCGAGCATCCGGGGGGCCTCTTCGGAGCCCGACGAGCGGCGGAGCAGGTCATCGGCCTCTTCCCGGCCGTCCTTGCCGAAGTATTTGAACAGCAGGTAGACCATGGCCCAAAGGTGGCGGCCCTCTTCGACGTTGACCTGAAACAGGTTGCGCAGGTCGTAGAGCGAGGGGGCAGTGAGGCCGAGAAAGCGCTGCTGCTCAACCGAGCCCGGCTCGGTATCGCCCTGGATCACGATCAGGCGCTTGAGCATGTTGCGGTACTCGCCCGGCACTTCCTGCCACGCGGGCTGGCCTGCATGCTCGCCGCAAGGGATGGTACGGCCGTCGCCCTGCGGGGCCAGAAGCACGCCCCAGCGGTACTCGGGCATCTTCACGTAGTCGAACTTGGCCCAGCCCTTCGGGTCCACGGAGACGGCGGTGCGCAGGTAAACGAGGCTTTCCTGAAAGTTCTGGGGGATCAGGTCGTTCCACCAGTTGATGTAGCCGGGGTGCCATTTTTCCAGCGCCTTCAGCACGCGCTTGTCTTCGCTGAGGCCCACGTTGTTGGGGATTTGCGTGTCGTAGCTTACGTTGATGAGATCGAGCATTGGGTTCCTCCTCGGGGTGGTGGGCAAATTGCCCACCCTACGGAAAATTTCAGACGCGTTGCATGTTGTAGTCGCCGCGGATGCCGGTGCCGTAGCGTTGCAGGGCCCCCTCCTCACCCACCGCGTTGGGCCGCTGGAAGATCCAGTTTTGCCAAGCGGTGAGGCGGCCAAAGATGCGGGTTTCCATCGTTTCGGGGCCAGCGAAGCGCAGGTTGGCTTCCATCCCGGTCATCGCATCGGGCGAGAAGCTGGCGCGCTCTTCCATGAAGATGCGGATCTCGTCTTCCCAGTCGATGTCATCAAGGATGTAGGTGACGAGGCCCAGTTCTTCGGCCTCTTCGGCTTCGATGGCCTCGCCGATGTGCTCGCGCAGCGTGTCTACCTGCTCGGGGGTGCCGAGGAAGCGCGTTTGCAGGCGGGTCAGATCGTTGCCCATCGGGTATTGCCCGAAGTTGGACTCTGACAGGGTGATGGCGGCGGTGGGGCGATTATCGCCCTCGAACTCGTCTTCCATCATGTAGGTGCGGTCGGCAGCCCATAGGATCTCGGCCAGCACACCGGCAAAGCAGGAGCCGTGCTCGACCAGCGCGACGAGGCTGCGCGAGGTCACGTCGATCCGCTTCAGGATGCGCTTCCAGAAGGCGAGGGTTTCGGACGCCAGCCAGTGATCCTTGTTGGCCAGCAGCACGGCCTCATGGGCCAGCAGCGCCTCGGCATCGCCCTGGGTGCGGAAAGTCCATGTGCCCTGCTCCATCTCGTTGAGGCGCAGGTGCAGGATGGCGTCATCCAGCTCGCGGGCGAGCTTGAGAAGGTAGCTCTGATCACCCTGCGCCACGAGGTCTTCGGGGCCGCTCGGGGCGGCGCCTTCGGGGCCCTTGATGGTGATCGTGGCCGAGCGTGCGGCGCGATCAAGCTCCACCTCGACATGGGTGTAGGTCACGGCGGTGTCGGTGATGCTGCGCTCGATCGGGCCGAGGCTGATGCCCTTTTCGGCGCGGCTGGGCATTTGCGAGGCGAATTCGGCGGCGCGGGCGGTGACGGTGTCATCGAACTTGGAGTTCGGCACCACTTCATCCACCAGCCGCCAGTCTTTTGCCCGCTTGCCGCGCACGCCCTCCTCCATTGCGCAGAACACATCGGCGAGGTCACGGCGGACCTTGCGCTTGTCGGTCACGCGGGTGAGGCCGCCGGTGCCGGGGAGCACGGCGAGCAGCGGCACCTCGGGGAGCGCGACGGAGGAGCTGGAGTCATCCGTCAGCATGATGTGGTTGCAGGCCAGCGCCAGCTCGTAGCCGCCCCCGGCGCAGGCGCCTTTGACGGCGGCGATCCACTTTTGGCCGGAGTCCGCCTCGGCGGCCTCGAAGGTGTTGCGGGTCTCGTTGGTGAACTTGCAGAAGTTGACCTTGTGGGCGTGACTCGCGCCGCCGAGCATGCGGATATTGGCCCCGGCGCAGAAGACCTTCTCTTTGCCCGACTGCATAATGACGACCTTCACCTCGGGGTGCTCGAAGCGCATGCGCTGCACCACGTCGGACAGCTCGATATCAACACCCAGATCGTAGCTGTTCAGTTTGAGCTGGTAGCCGTCGAACAACCCGCCGTTTTCATCGACGTCCATGGAAACGCGGGCCACCTCGCCTTCGTACTCCACTTTCCAGTGGCGATACTTTGACGGGTCGGTACGGAAATCTATCAGCTTGTCACTCATGGCGCGTTTCCTCCTGTTACCGCGTTCTACCGGCTTGCAGGGCCGGAGTAAACGGGAAATTGGCATAATAATTCACATCTTCGGGCATATCGGCGCAATATCAGCGCCAATTATGCATTATACTGCACTATTTTGCATCTCCAGCGCGCGCTCGCGAATCGCCTCAAGTCGCAGGGTGAACCACCCGGCAGGGCGGGAAGGCGCGGTGAAGGGGGCGGCTTCGTCGATCAGCCGGGCGGCGATGTCGCACAGGCGCAGGGCGGCGGCGGGGCGCTCCATGCGGGCCTTGAGCCCGGCGTTGGCAAGCTGGATCAGCGCCTGAATGCCGGTGCGCGCGGCGCCATCGGGCAGTGCCAGCCAGACAGGCTCCAGCACCTCATGGGCCTCCCAGAAATAGCCCGCGTCTATCCAGTCGAGGCCGGTGGTGAGCGCCTCGGAGGCCAGCGGCTTGGGCTCGGCGGTTGCGCGCAACCCGTCGAACGCGCCCTCGGGGTGGCGCGCGGTCTGGCCGGGGACATAGGCGTATTCGGGCGTGGCGCTCACGCGGGCACCACCTCTTCGCGCTCGATCCGCACGAGGCGGGCGGTGAACTCGGCCACGGCATCGAGCACGGCCTCGGGTTGATCCAGATGGGGGCTGTGGCGGCAATCGGGAAGGATGGCCACATCAACCGGCGCATAGCTGCGGGTTTCGACCTCTTCGACCTGCGCCAGCGTGCCATATTGGTCGTCGGCGCCCTGAATCACGAGGCTGGGCACTCGGAGGTAATCGACCACCTCGCCCACGTGCCAATCCTTGAAGCCGGGCGCGAGCCAGGCGTCGTTCCAGCCGCGGAAGGTGGCCTCCGGGTCGGCGTGATACTTGGCCATCCGCGGCTTGAGATCTGCCTCGAAACTCTCGCGGGCGGCGGCGATGGCGGCCAGCCCGGCGGGTTCGGTGAAGAAATGGGGGGCCATGAGGACAAGGCCGCGAATGCGGTGATCGGCATGGCGGCCTGCGTGTTCGGCGGCGATGGTGGCGCCATCGGAGTGGCCCATGAGGATGTAATGATCGGCACCGATTGCGGCGAGCACCTCTGGCAGCGAGTCCATCGCCTCGCGTGTCATGTAATCAAGCGGGCGGGGCAGATCGGCGGGGTCTGACTGGCCGTAGCCAGCGCGCGAATAGGCGAACACGCGCAATCCGGTGGCCTGTGCCAGCCGCTCCGGAATATCGCGCCAGAGGGCGAGGCAGCCGAGCCCCTCGTGAATCATCACGATGACCGGGGCGGACGCATCACCCGCCCAGCTCTGCCATTCGAGCGATTTGCCTGCCGCCTCAACGCGGCCGTTCCCGGGAAAGTCGATCATGCCGGTTCTCCTTCACGCAGCTTGAAACGCTGGATTTTGCCGGTGGCGGTTTTGGGCAACTCGTCGACCACCTCGATCCAGCGGGGGTATTTCCACATGCCGATCTTCTCCTTCACCAGTTCCTTGAGATCCCCGGCAATGGAGGGGTCGGCCCCGTCCTTCAGGACGATGTAGGCGGCGGGCTTGTCGAGCCCCTTCTCATCGGCGCGGGCAACGACGGCAGCCTCCAGCACCGCCGGATGCTCCACCAGCGCCTGCTCCACTTCGAAGGGGCTGACCCAAATGCCGGAGACCTTGAACATGTCATCCGTGCGCCCGCAGTAGACGTAGCGGCCCTCAGCGGTGCGCTCGTACTTGTCGCCGGTGCGCGTCCAATGGCCCTGAAACGTGTCTTGGCTCTTGAGGCGGCGGCACCAGTATCCCTCGGCGGCGGAGGGACCACGAACCAGAAGTTCGCCGACTTCTCCGTCACTTACCGGTTCGTCATGCTCATTCACCAGCCGCACCTCATAGCCCGGCACAGCCAGCCCGGAGGTGCCATAGACGCATGCGCCGGGGCGGTTGGACAGAAAGATGTGCAGCATCTCGGTGGAGCCCACACCATCGACGATCTCAGCCCCCCAGAGCGCCTCCCACCGTTCGCCTATTTCGCGCGGCAGAGCCTCGCCGGCGGAGGTGCAAAGGCGGATGGCGTGGCTGGGCGATGTGCCGGCTTTTTCCTGCGCGGCGACGAGCGCGGCGAAGAGGGTAGGCACACCGCAAAACAGCGTGGGCTTCTCCTCGGCCATGATGGCGAGGCAGGCATCGGGCGTGGGGCGGCCGGAGTAGATGATGGAGGTGGCGCCGACGGCCATCGGGAAGGAGATGGCGTTGCCGAGACCGTAGGCGAAAAACATCTTGGCGGCGGAAAACACCACATCATCCTCGCGGATGCCGAGCACCTCCTTGCCGAAGGTATCGGCGGTGGCCTTCAGCGAAGCATGAACGTGGCGCACCCCCTTCGGCGTGCCGGTGGAGCCGGAGGAATAGAGCCAGAAGGCCAGCTCGTCATCATGGGCGTGGGCAGCTTGCACCGGCTCCGCGCCCTCGCAGAATTTACTATAGGACTCCGTGCCTTCCGGGGCATCGCCGATGACCAGAATGGCGCGGAGGAAGGGGTTGCCCTGCACGGCGGGGGCGACGGTTTTCCACATCGCTTCGGAGACAACGAGGATGGAGGCGCGGCTGTCTTGCAGGATCGTCTCATAGACCGGCGCGGCCAGCAGCGTGTTCAGCGGCACCGGCACCGCCCCGGCCTTGATCGCGCCCCAGAACACCACCGGAAACTCGATCTGGTCGCGCACGATCATCGCCACGCGCTCTTCGCGGCGCACCCCGTGGCGCAGCAGCGCCCCGGCGAATTTTGACGTTTCATCAGCCAGTTGGCCGTAGGTCAGGCTGCGTTTTGCCCCGTCTGCCTCGCGGAAAGCAGGCTTGTCGGCCCGGCCTTCTGTGATGTGGCGATCAACGAAATAAAGGGCTGCGTTGCTGTTCATTGGCGTCGTCCTCCCTGACGCGACTCCGCAGAATCGCGTCTCCTCCCTGTATGTGCGTTATAATGCATACATCACCGGAGCGATCAAGCGGCGCGCGAAAAATGTGCATTTTTCTGCATATTGCTGCCGAGCTGTGCGCGGGAGAGAGTGGGGCGATGATGGATGGGGTGATCAAACCGGAGGTTTTGCCACTGGGGCAGGATGGCGTGCTGGTGCGCTTTGCCCGCGCGGTAAGCCCAGAGGCCAGCGCGGCAGTGGCCCGCTTTGCCGCAGAGGCGGAGGGCTTGGCCGAAGAGGTAGCCCCTGCCCTCGCCTCGGTGCTGCTACGCTTCGACCCGGCCCGGGTGACGCGACCCGAGGTGGTGAGCGCGGTAGAAGCCCTGCTGAACACCCACGACTGGCAGGCACTGGCAGACCCGGCGCCCAGACGGCTCTGGCGCGTGCCGGTGGCGCTGGACGGTGCGCAACTGACGGAAGCGGCAGAGATGGCCGGACTCTCGGTGGAAGATGCCATCAAAGAGTTAACAGCGGCTGAACTTCGTGTCCGCGCTATCGGGTTTTCGCCCGGGATGCCCTATCTTGGCTACCTGCCCGAGCATTGGAACATCCCCCGCCAAACCGAGCTGACGCCCAAGGTGCCCGCCGGGGCGCTGGTGGTGGCGGTGCGGCAGCTTGTGCTGTTTCCCAGCGAAAGCGTGACCGGCTGGCGCATGATTGGGCGCTGCGCCTTCCGGCCCTTCCGGCGCGGCGCAGCGGAGCCGTTCGTGCTGCGCGCGGGTGATGCGGTGCGGTTTGACCCGGTGAGCGCCGATGAGCTGGATGCGCTGCAAGATCAACCGCTTGGCGGGGCCGTGGCCGAGGATATGGCATGACAACCCTGCGCGTGATCGACGTGGCCCCCGGCGTGACGGTGCAAGACATGGGCCGCCCCGGATGGGTGGCGCGGGGCCTCGCCCGGGGCGGCGCGGCGGACCGGCTGGCGCTGCTGGAGGCGGCGGCGCTGCTTGGGCAGGCGCAGCCCTTGGCGGCGCTGGAAATGGCGGGCGCAGGCGGGCGCTTCACGGTGGATGCGCCGGTGCGCCTGTGCCTGACGGGCGCAAGGATGAAAGCCGAGGTGGAGGGCCGCCCGCTTGGGCATTGCGAAACCGCGCTGCTCGCGCCGGGCGAGGTGCTGCGCGTGGGCGGCGCGGAGGCCGGCAACTACGGCTACCTGGCCTTTGCGGGCGGGGTGTTTGGCGATGAATGGCTCGGCTCGCGCGCGGCGCATCTGCTTGCAGGTGTTGGGAAATTGCTGGCAGCGGGAGATGAGCTGGCCGTGGGGCGCGATGACGACCCAGACGCTGCGGCGCAAGTGCTGGAGCCGGAAAGCAGGCTGGGCGGCGGGACGCTCAGGGTGATGCCGGGGCCGCAGACGGAGTTGTTTGCGCAGGAGGTCCGGGCGCGGTTCTTCGCCACCGGGTTTCACCGCGCGCCGCAGGCCAACCGGCAGGGCGTGAGGCTGGACTTTGAAGGAGAGCCGTTTGAGAGCGAAACCAAGGGTTTGGCCTCGGATTTCATCGCAAGTGGCGACATTCAGATGACCGGCGACGGTCGCCCCTATGTGCTGCTGGCCGAAAGCCAGACCGTGGGCGGCTACCCGAGGATCGGCACGGTGATTGCCGCCGACCTGCCCCGGTTGGCGCAGGCACAAGCCGGGGAAGCGCTGCAGTTTCAACCCGTTACGCTGGAGGAAGCCGATGCGGCATGGGAGAACGAGGCGGCGGTTCTGGCGCGGCTGAAACAGTCGGTTGCGCCCCGGGTGCGCGACCCGCACGACATCCCCGACCTGCTGGGCTATCAACTGGTGGACGGTGCCACCAAGGGCGATGAACTGGAGGACGAATGAGCCGGAAAATCGACCTGAACGCCGATATGGGCGAGAGCTTTGGCCCCTGGGTGATGGGGCAGGATTCGGAGATATTACAGGTGGTTACATCCGCCAATGTGGCCTGCGGCTTTCATGCAGGCGACCCGGATGTGATGGCCGCGACGATGGCGGCAGCGGTGAAAAATGGCGTTGGCATTGGCGCGCATCCGGGGTTTGCCGACTTGCAGGGCTTTGGGCGGCGTAGAGTTTCGCTTTCGGATCAGGAGCTTGGAAACCTTGTCGCCTATCAACTCGGCGCGGCTATGGCGATGGCGGGCAAGGCCGGGGGCAAGGTGCGGCACCTCAAGCTGCATGGGGCGCTGGCCAATATGGCGGCGGAAAATGAAGCGATGGCAAGGGTTTGCTACGAGGCGGCGCTGGCGGTTAACCCTGATCTGGTGCTGATGGTCATCGCACAGACCGCGCAGCAACGGGCAGCGGAAGCCCTAAAGGCCCGGTATGCCTGCGAGATTTTCGCCGACCGTGGCTATGAGGACGATGCTACGCTGGTGGACCGCTCAAAGCCCGGCGCGATGATCCACGATGCCGAAGAGGCCGCTGCGCGGGTGCTTCACATGATCGAAAGCGGCGCGATATTTTCCATCCACGGCAAGGAGATACCGGCGCGGATCGACACGATTTGCCTGCACGGTGACGGCCCGGAAGCCTTGGCAATTGCCCGGTCCGTGCGGGCGAAGCTGGAAGGCGCCGGATGGGTGCTTGCGCCGCTGTAATTTCGCGCTAGCCTGACCAGCAAGGAGACCCCAGATGAGCGCCATTTTCGTCCAGATCCGCTGCACCCCCGGCACCACCTACTCGGTGGCCAAGGAGCTGATTTTGCAGGAGATTCACTCGGAGCTCTATTCCACCTCCGGGGAGTGGGACTTGCTGATGAAGCTCTACCCGCCCGAGGGCGCAGATATCGGCCAGTTCATCAACGATACGGTCTCCAGCGTTGAAGGCGTTGAGCGGACGCTCACCACATTAACCTTCAAGGCGTTCTGAGGCGTTAACCCGCGATTTTGTCGGGGCACATCCCATGCACATGCGATGCACATCCCATGCATACGGGAATTCGCATGGGGTGGTTAAGTTAATGGATCGGTCGGGCGGTGGGCAGATTGACCACCCTACAGGCCGAGGTAGCTCTCCCGTGCCGCGACATCCGCCTCAAGCTCCGCCGAGGTGCCCTGCCAGACGGTTTCGCCGCGCTGGATGATGGTGTGGCGGTCGGCGAGCTTCATCAGGTCGTGCAGGTTTTTGTCGACCACGAGGATGGAGAGGCCGGTGTCGCGGATTTGCCCAAGCGCCTCCCAGATCTTGGCGCGCACCAGCGGGGCGAGGCCCTCGGTGGCTTCGTCGAGGATGAGCAGGCGCGGGTTTGTCATCAGCGCGCGACCGATCGCGAGCATCTGCTGTTCGCCGCCCGAAAGCAGGTTGCCCATGGAGCTGGCGCGGCTTTCCAGCTCAGGAAAGAGGGCATAGACCCGCTCTTCGGTCCAGGGATCGGGCTGATCAAGGTGGTTGGAGGCGGTGGCAACGAGGTTTTCGCGCGCGGTCAGGTTGGGAAATATCTGGCGGCCTTCGGGCACGAGGCCGAGGCCGAGGTTGGCGATGCGGTGCGAGGGCAGCCCGGCGATTTCGCGGGTTTCCAGCCGCACCCGCCCGGCGCTGGGTTTGAGGATGCCCATGATGGCGCTGATCGTGGTGGTCTTGCCCATGCCGTTGCGGCCCAGCAGGGTCACCACCTGGCCGGCGTTGACTTGCAGCGAGACGCGAAAGAGCGCTTGGGAGGGGCCGTAATGGGCCTGCAGGTTTTCGACCGTCAGCATCAGACCTCCTCCCCCAGATAGGCCGCTTCGACCTCCTTGTTGGCGCGGATCTCGGCGGGCGCGCCGGTGGCGATGATATGGCCGTAGACCAACACCGAGATACGATCGGCGAGGGCAAAGACGGCGTCCATATCGTGCTCGATCAGCACGATGGTGTGCTTGCCCTTCAGCCCACGCAACAGCTCCACCATGCGGGCGCTTTCCTCCGGGCCGAGACCGGCCATCGGCTCATCGAGCAGCATCAGCTCGGCTTCGCTCGCCAGCGCAATGGCGATTTCCATGTGGCGGTGCTCGCCGTGCGAGAGGGCGCGGGTGGGCAGATCGGCTTTTTCGGCAAGGCCGACGCGGGCGAGAAGCTCCGTCGCGCGGGCTTGGATCGCCTCCACCGAGGCGGCGGCGCGGAAGAAGCGGAAGGACGAGCCTGCGCGGGCCTGCACGGCGAGCGCGATGTTCTCGCGCGCAGTCATGTCGAGGATCAGCGAGGTGATCTGGAAGCTGCGGGTGATGCCGAGACGCGCGCGCTTGTGGGCGGCGAGCCCGGTGATGTCGCGGCCCTTGAACAACACCTGCCCGGCGTCTGGCCGCTGCGAGCCGCAGAGCTGGGTGATCAGCGTGGTCTTCCCTGCGCCGTTGGGGCCGATGATGGCGTGCAACTCGCCCGGCTCGACGGTGAGCGAAAGGTCATCGGTGGCGCGGATGCCGCCAAAGCTCTTCATCAGGTTGCGGGTTTCCAGAATGCTCATTTGCGCCCCCGGAAAAAGCCCATCAGCCCGCCTCGGGTAAAGAGCACAACGGCAATCAGCAGCAGTCCGAAGGGAAGGTGCCAATAGATGGTGTAATGGCTCAGCCACTCTTCGAGGATGATGAAGGCCGCCGCCCCAAGCACCGGCCCGCCGGTGGTGCCGCCGCCGCCAAGGATGACCATGAACATCAGCTCGCCGGAGCGCGTCCAATCCATCATCTCGGGGCTGATAAAGGTGGTGAAGTTGCCCAAGAGCGCCCCGGCATAGCCCGCCATGGCCCCGGAGATGACATAGGCTGTCAGCCGGTAGGCATAGGTATTCAGCCCCATCATCTGCACCCGCTCGGCATTGCCCTTGGCCCCGCGCAGCACCATGCCAAACCGCGAGCGGGTGACCATCCGCACGATCAGCATGGCGACGAGCAGCGACACATAGGCGAGGCCGAAGAGCTGAAGCGGGTCATCAAGGTTGATGCTGGGCAGCTCTGAGCGGGTGTCGATCACCAGCCCATCGTCGCCGCCGTATTCCTCGATCGAAACGATCGCGTAATAGACCATCTGGGCGAAGGCCATGGTGATCATGATGAAATAGACGCCCTTGGTGCGCAGGCAGATCGCCCCGGTCACAAGTGCGAAGAGCGCGCAGACCGCCATGGCCAGCGGGATCTGAACAAGGCCGGAGGTGGTGGCGAGGCCAAGGTCCTCCAGCCCGCCGTAGAGCCAATGGTAGGCGGGGATGCCCACCGCGTAGGCCCCAAGGCCCACGTAGGCCGCATGGCCGAAGCTCACCAGCCCGCCGTAGCCGAGGATCAGGTTCAGGCTGACGGCCGCGTTGGCAAGGATGGTGAGGCGGGTGGCAAGATCGAGCCAGAAGGCGTTGCCGGTGAAGTAGAACACCGGGGGCAGCACGGCGAGCAGGGCCATGGCCACAAGGGTGGCGATTGTGCGGGGACTCATGGCTGGCACTCCGCTTGGGGCCAGCCGTTTGCATGGATATTTGCAGCAAGAAAATGCGCAGGGTGGTGCGCCCAAACGGGAGCAATTTGAATCAAATTGTCCATTTTCTTGCGGGAAATGTCCCCGCCGGAAGACTTGAATCTCTTTTGGTGCGTCATCGGCCTCACCGCACCTTCGGCGGGAACAGGCCCTGCGGTTTCAGCGCGAGGACACAGGCCATGATGATGTAGATCAGCATTGCCGAGAGCGCGGGGGCGGAGTTTTCGGCGGCATCGGGCGACATGACCAGCTTGAAGATGTCGTCGAGGAAGCTGCGGCCCAGCGTGTCGATCAGGCCAATCAGCAGGGCGGCGATGAAGGCGCCTTTCATCGAGCCGATGCCACCGACGATGATGACGACGAAGGCGGTGATGATGACCTGGTTGCCCATGCCGATGCTGGCCTCTGTGATCGGCGCGATCAGCATGCCCGCCAGCCCGGCCAGCGCCGCGCCCAGCGCGAAGACGAGGCCGAAGAGCAGCTCGATGTTGATGCCGAGCGCCGCGACCATGGTGCGGTTGGAGGCGCCGGCGCGGATCAGCATGCCGAGGCGCGTGTGGGTGACCATCCAGTAGAGCCCAGTTGCCGCAACGAGGCCTGCGGCGATGATGACGAGGCGGTAGGTGGGGATCACGAGGGTTTCGGACAGTTCGATTTGCCCGGTGAAGGCGGGGGGCAGCGGCACGGCGATGCCCTCGGGGCCCCAGATCAGGTGGGCGGCGGTATCGAACACGAGGATCAGGCCGAAGGTGGCGAGCACGTGGTCGAGGTGGTCGCGGGCATAGAGCGGGCGGGCGATGAAGCGCTCCACCGCCCAACCGAGCGCCGCCGTGAGCGGCAGGGCCAGCAACACAGCGAGAAAGAAATTGCCGACGAGGTAGGTCAGCGAGGCGCAGATGAAGGCCCCGAGCATGTAGAGCGAGGCATGGGCGAGGTTGACGAAATCGAGGATGCCGAAGACCAGCGTCAGCCCGGAGGCGACGAGGAACAGCAGCAGGCCAAGTTGCAACCCGTTCAGCGTTTGGATGATGAGGAGAGAGGTATCCACGGATGTCTCGCGGTTTGGGCGGGCAGGGAAAGGCCCCCTGCCCGTCCGGATTTCAGGTCATTCCATCGAGCATTCGGCGGCGAAGCTGTCGACGTGATCTTCGAAGACAGTGCTCACAACCTTGGTCGTCCAGGTGCCATCGGCATCGGCCACCACTTCGCGCAGGTAGAAGTCCTGCACCGGGATGTTGTTGGTGCCGAACTTGAAATCACCGCGCACGGAGTCGAACTCGGCGGCCTTGAGGGCGGCGCGGATGGCGTCTTTGTCCTCGGTGTTGCCGACCTTGGCCACGGCGGAGGCGATCAGCATGATCGAGTCGTAGCTTTGCGCCGCGTAGTAGCTCGGGTAGGTGCCGAACTTGGCCTTGAAGTCGGTGACGAACTTCTTGTTGGCCGCGTTGTCCAGCGTCGGATCCCATTCCTGCGTGGTCTGCGAGCCGAGCACCGCCTCGAAGCCGGCCTCTTGCAGCTTGGGCAGCGAGAGCGCGTCGACGGTGAAGACCGAGTAGAGCGGCAGCGTGTCTTTCAGGCCGGCCTGGTCATATTGCTTGATGAAGGCCCCGCCTGCCGCACCCGGGTAGAAGACGAAGAGCCCGTCTGCGCCGGAAGCCTTGGCCTTGGCCAGCTCTGCCGAGAAGTCGAGCTGCGCGTCGGCGCCCCATTTGGTGAGGTCTTTGCCCGCGATTTCACCATTGAAGGCGCGCTCCACACCGGCGGTCATGTCTTTGCCGGCGGCGTAGTTGGGGGCCATCAGGTAGAGCGATTTCACGCCCTGCTGGTTGAGCACCTCGCCCAGCGCCATCGGGGTCTGATCGTTCTGCCATGAGGTGGAGAAGAAATTGGGGTCGCAGAGCTTGCCGGCCATCTGGCTCGGGCCTGCGTTGGCCGAGATCAGGAACTTGCCCGCATCGAGCACCGATTTGCGCGAGGCCAGAAGCACGTGACTCCAGATGTAACCGGCGACAAAATCGACGTCATCCTGCTTCACCAGCTTGTCGGTGGCCTGTTTGCCCGCTTCCGGGGCGAACTGGTCATCGCCGAAGATCACCTCGATATCGAGGTCGCCCGCCTTGCCGTCGAGGTGCTCGACCGCGAGGTTGACCGCGTTTTGCATATCGGTGCCGATCACCGCCGCGCCGGTGGTGAGCGTGGTGACGAAGCCGATCTTGACCGACTCGGCATGGGCGCCGGTGGCCACGATGCTGGCCGCGCAGGCCGCCGTGAGTAGCTTTTTCATGTTATTCCTCCCTAGGTGCGCACCGGTCTGTGCCAGGCGTCGCATGATTTGTGCAATATATTGCCGCTTTAGGCAATATTCTTCTCATTCGCTTGCAGCGCCAGTTTGACAGCCTGACGGTCGATCTTTCCAGTGCCCGTTTTGGGCAGGTCGGTGACGAAGCGTATGGTGCGGGGATATTTGTAGGGCAGCAACACCTGCTTGACGTGAGCCTGCAACATCTTCACCGCGCCCTCATCCGCAGGGCCGGAGCGCAGGGCGACAAGGGCGGAGAGAGTCATGCGGCGGTCGGGCAGCTCGTGGGCGAGCACGGCGCTTTCAACCACCTCGGGGTGCTCGTTGAGCGCGCGTTCCACTTCCAGCGGCCAGACCCATTGGCCGGAGACCTTGACCAGGTCGTCGGCGCGGCCCTGAAAGTAGTAGAAGCCCTCGCGCTCGATGAAGCGGTCGCCGGTGTTGATCCAGTCGCCGTCCATCGTCTCGGCGGTCTTGTCGGGGCGGTTCCAATAGGCGGGGGCGGAGGAGTGGCCGCGCACGAACATCACCCCATCCTCGCCCGAGGGCGTGGGGGTGCCATCGGGCGCGCGCAGCTCGATTTCATAGCCCGGCACCCGCTTGCCCGCCGCGCCGAGCCGTTGCTCGGTGGCGGTGTTGGAAAGATAGACATGGAGCATCTCGGTGCTGCCGAGGCCCTCGATAGGCGGCAGGCCGGTGAGCGACTGCCAGCGGGTGAAGACATCCTCCGAGAGAATTTCGGCCGCCGACATGCATTGCCGCAGCGAGCCCAGATCACGCGAAGAAACGCCGGGGGCGTTGATGAGCGCGGTGTAAAGCGTGGGCAGGCCGAAAAAGACGGTTGGCGCGTGCGCTTCGATCATGTCGAGCACGGCGGCCGGCTTGGGCTGGCCGGGCATCAGCAGGGTGCAGGCCCCCACGGCGAAGGGAAAGGTGAAGCTGTTGCCGAACCCATAGGCAAAGAAGGCCTTGGGCACGGAAAAGCACACATCATCGGGGCGCAGCTTCAGCACATGGGTGGCGAAGCTCTGTTGGCTGTAGGCCATATCGTGATGCAGGTGGACAATGCCCTTTGGGCGGCCCGTCGAGCCAGAGGAATACATCCAGAAGGCCATGTCATCCGGGCCGGTTGGCGCGGCGTCGAGCGTGGTGGGATGGCCGGAGGTGAAGGCGGCGTGGTCGGTGATGACAGGCGCCCCCTCGGGGAAGCGATCGGCATACTGCGGCTCGGTCACGGCGAGCGGCGCGCCACTGTCGGCAAGGTAGAAGGCCAGCAGCTCGGGCGGGGTCATGGTGTTGAGCAGCACCGGCACAAAGCCCGCGCGGGTGGCCCCGAAGAACGCGGCCGGAAAGCTCGGCGTATCGTCGAGAAACAGCGCGATCCGGTCACCGGGGGCGAGGCCGGCGGCGGTGAAGGCGTGGCCCCATTGCGCGGCGCTGGCGATCAGCTCGCCATAGGTGAGGTCGCCCGCCGGGCCGGTGAGGGCGCGGGCTTGCGGGTTGCGTGCGAGGTTTTGCCAGAGGATCTCGGCGCAATTCGGGTGGTCGGCCTTGTCGAAGCCAATTTCAACGGCGCCGGGCGGGGTGCGGACAGGATCAATCATTGCGCGGCCTCATATTCAGCCATGAAGCCAGGCGAGAGGGCGCGCAGCTTTTCGGTCGGCACGCGGCCAGAGCGGGTGACGTAAGACATGGCAAAGTCGAGCGGCGGCATTTCCATGTGCTGCGAGAAGGTCTCGTACCACGCGGCAGAGGTGTTTGCCCCGGTCACGATCTTGCGGGCCACGGGCGGGCGACTTTGCTGGTAGTCGGCAAGGCCCGCCTCAAGCGAAGAAGCGCCAGAGATGGCGGTGATGAGCGCGATGGCATCTTCCATCGCCAGCCGGGTGCCGGAGCCGATGGAGAAATGCGCGGTGTGCACCGCATCGCCGAGCAGGGCCATGTTCCCCGCCGTCCAGGTCTCGCACCAGAGCTTGGGGAATTGCCGCCAGATCGAGCGGTTGGTGAGCAAAGGCGCGCCTTCGAGCACATCGGAGAACAGGCTGGCGCAATAGGCGGCGCTCTCCTCCTCGCCCATGTTGGCAAAGCCGTGGGCGTCAAAGGCCGCTTCCTCCAGCTCGACGATGAAGGTGCTCATATCCGGCGCGTAGCGGTAATGGTGGGCATTCAGCGCACCCTTGGGGTGGCGGATGAAGGTTTGGGTGAGCGCATCGAAGGGGCGCGGCGTGCCGAACCACGCAAAGCGGTTCGACATGTGGCCGAGGCTGGGCGCGTTGGCCGCGGTGCGGCAGCGCGAGTTGAGGCCATCGGCACCGATGATGAGGTCGGCCTGCATCGAGGCCGGGTCTGCCTCGGTACCGAAGCGCAGCTCGACGCCCAGCGCCTCGGCGCGGGCGGTGAGGATGGTGAGCAGCTCCAACCGGCCGATGGCGGCAAAGCCGATGCCGTCCAGCGTGACCGCGCCGTCGGGGTGGTTGAGCACCATGTTCTGCCAGCGCTCCATGCGCGGCGCGATCAGGTCGTGCGTTTCGGGATCGTCCTTGGCGAGGAAATCCAGCGCCCGGTCGGAAAACACGACGCCAAAGCCCCATGTCACCCCGCGCGGCGCGGCTTCATGCACCGTGACGCGGGCCTGCGGAAAGGCGCGGGCTGCGAGGATGGCTGCCGTCAGCCCGCCTGGGCCGCCGCCGATGATGTCGATAGATGATGGCTTGGCCATTCCGCCCTCCCCTGCGGTTTGGTCTTGTGCGACTGTGACGTTAGGCGGTAGTTCCGCATTATGCAATAGGTTTTACGGAGCGGAAATTTGAGCCTCTTTACCCTGGATGTCGACATCAGCTTCGGGCACTGTGATGCAGCGGGAATTGTCTATTATCCCAATTACTTCCGCTGGTTTGACAGGTGCTTTCACACCTTCCTCAAGGCGCAGCACGGCGGCCATGCGGCGCTGTGCAGGCAGCTGGGCGCGCGGGGGCTGGGGCTGATTTCCGCCGATGCGCGATTCCGTTCGCCGGGTTTTGATGGAGATGTGTTGCGGCTTGAGATGAGCGCCGGAGAATGGGGCCGCAAGAGCCTGCGGCTGGACTATAGCGGCACGGTTGGGGAGCGTTTGGTGATTGAAGGCGAGGAGGTGCGGGGCGTGTTTATCGAAGATGGCGGGCGGATACGCGCGGGCGATGTGGCCCCGCTCAGGGAGGTGATCGGTGGCTGAAGGGTTAAGCTCACTCGATGCGGCACTTGGGCTGCTCAACGTGCTTTCGCGGCAAGGCGGTCCGGTGGGGCTGAGCGAGATTGCACGCGCCGCCGACATGCCCGCGAGCAAGGCGCATCGCTACCTCGCCAGCTTCATCTCCGCCGGGCTGGTGAGCCAAGCGGGCCGCTCCGGCAAGTATGACCTTGGCCCCGAGGCCGTGGCGCTCGGCGTGGCCGGGATGGCGCGGGTGGATCTGGTCAACCGCACTGCCGATGCGCTGCCTGAACTGGTGGAAGAAACCGGGCTGACGGCGCTGCTCAGCGTCTGGGGCAACGCGGGCGCGGTGGTGGTGCGCTGGGAACGGGCCCCGCGCTTCGTCGTCACCACGCTCGGGCTGGGCACGGTGATGCCGCTGAAGCGCTCGGCCTCGGGCCGGGCCTTTCTGGGCTGGGCCCCGGAGGCGGTGATTGCCGCGCGGCTGGCCGAGGAGGGCGGCGACGGCGAGGGGCTGCGCGAGGCCATACGCAGGGCGGGGTTTGCGGCGGTCAGCGGCGAGCTGATCCCCGGCCTTGCCGCCATCGCCGCGCCAGTGCTGGACTGGCAGGGCGAGATCGAGGCGGCGGTAACGCTTTATGGCACCGACCCGGCGATCTGCGCGGCAGATGGGCCGGAGGTGACAGCCCTGCGCGCGTTCTGTGCGGGGCTGTCGGCGGTCTAGGCGGGGCGCACGACTGCGGGCTATCGGCGCCTCAGGCCAACCGTCTGGCCAAGAGTAAGGTCAGGATCACGGCAATAAGGAGAAACCCCGCGCCCACCATCCACGCGATCGGTGTGGAGTAGAGCTTTGCGGCGGCTCCGACCAGAACCAGACCCAGCGCAGCGCCCAACTGCTGAATCAGAGATCTTAGCGACAGCATGGTCGAGCGTTGGCGGTCTTCGACGCAGCTATGCAGGATGCTGCTGGCAGGGGTTTCGCTGACGCCAAGGAGGACGGAATACAGGATGAAGACCGCCACGAAGCCGATGATGCCGCCCTGCAATGCCAAGGCGACCTGGACGACCGCCAGGCCTGCGAAGACCGCCGCCAACGTCAGGGCGTGCCGCCGCCGGAAGATCCGGCTGACGTGGGGCGACAGGGAAGCGCCGAGAGCGATCGAGAAGAAATAGGTCGCCGTTACGATACCGATAACGGTATTTGCGTAACCCTCACCCAGCATGGGTTTTGCATGGGTCGGCCAGATCACTTCAACAGGGTTTGTGGCCATCAGAAAGACCGCCAAGGCTCCCAGAAGGAGAGAGAGTGCGGGATGTTTCAGGGCCAAAAGGCTCGCGTTCTTTATCACCCGTGGCACGCTTGCGAAGCCGTGCTTGAGAGCCGTCGCGCTCATCGGGCGCGGGGGTTCGGCAATGGCCAAGATGGTGAACGCAAACACGCCCAGCATCACGCAAAAGCTTGCGGCGTAGGATACGTCATAGATGCTGAACCCGAGGTTCTCCGCCACCGAACCGAAAGCATCCGGCAAAAGGCCTCCCAGAATGGCTCCCAAGGCCAAGCCGACGGCATTGGCCCATTGCGCTTTGGCAAGGGCGGGTTGCACATCCACCTTGGGTGCAGCGGCTCTGAAGGTTTCGACAAACCACGCATCGAGCGTGCCTGACCGAAGGGCACGGCCAAAGCCGATGAAGGCAAACGAAAGCGCTAGAACATAAAAATCGCGGGTCGAGAGAAAGAGCGCGAGCGAAATCAGGCTGGCGACGACAGCCGTTAGAAAGACCGGCTTGCGGCCGATGCTGTCGGCCAGGCCGCCAAAAGGCAGCTCCATCGCCATCGTCGTCAGCGAATAAACCCCGAAGAGAAGCGAGATCTGGAAGAGGTCCATGCCTCTGTCGGTCAACGCAAGGGCAACCACAGCCACCGTCAGGCCCATGGCAAAGCGGTCAAAAAACTGGTGAACCTGAAAGACCCGAATGTGCCGTCGCGCGGAAGCTGTAAGTGCGTGGAATGAGAACTCTATTTCGGCGGCCATGGCTTCAGCATCGGCGCTATCGTCACCAGAGACAATGACTTGGCCGCGGCAGCTCCGAACGGGCACATCCCCCCGGAATGAAAAACCCCGGCGCGGCGAACCGCACCGGGGCGCTTTGTCAAAAAGGCTTGAGGTAAATTCAGTAGCCGGTGCCGAGCTGGCCCACGGTGAAGAACATGGTTTCGCCGGAGTGGTCATCGACGCCGTCGTTGTCGGTGCTCACCCAGGCCGTGCCGTCGGAGAAGATCGCCAGCCCTTCGACCTTGTCGAGCACGTAGCCGCCGCCTGCCTTGAGGTCGGGCAGCAGGTCACGCACGTCTTCCTTGGTCACCAGCGGCAACTCGCCACCCAGCGGGGCGGGCTGCATCTGGTCGAGCGACACGCGGGTGATCTTCTTGGTCACGGCGCGGTCGTCGTGCTGGTTGTCACGCTCCACGAGGTAGACGTGATCGCCATGCGCCACGATCTCGGAGAGGCCGACCCAGCCGGTGGCGGGCTCTTCCTTGGTATAGCGCACCGCGCCCCACTCGCCGCTCTCGGGGGTGTAGGCCACGAGCTTGACGGTGTTCTTGGGGTCATCGGCCCATTCGCGTTGCACGGCCATCCAGAGGGTGCCGTTGACGAGGGTGATGCCCTCGAAGCCAAAGCGCTTTTCCACCGCCATGAGTTCGGCGGGCAGGCCCACCTCTTCTTCGATCTCGCCCTCGGCGTTCACATGGTAGAGCGCGTGGGGGATGACCCGGTCGGTGCGGCCCTCGGACGCGAGCCAGAAGCCGCCCTGCCCGTCCAGCGTGATGCCTTCAAGGTCGAGCTTTTGCGCGGGGTGGCCTGCACGGGTGATGTCGATGGCCTCGACGATGCGTGCGGGCTTGCTGCCCACGTCGATCTTGAAGATGCGTGGCTGGTAGCCATAGAAGCTGTCGGACACCGCCCAGACGGTGCTTTCGCCCTCGGCCACCATGCCCGAGATCGCGCCCCAGCCGGTGAGCTCTTCCATGCCTTCGGAGGTAAGCTGCGGATAGGCCGCCTCGCCCTCTGCATATTCGAAGAGCATGACATGGGCGCGCGCGCCGCCATCTTCGATCAGGTCGCTCTCGTTGGCCGACACCAGCAGGTTGCGCTCGGGGATGGTGACATAGCCCTCGGGGCCGACACCGGAGGGCAGGAGCTGGGTGAGCACGGGGTTGGCCGGGTCGGTGGCGTCGTAGACACCGACGATGGAGCCGCGCTCGGAGCCGACGAAGATCATCGGTTTGCCGCCGAACTCGCCAAAGGTGACCGACTCGGGCTCAACGCCCTTCGCGTCAGAGCGCTTGTCGGGGTAGTGGCCGATCTGGACGAGGGCATGCTCGAAGCTGGTGCCGCTCTCGTAAACCACGGTGCCGTCTTTGGAAAAGATCGTCCAGCCGCGCGAGCCGCCTTCGTAGTCGCCCTCGTTGGCGGTGGCGAAGTGCTGATCGTCGATCCATTTCACCGCATCGGGCTCGCGCTTGCGGCCCTGCTGGCTCTCGGTGAAGAGCAGCGCACCGCGCTCGTCGGTGGCGTCAATCCCCTCAAGGTCCACCGCACCGGCGGAGAAGTGGGAGGCCACGGTGCCATCAGCGCCGATGACGGCGATGTGGTTGTTTTCCTGCATGGTCACGACGATTTCGCCCAGCGCGTTGATGTCGACGAACTCGGGCTCGGGGTCATCACCGCCAACCTCGGCGAGGCCGGTCATCTCGATCTTTTGCAGGCTGTCGCAATCGAGCGCGCCATCGGTCAGGGCGATTTTCACCACAAAGCCGGCGGGCATTTGCGGCAGGACGCCATCGTTGAGGTCTTCGTCGCGCTCGTTTTCGATCGCCACGGCGATGAAGGAGCCATCGGGGGCCTTGGCAACCGAGTCCGGCTGGCCGCCGAGGTCGCAGGAGGCCAGCTCTTCGCCGGAGGTCACGTCAATCGCGGCAAGGCGACCGGAGGGGGCGGTGTAGCTCTCGGAGGTGTTGATGCCGGTGAAGGCGGTGGAGCCGAGCACGGCGACGGCGGTGGGCTCGCCATCCAGCGCGATATTGCCCAGCGGCGCGGGCGCGGCGGGATCGGTGATGTTGATCCGGCCCAGCACGCCAAGCGGGCTGTCGGTGTAAACCAGCGTCATGCCGTCGGCGGTGACGTCGATGATTTCGGCGGAGGTCTCGCGGGCGCGGTCCTCGCCCTCGGCCATGTTGGAGGCCACCGGGAAGGAGGCGATACGGTTGAAGACCTGTTCGGCCTGCGCGGCGCCGGTGACGGCGGCAAGCGCGAGGGCCGATGTGAGAAGCGTGCGGTGCATGGGAGTCCCCTGTTTGTTATGCGGGGAGAGATGCGCCCGGTTGGTGACGTTAAGGTAACGCGCGCGTGACAGTCGGATGAAGAGCGGGCAAAGCAAAGGGCGGCGCGGGGTTCCCCGGCCGCCCTGCCTGTTTTGATCCGCTGCCGCTTACGGGTTGGCGGCGATGATGCCGTTCAGCCATTCAAGGTAGTTGGCGGTGCGGGTGTAGGCGGAGAACTTGGCCTGTTCGTTGCAGTTTTTGCCGCCCTCGCCGGAGAGGCCCCAGCTCACGACGCCGGCCTGAATGTAAAGGCCCTCGTCATTGACCTTCACCACCAGCGGGCCGCCGCTGTCACCCGAGCAGGCCGTCTTGCCGCCCTCGTAGGTGCCCGAGCAGATCATGTTCTCGGAGATCGGGATCGGCGCGCGGCTGACCAGCTCTTCCCATGCGCCCTGCGCGTCTTCCGGCGTGAGGCCGAAGGTTTTGGCGGCGAAGACGAAGCCCTTGGCGGCCACTTCGGCGCGGGCCTCCATCAGCGCCTGGTTGCAGGCGTCGCGCGGCAGCATCTGGATATCGGCCTGGCGCATGTCTTCGGGGTGTTCGCCGCCGTCGATCAGGCCCCAGCCGGTGACGGTGGTGGTGACGCCGGGTTGCTCCAGCAGGTCGCCCAGCTCGGCATCGGGGATCTTGATGGTCTGGTAGGGCACCTGCGGCGCGCGGGCGAGCTTGAGGAGGGCGATGTCGTTGTCGAACACCCCGCCGACATAGCCGGGGAAGCGGTAGAGCGCGGCCACGTCGATCAGATCACCCTGCCCTTCGGCGATGGTGTTGGTGCCTGCAAGCACCTGGATCGCCTGTGGGTTGATGTCACGATACTGGCCCTGCGGGTCTTGCATGTGGACGCAATGCGCGGCGGTCAGCACCCACTGGTCCAGCACCAGCGAGCCGCCGCAGAAATGCGCCTGAGGGGTCACGCCCTTGCCCTTGATCATCAGCGCCACCTGCCAGGGCCATGCGCCCTCGTCGGCCACTTCGCCGCCGATCACCCGGCTGCCGCTGTCTTCGGCGGCCTTTTCTTCCATGTGCTGGGCTTTCTCGCCGCTTTCGGCCCATGCGAAGGGCGAGGCGCTGCCGTCTGCCGAGAAATCCTGTGCCGTGGCGGTGCCGAGGCCAAGCCCCGCGAGCGCCACGAGTACCGCTGCAAATTTCATGTCCGTTGTTCCTTCCTTCAGTCGTCCTTGGGTGTGATGCGCACCGGGATCCGCGTTACGGTAAGCGGGGCGGGTGCCGTCGAAAAGCTGAAATCGCGTGAGGATTCACCGGGGGGGGCGGCGGCGGCCTCGATAAATTGTTCCATCGGGTTGCCGGTGCCCCGGCTCTGGCCGTCGTTGGCAAGGCCGGTGAGTGCGGTGCGCGGGGCGCCATCCTCGGCCGGGGTGACAAGCACGATGACCTCTTCCAGCGCCAAGCCTTCGCCCTCGTTCACCATCAGCATGCCCACCGGCACCGTCTCGTTGAAGTTGAGCCGGTTGGAGGCGCCTGAGCCGGGGAAGATGGCGGTGATGGTGAAGCTCTTGTCGCGGTAGAGCACGGTGACGTCCTGCGCCTTGGAGGAGGTGTTGCGGATGTGGAGCCAGAGTTGGGCGCAATGGGGCACGGTCTCGGGCGCGGGGCGCTGCGGCGTGCCGGTTTCGCCCTCGCAGGTGGCTGGGATCATCTCGGCCTCGACCTTCACGGGCGGGCCGGAGATGGTGAAGCCTTTCTTGGCGCCCGCCTCGGCCTGTGTCAGCGCGGATTCGAGGCGCTGGACCTGGGCGAGGCGCGGAAGGGCTTCGGCGAGGTCGCGCGCGGCGAACCGGGGGGAGGAGCCGGGGCCGCCCGGATCGAGCACGCCATCGGGGCCGGTGATGGCGAGCAGGCCGCCTGTCAGCACAAGCGCGCGGTCGGGTTGCGGGGCGTTCCATGTGACGCCATCGACGAGGCCCTCGGCCTGAAGGCGGGCGAGTTCGGCGGTGATTTCGGTGTAGTCTTCGCCGTCGGCCACCACGGGGGCGGAAAGGCGCAGGGGCGTGGCCTCTGCGGGCGCGAGGGAGGTGACCTCGGCGTATTTTGCGCCTTCTGGCACGGCGGAAAGCGTGGCTTCCAGCGGGGTAAGGCTGGTGATCGTCGCCGTGCCCAGCGCCGCGCCGCCTGCGGCTGCGGCGTAGAAGGTAACCTCGCTGCCCTCGGTGAGGCCCGAGAGGCTGCCTGCCTTCAACTGGCCGTCCACCCGCATCCGCGCCCCGGCCTCAGCCCCACCAAACACCGGGGCAGACATGATAGACCCTTCGCCATCAGGGGTTTGGGTGGCAGTGGCCGTCTCTTTGCGCATCCCGTCCATGGTGGCGGCAAGCAGCTGATCCCATGTCAGATCGGGCGTGGAGGCCATGACGGTGGTGAGGACGCGGGTAAACTCGCCATACCAATTGGCAGGGTCGTCCGGGTCGCCATGGGGGTATTCAAAGCTGCGCTGGTCGGATTGGGAGGAATAGAGAAAGGCAAAGTCGCCCTCCAGCGCGGGGGCTGGCCGCGCATCGGCGGCTTCCATCGCCTCGGGGATGCCGAGCAGCGTCGGCTCGATATAGCGGGCCGCGCCCTTGCCGGGCATGGCGCGAAAGCCGGTGGCGGCGTGGCAGGCGTCGAGCACGGCCACAAGGGCGGCACCGTCGGCCATGATCGCCTCGGCGGCGGCGCGCAGCTCGTCATCGAGGATCGCGTTTTCGACAGCGCCAACGCTGCCCTTCCAATCCTTTGCATCGGATGGGAGCAGGATTTCATCATAGCCGCCTTGATCGTCACCATCGAGGTCGGGCGCTTGCGAGCCGTGGCCGGAGAAGTAGAAAAACACGGTATCGCCCTCGCCCGTGGCCTCTGCGGCCTCGGTCAGCCCGGCGAGGATTGCCTCGCGGCGGGGCACGCCCACAACCACGCCCTCAGGCAGAAGATCGGGGGCGGTGGTGAGCACGGTGATATCCTCGGGGGCCACCCCGCGCGACATCAGCGTGCGGGCCATCAGCGCCACATCGTTGACCGGGCCGCGCAGGTCGGCGTCGAGGTATTCGTAATCCCCCACCCCGATCAGCAGGGCGCGGGTTTCGGCCGCTACGGGGGCGGCGAGGGCCAGCGCGGTGAGCGCGGCAAGGGGGAGGTGCCGTGGCGTCATGGGGCCGATACTATTGGGGAAATCGCCCCGGGCAAGGCTCTGCAGTGTTTGTGACGGCAATTGACACGCTTCCATGCGCCGCGTGGCTGCGGTAACCCGGCTCATGGCCTTTACCCTGCCCGATCCGCTCTCTAGCGCCCCCCTGCCCTTCGACACGGTGATCGACGTGCGCTCGCCCTCGGAATACGCCGAGGACCATGTGCCCGGCGCGATCTCGCTGCCGGTGTTCTCTGACGAAGAGCGGGCGAAGGTGGGCACGATCTATGTGCAGGATTCGCCATTTCTGGCCCGCAAGGTGGGCGCGGCGATTTTGGCGCGCAACGCGGCGGCGCATCTGGAAGGGCCGCTGGCCGACAAGGATGGCGGGTGGAAGCCGCTGGTTTACTGCTGGCGCGGCGGGCAGAGGAGCGGCGGGTTTGCCACCATCCTCGGCCAGATCGGCTGGCGGGTCGACAAGGTGGAGGGCGGCTACCAGAGTTACCGGCGGGCGGTGGTGAAGGCCCTCTACGAGGGTGAGCTGCCGCACCGGGTGGTGCTGCTGGATGGAAACACCGGCACCGCGAAGACCGACCTGCTGCACAGAGTGGCGGCGCGCGGCGGGCAGGTGCTGGACCTTGAGGGGCTGGCCAACCATCGCGGCTCGCTTCTGGGCAACATGGGGCCGCAACCGGCGCAGAAAGGCTTTGAGAGCGCGCTGATACAGGCGCTGGCGGGGCTGGACCCGGCGCGCCCCGTGCTGGTGGAGGCCGAAAGCTCGAAGGTGGGCGAGCGGCTGGTGCCCCCGGCGCTCTGGAAGCAGATGCTGGCCGCGCCACGCATCGCCCTCCACGCCGCACTGCAGGACCGCGCCCGTTACCTCGCTCGCGTTTACGACGACTTGGCCACCGACCCGGCGCAGCTGAACGGCCTCCTCTCCCAGCTCATCCGGCTGCATGGCCGCGAGCGGATCGAAAGCTGGCAGGCGATGGCCGCGGCGGGCGATGTGGTGACGCTGGCAGGCGAGCTGTGCCTGCATCACTACGACCCGCGCTATGCCAAATCGCGCCGCTCCGACAGGCCAGAAACCCCGCTGGAGATTACGCTGGACGAAGACGGGCTGGAGCGCGCCGCCGACAGCATCGCGGCGTATCTCGCTTCCTTTTCTGGCTGACACTACGGCTGCCGGAGGCCCCTACCGCTTTTGGTGCGCCAGAAGGGATTCAAGACCTCCGGTGGGAGTATTTCCGGCAAGAAAATGTACCGGGTCACTGCACCCGAAGAAAGGGCTCGCCCGCCATGACCTGCCCGATCCGGGCAGCCGGGTAGCCAAGCGCCTTCAGCTCTTCCAGCAGCTTCGCGGCCCGGCCCGGAGGGACGGCGGCGAGGAGGCCGCCGGCGGTTTGCGGATCAAACAGCAGGTCTGCCTCGGGGGGTGCGGGGGCGGGCAGGCCGAGCCGGGCGGCTACGGCGGCGCGGTTCTCGTCCCAGAGGGTGGAGCGGATGCCCTGCGCGGCGAGTTCGGCGGCGCCGGGCAGCAGGGGGATGGCGGAAAGCTTCAGCGAGGCGGCCACACCACTGGCCTCGCAGATCGCCAGCAAATGTCCGGCGAGGCCGAAGCCTGTTACGTCTGTCATGGCATGGGCCGTGGCCAGCAGCTTTGCCGCATCGCCCTGAGGGCGGGCCATGGAGGCGAGCGCAGCGGCCACCCAAGCCGCCCGCCCCTCCCCGCGCATGTCGGCGGCCAGAACGGTGCCGGTGCCCAGCGGCTTGGTGAGGATCAGCGCATCGCCCACCTGCGCGTTTTCAAGCCCAACGGGAAACTCCGTGCGCAGGCCCGTGACGGTGAAGCCCAGCTGCACCTCCGCGCCCATCGACGAATGCCCGCCCACCAGCTCTGCCCCCTCGGCGCGGAAAATGGCGGAGGCGGCGGCAAGCACCTCGCGCATGGAGCGGGCCTGCATCTCGGGCGCCATGCGCGGCAGGGTGACGGAGGCCAGCGCCGCCTGCGGACGCGCGCCCATGGCCCAGACATCGCCAAGAGCATGAACGGCAGCGATGCGGGCCATCAGGGCGAGGTCTTCGGTGAAGCCGCGCAGGTGATCGGTGGTGATGACCTGCCAATCGCCCTCCATGGCGAGGATCGCGGCATCATCACCGGGCAGGCTCACCACGTCATCGCGCTCCGGCGCGGGCAGTTCGGCCAGCGCGGCCTTCAGCGCGGTGGGGGCAATCTTGGCCCCGCACCCGGCGCAGAGCATGGGCTCGCTCTCGTCGCCTTCAGGCTCCATCGACGGGAAGCTGGTGAACTTCTCCATGAAGCTGCGGTCGATATAGTCTTTCACCCGCCAGACCCACGGCCCCGAGGTGATGAGACCGAGTTTTTCGCCCAGTGCCGCCTTCTCGCCCAGCGAAATCAGCTTGAGGTAGTCATGCTGCGGGCGGAAGGGTTTGAGCCGGGTTTCACCGCGCAGGCTGCGGCGTAGGTTTTCCTCCAGCACCGGCGCGGCGCGCACGGCGTAGACACCGGCCTTGGGGCGCGGGTCCGGCTCGAAATGGGCACAATCTCCGACGGCGAAGATGGCTGGGTCGGTGGTGCTGCGCAGGTCGGGGCCGACCCGCAGGAAGCCCTCGTGATGGGCCAGCCCGGTGTCTGCCAGCCAGTCGTGGGGCCGCGCCCCGCCCGCGCCGATGACGAAATCGGCGGGCAGGCTGCGGCCATCTTCAAGGGCGACGGCCTCGGCCTCGATCCGGGCCACGCGGGCCTGCTCCAACAGGGTGATGTGTGAGGCGCGCAGGGTTTCAAACAGCCGCGCCCGCGCCCCGCCGCCCAGCGCCGAAAGCGCTGCGCCCGCATCGACGAGGGTGACAGACGGGCTGTGGCCCAGCCCGGCCAGCCGGTGGCGGGCGGCCATGGCCAGCTCAACCCCAGCCACCCCCGCGCCGATCACCACCACCCGGGCCGCCCCCGGCGCGGCCACAAAACGCGCCCACCGCGCCGCAAATTCATCAAGCGGTTTGGCGGGGCACGCGTGCTCGGCAAAGCCCGGAAGCGCGGGCATATCGGAGGTGACGCCCACGTCGAGCGCGGCGATGTCATAGCCGACCAGCCGGCGGGTGCCTTCGGCTGTTTCCACGGTGATTTCGCGAGCCGCGCGGTCGATCACGGTGGCGCGCCCGTCGATCAGCCGGGCCCCGGCGAAGCGGGCAAGGCGGTGCAGGTCGATCTGCAGAGCCTCGATCGGGTAATGCCCGGCGATATGGCCCGGCAGCATCCCCGAATAAGGCGCGGTGGTGCCGGGGTTGATAAGCGTCAGCCGCGCACCCTGAAGCGGGGCCATGCCGAGGCGGCGAAGCACCAGCGCATGGGCGTGGCCGCCACCGACAAGCACGATGTCTTTCGTCAGGCTAGGGGCGGCTTGCACAGGGGCGGTCTCCAGTGGTGTTGGCAGCAGGATAGCCGCCCGGAGCCCGCGGGAAAATGGCGGTTAACCGGTGGATGGCGGGTGATGCGTGATTGATGGAGGGTCAGGCATCGCATTGTTGCCGAAATAGCCACAGTTTCCACTGGATTTCCCCCTTGACGCCCCGCCGCCCGGCCTCTACATCGGCCCTCGCTTCTGGCGGAGTAGCTCAGGTGGTTAGAGCAGCGGAATCATAATCCGCGTGTCGGGGGTTCAAGTCCCTCCTCCGCTACCAGCATTTGCCTACACTCAGGTCCGACAAGGGCTGAGATGTAGCCTTTCACCTCGACATCGTGGCCATTTTTTGTAGGCGTGATAACCACTTCGCTGACTAGTTCACGTATGGTTCTCAGAGCTTCCGGATCGGTCTCTTGCTGCAACTGGACCAGTGCTTGACGGTAGCGGTCTGCGGCAACGGGGTGGATCTCCAACACCGGCACTTCGGCGTCACGATCGACGAGTCGCGCCTCTGCCTGCTCTGCAGCTATGCGCTTGGCGAGGATATCTGCCTTCGCTTTGTCGCCGTCCGTCACTCCATCGACATAGAGCCGGTAGGCGCGGTCATAGGCGGCGCGGGCCCGGGCGGCCTCGCGCTCCAGGCGAGCGCGGGCTTTGCCGGCGGTTCGGGCGAGGCGTTGCCGCTCGGCAGAGTACTCATCCAGGTAGGCCTTGGCGTAGGCGGGATCGCGCAGTTCCTCGGTGAGGCGCTCGAAGATGGCGGTCTCGATCTTGTCGAGGCGGGGCCGTTTGCGTTGCTTGCAATCGCCACTCTCGGCACGGCGGCTGCAGCGAAGCCATATCGACGTGCCCCGGCGTTTCTGGATCGACATACCTGCGCCACAGCAACCGCAGCGCAGCAGCCCTGAGAATGGCCTGGCGGGCGCGAAGGTATGGCGCCTGCCCCGCATTCCCTTGCGGCTCTCACGGACCCGCTCCACGTCCGCCCAGAGTTCCGCAGGGACGATTCGCAGATGCTCGGCCTCGGCCTCATGCCATTCGGACATCGGATTGGTGCGACTCACGCGCTTGCCGGTGTCGGGGTCGAGCACCATGTGGACGCGGTTCCAGACGACACGCCCATCGTAGAGCGGATTGCAGAGGATGCCGTAGCCGCGTGCCGGGTTGCCGTGGAGCGTGCTGCTGTTCCAGCGCGCGCCGCGCGGTGGCGCGATGCCCTCTGCATTCAGCTCGGCGGCGATAGCCTTGGGGCCCTTGCCGCTCACATAGTCCTGGCAGATCCGGCGGATCACTTCTGCCTCGGCCTCGACAATCGTGAGCTCGCCGGGCTGGCCCGGGACCGGCGTGTAGCCATAAGCACGGCCGCCCGGGTTTCGTCCATCGCGCACCACGCCGGCCAGCCCGCGCCTGATCTTCTCCTTGTTCTGCGCAAGGAATATCTGGCCCATGAGGCCCTGCACTCCGATCTCGATCATGCTCGCCCGACCGCCATGGACCGTGCGGATCTCGACACCGGCAAACTCCAGCCGCTTGTGCAGGCCCGCGAGATCCTCCTGATCGCGGCTGATCCGGTCGATCGCCTCAACCACCAGCACATCGAAAGCGCCCGCCCGGGCATCCTCCATCAGCGTCAGCAGTCCGTCGCGCCCCAGCATCGAGGCCGACGACTTGGCGCGGTCGTGATAGGTTCGGGTGACGCTCAGCCCCTCTCGGGCGGCGTAGGTGCTGCAAAGCGCAATCTGATCTTCGACCGATCGGTCGCTCTGCAAGTCTGTCGAGTAGCGCGCGTAGATCGCGGCTCGGCGGCGCTCGGGCATGTCGGCTCCTTCAGTTCGGTGCCTTCAGTATCAGCACGTGCATGCGCCCGCGCCAAGGCCCGCACGAAGTCGAGCAGCCGGGGATCCGGCGTCGAGCGATGAGCAGGGCGTGAGGGCATCAGGAGCGCGCCTCCGCTTCTTGGCCTTTGGGTTCGGATTTTGTTCTGGCTGCATGCTCAAGCTCGGCCGTTGCCATGATCAGCGGTTTGAGCTCGGCAGGTGCGTCGTCGTAGTCGCGGCCGAAGCGCCCGTTCAGCCGGGGCAACATCGCGCGCGGGATACACTTCCAATTGCTAGGGTCGGTGTTCGTCTTGTTGCCATCCAGGCACTTTAGGGCGTGGCCTTCGGGCAAGGGGCCGTTCAGCTCTTCCCAGCGGATCAGGTGCACGGTGCGCCATCTTCGTTGCAACGGCATGTCATCGTTGACCTTACGCTCGAGGTACCCTTCTCGCGTGATCCGCTCGGTGCCGATCGGCTTGTAGAGCCGCGCGGCAACGCCTCTGCGTTCACCCTTCTTGAACCAGCCCTTCTCGCTGCCGCGCGGGCAAAAGCCCTTCCGGCCTTTGTTCGGAGGAACCTGACCGGGCGCGAACCTTCCATCGCGGCCGGTCGTCCAGCCCTTGCGCTTGCAGAGCGCGGAGATATTCGAAACGGAAACGTCGGTCCGCCCCGTCCAGGCTACGAACTCAGCATGCAGCAGCTTGCGCGGCATTTCGCGCAGCAGCTCGATGAAGATCAGCTCGGCCTCAGAGTAGGTGATCCGCGCGCCCTTCATTCAGTCGCCGTCGGCTCGTCGCTTTTGCCGATCATTGGCAGGTGGGGCAGGATATTTGCGCCGTGCTCAGCAAAGAGCTTCGCGGCCCCGAGGCGCAGCTTCGTCGACTCGGTGATCTGATCGGCGATCTCCACGATCGATGCGGCACGCTTTGCTTCCGTCTCGATCTGTTCAGCCGTTAGGCTCTCATCGCCCAACCGCTCGAGCTGGGCGAAGAGGTGATCGTTGAGGTCAGTGAGTTTGGTTCTGGTCATGTGGGCCTCTGGCATGATTTGGGCTCCAAGCTCCCCCCACCCGGCCCGGCTTATGTTCAGGGTGGGGGATCCAGCGGCTCATCCGCGGGATGGGTGAAGAAGGGACCGGGGCGAGGGCAGATCCCGCCCCGGCAAGTGACCGCCAGCTTCGGTCAGGCTCCGTGAGTTTGCTGGCGGTGGGTGTGGGGCACCATTTAGGCCCGGCGGCCTTGCACAACCGGCAGACCGGTGTGCTCCGAGACCCGGAATGCGATATCGCGGAACTTGGCCTGGCGCACGCACTCGACCCGACGCCACACAAAACCAAGCTTCAGCCCGTCTGGGTTCGGCCGGAAACGGAAAGAGGCGACGATCTCGGAGGGTTCCTCGCCGAAGAACAGCGGGATGGAGAGGGTGAAGCGCTGCGGTACCACCAGGTCACCCTTGGTGTGTGTTTCGGTCTCGTAGCGCAGGGACCGCTCGCCCGTCTGCAAGCGGGTGCTCGCCTTGAAGCTGACGCCCTGGGTCGCTTCGAGATCCCGGGCGACCTCCAGCATCACGGCTGGATCGGGATCCACGATGTCGGACGAGTTTTCGTCGAGGAACTCGGCAAAGGCCATCTGGTCTAGCAGCTTGCCCTCGATCTCCGACCAACGGGCGAACTCCTCCGAATTGCGCAGTTGGAGGGTGGCGGTGTGCTTGGTCGCCTGAGCGTCCAGTGAACCCTCGCTCGACTGGTTGTGGCGATGCCAGTCCAGCTCCGCGTGTATCTGGAGCTTGTCTAGGTCCGCGACGATCAGTGAGCGCTCGTCGGAGAACCGGTTCGCATAGGTGGTCAGCGAGTCAGCATCGTCCACCTGCACGCGCTGCTGGATGCGGGGGGGCAGCGCGTAGCGATCCGAGATGTCGTGTGCGGTATATCCTTCCGGAAGGATGCAGTGACGGACACCGTGCTCGCCGGGAATGACGGGATCAGCCAAGCGAGCCGCTGTCAGGGTGGCGTCAAAAGCCGCTTTGGCCTCGGCTTCTGCCGGGTAGCTGGCGGTTTCGTCGTTTTTCTTGGGCATGATGCCCTCCTTGGTTCGGTGGTTGGGAAAGTGTGAGCAGGAGCTCAATGCACGTCGTCACTGCGAGAGCGCCGCTCCTCGAGCTCGTCCAGGAAGTCCTCCTGGTCGGGATCCCGACGCGTGAGCTGGCCATCCTCTGTAGCGAAGTAGATCCCGGTGCCCATCGGCCGCCGTGGGCGTTTCATCGCCACCTGCGGGACGCACTCGATCTGGCCCGCGTCGTTGATCTTGAATGGAAGCTTCAGGTTCAGCTCACCCTTGCCGCCGGTGTCCTTCACCGCCCTCACCAGCTCCTCGAGCTGGTCGTTCGCTTCGCGGATCAACTCTCCGCGGCGGAAGGTCTGCAGGAACTCGAGGAAGTTGATCTCGTTTTTTTGTGCCATCGGAGGGTTCCTTTTTACTGGTGCAGCAGCGCATCGATGAGGAAGGGGTTTGCAGCGACTGCGAAGATCTGGGGAGTGGCGGTGTCTTTTGAATTGCAAGGCTTTGAAAATCACCGGAGCGGCAGCAGCGCCGTCCCGGCCAGTTGATCCCGTCAGGTTTCTCCGGGCTGGAAGCCCGACGGCGGGAGTACATCGTCTCGACCAAGCGACTTAAGCGTGGACACAGCCTTGTCGTAATCGACCGGATCGCCATCGCGCCGCAGCGTGCGGCAGGCGGCGGCGAGGCCTTCGTCGGAGGCATTGCGGGCGAAGCTCAGGACCGAGCGGGCCAGCTCCACGCGCGCGGCGCGATCTGCTGAGAGGTCGTAGACTGACATCAGATAAGGCTCCTTTGCGGGGCGAGGTCGCCGGGGTGGATCACCTCGACGGTTTCGAGGATCAGGAAGGGCGCATCGGCCTCTTCGGCCAGAGTGGCAGCGGTGTTGCGGGCATCGCCGAGGCTGGAGAACCGGGCTTTAGGCTCGCTTCGTGAGCGTGGGCCGGTCGGCTTGCGGCAGACCATCCAGAACCGGGCGAAGCGAGGCAGAACGCTCATGGCTCGCTCCTCAGGTTCATGAACAGCAGTACCAGGAGAGCGAAGCCAGCAGTGATGAAGAGCCCGCAAGCCATCACGCGGCCCCCTGCGGGCCATCGGTGAAGCCGAAAACGGGGCGAAGGTGGGTGCGGCGGGCGCGGCGCTCTTGATTGAGGCTAACAACCTCGGCGCATGCGCCAGAGAGCAGCCCGCCGCGGGAGAGCAGGCGCAGCGCAAGCAGCTCGGCGATGATGTCAGGGCCATACATCGACCAGAAACGCTGGTCTTCGACGCTCACTTCGCCCAGGGCCCGGGCGGCCTGACGGGCCGGGGTCTCGCGCACCATGTCGCGCAGGAACGGGTCAGGCACCAGCTCGTCAGGCGTGAGCGGCGTTGTGTCGGAAGGGGTATGGTCTCGCATGGGGTGCCTCCATCGGGTTGATGGAGTGCACACTTGTGGAAGATTTTTCCATTGTCAATCTTAAACATGGAAGAAACGTCAATTGATATGCGGAGCTAGCTTGGGCAGAATGATGGGTGTTCTTTAAATGTTCTTGGGATAGGGTGATGAATTATGATATTGATGAGCGGGTGCTATTTGCTGCCGCGCGTATCTTTGGGTGTTCAATAGATAGGGCTTATAGATCGCCCTTGGTGCGGTTCGTCATGAGCATATCGGCAAGTCTTTTTGGGAGTTCTGTCAGGCGACCGCGATAAAGGAAGTCCATAGATACACCCCACTTCTCTGCGATTTCATAGGCCATCTCGGCCTTGAGGGGTTTGGTTCCGTTCTCGATTTTGGAATAGCTGGAGCGATCGATCCCGACCGAATCCGCGAACTCGCCCTGCTTGAGGTTGTGGTAGTCTCTCAGTGCCACAAGCCGCTGTCCGACTAGGCGTGTGTCGAGGGGGTTCATGTAAGCGCACCTTTGTCGTTTGGCGGGGACTATGCTGGCCGTGGAAAAAACTTCCATTGAAGATTTGTCCTTGCTTGACAGATGGAAGAAACGTCCATATCGGTAAGCGTCATGGATAAACCTTCCTCAGTAAGGGACATTGTGGCTCTCTGGCCGAGCCGGCTGGCGTTCGCTGATGCAATTGGACTCGCTGGAAAGGCGCGTGTCGACAAGTGGATACAGGTGAACTCGATCCCTGCGCCGTTCCTTTACCCGATCTTCCAAGCGGCGATGGACGCCGGAATTGCGTTGGCCGCTGAAGATGTCATGCGCGTCGTAGCAGCCGATGCTGGAAGGGCAAATCGGGGGGAAGCAGCGTGAAGCTCCTAACCCTAGGTATGTTGCCGTCGACGCCGAGCTCGCTCGATCTCGGTGATCGCCTCTTTCAGTGCCCGGCTTCGTCGCGGGTTTTCCCAGTCGCTGGAAACGGTGTGGCGAAAGAAGCGGAGGTGGTCGGCGCGGGGCCGCGCGCGGGCAATCATATCCCGCAAAATTGGCCATGCGTCCCGCTTTTCCCCAGGCATAAAGTCTCCAGCCAGAACCCCAAAGCGAGACTCTCGCGCTGCGTACTCCATGGCTATATCGACCTGGGTGGGAGAAAGGGTTTCGGATTTGTTTGTGGCACCGGCAGCGATGAGCAGAGAAAGAGGGCTGATCATGTCCTTCCAGAGGTTCAGAGCAATGTCCCTGCCCCTTCTCGTCTCGGCAAGGTTCGTCCGGATTTGCTCGCCACAGGCATCGAAATAAGCACGCGCCGGAAGTTCTTCTGCAGTTTTGGGGGTGGCTATGCTGCCCATTCGCGCAAGTTGGAACGTTCGCACCAAGCCCGTCGTCATGTCTATGCCTGTAACAAGATCGAGTGGCGCCGTCGCAAGGGGGAGTATTCGCCGTGGTCCAGATCGACCGCTTGCCGTCCGGTAAGTGAAGCTGATCTCGGAGGTGAACTGCTGCTCTTCTGCACTCATACGAACACTTCAAAAAAGATGAACCAATCTGCTCCATGCTGCCCCAATGGCACGGCCCGCGTCCACCCCCAAGGAATGGAGGTTTCCCATGTCTGACGTTACGCGCGCCGGTATCCCACCATCCTACTCTCCCGTAGCTGTGCGATGTGTTCTTCCACCTGACCCGCAAGGGAGGAGGGCCCTCGCGTTTGATCTCGAAGACGGCGAGGTGCTGCGTGTCGTTCTGGACAGGAAAAATACCGAGCGACTGCTCGCTTGGTTGCGTGGAGATGCAGGGGCTTCCCATGTCTGAGGCCTCCCGCGCCATTTTCCGTGGTTTGGTCGAGCGCATCGGCGGGGTCGATGCCGCCGCCGCGACCATCGAGGCGCGTCTTGGCGCCTGCTCCAAAGGCACTGTGTCGAAGATGTGTGCGGGCCATATCGGCGTGACTGTTGAAGCCATGCGCGCGCTCGAAGATGGTCTCGGGGCCTTCCCGCTCACCACCCATCTTTTCGAGCGGGTCGGACGCATCGGTGTCACCACCGGCTGCCTGCACACATTGGCCGCGCAGAGTTCGATCGAGGCTGGCGAGGTTCACGCCGCGATCATCCGCGCTTTCTCGCATGCCAGCGCAGATCCGAATGACCTCACCCCCACCGAGCGTGCCGAGGTGATGAAGGAGCTGCGCGAAGCGATTGATGTTATGCAGCAGATGCTCACCATCGTCGAAAGCGACCCTTCATGAGCCGCGCGCGCGCAGATCGCATTCGCTCCGCCCGGGGTGAGCGGCGGCGCGCCATTGAGCTGGCGTTGAAGGAAGCGCTGCTGGCTTGGCGCGCCGGGCGGGATGGCAATGTGCTGCTCGGCCAGCTGGAGCAGCAGTTTTTTGATGGTGAGGGCCAGTCATGAGCGCGCCGTCTGCAAAGCCGCTCTTCAAGGCGATCCGAGGCGCGCCGCCGCGCTTGCCGCTTGGGGGCGATTGGCCGTTGCAGGACGCACCGGGCGCTGACGCGCCGCGAGATCCACTCGATTATGACCCCACGCCGCCTGAACCCACGCGGGCGCTGATCTCGGCCGAGCTGGGCGCGATCGCTGGCATCGGCGGGCCGATCTGGGAGCCTGCAGTGGGCGGCGGCCACATGGCCCGCGTGCTCTCTGGCGCCGGGTTCGAGGTTTTGGGCAGCGATATTGTTGATCGCGGCCACCCCGGCGTGCTGCTGCGCAGCTTCTATGATTTCAGCCCAGATCAGGCACTTGCGCCCATCATCATCACAAACCCGCCTTACTGCGAGGTGAGTGCCAAGGGCCATTGTCGGTGGCTGCGCCACTGCCTCGAAATGCAGCCACGATACCTTGCGCTCCTGCTCTCAGCCGAGTGGCCTTTTGCGCGGCAGAACGGGATGGATGCCCTCCTCGCCGAGCACCCCTATTCGATCGAATACAAGATCTGCTGGAAGATTGATTTTCGCGGCCTCGGCAACCCCGCGCAGCGCAACAGCTGGTTCGTCTGGCGTGAGGGCTGGGCGGGTGAGCCGGTGACGCGGCGGCTCTTCAAGGAGGTTCAAGATCCGGCTCAGGAGGTCTTGCTGTGATGGGTGGGGGCATGAGGCTGCGGCGGATCACATGGCGGGGCACGGAGACCCTGCAGGATCGAGCGGATGCTGCCAAGGCGATCCTTGTGCGCGGGGGCATCATCTATCCAGTTCTGGGCCGGTTCTCCAGCTATTGGGCCATCAAGTGGTCGCCCGTGCGGGGGGCTTCCTGATGGCGAGCCCTAAGCCGGTTACGATACGTGGAACGACTTACCCGAGCTTTGCCGCAGCGGCGCGGGCGCTCGGGGTGAGCCATGCCACGGTTTCGGCTGCACATGCCACCGGCAGACTTGCGCAATGCGGGTTAGGACAGGGCAAGGGGCTTCGGCGCTCCGTCATGCCGGTGCGGATCCGAGGTCGGGTCTATACGTCGGTGCGGAGCGCCGCGCGCGCGCTCAAAGTCAGCGAGTCCACCATACGCAACGCGGTTGCGAAAGGTCGTGAAGACTTCGTGGCCGCGCCTGCTTCGATGAAAACTCGGCGCGGCACCCCGGTTAATATCGCCGGAGTGGAGTTCCCCTCGATGCGATCAGCGGCCTTGGCGCTGGGGCTGAAGCCAACTTACATCCGCACGGTCAAGGCGCGTGGCAGTTGCCAGCAGCGCTTGCTCGCTGCTGCAATGGCTTACTTGGCCCGTCAGGAGGCTGCATGACCGCCCTGCGCGCCATCTCTCCCATCGATATTGACCTGCTCGAGGAATACCCCCTCGATCCGGCGGCGCGGCTGGATTCCCATGGCTTCGTGCAATGGGAGTTCCGGCGCTGGCTCAGCTCCGATCTGCGCTGGCAGGGCACACATGAGTGCAAGAGCATGTGGTTCGAGCTAGTGAACCTCGCCCATGGCGAGACGCCGGTCGGCACGCTGCCGCAGAACACGGAAAGGCTCGCGCGGATGATCGTGCCCGCCGTCGATCGGGGCACCTTCGAGCAGCTCTGCACGCTTGAGTTCGGGCCACTCCACGGCTGGCGTCCCTGCCGCTGCGGCGACGATATCCGTCTGATGCATCCAGTGGTGACACGCATCGTGCTGGCGGCCTTCGCTTCACGGGCCAATCACAACGCCCGCGTCGAGGCGGCCTCGGAAGCGCGCAGGCTCAAACGGCTCACCGAAGACATCACGCAACTCTCGCCGCAGATCGCTGAAGATCCGCGCAAGGTGCGCTGGATCAGCTCTTACATCGAGGATCGCATCAATGAGCGCGGGGGCACCCGCCGCACCGCCGAAGAGCTGCACACTGCCCTCTCCGCTTGCGTTGCCGAGATCCGGGCCGGGAGGTTCCCTGAAAAGACCAAAGCCTAGTGTCCGTCAGTGTCCAACAGACATTAGCGGACGTTAATTACCGTTAGCTAATGTCCACATCGATAAGGAGAAAGACAATGAAATGTAAAAAGGAAATAGCCGAAAGGCGCTCGTAGCGGGGCACTAGACAGGAAGCGGAGCAGGCAGAGAAGAGGGCAGAGAAGATGGACAGCACAGAGCAGCAAGCGGGGGAGAAGCGGGTGCGGGAGCGCTTGGTGGATGAGTTGGAAAAGCGGGGGCTGATGCGGCCCACCGGCATGACGAAGGAGCAGTATCAGGTGATGACCTCCGATCTTTGCGCCAAGCTCGCCTATATGGCTCCGCTCAGTCTCGATGCTCTGGCCGAGGTGGCGGCGGGGCGCGCGGGCGGGCCGCAGCATGATCGCTTCCCGGTTGCCCAGGTGATCCTGACCGCTGCCGCAGAGATCCAAGCGCCGCCTATTGCCCAGTCGCCCTTGATGCGGGCCGTCTTTGCCAATGACCTCGGGCGGCGGGCCATGGCGGAGGGCTGGGGGCCGGAGTTGCTCGGTGAGTTGCGGCGCAACCGGCGCTGGCCGAACCCCTATGCGCAGAGCGAGATTAAAAAGCGTGGCCTTGAGAACGTCGCGCAGTTTAACCGTATGCTGCGGATGCAGGAGGATGGTGCCCATCTGCGGCCCTCGGATCTCGAGTTCATCGAAGCGCGCCGCGCGGCGATTGCCCGCTGCGAGGAGCTGGTGAACATCGTCGAGGGTGAGGTGGCGGCATGAGTGCGATGCCTCTGCACCGTCCGGCCATGGTGGCCCGGGCGGCTGAGCTGGAGTTCCTGCTGAAGAAAGAGCGGCGGCTTAAGCGTGGCGATCCGGACGCCGCCTTGCCACCGCTGGATGCTGAGCGGGTGGCTGTGCTGAAGCGCCATCTGCGTGGGGCCACCCCCGAGGTATGCGGGCCGAGTATCCCAGACGCACCTGCTCGTGAGGGCGTCGTGGTCGTCGAGACCTCGCGCTACTACCCGAAAGGGGAAGGTGATTGGGAGGTCAAGCCTGATGGCTACCAGGGCCGGAAGGCCATGCGCGCCAAGGATGTCTTCGACTGCATGGCCGAGCAGGCAGGGCGCGCAGGATCTGCGGCACCGCTAACGCCTGCTCAGGTGGAGATGGGGCGGACCTATGGTGAGCTGGTGCGGTGGCACATGTCGGCTGGGGTCCGGTGCTCATCCGTCGAGGCCATGCCATCCGGCGGCGGTGGCGGCGGTGATCTCGACTGGATCGACCGGGTCGTGATCCGTGGTCGAGAGATCGAGCAGCTGCGCCAGCGGATCGGTGATGGCCTGGCTTTGGAGGTGAAGCGGGTGCGTCCGAGCGAGCGGGGAGAGCGCCGGGCGATCTCGAACCGCATGTTGGTCGATGCGATCTGCATCTATGACATGAGCATCCCGACCTTGATCGAGAACCACGGGTGGAAGGAAAAGGGGAGCCTTCGCAAGAAGTTACACATCGCGCTCGCCGAGCGGCTGGATGTGATGGCAGGGTACCGCGACCCTCTCGTGGCTGCTGCGCGGCAGCACATGGATCGCCCGAAGCGAGAAAGCGCTTGACTGTTAGGTCCGCCGGATGGCATGAAATATGCATAATCACTAAATATGCCCGGCGCCTCCCCAGAGCCCGGGCATATTTTGTATCCACCCCTGCCATTCCCACCCGATCACGGGTCCTTCCGGCGCTAATCCGTATACGGTGCGGCGGAGCGCATCGGTTCACTCGTTGGCGAGTTTTCTGAGGGTGCAACTCTTTGGGGGTGGTGCAACGGCGAAGGGGTGCAACCGCAACAGGAGACCAGGGCGACTGAGATGGATCGGGTGACGATGACCGAAGCTGCCCGGCAGCTCGGCGCAAACAAGTCCACCATCTCGCGGTGGGTGAAAAAGCACCCGGCCCTGAAAGATGAGAAGGGGCGTGTCTGCGTCGAGGAGCTGCGGGCGCATCGGGACACGGTGATCAACCCGGCGCTGCAGACCAGGGCACCCGCCGATCCGGAGGCAAAGGCCAAACCCGGCCGCAGCGCGGCGAAGCCGAAGGCTATCGCGAGCGAAGAGAAGTCGGCGTCGACCGACATCAACACTCACCGAGCCCGGGCCGAAGAGGCCAAGGCTGTCACCGCAGAGCTCGACCTAGCCGACCGGCTGGAGCTGACCATGCGGCGCAAGGACGTGGAGATCGCGGCAGCCGATGCCGGCGCGGTGATGAAGCGGGTCACGGCCCAGATGGTGAAGGACCGGGCCGAGGCGCTGGCGCGGATCGATGATCCGCGGGCGATGGAAGTCGCGCTCGACGAGATGATGGCCGAGCTGATGGGCAAGATCGCCAAGGCGCTGCGAGAGGCCGTTGGCCCAGAGGATGATGCCGCCCATGCGGCTTGAGGCCCTCAACCGGCTGCCAGATGCGCGGCCGGTGTTTCTTGAGGGGTTGGCCTCTGCGATCGAGCCAGCACCGCGCCTCTCGGTGGCCGAGCTGGCGGAGCAGAAGCGGATCGTCTCGGCGCAGAGCGGGTCGCGCTACCCCGGCCCTTGGCGCAATGAGCGGACCCCGCACCTGGTGGGGATCATGGAAGCGCTCGGGCCGGAAGATCCGGCGGAAGACATCGTGGTGGTGGCCTCCGCCCAGGTGGGAAAGTCGGAAACCGCGATCAACTGGTTCCTCCACATCGTGGACCAGGACCCGGGCCCGATGATGATCGTGCTGCCCTCGATCGATGAGAGCGGCAAGTTCGTGCGGACCAAGCTGCAGCCCGCGATCGACGAGACACCGGCGCTCCGGGTGCGGGTGCTCGATGAGACCAGCCGGAGCGAGAAGGGCTCGACGGCATCGTTCAAGCGGTTTCGGGGTGGGTTTGCCCAGATCACCTTCGCGGGGAGCTCGAAGGGCCTGCAAATGCTTTCGGCGCGCTACACCATCGCCGACGAGGTAAGCGAGTGGCCAGCCGAGGCCGGGGAGCGCGGTGATCCGGTCGCGCAGCTGAAGAAACGGACAGAGACCTATGAGCGTGATCGCAAACGCCTCTGGGTCTCGACCCCGTCTATCCTCGGGGCCTGCCGGGTGTCGGAGATGTTCGCCGTGTCGGACCAGTGCCGACGCTACATCCCGTGCCCGCATTGCGGGACCTATCAGGTTCTGACCTTTGATCGGCTGAAGTGGGAGAGCGAGACTTGGCCGCATCGGGCGTGGTTCGCATGTCGCGCCAACGGCTGTGTGATCGAGCACGTCGACAAAGGGCCGATGTTGCAGGCAGGTGTCTGGATCCCGACGGCTGGCGAGGATGGGCCCGGTTTAGAGTTTCCAGCCGACGAGCTGGAGGACTGGCAGAGCAGGCCACAGTCGACGCGTTCCCGCGGGTTCCACATCTGGAAGGCCTACAGCGTCTTCACCAGCTGGGACTCGATCGTCGCGGAGTGGTTTGAGGCGAAGGACAATCCCGAGCGGCTCCGGGTGTTCACTCAGCAGGTGCTGGGTGAGGCTTGGGAAGATCGGGGCGATGCGCCGGACGCGGAGAAGCTCTTCGCTTGTCGGATCTCCGCCATCGCGAAGGAAAAGCCACCAGTCGGGCCGGTTGTGTTCACCGGAGCAACCGACGTTCAGGGCAACCGGCTGGAATGGGCGGTTTGGGGCTGGTCTGAGGGCATGACCCGCTGGCTGGTCGATTGGGGTGTGATCGAGGGCGATCCGACAGACCTCGCCACCTGGGCGGCGCATGACGAGATGATGATGTCGCGGCGCTACGCCCCGGGAGGTTACGGCAACCCCGTCGCGCCGGACGCCTGGGCCGTGGACTCAGGGTATTCGAGCCAGATGGTCTACAACTACAGCCGGGGCCGGGCCGGAGTGTTTGCGATTGATGGCCGCGACGGCCGCACCGCACCGTTCATCGGCACGCCGCGCAAGGTTGACGTGAAGTGGAACGGCAAACGGGTGCCGAAAGGGGCGACGATCTGGCCCGTCGGCACCTTCGCTCTGAAGTCCGATCTCTACGGATCGATCCGGAAGGCGCTGATGGGGCCTGAACAGGACACCGGAGCATTGCGGTCGGGCGCGATGGTTCTGTCGGGCGAGATCGACCTCGCCTACGCCGAGCAGCTGACCTCGGAATACCTGAAGCAGGTCGAGACCCGCTCCGGGATCGTGACCCACCGTTGGGAAAAACTGCAGGGCCGCCCCAACGAGGCGCTCGATCTCGCCTGCTACGCGCGGGCGATGGCCCATCACCTACGGCTCGACGGGCTCAAGCCGGAGCAGTGGGAGCATCTGCGGCAGGAACGCTTCGGCGAAGCGCCGCAGGCAGACGACACGCAGGGCGACCTGTTTGAAGTGAAGATCGCGCCGCCGGTGACGGTAGCGCCAAAGGAAACCGGGCCAGCCCGCCGCCCGCGCGGCGTACGCGGCCAAGTGAGGTAACATGCCGACAATTGACTATGAAGCTCGCCTCACCAAGGTGCAGGCGGCCATTGATGCTTTGCTGACGGGTGGCCACCAGAGCTACCGGATCGACGGGCAGGAAGTGACCAAGCTCGACCTCGCCACGCTTCAGCGCGAGGAAGAGCGTCTGGTTGGCAAGATCAAACGGGCTTCCCGCCGGGGTGGTGCCTTCCGCACGGTGCGCCCGCTGTGAGCCGTCGCCTCAAGGTCAGGATGACGCCGCTAGACCGGGCGATCAACGCCATTGCGCCAGCCCACGGTGTGAAGCGGATCAAGGCGCGCGCCGCAATCGCCGCCGCCGAGGCCACCGGCTATGTTGCGGGCTCCCGGCGGCGGGGCAGCTCCTCGATGTGGCGCCCGCTCACCGCCAGCGCGGATGCGGACACCCTGCCGGATCTTGAGGATCTCTATGCCCGCTCCCGCGACCTGGTGCGGAACGATCCGCTGGCGCAGAGCGCGATCTCCACCAAGGTGGTGAACGTGATCGGCGCGGGCCATGTGCTTCGGCCCGAGGTGGACCATGAGCGGCTCGGGATCAGCGCCGATCAGGCGGAAGAGTGGGAGGAGCTCGCGCTCGATATCTGGACCGACTGGGCGCAGGGCACCGACTGCGATGTGACGCGCGCGCAGAGCTTCGCCGGGCTTGAGGATCTGGCCTACCGTTCGCGGCTGCTCTCGGGGGATGTGTTCCGGATCCGCCGGTTCAAGCCGCGCAAGGGCCGGTTGCTCGCCACCTGCTACCAGATGGTCGAGGCGGACCGGGTCTCTAACCCGCATTGGCGGGTGGACAGCGACACCATTGCCGGTGGCGTGGAGGTGGACGCAGATGGCGCTGCCCTGCGCATCCATGTGGCCAGCCGCCACCAGATCGACCGGCGCATCGCGGGCACGACCTGGCAACAGATCCCGATCTATGACGCCCAAGGGCGGCGGCAGGTGGTGCATATCCACGGGGTGCGCTGGCGCCCGGATCTGACCCGCTATGCGCCGATGCTGGCGCCGGTGATCGAGGCGCTCAAGCAGCGCTCGCGCTACTCCGAAGCGGAGTTGATGGCGGCGGTGATCTCGGCATGTTTTGCCATCGGGATGAAGTCACCGGATGGGGATTTGGGCGAGGGGCTTTCCACCGGCGCCGCCCAGCCGGGCGGGGCCAGTGAGACCGGCAACCCGATCGAGGTCACCGGGCCTGGCCAGATCTTCAACCTCATGGAGAACGAGCAGATCATGAGCTTTGCGCCGGGTCGGCCAAACCCGCAGTTCTCGCCCTTCATCGAGGCTATCGCGCAGGAAGTCGGGGCGGGCACCGATCTGCCCTATGAGCTGCTGATGAAGAAGTTCCAGGCCAGCTATTCGGCCTCGAAAGCCGCGCTGGAAATGGCCTGGCAGTTCTTCAGGGCGGAGCGGGCGCTGCATGTCGAGCAGTTCTGCCAGACGGCCTATGAGGACGTCATCACCGAGGCCGTGGCGCGCGGGCTCCTGCAGGCTCCCGGGTTCTTCCACGATCCGCTGCGCCGCCGCGCCTGGCTCGGCGCTGAGTGGATGGGCCCGGCCCGGATCACCATCGATCCAGTGAAGGATGCGACCGCCGACGAGAAATACCTCGAGATGGGGGCCGACACGCTGACCCGGATCACCGCCGCGCGCTTTGGCGTGGATGCGCGCAAGGTTCAGCGCCGGCGTGCCCGCGATGGCTCGAATGACGTGGTCGGCAACCGTGCCGCCAGCGCCCCGGCTGCGGCGCCCGAGCCGGATGACGACGATGACGAAACCGACAACGACGAGGAGACCTCCTGATGCTGGTGGACAAGGGCGCTCGTGTCTGGGCGATGCGCCCCGACGAGATGATGATCGCGGCAGCCGTCCGGCAGCGCGAGGCCCATATGGAGGGCAATGGCGCGCCGATGTCGCTCGGCCATGGCGAGCAGCTGGAGGGCTCCGACTTCGCCCGGGTGCAGGACGGGGTCGCGATCATCCCGGCGCGCGGGATGCTGATGCGCTCCTTCTCCTACTGGTTCTGGTCTTATGACGAGATCCTCCGAGACCTGGCTCTCGCGCAGGACAGCCGGGCCGTGGAGCAGATCGTCATCGATTTTGATACTCCCGGCGGCATGGTTGCCGGATGCGCCGATGCCGGGCGCGCCATCCGTGACAGTGGGCCCAAGCCCGTGACTGGCTTCGTTGGCGGCATGTGTGCCTCGGCAGGCTACTGGCTGGCCAGCGCCTGCGACCGGATCGTGCTCGGGTCGGGCACCATGGTCGGCTCGATCGGCACGGTCATCGAATACATCGACATGGAGCCCATGCTCGAAGCTCTCGGCGCGCGGGTCATCCGCGTGGTGGCCGAGCAGTCGCCCAACAAGCGCCTCGATCCCGGAAGCCCGGAAGGACAGGCCGAGATGCAGGCGCTGGTCGATGCCGGCGGCGCCGAGTTCGTGGCGGCCGTGGCTGAGTTCCGGGGCGTGTCTGAAGAAACGGTGATGTCCGACTTCGGTCAGGGCCTCGTCTTCAACGGTGCCGAAGCGATCCGTCGCGGAATGGCTGACGGCACCGGAACCCTGAATACCCTGATCGCGGAGCTGGCGGGCCGCGATGAATTTCCCGCGGTCCCCGCCCCCGCAGCAAAGGAGACCCCCATGGAATGGGAGAACCTGACCCAGGCCGCGCTGCAGGAGCACCGGGCCGACCTCGTGGAGAAGATCGGGGAGGCCGCAGTGGCCGCCGCGAAACCCTCCGAAACCGCGATCACCACCGCTGTCGATGAGGCCCTCGCTGCTGAGCGCACACGCGTGGCCGAGATCGACGAACTGGCGATGGAAGGCCACGACGAGCTCATCGCCAAGGCCAAGGCCGAAGGCTGGAGCGCCGAAAAGGCGGCTCTGGAGATCGTCAAAGCCGAGAAGGCCGCCGGCGGCAAGACGCTGGCGGGGCTGGAAGCTGCCGATGGGACGGCCGCCGTCACGCCGCTGCCGAAAGCCGAGACCCCGCCTCAGAAGCCTGCCGCGAGTGGCACGCCGGAGGAACAGGCCGCAGCGGCTTGGGAAGACGACGAGAAGCTGCGCGCCGAGTTCGGCGGCAACAAGGATGCCTGGATGGCCTACGCGAAAGCGAATGCCGCCGGGTTGGCGAAAATCCTCAACCGCGCTGCGGCTTGAGCCTGACCTGAAGGAGACAGGACCATGACCACCCTCGCCGCGGATACCCCGCGTGACTACCAGCTCGGCGAGCTCGAGGAATACCCCGTGATCGCCGCTGACACCCTCTACGAAGGCGCCGCCGTCGGCGAGAATAGCTCCGGCTATGCCCGTCCGCTGGAAGCGGGAGACCGGTTTCTGGGCTTCTGCCTCGAGCAGGCCGACAACTCGGGCGGCTCCGCCGGCGACATCCGCTGCCGGGTTCGCACCAAGGGCCGCGCCGTGTTGCCGATCAGCGCCCTCGCGATCACCGCCAATGATCGCCCGGCGGTTTACGCGTCGGACGATAACACCTTCACCCTCACAGCTGGCAGCAACTCGCTGATCGGCTTCGTGAGCCGCTGGATCGCGACGGGCTCCGCCGTGGTCGAATTCGATGCGGCGCTCGCCGCGGCGCATGACAGCGCCGTTGCTGTCGCCACCGCCTAAGGAGAACGGACAATGACCGCGAACAAGGGACTTTCGTCGCGTGCCATCATCGGCACGTTCTACAACCGCCTCGAGCAGATGACGGAGGCGAGCTGGGTCGGCAAGATTTCGATGCTGTTCAACTCCGATCAGGAGTCGGAAACCTACAAATGGCTCGGCATGGCGCCGGTGATGCGTGAATGGATCGGTGGACGCCACGCCAAGGGCTTCCGCGAGAATGGCATCACCATCGCCAACAAGAAGTTCGAGGCCACCCTCGAAGTTCCGGTGGACTGGATCCGCCGCGACAAGACCGGCCAGATCATGGTGCGGGTCGATGAGATGGCGGAGCGGGCGGTGACCCACTGGCAGAGCCTGCTCTCCACCCTCATCGCCAACGCCGAGAGCACGGTCTGCTACGATGGCCAATACTTCTTCGACACTGACCACTCGGAAGGTGACAGCGGCACCCAGTCCAACGACATCACCACCGACATCTCGGCGGTGGGTGCTGCAGTGCATGGCAGCCCCACGGCCCCCTCGCCGGAGGAGATGCGTGCGACCATCTTCGATGCCGTGACCCAGATCCTTGGCTTCAAGGATGACCAGGGCGAGCCGATGAACGAAATGGCCCGCGAGTTCCTTGTCATGGTGCCGACCCCGCTCTTCCAGGCGGCGGCTGCGGCCATCCACAACCCGGTTCTGGGCGGCGGGGATACCAACCTGCTGACCAACCTCGATGGCTACAGCTTCAGCCTCGCGATGAACCCGCGCCTGACCTGGACGGACAAGATCTCCGTCTTCCGTGCTGACGCCACCACCTCGGCGATGGTTCGCCAGGAGGAAGAGGGTGTGAAGGTGGCGGCTGTCGCGGAGGGCTCGGAGCTCGAGTTCGACGAAGACATGCACCACTACGGCATCAAGGCGCTGCGCAACGTCGGTCCGGGCTACTGGCAGCGGGCCTGCCTCGCGCAGATGGTGTGACCATGAAGAAGGTTACTGTGATCGCCCCAACAGGGGCCGGCGTTTCAGCGCCGGCCCAGCTGAAACTCACCGCCGAGCAGGCGAAACGTCGCGCGCATCTCCTGAAACCGGGGAAGGGCAAAGGCTCCTATGAAGTGGCTGGCTCTGGCAGCGTGATGTTCAAGTGCGGTGAGACCTTCCAGATCGATCAGCCCGACCGCTTGAGCCGTGCGCTTTTCGACTGGGAGGAGCCCAAGAAGAAGGCCGCCGCCAAGAAGGCGGTGGATGCCGACGCGGCTGCGAAAGCGAAGGCGGCTGCGGAAGCAGAGGCCAAGAAGAAGGCCGATGCCGAAGCTGCCGCAAACGCCGCCTCCGGTGGCGGGTCCTCCTCGTGATCGACCTTGCTGCCGATACGGCGGCGATCTTCGCCGATGCCCAGGGCTTCGGTGAGGATGTCACATACACTCCGGACGGCGGCGCTCCAGTCGCCGTCCGGGCCATCCCGTCGCGCCCTGATGAGACGATAGGGTTCGCCGGGGCAGAGCTCGCCTCCGACACCACGCGGATCCTCGTGCCGGTGTCAGAAGTGGCAACCCCCGCCAAGGGCGATGCCTTTACGGTGGGGGGCGAGAATTATGTCGTTCAGGGCAAACCGCTGCGCGACGAAAAGCGCCTTTGGTGGCGCGTGGATCTGAGGCCCGCCTGATGCAGTTCAGCGTTGAAGCCACCCCCGATCTGCTGCGCCTGATGGACGAAGAGGTGGAGCGCGGCGAGCGGTCCGTGACCAATGCCGTCCGGCAGGAGAGCAACACGCTCAAGAACCGCTGGCGCGAGAACATCGTCTCCGCTGGCCTGGGCCGCCGACTAGCCTTCACCGTGCAGAACGTGATGTTCCCGACCGGGACAGCCTCGCTCAACGCCGCGACCATGATCTTCTCCAAGGCGCCGCATATCGTTGCGGCGCACCAAGAAGGTTCGCTGATCCGGGCGCAGAACGGCGCTTGGCTGGCTATTCCGTTGCCCGCCGCTGGCAAGCTGCCTGGCAACCGAAGGATGACGCCCGGTGACTGGGAGGAGCGCAATGGCATGCAGCTTCGCTTCGTCTACCGCCGGGGCGGCTCGGCCCTGCTCGTCGCCGACGATGCGCGGCTGTCGAAGGGAAAGAAGCGTCCACGTTTGGCCCGGAAGCATGGCGGTCGCCGCCGCAAAGATGGCATTCTGACGGGAGCGACCACTGCTTTGATCTTTGTGCTGGTTCCGCAGGTGAAGCTGAAGAAACGCCTCGACCTCGTAAGACTTACCAACCAGTCCGTGGACCGACTAAGCGCGGCGATCGAGGCAGGGTGGACCGACTGAGATGGCCTCTGCCGCTGAAACCCGCCTCGCCGCTCTCTTCACGGTGATCGAGGCCATTTCTGGCCCCGCTGCAGAGCGCAACCTGGTCCTGCCAGAGGATGTTCCCGATGGTGGGCTCCTGATCCTGAGAGATGGAGACCCCGGCGAGCCGGAGATCGCCATGTCGCCGCTCAGCTACCATTACGCGCACGCGGCAGAGCTGGAGATCTTTGTGCAGGGATCCACCAACGATGCCGCCTTCGACGCGCTGAAGGTCGCGGTCGGCACGGCCATTGCCGCCGATCGCACTCTCGGCGGTCTCTGCGACTGGGTGGAGGCCGGTGCGCCGGCTCCGTCCGAACTTCCTTCTCCGGGCACCTACCCGGTGAAGGCCGCCGTGATCACGGTGACCCTCAGCTACGCCACCAGCGACCCGCTGGCCTGAACCCCGACCAAAGGAGACCGACACCATGGCACGCGCACAAGGCGCGCGGGCGCTGCTCGCCGCCGCATTCGAATCCACCTATGGCACCTCGCCAGCCAGCGGCTTTTTCAAGCTGCCCTACCTCGCCGGTAACGACATCGACGCCAGCCAAGAGCTTCTCGATGCCGATCTTCTCGGCTTCGGTCGCGATCCTCTCGAACCGGATCTCGACGTGTTGAACGCCGAAGGCTCGCTGGTGGTGCCGATGGACACCGAGAGCTTCGGGGTCTGGCTGAAAGCAACCTTCGGGGCACCCACCACCACCGGTGCCGGGCCCTATACCCACACCTTTGCGACCGGGAACTGGAGCCTGCCGAGCCTGTCGCTTGAGCGGCAGTTCCCAGAGGTGCCGAGCTTCGAGATGATCAAGGGTGTCATGGTCAATACCATGTCCTGGGACATGGGCCGCGCCGGTCGCGCGCAGGCCAACCTGGGCCTCTATGCGCAGGGTGTCGATGATCCCGACACCTCGAGCAATGCTGGCACGCTGGACGAGTATGACCGCTACCGCTTCATGCAGCCGCACGGGGCGATCACCCGTGGCGGCTCCGACCTCGCCTCTGTGGAGTCGGTGACCGTCAACTACACCAACAACCTCGACCGGGTGGAAGTGATCCGCAACGACGGGCTGATCGACGGTCTGGACCCCAGCCAGGCCATGCTGTCAGGCCAACTCGTGGCGCGTTTCGACAGCCTGACCCTGTTCAACCAGGCAATCGCGGGCAGCTCTGCCGCCTTCACCTTCGCCTATGAGCGGGGGACCGGACAAAGCCTGACCCTGTCGGTGCCTCGGGTGTTCCTCTCTCGGCCCAAAAAGCCAATCGAGGGGCCGCAAGGCGTGCGCGCGACCTTCGACTGGAAAGCCGCGCTGCAGGCCGATGGCAATCCGATGGCCACCATTGCCCTTATCAACGCCGTGGAGAGTTACTGATGCTACGTCTTTCATTGAAACGCGATCCCGAGTGGATCGACCTTGGCTTCGGGGTGGAACTTGAGGTTCTGCCCTACTCCACAACCTTGACTGAGAGCGTGCGTACCGCCTACCGCAAGCGGCTCGACGAGGCCGGGATCTCGCTGGCGATCGAGGAAGGGGACGATGAGGATTTCGGGATGCGCCGCTTCTACTGGTCGCTCTGCGTGGCGGAAGCTGCAGTGGTGGCTTGGCGCGGCGTGGGCGACGAGGCGGGAGAAGAGGCAGCCCTTAATCCTGAGGGTTTACAGGCGCTCTTCGAGGTACCCGAGATCTACAGCGCCTGGCAAAAGCACTACATGCTGGCCCATATGGAGACCCTCCTGGAGGGAAACGTCTCACCGCCCTCGCGCGATGGCACTTCGCCGAGCACGGGGGCGGAGAATACTGCGCCGGATGCACCGGGCACTGCGACACCTGCCCCTACCGGCTGAACCAACCAAAAACCCTCGATGGGCGGCAGGTCTGGGATCTAGCACTCCGCCTCGGCCACCAGTTGCGCACCACGGGCGGGATGGCCCCGCGGATCCTCGGGTATGACCTGACCGCCGCCCTCGCCATGGCCGATGCGCTCGGCCTCAACCGCCTCGCGGTGACCGAATTTCTGCCGCAGATCGAGCGGGAAATGGTCGCTGCCCTCAACGATACTGAAAGCCCCGGAGACGACGAATGGCAAAGCAAGTCTCAGTCCGACTGACGACCGATGGCGGCGACCGCGTGCGCGCCGTGTTCCTCGGCATCGGGGAGGAAGGAAAGAAGGCCTTCGGCAAGATCGACCAGGGAGCCAAGAGTGCTTCGGCCTCCGCTTCGGTCTTCGAGAAAGCAACGCTGGGCAGCCAGAAGCAGGTTGATGCCCTCAAGGCATCTATCGACCCGACCTTCCGTGCTCAGCAGCAGTTTGCCCGCGCGCAAGAATTGGTGAACCGTGCCGTGGAAAATGGTGCGATCTCCCAGAGGCAGGCCGCCGAGTTGCTGCAGCAGACGCGGGCCGCCTACAGTGGCGCCGCTGACGGTATGCAGGCGCTCGATCGCTCCACGCGGTCGGCGAACCCAGGTCTCCGCAACGTCAGCCTGCAGCTAAGTCAAGTCGCCCAGCAGGGCGCGGCGACCGGCGACTATGTAAGGGCACTGGCAATCCAGTTGCCCGACATGGCGATTGGATTAGGGACGGTGGGTATTCTGGCCGGTGTTGCTGTTGGTGCACTTGTTCCCTTTGTTGCGGCCCTCTTCGATGGGGGCGATGCGGCGGAGGCACTTGATGATCAGCTCAAGGCGCTTGGCGAAAGTATCTCCGCCATAAGCGAGGCTCAGAGCGCGGCCAGCGCGTCGGCGGCCGAGATGCAGAACGCCTATGGCCGCCTCACCGACGAGGCGAAGGCGATCTTCGAGATCAACCGCCAGATCGCATCGATCCGGGCAGAAGACGCCCTGCAGGGCGTTGCGCGAGGCATTGCTGATCAGCTGGGTGCAGGCAGCGCGCTTGACCTTTTGCCGGAACAGTTTCGCGATTTGACACTGACGATCGCCGAGCTCGAACTGCAGGCGGAGACTGCCTACGATGCGCTTGCCGCCGATCTGGGCGACAACCCGGAGCGGCTGCGTGAACTTGAGTCCGCTTTCGTCAGCGTGACCGAAGAGCTTGGCAACGTTCAGAACGCCGCGAAGAACCTCGACAAGCTCAGTGAGGCCCTTGGTGTCTCGGAGGAAGAGGCGCGCGAGGTGCTCGCCCGCTTCGCCGAGATCGGACAGGCCAATGGTGCGCAGGCGCAGGCCGAAGCGATGGCCCGGCTCACGACCTACATTTTCGAGGTCTCGAACGGGCTTGAGGGTGCGTCGGATTGGGGCGTAGCGCTCTACGACGGCTTGCGGGACGGCACCGTTCAGGCTCTGGAGCTCGCCAAGATCGACATCGCCTCCGGCATCGCCGCCGCCGCGAGCACCGCCGCGCAGCTGGCCAATAACCTCGGTATCAGTGTTGCCAATGCTTCGAAGATCCTCGCGATGGGGGGGGGATCGTCCGATCCGGTGATACTCGACCCGCGAGATCCTCGTTATGACCCGGTTAAAGCCGAGATGGTTCGCTTGCGCGAAGATGCGGGATCCGTATCGCCGTTCGATCCGTCTCGGGCGCCCAAGGTAAAAAACGCCCGCGGCGGCGGTGGGGGCGCCTCCGCCTCTCAGAAGGCGATGAACGACCAGCTTCGCGATGCAGAGCGCATTTTTGAGGCCACGCGGACGGCACAGGAGAAGTACAATGCCGAGCTGCGCCACGCCAAGGACCTACTCGACGCAGGGGCAATCAGTACCGAGACCTTTACCCGTTACCAGGCCCAGCTGAGCGAGCAGTTGGAGAAAGATGCCGGCGGCTTCGACTATCTCACGAACGGCATCGATGGCGTGTCCGAGGCGATGGCACGCACTCTCGTGTATGGGGACGATCTGCGCGAAGGTCTTCGCGCTGTCTGGCAAGGCATCGCCTTCGACATCCTGAATAGCGCGATCCGCGATGCGCTGAAGTCGGTCTTCGACATGTCGGGGTTCGGCGGGAGCAGCAGCTGGTTCGGAAAGATCGTCGGATCTGTCTTCAGCTTCGACGGCGGCGGCCACACCGGATATGGCCCGCGCAGCGGCGGCCTCGATGGCAAGGGCGGTTACCTGGCGATGGTGCACCCACGGGAGCGCGTCATCGACGAGACGCGGGCCCAGCAGGAAGGCGGCGCATCCGTGGTGCAGGTGGCCCTGTCGGAAGGCTTGGTGGGGCAGATCCTGCAGCAAGCCGCCGGCCAGTCGGTCCAGATCGTCGGTGGAGCTCTACAGGCTGAGCGGAGCACCCTGAATGCGCGCCTCCAGCAAGTCGGCGCGCGCGGCACCTCGGTGAGCTGATGCAGCGCGACATCATCACGGTGCCGCGCAGCCTGATGCTGGCGCTCGACATGACCTGGGATATCGACTGGCGGCAGCAGTCCAACTCGGCCTCGCTTGCCGATGTGTCGCAGACCGTAGTGAATGCGTTCCCGAGATGGGTCGGGACGCCCAGCCTTCGCCTGCGCCGCGAGCAGATTCTCACGTGGCGGGCGTTGCGCGCCGAGGCGCAGGGGATGAAGAACCTCTACAGGCTCGATATCGTCGATCCGCTCGGCTTCGACGCGCTGGAATTTGGGGTGCAGGCGTCTGTCGGCATCCCGCACTCGACCGGCCCGCTGTTCTCCACCGGGATGGGCTATGCCGCCGTCGCGGTCTGCTTGAACGTCGGGGCGGCCTCTCAGGGGGCCACCACGCTGCGCATTGATGTCTCCCCCGTGGGGGGCCGCGCGCCGAAGCAGGGGCAGATCCTGAGCCATGCCGATTGGCCATTCCTGGTGACCTCCGTCGTGGATGCCGGAACGGATCTCTACGACGTCACGATCCGGATGCCCTTGCGAGCTGCGATCCCGGATGGCGCCGAGATCCACATGCAGGCCCAGGGCCTTTTCGAAATCGTCGAGCCGCAGATGGGCGTGCTCAACTACGGGCGCAATCACATCGCGCTGCCATCTTTCTCCTTCCGTGAGGTGCTGAACCGATGACCCTGTCAGACGCGCAGTGGAACCCGCGGGACCAGGTGGTCGGGATCCTCGACCTGGTGAACATCAACACGCCCGACGGCGACTTCGGCTTCATGATCGGCACCGATGGTGCCTTCACCGACATCAACGGCAAAACGTGGGTTGGCTCTGCAATGCTGCAGGTCGGCCGGCTCCAGTCGGCGATCGACGGCGTCTCTCCCTCCGGATCTCTCGACATGGCTTTCTTCCAGGATCCCGACCAGGGCGAACTCATCGCCGAGATCAAGGAGCTTGGGCTTGACTATCTGAATGGCCGCGAGGCGACCTTCTACTGGCAGCCGCTGGCCTCCGTCGAGGAGCTTTATGCCCCGGTGTTGCCGCCCCAGCTCTGGCTGACACGGATCATGCGACGGGTGACCTATGCGATGACCGGCCCTCTCGATCGCCGGATGTCGCTTGGGGTCGAGTCCTGGGCCGAGAGCCGGCGCTCCGCGAGGCGGATCACGCTCAGCACCGAAGGGCATGGCATCCTGATTGGGGAGGCGAACCCTTCGTTGGAGTTCATGCCGACCAGCAATTTCCAAGAGCAGAGGCTGTTCGGATGAACGCGCCGGATCCGCGCCCTGTGGCGCCCCACATTGCAGAGATGCATCGCTGGGCGGCGACACCGCATGTCTGGGGTCAGAGCGATTGCATGCTGGTGCTGGCGGACTGGATCCAGCAGGTCCACGGCCTGGATCCGGCGGCCGATGTGCGCGGAACCTATTGGGATGCTCTGAGCTGTCAGCAGGTGACCGGCTTCATGCGAGACCCGATGTCGGTCGCGGTCCGGTATGCCGAGGAAAACGCGGGGCTTAGTCGAGGCAATGATCTTCGGGTCGGCGATGTGGGCCTGCTGCGCCTTGCCGATGAGCCCCGCTGGGCGGTTGGCGGCATGTTCCTGGGATCAGCCTGGGGCTTCAAGGGGCTGAGCGGCGCGGCCACGAGATTGCCTCAACTGGTGCAGGTCGAAGCCTTCTGGAGTGTCGGCTATGAAGTGTAGCACCCGCGCGGCCGTACTGGCGCTCACGTTCACCACCGCTATCGTGCCGCCGAAGACGGCGACTGCCGCCCCGGTGGCGGCGTTTTTCTCGGGTGTGGTGGCTGCCATCTCCGGTGCCGGCTTCTTCTCTGGAGCCTACCTGAGCGGCGCTTACTTCCTGGGCTACAGCGCAACGACGGCGATCGCGGGTTCCCTGGTCGGACGTGTCCTCCTGTCGGTCGGGTTGAACTATCTGGTCACCGCCTTGACCCGGCCAAACTTCGAGGCCCCCCGTCCCTCGGCTCGCATGGCCAACTATGCGCAGCCGGTGGTCTATGCGGAGTGGTGCTTTGGGCGGGTGCGCAAGGGCGGGCCGCTTGGCTTCACCGGCGCGGCCAAGAACGATGATATCGTGACCGGCCGAAGTGGCTGGAAGCGCCATTATAGCCCGATCCTCGCGGCGCACCCGATTTCCGGCATCGTTCAGCATTACCTCGACGAACGTTTGGTCGAAGTTGATGCGGATGGCACCGTAACTACGGAGCCGATGGACGGCTATTATCGGATCCGGCCCTTCTATGGCGCGAGCGACCAAGTCGCCGATGCCGAACTGGTGAATGCCTTCGACGAAATCACTTCAGCCCACGACTTCAAGGGGCTTTCCGGTGCGCACATCTGGGCCCGGCGGCCGCCGGCGGAAGACTTCACCGAGATCTACCCTAATGGCCGCGAGGGGGCATACACGCCTGTTTTTGACGGCCACAGCCAGATCTATGATCCCCGCGACGACACCACGGGATTCACCCGAAACGCCGCGCTAATCCTTGCTTACTGGCTGGGAGAGCTGATGGGGCAACCCCTCTTCGACGGGATCGCCGATGAAGCCGACGTCTGCGATCAGATCGTCACTGACCGCGATGGAGAGACCCAGCCGCGCTGGCGCATCGACGGTACGATCAGTGATGACATGGACTTTGAGGCGCAGCGCGCCCAGCTGGCCGCGGCATGCGATGCCTTCATCTTCGAGGGGCCGGACGGCAAGGTCGGCTTCCGGGTCGGGCGATACATTGAGCCGACCGTCACGCTCACCGACGCCGATTTTCTGAGCCTTGAGCTCACGGAGACGCGCTATGGCTCCGACACGCCCTCCGCCGTGGCTGGCATCTACATCTCGCCCGACAACGCCTGGCGCGAGGCTCCCTCGGGCGAATACGTGATCGACAACACCATCCGACGCAACGTGGAGCAGCCCGAACTGCTCATGGTGTCATCTCACAATCAGGCCTCCCGTCTCAACAAGCGGATCGGTCGGATGAAGCATGCCAAGTACCGGCTATCCGGATCGCTGAACCTAGTTGGCTACCGGGTGGTGGGGCAGCGCTTTGTCCGCGTTCAGCTCGCGGCCCTGGGCATCGACGAGGTCTTTGAGGTCGGGGAGCTTTGGCGGAACGCGAACCACACCTTTGACCTTTCGGCGGTGTCCGTCGAGGAGGATGATTTTGCCTTTGACGCGGCACAGGAGGAGCCTGAGCCCCCCGAGTTTGGCGATGTGGCCCCGGCGCCTGCCGAAGATGAGCCCAGCGGGCTGGCAGCGACGGTGATCAGCGGTGTCGGCATCCAGTACACCTGGGTGCCGGGTGAAGAGGTTTCTGGCGCGCGGCTCCGCATCCGAAAGAAGGGCGACACCGAATGGCAGTTCTTCAAGGTCGACAATGGCCAGACCGTCTTTGTCTTCACGGCAATCGAGGATGGTGAGATCTACGAGGCGCAGATCCAAGGAACGGGCTTCTTATCCCCGCTCACGGGGTGGGCGCCGGAACCGCCGCTGGAAATCACAGCGCTCGAAAACACCGAGCCACCTGACGATCTCGTCGACGCAGATGTGACCGCAGGCATCGGTGAGGCCGTGATCACCTGGCAGGGGGCGAACGATAGCAATCAGCACTCCGTCGACATCTATCGTTCGACCGTGCTGGCCTTCCCCGGCGCTGGCGGGCTGATCGAGCGTGTGGTCAGCGGCGCAAACATGCCGGTTGAGTACACCGACAGCGGCCTCGCCCCCGACACTTACTACTACTGGATCGAGCCGGTGAACCAATCCGGCATCGCCGGCACGCGCGAGGGCGCGTTCACGGCCGTCGTGACCTAAGCAGGAGAGCACACTCATGGATCTTACTAAATCGCCGCGGGCAGTCTTCCGGGGCAGCCCTGTTTCGTTTGCGCATCAACCGGTGCCGTCAGAGATCGAGACGCTCCTCGACGAGATGATCGCGGGGCTGCCTTCGGGATCAATCTCCGAGATGTTGGAGGATGAGAACCTGCGGGATGGACAAGCGCGGGTGGTTAATGGCGAGTCTTTCTTGATCGATACGTCTTCGCCTTACACGGCGAACGGGGACACGGTTCTGGATCTCGATGGGATCAGTGGGCAGGCGATCTCGAAGCGAACTCTGCACGACACCACGGCCATAATGCTGGCTGACACTCGGACGGAAGAGGAGCTTCCTGAGGGCATGTTGCAGGTCGCGCGAGACGGTGTTGTCGTTGAGACGGCGGATCAGGCCGCGACCGACGACTACGTTGAGAACTCCGGCGGCTTGAAGGTCACGCTCGCCCGCTCCCCCTTCAAGGTCGATGGCAGCGATAGTGCTGGATACCTGCGCATGATCTCCAATGCGCGGATGGGTGAGCAGGTCAAATTTATGGATCTCCTTAGCAAAGCCGACGCCCAGGCGATGCTGGCGGAGGAAAACACTGACGACCAACTCGCACTTCTAAACAACGTCTTAACCGATGACAGGTTTAACAATCTCTTGCTTGCAGGGAAGCTCCATATCAGCGGCAGGGTCAGCACCAATGGCGCGAGGGTGATGGGGTCCGACAGGCGGCGCACGACGATCTGGGGAACGGCGGCGGCTTCTAGCGTTCGTCTTGAGGGGCAAGGCTCGCACATCGGAAACCTGACTATTTCCGACGATTACGACGCCGATGTGCTTTTCGAGGTAGGCCAAGGGACGCAAGGGGGCGTGAGTAATGACCTGACGTTTGAAGATTTGTTTATCTATGGCGGCAAGAAACGAACCGCCTTGATCCGCGAATACGCAAACTGGACAGGCCGGGGCTTTACAGCGAAGCAGGCGGGTGGCCGAACCTACGACACGGGACTTTCAAATAACGGCACAATTCAGGACGCGGGGGGCATTTCGCTTGAGGTTCGTTCAGTCGGGTCGATGTATGATTTTGCTATCACCGGCGCAACAGGGACAAGCCTTCTATTTGCCTTCTATGAGGCCGGAACGGCGTGGGAGGAAAATAGATGCGTGTTCAGCCTCGGTCGAGTTCACACCGGCTATCGCGAATTGTTGCGTGCGGTCAATTACGACGAAGACGAGATCATGGACATAATCCTGTCGAACATCCTTTGGGAAAATCCGGGCATCACCAGCAATCCGGGTGTCAACAACCCGAACCTTGAGGAAGCGATAGTGGCGCAGGGGCCGGGCATCCGGCTCACCATTGAAAACCCCCGCAAAATGACATTGCGCCGGGCGACAAGTGCGGTTTGCGCGGTGGATGGTGCAAAGGTCTATGTAAAGAACCCCGGGCTTGTAGGAGCGCAGTTGCTGGGCAGCTCGGCTAAAGCCAAGCTGATGAACTCCCGCGCCGCAGATGTGACGGCATTTACTACTGGGTTGGAGGTGAACCATGCAGGCTATCTCGTCAGTGATGGTGGCTCCATCTATGCCCCGGTTCCGACTGAGGTTCCGTTTACAACGACCGCTTCGCGCGATGCTGGCCAGTGGTATGAGGTGACGGATGACCAAGGCCCTGGAAGCCTAGTTTGGAGCAACGCCCCCCGTGTCGCATCGGACGGTGTTACCGACGACTTTTCGGCATTCGAGGGCTTGGCAGAAATCGAAGGATTGACCGGAAAGGTCGGCGCGGTATTTGAAAATCGCCGTCTTGTTGAATCTCTAGTTGACGGGAGCAGCACGGCTGGTTTGTCAAAAAATCCGGGCGGCTCGGCTCTGGCTGTTACCACCACGGCGGGCGAATTTGCCTCGGGGACCGGCGCTATCGAAGTTGATACTGCCGCCACATCCACCCCGGCCAATGTCAGCGGGAGTTTCACTGTCACGGAGGATATGGTTGGGCGCACATATCAAATTGTCTCCGTTGGTGCATACAAACAGCAGGGAGGCACCTTTGGAAGCGCCGGTTCCGTGCGGTCGTTTATCGACGTTGTTGATGGCACAGGAAGCGCATTTCCTACATCGGGGGCGAGCGGAACCACGGACATTGAAGACGCGCCCGGTGACGGTAACATGACGGCTTTCTATCGTTGGGCGCACACCTTTCGAGTTCTGTCTGCCGGAACGCTTACGTGGCGAGTGCGCTATGACACCAACAACGTCAGCCGCGACGATCATTTTCACTTGGACCGGGTTGATCTGTTTGAAGTGCTCTCAGATGATGCCGGTTTTTCGGTGTGATGCCCCGCCGCCTCGCCTTCGCCATCATCGAACAGGGTCGTGCCACCGAGTGGCTCACCTCGGCCGTGCTCCTAGGCTTCGCTCTGACGCTCGCCCTTCCCGGCGACACCTTCGCTGGCTCAGGATACGCTGGTTTTCGCAATCTCAACTTTGATGAGGCGATGATCTCGACGTCGTTGGCTCTCCTGGCCTCGTCGCGCATCGCTGCGCTTTACATCAACGGTAACTGGCGGCGCTCGCCGATGGTTCGGGCTGTGGGAGCCACGGTTGGCGCTACGATCTTCGCCATGCTCGCCGTCACCTTCGGCTGGCAATGGATCACCGCTGGTGGGCCGTTTCAGCAGAGCATTGCGCTAGGCACTGGTACAGCAACCTACGGCCTGCTCGCCCTCTTCGATCTACTTGCAGCATACCGGAGCGGTGCAGATGCCAGCATTTCTCGGCCTGTCTGAGCAGGATTTCATGGTGCTGATGACCGGAGCTGGCACCTTGATCGGAGCCGGGATGGCGGCGGTGATCGGTGCCAGGAAGGGCAAGCCCACTTCCGCCGCCGTTGCCGGCGCCATCGAGGCGGCGAACTGTCGCGCCGGTGACATTACTCCCCAGGTCGTCGCCTTGCGCGAGGACATGACGCGCCTCGCCAAGCACCTCCGCGACCTTGAGGACGAAAGCCGCGCGCGCGACGAGAGAACCCTCGAATACCTCGTGCGGCTCGAGGACCGCACCCGCCCCCGTTAACCGAAAGGACTGAAGATGAAATACAACGCTCTGCTGCTTGAGGCAGCCGGGCGCCATGTCGGCTTGTCCGAATGGCCCGGCACCAAGCATAACCCCGAAGTCATCGCCTTCTTCGAGGCCTCCGGCCATGGCAACGTGCGCGACGATGAAACACCTTGGTGCGCGGCCTTCGTTGGTGCCGTGCTCGCTGAGATTGGCCTCACAGGCACCGGCAAGCTCAACGCCCGCTCCTACCTCGACTGGGGCGAGAAGGTGGAGTTCTCCGCTGCGCGCCCGGGGGACGTCGTGGTGCTGTGGCGTGGCTCGCCCGATGGCTGGCAGGGGCACGTCGCCTTTCTGGTCGGCTTCAACGGCGACAAGGTGATCCTGCGCGGCGGCAACCAGGGCAACAAGGTCAGCGACCAGCGCTACCCGGTGAGCCGGATCCTCGGCATTCGGCGTGCCGATGCCGCGCAGGCCGAGATGGGCCGCCCAACTCTTCGCGAGGGCGCGCGGGGGGCCTTTGTGCTCGATCTGCAAGACCAGCTTCGCAGCCTGCGCTACTTCGCCGGCCAGCGGGATGGGGTCTTCGGCCCCCGCACGGGCGCTGCGGTGCGCGACTTCCAGAACGAGGCGGGGTTGTCGGTCGACGGGATCGTGGGCCAGCGCACCTGGGCGGCGCTCGAAAAGGCCCCGCAGCGCCCAGAGCGGCAGCTGACCGCATCCGAGCTGCGCACCCGTGGATCCTCGACCATCAAGGCCGCCGATACCGGCAAGGTCGTCGTGGCGGCCGGCGCGGCGATCCCGGTGATCGATGCGGCCACCGAGGCTGCCGATAAGGCGCAGGGCCTCCTGCCGACCCTCACTGCAATGGTGACCGACCACTGGCCCGCGCTGCTCGTGCTGGGGCTGGGCGTCGTCGGCTACGTGCTCTGGCGTCAGGTCACCGCCGCTCGTGTCGAGGATGCCCGCTCCGGCGCGCATCTGGGGCGCTGAGGTGGGCCTATTCGTCTGGCTGCAGGGTTCCGCCCTCGGCCGCACACTCATCGCAGCCGGCGGGCTCCTCCTCGCCGGCCTGCTGTTCTTCAATCTCGCCGCCCGCAGCGGCGCGCGCAAAGAGAGGGAGAGAGCCCGTGAGGCCGACATTCGCAACGCTGAAAACATTCGCCGCCGCGTCGATGCTGCTGGCGCTCGCCGCGTGCGACCCGAAGACATCCTCTACCGCGACTGAGCGTGCCCTCTGTGAAGCCTGGGCCCGTTCGCTCTTTCTGCCCTCCCGGCAGGACACCCAACGCACCGCTGAGGGCCTGACGGCTGCTCGCAAGCAGTTCGAGGCGGCTTGCCTGGGCAACGAAAGTTAGTGCGAAGGGCCGACCTTTGGCATCCCTGTGACGGCGTTCCAACTACCCGCCGGATGACCGTTACGCGGGACTTTGCTGCCGTTAGGTCTTCGCCGTCTAAGGTCGGCTTTGACCCAAGCATTGTCGAGTCAATTCATTCGAGCTCCAATAATTGCGAGGAGATAACGCTCGGCGACGCCGCGCATCTCAATTATTTCGCCAGGAGCGTTTGACGCATCTCGCAGCACTACCTTTGTCACTTCAGTAGGACTAACAGCACCGGCCACTTTTTCAGCGAGAACCTCTAGGTCTCCTGCGAAAGCCGCTTCGAGAAACTGTTGTGCCGCGACCTCTTGAGCTGTCAGTTCCGAGCTGGTCGGAGGTTCGCTAGGAATGCCAAGGTTCTCCAGTTTGCTGAGCGCCTCGCGGGCCGCTGCAACGTCGTAGCGGTCGTCAGGCGATGCACCTGCCAGTTGCTCTTCGAACGAGCGAACCCGCTTATACGCGGTCTCTGCCGCTTTGAAGACCCGAACACCCAGACCAATTTGCTTCAGGAAGTTCCGAAGTAGAGCGTTGTCATTCGATTGAGAGGCTTCGATTTCGGCTTGGAAGCGGGCTTGTCCAGCCGCGATTTGGCGATCCGCCGCCATCGCTGCCTCAACCAGTTGCCGCCGCAAAATGGCATCCTCTAGTGCCGCTTCCTGGCGACCGATCTCGAAAATGCGGCCATCCCGAGATGACTCTCCGAGTGCAGTTCCTAGATGCTCGATTTCGGCAAGAAAGCTTTTGTCAAGCTCTTCAGTGACTGCAAGCGTGGCGTATTGTTCCAAATTCCTCTGCGTTTCCGACATCGCGGCCAGCAAGTTGTCGCGGTATTCGACAAGAATTGCATATCGAGTCGTTGCAAGATTGGCTTGTTCTAGCAGAGTGTTCAGATTTGCGACCCGCTTAGATCTTTCATCATGAACTACATTGAATCTAACAAACCCATCGGGGGCTTGTGGATGTGTTTCAACAAAGTCAATGCGTCGCCCTTCTACCGCAACAGAGGTGCTAACTGGATAAAGTGATCCACGAGCACCCTCAGAAGTTTTAGCAGAGAACGTTGTGCCGCAGGTAGCAAAGGAGTGCTGACCGACTGAGTCGCCCACCTGCTGAGTGGCGGAAAACGTTTCATAAAGAGGGAAGGGAGATAGCATTTCTAAGAGATAGAGACCTCTATCAGCATCAAGCTCAGTTTGGGTTACGTGGACACACGAAACAAATAGAGCCTGTGAAGACCACGAGATTCGGAACGATGCGGGATAGAAAACAAGGGGTCCAGAAGCAGTCCAATCGCTCAAATTGGTATCAGCCTCTACTGCTGATCTCGCCGACATAAGTTGTGCGTTTGCCTCGGCAACCATCGGGTTCAGACTGTTTTCAACGGCCTCATTTAGGCGCTCGAACCGAGCATCAATGGTGGATTTAATGGCCTCGGAACTGTTGCCCTCCCTTCGCAGGAAGTAGATTTCCATCGCGATTCCGGCCAACACTTCATCCAGCGCGAGGGGAGCTGTGTCGATGACTTGTATAATGGCCTCTTCCAGACGATCAAACCTTCTCTCAAGGTCTTCCGAATATATTTCATGTGCTCGGTCGAGGCTGAGTTCATCGGAGCCAATATTGTCAATATAACGCTCATAGGCGGTCAGTTGCCCCTCAGCTACGGCCCGGAGCGCAGAAGTGGCCTTGCGTGCCTCCTGATCGTGCAAAGCTTCACGAAGTGTAGCAGGGATGTTTGAAACATCCTGATGGACGGCCAGCAGAACTTTCTCTGCCTCGCCCATTCGGGCATTCATAGAGATAACGCCACGATAGGTTTCGAAGATTGCCACCCTACTAGGGTCGGCACTGCTCTCCATGGTCGCCAGCAACGCTAACCCAGACTTGGAAATAGTTCCCAAAGCGGTCAGAAAATCCATGAAGGCCTCACGAACTTATTTGAAATCATGATTGATATCTGACCGTCGCACACGACGCAGCATCGGTCAATTCGGGCTCGAAGCCGCCATTCTCAGCTACGCCTCGTCGTGATATTGGTCTCGCCATGTGCAATCTCTACTCCAATAAGATGCCTCACGAGGCAATGCGTCAGTTGTTCGACGTGCCGGTCGCGCGAACCGACTTGGGCAATATGCCCGCCCTGCCAGCGATATACCCAAAGTACGATGCGCCAATCGTCACGTCCGGTGACGGGCAGCGGTCTTTGATCCGGGCGCACTGGGGATTCCTAACGCCCAACAAGTCGAAGAAGACGGGCAACTGGCTCAAGCCCCAGGCATGGAACAACACCCGAGATGACAAGATCCGGTCGGCCTCCTTGTGGAAGGATAGCTTCGTCAACCGCCGCTGCCTGGTCCCTGCCACCGCCTATGCGGAGGCCATAGGGCGAAATCCGGCCATGTACCACTGGTTCAATGTGGCAGACGCGGCAGGATTTGCCTTTGCGGGGATCTGGCGACATCAGCGCGGCACCCTGGGCGAAACAGAGATCGACGCTATGGTCTTTTCCATCGTCACGACATCACCGAACAGCTTGGCAGCGCACTATCACACCCGCATGCCGCTGGTTCTCGCGCCCGATGACTATGAGATGTGGTTGAACGGCGATCCTGACGAGGCGGTTGAACTGTTGGAAGCATTCCCGGCGGAGCGGATGCAGGTCATAGGCGAAGGTATCGGGATGCGCGAAGAACCTGAATGAACGACTGGACGGGCGTTGCGTGTTCTCCATATGTTCCCGCCATGCCAGCAGGTCGCCCACCCATCCGCGCTCACCCCAGTAAGCCCTTCCGCTCGAGCAAGGATGCGGCTGTGGATGGCCTGCTGCTGTTGATCCGTTGCAACCTGTGCCGTCGCGCGATCTATTCCACGCCGTCTGACCTGATGAAGATCGTTGATCCCCAGCACCCGCTGCACTTACCGCCCTTCCCATGTTCGCGCTGCGGCCAGACTGAATATGTGGAAATGAGACAGCACCGTCCCGCCCACGGCGACTATGGAAGAATTCCGATCAGAAAGCTGGAAAAAGTGGTCGAGGTGAAGATCTGGAAGAATGTCATGCTGGGTGATTGATAGCGAGCCGACTACCCTCCATTGCCATCCCTTCAAACCTGTTCTTCAAGGCGCTTTGACAGCCTACAAGATTCTGACAGAACCCCTCTTGCCATCCCCACTTAGTGACCGTAGAACCGCGTCACCCTGAGGGGCGGCGTCCCGCTCCCCGTGCCCGGGTAGCTCAGGGGTAGAGCAGTGGATTGAAAATCCTCGTGTCGGTGGTTCGATTCCGCCCCCGGGCACCATCCTCACTAAGTCTAGGCAGTAGAATCTTGAACGACTTTGTGGCGGTCGCTCGCCGATACAAGCAAAGGTGGTAAACTTGGGCTTGTCTCTCTGCGATAAACAGTGTTTGCTGCACTGCAGCGAACTGGATTGGGATTCCGTTCCAAGCCGCTAGCGCAGCCCTTTACTACACCACGGCCCATATGCGTTTCGCGAGCTGGCAATGACTGGGAAGAAGATCAAGGGAAACTCTTTTGTGGATAAAATAGGGGCTTACGATATAAGCGCAACGCCAAGCGGAGATCACTGTAGCTTCGGATCCGTTGAGTCGAGTATGAAATTGATGTTCCAGATTTAGAGATGATCATGAAAGCTTTGTTGGTCCACAGCGATTTGCGACAGTGCGGCGGCGCAGAGGATTATGCGAACGCCTTCAAGCGCGCTCTTGATGCAAATGGGTGGGAAACATCTATTCTCGACGTAAACGGGTTGTTTCAAGATGATCGACTAATCAAGGATTCAGCTTTTCTTCGGCTATTCCGAACCTTTCCACCCTTTAAATCCCTCTCCCTCCTAAAGTACGCAGCGGTATGCCGCTATATGCGGGTTCTTCGCATGGATCATGATCTGGTGGTATACACCTATGGCGAAGGCCCCAAAACCGCCTGTAAAACCGTACGCATCATGCATTGTCCGGCGTTATTTTCTACGCTAACCGAGATGCTCTCTTACCTCGGGGTCGACGGAACCAAAAAAATCTCGCTGCTGGGTAGAAAAATCTACGCTTGGATCTGCCGGATGATCGCGGCACCTTCCATCGCAGACGACCCGGAGACCATCACAGTCACAAACTCAGAATGGACCCGGGGGATTGTCTCTAGGGTTTGGGGGATAAGGAACACTCACGTCCTTTACCCACGCGTCGAGCTCGACTTGGACGCGGACACCGCCTTACAGAAAAAGAACCGTTTTTCTTTCATATGCTTGGGTCGAATTGTCCCCAATAAGCGGCTTGAAGACGCCATCACCATTATCGACCGCCTACGTGAACGTGGCTATGATTGCACGTTGGATATCGTAGGACGCGCCAACACCCGCTATGCTCAAGAACTGGCTCAAATCTGCAGACGCCACCCAGCAGTCAACCTTCATCCAGACGCCTCCGACCCGCAAAAAACCGCATTGATTGCAAAGGCTCAGTTCGGATTACATTGCTATCGGAATGAACACTTCGGCATCGCGGTCGCTGAGATGCTTATGCTGGGCTGTATTCCGATCGTGTTCAACGGAGGAGGCGTCACCGAATTAGTCGAAGGCGTTCGCCAGCGTTATGCGGACCTTGATGAAGCGGTCAACAATATCTCCCAGCTTTTGGAACTGCCCGAGGACGAGCTGCAGAGCTTGTCAGAAGCACAAAAAGACAACAGAGCTCTGGCCCGTGCCGTGCAATTTGACAATGAAATCGCCGAGTTGATTCACGCAATCAGTTCAGATCTGAACGCTCGACACTTTCGGACAGCTTAGGTTCTTGCTATGAAAGCCACACTTAGACGGGTCACGATTGTCGTGCCAACTTACAACGAAGAAAAACACATCGCCCGGACGATTGGGATGCTGTCCCGCGACGATGGATTTCAGGACTACGATGTCATTGTCTGTGACGGCGATAGCTTGGATGGCACGGTTGAGGCGGCGAAAATGCTAGGATATCCAAATTTGGAAATTGTCCGGAATGCGCAACGCACCCAAGCGGCGGCTGTAAACTTGGCCGCTGAGATGGCCTGGGACAGGGCAAACAGGCAGCCAGCCTATCTAGTCAGAATCGACGCGCACAGTGTCTATCCCATGAATTTTGTGAAGTCGCTGATCGCTACGGCCGAGATCCATGGAGCCGACAGTGTGGTTGTGCCGATGCATACGGTTGAGGGAAACAACGTTCAAAAGGCCGCCCATGTGTTGTTCAACAGCTGGCTCGGAAATGGTGGTGCCGCACACCGGGCGCATTCTACCAGTCAATGGGTCGATCACGGCCACCACGCCTTGTTTCGGTTGGAGGCCTTTCTGGATGTCAACGGCTATGACGAGAGCTTCATTGCCAACGAGGATGCGGAACTGGACCATCGCCTGACCAGGGCCGGGTATAGGATCTATCTTGATGGTGACAACTCGATCGGCTACATACCCAGAGATTCTATCGCCAGCACTTGGAAGCAGATGCGGCGCAATGGCTTCTACAGATTGAAAAATCTTGCAAAGCACGCCGTCACACCCAAATTGCGACAGTTGCTGCCGATTTTGGTCCTTCCATTCCTGCTAGGTGTCCTATTTCTGACCCTGATAGTTTCGCCGGCGTTTCTCACCTTGTCACTGGCGTATTTCGCACCTGTTGCGCTGCTGGCTTGGCGGGATTGCGGGCGGTTTGGATTCTCCTCCCCGCACCTGCGGTTCACCACCTTCCTGCTGGCGATTGCAACCCACACCGGTTTCAGTTTCGGCGCTGCGGAATTTGCAGTTTCACATTGCCGGACCCTACTATCCGCCCGGACCGGAGTCGCCAAATGAACACTCCTGCCGCGATCCCGGGTCAGAAGATCGCAAACCTGTTCTTGGTCGCGGCGCCGCGCTCCGGTTCGACTCAGCTCAGCGCTTGGCTCGAATCTCACCCGGATATCTCGAGCAGCCCGATAAAGGAGCCAAACTACTTCTCCAACCACGAGTTTTCCGAGGAATACGTCAGAGAGCATCAGCTCAATGACGTGGACCCAGCAGATTATGTCGCCCGCCGCAAAAACTATCGGATGCAGTTTGCCGTATTCCGCACGCCTGAACAGTACAGTTATCTGTTTGAGGCGATGGATACACGTTGGCGCTTAGATGCCTCCACGACATATCTGCATTGCCCGGAGGCTGCAGACAAAATTCGCGCGACGGCGCCAGACGCCAAGATCGTAATCTTACTGCGCGACCCGGTCGCCCGCGCACGGTCCCACTACCTGCTGCAGCACCGCATCGGCCGAAACGTTCCGCAGATCGCCCGGCAGCTACAGCTGGAGCAAGGTGGTCAGCTAGAAATCCCGGGCCACTTTCTCTTGCGCCCCAGCGAGGTCACGGAATCGGTGGCCCGCTATACTCGGGCTTTTGGCAACAATGCTCTAATAGTCTTCGCTGAAGATATGTTCGCACACCCACAGAGAATACTGCAGAGGATCTCAGCCTTCCTCGGGCTTGAAAGCGCCTTTGACATTTCGGTTGAAGCTGCCAACGGAACCGCCCTGCCTCGGTTCCATCGGCTGAATGAGTACCTTCACAGCTCCGGCCTGTTGCTTCTGCTGCGCCGCCAGGTGCCCAAGTCCGTGAAACAAAGGCTTTCCCGGGTCTATTATAGGAAATCCGATGGTGACCTAATTAGCCAGCTAGATGAGGACGCCTTGCGCGCCGCACTGCAGCATCAGGCCCTGGCCTATGAGGCTATGAAGAACCATGCGGCTTAGGCGTTCCGGCCCTCTTGGATGGTTTGTCGGGGCCGCGGGGGCCTTCCTGTGGCTGCCAGGCCTGGCGCTGCCGGTCGGTGGCGTGTTCCTGCAGCCCTTGGACCTGATCACCTGCGCAAGTTGCCTGATCGCCATTTGGTACATCACGAGAATTGACCGCTGCAGCTTTATTGTGCTTCTAACAGCAAACCTTTCTTGGGTGTTTGGAACCCTAAATAACGGGGCGCTCCCGGTTGCTGCCTATTACTTCGTTTTCGTGAATATTTTCTCGGTATTGATCGCCGCCGCACTGTCGGCGCCAACAGGGCAGCGAGCCTTCGTTTCCCTGTTCATGGTTGGTGGTTATGTGTCCCACCTTCTGGCCTTTTTACAGTTCGCGATCGGGGCCGAAAACTTGGATTTTCGAAACAATCTCAACTTCAGCCTGCCCCCGCAATACGGACGTGCCTTTGCTCTGCTTCCCGAAGTATCGCTATTTGCCGCGATGAGTATCCCTTTCATCATCATCCTGGTAGCCAGGGCGGTCTCAATTAAAGGGCGGGTCGTCATCAGTCCGTTGCCGTTCCTGATGTTATGCCTAGCCATATTTAACATGGCCGTCACCCGGTCAACTTCGGTGCTTGTGATCTTCCCGGTTGTTGCCATCTACGCCTTTGTTGAGGGCCGCAGATTGACCGCAAACACGCTCTTTAAGCTTGCGCTGATCCTGCTAGTGATTGGCTTGGTCATTTTGGTCTTTGTCCTCACCTTCTACGCTGAGCGGCTGGGGGCAAATGCCTCGGCAGGACGCAGCGCAGACATTCGCTACGCCTCAGTAGTCGCCGCCGCCAGGTACTTCTTAGAAGGCAATATCATGGGGGTTGGTCTCGGCAACAACTCTGAGGTTGCGGTCCTCTATCTGCTGATCGTCCGCGAACTGGGGCTGGCCGTCGACCTCAACGCTATCGGTGTAAATTCCTTCCTGATCTCGCGAGTCTTCGAGGAGGGACTCCTAGGGCTGCTGCAAATTTTGCTTTCCCTGTATTTCCTGGCTCAGGTGTTGCGCACCAGCTTTCCAGCTCCCAAGAACCTGAAGGTACTGCTGCTGTCCTTTTTCCTCAGCGCTGTCTTTGTGGCCGGCTACCGGGGTCTCTACGAGTACTGGCTGGTGCTAATTGTGCCGGCCGCCCTGTGGAGCGTCGCCCGCCAACAGAACACAGCCAGTTCCAAAAGATGGCCGGATCAACAAACGCCCGGCGTATCTGATATGAAAACCAACTCAGGAAGTTTGAACTTAGGGAGAATATGGTGATCATTTCCCACAGCAAGAAGTTTATCTTTTTTTCCAACCCAAAGACTGGATCTGAATCCGTACGTGACATGTTAAATGAGTACAATGAGGAGCCTGTAGGAGTATATCGTACCCGTAGTCGGGAAACTCCCTTTTACTCTCACATGTCACCACGTGATACCCAGAAAGTATTTCGAGAAAGGGGGCTGAATTTTGATTCATATTTCAAGTTCACATTTGTTCGAAATCCGTATAGGAGGCTAGTCTCTCTATATGAGATGATCATCGAAGTAGATGGCGTCGAAAAAATGAAGCGCCGCCTCGGTTTTCAGCCGGTTGCGTTTTCCCGATGGCTTCGCGGAATTGACACAAAGGGTCACGGTGGCGGTGGCCGGAGGCATCAAAAATGGCGTCAGTACGGCACTTGGTCCATTGATGCTTGGGAGGCAGGGGCTAATGGGCGCCCAGCCGTGGACGAGGTCATCAAGTTAGAAGACATCAAAGAAAAATTGCCCGATCTTTTCCAACGAATTGGTGTCGAATTGCGTGACTCCATCACCCACAACAATCGGCGCGTTGCGAAAGATCCCTTGGATTACTACAAGCCCAAGGACATTGAACTGGTCCGGCAGAAATACCAAAGCGATCTAACCCGATTTCGCTATGAATTCGGAAACGCTGAAGACTTGAAAGCGTGAATACTCCCCTGAATCTGGACGAAAGTGAGAATTCTGGGCGGTTCTGGATGTCAGGAGGAAGGCGTGTCCTGCTCCCTCGAATTTCATTAGTGACCACGCACTTTTGCGGGTCGCCGGGTTGTTCCCGACTCGGGAAAACGAAATTTCCATCAGGCAGCAAGACAACAAGGCAACCAGACAGTCCGCGCAGACTGAAATTTAGTTTTCCCTGTTGGAGACTTTGCTAGTGAACATGCCGCCTCTTGTCAGAAGGCTTTTAAGCGGTGCGCTTACAGCTTTTGTGCTGAAGTGTTCAGGTGCCGTACTATCCTACGCCATGTTTGTGGTACTGGCTCGGGCAATGACATTTTCCGAGTTTGGAAGTTTTAGCTTTGTCTTCAGTATCTCGAGCCTCATGGGTGTGGTTGTTCTTGCAGGACAGCAGCAGCTTATTCTTCGCGTTTTGCCAACCATGCACATGTTGAAAGACAGCAGACAAGTCCCGCACCTCATCATTTTCTCTGTTCACAGGATGTCGCTTGTCTTTGTTATGACTTCGGCGGGACTTTTTCTGTCGCAGTTTGTTTTTACTTGGTCGGTGGATGGTTCGCTGTTTCCCTCCATAGCGCTTGCGGCGGCCCTGGCGCTGACCGAGTTTTTATCGTCGGTGCTGCGAGTCAAAGGAAGACTAGCACTGGCGATTGCGCCGCGCGACATAGCCTGGCGTTTACTGATTATCCTGTATTGCCTTGCGGTTTTGCACTTGAGTTGGGCAACTCCAACCGCCACTCAAGCGCTCTCAGTCTCAGCGGCTGCGCTGTGGTGCCTTTGCGTTGTTCAGCTGTTCTTTTGCGGCAGATGGCCCGGGCACTGGTTGTCTACGATGTTCCAAAGCTCCCGTCATGCGGACTGGTCAATAATGTCCCGCTATTTCTGGCTTACGTCGACTCTGAATTTTGTGGGCCCCACACTGTCAGTGATCATTATTGGAGTGATGATTGGCAAGGAAGATACGGGCCCGTTATTCGCCGCGCTCAAAACGGCTCAAGTGATGAGCCTGGCTCTTTTGGCGGCCAATATTATTGCGTCGCCCTTGATCTCAAAAGCTGTTTCTGAAGAAGATCTAGAAGCAGTCCAAGAAATTTGCCGCTTTACATCTTTGCTGGCGGGCATAACCGCGTGCGCCGGTTTCTTCACATTGCTCATTTGGGGCAGTGAGATTCTGCGCATTTTCGGCGCGGGGTTTTCCCAAGCCTATCTACCGCTGGTCATCATGGCCTTTGGCTTTGCCGTCAACGGGCTGAACGGATCCAGTGGGGTCCTTTTGGGCATGTCCGGCCACGAAAAAGCCATCGCGCGCATTTTTGTGGTTTGCAATGGGATCTCTCTGTTGACCCTGCCCGTGTTTTGCTGGTTCGGAGGCACCCTTGGCGCCGCTCTTTCGGTGGCGCTGACATCCATTTCCTGGAACCTCTGGAGTCTAGTTTACTGTCGGCGCCATCTTGGGGTCGATCCCAGCGTGCTGTCCTTCATCTTCCCTCCTAAAAGCCCCGCCTGAATCCAGCCCGGCATTGGCCCGGGCAGGATATTTCTACAGGTTTACCCTGAGGCGCACGCAACTCACCGACGCGCTCAAGGCTGGTAGAGCCACCGCCCATTCAGGCCTCATAAAGTCAATATGTTGAGATACTTACGGGAAAAGCCAACCCGCTAGATCGAGTTCTATTCCTCCGGTAACCCCAAGACCGATTTCCCCTAATACCTACACCCCAAACGCCGCCAACCTCAGTGGGGGCAGAAACTCAAGACGGTCCCCCGCTACCAAGTCTCCCTTCACGACAATAGTTGAAGACGGCACCCCCAACAGCGCCCGAACGACGCACATCGCTGCGCGATGCACTGGGTCGGGGCGGAATCGAACCACCGACGCGAGGATCTTCAATCCACTGCTCTCCCCCTGAGCTGCCCGGGCACGGGGAGCGGCGTGCCGCTGCTTGGGGAGGCGCGGTTCCACGGTCAGTCAGGGGGATAGTTGCAGATTCTTGCGCGGCGATCGGGTGGTCGGGTCTGGGGGTGCACGGGCGGCAAAGGTTTCAGGCGAGGAGGCTGACGAACTCGGTGGGTTGGGCTTCGCTCTCCTGCCGATGTGATGGGCTTGGTTGCCCGGCTTGGCCTGCGCGCCTGCCGGCCTGCCGAGCGCATCGTCGAGGCGTGACGCCGGCAAGGGGCCTTGACGCCTCGGGGGGCTCAGGCATGCCGCGCATGGCGCAGCTTCACGCGCCGGTCTTGCCAGTCAGAACGTTGAGGTTGGCCAGAAAGCGCCGCAGCATCCCGGTAAACTGCTCGATCTCCTCCTTGCTGTAGCCGTCGAGGAGGATGCGCTGGCGCTCCAGCGCTTCACGGAGCACTTCGCCGTGAAGTGCCCGGCCTTCCTGTGTCAGCCACCATCCACGACTGCGCCCGTTCGCGTGGAGTTCGCCCTTTGTCACGAGCTTGCGCTCTTCCAATCGGCCGATGCAGCGGCTTACACGCGTCCCGAGCAATGGCAGGCGATCGCAAAAGATCCGGCACAGGCCAAGAACGCCGTGGAAGAGGGTTTGCGCTACGCGTCTTCGGTGGTGGCGTGGCGACGCAGGGCGAAGGAACCGGTTACGGTGGGCGGCGTCGATCTGCCCGCCGGACGGCACGCGCACTAATGTAACCGCAGCGCCCGGCACGCCGGTGCAGTACGTTGCCGTGCCACACCACCTCCCCACAGAGCGCAAACTGAAACGCCCTGTCAGATATCCTGCGGCTTGTAGTCTGCGGGCCTGCCGGGCATCACGCCCTGCAGCAGAGCGACCGATTTTTCAAGGCCTTCAAGCGAGTTCAGCAGCACATCCTCATGCTCGATCGAAAGCCAGCCATCGTAGCCCGCCATCTTCAGCCGGTAGCAGAACTGCCGCCACCATTCCTCGCCGTGGCCAAAGCCAAGCGTGATGTAGGACCAGCTGCGCGCCGGGATATCCATGAGCGAGCCGTTCTCCAGCAGGCTCGTGGTGGCCTGAACCGGCGCGTTGAGCAGCGTATCCTTGGCGTGCACGTGATAGATCGCGTCCCCCAATGCCTCGGCTGCAACCAGCGGGTCGGCCCCCATCCAGAACAGATGCGAGGGGTCGAGGTTTGCCCCGATCACGGGGCCAACCGCCGCGCGCAGCTTATGCAGCGAGGGCACGTTATAGACGCATTGGTTGCCGTGGAGTTCGAGCGCGATCCGCTCAACGCCGTTCTCGGCAGCGAGGCGCGCGATCTCGGTCCAGAACGGGATCAGCTTTTCGTCCCATTGGTAGCGCAGAATATCCTGCGTTTCCGGCGGCCATGAAGAGACAACCCAGTTGGGCATCGTGTCGGTGGCATTGCCCGCAGGCAGGCCGGACATGGTGCAAACGGTCTTGATCCCCATCTCACCGGCAAGGCGCAGGGTCTTCTTCAAATCCTCGCCCTGCTTGGGGTCGGTTGGATGAAGCGGATTGCCATTCGCGTTGAGCGAGATGATTTCAAGGCCGCGGTCTTCGAACGCACGTTGAAAGGCCGCCTGAGCCTCCGGATTGCCCAGAAGGTCATCCATCCGGCAATGCGGCGCGGTGGACCAGCCGCAGGTATTCACCTCGATCCCCGACACGCCCATGCGGGCGGCGTGATCCAGCATCTCTTCAAACCCCATGCCGCCGAGGCTGTCGGACACAAATCCAAGTTTCATGCCGCAACTCCCTTTCTGGCCGCGTAAAATTCTGGCTTCGGTATCAGGGTGACAGGCTGCTTCTGGCCGGTTGCCAGCGCCTTGGCCCCGGCCTCGGCGACGATCGCCGCGCAATACCCGTCCCAACAGTCCGATGCGATTGCGGGGAAGGCCCCGGTTTCAACAAAGCGGAGGAAATCCCGGTTCTGCCGCACATAGGCTTCGTGATACCGGCCCCGCCAATCCGCGTCATAGCGGGTGCTGGAGGCCAGTTTCATATCTGTCCGCGTGTAGGCCACGTTGTTCATGGCAATTGAGCCAGCCTCGCCCACAAGTTCGGCGCGCACGTCATAGCCGTAGGCGGCGTTGTTATTGATCTCGATGGTCACCAGCTGACCGTCTGCGGTTTCAAGAACCATCACCACCGGGGCAACGCGGGCGTCAGAGCGGCGCGGCTGATGGGCCGTTACGCTGACAAACTCGGTGCCGAGCACGTGGCGGACAACGTCAAACTCATGCGGCGCAGAATTGGTGATGGCCATCGCCCCGGTGAAATCCGCCGCGGGCGTCTCCACGTTGCGGTGAAAGTTGTGCATCATCAGCGCGCGCCCCAGTGCGCCATCACTCAGCGCCTGACGCATCTCGATGTAAGACTGGTCGTAGCGGCGCATGAAGCCCAGCATCACATGCTGCTTTCCACTGTTCTGCTCCGCTTCGATGACTTCGAGACATTCTGCCGAGGATTGCGACAGGGGCTTTTCGCACAGCACGGGCTTGCCCGCCGCGATGCAGGCCTTCGAGAGCGGCGCGTGGGTAAAGTCCGGCGAGGCCACGATTACGGCATCCACATCCGAACGGCTCACCACGGCCTCGGGCTCGCTTGAGATGTCTGCCGCGCCGGTCGCGTCGGCAACGGATTGCGCGCGAGACCGGTCCATATCGCAGATGACCTGCACCTGCGCCCCCGGAAGATCCCGGGCTGCGATACGAGCATGGTCTTCCCCCATCAGGCCCGCGCCAATGATTGCCAATCGGATCATCCGACAGTCTCCATCCGTTCGGTCGGGCATGGGGCCCGCCGGCTTCGGTTCATTTCAGTTATCAGTGCCCCGTTGGAGCAAGGCCCAACGGATTCGCGAGCAGCCCTAAACTGTCGCGGTCTCGCCCTCAATGCTGGCTTCGAGGTCGGTCATCGACTCGCCCCCCGCCATGAGGTCTGCGATTTCCTCTCGGGATCTCTCACCCTTGCGGAAGTCCGCAGCAATCGCGCCCCGGATCAGAACGGCAAAGTGGTCGCCCACGGCCATTGCGTGCATCACCTGGTGGGTGATGAAGATCACCGCCAGACCGCGCCGCTTGGCCTCGTTCACGATGCGCAGAACGTGCGCCGATTGCTTCACGCCAAGTGCCGCCGTCGGCTCATCCAAGATCAAGACCCGTGCGCCGAAGTAGACGGCACGCGCAATCGCAAGAGACTGCCGCTCACCGCCAGACAGGCCGCCGACAAGGCGATCGCCATCTTCAATCCGCGTGATCCCGAAGTTGCGCACCTCGCGCACCGCGATCTCATTGGCCTTTTCCCGGTCGAACACCTGAAAGGGGCCCCAGCCCTTGGTCGGCTCGACACCCGCAAAGAAGCTGCGGGCAATCGACATCAGGGGGAAGGTGCCGCCAAACTGGTGCACGCAGGCAATCTCGGCCTCCTGGGCCTCTTTCGGCCCGCTGAAGCTGATGGGTTTGCCATCCATCAGGATCTCGCCGCTGGTTGGGGCGTGCACCCCGGCCATGGTCTTGATCAGCGTCGACTTGCCCGCACCGTTGTCGCCCAGCAGGCAAAGCACTTCGCCCGCCTTGACCGAAAGGCTGATGCCGTGGAGCACGTCGATCGGCCCAAATGACTTGTCGACATTGCGAAGCTCAAGAACGTTCTCTGTATTCGACATGGCTTAGTCCTCCTTCTTGCCGGACGACCAGCTGGTTGCGAGTCTCTGGAAAGTCCCGTTCATCAGAACCGCGATCAGAAGCATCACACCGATGATCAGCAGTGAAAGGTTCCTGTCGATGTCCGTGTAGTTGATGCCCTGCTGCACGATGCCGAGCGTCATGGTGCCAAACACCACCCCGGCAACCGAGCCAAAGCCACCGTTCAACAGCACACCACCGACAACGCTCGCGATGATCGTGAAGAAGATCATGTTGAAGAACGTGGCCGACTGGGCCGAGTTGAACTGGATCACCTGGCACATCCCGGCAAGCGCGGTGCAGACCGAGCACAGGATGAAGAGCCAGATCTTCAGCTTGTTCACCGGAATGCCCGCGTTGCGCGCGCTCTCCGGGTCACCGCCGACGGCGAACACCCAGTTGCCCCAAGGCGATTTGTGCAGGAAGAACCAGAACACCACGATCAGGGCAAGCCACCAATACACCGCCGAACGGAAGCCAAAGTAACGCGTGCCAAAGAGCGCCTTGGCCCAATCCGGCGATTGCATCGAAACGTTGGTGTTGTTGATCAGAAAGTCCGAAAGGGCGAGCGTGAGGCCGCCAACCGCGAAAAGCGTGGCGAGTGTCACGATGAAAGAGGGCACCTGCGTCCGCGTCACCAAAAGGCCGTTCACCAAGCCAACACTCGCGGCCATCGTCAGCGTCATGATGATGCCAAGCCACATCGGAACATCGTAGTGGTTGACGCTGATCCCCAGCATCATGGCGGAGGCGGGCAAAACCGCGCCGGTCGAAATATCCAACTCGCCCGCGATCATCAGAAAGGCGACCGGGATCGCGATGATGCCAACGGTGCTGGCGAAGTTCATCCAATTCGCAAAGCCCGCGATCGAGAGGAAATTGCGCGCAAAGCCGAACATCGCGAAGATGGCAAACACGATGACCATCCCGACGAACGCGCCCATGGCTGGGCTGCGGAACATTTCTCCCAATGAAAACCGGGATGTTGCGGATTTCGGGCTCGGAGCCTCTGAGCTTGATGTTTCGGTATGGGCCAAGGGTTCTCTCCCCGCTAGGTCTGCGGTTGGGTCATGTGATTGAAAAATCTGTTCGGACGGCCAGCCAACACGAAGGTTGGCTGGCCACCAGGGAGACCTGTTTAACGGGTGCCCGCTTCAACACCTGCGAAGGTCGCGTCGATGTTGGAGGAGTCCACGATCGCAGGGCCAGTCAGCACCGGCTGGGTGGCGATCTTGGTGCCGAAATCGATGTGAGCGGCCAGCGTGGAGACCGAGAGGAAGCCTTGGTAGTAAGGCGTCTGGTCGATGGCCATCGTCTGAGTGCCGGCCTTGATGCGGTCCAGCGTGGAGGGGCTCAGGTCGAAGGTGCCCAGCTTGACTTCACCAGTCTTGCCCAGCTGCTCGATTGCGGCAGCGGAGGCGTCCGCAGCCCAGGTTGCCAGGTTCACGACAGCGTCGATGCTTTCGTCGCCGTTCAGCTCGGCTTCGATGGCAGCGGATGTACCGGCAACGTCACCGTCGAGGTTTGCGGGCACGCGCAGGATGGTTGCCTTTGCACCGGCTTCAGTTGCGCCATCCTCAACGCCCTTGCAGCGTGCTTCAAGGTTCACCGTGCCCGGGATCTGGATGTGGCAGAGGATGTGCTTGGCACCGGCTTCGGCCATGTACTTGCCGCCGGCAACACCGGCCACATACTCGTCCGAACCAAAGTAGTTCAGCGCACCGGACTCTTCGAGCTTGTCGCCACCACCGTTCAGCAGGGTCACCTTGATGCCCGCGTCAATCGCCGCCTGAATGGCGGGCAGCTGTGCGTCCGGAACGGGCAGAACGGTCGCGATGCCATCAACACCCTGAGCGGTCGCCTGTTCGATCAGCGTGGCCAGATCAGCGCCATAGTTGTCGTAGTTGTTGGTTTGCAGGATGTTCAGCGATCCGCCGCGAGCCTCTACTAACACGGCTGCATCTTCTGCACCCTTCTTCACGACATTCCAGAACGAGTCCTGGTTGGACCCGATAACCAGCGCGATATCGGCGGCAAAAGCACCGGACGCCGTGATCGCAAGGGCAGCAGTGGTTGCGATAAGTTTCTTCATGTCGATTTCCTCCCATCGGTACAGCCGCTCTCTTGCGGCTCGACATTATATGTTGGCCAAGCGGCCGATTTGCTCGCGAGAGAGCGCACAGGATGACCGGCCTGCCAGAGCAGCTCGTTCATCTCTCAATTGTGCATTGGGCCTCCCCCAAAACGTTGAAGTCTCGATTCCCTCGTGAGCACTATCAACGCATTTCAAATGCCCCTTTGACATTATCCGCATCAAGGCTAATTCTACCAAAAGCGCACTTTCGTCTCATTTAGCTTCGGGGCGATGGATTTTTGAGATGAAATGAGATGAAGAGACCAACGATCCCTGACCTCGCAAAGGCCGCTGGCGTGTCGGTCTCCACGGTGAACCGTGTGCTCAATCAGCCGGAGTCCGTGCGCGCCCCGACCAAGGAGCGGGTTCTGACCGCAGCGGAAGAAATCGGGTTTTACGGCCTCGGAACGATAGAGCATGCCGTCAAGTCCACCCGCACCACGCACCGGCTGGGCGTGCTCTTGCAAAGGGGGTCACGGGCTTTCTATCGCAATCTGGGTGATGCTGTTGGCGCGGCCGCAGAGGCTTATGAAGGCCACAAGATCGAGCTTACCGTCGAGTTTCTTGAAGATCTGACACCCGAGAGGGTCGCCAAGCACATTCTCACGATGGGCGAACATTGCGAAGCCCTGGCCATTGTCGCGCCCCAGCACCCGCTCGTCGCAGATGCCATCGACTCGGTCTTGGCAACCGGCGTGCCGATTGTGTCTCTCATCGGCCCGCTGACAGCGCAGGGCAACATCAGCTTTGTCGGGCTCGACAACTGGAAGGTCGGGCGAACCGCTGCCTGGGCCTTTGACAAGATGGTGCGTGAACCCGGCGAGATCGGCGTGCTTGTCGGCTCTCACCGGCTTCGGAACCAAGAGATGAACGAAAGCGGCTTTCGGTCCTACTTCCGCGAGCACAACGCCAAGTTCTCCGTTCTCGAACCGCTCCCCACCTACGAATCCGCCGCTGTCGCGCGTGAGCACGTGGAAAAGCTGCTCACCGACCGCCCAAACCTCTGCGGCCTCTACATTTCCGGCGGCGGTGTCACGGGCGCAATTGCCGCGCTGAGGGCGATGCCGAAGCGAGATGACTTTGTTGCCGTCGGCTACGAACTCTTCGACGATACACGCGCCGCCCTGATCGACGGCACCCTCTCCATGATCATCTCGCACCCGATGAAGCGCTTCGCCCGCGAAACCATCGCCACGCTGATGAAGGCCAAAACCGGCGGCCCCGATGGTGGGGCACATCGGGTCACATTCGGCTTCGAGATCTCCACGCCGGAAAGCGTCTGACCTTCCTACCACGCACAAAGCCGCCCCCAAGCGCCGCTCTGGCGTAAATGAAGCGTGAATTGCGGCATGGCAGGAAGCCCGGGCGGGGACGGCGGCGGCTCTCCAAGGCATACTCGCGGTATTCCTTGATGCAATTGATGAGCCCGCCATGCCCAGCCTGCGTTATTCCATCCAGAGCACCCTGTTTTCCATCATCGAGGCAATCCCGCCGCTGGCGAAGCTGGCCAATCGCTGGGCGATCAACCGGGTGGTGAAGCGGGCGCGCAGCCGGCCGCATCCGCTCAGCACCATCGGTGACTACGTGTCATGGCGCGGGCTGACGGACCGCCGGTGGAGCGGCAGGCACCTGCCACCGCAGCGCCGCAGCAACCTGCCGGAGGTGGAAAGCCTGCTGCCCCTCTTCGAGCGGCGCGCCGGGGTGCAACGGCTGTGCCCCAAGTCCACCTGCCTGTTCCCCACCTTCGCCCAATACCTGACCGACGGATTTTTGCGCACCGAAACCGACGAGCTGATCGCCGAGGGGGAAGACCCGGAGCTGCGCCTGCGGCGGAACACATCGAACCACGAGATAGACCTCTGCACGCTTTACGGGCGGACCCATGCGCAAACCGTCGCGCTCAGGCTCTGCTCGGAGGAGAAGGGGCGCAAGGGGCGGCTGAAATCGCAACAGATCAACGGCGAGGAGTATCCCCCGTTCCTCTACAAAGACGGCGCGCCCGACCCGCAGTTCGCCGTGCTGGACCCGGCCCTTGGCCAAAAAGATCTGCCCCCCGCCCAGCGCGACACGCTTTTTGCCGTGGGGGGCGACCGGGTCAACTCCGTGCCTCAGGTGGCAATGCTCAACACGCTCCTGCTGCGCGAGCACAACCGACTGGCGGGCGAGATCGAAGCCGCGCACCCCGAGTGGAACGATACCCGCGTGTTCGAAACCGCCCGCAACACGATGATCGTGCTCTTCATCAAGCTGGTGGTGGAGGATTACATCAACCACATCTCCCCCCTGCCCTTCGCCCTCAAGGCCGACCCATCGGTGGCGTGGGAGGCAAGCTGGAACAAGCCCAACTGGATCACCACCGAGTTCAGCCTGCTCTATCGCTGGCACGCGCTGATCCCCGACGAAATGCCGTGGGGCGGCAGCCCGCAGCCCCTCGCCGGGACCCTGCGCAACAATACCCTGCTCCTTGAGGGCGGCTTGCTGAAGGCCTTCGAAACCGTCAGCGCCACCCCGGCCGCGGAGCTGGGCCCACGCAACACCGCCACCCCGCTGCTGGAGGTAGAGAAGGCCTCGATCCTGCAAGACAGGCACTGCGAGCTGGCCAGCTTTTCCGACTATTGCGCCTATCTCAAGCAGGACCGGCCACAGAGCTTTGAGGATATTTCCTCCGATCCGGATGTGGCCGCAGAGCTGGCCCGGCACTATGCCAGCCCCGATCAGGTAGATTTCTTCGTCGGCCTGTTCTGCGAAGACCGCGTGCCCAACAGCCCGCTCCCCAATCTTGTGCTGGTCTTCGTCGCGCTCGACGCCTTCAGCCAGGCCCTGACCAACCCGCTGCTCTCCCGCCATGTCTTTGTGCCAGAAACCTTTTCAGCCCCCGGATGGGAGGCAATTCAGGAAACGGCCACGGTGCGCGACATCGTGGATCGCAACGTGCCCGGCGGCGCGGGCAACAGCTTTATCGCGATGACCCGGGCAGACTGGCAGCCAGAATAGCCGCATCCATAAGATCGCCTTATCAACAAAATCTGCAAATCCAATTTTTCCTGATACCGCATAGCTGGTAGCTTGCCCTCACACGGGAGGAATCACCGGCGCCGCAGGGCGCTGGCCTTTCCCGCACGCCACATCCAGCTACAGGAGCGCCCGATGGACGGAGCCGAACTTTCAAACATCAGCAAATGCCCGGTGATGCACACGCTCGCCGCACGCGGAAACAAGGACTGGTGGCCCAACCAGCTTAACCTGAAGATCCTCAACCAGAACGCGCCGGGCACCTCGCCGCTGAAGGATTTTGATTACGCCGAAGCCTTCAAGGGCCTCGACCTGAAGGCGCTCAAGGCCGACCTCACCGCACTGATGACCGACAGCCAAGAGTGGTGGCCCGCCGACTTCGGCCACTACGGTCCGTTCTTCATCCGCATGGCATGGCACTCCGCCGGCACCTACCGCACCGCCGATGGCCGTGGCGGCGCCCGCTCCGGCTCCCAGCGCTTTGCCCCGCTCAACAGCTGGCCCGACAACGCCAACCTCGACAAGGCCCGCCGCCTGCTTTGGCCGATCAAGGCCAAGTATGGCAATGCCATCTCCTGGGCCGACCTGATGGTTCTCACCGGCAACGTCGCGCTGGAGTCGATGGGCTTCAAGACCTTCGGTTTCGCCGGTGGCCGCGCCGATGTGTTCGAGCCGGAAGAAGACATCTACTGGGGCGCCGAGGATGAGTGGCTCGCCCAGTCCGATGCGCCCAACTCCCGCTACTCTGGCGACCGCGAGCTGGAAAACCCGCTCGCCGCCGTGCAGATGGGCCTGATCTACGTGAACCCCGAAGGCCCCGACGGCAACCCCGACCCGCTGGCCTCCGCCAAGGACATCCGCGAAACCTTCGGCCGGATGGCCATGAACGACGAAGAGACCGTTGCGCTCATCGCAGGCGGCCACACCTTCGGCAAAACCCACGGCGCCGCCGATGCCGCCAACGTGGGTGTTGAGCCGGAGCAGGCCAACATGGCCGAGCAGGGCTTTGGCTGGACCAACAGCCACGGCACCGGCATGGGCGCCGACACCATCACCTCGGGCCTCGAAGTCACTTGGACCTCGACGCCGACCAAATGGTCCAACGGCTACTTCGACAACCTCTTCGGCTTCGAGTGGGAGCTGACCAAGTCGCCCGCCGGTGCCCATCAGTGGACCCCGAAGGACTGGAACGGCGAGCATGCCGTGCCCGATGCGCACCGCGAGGGCGAAACCCACGCCCCCACCATGCTCACCACCGACCTCGCCCTGCGCTTCGACCCGATCTACGGGCCGATCTCCAAGCGCTTCCACGAAAACCCGGAAGAGTTTGCCGATGCCTTCGCCCGGGCGTGGTTCAAGCTGACTCACCGCGACATGGGGCCGAAAGAGCTTTACCTCGGGCCGGAAGTGCCCGCCGAAGAGCTGATCTGGCAAGATCCGATCCCCGAGGTCGATCACCCGCTGGTGGACGCCGCCGATATCGCCGCGCTGAAGGAAAAGCTCCTCGCCGCGCTGCCGGTCTCGGATCTGGTAAAAACCGCCTGGGCCTCCGCCTCCACCTTCCGCGGCTCCGACCTGCGCGGTGGGGCCAACGGCGCACGCATCCGCCTCGCACCGCAAAAGGACTGGGCGGCGAATGAACCCGCCGAGCTGGCCCGCGTGCTGGGTGTGCTCGAAGGGATCAAATCCGAGTTCGACGCACAGGGCGCCAAGAAGATCTCGCTGGCCGACCTGATCGTGCTGGGTGGCTCCGCCGCCGTCGAAAAGGCCGCTGCCGATGCGGGCTCGCCCACCGAAGTGCCCTTCACCCCGGGCCGGATGGATGCCACCGCCGAGCAAACCGACGCCGAGGCTTTCGAGCCGATGGAGCCGATGGCCGATGGCTTCCGCAACTACATGGGCGCTGATTTCTCGGTCTCCGCCGAAGAGATGCTGGTGGATCGCGCCCAGCTTCTCACCCTCACCGCCCCCGAGATGACGGTGCTGGTGGGTGGCCTGCGGGTGCTGGGTGCCAACCACGGCGGCTCCAAGGCGGGCGTCTTCACCAGTCGTGAAGGCCAGTTGACCAACGACTTCTTCGTCAACCTGCTCGACATGTCGACCAAGTGGGAAGACGCGGGCGACGAAAAGGTCTTCATCGGCAAAGACCGCAAGACCGGCGAAAAGAAGTATGACGCCACCCGCGTCGACCTCGTCTTCGGCTCCAACAGCCAGCTTCGGGCGATTGCCGAAATCTACGGCCAGTCCGATGCCCAGCACGGCTTCGTCGAAGACTTCATCGCAGCCTGGGTCAAGGTGATGGAAGCCGACCGCTTCGACGCCTGATCACGCCTCAACACCACAGCCAAGGGGCGCCGGGGAAACTCGGCGCCCCTTTCTCATTTTCTTGCGGGCAAATATCCCCCGGCCCCCTCCCCTAGCTCGCCGCACATCCCAACCCCACCGCCCCGCCCGCCGGTGCCATGACGCGCCGAGGAGGGGGCCGCACACAAAGGAATGCACCCGCAGGGCGCGCAATTTGACAGCAGCCAAAGAAAACGCCGCCGGAGGAATGCCCCGGCGGCGCTTGGTCTTCGATCTGTCCGGAGGGATCAGTTCGTCAGGATGTAGTAGCTGTTGCGGATCCGGCCCTGGTTGCGGACGCCGATAAAGAAGTAGCCATCCCACTTCGGGGTCCACGAGCAGTAGAGCTTGTCGGAGTAGCTGCGGTCGAGGCAGATCACGTTGCCGCCCTCATCCGTCACCACGAGGTCAAGGTTGGCATCGCCGTCGCCCACGATGGCCAGCTCAGCGAGGCGTCCGCCGTAGAACGGCACCTTGAACACGTCGGTCTTGCCAGCAGGCAGGCGCGACAGGGTGCGCGAGGCACCGCCGATGCGGCCACGGGAGCCCTCGGCCTTGATGTCGGCAATCATGCTCTTCAGGGCTTCGTCGTCACCGGCCAGTTCCTCGGCCTCGGCAAGCATCTCCTCGGGGGTGGTCGGCGCGTCCACGCCTTCACCTTCTTCGGCGCCCTCGTAGCCTTCGATGTCCTTGGTTTCCTTCTCGCGCTCAACGTCCTCGGCCTCGACCGACATGGCGATCTTGGCGGCGGTGATGATCGAGAGCGCGTCCTTGTTGGCCGAGCCGTAAGCGTAGAGATCCTGCGCCATGGCCATCTGGGCCACCGCACCGGCCTCGCCGCCACCCGCGCCATCGGCGGCGTTGGCGCCTTCCTTGTCCTGCGCCCAGGCGGTGCTGCCGAGGGCGACCACCGCAGTCGTCGCCAGCACGGCGCTGAGGGTCTTGAATTTGGTCATCATTACCTTTCGTCCTTCCCTTCTCATGGGCGGCGGTGGCCGGGGTGACCCCACCGAAATCATGTGCAGAGACTGACAAATGCCGCCGCGTAAGGGAAGATGGTTTTTGGTGACAAATGCCGTTAGCGCTGAAATTCCAATGCGTTAAGCCCGCCGCTTTTATCTTTTGACATCACTCTGCGCTGCGCAGCACACGCGCCGGTGGCATTGCGAGGGGCCTGAGCGCAAAGCCCAGCCCGGCCAGCAGCGTGGCCAGCACCCCGCCGGTCACGATGGCAACGGCAGAGACCGGCTCAAAGCTGTAGTCCCCCTCCATTACGAAGGTGGTCACGCCCCAGCCCGCGAGCCCGCCCGCGAAGATGGCCACCACCCCGGCGGCCAGCCCCAACAACGCCGCGCGCAGCACCAGATAGGCCAGCACCCGCCCGCGCACCGCGCCCAGTGTCTTCAGCACCGCCGCCTCGAACTCCCGCGCCGGTTGCCCCGCCGCCGCCGCGCCAATCAGCACCACGCCGCCCGTGACCAGCGAGGCCAGCGCGCCATATGTGATCGCCGCCGCGATGCCCTCCAGCAGTCCCGCCACGCGAGAGATCGCATCGCGCACGCCGATCCCGGTGATATTGGGCCATGTCTGCGCCACGTCCCGCAAAATCGCCGGCTCCGCCTCGGCTTCGGCATAGACCGTGGCGATATGACTGTGCGGCGCGCCTTGCAGGGCGGCGGCGTTGAAGGTCATCACGAAGTTGATCCCCATGGTCGAAAAATCGACCTCGCGGAAGCTGGCGATGGTGGCGGTAATCTCGCGGCCCAGCACGTTCACCGTGATCTCGTCGCCAATCCGCAGCCCAATCTCCGCAGCCTCCTCGGCGGCAAAGCTCATCAGCGGCGGGCCGTCATAGTCTTCCGGCCACCATTCCCCCTCCGAAACGGTCACCCGCTCCGGCTGGGTGGTGGCATAGGTCAGCCCACGATCGCCGCGCACCACCCAATGGTCCGGCGCAACCTCGGTGGCCGGTTGGCCGTTGATCCGGGTCACAACGCCGCGCAGCATCGGCGCGGTATCCACCCGGTTCACCTGCGGGTCTTCGTCGAGACGGGTGAGAAACGGGCCTATCTGATCAGGCTGGATGTCGATGAAAAAGAACGAGGGCGCGACCTCTGGCAGATCGCCCTGAATGGCCGCCCGCATGTTGGAAGAGACCTGCCCCACAGCGGCCAGCACCGAAAGCCCAAGCCCAAGCGAGAGCACCACCGCAGAGGCCTCCTGCCCCGGCCCGCCCACCGAGCCAAGCGCCAGCCGCAGCGCGGGCCAGCCGCGCACCCACCGCGCCCGCGACAGACGCCGCGACAGCCTGCGGATGCCCGCCGCCGCTGCGAGGAGGAGCAAGAGGGCAAAGCATACGCCAAGCGCGGCCCAGACGGTAAGCATCCAGAGGCCCGAAAAATAAGCCGCCGCTCCAACGAGCAGCGCCGCAAGCGCAAGCGTCAAAACGATGACCAGCGGGCGCGGCAGGTGGCGGCGGGTGTCCGACAGCGCGCGAAACAGCTGCGCCGGGCGGATTTCTTCAGCGCGGCTCACCGGCCAGAGCGTAAAGATCAGCGCCGTCAGCGCCCCATAGAGCGCCGCCTCAGCCAAGGGGCCGGGATAGACGGTGAACTCGGTGGGCAGCGGCAGGCGCGCCTCCAGCACCGGAGCCAGCGCCAGCACGGCGGCCGCGCCCAGCGCGAGGCCCACCGCAATGCCCAGCGCCGAGAGCGCCCCGATCTGGATCAGGTAGGCCCAGAGGATGGTCCGTCGCGAGGCCCCCAGTGTTTTCAGCACGGCGATCACCGGCGTCTTGCGCTCAAGATAGGCCCGCACCGCCGCCGACACGCCCACGCCGCCCACCGCGAGGCCCGCAAGGCCAACAAGCACGAGGAAGGCGCTGATCCGGTCGACAAAGCGGTTCAGCCCCGGCGCGCCATTGCGACTGTCACGCCAGCGCGCGCCGCTATCGGAAAACTGCGAAAGCGCCTCTTCGCGCATCCCGGCAAGGTCGGTGCCCTGCGGCAGGGCGAGGCGGTAGTTGGTTTCAAACAGCGTGCCGGGCGCAAGCAGGCCAGAGCCTTCAAGATCCGCCCGGTAAAGCAGCGTGCGCGGGCCAAGCGAGAAGCCGGAGCCTGCGGCATCAGGCTCAAGCGTCAGCGCCGCCGCCAGATAGTAGCTTGCGGTGCCGAGCTCAAAGGTATCGCCCACCTCCAGCTCCAGCTGCGCCATCAGCGAAGGGTCCATCACCGCGCCGGGCATCCCAATAGCCCCGGCCAGCGCCTCGTCCAGCGGCATGGCAGGCTCCAGCCGGATCTCGCCATAAAGCGGGTAGATATCATCCACCCCCTTCACCTGCGTTAGCGCGGTGTTCTCACCCGCGCGGGCCATCGAGCGAAAATCGACGATCTCCGAAACCCGGGTCGCCCGCTCGGCCATCCACGCCTGCTCCGCCTCACCCGCCGCGCGATAGGTAAACCGCAGCTCGGCATCGCCGCCAAGCATTGTGGCTCCCTCACGCATCAGCCCGCCCGAGAGGCTCTCGCGCACCAGCCCCACGGCGGCAATGGCGGCCACGCCAAGGGCGAGGCAGGCGAGGAACACCTTGAAGCCGCGCAGGCCCCCACGAAGCTCGCGCCGGGCGATCCGGACCGACTGGGCAAGGCTCATTCGGCGGCCTCAGCCTTGGCTTCGGGCGAAATCAGCCCGTCAGCGAGGCGCACAACCCGGCCACATCGGGCAGCAAGCTGGCGCGAGTGGGTCACTAGCACCAAGGTGGCGCCGTGCTTCTCGGAAAGGTCGAAGAGCAGGTCTGTCACCGCATCGCCCGTGGCGGCATCGAGGTTGCCGGTCGGCTCATCGGCCAGCAAAATATCGGGGCGCGGCGCAATGGCGCGGGCCAGCGCCACCCGCTGCTGCTCACCGCCCGACATCTGCGAGGGGTAGTGGTGGGCGCGGTCCCCAAGCCCCACGGCGGCAAGCTCGGCCTCGGCGCGCTCATAAGCGTCCGGCATTCCGGCCAGTTCCAGCGGCGTGGCCACGTTTTCCAGCGCCGTCATCGTGCCGATGAGGTGGAAGGATTGAAACACCACCCCCATATGCTGAAGACGAAAGCGGGCGAGCGCATCTTCCCCCATCGCCGTCAGATCATGGCCCAGCGCCATGACCCTGCCGGAGGTTGCCGTGTCGAGCCCGCCCATCAGCATGAGGAGAGAGCTTTTGCCAGAGCCAGACGGCCCGATCAGCCCCAGCGTTTCGCCCTTGGCGACATCGAGGCTTATTCCCTTGAGGATGTTGACCTTTCCGGCGTTGCCGTCGAGCGTGAAGGTGACATCGTTCAGGGAGAGGATCGGATCTGTCATGCGCGCGCTTTCTGTTTCATTCCGATATGGGGCCAAGCTGCTGTCGCTCAAGGCTATAACGACATTTTTGCTGGTTTCCGTCGCCCATGCCCAACCCGTTGTTGTGGCCGCGCTTGGGGACAGCCTGACAGCGGGCTACGGCCTGCCGCAGGATGAGGGCTTTGTGCCGGTGCTTGAAACATGGCTGGAGGAGCGCGGCGCAGAGGTGGATTTGCGCAACGCCGGCGTGAGCGGAGACACCACCGCAGGCGGGCTCTCCCGCGTGGACTGGACGCTGACGGATGACGTGGATGCGCTGATCGTGGAACTCGGCGGCAACGACATGCTGCGCGGCATCGACCCGGCCACAAGTCGCGGAAATCTCGATGGAATCCTCGCTGCCGCAGAGGCAAAGGGCCTGCCCGTCCTGCTCGTCGGGCTGAGCGCTTCGGGCAATTTCGGGCCCGAGTACAAGGCCGCCTTCGACGCCATGTATCCCGAGTTGGCCGGGCAATACGGCGCGCTGCTCTACCCCGATTTCTTCGCCGCCCTGACCGCGCTGGAAGATCAGGCGGCCGCGCGGCGCGAGCACATGCAGGGCGACGGAATCCACCCTTCCGCCAGCGGGGTGCGGCTAATTGTCGAGGACATCGGCCCGCAGGTGATGGAGCTGATCGAACAGGTCGAGTAGCGCAGGCTATTTCCAGTCAAAGAAGTCGTCAGTGGCCTGCGAGAGCAGTTCGGCGGCAAGGCTCGCGCCCATCTCGGCGGCCTGAGAGACGGGGCCAGAGCGGCTGCCTGCCAGCACTTCGGAGCCATCGGTGCGCAGGATTTCTCCCTGCAGCTCCAAGGTGTTGCCATCAATCGCGGCCAGCCCGGCAATGGGCGTCTCGCAAGAGCCATCAAGCCCGGCGAGAAAGGCGCGCTCGGCGGCGGTGCGGTGGTGCGTCAACTCATGGCGCAGCGGCGCAAGGAGCGCATCGGCCCGGTCGTCATCGGCCCGGCGCTCAATGCCGATGGTGCCTTGGGCAATGGCCGGCAGCATCTCTGAAGGGTCGACCGGTTGGCGCGAAATATGCTGGGCGTTCAGGCGGTTGAGGCCAGCAAGCGCAAGAAAGGTCGCCTCGGCCACACCGTCTTGCAGCTTGCGCATCCGGGTTTGCACATTACCGCGAAACTCCACCACCGAAAGGTCGGGCCGCTTGTGCAGCAGCTGGGCCTTGCGGCGCAGCGAAGAGGTGCCAACAACGGCGCCCTCGGGCAGCCCTGCCAAAGCCTTCCCGTCGAGGGTGATGAAGGCATCGCGCGGGTCTTCGCGCTCAAGAAAACAATCCAGAACAAGGCCTTCCGGCTGCTCCACCGGCATATCCTTGGAGGAGTGCACGGCGATGTCGATCTCGCCCGAAAGCATCGCCTCCTCGATCTCCTTGGTGAACAGCCCCTTGCCACCAATCTCGCGCAGCGCCCGGTTTTGCACCCGGTCGCCGGTTGTGGAAATGATTACAATTTCAATGGCTTCATCGGGCATCCCGTGGGCCGCCATAAGGCGGTTGCGGGTTTCATGGGCCTGGGCGAGGGCGAGCGGGCTGCCGCGCGTGCCGATCTTGAGCGTCTTGGTCATGCAGGCGGGATAGCGCGGCGGCGGAGACGTGACAATGCGGCACTTGACACTTTGCCCCGAGACGGCGACCAACACGGCCAGCGAGGAGACAGCACATGGCCGAAAAGAAAAGCATTCTCAAAGCCTTGGCAGGTGAGGCCGTAAGCCCGCCGCCGATCTGGATGATGCGGCAAGCCGGGCGCTACCTGCCTGAGTATAAGGCCACCCGTGCCGAGGCCGGGGATTTTTTGAGCCTCTGCTACAACTCCGATCTCGCCACCGAGGTCACGCTGCAACCGATCCGGCGCTACGATTTTGACGCGGCAATCCTCTTTGCCGACATCCTGCTGATCCCGCAGGCACTGGGGCAGAAGCTGTGGTTTGTCACCGGCGAGGGCCCCCGGCTGGAGCCGATTGAACTGCGCAAAGGGTTTGAAGCGCTCAAGAACGGCGACGAAGTGCATGAACATCTCGCACCGATCTACCGCACCGTCGGCAAGCTCTCGACCGAACTGCCTGAAAAGACAACGCTTATCGGCTTTGCCGGCGCGCCCTGGACAGTGGCGACCTACATGATTGCAGGCCGCGGCACGCCCGATCAGGGGCCGGCCCACGCGTTGAAATCCGGTGATGTGGCGCTGTTTCAGGCGCTCATCGACCGGGTGACATGGGCAACCATCGAATATCTGAATATGCAGATCGACGCGGGCGCAGAGGTGGTGAAGATCTTCGACAGCTGGGCCGGAAGCCTGAGCGGCGATGATTTTGAGAATTACTGCGTCGAGCCGATCAAGAAAATCATCGCGGGCGTGAAGGCAAAGCACCCGGATACGCCGGTCATCGCTTTCCCACGCGGCGCGGGCGAGCGGTATCGCGGTTTTCACGCCGCGACCGGGGCCGATTGCGTGGCGCTGGATGATGGTGTCACCCCGGAATGGGCCGCCGAACATGTGCAATGCGACGGTTGCGTGCAGGGAAATCTCAAGTCGTCCCACATGGTTACCGGCGGCCAGGCGCTCATCGACGAGACCCGCCGCATCGTGGAGGCCTTCCGCCACGGGCCGCACATCTTCAACCTCGGGCACGGCATCACCCCCGATGCCGACCCGGAGAACGTGCAGCTGATGATCGACACCGTTCGGCGCGGCTAACGGCGCGGGGCGGTATCTAGCCACCCCAGGCACCTCCCAAGCAAACCGCAGGCGCAGCGGCCTCGCTGCGCCGCAGCGTGTTAACGGGCCGATTCGGTGGCATAATCCTCCTTTATTTGCAGGGAGTGATTTCGATGCCGGACGAGGAAGAAGAAGAGGAGCTGCAACTGAGCAGCTCCAACCTGAACGATGCGGCCAAGGGGTTAACCGACACCATCATCCTGACCTCGGGCAAGAAGGGGGGCCGGAAACTGCGGCACTCCAATCTGCCCGCGGCTCTGGCGCAGGCCGGGCTCAAGAAGGATTGGCAGGGCACGCTGGTGGTTGCCTTCCCTGACGTCTGCAAAACGCCCTCACCGGGCGGCCCCGTGCCGATCCCCTACCCCAACATCGGCGCGGCCAAACCCGGCTCGCACAAGAAGGTGAAGGTGCAGCAGGCGCTCCAGCAGGCGGGGTTCAAGGGCATCCGCGTGAGGTCAGTCGGAGACGTGGCGGGCAGCGCCAAGGGGGCTATCGGCGCAAGGGCGATGACGGGCGCAGCCTTCATGCCCTTCTCCTTCGACGTGAAGATGGAGGGCAAACCGGCGCTGATGGGCCACGAACTGACCCACACCCTCCAGCAGGGCGATCACACGCCGCATCTGGTGAAGCCGCAAAGCAAGCGGATGAAATAGCCGCAACGCTTGAGCGAGGCTGGCCCCGAAGTCAGCCTCATAACAGGTGACACACCGGCTGGGACGTGGGGGACTGGGCATGGGTGAACCGATCCGAGAGGTGACAATCGTCGGCGGGGGAACCGCCGGATGGATGACGGCGCTCTTGCTTCAGTCGATGCTGAAAGGCGGGCCCGAGGGCGGCGTGAGGGTAACGCTGATCGAGAGCCCCAATATCCCCACGGTGGGCGTGGGCGAGGCAACCGTGCCGGGCATGCCGCGCACGCTGAAGCAGGGCGGGATCGACGAGCGGGAGTTTTTCCGCACCTGCAACGCCAGCTTCAAGCTCGGGGTCGTCTTTGGCCATTGGAACGAGGACGCCGAGGGCAACCGGGTGGATTACATCAACCCCTTTGCACACCCACCCGCGATTGATGGCGTCTCGGCGGCGGAATACGCGCTGGAGTTCGGCACCGGCGGGCTGGATTTCGTGCAAACCTTCTCCCCCTCGGTCGATCTGGCGGCCGAGGCGAAGGGGCCGCGCGGGCGGGGGCAGATGCCCGGGCCGCCGGTGGGCTTCGCCTATCACCTCGACGCGGGCAAGTTTGCCGGGTTGCTGAAAGAGCACTGCGTGGTCCGAGGGGTGGTGCATGTGCTCGATGATCTGGTGGAGGTGGAGTTGGACGAACGCGGCTATGTCGCCGCTTTGCAGCTTGAGCGGGGCGGGCGGCATCCGGTGGAGATGGTGATAGATTGCACCGGCTTCCGGGGCCTCATCATCAACAAGGCGCTCGGCGAGCCGTTTGAGAGCTACGGTAAATATCTGGCGAACGACCGGGCGATGGCAGTGCAGGTGCCGCACCGCGACCCTGAGCGGCTGGATTCAGTAACGAAAAGCACCGCGCTCGGGGCCGGTTGGGCCTGGCGCGTGCCGCTCTTCAACCGGATCGGAACGGGCTATGTGTTTTCCTCCGCGCACCGGACGGATGAGGAGGCGCGGGCGGAGTTTCTGGCGCATCTCGGGGAGGATGGCGAAGGCGCAGAGCCTCGGGTGATCCCGATGCGGGTGGGGCGCAACCGGAACGCATGGGTGAAGAACTGCGTGGCCGTGGGCCTCTCGGGCGGGTTTATCGAGCCGCTGGAGAGCACGGCAATCCACATGATCGACACCGCGGTGCGCTGGCTGGTGGCCTACTTCCCCGACCGCGACTTCGCCGACCCGCTGCGCAACCGGTTCAACCACCTCGTCGACGAGCTTTACAACGAGGTACGCGATTTCATCTGCCTGCATTACGCGCTCGGCAACCGCACGGATGACCAATACTGGATCGACGCGCGCGAAGAGCTGGAGGTGCCCGACAGCCTCGCCGAAAACCTCGAACTTTGGCAATACGGGCTGCCGACGCACCATGACATCCGCTTTGTCTCTCTGTTCAGCCCGATGACCTATCAGGCAGTCCTGCTGGGCAAGCGGGTGTATGAAACCGGATATGGAAAGGGCAAATTCGCCACCGGGCGGCGGCTTGATCCGGCGAAGTGGGAGGCCTACCTCGCGCGGGCACGGGCCGGGATTGGTGCGCAGGTGCAGGCGGCAGCGGGGCATCGGGAGTTGCTGCGGGCGCTGCGTGGGGATGTGGTGGAAGAGAACGGGCTGCTGCCGGGGCTTGGCGGCGGGCCGGGGATGGTGAAGGGCGAGGGGGAGGCGGCGATTTTGTGACCCGGCGGTGGGCAGATTGCCCACCCCACGGCGGGGCGGCTGGATCGCGGCCGCGCTCGGCCCGGCGAACAGTAGCATATGAAACGGCCCCGGCGGGGACGTCCGTAAAGACGGGCCGGGGCCGTTCGCCCGGCAAAGATCCAGGCGCTGCTCGACGGCTGAGCCGCCTGCATCCGCGCCGCCCACAGGGGATGACGGCGGCGCGGGATTTCGGGGGTTATTGCGAGAGGCTGTCGGCCAGACGCATCAGGTTGACGGCCTCGGCGCGGTAGCCAAATTCGTCTTCGCCCTTGGCACCGTTGGCCAGCGCGATGGCCTCGGCGTAGCTCCAGTCCCCAAGGTAGTCGGAGCCTTTAAGCAACTGGGCAAACCCGGCGATGGCGGCGGCAAAGCGGGTCTCGCTGGTGGCCTCCCCCATGCCTTCGGTGATCGGAAACTCCAGCAGCGTGCTCTCGCTCTCGCCCGGCTCCTTCCAGCGCATCCGCAGGAAGGCCAGCTCGGGGTTGGCGCTCTCGGCCTGCGCGGGGGCCACCGAGGCATCGGCGGAGCCATAGCGCAGCGGATCGTTCAGCACGGCGGGGCTGCCCACCGGCGTCACCTCGTAGATCGCGGTCACCGAATGGCCAGCGCCGATCTCGCCCGCATCCACCTTGTCGTTGTTGAAATCCTCGCGCTTCAGCGCGCGGGTTTCGTAGCCGATCAGGCGATACTCGGCCACCTCAGCCGGGTTGAACTCCACCTGAATCTTCACGTCAGACGCAATGGGAAAGAGTGCGCCGGTAAGCTGATCCACCAGCACCTTGCGGGCCTCGTTCAGCGTGTCGATATAGGCGGCCTGCCCATTGCCGTTCTGCGCCAGCGACTGCATCAATGCATCGTTCAGGTTGCCCCGCCCGAAGCCGAGAACGGAGAGAAACGTGCCACTCTCGCGCTTGTCTTCGATGAATTCCTTCATCTGGTCTGGGGAGGAAAGGCCAACGTTGAAGTCACCATCCGTCGCCAGCAACACGCGAGAAATTTCGCCCTCCTCGGTCATCTCCTCGGCCACGGCATAGGCCTGCTGAAGCCCCGCCGCGCCCGCGGTTGAGCCGCCCGCGCCGATGTTGTCGAGCGCGTTCAGGATCTTGCTGCGCTCACCCGCCGGAGTGGGCGGCAGCACGAGGCCGGAGGAACCCGCGTAGGCGACGATGGCCACCTGATCCTCGGGGCGCAGCTCGGGGAGCATCAGGCGCAGGCTCTGCTTCAGCAGCGGCAGCTTGTTGGCTTGGTTCATCGAGCCGGAGCTGTCGATAAGGAAGACGAGGTTGAGCGGCGGGCGGTCTTCAACCACCGGCAGTTCACCCTGAATCGCCACCGTGACAAGCTGGGTATCGGGGTTCCACGGCGTTTCGCCCACAACCACGGTGGGTTTGAACGGCGCCGGATCATCCGCCTCGGGCGCAGCGTAGGCATAGGGGAAGTAGTTCACCATCTCTTCCACCCGCACGGCATCCACCGGCGGCATCCGGCCCGCGTTGAGCGAGGAGCGGACGACGGAATAGCTCGCCGTATCCACATCAATCGAAAAGGTCGAAACCGGCTCTTCAGCGGCCACCTTCACCGGGTTGTCCTCGGCCTCGGGGAAGGCCTCGGTATCGGGTTCCTGCGGGGCCACGTAGCCATCGGAGGGCGGCGGCACAGGCATGGGCTGAGAGGCGCCTGCGATGCGCCCAAGGGCACCGGTGCCCTCCTTGCGGGCGCGGGCGGGGGCAACGCCGGCGGCCAACTCTGGGGCGGCTTCGGCGTCGACATCGGGCATGGCGTCGGCTTCCATCGGGGCTTCCGTCACCGGTGCGGCCTCGGCCACCTCTTCCTGCGCCACCTTCGGCGCGGCCTCGGTCTGTGCCACTTCGGGCGGGGGGACAGATGCGCCTGTGGTTGCGCCAGCGCGCGCCTCATCGTCATCGGCCAGCTGGGCACGGTCGGTGCGGGCATCGTCGGCCCCAACTGGCGTTTCGTTGACGGTGATGACCTCGGGGGTGCCCGGCTCGCGCATCTGCGGGATGATAACCACGGCGGCCAACCCTGCCGCGACGATCCCGGTGGTGGCGGCGAGGCCCGCCTTTGTGCTCAACTTCGCAAACATCTCTCTCACTCCTTGCAGCAGCCCCGCCTTTCGGGGGCCTTCAGGGGTGAGACGCGCGCCCTCGGCCAATCCTTGGCGGGTGGCGAGATTTTCTTCGCGCTGGTCGTCGAAGGCCTGCATGGCAAGGGCCGTCGCCGCCTGTTTCGCCTCCGGATCGGGGGCGGGCGGGGCGGATTTCATCGCCGCTTTCAGCTTGTCGAACTCGTCGGTCATGACGCTCTTTCCTCGGTTGCCAACGCGCGGAGGCGCTTTTTGACCTCCGACATGCGCCAGGCGATTGTGCCCTCGCTCACACCAAGCACCTCTGCGGCGCCGGCCTGTGTCACCTCTTCGCCCAGCACCAGCGCGCAGGTGTCGCGCAGTTCTTCGGGCAGGCTGCGCAGGGTGGCGGTGAGCCAGTCCACCGCCTCTGCCGTTTCGGCCATTTCGGCCTGCCGGGCCTGTTCCCAGTCGCCCCAGCCATCGGCGGCTTTCGCCTGCGTTGCCGCTCTGCGCCGCCGGTCATGCGCGGCATTCACCGCCACCCGGTAGAGCCATGTGCTAAAGGCCGCGCGCCCCTCGTAGCGGGCAAGCTTGGCGGGCAAGGCAAGGCAAATATCCTGCGTCAGATCCTCGGCCTCGGCGCGCGTACCGGTCAGGCGATAGGCAAAGGCAAATAGCCTGTCGTAATGCCGCTGGAGCAGCGAGGCAAAGGCCTCCCGGTCACCGCCCGCGGCGGCCAGGGCAAGAGAATGGTCTGACACCGTCATGCGCATCACGTTGGTTGGACGGGCCCGAGGCGTCAATCCTTGGCGGGTGGTGAAATTTTTTATCACGGGGCGGGCGCGGTTTACCGAATCTTTCCGCTTCGCACGCAGATTGGCCACGGGACAGATGACGATAAAGGACGCCCCATGATCCGTTTGCTTTGCGCCGCCCTGCTCGCTGCGGCCCTCTCCGCCTGCAGCTCCAGCGGCAACATGTCGATGAAAAACCAAACCGAAACCTCGGTTGCCCAAATGATGCACCCCGGCACCACCAGCCAGATTCAGGTGCAAAACATGCTCGGCGCGCCGCAGCAAAAGAGCTTCACCGCCGCCGGCACCGAGATCTGGATCTACAACTACGAACGTCTACGCCCCCATGCGGTAAGCTTCATCCCCGGCGTGCGAATGTTCGGCCGCGTGCGCAAGGGCTACCAAAAGAGCCTGACCGTGCTGTTTGACGAGGCCGGGATGGTCCAGAAATACGCGATGACCGAGACCGATCTTTCCGTGAAGACCGGCCTCTACAAATAGTCAGGCTTCGGGTGCCACAGGGCGCCTGCGCCGCCCGGTGGCCAGCGCGATGAGCCCGGCAGCAACGATAATCGCCGACCCCGCCAGTGTCGCCGTATCGGGCCGCTCGCCAAAGACAACCGCCGCCAGCACCATCGCCACCACCAGCCGGGTGTAGCGGAAGGGGGCCACCACCCCCACATCGCCGGTCCGCATGGCGATGGTGAGCGCGTAATAGGCCGAGGCCCCGGCAAGCGAAGCCGCCAGAATGCGCAGCGCATCCGCGCCGGAGGGCACCACGGGGGCCGATTGAAACGCGAGGATCACCAACCCCGCCGGGATCAGAATGGCGCAGCCGTAGAGGCTGAGTTGCAGGTGGCTCAGCACCGGCGGCGCGGCGCGGGTGGCCAAATCGCGGCCCGCAAAGCCGATCATGCCAAGCACCGAGAGGATCGCCAGCGTATCAAACCCCTCCAGCCCGGGGCGCAGCACCAGCAGCACCCCGGCAAACCCCACAAGGATCGCCAGCCAACGCGCCGGGCTGACCGGCTCGCGCAGCACCACCATCGCCCCAAGCGCCACCACCAGCGGCGCGGCTTGCAAGATGGCCGAGGCGGTGGAAAGCGGCGTTAGCGCAATAGCCAGCGTGTAAAAAACCCGCCCCATCATCTCGAAGCCACAGCGCACCGCCATCGGGCGCGAAAACAGCGCCGGATGCACAAGCCGCTGGCCCCGCCGCAGGCAGAGCACCGCAAAGATCGCCGTGCCGATCACCCCGAAGGTCGCCAGAACTTGCCCCACCGGCACCGCACCGGCGGCGGATTTGATGAACACATCCTCAACGGCAAAACCCGCCATCGAGGCGGTCATCCAGAGCGCACCCTGGGCATTTGGTGTCAGAGCCATCTGGGCCTCGCTGTGATGCGCCGCCACGTTGCCCGGTTGGGCGGCAAGGTCAAGCCCGGGCGCGCGCCCCGCCGCTGCGAAGAGCGCCCGCGCCGTCAGGCAAGGGCCCGATGAGCAGCCGCCCTCAGCCCTTCTTCACTTCCTCTTCCATATCCAACCCGTTCAACCGGGCAACATGGTCGGTGACGAAAGGCACAAAATCGCCGCCCGCGCCAATCGCCTCGACATGAGAAAAATAGTGCCGCACCGCGCTGGCCACCACGTTCACCACACCGGCATCGACGGCCATCGAGTTCACGTAACGCAGATCCTTGCTCGCATTCTGGATGGTAAACTTGTGCACCTCCGCCTCGCGCCCCACGCAGCCCCGGGTGAAGGTGTCAAAAAACCCGTTGCCCAGCCGCGAGCCGCCGATCACCGTCTGAAACTGCTGCGGAGAAATCCCCACCTTCGCCCCCAGCACCGCCGCCTCGGCATAAAGCGAGGCGTAGCCCATCGAGACGAAGTTCATCAGCAGCTTCATCTTGTGGCCGTTGCCGGTCGGCCCGAGGTGGTTGATGGTGCCCGCCCAGCATTCGATCACCGGCAGCACCTTGGCATAACTCTCGTCATCCGCGCCCACCATCGCATCCAGCGTGCCCTCTTCGGCCTCCTTCGGCGTGCGGCCCAGCGGCGCATCCACGAGGCGGCCGCCTTTGGCCTCCAGCGCGGCGGCCAGCTTCATCGTGCTCACCGGGTCGGCGGTGGAGCATTCCACCACGATCAGCCCGGGCCGCGCGCCCGCCAAAATGCCGTCTTCGCCCTCGAACACCGCCTCCACCTGCGGCGAGTTGCCAAGGCAGATGTGGATGATCTCGCATTGCTCGGCCATCTCGCGCGGGCTGGCGGCCTCCGTCGCCCCCATGCCCAGCAGGCTCTCCACCGGCGTGCGGTTGCGGTTGCCCTTCACCACCAGCGGATAGCCGCCCTTGATAATGTTCTTGGCCATCCCGTGGCCCATGAATCCCACGCCGATGAACCCGACGGTTGGTTTGTCTGCCATGTTTTCCTCCCAGAAAATCTCAAAGACTGGCGGTGATCCCGCCGTCTACAAAAAGCGTATGCCCGTTCACAAAGCTCGCCGCGTCACTGGCGAGGAACACGCAGGCCCCCACCAGCTCTTCCACCTTGCCCCAGCGCCCCGCCGGGGTGCGCTTTTCGAGCCATGCCGAAAACTCCGGGTCCGCCACCAGCGCCGCGTTCAACGGGGTGTCGAAGTAGCCCGGCGCAATCGCGTTACAGTTCAGCCCGTGCTTGGCCCAATCGGTCGCCATGCCCTTCGTCAGGTTGGTGATCGCCCCCTTGCTCGCCGTGTAGGGCGCAATGCCCGGCCGGGCGAGCAGGCTCTGCACGGAGGCGATGTTGATGATCTTACCCGCGCCGCGCGCAATCATCCCCCGCGCCACCGCCTGCCCCACGTAAAAGGCAGAGTTCACATTGGTGCGCATCAGCCGGTCAAAATCCTCCGGCTCAAAGTCTTCCAACGGCCCGCGATGCTGCATCCCGGCGTTGTTCACCAAGATATCGAGCGGCTTGCCATAGCCCTCCACCGCCTCTCGCACCGCGCTCGCGTCGGTCACGTCAAAGGCAAGCGTTTCCACATCCGCCCCGCTCGCCCGCAGCCCTTCGGCGGCCTCTTCCAGCCGCTCCGCATTGCGCGCATTCAGCACCACCGAGGCCCCGGCCTCCGCCAGCCCCTTCGCCAGTGCTGCGCCAATGCCCATGGACGAGCCGGTCACGAGCGCCCGGCGCCCTGTCAGGTCAAAAATCTTCATAAGTCCTCCCACGCGCTCGCCCTCCCGTTGACAATCCGGGGCCGAGCCTTCATGCAAATGGTATACCATTTAAGGCGGCATGCAACCGCCCCGCTCTGGGAGGAGTCACGTCGATGAAGGCCCTGTTTGCCCATGGGGCGCATGATCTGCGCCTTGAGGACTGCAATGCCGTTGCGCCCGGCCCCGGCGAGGTTGCGCTGCGCATGGCCCGCGGCGGCATCTGCGGCTCTGACCTGCATTATTATCACAACGGCGGCTTCGGCACGGTCAAACTACGCGAGCCGATGATCCTCGGCCACGAGGTCGCGGGTGAGATCACGGCGCTTGGTGAGGGCGTCGAGGGCCTCGCCGTCGGAGACCTCGTCGCCGTCTCCCCATCCCGCCCCTGCGGCACTTGCGAGCAATGCCTGCGCGGCCTGCCCAACCAGTGCCTCAACATGCGCTTCTACGGCTCCGCCATGCCCTTCCCGCATATCCAGGGCGCCTTCCGCGAGGAGCTGACGGCGCTCGCCTCCCAATGCGTGAAGGCCGAGGGCCTCTCCGCCGCCCAGGCCGCCATGGCCGAGCCGCTCGCCGTCTGCCTCCACGCCACCCGTCAGGCCGGCGACCTCCTCGGCAAGCGCGTCCTCATCACCGGCTGCGGCCCCATTGGCCAGCTCTGCATCCGCGCCGTCCGCCAGGCCGGTGCCGGTGAAATCGTGGCGACAGACATCTTCGACCCCGCGCTGGAGGCCGCCACCACCTCGGGGGCCGACACCACGGTGAACACCGCCGCCGACATCAACGGCTTCGGGGTCTATGTCAAAGGCAAGGGCTATTTCGACGTGGCCATCGAATGCTCGGGCGCCGCCATCGCGGTCAATCAGGCCGTCGTCGGCCTGCGCCCGCGCGGCACCCTGGTTCAGCTCGGCCTCGGCGGCAGCATCCCGGTGCCGCTGACCACCCTCACAACCCGCGAAATCTCTCTCAAGGGCTCCTTCCGCTTCCACGAAGAATTCGCCACCGCCATCGCCCTGATGCAGAAGGGCCTGATAGACGTGACCCCGCTCATCACCCACAGCTTCCCGCTGGCCGACTATGCGAAGGCCTTTATCACGGCCTCCGACAAGTCCCGCGCGATGAAGGTCCAGCTGGAATTCTGATGCTCACCTTCTTCGCCGCCGTCTTCTTCCTCATCATCACCCCCGGCCCGGGCGTGCTGACAACGGCTGGCGTCGGCTCGGGCTTCGGCTTCAAACCCGGGCTGCGCTATGTCACCGGCCTCTTCATCGGCAACAACCTCGTCGGCCTCGCCGTCATCACCGGCCTCGCCGCCGTGGTCCTCTCCGTTCCTGCCATCCGCATCGTCCTCACCGTCGCCTCGGTCGCCTACCTCTGCTACCTCGCCGCCAAGATCGCCTTCGCGGGCAGCAAAATCGCCTTCATCGAGGCCAAGTCCGCCCCCGGCATCATGAACGGCGTGCTGCTGCAAACCATCAACCCCAAGGCCTACGCGGTGAACACGGCGCTCTTCGCCGGGTTCCCCTTCCTGCCGGAAAGCCTTGTGTGGGAAACCGTGCTGAAGGTGCTGATCCTCAATGCCGTCTGGATCCCCATCCACCTCGGCTGGCTCTGGGCCGGGGCCACGCTGCACCGCCTCAACCTGCCCGAAAGCGCGCACCGCAAGATCAACTACGCCATGGCCGCCTCGCTGCTGGCCGTGGTCGCCCTCGCCCTCTACGCGAGCTTCCTCACATGACGATAGCCAACGCCATCACCCGCCTCGCCTTCCTCGGTGATCGCCTCGTGACCTCGGGCGCGGTGCGCGACCAGCACGGCCAGAACGAAACCTACTACCCAGACACCCCGCCAGATGCCGTCGCCTTCCCCGAAACCACCGAGGAAGTGAGCCAGATCCTGCGCATCTGCTATGAGGAGAGCTGCCCCGTCGTCCCCTACGGCGCCGCCTCGTCGCTCGAAGGCCAGCACCTCTGCACCTCCGGCGGCCTCTCGCTTGACATGAACCGCATGGCGAGCGTTCTCGAAGTCCGCCCCGAAGATCTCAACTGCACCGTCCAGCCCGGCATCACCCGCCTGCGCCTCAACGAAGAGCTGCGCGCCACCGGCCTGATGTTCCCCGTCGATCCCGGCGCAGATGCCTCCATCGGCGGCATGGCCGCCACCCGCGCCTCCGGCACCACCGCCGTGCGCTACGGCACGATGCGTGAGAACATCCTCGCGCTGGAGGCGGTCATGGCCGATGGCACCGTCATCCGCACCGGCACCGAGGCCCGCAAAAGCTCCACCGGGTATGACCTCACCCACCTGCTGATCGGCTCCGAGGGCACGCTGGGCATCATCACCGAGCTGACCCTGCGCCTCCAAGGCATCCCCGAGGCCACCAGCGCCGCCACCTGCCGCTTCACCTCCGTCGAGGACGCGGTGAACTGCGTCATCACCACCATCCAGTCCGGCCTGCCCATGGCCCGGATCGAACTGCTCGACGAGATGATGGTGAAAGGCTTCAACGCCTATTCCGGCGCGGGCCTGCCCGAGGTGCCCCACCTTTTCCTCGAATTTCACGGCACCCCCGCCTCCGTCGCCGAACAGGCCGAAACCTTCGCCATGATCGCAGAGGATTTCGGCGCAACCGGCTGGCAAGTGGCTGAGAAGGCCGAAGACCGCACCGCCCTCTGGGCCATGCGCCACAAGGCGCACTACGCCTCCGCCGCGCTCGGCAAGGGCCAGCACCTCTGGCCTACCGATGTTTGCGTGCCAATCTCGCGGCTGGCCGAGGCGGTGCTCCAAGCCCAGAAAGACGCGGTGGAAATGGGCCTCACCTCCACCATCGTCGGCCACGTGGGGGACGGCAACTTCCACGCCGGCGTCAGCGTTGACCCGACAGACCCCGAAGAGATGCAACGCGCCGAGGCCTTCACCGGCGCGCTCGCCAAAACCGCGCTCCGCCTTGGCGGCACCGTCTCCGGCGAGCATGGCATTGGCCTCGGAAAGCAGCGATACATGGAGGCCGAGCACGGCCCCGCCCTTGCCTACATGCGCGCCATCAAACAGGCGTTTGACCCGCGCAACATCCTCAACCCCGGCAAGCTTCTGCCGCCAACCAACGAGGTGCCCCATGCTGCCGCAGAATAGTGATCAGGCCGTCCTGACAACCCGAGTCTGGAAGCCCGAGGTCGGCCCCTGCGTGGTGCGCCTTGAGGCAAACCGCGTGGTGGACATCACCTCCAAGGCGATTCCCACCATGCAGGCCCTGCTGGAGCAGCCAGACCCGGCCGCCACCGCCCGCTCCGCCCCCGGCAACTTCCTTTGCACCTTTGACGAACTGGCCGAGGCCTCCACCGAAGCCGCCGGCCCCGATGCCCTGCGCCTCCTCGCCCCGGCAGACCTGCAAGCCATCAAGGCCTCTGGAGTCACCTTTGCCGAGTCTATGGTCGAGCGCGTCATCGAAGAGCAGGCCGCAGGCGATGCCGACCGCGCCGAAGAGATCCGCGCCAAGGTAAAATCCGTGATCGGAGACAGCCTCTCCGGCATCACCCCGGGCAGCGATCAGGCGATGGACGTCAAAACCGTTCTGCAAGCCGAGAGCCTCTGGAGCCAGTATCTCGAAGTCGGCATCGGCCCGGATGCCGAGGTTTTCACCAAATGCCAGCCGATGGCCGCCGTCGGTTTCGGCGCATCCGTCGGCCTGCACCCGATGAGCAGCTGGAACAACCCCGAGCCGGAGGTGGTGCTTGCCGTTTCCTCAACGGGCAAGATCGTCGGTGCCACCCTCGGCAACGATGTAAACCTGCGCGACGTGGAAGGCCGCTCTGCCCTCCTGCTTGGCAAGGCGAAAGACAACAACGCCTCCGCCGCCCTCGGCCCCTTCCTGCGCCTCTTTGACGACAAGTTCACCCTTGATGACGTGCGCAAAGCCCACCTCACGATGAGCGTAACCGGCACCGATGGCTTCACACTCGAAGGCTCCTCCTCGATGGAGAAAATCTCCCGCGATCCCGCCTCGATCGTCGAGCAAACCATCGGCCGCCATCACCAGTACCCCGACGGCTTCTTTCTCTACCTCGGCACCATGTTCGCCCCGGTCAAAGACCGTGACGCACCGGGCCAGGGCTTCACCCACCACGCGGGCGATACCGTCTCCATCTCCACCCCTTTGCTCGGCACCCTCACCAACACCGTCCGCCTCTCCACCGAGGCGCCGGAGTGGACCTTCGGCACCTCCGCCCTCATGCGCAACCTCGCTGGGAGGGGCCTGCTATGACGCTTTATGACGACACCCAATGCAATCTTGGCGAAGGCCCGATGTGGCACCCCGAGCGGCAAGAGTTCTTCTGGTTCGACATCAACAAGCACCACATGCATACCCAGCGGAAGGGCCAAACCTTCACCTGGGAGTTCGAGCATTACGTCTCGGCAGCAGGCTGGGTTGACCGGGACACGCTGCTCATCGCTTCCGATGCCGCTCTCTTCACCTTCAACCTCACCACCGGCGACCGCGAAGAGATCGCGGCGATGGAGGCCGATAACCCTGCCACCCGCTCCAACGATGGCCGGGCAGATCCGCAAGGCGGCTTCTGGATCGGCACCATGGGCTGCAAGAAAGAGACCGGCGCAGGGGCCTATTACCGCTACTATCGCGGCGAGCTGCGGCAACTGTGGGACAACTGGTCAATCCCCAACTGCACCTGCTTCTCCCCCGATGGCACCACCGCATGGATCGCGGACACCCCGAAAAACCAGATCTGGCGCGTGGCGCTGGACGAGCACGGCTGGCCCAAGGGCGACCCCGAGCCATGGCTCACCCTGCCCGTCGAAAGCCACCGCCCCGATGGCGCGGTTTGTGACACCCAAGGCAACCTCTGGATCGCCCAATACGGCCACGCCAAGGTCACCGTCCACGCGCCCGATGGCACCGAGCTGCGCGCCCTGCCCGTGCCCGGCAAAAACACCACCTGCCCGGCCTTCGGCGGCCCTGATCTAAACCGGCTCTATGTCACCACCGCCATTCAGGAAGACCCGAACCCCGCGCCGGAGGACGGCTGCACCTACCTGCTCAAGCCCGAGGCCACCGGGCAGGCCGAGCATCAGGTGATCCTGTGAGCCGCTTCCTCGCCATCGGCGAATGCATGGTCGAACTGGCCCAGACCGGGCCAGACACCTACCGCCGCGGCTTCGCGGGCGACACCTTCAACACCGCATGGTATGCCCGCCGTTGCCTGCCCGCGGCGTGGAACGTCACCTACGCCACCGCCGTCGGCAATGATGCCACCTCCGCCGAGATGCTCCGCTTCATCGAAGGCGAGGGGATCACGCCCGCAATCCGTGAAATTCCCGATCGCACCGTTGGCCTCTACATGATCGCCACCGACAACGGCGAACGCAGCTTCTCCTACTGGCGCAGCAACTCCGCCGCCCGGATGCTGGGCGAAGATACCGACTGGCTCGCCGCCACCTTCGCGCAGGCCGATATGATCCACGTCTCCGGCATTACGCTGGCCATCCTGCCGCCTGATCAGCGCGTGCGCCTCTGCAACGCCCTGCGCTCCTCGCCCGCCACCGTCAGCTTCGATACCAACCTGCGGCCCCGCCTCTGGGACAACGAAGCCGAAATGAAGCGCGGCCTCACCCTCGGGGCCTCCGCCGCCTCCATTGTGCTGCCCTCATTTGACGAGGAAACCGCGCTGTTCGGCGATGCCACGCCCGAGCACACGGTCGCCCGCTACCGCGAGGCCGGGGCGCATATCATCGCGGTGAAAAACGGCGCCAGCGCGCTCACCCTCGCCACGCCCGAAGGCATCACCGAAATCGAGGCCGAGCCGGTCGACAAGGTGATCGACTCCACCGCCGCGGGCGACAGCTTCGCCGCTCGCTTCCTTGCCGGGCTGGCGCAAGAGGAGCCGCCCGAAGAGGCCGCCCGCGCCGCCATGCAACTGGCCGCCAAAGTCATCTGCGCGCCCGGCGCGCTGGTCCCGTCCATCTTCGAAGGAAACAGCAAATGAACATCCTCATCATCGGCGGCGCCGGCGTTGTCGGCCAAAAACTCGCCCAAGCCCTCGCCGCCAAGGGCACTCTGCGCGGCAAGGAGATCACCCGTGTAACGCTGGCCGATGTCGTCGCCCCCGCGCCCGTAGAGGCCCCCTTTACGGTCGATACCGCGCAATGCGACATCACCGACCCGGCCTCGATGGAAGCCACCATCACCGCCGATACCGACGTGATCTACCTGCTCGCCGCCATCGTCTCGGGCCAGGCCGAAGCCGAGTTTGACCTTGGCTGGAACATCAACATGCACGGCACCATCAACGTGCTGGAGCGCGCCCGCGCCCTCGGCACCTGCCCGGTGGTCGTGTTCTCCTCTTCCATGGCCGTCTACGGCGGCGACACGCCCGACCCGATCGTGGATCACTCCTCCCTCAACCCGCAAACCTCCTACGGCGCGCAAAAGGCCATCGGTGAAATGCTGGTGACGGATTATTCTCGCAAGGGCTTCGTCGATGGGCGCGCCTTCCGCCTGCCCACCATCTCGGTGCGCCCCGGCAAGCCCAACCTCGCCGCCTCCTCCTTCATGTCGTCGATCTTCCGCGAGCCGCTCAACGGCGTGGAGGCCAACTGCCCGGTGGATGACAGCTTTCCGCATTACTACCTCTCCCCGCGCAAATGCGTGGAGAACCTCGTGAAAGGCGCCGAAATCCCGGCAGAAGACTTCGGCCCCAACCGCGCCGTGCAGATGCCCGGAAAGATGCACACGATCCGCCAATGCATCGACGCGATGACAGCGGTGGCAGGCCCCGAAGCCGAAAAGCTCATCACATGGAACGACGACCCCGAGATCCAGGCCATCGTCAAAGGCTGGCGCTTTGACCTGCGCCCCGAAAAGGCGCTGAAACTGGGGCTTGAGGCCGATGAGAGCTTCGAAGACAACATCCGCTACTACATCGAAGACGACCGCCCGTAGGGTGGGCAATCTGCCCACCGCCTCCATGCGCCCGCTCCTTGCCGCCCTCCTCCTCCTTGCCCTCACCCCGGCAGCGCAGGCCGCGCCCCGCACGCTCTGCACCCTCGTCACCGAGGCAAGCACCGGCGCGACCTTGCTGGAGGAGGGCGATTGCGACACCCGCACCACCCCCGCCTCCACCTTCAAGCTCGCCCTCGCCGTCATCGCCTATGACGCGGGGCTGCTCACCGGCCCCCATGCCCCCGTGCTGCCCTTCCAGCAGGGCGACCCCGACTGGGGCGGGGCCAATTGGACGCGCAATACCGACCCAACCGATTGGCTGCGCTATTCCGTGGTCTGGTATTCCCAGCGCCTGACCCGCCAGCTCGGCGCAGCCACGCTCACCCGCTACGCCCGCCGCCTGAACTACGGCAACGCCGATTTCTCCGGCGACCCGGGCCATGACAACGGGCTCGAACGCGCGTGGATCGCCTCATCGCTGGCCATCTCGCCACGCGAGCAGGTCGCCTTCTTGCGCGGCCTCACCACCGGCTCCCTGCCCGTGTCGCCGCAGGCCATGGCGCAAACCCGCGCCATCACCGAAAGCCACCAAAGCGGCGGCTGGCACCTGCACGGCAAAACCGGCACTGCCTACCCCCGCCGCGCAGATCGCAGCTTCGATTATGCACGTGGCTACGGCTGGTATGTCGGCTGGGCCGAGAAGGATGGGCGCAGGCTCATCTTCGCCCGGCTGACACAGGCGCAGGAGCGCAGCAAAGGCTCCCCCGGGCAACCTCACCCGCAAGGCCTTTCTGGCAGGCTGGCCAAGCCTCGCGCCCTGAGGCGGGCCGCACAGCCTTAAACATGCAAAACCGCCAGCCCGCTTCACGCTGGCTGACGGCTCCACGCAAGTATGCCACTTGCAAAAATGGCGGCGGGGCGCCTGGGAATGGGTAGGGTCTGCCCCGCCGCCGCTCCGGTCTTAGCCGGAGGTCAGAAGGCCCGCCCCCACGGCGGCCTCCCATTCGGCGGTGTCCACTTCACCGTCAGCCGAGGTGTCGATCTCGGTAAAGATCTCCTCGGTGATGTCGGGGTAGGCCACCTGCATCTCTTCCATCGAGAAGGTGCCGTTGCCATCCGTGTCTTCCACCATCGGCGCGTCTTGGGCCATCAGCGGCGCAGCGGCGAAGGCAGCAATGGTTGCGGCTGTCATCATGATCTTGGTCATTACTCTTAACTTCCTCTCAGTTGGTTAAGCGGCCCCGGCTGTCATCCTTGCCGCGGCCTGCACGAGAGAAGTAAGTCCGCCACCCTCCGCTTTTCCATGCCTCCCGCGCCGGTCGGCCAAACCCCGGCGCTGCACCGCCAAATTCGAATTCCGCGGCCTGCGTTTTCCCGCCTGCCCCGCCCGCTGATCCTTTTGCCGCCCACCGCAAACGCGCCGCTGCGCCGGGTTCTGCCCAGAATTCCCCGCGCCGCGCCGTGAGCGCCAATCTGCTAATCCGCAGGCAGGAACCCCCGCCCGGTTTTCCCGTTGAGTCGGCACATCCGAAGCAAGAAGGAGGAGCATTCTTATGCCCCGCATCGAAGACGCAAAGATTCTGATGATCGCCACCAACGGCTTCGAGCAGTCCGAGCTCGAATTTCCGCGTGACCAACTCCGCGCCAAGGGGGCCACGGTTCATGTGGCCACGCTTGACGGCAAGCCGATCACTGGTTGGGAAGGCGCCAACTGGGGCCGAGAGGCCGAGGCAGACGCCGAAATCTCTAGCGTTGCCTCTGCCGATTATGACGCCCTCGTCATCCCCGGCGGCCAGATCAACCCCGACCTGCTGCGCGTCGAGATCGACGTGCTCAAGCTGGTGCGCGATTTCCACGACACCGGCAAAACCATTGCCGCCGTCTGCCACGCCCCTTGGGTGCTGATCGAGGCTGGCATTGTCGAGGGCCGCGAGATGACCTGCTACAATTCCATCAAGACCGACCTGAAGAACGCAGGCGCTCATTACGTCGACCGCGAAGTGGTGGCCGACAATGGAATCGTGACCTCTCGCAAGCCTGACGACCTCAAGGCCTTCGTCTCCAAGATCGTTGAGGAGATCGAAGAAGGCGAACATTCCCGCAAGGCGGCCTGACGGCGCGCCACGAGCGGCCCAAAAGGAGCGGCAAGGTTAAGGCCTTGCCGCTACCGGCCCCCACAGCCTTTTTAGCCCAAAAACAGGGTTTTTCCGACATATTTCTTGCGTAACAGGGGCTTAAGTCCGATATGGCCGCACTTGCCCCTACGTCCACACGTTTCCACTGGCCTTACGATCGCCCGGATTTCCCCGGTATTGTCCGGCTCCCGTCCCATTTGCGCCCGAATTGATGGCCATACCCAAGCTCGGAAATAACACGAGCAAAGGTAGTGCGGTATGGATCGTCTGACCGAAATGGAAGCCTTCGCCACGGTCGTAGACCAAGGCGGCTTCACAGATGCGGCCAAGAAAATGGGGATCTCGAAATCCGCCGTCTCAAAACACGTCTCCTCTCTGGAGGCCCGGCTCGGTGCGCGCCTGCTCAACCGCACCACGCGCCGCGTGTCTCCCACCGAGATCGGCCTTGCCTATTACGACCGCGCCCGCCGCGTGCTCAATGACGCGGGCGAAGCCGATGCGCTGGTCACCTCCATGCAATCGGCCCCCTCCGGGCTGCTGCGCATTTCCGTCGCCACCGACTTCGGGGTCAACCACCTCAGCCCCGTGCTGGGCGAGTTCCTCCGCGAATTTCCGGACATTACCGTCAATATGGTGCTCAACAACCGCTACGTCGAGCTGATCTCGGAAGGCTTCGATATGGCCATCCGCATCGGCGAGCTGGAAGACAGCACCCTGCGCGCCCGCAAGCTGGCCGACACCACCAAACGCATGATCGCCTCGCCCGCCTATTTCGAAAAATATGGCCGCCCCGAAAAGATCGACGATCTGAACGAGCACAAGCTGCTGCATTATTCCAACCAGTCCTCCGGCAACGTCTGGAAGCTCGCCGCCCCCTCGGGCGAAAAGCGTCAGGTCCGCACCGCCGGCTGGCTCACCGTCAACGACGGCCAGTCGCTGCTCAACGCCGCAATCTCCGGCCTCGGCATCGCCTACCTGCCCAACTTCCTCTACTGCGAGGCCGAGAAAGAGGGCCTTGTGCAAGAGGCCATCCCCGATCTTCCGGTCGAGATGCTGGGCATCTACGCCGTTTACCCGCCCGGCCGCTTCACCCAGCCGAAGGTCCGCGCGTTCATTGATTTCCTGGTCCAGAGTTTCGCAACGAAGGGCCCGGATACCTGGTAAGCCACTGGCTTGCCAATGTTTCCCCAGAAGACAAACTCGGCCGGGCGCATTGCCCGGCCTATTTTCTTTAGAGCGGCACCGCCCCCTGCTCGAACTGCGCCGCAAACTCCGGTGACGGCGGGATCGGGGTGATCACGTCAATCAGCACGCCGCCCGGATCAGCGGTGATGAAATGCCGCTGGCCGCCCCCGCCATCCCCCGCGAGGACGCCTCGAAGGGCGGACGAGCGGCCCGATTATTCCGTTGATGAAAGAATGGCCTCCACCCGCCGATTGGCCTGCCGGCCCTTCTCGGTCAGGTTTGAGGTGAGCGGCGACAGAAAGCCCACGCCCTCGGCCTTGATCTGGCTGCCCGGCACGCCCAGCGCCGTCAGCCGCGCCTGCACCGCCCCGGCGCGCTTTTTCGACAGGGCGATATTGCCCGCCAGCGAGCCCTCGGCATCAGTATGGCCCACCAGCACAACAGAGCGCTCCGGGTGGGTCTTCAGGTAGCCCGCCAGCAGATCGAGCGAGGTATAATCGCCCGCCTCCAGCCGCGAGGACCCGGTGGGAAAATCCAGATCTTCCAGCACTGCACGGCCATGAATCTCAAGCTGTTGGGTGAGCGGCATCGCCGTGGTGCTCGGGGCCGTGAGCCCCACCGGCGGCCCGGCCACCTCATCCTGATCCGGCTCCACGGCAAGGTCAGGCGCGGCAATGTCGGGGTTCTTGGTCGAGGCCACCAGCACATCGGCCTCCGCCTCTTCCGGCCCGACGCGGGTGATCTGCACAAACCCCCGGCCCGACGAGCGGCTCACGAGGAAGGACACATACTCAGGCCGCTCCTCGCCCATCCGATGCGCGGCCATGAAGCGATAATCGCCAAGGTCCACATGCATATCCGGCTCGGGGATGTTCTCGGTGGCATAGCGAAAATCAAAGCCGCCGCACTCCCGCGCCTCGCATTCAAAGATCACCTCAAAGCCCGCCGCTTCCACCTGCTCGCGCAGCGGCGCGAGCAATTGCAGCGTTGTCATCCCCCGCGTCTGCACCTGCCAGGCCTGCTGGCGCACCTGCCCCTCGGCCCAAAGGCTCTGGATGTCGCCGTTGCGGAAGGGGCTGATCGCAACACGGTAGCTGCCAAAGCTCTCCACCTGCTCCGCCGTCTGGCGGGCACCGGCCGGAAACTCCAGCCTGAGGGCATCGGCAACGCCCGCACAGGGGGCAAACAGCGTTGCGGCCAGAAGGGCCAGTCGAAGGGTCATCGGTTTTGGCCGTGATACTCCGGGTTCGGTTGCATTTCCGTTGCCGTCGCCACACGGTTGGTCATGTTGAAGAAGCCAGCAACCGAGGCGATATCCCAGATGTCCCGGTCGCTCCAACCGACAGCGCGCAGCAGGGCGCGGTCTTCATCATCCACCTTGGCGCACGATTCTGTCAATTTTGCAGCGAAATCGAGCATTTTGCGCTGCTTCTCGGGCAGGTCGGCCACCCGGTAATTCATCACCATCTGCTCCCCCAGCGCCGGGTCGCCGCTGAGGGCCCGCACCGCCTGCCCGTGGGCGACAAGACAGTAGAAGCAATGGTTGATCGAAGAGACGACCACCGCGATCATCTCGCGCTCCAGTTTGGTCAGCCCGCTGTCGGCCAGCATCAGGTCATTGTAGAGCGCGGTGAAGGCGTTCAGCTTGTCGATATCAAAGGCATAGGCCTTCAGCACATTGGGCACGAGGCCCAGCTTTTCCTCGCAAATGTCGAAGTACTTCGCCGTATCCTCGGGCAGCGGGTCGACCATGGGAAGGTCGAGCGCTGTCACGCTCTCAGTCTTTGCCAAATCTCTGCCTCTCATCGGGCCTCTTGTCGGGCCTGCCCCTGACGATACAGGTAGTGGCCCACCAAATCCATTTCTAACCGTTCATACAACGCATTTGCCGCGGCATTCTGTTGCGTGACGAGAACTGTCATCCAGCGTGCGCCATGATCTTGTGCCCAACGCGCCGCGCCACGCATCATGTTGACGGCGGCCCCTTGCCGACGCATCACGCTGCGCACCTCCAGCGCGTGCAACATGGCAATATCGCCATCCAAGGCCACAAAGGCTGTGCCCGCCGGCGTGTCATTCGCGCGGCCCAGCAGCGCCGTTTTCGGCCCTTTCGCCCGCTCCATCACCGCCACCCGCTCCGGGCCAATGCCGCCTTCGGCCCACATCTCGCGTTGAATGGTCAGCGGCGGAAATTCCACCGCAAAGACCCGAACAGGCGGCAAGGCGCCCGCCGCGAGGCGCTCAACCGGGGCGAGGCGAATGTTGGTTGGGTCTTTCGACACGTAGCCCGCCGCCTCCAGCCGCGCCTCCAGCCGCGCCTGCTCGCCCCGCAGCCGCACCAGCGGGGTCTGCCCCAGCGCCGCTTGGGCGGCTTCCATCTCCGATAGATCGGCCTCTTCATCTGCCGTTGTGGCCGATGACACCCGGCTTCCGCCCCCGGCCCCCTCGCGCACCCGCCACGCCCCGGCCTCCACCATGCTTGCTGCGGGCCATGTGGCATCAAGCGCGGCGAAGAGGGCGTCAAGGTCGGGTGTCACGTGCCAAAAAGCTCCGCCAGCCGTACCATCGCCGCATCCAGCCGCGCGGCATCCTGCCCGCGCACCACGATGTTGGTGCCATAGGCCCCGTCCTGCTGAAACGGGTAGGAGCCAAACGACAGGTCCGCAAATTCCTCCGCCAGCGCGCCCAGCGGATCAGCCACTACGCCCTCGCCCTGCATCACCCGCAGGCTCTGGCTGAGCAGCGGTGCGCCACCTTCCAGCGTGGCCAGCACGCCCGCCACCATCGCTTCAAACACGCTCGGCACCCCGGCCATCACATGCACGTTCTCAAGGGTGAAACCCGGCGCAATGCTCACCGGGTTCTCGATCAGCGCCGCGCCTTCCGGCACCCGCGCCATCCGCTTGCGCGCCTCGGTAAATTCAACGCCCCGCGCCGCGTAGTGATCGCCCAGCAGCTTCAGCGCATCGGCGCGCTGCGGCGCGGTGGTGCCAAAGGCGGCGGCCACCGCTTCGGCGGTAATGTCATCATGGGTGGGGCCAATGCCGCCGGAGGTGAACACATGGTCAAAGCGCAGCGACAGCGCCTGAACGGCGGCCACAATCGCGCCCCGCTCATCGCTCACCACCCGCACTTCGCGCAGGTCGATCCCCCGTTTGGTCAACTCCCCCGCCAAGTGGTGCATGTTGCTGTCACGGGTGCGGCCAGAGAGGATCTCGTCGCCAATCACCAGCATCGCGGCGGTCGGGTTATTCATGGGTGGTCGTTCCTTGAGCCTTCCTGCCTGCCGGTATAGGCCCGCCCCATGCGCTTCGCCACCCCCCTCGTCCCGGCCCGCCTGCTGCGCCGCTACAAGCGGTTCCTCGCCGATGTTCAGCTGGAAGATGGCCGCGAGGTGGTGGCCCATTGCCCCAACCCCGGCGCGATGACCGGGCTGGCCGAGCCGGGCACCCGGGTTTGGCTGGAGCCCAACGATGATCCGAAGAAGAAGCTGAAATTCGGCTGGCGTCTGGTGGAGCACGAGAGCGGCCACTTCACCGGCATAGACACCGCCCTGCCCAATCGCGCGCTGGCCGAGGCGCTGCGGGCCGGCACCGTGCCCGGCCTCACCGGCTACGCCGAGATCCGCGCCGAAGTCCCCTATGGCGAGAAAAGCCGGGTGGATTTCCTGCTCACCGGCACCGGCCCCGCCTGCTACCTCGAAATCAAGAGCGTCACCCTCATGCGCCAACCGGGCCTCGCCGAGTTCCCCGATACCGTCACCGCCCGCGGCGCCCGCCACATGGCCGACCTCGCCGCCATGGCCGCGCAGGGCCACCGCGCCGTGGTGCTCTTCCTCGTCCAACGCACAGACGCCACCCGCGTCTCCGTCGCCGCCGATATCGACCCGGCCTATGCTGAGGCCTTCAACGCCGCCCGCGCCGCCGGGGTCGAGGCCATGGCGCTCTCATGCAGCATAACGCCCGAGGCGATCACCCCGGGCGCACCGCTTCCGCTACTGTAGGGTGGGCAATCTGCCCACCACCCCGGCAGCCCTCACTCGGCGGCCATCGTGTAAACCGTCCGCGTCGGGAAGGGGATGTCGATATCCGCGCTGTCCAGCGCCTCTTTCACCTTGCGGGTGATATCCGCCTTGTAGGCAAAGTAATCGCCCGCATCGACCCAGACCCGCACGAGGAAATCCACCGAACTGTCGCCAAGGTTCGTCACCTGAAAGAACGGCTCAGGATCGGTCTTGGAGCGGCTGTCAGCCATGATCGTGTCGCGGATCACCTGCTCCGCCTTCGCAAGGTTCGCACCATAGCCCACGCCAAAGGTCCACTCCGCGCGGCGGGTCTTGTTGGTGGAGTAATTCTTGATCGTGTTGCCCCAGACATCGCTGTTGGGCACGATCACCTGCACATTGCTGAGGTCGGCAATTTCGGTGGTGTTCAGCGTGATGTCCTTCACCGTGCCCATCTGCCCGTTGATCTCCACGAAATCCCCCATCTTGAACGGCCTGAACACGATGATCATCACGCCCCCCGCCACGTTCGAGAGCGTGCCCTGCAACGCAAGGCCAACCGCCAGACCGGCGGCACCGATCGCGGCGATGATCGAGGTGGTCTGCACCCCGAAGGTGTTGAGAATGATCAGGAAACAGAACCCAAGGATCACCCAGCGCACGATATTGCCAAGGAAGTGGAACAGCGTGTCATCCAGCTTCGGGTTCTTCTCGGCAATGGCGACGATCCGCCGTTTCACCCACCCGGCGATAACGAAACCGACAATCAAGATCAGGATCGCCGTCACCACGCTGCCGAGGATGGAGGCCAGGAACCCTATCGTCAGATAGTCCCCCAACACCTTGTCCGCCCCTACAGGCGTGCTCATCAGATCGTTCAGAAATTCCATGCCGGTATGTCCCGTCTTTCCCTTGCGTCACATGACATATGCGGCGCAAAAAACGCCGTGTTCACAATGCCTCAACGCCGCCATGTCAAAAAACGTTCCGGCTTGAAAGCGGAAGTGGCCAGAGCCGACCTAGCGTTTCGCGGTCAAAGGGCCTATTTGGTGAGAGAAACTCCAAGAGACGATGTTATGATGGATGAAACGCGCGAGCGGCTGACACGAGACGGTATTCGCATTCACGCGGCGGAAGACTTCGCCGGGATGCACGCAGCAGGCAAGCTGGCCGCAGAAATTCTGGATGCCTGCATTCCCCTTGTGGTGCCCGGCGCCACCACCGGCGAGATCGACGCAGAGATCGAGCGGCGGGTCAACGACGCCGGGGCCAAATCGGCCACCATCGGCTACAAGGGCTACAAGCACGCCTCCTGCATCTCGGTAAACCACGTGGTCTGCCACGGCATCCCCGGCGAGAAAAAGCTGAAGGATGGCGACATTCTCAACATCGACGTCACGGTGATTGTCGATGGCTGGTTTGGCGATACCTCGCGCATGTTCGTGGCCGGCAATCTCTCTCGAAAGTCCGAGCGGCTGATCGAGGTGACCCATGATGCGCTGATGCACGGCATCGAGGCGGCCCGCCCGGGCAAAACCTTCGGCGACATCGGCCATGCGATCCAAAGCTATGTCGAAAGCCACCGCATGAGCGTGGTGCGCGATTTCTGCGGCCACGGGCTGGGCCGGGTGTTTCACGCCCCGCCCAACGTGCTGCACTATGGCCGCCCCGGCACCGGCCCTGTGCTGGAAGAGGGCATGTTTTTCACCATCGAACCGATGGTCAACCTCGGGCGCCCCGAAACCAAGGTTCTGTCAGATGACTGGACAGCCGTGACCCGCGACAAGTCGCTCTCGGCACAGTTCGAGCATTCTGTCGGCATCACCGCCGATGGGGCAGAGATTTTCACGCTCTCGCCCGCAGGCCGCTTCCACCCCACCTACAGCTAACCGGCCCCGCCATAAAGCCCCGCCGCCATTGTGTGGCGCATCACAGCCTAGCGCTTCCGCCCCCGCGGCTCCGGCTTGGGGGCGGGCTTTGTCTCTGCCGTCCGCCCACGCGGCGCACGCGGCTTGTAGCCCGTCGGCTCCACCGGAAAGCGCCCGTCAATCCGCCAAACCCGCGCGCGGTCGGGGTGCGCCATCGAAAACATCGGCTCCGCCACAACCCCGCCAAACCGCGCCTCGTGAATGTACACCGAGCGCCGCGCAATCAGCGCAATCACCCCGGAGCATTCGCGCACCGCGTCACTGTCTTCGTCCGCATAGCGCCAGCCAAACCCGCCATAAAGCGCGGTATTCCCGGTCACGATTGTCCGCCCCTCGCCATCGGTCGCCGTCTTCACGCAATCGCGGCAGAAGTACCAAGGATAGCGGAGAAAAACCTTCTGCGGTGCGCCGCAGCCGGGGCAGAAGTGGTCCGGGAGTGCCGGTTTGTCAGCCAAGTCCCAACCCCTCCAACCCTGCGCGCAGCTCGCGCATCGAGCGCACCAAGGGCACGTCCAGCGCCGCCATCTTCTCGGCATTGCCATGTTCGACATAGCCGAAAAACCGCATCCCGGCGGCCTTTGCCGCCGCCGCGCCCACCGGGCTGTCATCCACCATCACAGCCCGCGCCGGATGCACCCCGGCAGCCTCCGCCGCCTTCAGCAGCAGTCCCGGCTGTGGCTTGGCAGTGCCATGATCATGGGCCGAAAAGATCCGCCCGCCCAACCGCACGAACAGCCCCGACGCGCCAAGCGAGCCCTGCATCTTGCGCATCGGTCCGTTGGAGGCCACCGCCACCTGCACGCCCGCGCCTTCAAGCCAGTCCAGCATCTCCGCCGTGCCCTCGCTCAACGGCACGCCCGCGTCCATCAGCACAAAAACCTTTTCATAAAGGCTGTCGGTCCACCCCTCGGGCAGCTTTGCCCCCGCCTCGCGCAAGCGCCGCTCCACATCAGCCAGCGTGCCGCCCACGAAACGGTCATGGAAGTCGTCCGGCGCAACCTCAAAGCCATGCCCCGCAAGGTCTTCCACCGCCAACGCCGCCAATGGCCCCTCGCTGTCCACCAGCACGCCATCGCAGTCAAAAATCACAAGTTCCGGGGTCATTGGCGCTCCATCAGGGTTATATGCGTGTCGCCATAGGCCCTGTGGCCCTCCAGCGCAAACCCCTCCGGCGGCTCCATCGGCGCGGCTTCTTCCCAAACGATCAGCGCCCCCTCGGCAATCCAGCCGCCCCCCACGGCAGAGGCCAGCGCCCGCTGCCCGAGGCCCTTGCCATAGGGCGGATCAAGAAACACGAGGTCAAACGCCGCGCCCCGGTTCTCGCCCATCCGGCAGGCATCGCGGCGATAGAGCTTCACCTCGCCCATCGCGCGCAGCTTCTCGATGTTTTCCCGAATGAGCGCCCGCGCCTTGTGCCCGTCATCCACCGCCGTCACATGGCTCGCGCCCCGGCTCAGGGCTTCCAGCCCCAGCGCCCCGGTCCCGGCGAAGAGGTCGAGCACCCGCGCGCCTTCCACGCCGCCCCGGCTCGCCAGCACGTTGAAAAGCGCCTCCCGCACCCGGTCGGACGTGGGCCGCAAATGCGCCCCCGCATCGCCCTTGCCCAGCGCCGCCAGCGCCGTGCCGCGAAACTTGCCACCAACGATCCTCACGCCTTCAGCAGCGCCTTCAGCTCGGTCGCCGGGTCGGCCAGCGCCGCCTTGTCGGGGCTCTTGCCAGCCTCGATCAGCCGCTTGCCCACCATGTAGGCCCGTGGATCGTTCAGCGCATCCACCGCCCGCAGCTCGTCGCCGCAGTAATACCAAAAGCTCACCGCATCGCCCTCGCCCCGGGTGACGATCTCGTCATAGCCGGTGTTCAGCCCGGCGATTTGCAGCTTGGTGTCATACTGGTCGCTCCAGAACCATGGGCGGGCGACATAGGGCTTCTCCGCCCCCAGCATATTGGCCGCCACCACCTCCGCCTGGTCAATCGCATTGCCCACCGACTCCAGCCGGATGCGCCCGTCCTTCCACGGAAAAGACGCACAATCCCCGGCGGCAAAAATCGCCGGGTCCGAAGTGCGGCCGAACGCATCGGTCTTGATCCCGTTGTCCAGGATAAGCCCGCCCAGCTCGGCAATCTGGGTACAGGGGGTGATGCCCACGCCCACAATCACAACGTCCGCCGCCAGTTCTTCGCCATCGGTCAGCAACGCGCCACTCACACGGCCCTCGCCAATCAGCTTCTCCAGCCCGGTGCCCTCGCGGATGTCGACGCCATGGCTCTTGTGCAGCGCGCGGAAGTAATCCGAGGTCTGCGGCGCGGCAACCCGCTGCAAAATCCGGTCGGCCATCTCCACCAGCGTCACATCCAGCCCCAGCTTGGCGCACACCGCCGCCGCCTCCAGCCCGATGTAACCACCGCCGATGATCAGCGCCTTCTTGCCCGCGCCCAGCTCCGGCTGCATCCGGTCGATGTCAGCCAGCGTGCGCACGGTGAACACACCGTCGAGATCACCGCCAATCGCCGCAGGCAGGCGGCGCGGGGTGCTGCCCGTTGTCAGCGCCAGCATGTCGTATTTCACCCGCTCCTCGCCCAGATGCACCTCCCGGTGCTCGCGGTCGATCCCCGTCACCTGCGTGCCCAGCTTCAGGGTGATGTTCTGCTCGGCATAAAACTCTTCGCTGCGCAGGTAGAGCCGCTCAATGTCCATCTCGCCCAGCAGGTAGGCCTTGCTCAGCGGCGGGCGTTGATAGGGCACCACCGGCTCCTCGCCGATCAGTGTAATACCGCCCTCATGGCCCAACGCCCGCAGCTTGCTCACCAGCGACGACCCCGCCTGCCCTGCCCCGATCACGACGATATCCATGGCCATACTCCCTTGCATTCCGGCGCTTCAGCGGCAACTCATGACCTGAATGCCGCGAACAGCAAATAGAAAATGGGAGACAATCATGCAAATCTCGGTCGGCGACACGCTACCATCGGCAACTTTCGTGCGGATGGGCGCTGAGGGGCCCGAACAAGTGGCCCTGAAAGACATCACCACCGGCAAGAAGGTCGTAATCTTCGGCCTGCCCGGCGCTTTCACCGGCGTCTGCTCCACATCCCACATGCCCAGCTTCATCGACAACATGGACAAATTGCGCGAGGCCGGCGTGGCCGAGGTGATCTGCGTGTCGGTCAACGATCCCTTCGTGCTGGACGCATGGGCAAAGGACACCGGCGCCGACAAGGCCGGCATCCACCTGCTGGGCGACGCCGAGGCGAGCTTCACCAAAGAAATCGGCATGGCCTTCACCGCCCCGCCCGTCGGCCTGATCGACCGCTCCCAGCGCTACGCCCTCATCGCCTACGACAACGTGGTGCAAACCCTCAACATCGAGAACAGCCCCGGCGAATGCTCGATCTCCGGCGGCAACGCGATCCTCGACGCGCTGTAAACCTTGCCCCGCCATCCTCGGCCCAAGCCCGGGGATGGCAGCACAAAACCCCGTAGGGTGGGCAATCTGCCCACCACCCCGGCTACCCCACCAGCCGCTCCAACTCTGCCGCCCCCGCATCCGATCTTGGAAACAGCCCCCGAGGCTCCCATATCGAATGGATGAACGACCCCGAGCGCAACGCAGCCCTGAAAAGGGCAGAGCGCATTCAAGAACAAGAGGATTTCTCTTTCACCGTGTCCGTGGCATGGGCCAGCTGGCTCTTCATGCTGCTGATCTGCATCTTCGCGCCTGACACCGTGCTCGACACGTACAGAGGCGCGCTCATTCCGGTGGCTGTCGTCGTCCTGCCACCCGCGCTGCTCTGCCACCAGTATAGAAACCGAAAAGCCCGCCACGCCGAGCCGCCCGACGATGACGGCGCTCGCAAATGTAGGGTGGGCAATCTGCCCACCACCCCGGCTACCCCGCCAACCGCTCCATCACCGAAGCCAGCGCCAAATCCTTCTCCGTCAGCGCCTTTTCCGAATGCGTCGTCAACCGCACCTCGACCTTGTTCCAAGAATTCGACCAATCCGGATGATGGTCCGCCTTCTCTGCGGCCAGCGCCACCCGCGCCATCCAGCCGAAAGCCTCCGAGAAATTCCGGAACTTAAAACTCTTCGCCAGAACCTCCCCGTCCTTCTCCCAGCCCGCAGCCAGCAACTCCTCAAGGGTCAATCCTGCTCCTCCCGATACTCGCGCCTGAACGGCCCGTAGCCCGTCAGCACTTCAATCTCGTAATCCACCGCCCGGGCCTCCTCTTCCAGAAAATCCGCAATCGCCCGCCTGAAGCCCTCGTCGGCCACCCAATGCAGCGAGTGCGTCTCCTTCGGCAAATACCCCCGCGCCAGCTTGTGCTCGCCCTGCGCCCCGGCCTCCACCCGCGCCAGCCCGCGCGCAATCGCCTCCTCGATGGCCACGTAGTAGCACAGCTCGAAATGCAGGCAGGGGTGGTGCTCGGTGCAGCCCCAATACCGGCCAAACAGCGCGTCGCGCCCGATGAAGTTGAGCGCGCCGGCCACATAGGCCCCGTCACGTTCGGCCAGCACCAAAAGCACGTCATCGCGCATCCCGGCCTGCACCTCGTCAAAGAACGACCGCGTCAGGTAGGGCGAGCCCCATTTCCGCGCCCCGGTGTCCTGATAAAACTGCCAGAAGGCATCCCAATGCTCCGGCTCGATCTGCTCGCCGGTCAGCCGCAGGATACGCCCGCCAAACCCCTGCGCCTGCCGCCGCTCCTTTCGGATCATCTTGCGCTTGCGGCTGCTCAGATCGGCGAGAAACCCGTCAAAATCCGCATAGCCCCGGTTCTCCCAATGAAACTGCTGCCCCCGCCGGTGCATCAGCCCCATCTGCGCGCCCGCCTCGGCCTCTTCCTCGGTGCAAAACGTGGCATGCACGCCAGAAAGCCCGGCCTTCGCCGCCACCTGCACCGCGCCCTGCACCAGCGCGCTCATCCCGATCCGCTCCCAGCCGGGCTTCACCAAAAAGCGCCGTCCCGGCACCGGGGTGAAGGGCGCGGCAATCTGCAATTTCGGGTAATATTCACCCCCAGCCCGCTCAAAGGCATGGGCCCAAGAGTGGTCAAACACATACTCACCCTGGCTGTGAAACTTGGCATACATCGGCGCGCAGGCGATCAGCTCTTCGCCCGCCCGCGCCAGCAGGTAGGTCGGCTGCCAACCGCTGCGCCCGCCCACCGAGCCACTGTCTTCCAGCGCCTTCAAAAACCGATAGGTGGTAAACGGGTCTTCAGCCCGCCCGCCGCCCGGCGCGGCGCAGGCGTCCCAATCCTCGGGCGTCACCGCGCCGAGGCTGTCTATCGTTTCAACGCTGATCTCGCGGGAGCCGTCCATATCTGCCAAACTCGTTGCGCCGCAGCGCGGCGTCAAGCGGCGGCGTAGCCCTCAAAGGTCACATTGGCGGCAATCTTGCGCGCCTCGGCCTCTTCCGCTGCGCTGCGGATCGTCCAGCACAGGATGGCGTAGCCGTTCCTACCCGCCGCCGTGACGGGAGCCGCGGCCAGATCGGTGAACTGATGCGAGATGAAACTGGCCCCGATGCGGGCAAGCTCCTGCAGAAAGGCGGTTTCGGGAAAGCCGTGATCGGGGAGGCTGGGCGAGGGGTTTGCGGTGAAGGCCTCTGTGGTGAGCCCGCGCGGAATCTCCGGCGCCAAAGAGGCAAGGGCGGCAACCGAATGCGGGTTGAAGCTCATCAGCGCTACCTCGCCCGCGTAGCCTTCAAGCGCGGCCGCCGTGGCCGCTTCCAGCGCGCCCACATTCTCGCCATATGCCCCGTCCTGATCCTTGACCTCGATCAGCAGCGGCACCCGGCCGTCCACCAGCGCCAGCACCTCCGCCAGCGTCGGAATGCCCTCGCCGCCATCGGTGAGCATGATCTGCCCCAGCTCCTCCGCCGTCCGCTGCGCCACCGGCCCGGTCTCGCCGGTCAGGCGGCTCAGCGCATAGTCGTGGAACACCATCGGCACGCCATCCTTCGAGGGCTGGATGTCCAATTCGATCCCGTAGCCCGCCTCAATCGCCGCTGCAAAGGCCGCGCGCGAGTTTTCCACCCGCCCCGCGGCCCGGTCATGGTAGCCCCGGTGCGCGATGGGGCGGGTCAAAAAGGCGTCGGGCAGGCTCATTTCAGCTTGAAGATCCCCTCGATCTCCACCGCCACCCCAAAGGGCAGCGAGGCCGCGCTGACAGCCGAGCGCGCATGCCGCCCTGCGTCACCGAGCGCTTCCACGAGGAAATCGGACGCGCCGTTCACCACCTTTGGCTGCTCGCCAAAATCGGCGGTCGAGTTGACGAAGGCCGTCAGCTTCACCACCCGCTCCAGCTTGTCGAGATCGCCCCCACAGGCCGCCTTCACCTGCGCCAGCAGGTTCACCGCGCACACCTTCGCAGCGGCCACACCGGCCTCCACGCCCATGTCGTCGCCCAGCTTGCCCTTGATCATCTCGCCGTTCTCCATCGAGATTTGGCCACTGACATAAAGCAGCCCGCCCGCCTCTACATAGGGCACATAGTTGGCCGCAGGGGCGCTGGCTTCGGGCAGGGTAACGCCAAGCTCTGCAAGGCGGGTTTCATAGGTTCCGGGCATGGGTACATCTCCTTTTCGGGCGGACCATGGCCGCACCCCGGCACCCCGTCAAGCTACCTGCGCCGCAGCCGCGCCATCAGCCGCTGCCAGCCCCCCGGCGCCAACGGCACGCTCAGGAACAACCCGGCAAAGAACCCGCCGATATCCCCGATCCAGTCGTTCCCCGCACCAAAGAGCACGCCGAACACCAGTTGAAACACCAGCAGCACCCCGATCAGCGTAAAGGCCCGATACTGGCTTTCGCCCATATGGCCGTAATGCACCCACAGGATGTAGGTATAGCCGCCAATCAGCGCATAAGCCCCCGGAAACGCGCCATAAAGCGCCCCGCCCCCGGCCAGCAGCCAAAACGCCAGCGCCCCGGCCACCGTCCCGGCAAAGAACAGCACCACCACCGCCACCTGCCCCAGCACCTCGCCCACCATCTTGCCCAGCGCCAGCGTGAACACCGCAGCAAACAGCATATGGGTGAACCCGCCATGCACGAACGGATAGGTCACTGTCCGCATCAACTGGCTGGCCGGATACTCGCCCCGCTCCACCATCATCCCCATGATCTCGCCGGAAAAGGCAAACCGCTGCAACGCGAAGATCCGCGCATCATCCCCACCCCGGGTGTTGCCCACAATCCCGGCCTGGCTCAGCATAAACCACAGCTCTGCCGCCCCCATCAAGCCAACCAGCGCCAGCACCACCGGCGGCACGGCGTTGAACGGCGAGGCATTGTGATCCCAGTCCATGACGACCTCTTGTTGAACTTTCCCGCCCCCGTGGGTAAGCGAGCAGGGCAGATTTGACCAGACAAGGCACGCCCCATGTCCGACACCAGCTTCACCCCCCGCGTCTTCTCGGGCATCAAGCCCTCCGGCGGGCTCACCCTCGGCAACTACCTCGGCGCCATCAAGCGCTGGGTGGACATGCAGGAGGAGGGGACGGAAAGCATCTATTGCGTCGTCGACCTTCACGCCATCACCGTCTGGCAAGACCCGGCAGAGCTGCGCACCGCGACCTATGAGGTCGCCGCCGGCATGCTCGCCTCCGGCATCGACCCGTCAAAGTCGATCCTCTTCAACCAGAGCCAGGTGCCCGAGCACGCCGAGCTGGGCTGGATCTTCAACTGCGTCGCCCGCGTTGGCTGGATGAACCGGATGACCCAGTTCAAGGAAAAGGCCGGCAGCAACGCCGAGAAGGTCTCGCTTGGCCTCTACGCCTACCCCTCGCTGATGGCGGCTGACATCCTGCTCTACCACGCCACCCACGTCCCCGTGGGCGAGGACCAAAAACAGCACGTCGAGCTGACCCGCGACATCGCCGCCAAGTTCAACCACGACTACAAGGTCGATTTCTTCCCGATGACCGAGCCGGTGATCGAAGGCCCCGGCATGCGGGTGATGAACCTGCGCGACGGCTCCAAGAAGATGTCCAAGTCCGGCGAAAGCGACATGGAGCGGATCAACATGCTCGATGACGCCGACACGATTGCCAAGAAGTTCAAGAAGGCCCGCACAGACCCGGCCCCCCTCCCCGAAACCCCCGAGGGCCTGAAAGACCGCCCCGAAGCCAAAAACCTCGTCGACATCTACGCCTCCCTGTCGGGCGGCACGCAAGAGTCGGTGATCGCGGAATATGCGGGCGCAGGCTGGGGCCAATTCAAACCCACCCTCGCGGATTTGGCGGTAGAGAAACTGGCGCCCATCAGCGACGAAATGCGCCGCCTGATGGCCGACCCCGCAGAGATCGACCGCCTGCTGATGGTAGGCCGAGACCGCGCCCGCGAGATTGCGGCACCGGTGCTGGCAAAGACCCACGAGATCGTGGGGCTGGTGCGGAGTTGACGGGCAAATCCGCCCCCGGAAGACACTGTATCAGTGCCCGGCGGCACAGCGAAGCGTTACGTTTTGGGCACACGCGGCCGGACCGGGTTCTCCAGCGGCGCTCGTGCGTTCAAAGGACGTTAACAGCACCATACGCGCAGTTCTGATCAGGGCGACGGCGGCCGGAACATGAGAGGACTGATATCCTGAACGATGTTATCACAGAGCGCCAGCCGTCCCCCCAAGAGGAGCGCCGCGCATGACGAGCCTGCGGCGCTTGCTCCTGTGCGGCCTGATTGCCCTGTCCCTTTCCGGCTGTCGGCCATACCCGGACCGCCTCTTGATCGAGGGGGCATCGGCCCATCGCGGCGCGTGGCCAATTCTCTACGGTGAAAGCACCATCAACGGGAGGCGGCTCTTCGCCTTTGGTGAGGGACGGGCAGACTTGAGGATGCCGCCACCCACCGACAGCAGCGTCCTCGCTCTGGCCCTATACTGGGCGGAATATCATTCCGGCGAGAGCTGGGTTGCCGAGGTCGAACTCCCGCTGACCCTCGCAGATCGTTTTCAGGGCACCGCAAACCTGAAGGTCGTCATCGGTCGCATGGGCGCAATCGAGATCATGAGCGGACCCTTCGGAGAGGAGGAACTCCGGAGCACTGGAGTGATCTGTGGAACGCGCACGCCCGAGTTGGATGCGACATACACGGCGGAGATAGAGTATCTCGCCAAAAGCGACGGCTGGGACGCCCCGGGGCAGCCCTCTACTGCGGCGCCGGCAAGCCCCTGTGAAGGCAGGTAATCCTGATGGACGTTGAACCTGGTCCGCTTCTCGCGGAGGCCGAAGATCTCCAGGATGCTGGTGCCATCGGTATGTAGGGCGCAGCTGCCCGGTGATGCGCGCGGGATATGGCGTATTCGTTGATGGCACCGGGAACCACGAAGGAAACTACCTGCCCAGTCTGATGGCCGACCCGGCAGAGATCGACCGGCTGCTGATGGTAGGCCGAGACCGCGCCCGCGAGATTGCGGCACCGGTGCTGGCAAAGACCCACGAGATTGTGGGGCTGGTGCGGGGTTGAAGGAATGCAGCCGCTCTTTGGAGGTGCCTGATTCGACCAGCCCGCGGCAGAAACCTTATCGGCCCGCGCCACCTTCGCATTATTGCACACCTTTGGCGCACACGCGTAGAATTGCGCAAAATCACAGGCCCGCCTATCTTTGCCTCAAGCAACTGAAAGGCCCCAAAATGACCCGCTCCGTCACCCCCGTTCATCCCGGCACCCGCATTGGGCACGTCCATCTCAAGGTCGCCGATCTCGATCGTGCCCTCGCCTTCTATTCCGGCGTGCTCGGCTTTGAGCTCACGCAGAAATACGGCACCGAGGCCGCCTTCCTTTCCGCTGGCGGTTACCACCACCACATCGGCCTCAACACATGGCAGAGCAAGGGCGGCACCCCGCCGCCTCCGGGCACCACCGGGCTGTTTCACACCGCCATCCTCTACCCCACCCGCGCCGCCCTCGCGGATGCACTCAAGCGCCTGATTGAAAATGACATTCCGCTTGATGGCGCCTCCGATCACGGCGTTAGCCAGGCCCTCTATCTGCGGGATCCGGACCAGAACGGAGTGGAGCTTTACTGGGATCGCGCCCCCGAAGATTGGCCCCGCGATGCCGATGGCAACCTCGCCATGGTCACGGCCCCGCTCAACCTTGAGGCGTTGCTGGACGAGGCCACCGAAACAGCCTGACCGCTGTTACAGATCTGTCACCCAACCGTCACCCCAAGGACTCCTCCCTCTCCTAGGGTGCCGGCAAGGGAGCGAGGCCGCCAACCTCCTCGCCCCACGCCCGAGGCGGCTCCCCTCCGCCGGCCCAACGGCAGTCCCCGCCAAGGCCGGCCCTTCGCCCCGGGCAGAGCGACCCAACTCCTGTCCCCCGGAGCCATTCCGCTCTTGTCCCCCGGCCTTCCCCGAGGCCGGGGGCCCTCCCCTCTGGACCTTGCCGCGCCGCACCCCTAGGTTCGCCCGGCAAAGGAGGCCCGCCATGGCGACCGGAACCAACATTCGCACTTATTTTGAAGGCACTTGGCACGAAGGCGACGTGATGATCATGCGCGCCGCCGACCATGGGGCCTGGCTTGGCACGACCGTGTTTGACGGCGCGCGCTTCGTCGATGGCCTTGCGCCCGACCTTGAGGCGCACCTTGCCCGCGTCAACCGCTCCGCCGAGGCCCTGATGATCCGCCCCACGGTCTCGACCGAGGAGATGCTGGAGATCGCCTGGGAGGGGTTGAAGCTCTACCCGAAAGATGCCGCCGTCTACATCCGCCCGATGTATTGGGGCATCGAAAGCGGCCATATGGGCATCCTGCCCGCCGAAGCCGATGGCGGCTTTGCCCTTTGCCTTGAAGAGGTGCCTATGGCCCCGCCCGAGGCCACCGTGCGGCTCACCACCACGCAGTTCCGCCGCCCGGTGATCGAAAGCGCGGTCTGCAACGCCAAGGCGGGCTGCCTCTATCCCAACAACGCGCGCATGCTGGCCGAGGCCAAGGCCAAGGGCTATGACAACGCGCTGGTCGCCGATGTCATGGGCAACGTGGCCGAAAGCGCCACCGCCAATGCCTTCATGGTGAAAGATGGCGAGGTCTTTACCCCCATCCCCAACGGCACCTTCCTGTCGGGGATCACCCGGGCGCGGCACATCTCCAACCTCAAGGCAGACGGGGTGAAAGTGCATGAATGCGTCCTCAGCTTTGATGACTTCCGCGCGGCGGATGAGGTGTTTCTCTCCGGCAACCTGATGAAGGTAACGCCGGTGGTGGAGTTCGACGGCACCCACTACCAGCACGGCCCCGTCACCCGCCGCACCCGCGAGCTCTATTGGGACTGGGCCCGATCCGCCTGATCGGCCAGTGCGAGGGCAAAGCGGCACCGCCCCGCCCGAGGGTGGCGCAAGCCGTTTTCGGCAGTACTGGTTTTGCGGATGGGGCGGATTGCAGTTACTCGCCCCAACGCCATAGTGCCATCACCATGCACCGCCCCCTCTTCCTTCAACTTAGCCCGCCTGCCCCACCCCGGCGGACCATCCGTTCATGCCAGTCGACATAGCAGAGTATCTCCCGCCGCTTCTGCCATGGCTTGCCTGCGCGCTGGCGGTGACCTGCGGTACCGTCGTTCAAAAGCTCTCCGGCGCGGGCTTCGGCATGATCGCCGCCCCAATCATGACGATCACCGCCCCCGAATGGGTGCCGGGGACCATCCTGCTGCTGGGCGTCCTGATCGGCATCGGGGCCGTGCTCGGGGCGCGCGACGCGATTGTGCGGTCAGACCTGCCAGCGGGGTTTTCCGGGCGTCTCATCGGGGCGGTTCTGGCCGCTTTCGTGGCAAGCGCCGTGGTGGGCACCGATCTGCTTCCCGTCGTGATCGCGCTCATCGTGCTGTTCGCCGTTGCCCTCAGCCTCGCGGGGTTGTCGATGCCGATCACCCCCCAAACCCTCTTCGGCGCGGGGGTCACGGCTGGGATCATGGGCACGCTGACGGGGATCGGGGCACCGCCAATGGCCATTCTCTACTCCCGCGTCGAGGCCCGCAGATCGGCCGCAACGCAAAACGCCTTCTTCGGCTTCGGCATGATCGTTTCCATCGGTGCGCTGGCCTTTGCAGGGCTGATCCGCGGGCCGCAAATCGCGCTCGCCGTCTCTCTCGCACCGCTTGTGCCACTCACACTCATCGCCGTGCGCCCGCTGGTCGCGCGGTTTGAGCGGGGGGCGATACGGCCTTGGGCGCTTGGGCTGGCCACGCTTTCGGCCCTCATCCTGCTGACAAAGGCGCTTTGAAGAGCCGATGGCCAACATTCGTGACATGACGCGCAAAGATGGCACAGAAACACCCATGGCCGGGCCATTCCGCCCCCCACCAGCCCGCCCCGCCTTGGCCCGATCGCGCCACGGTGAAGGCCCCGGCACGCTGCGCGATGACCCCGCCGGAAGGGTCTTGCCAATGCCCGCACACCTCGCACCCTGCCCGGCATGACCTCCCGCCTCACCTCCCTGCGCCTCACCGCGCAAACTCTCTGCATCGGGGGCCTCGGCGCTGCGGTGGCGTGGGCGGTTGCGATGCCACTGGCATTTCTGGCCGGGCCCGCCATCGCGGTCGCCTGCGCCAGCCTTGCGGGGATGAAGGTGGCCGTGCACCCGCGACTGCGCGATGCCTGTTTCCTGCTGATCGGCCTGACCATCGGCGGGCTGGTAACGCCCGCCAGCCTCGGCGCCATAGCCTCTTGGCCCGTTGCCTTCGTCCTGCTCGCCCTGCTCACCCTCGTCACCCTGTTCGTGATCCGCAAGATGCTCTGCCGCTGGTTCGCCTTTGGGCAGGCCGAGGGCTTTCTCGCAGCCGCGCCGGGGCATCTCTCCATGGTGGTCGCCCTCGCCGAAACCCTCGGGTTGCCACTGGTGCGCCCGGTGCTGATGGCCTCCTTCCGCGTGTTGATCCTCACGTTGACGGTGCCGCTTGCCGCGCGGCTGGCGGGCGTGCCCATCGGCCCCGGCCTGCCCTCCCCACCGCTGACCGAAAGCTGGCTGACGATTGCACCGCAGATCATCGCCGCCGCAGCGCTCGGCTGGGGGCTGGGCAAACTGCGCCTGCCAGCCCCCCTGCTGATCGGGGCAATGGCCGTGGGGGCCGGGGCGCATCTGTCGGGCGCTGCGGTCGGAAACCTGCCGGGCTGGGTCTCACAAACCGTTCTGGTGGTGATGGGCAGCCTGATCGGCTCGCGCTTTGCCGGCATCACCGCCCGCGCCATTCTGGCTGACCTCGCCGCCGCCATGCTTGCCGTCGCCGCCGCCACCACGCTGGCCGCTGTCTTTGCCCTCGCCGCCGCCCGCGCCGCCGGCCTGCCCTTTCTCGACGTGCTCATCGCCTTCTCCCCCGGCGGGCTGGAAACCATGATCATCGTCGGCGCAGCAGCCGGGGCCGACCCAAGCTTTGTCGCCGCCGCCCACGTCAGCCGGCTGATCATCCTCGCCCTGATCCTATCGGCTTTCGCCATCCGCCACGGTCGCACACCCCCGCCGCCGGGGCGTTGAAGCCCCATTGCCAGTTCCCCGGCCCTCGGCCATGATCCGCCCGCAAGGAGGGCCACACAGATGCGCAAGTTTCTTGTCGTGCTTGATGACAGTCGCGAATGCCTTAACGCCATGCGCTTTGCCGCCATGCGCGCAGCCAAAACCGGCGGCGGGGTAGAGATCCTGTCGATCATCCCGCCCGACGAATTCAACCACTGGATCGGCGTTGGCGATGTGATGCGCGCCGAAGCCCGCGAGCGGATCGAGGCGCATTTCGAGGTCTTCGCCAAATGGATGCGCGACCGGCAGGGGGTAGACCCGGAGCTGGTGGTGCGCGAGGGCGAACCGGTGGATGAAATCCTCGCCCAATGCCGCGAAGACAGCGAAGTTGGCGTGCTGGTGCTGGGCGCGGGCGCAGGCAAGAAGGGCCCCGGCCCACTGGTGACGCAGCTCACCAAAAACGCTGGTTCGCTGGATTTCCCGATCACCATCGTGCCGGGCGAGCTTTCCAAGGAGCGGCTGGAGAGCATTACCTAGGCCAAGACTTGCCACGTCGCTGCCGCCACCTACTTTAGAACCATTCCAAATCTTGACCCGCCCCCACCCGAGGCGCATATAAGGCCCAACCCCGAAAGGACTGTGCGCATGTTCATCCAGACCGAATCCACGCCAAACCCCGCCACGCTGAAGTTTCTGCCCGGGCAGGAAGTGCTTGGCACCGGCACCGCCGATTTCCCCAATGCCGACTCGGCCTCCGGCTCGCCGCTGGCCCAGCGCATCTTTGCTGTCGATGGCACCACCGGCGTGTTTCTTGGCGGTGATTTCGTGACCGTCACCAAAACCGATGCCGTGGAATGGGACCATATCAAGCCCGCCATCCTTGGCGCGATCATGGAGCATGTGCAGTCGGGCGAGCCGGTGCTGGCCTCCAACGCCGCGCCCGAGGCCGCCCATGCGGTGCATGAGGGCGAAGACGGCGAGATCGTCGAGCAGATCAAGCAGCTGCTCGACACCCGCGTGCGCCCCGCCGTGGCGCAGGATGGTGGCGACATCACCTTCCACGGCTTCGAGCGCGGCGTTGTCTACCTGCACATGCAGGGCGCCTGCGCCGGTTGCCCCTCTTCCACGCTAACGCTGAAGATGGGCATCGAGCAGCTGCTGCGCCACTACATCCCCGAGGTGACGGAAGTGCGCCCGGTCGCCGCCTGATCCGGGCAGCCTGACCCTTGGGCTCTTCCGATCCCACCCTGCTGGCCTTCGACACCTCCGGCCCCCACATCGCGGGGGCCGTTCTGCACCGTGGCGAGCTGGTGGCCGAGTGCTTCGAGCCAATGAAGCGCGGACAGGCCGAAAACCTCATGCCAATGCTGGAGGGCCTGCTCACCAAGGCCGGGCTCGTTTGGGGCGACCTCACCGCGCTCGGCGTCGGCATCGGCCCCGGCAACTTCACCGGCATCCGCATTTCCGTCGCCGCCGCCCGTGGGCTGGCGCTTGGGCTCGGCATTCCGGCCATCGGTGTATCTACCTTCGAGCTGGCGCGCTCCGGAGAGAGCGAAACCGTCCTGCTCCCCGCCCCCCGCGACATGGCCTACGCGCAAGACTTCGCCCGGGGTGCCCCCTCCGGCCCGCCCCGGCTGGTGCCACGCACCGCCGAACTACGCGAACCACTCCCCAACATTCCCCTCCGCCTCGCCACCCGCGCCGCCGCGCTGCTCGCGCAGGCCAGTGGCCCCCTGCCGCGTCCCGCGCCGCTCTACGTGCGTGCGCCCGATGCCGCCCCCGCGCGAGATGCGCCACCCGAGATCGTCGGATGAGCACCGAGGCCGAGGCGCTTGCCGCCCTTCACGCCGCCTGCTTCACCGCGCCCCGACCTTGGCACGCCGAGGAGTTTGCTGCGCTGCTGGCGCAAGACAGCGTCTTTCTCATCGGCGATGGTGGCACCGGCTTTGCGCTGGGGCAGGCCTCCGGCGCCGAGGCAGAGCTGCTCACCCTCGCCGTGCCCCCCGATGCGCGGCGGCAAGGCCGGGGCCGCGCCCTGCTTGCTGCCTACCACGACGCGGCCAGCGCGCGGGGCGCAAGCACCACCCTGCTGGAAGTTGCCGCCAACAACGCCGCCGCCATCGCGCTCTACACCGCCAGCGGCTACGGCGAGGTGGGCCAGCGCAAGGCCTACTACCGCACGCCCGACGCCGCGCGCATCGACGCGCTGGTGATGACCCGCGCCCTGTAGGGCCGGGCGCATCCCGCCACACCGCCCCGATCCCCCCTCGAAACACCGTCAAGTTACGTTGCGGCGCAGAAAAAGCGGTTGACCACCCCCCGCCGCTGCGGCCTTATTCATGGGTAATCCATAATCCAGCAGCCCCGAGCGCAATTGCGCCGAGGGCGCGGAGCAAAACCAACGGGAGACCTTCACCATGACATTCGCGCGCGCTCTTCTTGCCGCCACCGCCTCCGTCGCACTCACCGCAGGCGCGGCGCTGGCCGAACCGGCTGTTATCTTCGACCTCGGCGGCAAGTTCGACAAATCCTTCAACGAAAGCGCCTACACCGGTGCCAAGAAGTGGGCCGAGGAAACCGGCGAAAGCTTCAAGGAAATCGAGATGCAGTCCGAGGCCCAGCGCGAGCAGGCCCTGCGCCGGCTGGCCGAAGATGGCGCAAACCCCATCGTGATGACCGGCTTCGCCTTTGCAACCGTGCTGGGTGAAGTGGCCCCCGACTACCCCGACACCAAGTTCGTCATCATCGACGGCGTGGTTGATGCGCCCAACGTGCGCTCGGTGGTGTTCAAGGAGCAGGAGGGCTCCTACCTCGTTGGCATGATGGCTGGCATGGCCTCCGAGTCGGGCACCGTGAGCTTCGTCGGCGGCATGGACATTCCGCTGATCCACAAGTTCGCCTGCGGCTATGCCCAGGGCGTGAAGGCGGCCAACCCCGATGCCACCGTGATCCAGAACATGACCGGCACCACCCCGGCCGCCTGGAACGACCCGGTGAAAGGCTCCGAGCTGACCAAGGCGCAAATCTCGCAAGGGTCTGACGTGGTTTATGCCGCCGCTGGCGGTACCGGCGTGGGCGTTCTGCAAACCGCTGCCGATGAAGGCATCTACTCCATTGGCGTGGACTCCAACCAAAACCACCTGCACCCCGGCTCCGTGCTCACCTCGATGCTCAAGCGCGTCGACGTGGCGGTGTATGACAGCTTCACCGCCGGGGCCGACGGCATCGAGCCCGGCCTCGTGGCCCTCGGCCTTGCCGAAGGCGGCGTCGATTACGCCATGGACGAGAACAACGCCGATCTCGTGACCGCCGAGATGACCGCAGCCGTCGACGCGGCCAAGGAAAAGATCATCGCCGGCGAGATCGAAGTGCACAACTACGAGACCGACAGCACCTGCCCGGCGATGTAAGCCGCGTGCAACGCTGACCAAACAAGAGGGAGGGCCGCGCCGGGAGACTGGCCGCGGCCCTTTCCCAACCAGAAGACCGGGGGACAGACATGGCCGATCAACAGCCGCCCGCCATCGAATTGCGCGGAATTTCCAAGGCCTTCGGGCCGGTTCAGGCCAATAAAGACATCTCGCTTTCGGTGAAGCGCGGGGCGATTCACGGCATCATCGGCGAGAACGGCGCAGGCAAGTCCACCCTGATGTCCATCCTCTATGGCTTCTACAAGGCCGATGCGGGCGAGGTCTTCATCGGTGGCCGCAAAACCGAAATCACCGACAGTCAGGCCGCCATCGCCGCCGGCATCGGCATGGTCTTCCAGCACTTCAAACTGGTGCAAAACTTCACCGTGCTCGAAAACGTCGTGCTCGGCGCAGAAGACGGCCCCATGCTCGGCCCCTCGCTGTCCAAGGCCCGCAAGGAACTGACGGCGCTGGCCGAGGAATACGGCCTCAAGATCGACCCGGACGCCGTGATCCAAGATATCGGCGTGGGCATGCAGCAGCGCGTCGAAATCCTCAAGGCGCTCTACCGACAGGCCGATATCCTCATTCTCGACGAGCCCACCGGGGTGCTCACCCCGGCCGAGGCCGACCAGCTCTTCCGCATCTTGGGGCGGCTGAAGGAAGAGGGCAAAACCATCGTCCTCATCACCCATAAACTCCGCGAAATCATGGACATAACCGATACCGTCTCGGTCATGCGTCGCGGCGAGATGACGGCCACCGTCCAAACCGCCACCACCTCCCCCGAGGAACTGGCAGAGCTGATGGTGGGCCGCAAGGTGCTGCTGCGGGTCGACAAGACCCCGGCCAAGCCCGGCGAAACGGTGCTGGAGGTCCGCGACCTTGCCGTGACCGACGACAAGGGCGTGCAAAAGCTGCGCGGCATCTCTTTTGATATCCGCGCAGGCGAAATCCTCGGCATCGCCGGGGTGGCGGGCAACGGCCAGTCAGAGCTGCTCGAAGTGCTCGGCGGCTACCAGGATGCCAAGGGCACCATCCGCATGAATGGCGAGCAGATCGACCTGACGGGCCGCCACTCCGACGCCCAATCGCGCCGCCGCCGGGGCATCGCCCATGTGCCCGAAGATCGCCACCGCGAGGGGCTGATCCTCGAATTCCACGCTTGGGAAAACGTCGCCTTCGGCTACCACAACGACCCGAAATACCAGAAAAACGCGCTGACGATGGACAACACCGCCATCCGTGAAGACACCGAAGCCAAGATGGAGCGCTTCGACGTGCGCCCGCCCAACCCCCTGCTGGCCGCCAAGAACTTCTCCGGCGGCAACCAGCAAAAGATCGTGCTGGCCCGCGAGATCGAGCGCAACCCCGACCTGCTGCTGATCGGCCAGCCCACGCGCGGGGTGGACATCGGCGCCATCGAATTCATCCACCAGCAGATCGTGCGGCTGCGCGACGAGGGCAAGGCCATCCTTTTGGTCTCGGTCGAACTGGACGAAATCATGTCGCTCTCCGACCGGATCGCCGTCATGTTCGACGGGCAGATCATGGGCGAGCGCTTGCCGTCCGAAACCGACGAAAAAGAGCTCGGCCTGCTGATGGCCGGGATGCAGGGGGAGGCCGCGTGAGCAACGCAAGAGCAAGACTTGCCGCTCTGGCAGCTGTGCTGTTGCTGCCGCTCGCCGCCAAAGCAGAGGTGCACTACGCCTGCACCTTCCCCAGCCTGCCGTCCTTCTCCATCACCTATCCGGAAGCGGTCGGCGCAAAGCCCCTGTTGCAGGTGCAAAACCGCCCTCCTGTAGAGATGACGCAAGGCAGTGGCAGCAATCGGATAGAAACCGGCACCGTCGATGGCTACCGCTTTCAGTTCGTGCCCAAACATTCTCATCTTGAGGTCCGCAAGGGCGACGAGGTGATCGGGGGTGAAACCGGCCGATGCGTCCGGATCGGTGGCCCGGTGAATGAAACGCCCCTGGTACTGGTCGCGCCCGCGCCAGAAGCGCCGGAAGCAGCGCCCACCGCGAAGCCTGACAAGCCCGGCGATACCGGAAGCTGGTTGGTGAGCCAGAGCGAGTCGCAATTCGATGACACGCCGCTCATCGTCCTCCGGCTAGAATCGCGGGATGTCGTGCGTGGCAAATACAACGGCACCGCAACGCCCAGCCTGATCCTGCGATGCATGGAAAACACCACCTCAATGTTCATCAACCCCGGCGGGCATTTCCTTTCTGATATTCAAGGCTACGGCAAAGTAACCTACAGGATAGACGATCTGAAAGCAGCGTCCTGGCGAATGTCAGCATCCACGGACAACGAGGTGCTCGGTCTCTGGAGTGGCAGCAAATCCATTCCTCAAATCAAGAAGTTGATACAGGGTAACTCGCTTCTGGTCCGCCTCACGCCCTACAATGAAAGTGCCCTCGAATTCGGCTTCGACCTCGCTGGCCTGAACGAAGCAATCAAGCCGCTGCGAAAAGCGTGCAACTGGTGAAGGAGGAAAACGCCACATGGACGTGATGCCCAAATGGGCCGAGGTGATCCTCGTTCCCCTCATCTCCCTCATCCTTGCCGCGCTTCTCTCGGCGGTTGTGATCCTCGCCATCGGCGAAAACCCGATCACGGCGGTCGGCATCATGATCGACGGGTCTGTCGGCTCGATCCGGGGCTGGGGCTATACGCTGTATTACGCCACCAACTTCATCTTCACTGGCCTCTGCGTTTCGGTCGCCTTCCATGCCCGCCTGTTCAACATCGGCGGAGAGGGGCAGGCGATGGTCGGCGGGCTCGGGGTGGCGCTGGTGCTGCTCTACATTCCCTTTCCGCACTGGTCGATCGCGCTGGTCGCCGCCTCTCTGGGGGCTGCGGCCTTCGGGGCGCTCTGGGCGCTGATCCCGGCCTACCTTCAGGCCGCGCGGGGCAGCCATATCGTGATCACCACGATCATGTTCAACTTCATGGCCGCGGGCCTGCTGAACTACCTGCTGTCCAACACGCTCAAGCCCGCTGGCCAGTCTGATCCGGCCTCGGCCAAGTTTGACGCCGCCTATGATCTGCCCACGCTGAATTCGGTGCTGACAGATCTGGGCTTCAAGGCGGCGCGGGACGATTCCGTCAACGTCACCTTCCTCCTCGCCATTATCGCCTGTTTCGCTGTCTGGTTCCTGCTCTGGCGCACCCGCCTCGGCTTCCAGATCCGTGCATTTGGCCAATCCGAGACAGCGGCCAAATACGCGGGCATCTCGCCTCTGCGCATCACCGTGATCGCCATGCTGATCTCGGGCGGCCTCGCCGGGCTGATGGCCGTCAACACCGCCATGGGCGAGCAGGAGCGCCTCGTGCTGAACGCCGTCGAAGGCGCGGGCTTCATCGGCATTGCCGTGGCGCTGATGGGGCGCAACCACCCCTTCGGCGTGTTCCTCGCCGCCGTGCTCTTCGGCTTTCTCTATCAGGGCGGAGCCGAGTTGGCGCTGTGGACGTCGATCCCGCGTGAGCTGATCGTCGTCATCCAAGCCCTCGTGATCCTCTTCACCGGCGCGCTCGACAACATGGTGCGCGCGCCGCTCGCCAAGCTCTTCCTGCATCTGCGCAAGGGCAAGGAACCGCCCGAAACCGCGCCACCGCCGCCGGGGCCAAAGCGGCCCGACCATGCGCCCGAAGGCACGGTGAAGGAGGCATGATGGCCGATCTCATCCCCTTCCTGCCCGGCTTCTTCGCGGCCTTCTCCATCCTGATGGTCGCCGCCTCCTCGCCCGGGCCAGCGGTGGCCATGCTGCTCGGCATCTCCATGAGCCGGGGCCGTGGGGCGGCGCTGGTGACCTGCCTCGGCATCGCCTTCGGCTCCACCACCATCAACCTCGCCACCATGCTCGGCGTCGGCCTGCTGCTGTCAGAGGCCGCATGGGCCATGCAAATCCTGCGGATCCTCGGCGCGGCCTATCTCGCCTGGCTGGCCTACGGGGCCTTCCGCAAGGCGGCAAACCCGCCCGCGCTCACCACCGGGCCGGTGCCCGCCCGCTCGGTGCTCCGCCTCCTGCTGGCGGGCTACCTGCTGCAAGTGACCAATCCCAAGGCCATCGTCTTCTGGCTCGCCATCGCCGCACTCGGGGCCACCGAAGGCGGCGGCACGCTGGTCTATGCCGCCTTCTTCGCCGGGGCATGGCTCATCAGCTTCACCTGCCACGCCGCATGGGCGCTGCTGCTCTCCGCCGCGCCGATCCGCGCCGCCTACGCCCGCGCAAGGCGCTCGGTGGAGGCCACGCTGGGCGTGCTCTTCGCCTTCTTCGCCTTCAAGCTCGCCACATCGAGGAGCTAGAGCCATGGACTTCCTGACAATCATCCAGGTTCTCGACGGCACCATCCGCCTCGCCATCCCCCTGCTGCTCGCCTGCCTCGCCGGGCTGTTCTCCGAGCGGGCCGGGATCTTTGATATCGGCCTTGAGGGCAAAATGCTCATGGCCGCCTTCTTCTCGGCGGCGGTGGCCTTCTACTCCGGCTCGGCATGGGTCGGCCTGCTGGCGGGCATCGCCTCGTCCATGGTGCTCTCGGCCATCCACGGCGTCGCCTCCATCACCTTCCGGGGCAACCAGCTGATCTCCGGCGTGGCGATCAACTTCCTCGCCGCCGGGCTCACCGTGCTCATCGCGCAGGACTGGTTCAACCAGGGCGGACGGACAGAGCCGCTCACCGGCGCGGCCCGCTTCAACAGCATCGACCTGCCCGGCGCCCTCACCCGCATCCGCGACATGGCCGACGCCGGGCCTCTGATGCAGGTCTACTCCGAGCTGATCTCGGGCCACCCGATCCTCACCTACATCGGCTTCCTCTTCGTGCCGCTGACATGGTGGATCCTGTTCCGCACCCGCTTCGGCCTGCGCCTGCGCGCGGTGGGCGAAAGCCCCGAGGCGGTGGATACAGCGGGCGTTTCGGTCGTCGGCCTGCGCTTTGCCGCCGTGGCCATCTGCGGCGTGCTCTGCGGCATCGCCGGGGCCTACCTCTCCACCGCCATCCAGGCCGGCTTCACCAAGGACATGACAGCCAACCGCGGCTACATCGCGCTGGCCGCGTTGATCTTCGCCAAGTGGCGGCCATGGTATGCGCTCTATGCCTGCCTGCTCTTCGGCCTGTTCTTCGCCATCGACAACCGCTTCCAGAACATCACGATCCTCGGGCTGCAACTGCCCGTGCAGTTCATGCAGTCGCTGCCTTACATCCTCACCGTGGTGATCCTCGCCGGCTTCGTCGGCAAGGCCATCCCACCCCGCGCCGGAGGCGAACCCTATGTCAAAGAGCGCTGACCTCGCCGCCAAGATCAAACTCGATGCAGGCTCCGCCCCGCCCAAACTGGCGCTGATCCTCGGCTCCGGCCTCGGCCATCTTGCCGAAGAGGTGAAGGGCGTGGCCATCGACTACGCCGCGCTGGAGGGCTTCCCCCACGCGGGCGTCTCGGGGCACAACCCCAAGCTGGTGATCGGCACGCTGGAAGGCGTGCGCGTGGCGGTGCTCGGCGGGCGCGCGCATTACTACGAAAGCGGCAACCCCGCCGCCATGCGCCTGCCGCTCGAAACCCTGAAGGCGCTTGGCTGCGACACGCTCCTGCTAACCAACGCCGCAGGCTCCATGCGCCCAGATATTCCTCCGGGCGAGCTGATGCTGCTCTCCGATCACATCAACTTCTCCGGCCTCAACCCGCTCATCGGCGAGCCCTCCGATGCCCGCTTCGTGCCTATGGGCGACGCCTATGACCCGGCCCTCCGAACGGCCCTCAAGGCCGCCGCCGAGGCCCAGAACATCCCGCTCGAAAGCGGCGTCTACGCCTGGTATTCCGGCCCCTCCTTCGAAACCCCTGCCGAAATCCGCGCCATCCGCACGCTGGGGGCCGACGCCGTGGGCATGTCGACCGTGCCCGAGGTGATCCTTGGCCGCTTCCTCGGCATGAAATGCGCCGCGATCTCCACGATCACCAACATGGCCGCCGGCATGTCGGACGAGGCCATCAGCCACGAGCATACCAAGGCCATGGCCCCCCTCGGCGCGACCAAGCTGGAAAAGATCCTGCGTGCCTTCCTGAAGTCACTCTAAGCCATACGCTGCGCTGCGGCACTAGACAGCGCCAGAAGTTTGTCGCACTAGGAGGTCCATGCAGTTCTACCTCCCCATCGCCGAGGTATCGGTGAACGCCTTCCTGCTCCTGGGCATCGGCGGCGTGGTGGGCATCCTCTCGGGGATGTTCGGGGTGGGCGGTGGCTTCCTGATCACCCCGCTGCTGTTTTTCGTGGGCATCCCGCCCGCCGTGGCCGTGGCCACCTCCGCCAATCAAATCGTCGCCTCCTCCATCTCCGGCGTGCTCGCGCACCTCAGGCGAAAGACGGTCGATGTCCGAATGGGCCTTGTCCTGCTGGCGGGCGGCCTCGTTGGCGCGGCGCTTGGCGTCTGGGTTTTCAACATCCTGCGCCAACTCGGCCAAGTCGATCTGCTGGTAACGCTCTGCTACGTCGTCTTTCTTGGCATCATCGGCGCGCTGATGTTCATCGAAAGCCTCAATGCGATGCGCCGCACCAAGGGCGGCAAACTGCCCCCACGGCGCAAGCACAACTGGGTGCACAACCTGCCCCTGAAAATGAAATTCCGCACCTCCGGCCTCTATATCTCCGTCATCCCGCCGCTGCTGGTCGGCCTCTCTGTCGGCGTGCTGGCGGCGATCATGGGCGTGGGCGGCGGTTTCATCATGGTTCCGGCAATGATCTACCTGCTGGGCATGCCCACCAAGGTCGTCATCGGCACCTCGCTGCTGCAAATCATCTTCGTCACCGCCTTCACCACGCTGCTGCACGCCACCACCAACCAGACGGTCGATATCGTGCTAGCCGTGCTGCTGCTGGTCGGCGGGGTGGTGGGCGCGCAATTCGGCACTCGGATCGGGACCATGATGAAGGCCGAGCAGCTACGCATCGCCCTGGCCGGGCTGGTGCTGCTGGTCTGCGGCAAACTCGCGCTCGATCTGCTGCTGCAACCCACCGAGCTGTTCTCGCTCACCCCGCTGGGGGCGGGCTGATGCGCTGGCTCCTCGCCCTCCTCTTCCTCGCGGCCCCCGCCGGCGCCGCCGAAGAGGTGGTGGCCGACCTCTCGCAAAGCCGGGTGGGCATCAACGCCACCTTCAACGGCTCCGAAATCCTTGTGTTCGGCGCGGTCCGCCGCAACTACCCGGTGTCTCCCGCCGGTGAGCTGGGTGTTGTCATCACCGTCGCCGGTCCGTCAACGCCAGTCGTTGTGCGCAAGAAAAACCGCAAGGCGGGCGTTTGGGTCAATACCGAGGCTGTGGAGGTTGACCGGGCGCCCAGCTTCTACCAGATCGTCACCACCGATCCGCTCGACAGCCTGATCTCCGCCACCGCCGACCTGCGCCACAGCATCTCCATTGATCGCGCGATCCGCTCTGTCGGCGCGCCCGCGAGCATCGGCAACGCCGCCGACTTCACCGAGGCGCTCATCCGCATCCGCACCGACGCCGGGCACTACGCCGTGCAGGAGGGCGGGGTGACGATCCAGAAAGACACGCTCTTTCGCGCCAACGTCGCCCTTCCGGCCAACCTGACCGAAGGCAATTACACCACCCGCATCTTCCTGACCCGCCAAGGTGCCGTGGTGTCGAGCCACACCACCACCATTCACGTCTCCAAGGTCGGGCTGGAACGCTGGCTGCACGCGCTGGCGCATGAGCAACCGCTGCTCTACGGCCTGCTCTCGCTCGCCATCGCCATCGCGGCAGGCTGGGGCGCCTCTGCGGTGTTCCGGTATATCCGGGGCTGATCCGCCCTACACTTCATCGCTAATACACCGCACGCCCTGCCCGGTGCGTTAACCTCTTCGGCTTTGCGCAAATACCGGATGCATGGGTTGTGCATAGGATGTGCATGGGTTGTGCATGTGACATTTTTGCAGTTAACGCCGTGCAGCAACGCGGCGCAACGGCATTTCTGCAAAGCAAATCAACGCTCTGTCAGCTTCAACTCGATCCGCCGGTTCTTCGCCCGCGCCTCCGCCGTGTCTGCCGTGTCAATCGGCTGATATTCCCCAAAACCATTCGCGCTCAAGCGTTGCGGCGGAACGCCGAGAGACTCGCTCATGAACCGGACAACCGAGAGCGCCCGCGCCTGGCTCAATTCCCAATTGTCAGCGTATTCGCCAAAGCCCGAGAGCGGCTGGTTGTCGGTATGACCATCGACCTGAATCACCCAGTCGATCTCGGGCGGAATCTCGGCGGCGAGGCGGCGCAGGATCAGCGTAACCTTCTGAATTTCCTGCCGCCCTTCCGGTGAAAGCCGCGCCTCTGCCGGGGCAAAAAGCACCTCGGAGGAGAAGACAAACCTGTCCCCCTCGATCCGCACACCCTCGGTGTTGCCCACAAGGTCGCGGAGCCGTCCGAAGAACTCCGAGCGATACTTTTCAAGGTCTTCCTGCGCCGCTTCCAGCCGCGCCCGCTCCGCCGCTTCCAGCTCCGCCCGCCGCCGTTCTTCCTGCGCCACCTTGGCCAGCGCGGCGTTCAGTTGCGCGCCCAGCGCCTCGATCTGCACCTGCGCGTCCTGGTCCTTCTGCGCCGCCGCATCAATCACCCCCTGAAGCGCCCCCAATTGCGCTCTCAGAGCGGCCACTTGCTCGTTCAAAAGCGCCAGTTTTCGCTGCCCTTCGGCTGAGGCTACCTCACTGTTTTCCAACTCTTTATTGGCCTGAGCAAGCAGCGCATCCTTGCGCTCCACTTCGCTCAGCGCCGCCTCTGCGCGGCCCTCTGCGGCCAGCTTCTCTGCCAGCGCCGCCGCCAGCTTTTCCCGCACCTGCGAGGCATCCCCAAGGTCCGCCTCCAGCGCCTCTTTGACGGCTTTCAACTCTGCGATTTCCCGCGCGTTTTCAGCAACTTCTGCCCGAAGCGCGGCAAGGTCCGCCTCCGCCGCCTCCGCACGTGCCGCCAACGCATCCCGCGCCGCCTCCGCCTCACCCCGCGCCGCGCCCAGCGCCGCAAGCTCGGCTTTCGCTGTGGCCAGCTCACCCGAAAGCCGGGCGGCCTCTTCTGCGGCGGAAGTGCCTGTTTCCACTTGGCTTTCCAACTGCGAGATCGACGCCAGAGCCGCTGCCAGTCGCGCGTTCAACGTCTCCTCCGCCGCCTCGGCTGCCGCCAGAAGTGTCAGCGTTTCCTCGGCCTTTTTCCGCTGCGCCTCCAGCGCGAGAGTCATCGCCGTCAGCTCCGTCTCGGCCCCCTGCAAACGCTCCCTAAGTGCCTGAGCCGCCGCAGTTTCTGCCAGCCGGGCCTTCTCTTCTTCCGACAGCTGCTCTTCCAGCCCAGCCACCTTTGCAGCGGCCTCGACCTTCTCTGCCTGCAGATCCGCCACCAGCGCCTCAAGCGCCTCCCGCCGCGCCGCAGCAAGCCGCGCGGCCTCCACTTGGGCGTCAACCTCCGTTCTTGCCGACGCAAGCGCCTGTTCCAAAGAGGTTTTCTCGGCCTCCACAGCCTCCCGCGCGGCCTCTGCTTCCGCCAGATCCTGCGCCAGCCCGGCCCCCCGCTCCTGCGCGGCATCCCGCTCCACGATCAGCGCCGCAACCTGCGCCTCGAAGCCCGAAATCTTCTGCTGTGCGTCCTGGAGCGCCTCCTGCCCCGAGGCGATCTGGCCCCGCAACGACGCGATCAAGGCCGCCTGCCGCGCCGCATCCTCCTGCGCCGCCGAGATCGTTGCATCCCGCTGCGCGATGTCGCCCTGCAAGGCCTCCACCCGGGCGCGTTCAAGGCCGAGCGTATCGGCCAGAGAGGCCAGCTCTTCGCTCAGTTGGTTCAGCTCGCTTTCCTGCCCGGTGATGGTTTCGCGGAGCATGAATTGCACGATCATGAAGATCGACAGAACGAACATCAGCACCAGCAAAAGTGCTGTCATCGCATCCACAAAACCCGGCCAGATCGAGGCCGAGAACCGTTGGCCGCTGCGCCGGGAGAGGGCCATCAGCCGGGCCTCTTGGTCGCGTCGCGGATCACCCGGGTCAGGGCCGCAAGATCGGCGCGCAGACCAGAGACGCTTTCCTGCCGGCCGGCGGCGATATCTTCATGAATTGCAAGCAGTTGCGTGTCGATCGAGCGCAGGCGCATGCGGCTCTCGGCATCAACGCCGCCCTCGCCGGGCGCGAGATTGTCGAGCTTGGTGAGGAGCGCCTCGTTGCCCTCTGCGATCCGCCGCAGCAGCTTGTCGGTATTGCGCGGCTGCGCCATGTTCTCGGCGATCTTTTCCATCGCCAGTGCCACCTCGCCCATCCGGTCTTCCAGCATGGCGCGGGAGACGTCGGACTGCGTGAACATCTCGCGCATCGCTTCCATCTGCTCAGCCATGTGGTCAAGGACGCCAGCAGCCGAAGACGGGTCGGAAGCCTCACCGTCATTCGCGGCGAAAGAGACGCGGGTGATGGACGAAAGCCACTCTTCCAACTCACGGTAAAAGCGGTTCTGACCGTGGGAGGCGAAAAGCTCCAGCAAGCCGACAATAAGAGAACCGGCAAGCCCCAAAAGCGAAGAGCCAAAGGCCGTGCCCATCCCGCCAAGCTGCGCTTCGAGCCCGCCCATCAGGCGCGAAAACACCTCCACACCGCCCTCGCCTTCCTGTGGCGCAAGGGAGCGGATCGTTTCAACAACGGCAGGGACGGTGGTGGCGAGCCCGTAGAAGGTGCCAAGAAGCCCGAGGAAAATCAGCAGGTTGACGAGATAGCGCGTGATATCGCGCAGCTCTTCAATCCGGGTGGCCACAGATTCGAGGATCGAGCGCGATGAGGTGGCAGAAATTTGCATCCGCCCGCGCCGCGACCGCAGAAGCGCCGCCAGCGGAGCCAGCAGCCGGGGCACCTTTGGCCCCACCTCCCGGTCGAGCGCAAAATCCTCCAGCCAATGCACGGAGCGCACCAATTGGTAGACCTGCCAGAAACAGGTGAACACACCGACCACGAAAACCAGCCCGATGGTGCCGTTGAGCCAGAGGTTGGCAAGGATCACCGGCATCACGGTGGGCAACAGCAGGTAACTGCCCACGCCCACAAGGCCCAAGACAATGAGCATCTGCGCCACCTGGCGCACGGGTTGCGAAAAATGCGGCTCGGCCTCAGCCTCTGTCATGCTCATAGCGGGGTTAACGCCCTTTGCTTGTTGGCCTCACGATAGGGGTCCGGCCCCTTCTTGCCAATCACAAAGGGCTCAGGCGCCCTCACGCAGCTTGGCAGCAAGCCAGGCAAGGTCCGGGTCGGCTATGCCGATCTGGGCCAGATGATCGGCAGTGTTGAAGAGGTATTCGGAATTGGGCCCACGCCCGCCATGGGCATGGGCGATAATCTTGGCCTGCTGTTCAAGGCTGAGGGCCCCGCAGTATTGCACGTGATCCCGGTCCACCACATAGGCCAGCGCATTGAACGGCTCAAACCCATCGGCGCGGAGCGTCACGACCGCTTCGAAATAGGCCGAAGAGATCAGCTCGCGCTCCCGCAGATCGGCCAGAACCTGCGGCTCCTGTCCGGGCGTCACACGCAGCGCAACGCCTTGGCAGGACGCGCCTTCTGCCTCATCGAGAGCCAGCACCAGCCCCGGCTCTTCTTCGGTGCCACGGTGGTGGATCGACGACATGCAAAAGGCCCGGTGATACCCATCAAGACGCGCCAGCCGCTGCTCGGCCACCTCGAACCCGGGGTTCCAGAGCAGGCTGCCGTAACCGAACACCCAGAGCGGGTTGGGAAGTTTGCTATCGGGGATCATCCGCCTCGCCTTTCCATCTGCGGCCCGGTAAACCAGATCGCGTCAAAAACCGAAAGGGGCGTGGATGCTGCGCCGTATGATCGTGGTGGTGCTGGTGGCCGTGCTCGCTTGGGGCGGGTATTGGGCTGTTGGCGCATGGGGGCTGGAAAAGGCCGTGCGCGGCTGGCTGGAAGAGCGCCGGGCAGATGGCTGGCAGGCCGAGGCCGAGCAGGTGGTTGTGCGAGGCTTCCCCAACCGGTTCGACCTTGAGCTGAACACGCTGAAGCTGGCAGACCCAAAGACCGGCTGGGCATGGAATGCGCCGTTCTTTCAAAGCCTTGCCCTGAGCTACAAGCCGTACCACGTCATTGCCGTCTGGCCTGAGACCCAGAGCCTGCAAACACCCTATGAGCGGCTCAACATCACGTCCGAGCGGCTTCGCGGCAGCCTGATGCTGACGCCGACCTCGCTCGCGCTGAAACGGTCGAGCTTTGAACTGGACGGGGTGGAGATTACCTCGGACGCCGGGTGGACGAGCCGATTGACAGAGGGCCGGCTGGCCACGCGGACTTTGCCCGAGGATTTTCCGGATCCGACGGTTCATCAGGTGAACTTCTCGGCACGCGCCTGGCAGGTGCCATCGCGGCTGTTGGCAGAGTTGAATGCCGCCGATCTGGTGCCCGATACGCTGGATAGCGTCACCGCAGACGTCACCATCACCTTCTCCGCCCCGTGGGACCGCTACGCCATCGAGCGTGCCCGCCCCCAGCCGCGGCATGTAGAGGTGACGTTGGCCGAGGCAAAATGGGGGCAGATGGAGCTGAAGCTGGCCGGCAGCCTTGATGTGGACGAGGCCGGCGTGCCGGAGGGCGCGCTGCTGGTGAAGGCCACCAACTGGCGCGAAATTCTGGCCGTTGGTGTTGCCTCGGGCGTGGTGCCCGCAGATTTCGAGATGCCGATCACCACCGCGTTGGAACTGGCCAGCCAACTGGCGGGCAGCCCCAAGACGCTGGATATTCCGCTGAACTTCAAAAACGGCCAAACCCGCATCGGCCCCGCGCCCATCGGCCCCGCGCCTGTCATCCTGTTGCGGTAAGGCTCAGGCCTGCGCGCCGCTCTGCTGTGCCTCGCGCGGCTTGGCTGAAAGAGCCTGATAAGCATCATACTGCGCCAGAAAGAGCTCTCCCGAGAGGGCTTCAAGAAAGTGGGTGCGGCCAAGCCGGTCTGTGACCGGGCCTTTCACCTCCGACATGTGCAAACGCACGTTGAGGCCCATGAGCCGCGTATTCAGCGCCTCCAGCGATTCAAGCGCCGAAAGGTCGATCTCGTTCACCGCCGAGCACATCAACACCACATCGCGCAGCTCCGGGTTTTTCACCACGCGGTCGAGAACATAGTCTTCGAGGTAGCGGGCATTGGCGAAATAGAGGCTTTCGTCGATCCGGATGGTCAGCAGGGTTGGCGAGGTTTCCACCATGTGGCGCAGCACGTTGCGAAAGTGCTGGGTGCCCGGCACCAGCCCCACCTCGGCGATATGGGGCTTGGAGGTGCGGTAGAGAAAAAGGCCGATCGAGATCACCACGCCCGCCGTTACCCCGGTTTCGACACCAAGGCCGAGCGTCAGCAGGATGGTGGCCAGAACGGCAGCAAAATCGGCGCGGCTGTATGTCCATGAGGTTTTCAGGATCTTGAAATCGACCAGTGAAAGCACGGCAACAATGATGGTGGCCGCCAGCGTGGCCTTGGGCAGAAAATACACCAAAGGCGTGAGGGCGACGGCGGCAATGGCGAGGCCTACGGCAGTATAGGCTCCCGCCGCCGGTGTCTCGGCGCCCGCATCGAAGTTGACGACCGACCGGGCAAAACCGCCCGTTACCGGGTAGCCGCCAGTGAAGGCCGCGCCGAGGTTGGCCGCGCCGAGGCCGATCAACTCCTGATCGGGGTTGATCCGCTGACGCTTCTTGGCCGCCAGCGTTTGGGCCACCGAGATCGACTCTACAAAGCCGATGATCGAGATCAGCAGCGCGGGAACGAACAGTGCACCCAGCATCTCGGTGGAAAAGTCGGGCATGGTCAGCGGCGGCAATGCTTGCGGCACAGACCCAACCACCGCAACGCCACGCTCGGTCAGGCCAAAGGCCCACGTCACGAGCGTGGTAACAACGACGGCAGCCACCGGACCCGCCTTGGTGGCAATGTCGGCAAGCCGGGGCGTGAGCCCTGCCTTCAACAACGCGGGCTTCAGCCCCTTGCGGACCCAAAACAGGAAGGCCGTGGCAGTGACCCCGACCACAAGGGTGATCACATTCGTCTGTCCAAGCTGGGTAATGAGGCGTTCCACCATCTCGACAAGCGTGTGCCCGCCGCCCTGCACTCCGAGGATGTGCTTGAGCTGCGAGGTGGCGATGAGGATGCCGGAGGCGGTGATGAACCCCGCGATAACGGGGTGTGACAGGAAATTGGCCAGAAACCCGAGCCGGAACACCCCCAGCAGCAGCAGCATCCCGCCGGAAAGAAAGGCCAGGGTCAGCGCGGCGGTGGCGTATCCCATGGTGCCCTGCTCGGCCACCTGCCCAACGGCAGCGGCCGTCATCAGCGACACCACCGCCACCGGCCCCACGGCCAGCGCGCGCGAGGTGCCGAAGATGGCATAGAGGATGATCGGGACGATGGAGGCGTAGATGCCAGCCTCGGGCGGCAACCCGGCCAGCAGCGCATAGGCCAGCGACTGCGGAATCAGCATGATGGTGACGATCAGCGCGGCGATCAGGTCATTGGACAGGGTATCGCGCGAGTAATCGCGGCCCCAGTCGAAGACCGGCAGATACTTGCGGGCAAGGCGCAGCAAGATCAGCCCGCCGCGCCGAGAAACGCGCCAAGCTCGTAGCCTGCGTCACGCGTTTTTGCCAAAACATCCTCCGCCGGGCGCATCCGGGCTTCGCGAAGCGCCCAGACCATGGCCGATCGCGTGCCGGTGCGGCAGAAGGCCAGCACCGCGCCCGGGGGTTTGCTGCTCAAGATCTCGCCCAGCGCATCGGCATGGCTTTCACGCACATCCGCGCCGGAGACCGGCAAGAAATGGAAGGCGAGGCCAAGCCGCTTGGCCTCTGCATCCAGCGTGGCGGCGTCGGGTTGCCCCGGCACCTCGCCATCCGGGCGGTTGCAGATGATGGTGCGAAACCCGGCTGCCGCGAGCCCTCCCAGATCGTCAGGCGCGATCTGGCCCGCAACGAAAAAGTCGCCGTCCAATGGCTTGGGCGCAACCATGGCTCAAAGCCCGTTCAGCGGGACTTTGAGCATCGGCTTGCCGTCCTTGTCCGTCGGGATTTCGCCCGCGCGCATGTTCACCTGCAACGACGGGATGATGAGCTTTGGCATGTCGAGCGTGGCATCGCGTTCTGTGCGGAACTTGATGAAATCCTCTTTCGTCTTGCCTTTGCCCACGTGGATATTGTGCGCGCGCTCATCCGCCACGGTGGTTTCCCACTGGATATCGCGGCCATTCGGCCCGTAATCGTGGCACATGAACAGGCGCATCTCGTCAGGGAGCGCCAGAACTTTCATGATGCTCTCGTAGAGCACGCCTGCGTCGCCGCCAGGGAAGTCGGCACGCGCCGAGCCGCCATCGGGCATGAAGAGCGTGTCGCCAACGAAGGCCGCATTGCCGATGACATGGGTCATGCAGGCGGGGGTGTGGCCCGGGGTAAAGATCGCCACCGCGTTGAGGCCGCCGATCTTGTAGGTATCCCCATCCTCGAACAGCGCATCAAACTGCGAGCCGTCGCGCTGAAACTCGGTGCCCTCGTTGAACACCTTGCCGAATGTGTCCTGCACCGTCTTGATGTGGACACCGATGCCAATCTTGCCGCCCAGCTGTTGCTGGATATAGGGCGCGGCGGAGAGATGGTCGGCGTGGACGTGGGTTTCGATCAGCCAGTCAACGGTGAGGCCGTGCTCCCGCACGTAGGCGATGATCTCGTCGGCATTGTCATAGGTGATGCGGCCGGCGGCGTAGTCGATATCCATCACGCTGTCGATCACGGCGCAATGCTCGCTGGCCGGATCCTTCACCACGTAGGAGATGGTGTTGGTCGCCTCATCGAAGAAGGCTTTGACCTCGGGGATAACGGTGATGTCGATGGGGTAGTCGCTCATGTGAACCTCCATTTCGGGCGGGGGCGCTCAGGCCCTTGCCACCTCGGGTTTCTTTCGCGCTGTTATTTTTTGCAGCGTCTTGGCCAGCAGGACACCTGCCACCAGCGCCGCGACGAAGATAAACACCTCGATGCGGCCCGTGCCGAGGGCCGGAAGTGCGCCGCCGGGGCAGAAGCCAGCGATGCCCCAGCCGATGCCAAAGACAAGCGAGCCGCCGATCAGGCGCGCGTCGATCAGGCGGGTGTTCGGCAGGCTGAAGCCGGTGGCCCAGATCGGTGCCGCGCGGCGAAACACCAGACGGTAGCCAATAAGGGTGAAAACCAGCGCCCCGCCCATGACGAAGATCAGGCTCGGATCCCAGCTGCCCGCAACATCGAAAAAGTTGATGACCTTGGCCGGGTTGGCCATGCCGGAAATGGAGATGCCGAGGCCGAAGATCAGGCCGATGAGGTAGATCAGGATGTGCTTTTTCATGGATCAGCCCCCGATCACGTGGCGGATGACATAAACCGTGGCTGCCGTGCCCACCATGAAGGAGAGCGTGGCCACGACCGAGCGCGGCGAGAGCCGGGCCATGCCACAGACGCCGTGGCCAGAGGTGCAGCCCGCCCCGTAGGTCACGCCCACGCCCACAATCACCCCGCCCAGCGCCAAGAGCGGCGTGGACACGGGCACAGAAATGGCGGGCCAGTTGCCGGTAATCGCGAGGAAGAGCAGCGGGCCGGAGACCATTCCGGCCAGCAGTGCGGCGCGCCACGAAAACTCCGAGGGGCTGCTTGGCTGGATGAAACCTGCCAAGATTCCGGTAGCACCGAAGATGCGCCCGAGCGTGGCCATCAGCATCACGGCTGCAAGCCCGATCAGCAGGCCCCCGCCGAGAGAGGCATAGGGTGTAAACTCGGTTTCCATTGGTCTGACATCTCCGTTTTATGCGCTGCGGGCCGCGCAGCAGGGGCCCGTCTCTGGCGTTGACATCTATATATTCCATTTTTTGCATCTGACAAGAGGCGATCAGAGCCGTGCCAGAAATGCCCCAATCCGCTCACGGTCAATCGGCTTGCCCAGCAGCTCCAGCCCGAGCGCGGCACAGGCCTCCCGCAGACGGCGCGAACGGTCGGCAGAAATCACCCGGGCAGGCAGCTTGCCAAAGCGCCCGGAGAGCAGGGAATACAGCTCCGTGCCCGACATGCCGCGCCCCAGTTGCTCATCAAGCAAAAGCGCATCCGGCTTCAGCTGCACCTCGGCCAGCAGTTCCAGCGCCTCATCGGCATTATGCGCGTGAAGCACATGCGCGCCCCAGCCCTCGATCATCATGCCAATGGCGCGGGCAAGGGCAGTGTCATTCTCCACGAGCAGCACAAGCGGCGCGCGCTCGCGCAGGTCCGGCTCCTCCAGCGCCCGGCGGGCGCGGGCCGGCATGGCCCGTTCGGCCAGCGGCACATTCAGCGCAAAGCAACTGCCCTGCATCGGCGCAGACCAGAGCGACAGCGGATGGCCAAGGCCCTTGCACGCCCGCTCCACGATGGCCAGCCCAAGGCCAAGCCCATCGCCGCCGCCATTTTCGAGCCGCTTGAACTCCTGAAAGACCAGCGCCTGATCCTCCTCGGCAATCCCACGCCCCGTGTCCCACACCTCGATCCGCGCCGAGCCGCCGTTGCGGCGCACACCCAGCACCACGCGCCCCCGATCAGTGTAATTGACCGCGTTCGAGAGCAAATTCTGCACGATGCGCCGCAGAAAGGCCGGGTCAGACCTGACGGTAAGGTCACTGTCGATGATCTTGAGGCGCAAACCCTTGGCACGCGCGAGCGGTTCTATCTGGTGGCGCAGAGGCTCGAAGATGGCGCGCAGAGGCACGGGCTGCACCTCAAAACTCGCCTGCCCAAGGTCCAGCTTGGAGATATCCAGAAGCGCGGTGATGATCTCTTCCACGTTGACCAAGGCCTGCGCCGTCTTGTCGGCCAGTTCCGCCGGGGCCCCACCCCCCGCGGCCTCGGCCAGCGACGACAGGAACAGCTTGGCGGCAGAAAGGGGCTGCATCAGGTCATGGCTGGCCGCCGCAACAAAGCGCGATTTGGAGGTGTTGGCGCGCTCCGCCTCGGTGAGGGCGTCCTCCAGCTCCAATGTGCGCTCTTCCACCCGCTGTTCGAGCAATTCGTTGATGTCTTTCAAGTCCTTGGCCGCCTGTCGCTCGGCGGTGATATCGGTGAAGGACACCACAAAGCCCCGGTCGGGCATTTCCTGCGCGAACCCCTGCAATACCCGCTCGCCCGCTGTTGTCACCTCAAAGCTCAAGGGCGCGCGCCCGCTGCGCCGGGCCGCCCAATCCACAAGGGTTTCAAGCGTCAGCCCGTCAGAAAACCCGGCTTGCGTGCCCAATTGGCGGCTGATCTCGATGAAGTCTGCGCCCAGCACCTCTTCCGGCAGGCCGATATCGAAGAGCTCACCCAATCGGTCATTCCACCCGACAAGCCGGGCGTTGGCGTCAAAGATGGCAACGCCTTGGGTCAAATGGTCGAGCGTGGCCTGCAGCATCTGGGCATGACCGTGCTGCAGCCGCTCTCGTTCACGCCGCTCGGCGCGGAAAATCGAGGTGACGTCAGTTTGCAGGATGACCGTGCCACCAGAGGCGGTGCGATGCTCGGAGACCTGAAGCCAGCGGTCGCGCACCAGCGAGACATTGAACACCGAATGCGCATCACGGTGGCGGCGCATCCGGCGGGCGGCCCAATCGCCGGGGTCTTCGCCTTTTGGCAGCGAGATAGCGCGGCTCTCGGATACAAGCCGCACGTAATCGGCAAAGCTGAGCCCCTCGGTGAGCTTTGGCTTGATGTCCGACAGGGCTTTGCAAAAGCGGCTGTTGGCGAGCACCAGCTTTTCGGAGGCATCAAAGAGCGCAAAGCCCTCGGCCACCGTCTCGATCGCATCGGCAAGGTTGGAGCGGGCCTCTTCGGCGGAGCTATTGGCGCGGGCGAGGCTGGCATTTGAATCCTGCAAGAGGTCCAGCGCCCGCTCCAATTGCTCCGTGCGCTCGCGCACCTGTGCTTCCAGCAGCGCGGCCCGTTCAAACTGGGCATAGGCAAGGCCGCTCTCTTCGTTTTTCTGCTCAACCCGGCGCATGAGCGACTCGGCGATCTGCAACAACTTCTCGTTCTGCCGCTCAAGACTGTCTTCAGGGTTGACCAGCATCCCCTACACCGCCTCCTCGGGCGGGTAGAACGCAACGCCGGTCATTGTCTGGTTCACATGCAATGGCCCGAACTGCTCACCATAGGTGGAAAAACCCGAGACCTTATGCCGTGACAGCGTGTCTGACAGGCCCCGCACCGCCTGCGCCTGCTCGGCCTCCATACGCCGCAACAGGCAATCGCACCCGAGGATCGAAAGGGGCGCCTCCTCGCGGGCAAGGGCCGAAAGCTCTTCTTCCAGATGGCTGACAATATCCTGCTTGTGGGCCACGGTCAGAACCATGCCCTCGTCGATGGCGGAAAAGAACTGCAACTCACCCGCGTCCGTCACCCGTTGAATTGCCCTGACATGGTGCTCCCCCCCGATACGGACGACCACGGGGTGGGCAGCGAAGGTAAAGGTATCAAGCTGGTCAGGGTCCTTGCCGACAATCCGCGCATACTCCCGCGCCGCAGGCTCGGCGTTGATGGCCTTCACGATCCTCGCGGTCGGGTCCGCCTCGGTCACCACCATACGCTCCTCGGTCGGCAAGAGGTGATTGATAGAGAAAACCCGGATCGGCAGGGCCGTGCGGACCAGCGCCAAAACGGCGGCATCCTGAGCCACCTCGGCATTGAGGGCGACGCGGGTGCGGGCAAAATCCACCCCATCGCCCGCAGAGCCACCAAACATCGGCATCCCGCCCAGCGCGGGGGAGAGCGCGGCGGCCAAAATGTCTTCTTTCAGTGAGAGCCCATCGACCAGCAAGAAAGCAAACGCATTGGGGCGGTCCGGGGCCTGCTCCGAAAGGGTGAGCCGCTCCCGCACCAGCCTGTCTCCAAAGGCCTGCGCATCCCGGCTGCTCAACTCGCGGATCATGACGGCGGCGGTAGAAAACGTCTCCGCCGGAAAGCCGACGGCCACCACGCGCTCTTCAACATATCCGGCGCGCCCGATCTCACCCGCTGTTGTGCAGGCCATCACCTGCGCCTCTCCAAACCGCGCCGAGGCCGCGGTGACCAGTTCCGAAAAGTCGCCCACCGGGCTGACGAAGAGACAAACGAGCGAAAACGGGCCGGGGCCCAGTTCTTCTGCGAGCACGGCGAGAGGGTCGGGATCTGTCGCGAAGGCTTCTGCGACCTGCGGGCCGAGATGCAGCAAGGCTTGGTGCCTTTGGCCGTCTTTGGTCAGTGTCACAGGGGCTCCTCCCACGTGCCACCGGGGCGCATCCGAAAGCGCCAGTGGCGGCACAAGTTAGGAGGAGACAGGCGCGCTTGGCAATACGGCTGAAAAACGGGCCTGCCCGGCCACAAGCACCGCCTGCGTGCGGCTCTGCACGCCGAGCTTGCGCATGATCGCGGTGACATGCGCCTTAACCGTGGTCTCGGCGATGGCAAGATCGAAGGCGATCTGCTTGTTCAGCTTGCCTTGGCAGATCAGCTGAAGGATGCGCGCTTGCTGCGCCGTCAGGGTGGAAAGCCGCTCAACGGCATCGCCCGCATCGCCCTCCTTGCCCTCCGCCTCAACAAAATCATCCGGCATGTAGGTTTCGCCGCGCGCAACCGCGGCGAGCGCCTCGCGAAAGGTGCTGCGCGGGCTGTGCTTGGGCACAAACCCCGCCGCACCAGCCTTGAGCGCGGCCGAGATCACCTGATTTTCAGCCATCGAGGAGGCAACAAGAACCGGAACACCCCGCGCGGCGGCTTTGAGGCGGATCAGACCGTCGAGGCCAGACACATCCGGCAGATTGAGATCCAGCACCACCAGATCAGGCAGCGCCTCGCCCAGCATTGTCAGCGCGGTTTCCAACCGGTCGCAGGTGCGCACCTGCCGAAAGGCGGCAACACTTGTGAGCGTCAGTTCGAGCGCATCGCAAAACAGCGGGTGGTCATCTACCACCAGCGCCCAGCCGGTGAACGCGCCTGAAGGGATATCACGGTCGATCTGTTCCATGTGGCAAGACTATCCGCCGAAGATTGCTCAGTCACTTGCCAATTGGTCGGGGGCGGGTGACACTCGCACCCGACAAAACCCGATGGGCCCCAACCAAGCCTTTGGTCGAATAGGCGCGGCCCCTCGCGCTTCCTAGGGTCTTCATCAATTGAGGGAGGTGATTCATGGAACTCAGCGACAGCCGTGTAATAAAAGCCGATCCGCAAACCGTCTGGAACGGGCTGCTGGATGCCGATGTGCTCAAGGCCTGCGTGCCGGGCTGCACCGAAATGTCAGGCTCTCCAGAAGAGGGCTTCGAAGCGACCGTGGTGCAAAAGGTTGGCCCGGTGAAGGCCACGTTCAAAGGAGCGGTCACGCTTACGGACATGAACGAGCCCCACAGCGTCACCATCAGCGGTGAAGGCAAGGGCGGCGCGGCAGGCTTTGCCAAGGGCGGCGCTGATGTGGAGCTCAAGGAAGTGCCCGAGGGCACGGAGCTGACCTATAAGGTGGAAGCCAAGGTGGGCGGCAAACTTGCCCAGCTCGGCTCGCGCATCATCGACGGCTTCGCCAAGAAGATGGCCGACCAGTTCTTTCAAAATTTCCAGACGGCCATCGAGGGTCCGCCCGAGGGCGAGGAAGACCCCGCCGAAGATGCAGAGACAGAAAAGAAAGGGTGGCTCAAGCGCCTGACCGGCAGCTGACCCTCCCCGACCCAGCACAAAACGCCAGGATAACCACATAGGGAGGATTGCAATGGCAACGGTAACCATGACGGTCAACGGGAAAGCCCGGACCGGCGAAGCGGAGGGGCGGACCCTCCTCGTTTCGTTCTTGCGAGAAGAATTGAAACTCACCGGCACCCACGTGGGCTGTGACACCAGCCAATGCGGGGCCTGTGTTGTTCATGTGAACGGCGAGGCGGTTAAGGCCTGCACCATGTTTGCCCAAGAGGCCGATGGTGCCGAGGTGAGCACGATCGAAGGCCAGGCCAATGCCGACGGCTCGCTCAACGCCATTCAGCAGGCGTTTCAGGACTACCACGGCCTACAGTGCGGCTTTTGCACTCCGGGCATGGTGATGTCCGCCGCGGCTCTGCTCAAGGACAACCCGAAGCCGACCGAGCAGGAAGTCCGCAACTACCTGCAGGGCAACATCTGCCGCTGCACCGGCTACCACAACATCGTCAAGGCGATCATGGCAGCCAGCGGGCAGGACGTGAGCGCGGTTGCCGCCGAGTGAGCCTTCCCGGCCCCCATTCTGCGGGCCGGACACGCTTTAGAGTGGGCCACGCCCACCAATCCCAAGGGGAGGAGATAAGATGCCCAAAGACGGTGGCATTGGCGCCAGCACCAAGCGGCGCGAAGACGTGCGGTTCTTGACCGGCAAAGGCAAGTACACCGACGACATCAACATCTATGGACAGGCCTACGTTTACTTCCTGCGTTCCGACGTGGCGCATGGACGGATCAACGGGGTCGACACCTCTGCCGCAGAAGGGATGCCCGGCGTTGTGCGCATCTTCACCGGCAAGGACTTCGAAGGCATCGGCGGGCTGCCCTGCGGCTGGCAGGTGACCGATCGGCACGGCGAGGTGATGCAAGAGCCGCCCCACCCGGTGCTGGCCCAAGGCAAGGTGCGGCACGTGGGCGACCCGATTGCCGCCGTCGTGGCCGAAAGCCTTGAGGAGGCGCGTGACGCCGCAGAGGCGATTGATGTCGACATCACCGACCTTCCGGCCGTGATCGACATGAAAGCCGCCGTGCAGGATGGCGCCCCCAAGGTGCATGACGACCTGACGAGCAACCTCTGCTATGATTGGGGCTTCGTGGAAGACAACCGCGACGCGGTGGATCAGGCGATCAAATCCGCCCATCACGTCACCACGCTGGAGCTGAAGAACAACCGCCTCGTCGCCAACCCGATGGAGCCCCGCGTGGCCGTGGGCGACTTCAACGATGCGACCGGCGATCACACGCTCTACACCACCTCGCAAAACCCGCATGTCATTCGCCTGCTGATGGGCGCCTTCGTGCTGGGCATCCCCGAGCACAAGCTGCGGGTGGTTGCGCCCGATGTGGGCGGTGGCTTCGGCACCAAGATCTTCCACTACGCCGAAGAGGCCTTCTGCACCTTCGCCGCCAAGGAAGTGAAGCGCCCGGTGAAGTGGACCTGCTCGCGCTCCGAGGCCTTCATCTCCGACGCTCATGGCCGCGACCACGTGACCAAGATCGAGCTGGCGATGGACGCAGAGGGCAACTTTACCGCCCTGCGCACCGAGACCTACGCGAACATGGGGGCCTATCTCTCCACCTTCGCGCCTTCGGTGCCCACGTGGCTGCATGGCACGCTGATGGCCGGCAACTACAAGACGCCGCTGATCTACGTGAACGTGAAGGCCGTCTTCACCAACACGGTGCCGGTTGACGCCTATCGCGGCGCAGGCCGCCCCGAGGCAACCTACCAGCTGGAGCGCGTGATCGACAAAGCCGCCCGCGAGATCGGGATGGACCCGATCGACCTGCGGCGGAAGAACTTCATCACCGAGTTCCCCTACGCCACGCCGGTTGCGGTGGAGTATGACACCGGCGACTACCACGCCACGATGGACAAGCTCATCGAGGTGGCCGACTTCGCCGGGTTCGAGGCGCGCGCCGCCGAGAGCAAGGCACGCGGCAAGCTGCGCGGGCTGGGCGTGAACTGCTACATCGAGGCCTGCGGCATCGCGCCATCCAACCTCGTCGGCCAGCTCGGTGCCCGGGCGGGTCTCTATGAGAGCGCGACGGTGCGGGTAAACGCGACCGGCTCGATCTCGGTGATGACCGGCTCGCACAGCCACGGGCAGGGCCATGAAACCGCCTTCCCGCAGGTGGTGGCCGACATGATCGGAATCGACGCCAGCCAGATCGAGATCGTTCACGGTGACACCGCGAACACCCCGATGGGCATGGGCACCTATGGCTCCCGCTCCCTTGCGGTAGGTGGCTCGGCCATGGTGCGTGCAACCGAGAAGATCATCGCCAAGGCGAAGAAGATCGCGGCGCACCTGATGGAAGCCTCCGAGGGCGACATCGAGTTGAAGGACGGTGCCTTCACCGTGGCAGGCACCGACAAATCGGTGGCCTGGGGCGATGTGACCCTCGCGGCCTACGTGCCCCACAACTACCCGCTCGAAGACATCGAGCCGGGTTTGGAAGAAACCGCCTTCTACGATCCGTCCAACTTCACCTACCCCTCCGGCGCTTACAGCTGCGAGGTCGAAGTGGACCCGGACACCGGCAAGGTGGAAGTGCTGGCCTTCGCGGCAGCGGATGACTTCGGCAACGTGGTCAACCCGATGATCGTTGAAGGCCAGGTGCATGGCGGCATCGCCCAAGGCATCGGGCAGGCCATGCTCGAAAACTGCGCCTACGACGATGACGGCCAGCTGCTTTCGGGCTCTTACATGGATTATGCCATGCCCCGTGCGGCCGACCTGCCAAACTTCATCGTGGATCACTCCTGCCAGACCCCCTGCACCCACAACCCGCTTGGGGTGAAGGGCTGCGGCGAGGCCGGGGCCATCGGCTCCCCGCCTGCACTGGTCAACGCCGTCTGCGATGCATTGCAGCGCGCCGGAAAGGATGTGAAACATATCGACATGCCGCTCTCGCCCGCCCGGGTCTGGGCCGCGATGAACGGTTGAGGAGACACGAACATGTATGACTTCGACTTCGAAAAGCCCTCCACCATCGACGAGGCCGTTGCGGCCCTGTCGAGTGAAGGGGCGCAGGCACTTGGCGGCGGGCAAACCCTGATCCCCACGCTCAAGCAGCGCCTCAACATGCCCGAAAAGCTGGTGTCTCTCACCGGTATCGCCGAGATGAAAGGCGTGTCGTCGGATGGCGGCACGATGAAGATCGGCGGCGGCACCACCCACGGGACCGTGGCCAAGGAAGCCAAGGGCAGCTTTGCTGGCCTCTCCAAGCTGGCCTCGCTCATCGGCGATCCGGCGGTGCGCAACCGTGGCACCATCGGCGGCAGCCTCGCCAACAACGACCCGGCGGCCTGCTACCCCTCGGCCTGCATGGCCACCGGCGCGACCATCCGCACCAACAGCCGCGAGATTGCGGCGGATGACTTCTTCGACGGGCTGTTCACCACAACGCTCGGAGAGGGGGAGATCATCACCGGTATCGATTTCCCGGTTCCGCAAGCCTCGGACTACCAGAAGTTCGAACAGCCGGCTTCGCGCTTTCCGCTCGTTGGTGTCTTTGTGGCCAAATACGGCGACCGCGTTGGCGTGGCCGTGACCGGCGCGGGTGAAGATGGCGTGTTTCGCTGGGCCGAGGCCGAGGAGGCGCTCGCGGGCAACTTCTCTGCCGATGCGGTGTCCGGCCTCACCCACTCTGCCGACGGTCTCATCAACGACCTGCACGGCACTGCCGAGTATCGCGCGCATCTGATCGGCGTGCTTACCAAACGGGCCGTCGCAGCGGCAAGCTAACCGCCACCGGCAATAAGAAAACGTTTGCGCCCCGCCCTCCCGGCGGGGCGTTTCTCTTTGGGGCTCAAGAAAAATTTGATTGACGCGGCGCAATATCTCATGGCCCGCAGGCAGGCTCTATGCCACGATCAGCACCGATCTCAAGTTTTCATGTCTCTGGGAGGATAAAATGAAAACACGTCGCCAATTCCTCAACATTGCAGGCGCTGCGGCCCTCGCAACCGCTGGCTTCAGCGCTCAGGCCCAGGCTCAGGAAACGCTGAACCTGCACCAAATGCTGCCGCCGCAAGCCGCCGTGCCTTCGCAGATTCTCGAGCCTTGGGCTGCCAAGGTTGCAGAAGAATCGAATGGCTCGCTCACCATCAAGCACTTCCCCTCCATGCAACTTGGCGGCACCCCGCCGGAGCTGATGGACCAAGCCAAAGACGGCGTTGCCGATATCGTCTGGACGGTGATCGGCTACACCCCGGGCCGGTATCCGCGCTCCGAGGTGTTTGAGCTGCCCTTCATGGCCACCACGGCTGAAGCCACGTCGATGGCCTTCTGGGACATGTTCGACGAACACATGAAGGACACCGAGTTCAAAGACCTGCACATCATCGGCACATGGGTCCACGGCCCCGGCCTGATCCACACCAAAGACCCTGTGGAGACCCCCGAAGATCTTCAGGGCATGAAAATTCGCGGCGGCTCGCGGCTGGTGACCAACCTCGTTGAAAAGCTCGGCGCAACCGCCGTTGGCATGCCGGTTCCGGCTGTGTCTGAAGCCCTCTCCAAGGGCGTGATCGACGGCACCACCATCCCGTGGGAAGTGACCACCGCCGTGAAAAGCTCGGAACTGGTGACCAACCACACCGAGTTCACCGGAAACTCCCTCTATGTTCTTGGCTTCGTGCTGGCCATGAACAAGGACAAATACGAGAGCCTGCCGGACGAGGCCAAAGCCGCGCTGGACGCCAATTCCGGCGCAGAATTTTCGGCCTGGGCCGGCAAGATGATGGACGAGCTCGATGCGCCCGGCCTGAAGATTGCCGAGGATCTCGGCAACAACATCATCACCATCGACGCCGAGGGCACCGAAGAGTGGAAAGAGCTCGCCCAGCCCATCTACGAAGAATGGGTGGCCGATATGGAGAGCAAGGGGATCGACGGGCAGGCGCTCATTGATCAGGCCCGCGCCAAGATCGACGAATACAGCAAGTAAAACACACCACATGATCGAAAGCGCCCCGCCTCAGAGCGGGGCGTTTTTTTTGCGATGATCGCTGAGATCGTCGATTTTATTGCTGGCGCGAAGGTGTGATATACGGCAAACTCGGCACTATAATGCAAAAACCATCAGGTTAACGGGAGGAGTTAGAGGATGGATCGCAGAACGATTTTGGGGGCCATGGGCGGCGTTGCCCTTGCCGCTTTCGGCGCCACGAGTGCATTGGCGCAGGAGGTAACACTCCGGATGCACCAGTTCCTGCCACCGCAGGCCAACGTGCCCAAGCTGGTGCTCGACAAATGGGCCGCCGATGTCATGGAGCAGTCGGACGGGCGCATCAAGGTAGAGCACTATCCCTCGATGCAGCTTGGCGGCAAGCCGCCCGAGCTGATGGACCAAGCCATCGACGGATCGGCCGATATTGTCTGGACGGTGGTAGGCTACACGCCCGGCCGCTATCCGCGCACCGAGGTCTTCGAGCTGCCCTTCATGGTGACAACGGCCAAAGCGGCCAGCCGCGCCTATTGGGAAATGTTTGAGGACCACATGCGCGACACCGAGTTCAAGGATCTCCACATCCTTGGCACTTGGGTGCACGGCCCGGGCCTGTTCCACACCAAGGATCCAATTGAAGTGCCCGCCGACCTCGACGGCATGAAAATTCGCGGCGGCTCTCGCACCGTGAACATCCTGCTCGAAAAGCTCGGCGCAACGCCCGTTGGCCTGCCCGTTCCGGCCGTGTCGGAGGCGCTGTCCAAAGGCGTGATCGACGGCACCACCATCCCGTGGGAGGTGACGGCCTCGCTCAAGGTGGCCGAGCTGGTTGAAAACCACACCGAGTTCAAGGATGTGTCGCTCTACACGCTCACCTTCGTGCTGGCCATGAACAAGGACAAGTACGAGAGCCTGCCCGACGACCTCAAGAAGGTGATCGACGACAACTCCGGCCTCGAATTCTCCATGTTCGCAGGCGACACGATGGAGGCCTCCGATGCCCCGTCGCGCAAGATCGCCGAAGACCTTGGCAACAACATCATCACCCTCGACGAGGAGGCCACCGCTGAATGGCGTGAGCTTGCCGAGCCGATCTACGAAGAGTGGGTGAAGGACATGGAGGCCAAGGGCATCGACGGTCAGGCGCTGATCGACGAAGCCCGCGCCAAGATCGCTGAATACACCGAGTGATCCTGAGCCAAGTTTGAAATTCGGGCCGTAGCGGCAACGCTGCGGCCCTTTTTCGTGTCAGATGCTCATCCGAACGGCCTCGGCCACGGCTTCCGCCGTGATGTCAAAGTGGCGATAGAGATCAGGGAAGTCACCCGATGCCCCAAAACCTTCCATCCCGATAAACGCCCCGTCCGCGCCGATGTAGCGATCCCAGCCAAAGCGCACGGCCGCTTCCACGGCAACGCGGGGCGCCCGCCCAAGCACCTCATCGCGGTAGGCCTTGGGCTGGGCCTCAAACAGCTCCCAGCAAGGCATCGAAACCACCGCCACCTCAACGCCCTGCGCGGCCAGCTGATCACGCGCGGCAAGAGCGATTGCCACCTCGGAGCCAGTTGCCAAAATTGTCGCCCGGCGCGGCCCGTTTGCCTCCGCCAGAACGTAAGCCCCTTTGGCAGACCGGTTTTCCTTACCGGCATCTGGCCGCACAACCGAGAGCGGTTGGCGAGAGCAGATAATGGAGGTTGGGCCATCAGCATGAGTGAGCCCCAACTCCCAAGCCTCGGCCATTTCAACCGCATCCGCCGGTCGGATTGTCCACAGATTCGGGTAGGCCCGAAGCGAGGCGAGATACTCGACAGGCTGATGCGTTGGGCCGTTTTTGCCGATCCCGATGGAATCGTGGCTGAAGATGAAAAGCCCCGGAATACGCATCAATGCGGCCATCCGAAGGGTGTGGCGCATGTAGTCTGAAAAGACGAGGAAAGTGGTGCCCATGGCCACGATCCCGCCGTGCACCGTCATCCCGTTCATCATCGCGCCCATCGCGTGCTCGCGGACGCCGTAATGGATGTAGCGGCCGGAACGATCGTTGGCGGTGAAGGGCGCAAGCTGGCGTTTGTGTTGTGTGGCGGCTTCAAGGTCGGGCGCACCGGAAATGAGCTCTGGGAGAGCCTCTGCCATAGCTTCGACCATCTCGCCCGAGGCGCGAATGCCGGGCAAGTCTCCTGCGCTGGCCAGTTCTTCCTTCTTCCTCGCGAGGGCCGTCTGCCATCCGCTCGGCAGCTCACCGGCCATCAACCTGTTCCATTCGGCGCGGGTCTCCGGTGGCAGGGCATCAACCCGCGCTTGCCAGGCTTCCCTCTCCGATGCGCCACGCGCTCCAGCCTCTCGCCAAGCGGCTTCTACCTCTCTAGGCAATTCAAACGGCGCAAGGGGCCAGTCCAGTTTCTCGCGCGCGGCGTCGGTGTCATCCGTGGTGATCTTGCCCCCGTGTGCGGCGCGATCGTTTTGGATCCGGGGAATGCCGTAACCGATCAGGGTGCGGCAAGCGATCATGCTGGGCCGGTCATCGGATTTCGCCTTGGCGATTGCGTTCGAAACCGCCTCCGGGTCGTGCCCGTCCACCTCTTGCACATGCCATCCATTGTTTTCAAACCGGGTCACCTGATCTTCCGACACCGCCTGATCGGTCGGCCCGTCATCGGTCATCCTATTGTCATCCCATAGGAAAATCAGCTTGCCCAACTTCAGGTGCCCCGCGATAGCGATGACTTCGGCTGCGATCCCTTCCATCAGGCACCCATCGCCGGTGTAGGCATAGGTGTAATGGTCAACGATCCCATCGCCGAACTTGGCGTTCAGAATGCGCTCGGCAACCGCCATCCCAACAGCATTCGCAATGCCCTGCCCCAGCGGCCCCGTGGTGGTTTCGATCCCGGCCTCCGGATCATACTCCGGGTGGCCCGCGGTGTGAGAGCCAAGAACACGGAAGTTTTTCACCTGCTCCATGTCGATCTTCTCATAGCCACAGAGGCAAAGAAGCGAATAGAGCAGCATCGAGCCGTGACCAGCTGAGTGCACAAAGCGGTCGCGGTCCGGCCATGTTGGGTTGGCGGCATCAAACTTGAGGTGGCGGGTGAACAGGGCCGTTGCGATATCGGCGCCACCCAAAGGCGTTCCAGGGTGGCCTTCGCCCGCCCGTACGATGGCATCCATCGAAAGGAAGCGGATCGCATGCGCCATCCGCCGCATGTCGACGGCAGTTTCGGTCGAATTCTGAATGTTCATGCCCGGCTTCCTCCTCAACGGACGGGTCAAAAACCCGCGCCCGTTCCTAGCCATTGGCCCAGATCGGAGCAAACTCGAAAACTTAATGATCTTGTTAGGAAAACTACACACAAGCGCCAGACACAAAAAAACCCGCCAAAGGCGGGCCGTGATGTTGGTTGCGGGGGTAGGATTTGAACCTACGACCTTCAGGTTATGAGCCTGACGAGCTACCGGGCTGCTCCACCCCGCGACACTTATGTGCGCGATTGCTGCGTTCGAACTTTCGCGCTGGTCATCGTTTTGAGAGATACGGCGGATGATTTCTTACTAGGTTTGGCGGCGACCTACTCTCCCACGTCTTAAGACGCAGTACCATCGGCGCTACGGCACTTAACGGCCAGGTTCGGGATGGAGCTGGGTGTTTTGCTCGCGCTATGACCACCAAACCGAGAAAGAAATCATCATCGTCCAAGCCAAGCACGCATTGTGGTGTAGTACGGCTTTCGATCAGTAACGGCCTTGCTGTTACTGGATCAAATCAAGCCTATCGGGCAATTAGTACCGGTCAACTGAACGCATTGCTGCGCTTACATCTCCGGCCTATCGACGTGGTGGTCTACCACGGCCCTCAGGGATACCTTGTTTTGAGGGGGGCTTCCCGCTTAGATGCCTTCAGCGGTTATCCTTTCCGATCATAGCTACCCAGCACTGCCGTTGGCACGACAACTGGTCCACCAGTGGATCGTTCACCCCGGTCCTCTCGTACTAGGGGCAACTCCTCTCAAGTATCCTACACCCACGGCAGATAGGGACCGAACTGTCTCACGACGTTCTAAACCCAGCTCACGTACCTCTTTAAACGGCGAACAGCCGTACCCTTGGGACATGCTCCAGCCCCAGGATGAGATGAGCCGACATCGAGGTGCCAAACGGTGCCGTCGATATGGACTCTTGGGCACCATCAGCCTGTTATCCCCGGCGTACCTTTTATCCGTTGAGCGATGGCCCTTCCACTCGGGACCACCGGATCACTATGGCCGTCTTTCGACTCTGCTCGACTTGTCAGTCTCGCAGTCAGGCTGGCTTATGCCATTGCACTCAACGAGCGATTTCCGACCGCTCTGAGCCAACCTTCGCGCGCCTCCGTTACTCTTTGGGAGGCGACCGCCCCAGTCAAACTACCCGCCACACAGGGTCCCGGATCCGGATAACGGACCGCGGTTAGACATCAAGCAGAGCAAGGGCGGTATCTCAAAGGAGACTCCACAGGAACTAGCGTCCCTGCTTCAAAGTCTACCGCCTATTCTGCACATGCTGTGCCTGATGCCAGTGTGAAGCTGTAGTAAAGGTGCACGGGGTCTTTCCGTCTAACCGCGGGAAGCCTGCATCTTGACAGGCAATTCAATTTCGCTGAGTCGATGTTGGAGACAGCGGGGAAGTCGTTACGCCATTCGTGCAGGTCGGAACTTACCCGACAAGGAATTTCGCTACCTTAGGACCGTTATAGTTACGGCCGCCGTTTACCTGGGCTTCAATTCAAGGCTCTCACCTCTCCTTTTAACCTTCAGGCACCGGGCAGGCGTCAGACCCTATACGTCGTCTTGCGACTTCGCAGAGCCCTGTGTTTTTAGTAAACAGTCGCCACCCCCTGGTTTGTGCCCCCGGATCCAAGTTGCCTTGAACCCGGGCCTCCTTCTCGCGAACTTACGGAGGTATTTTGCCGAGTTCCTTCAACATCGTTCTCTCAAGCGCCTTGGTATTCTCTACCAGTCCACCTGTGTCGGTTTAGGGTACGGTCTGATGGAAGGCTATTTCCTGGAACCCCTAAGCAGCCCATTCAATCCGATAAGGATGAACTACCTTCGGGATCCGTCACATCTTCCTGGCCCACGAATATTAACGTGGTTCCCATCGGCTACGCATTTCTGCCTCGCCTTAGGGGCCGGCTTACCCTGCTCAGATTAGCTTTAAGCAGGAACCCTTGGACTTTCGGCGACAGGGTCTCTCACCCTGTTTGTCGCTACTCATGTCATCATTCTCGCTAGTGATCTCTCCACCGGATCCCTCACAGGCCGGCTTCACAGAAAACTCCGAGCCTTCAATACACCCCGAAGGATGTAGAAAAGGCGTGGAGTTATGTCACACTACGCTCCGCTACCATGCATTGCTGCATCCTAAGCTTCGGCTCATGGCTTGAGCCCCGTTACATCTTCGCCGCAGGACAACTTATCTAGACCAGTGAGCTGTTACGCTATCTTTAAAGGATGGCTGCTTCTAAGCCAACCTCCTGGTTGTTTTGGTCGTCCCACCTGCTTTCCCACTTAGCCATGAATTAGGGGCCTTAGCTGTAGGTCAGGGTTGTTTCCCTCTCCACGACGGACGTTAGCACCCGCCGTGTGTCTGCCATCTAGTACTTCCGGGTATTCGGAGTTTGGTTAGGATCAGTAAGCCTGTGGGGCCCCATTACCCATCCAGTGCTCTACCCCCCGGGGTATTCGGATGACGCACTACCTAAATAGTTTTCGCGGAGAACCAGCTATCTCCGAGTTTGATTGGCCTTTCACCCCTAGGCACAGCTCATCCCGATCTTTTTCAACAGATGTGGGTTCGGTCCTCCAGTGAGTGTTACCTCACCTTCAACCTGGCCATGCCTAGATCACTCGGTTTCGGGTCTGATCCCACATACTCATTCGCCCTATTAAGACTCGCTTTCGCTGCGCCTACACCTAACGGCTTAAGCTTGCATGTGAGACCAAGTCGATGACCCATTATACAAAAGGTACGCCGTCAGAGCTCAAGGCTCCTCCGACTGCTTGTAGGCGTCCGGTTTCAGAAACTGTTTCACTCCCCTCGTCGGGGTGCTTTTCACCTTTCCCTCACGGTACTGGTTCGCTATCGGTCAGTAAGGAGTACTTAGCCTTCGAGGGTGGTCCCCCGATCTTCAGACAGGATTTCACGTGTCCCGCCCTACTTAATACATCCAATCGTGCTTCCTATACGGGGCTGTCACCCGCTATGGCTGAGCTTTCCATCTCATTCTAGTCACATTCATGGCTTGGCTGGTCCCCGTTCGCTCGCCGCTACTAGGGGAGTATCAATTGATTTCCTTTCCTCTGGGTACTTAGATGTTTCAGTTCCCCAGGTTTGCTCTTAAAACCCTATGTATTCAGGAATTAAGTACCTGTTTCAGCCCATTATAAATTGCCGAAGCAAATTATAACGAACTGTCAGGTGGGTTGCCCCATTCGGAGATCGCTGGGTCAAAGCCTATTCTCGGCTCACCAACGCTTATCGCAGAGTATCACGTCCTTCATCGCCTCTTACTGCCAAGGCATCCACCAAACGCCCTTCTCGCGCTTGATTTGATCCAGAAAAAGCAAGGCCCAAGCGGAGCCCGCTTCCTGCTCCCGAAGGAGCGACTGGATCAAAAGTCGTACTTTCCCACTCCACCCTGGTTCGTGGTGGAGTATTGGTTAGTGTACTTGACTTGGACAAAACTGCCTCTCATGGACTGATCCTTGCACCCGGGTCGCCGAGGAAAGGCGAATTCCGGAGGTCCAGTCCTGGGTGTTCCCACACTCGGGACACCAGCAGTTCTGATGTTTGTATCTCTCTAAACGATGTCAATTTGTCCGATTGGACAGGAAAGCCTTACGGCTTGCCAATCCAAACGTGGATGATGGTGGGTCGAGGAGGACTTGAACCTCCGACCTCACGCTTATCAGGCGTGCGCTCTAACCACCTGAGCTACCGACCCATCTGGTGGAGCGTATCGGGATCGAACCGATGACCCCCTGCTTGCAAAGCAGGTGCTCTCCCAGCTGAGCTAACGCCCCGGTTTGTTCCGCACTGCGAAACTTGGACTGAAGAGATATGAGGACGGCCTGGTGCCGAGTTTGATCAACTATGTTGATCTTATGCTACCGAAGTAGCTGCTAAGTGTTTCACGTTTCAAGCAAGCCTGAAATCCAGAAACATCCTTAGAAAGGAGGTGATCCAGCCGCAGGTTCCCCTACGGCTACCTTGTTACGACTTCACCCCAGTCGCTGAGCTCACCGTGGCCGGCTGCCTCCTCGAAAGGTTGGCGCACCGTCTTCGGGTAAACCCAACTCCCATGGTGTGACGGGCGGTGTGTACAAGGCCCGGGAACGTATTCACCGCGTCATGCTGTTACGCGATTACTAGCGATTCCGACTTCATGGGGTCGAGTTGCAGACCCCAATCCGAACTGAGACAGTTTTTGGGGATTAACCCATTGTCACTGCCATTGTAGCACGTGTGTAGCCCAACCCGTAAGGGCCATGAGGACTTGACGTCATCCACACCTTCCTCCCGCTTATCACGGGCAGTTCCCCTAGAGTGCCCAGCCGAACTGCTGGCAACTAAGGGTGTGGGTTGCGCTCGTTGCCGGACTTAACCGAACATCTCACGACACGAGCTGACGACAGCCATGCAGCACCTGTCACTGATCCAGCCGAACTGAAGGAAACCATCTCTGGTAACCGCGATCAGGATGTCAAGGGTTGGTAAGGTTCTGCGCGTTGCTTCGAATTAAACCACATGCTCCACCGCTTGTGCGGGCCCCCGTCAATTCCTTTGAGTTTTAACCTTGCGGCCGTACTCCCCAGGCGGAATGCTTAATCCGTTAGGTGTGTCACCGAATAGCATGCTACCCGACGACTGGCATTCATCGTTTACGGTGTGGACTACCAGGGTATCTAATCCTGTTTGCTCCCCACACTTTCGCACCTCAGCGTCAGTATCGAGCCAGTGAGCCGCCTTCGCCACTGGTGTTCCTGCGAATATCTACGAATTTCACCTCTACACTCGCAATTCCACTCACCTCTCTCGAACTCAAGACTACCAGTATCAAAGGCAGTTCCGGGGTTGAGCCCCGGGATTTCACCTCTGACTTAATAGTCCGCCTACGCGCGCTTTACGCCCAGTAATTCCGAACAACGCTAACCCCCTCCGTATTACCGCGGCTGCTGGCACGGAGTTAGCCGGGGTTTCTTTACTGGGTACAGTCATTATCTTCCCCAGCGAAAGAGCTTTACGACCCTAGGGCCTTCGTCACTCACGCGGCATGGCTAGATCAGGCTTTCGCCCATTGTCTAAGATTCCCCACTGCTGCCTCCCGTAGGAGTCTGGGCCGTGTCTCAGTCCCAGTGTTGCTGATCATCCTCTCAAACCAGCTATAGATCGTAGACTTGGTAGGCCGTTACCCCACCAACTATCTAATCTAACGCGGGCCGATCCTTCTCCGATAAATCTTTCCCCCGAAGGGCGTATAAGGTATTACTCACCGTTTCCAGTGGCTATTCCTTAGAGAAGGGTACGTTCCCACGCGTTACTAACCCGTCCGCCGCTCCACCCGAAGGTAGCGCTCGACTTGCATGTGTTAGGCCTGCCGCCAGCGTTCGTTCTGAGCCAGGATCAAACTCTCAAGTTGAAAGCAGATTACTCTGCTATCCTTGACGTCGAACCTCGCACATCTTCCTGACCGGCTATGGTCAGGAAAGTCTCTGTTTGATGTGCTCTTGGTTCCGAAGAACCGTGAGCCGTACAAACAGTGAAGCTGACACTCTATTATCGGCCGAAGCCTAAGAGCGCGATATACGAGGTTGTCAGTCGCATGGACCAAACCGCCCGCATATCTCTTCAGATACCATCAATTTCAAAGAGCGCAGAGACAAAATCACCGAGATGCGCCGTAACTTAGTTGGCGCGCCCCGCCTCACTTACCTCTGTTTTTTTGCCTTCCTTCCCTCCGGAGCGTCGCCTTGTGGGCTAGTCCGTCGTTCCGTCTGGCGTTCCGTTGTGCGCCTCAGCGCCGCCGGTGAGGGGGTATTTACGGATAGGGGCCGGACCTCGCAAGGGCTTTTTTGGAGAAAGATGACATTTTTTTAGCGGTTGCGCGAAAAACCTTAAAAACAAGGGGTTTGCGGCTGCGTTTTTTCTTCATCCTCAAGCGAGCTGAGGCTTGCAGCTGGGATCGGCGGCCAGAATCGAGGCGTTTTGTGAGTTATCCACAGACTCGGACGTAGGGTAAGGCGTGAATCAGGGGTGCGATGAATCGGAATCGGAGGGGTGTTCGGATGAATCGAGGGGGTCGAACGGGGGTGAATCGTCGAGTCGGGCCGAAATTTTCTGCCGCGAGGGCGAAGTTTTTTCGATTCACCCCCGATTCACCGCCGCGAGTCGGGTGACTCGCGGCGATTCAGGCGGCGAGCGCCCGTTTCCGGGGCTTCGGAATCGCCCGCAGGGCCAGAATCGTCAGAATCGCGGCCAGATAGAGCATCGGCTCGAGCTGCCAGCCCTTGGCCAGCCACACCCAATGCAGCCCACCCAACAGAACCGCCGGGTAAACGAGCTTATGGAGCTTGCGCCACCGCGCGCCGAGTTTGCGAACCGATAGGTTGTTGGAAGTGATCGCCAGCGGGATCAGCAAAACGAATCCGATGAAGCCGATGGTGATGTAGGGGCGTTTGACGATGTCACCGAGGATCTGCCCCCACAGCAGGGACATGTCGAGCACCAGCCACGTCAGAAAGTGGAGCAGTACATAGAAGAAGGAGACGACCCCAACCGCACGGCGGAACTTCAGCAGGTTCAGCCCTGTCCACTTGCGCAGCGGGGTGATCGCCAAGCCGAAGATCAGGAGTTGGAGGGCAAACAGGCCAAGGCTGTGCTCCAGCGCCTTGATCGGCTCCGGGCCACTCGCCCCCGTCGCCCCTTGCCAGAGCCAGAAGGCCGCTGGCAGGGGGGCCACTATATAGAGTGACCACGCAGGCAGCTTGCGGAGGTTCGAGTTCACCAGGTCGATCATCGGGCGCTCAGTAGTTTTTGGTGAGATCCATGCCCTCGTAGAGAGCGGCAACCTCATCCTCGTAGCCATTGAACATCAGGGTCTCCTGCCGCTTTGCAAACAGCCCCCCACCGATGACCCGCTCGGAGGCCTGGCTCCAGCGCGGATGGCTCACCTTGGGGTTCACGTTGGAATAGAAGCCGTACTCACGGGCATTCAGCTTGTTCCACGTTGTCGGCGGCTCCTCATCCACAAGGCTGATCCGCACGATCGACTTGATCGACTTGAAGCCATACTTCCACGGAACCACCAGCCGGATCGGCGCTCCGTTCTGGTTGGGCATCGGCTTGCCGTAGATCCCGGTGGCCATCATCGTCAGCGGGTGCATCGCCTCATCAAGGCGCAGGCCCTCGACATAGGGAAAGGGAATAACCTTGCGGCGCACGCCCGGCATGTTCTCTGGCTGCACCACTGTTTCAAAGGCCACGTAGCGCGCGCCCTCCTGCACACCGACCTTGGCCAGCATGTCGGCCAGTTCAAACCCGTTCCACGGAACGATCATCGACCAGGCCTCGACACAGCGGAAGCGATAGATCCGCTCCTCCTCCGTGAGCCCGTCGGTCAGATCGGCCATCGTGTAGCGGCCCGGCTTGTCGACCATGCCGTCGATTTCAATCGCCCAGCCGGAAGTATCCAGCGCTGCGGCATTGTCGGCAGGGTCCGTCTTGCCGGTGCCGAATTCGTAGTAGTTGTTGTAGCTGGTGATGTCCTCAAAGCTGTTCGGCTCCAGTTCCTCACCTGCCGCCTGTGCCCGCCCGGCCAGCGAGCCGGCCACACCGGCCGCCGTCAGCCCGGCGATGATCTTGCGCCGGTTCAGCCAGATCGGCTCCGGTGTCACGTCGGCGCGGGTGAGTGTGTTGCTCCAGCGAAAAGCCATGGTCGTCTCCTTCTTTCCCCACCCACTATATAAGATGAGAAAACTGAAACATTTCTCACGAGCCGTTTGGCTGACAGGATCGTCAGCCGTTGAAACACTACTCGGGCGGCGCGTTGAAACTGGGCAGGATGCGGTTGAACGGGATCGAGCTGCCATCGGCCTGCACAATCCGCACGTGCCGCCGCCGCATCAGCCGAGGCTCGGCCACCCCAACAGAGTGCGCAATGGTCTCAACCTCTTTGATGACCGACTTGGCATAATGCGCCACCTTCTTATCCTTATCCTCCACCACAAGCCCCTTCTGGAAACGCGGGTTATGGGTGGTGATGCCGGTGGGGCAGGTGTTGCGGTTGCACTTCAGCGCCTGAATGCAGCCGAGCGAAAACATGAAACCACGGGCAGAGGTGACAAAGTCGGCCCCCAGCGCGAGGGCCAGCGCCACATCGCCCGGGTTCACCATCTTGCCAGACGCGACCAGCCGAATGCGCTCTTTCAGCCCGAACTCGTCGCGCAGGTTGTTGAACAGCGGCAGCGACTCGCGGATCGGCATGCCGACAAGGTCCATCAACGGCATTGGCGCCGCGCCGGTGCCACCCTCGCCACCGTCTATCGTAATGAAGTCAGGCGCCGAGGCCTCGCCCCGCTCTGCGATCAGCTCAAACAGTGGTCGCCACGCCTCGATGTTGCCGATCACCGTCTTGAAGCCCACCGGCTTGCCCGTGACCTCACGCACATGGGCGATGTAGTCGAGCAAATCCCCCCAGTCATCAATCTCGGGATGTCGATTGGGCGAGATAGACGCCTCCCCCACGCGAATGCCCCTGATCTCCGCAATCTCCGGCGTCACCTTGGCGGCAGGCAAAATGCCCCCCTTCCCCGGCTTGGCCCCCTGCGCCAGCTTCAGCTCCACCATCTTTACCTGCGGGTGGGTGGCGAGCTCTTTCAGCTTTTCATCCGAGAGGTTCCCGTCATGGTCGCGCACGCCGTATTTGGCCGTGCCGATCTGAAATACGAGGTCACATCCGCCTTCAAAGTGGTAGGGGCTCACGCCGCCCTCGCCCGTGTTCATCCAGATACCCGCCAGCTTTGCCCCCCGGCTCAACGCCCGAACGGCGGGCTGCGACAGGGCACCGTATGACATGCCCGAAATGTTGAAGATCGACTGCGCGGTGTAGGGCTCGCGACAATGGGGGCCAATCAGCACGGGCTCGGTCGATGCAAACTGGTCGTCCAGCGGCGGGAAGGCCGCGTTTACGAAGATCGGCGTGCCGACAACGCTGATGTTGCGGGTCGAGCCGAAGGCCACCGTGTTGGAATGCCCCGCAGCCGCATGTTTGACCCAATCCCGCTGCGCCCGGTTGAAGGGCAGTTCCTCGCGATCCATCGCAAAGAAGTATTGCCTGAAGAACTCCCCAAGCGTGCTGAACACATGCCGGAAGCGCCCGATCACCGGATAGTTGCGGCGAATGGCATCCTGCGTCTGGGTCTTGTCGATGACAAAGAGGCAGGCCGCAACAAACAGGGCCACGCCGATTGCCACCAGCAGCCCCAGCGCCAGAACCTCAAGCGCCCAGCCCGCCCAGTTCGTAAACCACATCTGCCTGCCTCCTTCGGTCGGTTGCCGGAGGATGCGCCGGGTAAGTCGCAGGTGGCAAGGCTAGCCGGTGATGAATTGCGCCCAGATCGGGCGATGGTCGGAAATATGGTAGCGGGTGAAGGCATCAAACTCGGCAGGCGTGCGGCTTTGCCAAAGATCGGCAAACACCGCGCCATCAAAATCAAACACCCCCTTCTGCACGAAGGCCTGCCCCGCATCTCCCGGAAAGAAGGCCAGCTGGTCATAATGCTTGCCCTCGGTAATGACGGTGCCGATGCGCGATTGATGAGCCGGCACCTCCAGCCCGCGCTTTCGCAGCGCATCAAATATCGCATCGCCCATCTCGGCCTTGGGCATGTTCAGATCGCCAATCGCCACCACATTGGGCGAATAGGCCCAGCCGCGCTTGCGGCGCAGGTCGGCCCAGCGGCCCAGCGCGTAGGTTTCCAGCGCACGCCGGTTGACCGAGCGTTTGGACTCCGAGCCGAAATAGAGGTGCGCGTTCACCACCGTCAGCACCCATCCGCCCGCCTCAAACGCGACAGCAAAAGGGTTGCGGTCGAAGCCGCGAAACTTCTGCCCGATCCCCGGCAGTTTCACATGGCGGTGGCTCCCGGGTGGCACGGCGATCTCGCCCGCCAGTTCCATCCGGGTAACGCGGGCGCTGTCGAAGGCAAAGAGCATCCGCTCGTCATTGCCGCCTTGGTCCGAAAAGACAGTGTCCCACCCGTGGGGCAGATGCGCCTGCACCCGCCGCCAGTCGGCAAGGTTTTCCTTCACCTCCTGCACGGCGACGATATCGAACCAAGAGATGACCTCGGCGATGAGGCGAACATCGGCTTCATCCCTGATCTGCGAACGGTCTCCCAGATTGGCGATGTTCCACGAAGCCAAGAGCAGCCGCCCGTTCTGCTTGGGCGGAATGGCGCGGCCCGGCTGCGTATCGCGCCAGGCCCGTATGGCGGCGATCTCTGCATCAGCGTCGTAGCTGAAGGCGAAGGCAGGTGGTTCGAAGGGCGGCATACTGGGCTCCGGCGATCTGGCCCCAGCCTAACCGCCCTGCCCCGCTTGCCCTACCCCGCGCAGGCGAATTTCACGCGCGCTTCACGACCGGAGCGAGGGCAGGCCGATCCCAGTGCTCTCAAAGCCGCCATCCACCGAGAGCAACTGCCCTGTAATATAGCTGGCCTTGTCGGACAGCAGGAAGACGATGCCCTGCGCAATCTCCTCTTCCTTGCCGTAGCGATTGAGCGGGATGGAATCGTGGTAGGCCGCGCGAATGTCGGGCGTGTGCACGGCGAGTGCCAGCTTGGTATCCACCGGGCCGGGCGCAATGCAATTGACCCGCACACCATGCTCGCCCCATTCGGCGGCGAACTGTTTGGTCAGGTGAATCACCCCCGCCTTCGAGGTGCCATAGGCCACGCGCAGCGTGCTGGCCCGATGCCCGGAGATCGAGGCGATGTTGACGACGGCGCCCTTGCTCTCGTTCAGCGCCGCGCGCGCGGCCTGCGAACAGAGGAACACGCCGTCGAGGTTTGTGGCCATGACCTCGCGCCACATGGCAAAATCGGTTTCCGCCTCCGGGCCAAACAGCGCCACACCCGCGTTGTTCACCAAGCCGTCGATGCGGCCCAGCGCTGCCTTGGCCTCGTCGACCATCCGGCTCGCATCCTCGGGCAGCGACACATCGGCAAACACGGCCACTCCGCCCGGCACCTCGCCCACGGCGGCCTTCAGCGCCTCGCAGTCGCGGTCGACCATCGCCACCTTCCAGCCATCACCGGCCAGCAGCTTGGCCGTCGCCAGCCCGATCCCACGCGCGGCCCCGGTAATGATTGCACCTTTCATGCGCCCTCCTCCCAATGCAAAGGCCCCCTCCCGGGCGGAAGGGGGCCTTGCGTGTTTAGGCGGGCGATGGGCCCGGATCAACTTCGCTCAGTGCACCACAGCATCATCGGGGCGCGGGCGGTTGGAGCCGGCCACCTTGTCACCGATGATCAAGCCCTCAGCCCCGGCAGACACCGTGACCGTATCGCCATCGGCAACATCCCCGGCCAGCAGCATCTCGGCCAGCTCGTTCTGCAAGGCCCGCTGGATCACGCGCTTCAGCGGGCGGGCCCCGAACACCGGATCATAGCCCTCATCGGCCAGCCACTTATGCGCGCCCTCATCCAGCTCGATCGCTATGCCCCGCGCACCAAGGCGACGGCGCAGGTGGGCCAGCTGGATGTCGACGATGCCATCCATGTCATCCCGGCTGAGCCGGTCAAAGATGATGGTCTCATCAAGACGGTTGAGGAATTCCGGGCGGAAGTGCGCCCGCACCGCGTCCATCACGTCGCGCTTGGCCTCACCGGCGTCCGATCCCTCGGGCAACTGGCTGAGCGCCTGCGCCCCGAGGTTGGAGGTGAGCACGATCAGCGTTTGCTTGAAGTCCACAGTGCGGCCCTGACCATCGGTCAGCACACCATCATCAAGCACCTGCAGGAGCACGTTGAACACGTCCGGATGCGCCTTTTCGACCTCGTCGAACAACACCACCTGATAGGGACGCCGCCGAACCGCCTCGGTCAGCACGCCGCCTTCGTCATAGCCAACGTAGCCCGGAGGGGCACCGATGAGCCGGGCGACGGCGTGCTTCTCCATGAACTCGCTCATGTCGATCCGCACCATCGCGCTGTCATCATCGAAGAGAAACTCGGCAAGCGCCTTGGTCAGCTCCGTCTTGCCCACGCCGGTCGGCCCGAGGAAGAGGAAGCTGCCCAACGGGCGCGCCTCGTCGTTCAGCCCGGCCCGCGCACGGCGCACCGCGTTAGACACCGCCTGCACCGCCTGGCGCTGGCCGATCACGCGCTTGCCGATCTCGTCTTCCATACGCAGCAGCTTCTCGCGCTCACCTTCCAGCATCCGCGCGGTCGGAATACCCGTCCACCGCTCGACAACCTCGGCGATCTGCTCGGGGCGCACGGCCTCTTCGACCATCACGTCACTCTCCGACGCTTCAGCCTCGGCAAGCTGCTTCTCCAGCCCCGGGATGACGCCATAGGAAAGCTCACCCGCTTTCGCCAAATTGCCCTCACGCTTGGCCTGATCAAGCTGGGCGCGGGCATGGTCGAGCTGCTCTTTCAGCGCACGGGCCGAATCCAGCTTGTCACGCTCGGCCTGCCATTGCGCCGTCATCTCGGCAGACTTCTCCTGCACGTCGGAAAGCTCCTTTTCGAGCTTTTCGAGCCGATCCTTGGAGGCTTGGTCGTCTTCCTTCTTCAGCGCCTCGGCTTCGATCTGCATCTGCAGGATCTGTCGGTCCAGCTGGTCAAGCTCCTCGGGCTTGCTATCCACCTCCATCCGCAAACGGCTCGCCGCCTCATCCACGAGGTCGATTGCCTTGTCGGGCAAGAAGCGGTCAGTGATGTAGCGGTGCGAAAGCTGGGCCGCGGCCACAAGGGCCGAGTCGCTGACCCGCACGCCGTGGTGCAGCTCATACTTCTCCTTGATGCCCCGCAGGATCGACACCGTGTCTTCCACCGTCGGCTCCTGCACCACCACCGGCTGGAACCGGCGAGCAAGGGCCGCGTCTTTCTCGACATGCTTGCGATACTCATCAAGCGTGGTGGCACCAATACAGTGCAGCTCACCCCGCGCGAGCGCAGGCTTCAGCAGGTTGGAGGCGTCCATCGCCCCATCGGCTTTGCCGGCACCCACAAGCGTGTGCATCTCGTCGATGAACAGCACAATATCACCGGCGGCGGCCTCGATCTCTTTCAGGATGGCCTTCAACCGCTCCTCAAACTCACCGCGATACTTCGCGCCCGCAATCAGCGACCCCATGTCGAGCGCCATCAGGGTCTTGCCCTTCAGACTCTCGGGCACATCGCCGTTGATGATGCGAATGGCGATGCCCTCGGCGATGGCGGTTTTACCCACGCCGGGCTCACCGATCAGCACCGGGTTGTTCTTGGTCCGTCGGGAAAGCACCTGCATGGCGCGGCGAATTTCCTCGTCGCGCCCGATGATCGGGTCAATCTTGCCATCGCGGGCGGCTTCGGTGAGGTCACGCGCGTATTTCTTGAGCGCGTCATAGCCCTCTTCCGCCGAAGCGGTATCGGCGGTGCGGCCTTTGCGAATGTCGTTGATCGCGCCATTGAGGCCCTGCGCAGTTACGGCCCCAGCCTCCAGCGCCTGCTTGGCCCCCGAGCGCACAACGGCCAGCGCCGTCAGGATGCGCTCCACCGGCACAAAGCTGTCGCCCGCCTTCTTGGCGATCTTGGCGGCCTCGTCGAGCACCTTGCCCGTCTGGCTATCCAGATAGACCTGCCCCGCATCGCCCGAAACCTTGGGCTGCTTGGCCAGCGCCGCATCGAGCGCCTCGACCACGCGCTCAGGCGAGCCGCCCGCGCGTTTGATAAGGTTGGATGCAAGCCCCTGCTCATCGTCCATCAGGGCTTTCAAAAGATGCTCGGGCACCATCCGCTGATGGTCTTCCCGCATCGCGATGGTCTGCGCAGCCTGAATGAAACCGCGAGACCGTTCCGTGAACTCGTTCATGTTCATCGGCAGTTCTCCTTTTCATAAGCGCCCCTTGCGCTGGTCTGCCCGCTCGGCGGCACAGACCTTTCGGGGCCTTCGCCTCCTTATTTGGGGTCGCGCCGCACCGCTCTCAAGGGGCCGCGTTCCCACGAATCACTGTTTCGTGACTCCCTGTGGAAAACTTTATGGAACATCCCCAGATGTTGTTGCGTTGAGGGTGTGAACCACAAGGATGAGGAGGCAGAGATGCCGTTCACCGGACCACAGATTGACCATGTCATTTATGACCCGGCCATGCGCCGGTTCGAGGCCGATGTCAGCTTCACCAACGGAACGCCGCTGCGCCGCAAGGTGCATGTATCCATCCCCGGCCATGTGCAATGGGGGCACCAGAAGATGGTGTCAGAGCTTGTGGCCGCTGGAGAAAAAGCGCTCCAAGCGCGGTAAGACCTTTTGATACGGGCCCGAAGCGCAGATCAATCGGGCCCGCCACACGGCGACGGGTTGCTGCCTGGCCCGTGCCCTGTCCCCGGCCCGTCTTCGCTGCCCCCAAAACGCGAAGGCGGGCCTTTTTTATCCCGTCAGGTGATCCACCACCATCAGATGTTGCGCCGTGGTGTTGACCCGCTCGAGCCAGCGCAGCACCAGCTTTTCATCAGACGGCGCGGCAGTAACGCCTGTCGGAATCTCATGGGCCAGCACGGCCTCAACGGCCTGCGCAACCGTGTCGCTGACCAGCCGCGCCATGGCGGAGCCGCGGGCATCGCCCCAAGCGTCCATCACGTAGCTCTTGTGATAGACCGGCACGCCTTCGGATTCCGCCTGAAGCGCCACGCAAAGCACAACGCGGTCTGGCTCACCCTCGGCATAGGCATGCTTATCCCAAAACTCATCCGCCATCTCGCGCAGGCGGTCATCCGCCTCGGGCTTTCCTTCCAGCGCCTCCACCTCGGCAAACACGTCCTTCCACGCATCCGCCCAGCCGTTCAGCCGCAGGGTGCCCCGCACGAAGTCCTTCACCTTCCAGCCGGGCTCAAAGCCATATTCGGCCATGAAAGGCAGGCTGTCGCGGTTGGGATAAACCTCGAAGCTCTCAGGCGTGGCCAGCGGAGCATCATAGCGGCTGAGCGCGTCCCACGGGCGGGACACGCGCAGCTCGGAGTGGCTGCGGATGGACACAGACGGAGATTTCAGCGCCTTCAGAACACCCAGCGGCGACCAGCTGAACTTGTAGCGAAACGCATTGGGCTCCTTCGGGATGCCGCCGCAATAGCTGATAAAGCTCAGCACGTTATCAGGGTTGAAGGCGTCCGAGGCGCGATAGTCGGCCATCAGCCAATGCGCCATCAGGTGATCTATCCCCGGATCGAGACCAACCTCGTTGACGAGGCGCAGGCCCTTTTCCTTCGCCGCCCCATCAAGCGCGCGCATCTCGGGGCTGATGTAGGAGGAAGAGACAAAATGCGCCCCCGCATCAAGGCAAAGCTCTGCCAGTGGCACGTGATGGTCGCCGGGCAGCATGGAAACCACAACATCTCCCGCGCCCAGAGCCTCGCTCAAGGCCTCCATCGAAAAGGCGCGAATGTCGTTCGTCAGGTCGCCCACGGCCTCGCGGGCCTTGGCTTCTGTCCTGTTCCACACGGCCACATCATCGCGCTCGCTCAGCAACCGCCGCAGGCCGGGAATGGCCGAAAGCCCTGTGCCGCACCAATGAATCGTCATTCCGTATGCTCCTTGAAAGTCTCAGCCGCCCGGCCCCAAACACCCTTGCCGATCTCGTCCAGCCGCAGGAGGTGGGGCAGCATCTGTGCGGCGAAATCCTCGCTGGATTCCTTGGGCAGCAGCGAGGGCAGGTTGTCGATTGCCATGACATCGAGCACCGGCTCATCCGTCGCCCGGTGCACGGGGTCTTCCCAGCTTGTTGCAGCGTCATAGATCGGGATCGGGTTGAAATCGCTCGTCGGATCGCAGGAAATATCGCCGATGGCCGCGAGGGCACGGGGCGCGGTGAGCGCCTCCCGGGGCACGAATACAGGCGTTTCCGGCCCCGCCAGAACGCAGTTGAAGAAGAGTTCGTTGCCAAGGATCTCGGGGAACGGCCCGCCAGACGCGGTTTCGGCGATATCCCAGCGGATGGGTTCAATGCCCACCTCTTCGCACATGTCGCCCGCCCCGGTGCCCACCCGGCCCAGCGCGCCGACGATCAGTGCGCGGGGCAGCGGCAGGCCCTCAAGATCTGCGCGGATTTCACTCACAAGGTCGGCCTGCTCCTCCCACTCGCGCACCGCAGGGCAAATCGTGCCCCGCTGCCCGGCAGCCCAGGCCTTCAGGGTGACGGCCGCGCCGACAAACCCCGCCCAATAGCCAAAGGCCGCAACACGGCGGCCGCCGGGCTCGGTAAGATACTCCAGATCATAAAGCGCCCCGCCGCCCGCCCGGAAGCGTCTCAGCAGGTCTTGCCCGGCGCGTTGGCCCTTGTAGGCATGGCCAAACATGATGTGGCGATGCACCAGCGGGCTGCCATCTTCCGGCAGTTCCTTGAGGCCGTAAATCAGGGTGCCCTCGGGCGCCTCGCGCCAGCTGCCGCGCGGGGCGATCTCTGCCCCGGCGTGGCGATATGGCTCCAGCGGCAGGATTCGGTCGGGGCTGTCTTCCACCGTCACCCTGAAGCCGCGCTCCAGCAGGGCTTCCACGCCATCGGGCACGAGGCCCACGCGCCGTTCATTCTCGCGCTCCTCGGCGCGGACCCAGAGGTGAACCATGTGACTTCCCCGCATGTTGCCGCCCGACTTAACAGTGCTGCGCAGGCGGGCGCAATCTCCTGTGGCGTCAGATCAGGCCGCGCAGCAGCGGCAAGACGCCGGCGGCGATGATTCCGACGAAGACGCCAATGGCAAAACGCGTCGGAATGCGCCAGCTCGCCGGAACGAAGCCTGCAAGCAGCCCGCAGACCACTGCGTAATACGCCAGCGAAACAACATCCATCGGTTCAACTCCCCGTTACTTCGGAACGGTGTTTCACACGTATTGAACAGTCGTTCAAAAAACATTTGACGCACGCCCCATGCCTTGACCATAGTAACCGACAATCAACGTCGGGCCAAAGGCCTGGTGCCTGGGGAGAGGCACCTTCTGGGAGGAGACATTGACGGTGACGGCAACGCCTGAGGGCGATCTTAAATCAATTCCTGCACTGCTAGCGCGGAACGCGCGCCAGTTTGGAGGCCGCCCGGCCTTTCGGGAAAAGGAATTTGGCATCTGGCAAAGCTGGACCTGGGCCGAGACCTCCGAGGAGATCGAGGCGCTGGCGATGGGGCTTATCGCGCTGGGGCTGGAGCCGGGTGATCATCTGGCGATCATCGGGCGCAACCGGCCTGCGCTCTACTGGTCTTTCGTGGCCGCGCAAAAATGCGGTGCGGTGCCGGTGGCGCTGTATCAGGACGCGGGCGCCGAAGAGATGGCCTATGTGCTGGAGCACTGCGGCGCGCGCTTTGTCATCTGTGGCGATCAGGAGCAGGTCGACAAGGTGATCGAGGTGCAGGAGAGCGTGCAGGGCATCGACCAGATCATCTATGTCGACAAGCGCGGGCTCCGGAAATACGACCACACCCATATGAACGCCTATGCCGATGTGCAGGCCGAGGGGCGTGCGGGGCGGCAAAGGCTTGAGCCGGTGATGCGCGAGCGCGAGGCGGGCCTTGGCTACGACGACACCTGCGTGATGCTCTACACCTCCGGTACGACCGGCAAGCCCAAGGGCGTGGTGCTGAGCAACCGCAACATCATCGAAACCTCAAAAAACTCTGCGGCCTTCGATCATCTGACTGAAAAGGAAGAGATTCTCGCCTACCTGCCATTGGCCTGGGTGGGCGATTTCATCTTCTCCGTCGGGCAGGCGATGTGGACGGGCTTTTGCGTGAACTGCCCCGAAAGCGCCGAGACGATGATGACCGATCTGCGCGAGATCGGGCCGACCTATTACTTCGCCCCGCCCCGGGTTTTTGAAAGCCAGCTGACCAATGTGATGATCCGAATGGAAGATGCCGGGCGATTCAAGAAATGGCTGTTCGATCGCTACATGGCGCATGCCCGCGAGGTGGGCCCGAAGATCCTTGACGGCAAGCCGGTGAGCGCGGGCGACAAGCTGAAGTACAAGCTCGGGGAGCTGTTCATCTACGGGCCGCTGAAGAACACGCTGGGCTTTTCGCGGGTGCGCGTGGGCTACACGGCGGGCGAGGCGATCGGGCCGGAAATCTTTGATTTCTATCGCTCTTTGGGGATCAACCTGAAGCAGCTCTACGGCCAGACCGAGGCCAGCGTTTTCATCACCCAGCAGCCAGATAACGGCGTGCGGGCCGATACGGTGGGCGTGGCCTCACCCGGTGTGGAGCTGAAGATTGGCGACAATGGCGAGGTTTACTATCGCTCGCCCGGCGTCTTCGTCGAATACTACAAGAACCCCGAAAGCACCGCCTCGACCAAGGATGCCGAAGGCTGGGTGGCGACGGGCGACGCGGGCTTCATCGAAGAAAGCACAGGCCACCTGCGCATCATCGACCGGGCCAAGGATGTGGCCAAGCTCGCTGACGGGCGGATGTTTGCCCCCAAATACGTGGAGAACAAGCTCAAGTTCTACCCCAACATCCTCGAAGCCGTTGTGATCGGCGCGGGGCGCGACCGCTGCTGCGCGATGATCAACATCGACCTCGGCGCGGTGGGCAACTGGGCGGAGCGCAACAACATCAGCTACGCGAGCTATCAGGAACTGGCGGGCCACCCGGATGTGCTCAATATGATCCAGAGCCATGTAGAAGAGGTTAACGCCTCGATTGCAGAGGACGAGATGCTCTCGGGCTGCCAGATTCACCGCTTCCTTGTGCTGCACAAGGAGTTGGACGCCGACGATGGCGAGTTGACCCGCACGCAGAAGGTGCGGCGCGGGGTGATCGGCGAAAAGTTTGCCGACCTTGTCGATGGGCTCTACGGCGGTGCCGACAGCATCTATACCGAAACCGAAGTGACCTATGAGGATGGCCGGAAGGGCAAGATCAAGGCCACGCTGGAGCTGCGCGACGCGAAGGTGTTCGACTCCACGCAGAAGGTGGCGGCCGAATGAGAGAGGCGCTGGCATCCTTCGTGATTCTCGGCGCTCTCTTTGCCGCGCCAGCAAGTGGCGAGCCGATGGTGGAAGCCTTTGAAACCCATTGCCTTTCAGCCCTGCAAGAGGGCGTGGCGGTGAATACCGAAGGCCTGGAGCAACTCGACGCCGAAAGCCTTGGGCGCAAGCCGATGAAGATGGCCGCCGCCGAGCCGCCAAAGTTCTTTGCCCTGCCGGGGGGCGAGGCCTTTTTGGGGGTGCTCTATTTGGGCGGTTACCAAGGCTGCATGGTGGGCCATCGCAGCGGGCACAAACTGGCCCCCGGGGCCTTTGCCGCCCTTGTAGAACAGGCCGATCTGCTGCTGCTCGAAGAATGCGACGAGACGGACCCGGACATTGCCGTGGCCACCCGCCCCAACTCCATCGGGCGCTATTTCATGGTCAGCCACAGCACCAGCAGCGCGGGCAATGATGAACTGATGGCGATGGAGCGCACCCTCCCTCACACGGGCCGCGCCTGCGACAGCTCGGGCGGGGGTGGAAACTAATGCGTTTTCAAAGAACTGGATGGTCTGATGCTTGATACCGCCGAGAGCTACACCACCGAAGATGGCCGCACGATTGGCGGGGTCATGATGGAAATGAAGAACATCACCCTGCGCTTTGGCGGGGTGGTGGCGATCAAGGATATTTCCTTCGACATCCGCGAGGGCGAGATCCGCGCCATTATCGGGCCGAACGGGGCCGGAAAATCCAGCATGCTCAACGTGATAAGCGGGTTTTACAATCCGCAGGAGGGCGAGGTGTGGTTTCATGGCGCAAAGCGCCCCCCGATGAAGCCCTATGAGGTGGCGCGGCAGGGGATTGCCCGGACATTTCAAAACATCGCGCTCTTCGAGGGCATGTCGGTGCTCGACAACATCATGACGGGCCGCCTTGGCTTTATGAAATCGGGGATGCTGGCGCAGGCGATCTGGTGGGGGAAGGCCGAGAAGGAAGAGATTGAGAACCGGGAAGCCGTTGAAAAGATTATCGACTTTCTCGAAATCCAGAACATCCGCAAAACCCCGGTGGGCCGCCTGCCCTATGGCCTCAAGAAACGCGTCGAGCTGGGCCGGGCGCTGGCCGCCGAGCCCAAGCTGCTGCTGCTCGACGAGCCGATGGCCGGGATGAACGTGGAGGAGAAGGAGGACATGAGCCGCTTCATCCTCGACGTAAATGACGAATATGGCACGACAATTGCGCTTATCGAACACGATATGGGCGTTGTCATGGATCTCTCCGACAGAGTCGTGGTGATGGACTACGGCAAGAAGATCGGGGATGGCACGCCGGACGAAGTGCGCAACAATCAGGACGTCATCGACGCTTACCTGGGAGTTGCACATGATTAGAGAGATCGCCGCGTTAACCGCCGACAAGGTGCGAAAACGATACAGCCACAAACCATGCACATCCTATGCACATCCCATGCATACGAGGATGCGCCTCGCCTGCGCCGCGCTGGCGTTAACGCTTTTGGGTGCCGCCCCGGCCCGCGCCGTTGCGCCGGACGTGCTGAACGAGTTTCTGACCTACTGCACCGAGGCCATCGCCACCGCCAGCCCAACCGGGCCGACACTGCCGCGCGGGGCGCAGGCCAATGACACCGGCGCAATCCTTGCCACGCCCACAGTGCCGCATTTTTCGATGCGCAAGGACAGCCGTGGCGATTGGGTGTGCGAGGTTGGAGACAAGCAGGCCAAGGTGATGACCCGCGTGGTGGAGGATTACCTGCGCACGGTGAACACCGTCGACAAGTATCGCTCCACCTTCGGGGAAAACCGCTACATCGCCGCCACGATCTGCGTGGGGCCAAATGCGGTGGCGCTGATCCTGAATGGCCCGCTCAGCAATGAGCTCGTGATGGGCACGGCGGTGTTCTCCGGGGGCAAGGTCAGCTCGGGGTGCGACGGGTGAAGGCGCTGGCGCTTCTGCTCGCGGCGGGAGCCGCGCCGGCCGGGGCGAACCCGGCGGCCATAGGCGAGGCGCTGGCGCTTTGTATCGACGTGGTGGAAGCGCAGAGCCGCGCGCCGCTGGACGAGGCCGGGCTGAACATGCTCGCGCCAAACACCCTGAGCCCGCCGCAATGGAGCGCGCGCTACCGCTCGCCTGCCGGGATCGGAGAGATTTTGGCGGAACGGGGCGCGCAGGAGGCAGAGGGCCTGCCCGCAGAAGTGAGCTGCACGCTGCACCTTCCGGCGGCCAATGGCTCTGCTGCTATGCGCTGGGAAAAGCTCGGGCTCGGGCCGGTGATGGCGCTGGAGAGCAAAGGCTTTGCGCAGAATGGCGGCAGCTACGTGTCCCCGAAGCTGGCCCGGTGCACCGGCACCGACACGCCGATCTATGTGAGCTTCACCCATAACGAGACCAAGCAGGCCGTGGTGGCGCGGATGAGCAACCGCCCCGACGACGGCCAAGACCCTTGCTAGGAGAGCGATGATGCCCGATCAGCTGTTGTTTGCCATGGAAGTCACCCTGAACGGGCTGATGGCGGGCGTCATGTATGCGCTGGTGGCGCTTGGCTTCGTGCTGATCTTCAAGGCCTCGGGCATCTTCAACTACGCTCAGGGCGTGATGGCGCTGTTTGCGGCGCTCACGCTCGTTGGGCTGCAGGACGGGCAGATTCCGTTCAGCCATCTGATCAACGCCACCTTCGGCACCGATCTCCACCACTTCGGCTGGCACATGCCGGCGGTGCTGGCGATTGTGCTGACGGTCGCGGTGATGGTGCTGTTTGCCTGGATCGTGGAAAAGCTGATCCTCAAGCACCTCGTCAATCAGGAGCCTATCATCCTGTTCATGGCCACGATCGGGCTGGCCTACTTTTTGGAAGGCTTCGGAGACCTGATGTGGGGCAGCGACATCAAGAAGCTGGATGTGGGCCTGCCGCAGGGCATCAACATCTGGATCGACGAAACCACCTTTGGCTGGTTCGGCTACGGCTTCTTCATCGACAACCTCGATATCGTGGCAACGGTGGTGGCGGCGCTGCTGGTGGCCGGGCTGGTGCTGTTTTCGCAATACACCAAGCAGGGCCGCGCGCTGCGGGCGGTGGCCGATGATCACCAGGCGGCGCTGAGCGTGGGCATCAGCCTGCGGTTCATCTGGGTGCTGGTCTGGGCGATTGCGGGCTTTGTGGCGCTGGTGGCCGGGATGATGTGGGGCACCAAGAGCGGCGTGCAGTTTTCACTCTCGCTGATCGCGCTGAAGGCGCTTCCTGTTCTCATGCTGGGCGGCTTCACCTCGATCCCCGGCGCGATTGTGGGCGGGCTCATCATCGGCATGGGCGAGAAGCTGTTTGAGTTCCTCATCGGGCCGCTGGTCGGCGGCGCGACGGAAAACTGGTTTGCCTATGTGCTGGCGCTGATCTTTCTGGTGTTCCGCCCGCAGGGGCTGTTTGGGGAGCGGATCATTGAACGTGTCTGACCGGCCCCTCACCCCCAGCAACGCCCGGTTGGCGGCCGCGCCCGTGCCTCAGCGTTGCGTGGCGGCGATAAACACGCCCAGCCCAACGGCGCCGAGACCCAAGAGGATGATTGCCGCCTGCGCTGACACGCCGAAGAACACCGCAATGGCCACAACCAGCACGCCTGACACGATGATATACGGCATCAGCCCGCCGAGGATCTCGGCGCAGGTGCCCATCATGCAATCAAGGCAGCGCCGAAAGAGCCCTTTTGGGGCCTTGGGTTCGCTCAGGTCCGCCGGCATGTCTTCCAAGGGATGGATCTGCGTTTGCGGCGACAGGGGAACGAAGCGGTTCTTGGAGCTCGGCATTAATGTCCTCAGGGGCGTTGTTCGGAACAATTTGCCCAAAGATTGCGGCAACTGCTTGGCGGCATTGTCTCGAAAGCAAGAATACGCTGGCGTCGGCACGGGCCGGATGACGGGCCAGCGGCGCGCCAGAGGCGGAGACCTGGGCGCGGCGCTTCCGCGTATGACGGGGCCTGCCATCGCCGTTGCCGAAGTGGAAACAAACAACTTGGGCGGCCCGGTGGCGGGATTGGCTCAAAATGGAGGAAATGGCTGATGCTCTACCGTGAGGCCGGCGACTTCAAAACGAGTTACGCCGCAGACAACCAGACCTTTCCCATCAAGTTCGACCGCTGGCGTTATTACGCGATTCTGGTGGTGGCCTTCGGCGTCGTGCCCTTCATCATCAACGACTACTGGGTGAGCGCGGTTTTCCTGCCCTTCCTGATCTATGCCATCGCCGCAATCGGGCTGAACATCCTCACCGGATACTGTGGACAGGTCAGCCTTGGCACCGGCGGGTTCATGGCTGTGGGGGCCTATGCCTGCTACAAGCTGATGACGGCCTTTCCGGATGTCAGCATCTTCTTTCACATCATCCTTGCGGGCGGCGTGACGGCGGGCGTGGGCATTCTGTTTGGCCTGCCGAGCCTGCGGATCAAGGGGTTTTACCTTGCCGTGGCCACGCTGGCGGCGCAGTTCTTTCTGGTCTGGCTCTTCAACCGGGTGCCGTGGTTTTACAACTACTCGGCCACCGGGCAGATCAGCGCGCCAGAGCGCACGATCTTCGGCATCAAGATCACCGGCGCCGAAACCGAAGCCTGGGCGACCTATCTGTTCTGCCTTGTCTTCGTGGTGCTGCTGGCCCTGCTGGCGCGCAACCTCACCCGGGGCACGGTGGGCCGCAAGTGGATGGCGATCCGTGACATGGATATCGCCGCGGAGATCATCGGGGTAAATCCGCTAACCGCGAAGCTCTCGGCCTTTGCGGTCTCATCCTTCTTTATCGGCATCGCGGGGGCGCTGTTCTTCTCTGTCTATCTCGGCGCGGTCGAGGTGGGCGAGGTCTTTGGCATCAACAAGAGCTTCCTCGTGCTGTTCATGGTGATCATCGGCGGGCTGGGCTCTATCTTCGGCAGCTTTGCGGGCGCGGCCTTCTTGGTGCTGTTGCCGGTGCTGCTGAAAAACGTCTTCGTCGGCACGCTGGGCTGGCCAACCGATCTGGCGGCGCATCTGGAGTTCATGATCATCGGCGGGCTTATCATCGTGTTCCTGATCGCCGAACCGCATGGGCTGGCGCAGCTTTGGCGGGTGGCGAAGGAGAAGCTGAGGCTCTGGCCGTTCCCGCACTGAGCGGGGCGGGTGGTGGGCAGATTGCCCACCCTACCGATTGCTTCGGGCCGCAGCGCCCGGACAAAGGGTTGGCCCACCGCACGGGCCGAGGAGGAGGAGACCGGGGGAAAACCCTGGCGCGCAACGCAACATCGGACCAACCAAGGGAGGAGACACCCGATGAGACTGAAACTAGCAACACTGGCGCTTGGCGCGGTGATGGCCGCCGCTCCGGCGATGGCAGAGATCACCATGTCGGCGCTGAGCTACCGCACCGGCCCCTACGCGGCCAACGGCATTCCGTTTGCGGATGGCTATCAGGACTACTTCACCCTGCTCAACGAGCGGGACGGCGGCATTGGCGGCGAGATGATCAACCTCGTCGAATGCGAGACCGGCTACAACACCGAGAAGGGCGTGGAGTGCTATGAATCCACCAAGGGTGAGGGCGTTCTGGTTTACCAGCCGCTGTCGACCGGGATCACCTATCAGCTGATCCCCAAGGCCACCGCTGACGGCATCCCGATGCACACGATGGGCTATGGCCGCACCTCGGCCAAGAACGGTGCTGTGTTTCCGTGGGTGTTCAACTATCCGGCCAACTATTGGGATGGCGCCTCTATTGCCATCACGCATATCGCCAACGAAGAGGGCGGCGACCTGAGCGGCAAGAAGGTGGCGCTGGTCTATCACAACTCCGCCTATGGCAAGGAGCCGATCCGCACGCTGGAGAGCCTCGCCGAAAAGCACGGCTACGAGCTGATGCTGCTGCCGGTCGATCACCCGGGCCAGGAGCAGAAGAGCCAGTGGCTGCAGATCCGCCGGGAGAAGCCCGACTACGTGATCATGTGGGGCTGGGGCGTGATGAACCAGGTGGCGATTCAGGAGGCGGTGAACATCCGTTTCCCGATGGATCATTTCATCGGCATCTGGTGGTCCGGCTCTGAGAATGACGTGCTGCCCGCCGGTGATGGTGCCGATGGCTACAAGGCGCTGACCTTCCACAACCTCGGCATGGAATACCCGGTCTATGACGACCTGAAGACCCATGTGGTCGACAAGGGGCTTGCCGCCGGCGCGGGAGACCAGCTGGGCACGGCGCTGTACAATCGGGGCATGTATGCCGCGATGCTGGCCGCCGAAGCGGTGAAGACGGCGCAAGAGCTGAGCGGCGACACCGCCATCAGCCCGGCGCAGATGCGCGACGGCATGGAGAACCTCGAGATCACCGAAGCCAAGATGGCCGCTCTCGGCCTGCCCGGCTTTGGCCCCGAGTTCACCGTCAGCTGCGAAAACCACGGCGGCAACGGCTTTGGTGCCGTGGCGCAGTGGGATGCAGCCGCCAAGAAGTGGAGCCTGATCACCGACTACTACCAGTCCGATCTGGAGATCCTCGCGCCGCTGATCGAGGAAGACAGCGCGGCCTATGCCGCCGAGGCGGGCGTGGAGCCGGCCTGCAACTGATGTGACTGCTCCCGGCCGGACCGTTCCGGCCGGGAGACCCTTTGGGCCATTTTCGAGAAAGACCGGGGGCGCCCTGCCGCCGGAAGGAGAGCCAGACCATGCTGGATGCCGCCAAGCCCGACGCCGAGACGCTGCTGGAGGTCAACAACATCGAGGTGATCTACAACCATGTGATCCTCGTTCTGAAGGGCGTGAGCCTGAAGGTGCCCAAGGGCGGCATCACCGCGCTGCTGGGCGGCAATGGGGCGGGCAAGACCACCACGCTGAAGGCAATCAGCGGCTTGCTGCGCTCGGAGCGCGGCGAAATCACCAAGGGCAGCATCACCTATCGCGGTGACAGGCTGACCGGAGAGGATCCGGCGGCGCAGGTGAAGAGCGGCATCATTCAGGTGATGGAGGGCCGGCACTGCTTTGAGCATCTGACGGTGGAGGAAAACCTGCTGACCGGCGCCTACACACGGAGCGACGGGCGCGGGGCCACCGATGCCGATTTGCAGATGGTGTATGACTATTTCCCGCGGCTGAAAGAGCGGCGGAAGAGCCAGGCGGGCTACACGTCGGGCGGTGAGCAACAGATGGTGGCGATTGGCCGGGCGCTGATGAGCCGCCCCGAGACGATCCTGCTGGACGAGCCGAGCATGGGCCTCGCGCCGCAGCTGGTGGAGCAGATCTTCGACATCGTGCGGCGGCTGAACGAAGAGCAGGGCGTGACCTTCCTGCTGGCCGAGCAAAACACCAACGTCGCCCTGCGGTTTGCCCATTACGGGTATATCCTCGAGAGCGGAAGGATCGTGATGGACGGCCCCGCCGCCGAGCTGCGCGAGAACCCGGATGTGAAGGAATTCTATCTCGGGATGAGCGAAGAGGGCCGAAAGAGCTTCCGCGATGTGCGCAGCTACCGGAGACGCAAGAGGTGGCTCGCCTGAGATGGGTGACCGCGTCTGGTATATCGCGCGGCCCGGGCCGACGCCGGAGGATGTGGATGAGCGGGTTGCCCGTTTGATCGCGGCGATGAAGGCGGCGGGGCTGATCGCGGGAGAGAATGACCCGGATTCGGTTCTGATCGCGGCGCAGGGGCCAGCCTATCGGCCCGGACCTCGAGCAGAAGAGTCGCTGCCGCCCGGCTATGGCCGAACCTCGGAGCTGCGAACCAATGGAGCGGAGTTCATCGCCGGGGCAATCTTCAACTGGAGCCCATTGAACGTGGATGAATTCACCGCGCCCTGCTGCGGAACGCGGATCGACGCGGGCGAGATTGTCGACACGCTTGGAACGGCGGCGGGCGTAGAGAAAGACTTTTCCGCCACCGCCGTGACCTGCCCGCATTGCGGCGCGCAAAGTGGTGTGAACGCCTGGGCCGGCGACGGCTTTCTGCTGGCCGGTTGCGGTGTGAAGCTGTGGAACTGGCAGGTGATTCCCGAAGTTCTCGACCCTGTACGCAAGCTCGCACGCGAGGCATTGGGGCCAGAGCTTGTGGAAGACGGTTACAAGATATGAGCGAAGGCGGGACACGTCCCGCCTTGCGGGGTGCGGCGCCGGGCCTTGCGCGTGGCGGGACCAGTCCCGCCCTACGCCTCGGCCTCGGCGCGCATTTCGGCGATGCGTTCCAGCGCCTCTTCTCGGGTATTGCGGATGTTGGGCTCAAAATCCTGGCTTTCGGAGCGCAGGCGAATGTCGGCCTCGGTTTCGCTGCCCGGTGCGTAGCGCACCGAGCCGAGCGAGGCCGCGAGGTTGAGCCGTTTGCCGCGGGAGGCATAGCGGACCCATGCGGCAGGCTCGATGCGGCAGCCCTCGTAGTTGATCAGGAAAAACCACTTGCGATCTGTCTCCATGATCCGCTCTTCGATGTGGTCATAGACATCATCGACATCCCGGGCGTTGGCGAAGGTGAATTGCGAGAAATCCACCTCCATGATCACCTCCTCGGGCCGAAAGGCGATGCGGCGGCGAATGTCTTCAGGCCCGTGGCTGGGTGTATGCACGATGCGGCGCTGGCGGGTGTTCTTGAACGTCTTGAGCCGGGCCAACGCGCTGTCACGGTCCGGCAGGAGGTTGGCATCAAAGTTCTCGGTGCCCGCCGAGCGCTCGATCTGGGCGCGGGTGGCCTCGCCAACGTCAAACCGGACGGTGCCCATGGAATAGGCGAGGTTGAGCGCCCTGCCCCGCCGCGCAAAGGCGATCCAAGCTTCCGGATCAATCCGGTTGTCGGAGTAATCGACAAGGAAAAACCACTTGTCTTCGCCACTCGCGGCAATGCGCTCTTCGATCCGATCGTAGAAGCGATTGACGGCGCGGGAGTTGGTGAAATGCAGGCCGGAAAAATCGGCCTCCATGATCGCCTCCGCCTCGTGAAAGGAAATGCGCGCGTCGAGAAACGCATCGGAGAGGGCAGCGCGGGTTGCGGCAAGCTGGGGCATAGGCCGGGGCCTTTCGTAAACAGACATGACTCGCGCGCTTGTGGACTATGCCACGGCCCGCGTGTCAGACCAGAGGTTGAGATGCCGCAGCGGCAACCTTGGCGGCGAACCGCCCAACCGGCAGCAATCTGAGGAGGACAATATGGACAAGAGCGAGGCCGAGTGGCGCAGCGCAGAGGCGCGGGTGGCTGATCTGGCTGAGGCACTGCCGCGGCAGGTGGCATTGGCGCAGGGGCTGCCGGGGTACGCGGCGCTGGCGGGTGTCGATGCCGGCTCGGTGACCGGGGCCGAGGAGCTGGCCGCCCTGCCGGTGCTGCGCAAGGGTGCGCTGATGGAGGCGCAGGCCGCGCGGCGGCCCTTGGGTGGGCTGACCACGGTGGAGGCCACGGGCTTTACCCATCTGTTCCAGTCGCCGGGGCCGATCTATGAGCCCGGCATGACCAACGCGGAGGATTGGTGGCGCTTCGCCCCCTTCCTGCGGGCTGTCGGCATTGGCGCGGGTGATGTGGTGCAGAACTGCTTTGCCTACCACCTGACCCCGGCGGGGATGATGTTTGACAACGGCGCGCGCGCGGTGGGCGCGGCGGTGATCCCGGCAGGCACGGGGCAGACGGAGTTGCAAGTGCGGGCCGCTGCCGACCTTGGCGCAACCGCCTATGCGGGCACGCCGGATTACCTGAAGGTGATACTGGAAAAGGCCGACGAAATGGGCGTGAGCCTTGGCATCACCCGCGCGGCGGTGTCGGGCGGGGCGCTGTTTCCGAGCCTGCGCGATTGGTATGCCGAGCGCGGCATCACCTGCCTGCAATGCTACGCCACCGCCGATCTGGGCAATATCGCCTATGAGAGCAGCCCCGAGAGCGGGCTGATCGTGGCCGAGGGCGTGGTGGTGGAAATCGTCACGCCTGGCACGGGCGACGTGGTGCCCGAGGGCGAAGTGGGCGAGGTGGTGGTGACCACGCTGAACCCCGATTACCCGCTGATCCGTTTTGCCACGGGCGATCTTTCTGCCGTGCTCCCGGGCCAGAGCGATTGCGGGCGCACGAATGGGCGCATCAAGGGCTGGATGGGCCGGGCGGACCAGACCGCGAAGATCAAGGGCATGTTCGTGCGGCCCGAGCAGGTGGCCGAGCTTGTGTCTCGCACCGGCGCGGCCAAGGCGCGGGTCACGGTGACGCGCGACGATGAGCGCGATGTGATGGCCGTGGCCTTCGAATCGGAGGGCGGAAGCGAGGCCACGCTGGCCGAAGCGGTGCGCGAGATCCTGAAACTTTCTGGTGAGGTCACCATTCATCCCTTGGGAAGCCTGCCGAAAGACGGCAAAGTGATAGACGACCAGAGAAGTTACGACTGAGGGCCGCTCGAACGGCCCGGGAGGCGGGCATGAGACGAGCAATCCTTTTGACACTGGCGCTGGTGGCCGGGCCTGCGATGGCCGACCGGGCATTTATCCTCGGCCAGCCCGAGAGCGGGCGCGGGCTGTTTGGCGGCTCTGCGCCAGACCTTGCCGCCGCTTATGAGGGCGCGGGCTTTGCGGTGATCGGCGGCAGCCCGGCCACGGCGGAGCTGATGCGCGAGGGGCTGGCGCGGTTCTTGAGCGGCGTGGAGGGCGAGCGGAGGCTGGTGATCCATCTCAGCGGGCCTTTCGTGCGCTCCGGCAGCGACACGTGGCTGATGGCGGATGATGCCAAGGCACCAAACCTCGCCACCGTCGCAGGCCAAGGGCTTGCCCTTTCAACCGTGCTGCAGATTGCCGCCGAGGTGCCGGGGCAATCGCTTGTGCTCATCGGCGCGGCGGGCGCGCCAGAAGAGCTTGGCCCCGGCCTCACCGCCGGGATCGGGCCGCTCGATATTCCGCAAGGGGTGACGGTGATCCGTGGCCGATCTGCCGAGGTTGGGGCCTTTGCCGTGGGGCCGCTGATGGAGCGGGGGCAGAGCCTCTCTGCCCTCGTGGCCGGTGCCGAGGATGTAACCGGCGAGGGCTTCTTGTCGGCGGCAACGATCTGGCGGCCCGAGGGGGAAGATCCGGTGGAGACCGGCAGCAACGAAGAGCCAGTGGCCGATGCGGCGGAGGTGGAACGCGCCGTGTGGGAGAGCGCGGTGGATGCCGACAGCAAGGACGCCTACCTTGGCTACCTCGCGCGCTACCCGCTGGGACAGTTTGCCGACGAGGCGCGCAAGGCGATTGCCGAGATCGAGGCCGAGCCCTTCCGCGCCGAGCGCAAGGCCGAAGAAGCGCTCGACCTGTCGCGCGACGAGCGGCGGCAGATCCAGCGCAACCTGACAGTGCTGGATTACAAGCCACGCGGGATCGACGGCATCTTTGGCCCCGGCACACGCGGCGCGATCAAGGCGTTTCAGGAGAAAAACGGCTTTCCGCCCTCCACCTACCTCACGCGCCAGCAGATCACCCGGCTGGCCCAGCAGGCCGAGCGGCGCAGCGCCGAGCTTGAGGCCGAGGCCGAACGGCGGCGGCTGGAGGCTGAGCGGGCTGACCGTGCCTATTGGGAAGTTACCGGCGCGGCGGGCGATGAGGCCGGGCTGCGGGTGTATCTGAAGAAGTATCCTGACGGGATCTACTCGGACATTGCCGAGGAGCAGCTGGCCATCATCGAGGAAGACAAGCGCCGCGAAGCCGCCGCACAGGACCGCGCGGCATGGGATGTGGCGGTGAAGGGCAACACCGTGGCCAGCTATCGCGCCTACCTTGTGGCCTATCCTGAGGGGGCCTTTGCCGAGGAGGCGCGGGCGCAGATCGACAAGCTCACCGAAGAGGCCAGCCCCGACCGGCAGGAAGCCGAAGAGCGGGAGGCCGCCCTTGGCCTGCCGCAGTTCACCAAGGTTCTGGTCGAACGGCGGCTGGCGCAGCTCGGGCTGGAGCCGGGGCCGACGGACGGGCAGTTTGATGACCAGACCCGCCGCGCCATCCGCCGCTTCCAACGCGACCGGGAGCTGGAGGTGACGGGCTATCTGGACGAGGCCACGGTGAGCCGGATGCTTTCGGATGCGGGCATCAGGATCATCCGCGACTAAGGCCAACCCAAGGGGGAGACGAGACATGGAGAAGGTCAGCGGCATAGGCGGGTTCTTCTTCAGGTCCGAAGACCCGAAGGCGCTGGCGGCGTGGTATGAGGCGCACCTCGGCATCAACCCGGTGCCCGGCGACGACGACACGCCGCCGTGGGAGCAGGAGGCGGGGGCCACAGTGTTTGCCCCCTTCGAGAAGGTCACGGAATACTTCGGCAACAGCGAAAAGCCCTTCATGCTGAACTTCCGGGTGCGCGACCTCGACGCGATGATCGCCCAGCTTGAGGCGGCGGGCATCGCCGTGAAGCGCGACCCGGAAAGTTACCCCAACGGTCGTTTCGCATGGCTGAACGACCCGGAAGGCAACCCGATCGAGCTGTGGGAGCTTGCCTGATCGGGTGGTGGGCAAATTGCCCACCCTACGAGCGAGAGGCGCAGGAAACGGGTCGGCAAGGCGCAGGGTTCGGGTCGGCCTTAAGGGTGCCATCGCGGAAGGTCCGGTCATCCGCAAACAGGAGACCGGACCATGCGATTTTCAGGAAAGACGATACTTATCACCGGCTCGGGCATCGGTGCAGCGACGGCGCGGCTGGCGGCGGCAGAGGGCGCCGCAGTGGTGCTTGGCGCCCGGCGGGCCGAACGGCTGGAAGCGCTGGCGGGCGAGATCGAAGCCGCAGGGGGCCACGCGGCCTGGGCGGCGGGCGATGTGACCGAGCCAGGCTTTGCCGCCGAGTTGGTGGTGCTGGCTGAGGCTCGCTTCGGGGCGCTCCATGGGGCCTTCAACAATGCGGGCACGGTGGGCGAGATGGGGCCGGTTGAGAAGATGATCGAGGCCAACTGGCGCAGCGTGATGGCGACCAATCTCGACGCGGCCTATTTCGGGGCCAAGGCTCAGATCCCGGCCCTGCGCCGTGCGGGCGGCGGGGTGCTGCTGTTTACCGCCAGCTTTGTCGGCAGCGCGTCGGGCTTGCCCGGCATGGCCGCCTACGGCGCGGCCAAGGCGGGGGTGATCGGACTGGCGAAGGGGCTTGCTGCGGAGCACGGGGCCGAGGGGATCCGGGCCAACGCAGTGTTGCCTGGCGGCACTTTGACGGAGATGGCTGGGGACGACCCGGCCTTCCTCGACTTCGCCAAGGGCTTGCACGCGATGAAGCGGCTGGCGGAGCCGGAGGAGATCGCCCGCGCGGCGCTGTTCCTGCTCTCGGAGGACGCCAGCTTTGTGACCGGGGCCACGCTCTTTGCCGATGGCGGCAATGCGGTGAGCAAGGTGTAGGCCCCGCCGCAGGGGCAGAGGCAGGCGGCGAGAGCCTGCCGACTGCGCCACCTCCCGGCGTCTGGCGGGAACAGAAGCCAAGGCTCGCTCGTTCTGCTGCCATACAGACATGCAAGGAGGGAGCACATGCCCAAGGATTGTGACCTGATCCCCAGCGCGCTGGGCGCAGCCGATGTGGCGCAAACCCCCAGCGCGCTTGGTTTTGAACTGCTGGACGCCGATGCCGGCGACGAGGCCGCGCAGGGGGCCCTGGCCTATCGCATCGGCTACGAAAGCAGCCCCTCGGGGGTGGATGGCGTGATGGAGCGCCTCAGGGTCAGCGAAGTGTATCGGCGCGATGGCACGGGGTGGATGCGCATCCACCGCCATGTATCGCCCGCCCACGCCTGACCCCGCCCGGCGACAACAGACGGAGAACCATGATGCAGGAGAGTTTTGACACCTTTCTCACCCGCCGCCGGGATGCCGCAATGGCCTATGCCCACGGCGACGATGCCCCGATGCGCACGATCACCGCGCTCTCCGGTATGGCCACCGCCTTTACCCGCGATGGGGGCTTTGCCCGGGGCGCGCGCAGCGTGAACGAGGCGAACGCGCGGCAGGCCGAAGATTTCGTGGAGGGCCAGACGCGGCTGGAGATCGAAGACAGCGGCACCGAGGGGGATGTGGGCTACTGGACGGGCTTCCAGATTTCGGAGGTGATGGTGGAAGGCGCCGATGTGCCCCGCCGCGAGCGGCTGCGGGTGACAGAGATTTACCGGCGCATCGGGGAGACGTGGCAGCGGGTGCATCGCCATGCCAGCCCGGTGGGCGATTGAGCGAAAACGGCACGGCACGCCAACAGAGACAACACAGCCAGCGCAGACAACAAAAAAGGCCGCCCGAATTGGGCGGCCCTTCCGTTTGTGCGCGCTGAAGCGTCTTAGCCCTGACGGGCCTTGAAGCGGCGCTGGGTCTTGTTGATCACGTAGACGCGGCCTTTACGGCGGACCACGCGGCAATCCCGGTGCCGGTTTTTCAGCGAGCGGAGCGAGTTGCGGACTTTCATATCTTCAACCTTTCCTCTCTTGCGGCCCCTAACGCGGCAGTTGGGTGCCAAGTTCAACATGACCCTGGAAGGGTCGGCTCAGATGGTGGGCGATACTGGGATCGAACCAGTGACCCCTTCGATGTCAACGAAGTGCTCTACCGCTGAGCTAATCGCCCTGACCTCTTCGAATCGCCCCGATATCAAAACAAAAGACGCGGGGCGGTCCGCGTCGGTGCGGTGGCGTATAAAGTGAAGCTGAGCGCGGTTCAAGGGCTTTTGGCAAGTGGAAGTTTGCCGCTATAGTTTTGGCTATGAGCAGGAATGAGGCAAAGTCATATCGCATTGAGCGCCCGGTGGAGCGGACGACCGGAGCCGTGTTTGCCTCTCCGCATTCGGGTTGCGACTATCCTTGGGCGTTTTTGCGGGCGTCGGTGCTGGATGAGCGCAGCATTCGCAGCTCGGAAGATGCCTTTGTAGACGAGCTTTTCAGCATGGCCCCGGCGCATGGGGCTCCGCTGATCGCTGCCGCTGCGCCAAGGGCTTACATTGATCTCAACCGCTCCGCCGATGAGCTAGACCCGGCGCTGATCCGGGGCGTGGCCACGGTAACGCATAATCCGCGCGTCAGCTCTGGCCTTGGGGTGATTCCACGGGTGGTGGCCGGCGGGCGGGCGATTTACCGGGGCAAGATCACGCTGGAGGAGGCCCGCGCGCGGATTGCGGATGTCTGGCGGCCCTATCACCGCGCCTTGCAGGGCGAGGTGGATGCCGCGCGCGCCGAATTCGGGCAGGCGCTGCTGATCGACTGCCATTCGATGCCCCATGAGGCGATAGACGCCGCCGGAAGCCGCAAGGGCAACCGCCGCCTGCCCGAGGTAGTACTAGGCGACCGCTTTGGCGCCGCCTGCGGGGCGGAGGTGATGGATCAGGTGGAGGCTGCCTTTGCCGGCGCAGGCTTCCGCGTGGCCCGCAACGCACCCTTTGCCGGGGCCTATGTCACCCAGAGCTATGGCCGCCCGGCGCGGGGACAGCATGCGGTTCAGGTCGAGATCGACCGCTCGCTTTACATGAATGAAGAGACCATCGAGCGCGGCCCCCGGTTTGAAGAAATCCGCGCGCGGCTGGGCGAAGTGGTGGCCGATATCGTCGAAATCGGCCGGGGCGGCGCGGCAATGCCGCTGGCGGCCGAGTAACCCAAGCGACGTAACGTAAGGTTTGACCGGGCCGGGGGCGGGCGCATCCTGCCGGGCAGAAACCAGAGGAGATGCGGATGCTGTCCAGAGACGAGGCACAGGCCATTTTGGACGCGCAACCGTTTTCCAAGCTGGTGGGCGCGAAGCTGGAGCTGTTCGAAGACGGACGCTGCGTGATTTCCGCACCGATGCGCGAAGAGTTGAAGCAGCACATGGGAATCGCCCACGGCGGCGTTTTGGCCACGCTGGCCGATATGGCGCTCACCTTTGTGGGCGCAATGGTGCTTGGGCCAGTCATCACCTCGGAGTTGAAGATCAACTACCTGCGGCCCGGCACTGGCGAGCGGCTGGTGGCGCGGGGCGAGGTTGTGGGCCACGGACGGCGGCAGGCGGTAACGCGCTGTGACGTGTTTGCCGTGGTGGATGGCGAAGAAAAGCTCTGCGCCGCCGCGCAGGGCACCATCGTGAAGATCGAGAGCTAGAAGCCGCAGTAGTCGGAGCCGTAGTAGCGATAGCGGAAGGGGTTGCGGCTGAGCACCTCGATGTCTTCGCGTTCGGAAACGGCAATCACCGCGTTGTTCGCCCCCATGATGCCATATCCCGACTCTTGGTAGGCCTTCAGCAGCTGATCTTCGGTCATCACGCAGGCGTTGGTTTCGAAGATGTAGCGGACAAAGTCATCCGGGTCGCCGGGCTTTGGCGGTGGCCGGTCCTGCGCGGCGGCGGGCAGCGCGATGAGCAGGCAGAGCAGCAGGTATCGCATGGGCAGATGGTGCGGGGTGCCGGGGCGCGTGTCCAGCCTTTTGGCGGGGTGCCGGGGGGAGTGGTTGGTGAGTGGTGGGCAGATTGCCCACCCTACGCCTATCTGAGCGCCCTGCCCTTCAGGATGGCATCCTTGCCAAAGCGCGCGCGGATGGAATCGGTGGCCCGCTCGGCCTCGGCGCGTTTTCCGGCGTCCGGATCCAGCAGGTCGCCCGAGAGGTCTGCTGCCGCCTCTGGCGCGAGGTCAGACAGGCCCACGCCGATGAGGCGGAAGGGGCCACTGTTGCCTGCTTGGTCAAAGAGGTCGCGGGCGGTGCGGTAGAGACGGTCGGCGATTTGCGTGGGCTCGCGCAGGGTGGTGCGACGGGTGAGCAGCTTGAACTTGGCGGTCTTGAGCTTGAGCGTCACCGTGCGGCCCGAAAGCTCCTTGGCCTTGGCGCGGGCCGAAACCTTCTCGGACAGGCGCCAGATATGGCCGTCGAGAATGTCGGTGCTGGCGGTGTCTTCAAAGAAAGTGGTTTCGTTGCTGATCGACTTGAGGGCCGAGTCGCGGCTCACCCGGCGCTTGTCTTGCCCGCGTGCAAGGTGCCAGAGGCGGGCGCCGGAGGCCCCGAACCGCGCCGCCAGTTCCTTTTGCTCCCAGCGGCGCAGGTCGGCAAAGGTGCGAATGCCCGCCCCCTCCAGCGAAGCCTGAAAGGCCTGACCAACGCCCCAGATCATCCGCACCGGCTTGTCGCGCAGAAAGTCTTCGGTTTCCGCCGCGCCGATCACCGAAAAGCCCTGCGGTTTGTCGAGATCCGAGGCGATCTTGGCGAGAAACTTGTTGTGGCTGAGGCCGATAGAGCCTGTCACCCCCAGTTCAGCCTTCATCCGCTTTACCAGCCGGGCCAGCATGACGGCGGGCGGGTGGCCGTGGAGCCGCTCGGTGCCGGTGAGGTCGATGAAGGCCTCATCCAGCGACAGCGGCTCGATGGATGGGGTCAGCTCTTCCATCAGGGCGCGGATGGCGCGGGACACCTCGACATAGGCCTCCATCCGGGGCTTCACCACAACCGCCTCGGGGCAGAGCTTGAGCGCCTGAAACATCGGCATTGCCGAGCGCACGCCCTTGATGCGGGCGATGTAGCAGGCCGTCGACACCACCCCGCGCCGCCCGCCGCCGATGATCACCGGCTTGGCGGCCAGCTCCGGATTGTCGCGCTTTTCGACCGAGGCATAGAAGGCATCGCAATCCATATGGGCGATGGAGAGCGAAAACAGCTCGGGGTGGGCCGCAACGCGGGGCGAGCGGCAGGCGGGGCAACGTGTGCCGGAATCGAAGGTTTCTAGGCAGTCGCGGCAGAGGGCGGGCATGGTTTGTGGCACTCGTCAGGCGGGCGCATGGTAGCGCCATGGCGGCGCGTGTCCAAGCGGTCACGGTCGCGCTTCGGGCGAGGGGGTGATTCGGAAAACACTTCAAAATGTCATGTGACGTGCCCATATGTGGAGTGGCAGGGGCAGTTAGTTACAGGATTTGGGCATGAACTTCATGGATTTTCTTCCGGGCATCAGCGGTGGCGCAGTGGTCGTCGGCCTGCTGGCGCTGTTTGTCATCATCTCGATCTTTCTGGGTGTGCGGATCGTTCCGCAATCGGAGAAATACGTGGTGGAGCGCTTCGGGCGGCTGAAAAGCGTGCTTGGCCCGGGCATCAACCTGATCGTGCCCTTCATCGACCGGGTCCGCCACAAGGTGAGCATCCTTGAGCGGCAGCTTCCGAACTCCAGCCAGGACGCGATCACGGCCGACAACGTGATGGTGCAGGTGGAGACCAGCGTGTTCTACCGCATCCTCTCGCCTGAGAAGACCGTGTATCGGATCCGCGATGTGGATGGCGCCATTGCCACCACCGTCGCCGGTATCGTGCGCTCGGAGATCGGCAAGATGGAGCTGGACGAGGTGCAGAGCAACCGTTCGGCGCTGATCTCGTCGATGAAGGCGCTGGTCGAGAGCGCAGTCGATGACTGGGGCATCGAAGTGACCCGAGCCGAGATCCTCGACGTGAACCTCGACGAGGCGACCCGCGCCGCGATGCTCCAGCAGTTGAACGCCGAGCGCGCACGCCGGGCACAGGTGACAGAGGCCGAGGGCCGCCGCCGCGCGGTGGAGCTTGCTGCCGACGCCGACCTTTATGCTGCCGAGCAAACCGCCAAGGCCCGCCGCGTGCAGGCCGACGCCGAAGCCTATGCAACCGGCGTGGTGGCTGCAGCCATTCAGGACAACGGCATCGAGGCAGCGCAATACCAGATTGCGCTGAAGCAGGTCGAAAGCCTGAACAAGCTAGGCGAGGGTGACGGAAAGCAGACGATCATCGTGCCCGCAGACGCCATGGAGTCCTTCGGCAACGCCTTCAAGATGCTCGGGGGGATCGGCAAATGACCGAGCTCTTCACCACATGGTGGGCTTGGCTCGCGCTGGCGGTGGTGCTGGCGATCCTCGAGCTGTTTGCCCCCGGTTTCATCTTCGTGGGCTTCGCCATCGGGGCGGCGCTGGTTGGCATCTTGCTGGCAATGGGCCTGACCTTCGGCGGCAGCCTTCCGTGGGTGCTGCTGGTCTTTGCGGTGATCTCGGTCGTGGCCTGGGTGATTTGCTACAAGACCTTCGGCGCCAAGGGCCGGCAGGTGCAAACCTTTGATGAAGACATCAACGAGGGCTGAAACAGCGCCACGTTGGATTTGCAGGGGCCGCCCTTTGGGGTGGCCCTTTTGCGTGGTTACACCAGCTCTTCGCGGGTGTCATAGGCTTGGCGGCAGTCGTTGATCGCTGGCTGATGCACCACCGCCCAGTCGCGCAGCCCTTCCAGCGCCGATTGCAGCGAACGGCCCAGCGGGGTGAGCGCGTATTCCACCGAGGGCGGCGAGCAGGGCAGCACCGTGCGGCTAACCAGCCCGTCGCGCTCAAGGTTGCGCAGGGTGACAGTAAGCATCCGCCGCGACACACCGTCGATCACCCGCGCAAGCGCGTTGAAGCGGCAGGGGCCACTGAGCAGCTCCAGCATGACCAGAAGCGACCACGCATCGCCGATCCGGTCGAGGACATCGCGCATGGGGCAGGCATAGGTGATGCGGCGGCGGGCTTGCATGTTCATGGCGAAGGCTCCTTGGGCGGTAACATCGGGGTAACCATGTGACGAGAGAATGCCTCTCCCCCAGCGCGGTTCCTGTCCGTAAGTAGGTTATCAATCGTAACTTACTACGGAGCAAGACAGATGAACATCCTTTTGATCGGCGCAAGCGGCATGATCGGCAGCCGCATTCTGGACGAAGCAGCGGGCCGCGGGCATGTGGTGCGCGCGGCCAGCCGGACGCCCGGCAAGATCGCCCTGCCGGAGGGTGCCGAGGCGGTGGCACTCGATGTGACAGGCGGTCAGGCGGTGGCCAAGGCTGCGGAAGGGGTGGATGTGATCGTCACCTCAGTCAGCCCGCGCAGCACCGGAGATGCCGTGGCCGAGATGGCGGCGATCGGGGCGGGCGTTGTGGCCGGGGCCAAGGCCGCCGGCAAACCGCTGCTGGTGGTTGGCGGCGCAGGCACGCTGAATCTGCCCGACGGCTCGCCGCTGCTGCCAAACCTGCCGCCCGAGATCCTGCCCGAGGCCACCGGCATGAAGGCCTTCAAGGAGACCCTGCCCGAGAGTGGCGTGGAGTGGACCTTCTTCGCCCCTGCCGCAATGATCGAGCCGGGCGAGCGGACCGGCAAGTTCCGCATCGGCGGCGATGTGCTGCTGAGCGATGCCGAGGGCGAGAGCCGGATCAGCGCCCAGGATTACGCCATGGCGCTGGTCGATGAGCTGGAAGCGCCCAAGCACCGTGGCGAGGTGTTTACCATCGCCTACTAGCGGGGCCGCTCATCCACCCTGCGCGGTGTCTTCGCGCGGGGCCGGTCAGGGCAGCTCAGAGATGATGGCGCGGGCAGCCCCGTCGGGGTTGTCCGCCTGCCACACCGGTCGGCCCACAACGATATGGTCGGCCCCCTGCTCCACTGCGAAGGCGGGGGTGGCGATGCGCTTCTGGTCGCCCTTCGCCGCGCCCGCGGGGCGCACGCCGGGGGTGACGATGAGCTTGCCTTCGGCCTGCGGCAGCGCCCGGATCGGCCCGGCCTCATGGGGCGAGGCAATCACCCCGTCAGCCCCGGCCTCGAAGGCCTTGGCGGCGCGCTCGGTGACGATCTCGGAAATGTCGCCCGCCCGGATCAGCCCGGCATCCAGATCGGCGCGGTCCAGCGAGGTCAGAATGGTGACGCCGAGGATCTTCAGATCGCTGCCGCCCTTGCCCTCCTGCGCCGCCCGCACCACATGCGGGTCGCCGTGGACGGTGAGGAAATCGAGCTCGAACTGGGCAATCCCGCGCACGGCGGCCTCTACCGTTGCGCCGATGTCGAAGAGCTTCATGTCGAGGAAGATGCGCTTGCCGTGTTCCTGCTTGAGCTCATTGGCCAGCGCCATGCCGCCGCCGCAAAGCATCCCCAACCCGATCTTGTAGAAGCTCACCGCCGCATCCAGCTTCTCGGCCAGCGCCAGCCCCTGCACCGCATTGGGCACATCGAGGGCAACGATCAACCGGTCATCCGGCAGGCGATTGTGGGCGACGGGCGCATCGGCGGTGGCAGTCTGCATGGCGGCGGGCCTCCTGATAGATGTTTTCTCTCCCTAAGCCCTGCCCCTGCGCCGCGCAAGCCGCAGAGGCCAAGGGCCGCCGCAGGGCACCCCCGCCCGCAGCCCGCCTGCGCGGCGGCGCGGGGGGAGCGGGCGGGCGCGCCGGTGCGCAGGCGGCCCGCGCTCTCAGCTCTCGCGGAAGGCCTTGTTGAAGTAATCCGTCAGCGGCTTGACCAGATAGGCGAGCGGCGTGCGGTCATCGGTGCGGATATAGCTGTCGACCGGCATGCCGGGGATGATCGCCTTATCCGCCAGCTTGCCCATCTCGCCCTCGTTCAGCCGAATCTCGGCGCGGTAATAGGTGATCTGGCTGCGCTCATCGGTGAAGGCATCGGCAGATACCTGCACCACCTGCCCAAGCAGCTCGGGCGTGGTGCGGCTGTCGAAGGCCGGAAAGCGCAGCACCACGGGTTGGCCCGCAAAGACCTGATCCACATGAATCGGCTCTACCCGCGCGGCAATTACCAGCGGCCTGTCTTGCGGCACGAGGAACAGCACCGGATCGGCCGGGCGCACCACCGAGCGGGGCGTGTTGACCGTGAGCCCATAGACGATGCCCGACACCGGGGCGCGGATATCAAGCCGCGAGAGCCGCACTGTCAGCGCCTGCCGCCGCTCGATCAGCTCGCCCTCCTGCGCGGTGACGTCGCGCAACTGGGTGATGGCCTCCTCGCGGCGCGCCGTGCCCAGCTTGAGAATTTCGATCTCGATCTCGGTGATCTTGCCCTCGGCCTCGGCCCGCTGCGCCGTCAGCCGCCCGATCTCGCCCGCCAGCCGGGCCTGCTCGCGCTCCAGCGTCAGCACCTTGTCATAGCTGACCAGCCCGCGCTCGAAGAGGCCGCGCTGCGTTTCCAGCTCGGTTTCGATCAGCTCCAGCTGGCGGGCGAGCGAGGCGCTTTGAGCGTCGATCCCCTCCACCTGATTGTCGATCTGGCCCTTCCGGCGGGCCAGTTGCTCGGCCTCCCGCGACATCGAATCATTGCGCGCAGCAAAGAGGCGGGACTGGCCCTCCACCATCTCGGCCACATCGGGCCAGCCCTCGGCACGGTCGAGCAGCTCTTGCGAAAACTCGATGCGCTCGGCCTCGTCACGCTCGGCCCGCAGGCGGGCGGCGCGGGCCATGATCTCGAACAGCTGGCCTTCAACAATGGCCAGCTCGGAGGCGAGCTCGGAGGCATCAAGGCGGATCAGCACATCGCCCGCCTCCACGCTGGCCCCCTCGGCCACCAGCACCTCATCCACCACGCCGCCATCCGGGTGCTGCACCACCTGCCGGTTCTGCTCCACCTCAACCTGACCGGAGGCAACGATGGCGCCCGAGATATTGGCCAGCGTCGCCCAGGTGCCAAAGCCGCCCAGAAGCAACACCAGCGCAAAGAAGCCAAGCAGCAGCGGGCGGCGGGCGGAGAGGTTCATGACACGCCTCCCTGCCCACCGGCGCGGGCGATTTCGGCGTGATTTTTGACCATTTGCTTGAGCACCTCGTCGCGCGGGCCGAAGGCCTTGCGCATGCCGCCGTCGAGCACCATCAGCAGATCGCATTCCTGAATCGCGGCGGGGCGGTGGGCCATGATCAGCACCGATTTCTGATCGGCCTTCATCGCCTTGATCGCCCGGTTCAGCGCCTCGGAGCCGGCGTTGTCGAGGTTGGAGTTCGGTTCATCCAGCACAAGGATCACCGGATCGCCATAGAGCGCACGGGCCAGCCCGATGCGCTGGATCTGCCCGCCCGAGAGCCGCCCGCCCGCTGCCGCAACCGGCGTGTCGTAGCCGTCGGGCAGCTTGAGAATCATCTCATGCGCCGCCGCCTTCTTGGCCGCTGCTACCACCGCCTCGGCATCCGGCTGGGGGGCGAGGCGGGCGATGTTTTCGGCAATGGTGCCATCAAACAGGGTGACGCGCTGGGGCAGGTAGCCAACGTAGCGGCCAAGGGTGTCTGGGTCATATTGGTCAAGCGCGGCCCCATCGAGGCGAATGCGCCCGCCTGCGGTGGGCCATGTGCCGGTGAGCGCGCGAGCCAGCGTGCTTTTGCCCGCACCGGAGGGGCCGATCACGCCCATCGCCTGCCCCGGCGCGAGGTGAAAGGAGATCATCCGCAAGGAGGCCTGGCTTTCGCCCGGGGGCACAACGGTGGCCTGGCTCACATCCAGCTGTGCGCGGGGCGCGGGCAGCTCGGTGCGGGGCTTTTCGGCGGGCACGGCGGAAAGCAGGCGGCCCAGCGATTGCCAGCCCTTGGAGGCACGGCTGACCAGCTCCCACTGGCCAATCAGCAGCTCCACCGGGGCAAGCGCGCGACCCAGCAGGATGGAGCCCGCAATCATCGCGCCGCCCGTCAACTCACCCTGAAGCACCAGCCACGCGCCCAACGCCAGCATTGCCGATTGCAGAAAGAGCCGCAGCGCCTTGGTGGTGGTGCCATAGCCCCCAGCCCTGTCGGCGGCGGCAAGCGCACGGGTTGCCGACTTGGCCCTTGCCCCCTGCCAGCGGGCAAAGGTGGCCCCGCGCATCCCGAGAGACTGGATCGTCTCGGCCTCGCTGCGCATCTGGTCGGCCATCCGCTCGGTGCGCTCGCGCAGCGCGGCGGCCTCCTGCGAGGGCCGTTTTGTGCGGCTCTGGTTGAGCAGGGCCACGGCCACAAGCACCGCGCCGCCGCCCAGCGCGAGCACGCCGAGCAGCGGGTGAAAGATGAAGATTGCCGCCAGAAAGAGCGGCGTCCACGGCACATCGAAGAGCGCGAGCAACGCGGGCGAGCCCATGAAGCGATGCACCGAATCAAGATCGCGCAGGCCCGAGGCCGCCAGATCATTGCCGGGGCTCTTACCTTCTGCGGCGAGCACGGCAGCAAACACCCGGCCCTCCATCTCGGCCTGAAACCGCGCCGCCGCCCGCGCCATGACCCGGCCCCGCGCGTAATCCAGCAGGCCCATCATCAGGAAGAGGAAGGCCACCAGCACGAAGAGCGCCACCAGCGTTTCTTCGGAGCGCGAACCAAGCACGCGGTCGTAGACCTGCAGCATGAACAGCGGGCCGGTGAGCATCAGCAGGTTGACGAAGATCGAGAAGGTGAAGGCCGAGCCGGAGAGGCCGCGCGCGCTAGCACGGGCTGCCCGAAGCTCTGCAAGCCCCTTGGCCGTGTCGGACATGCGCATATCCGCCGCTCTCCTTATCCTGCCCGTTTTACCGCCTCGGGGGTCTGCCACCTTCCGCCGGTTGTGACCAGCGGCTGCGACGGCTATTCTGCCCCAAAGGCGCGGGCACTGCTTGGCCCGCCCACCATGCGCGCCAAGATACGAAGAACTGGTTGAGAATTCCATTGATTCATCACATCCCCTCCCGCACCCGCGGTGCCGCCCTGCTGCTTGCCTTCGCCACGCTGATGGCCGGATGCAGCGCCAACACCTCGGGCGAGGCCATCCATGACCCCTACGAGGCGCAAAACCGCAAGGTGCACGCCTTCAACAAGCGGGTCGACAGCGCCATGGGCGGCGGCAAAGGCGGCGGGGTGGGCAAAGCCATTCCCAAGCCGGTCACGCAGGGGCTTTCGAATTTCTCCAGCAACATCAGCCAGCCCAGCTACATGATGAACCACCTGTTGCAGGGCAACATGGAAAGCGCGATGCGCAACTTCTGGCGGGCTGCGGTCAATACCACGGTGGGCATCGGCGGGCTGTTCGACCCGGCCACCAAGATCGGGCTCTACGACGATTCGACCGATTTCGGCGTGACGCTGGCGAAGGCGGGCATTCAGGAAGGGGCCTATATAGAGCTGCCCATCCTCGGCCCCTCGACCGAGCGCGACCTTGCCGGCAAGGTCTTTGACTCGCTGCTGAACCCGCTTCAGGGCGTGATCAAGGTAGAAGACCAGAGGAAAATTACCGTCATCAAGGTGATGTCACGCGCCGGTGACCGGGCAAAGTATTCGGAAACCGTCGATTCTGTTCTATATGACAGTGCAGACAGCTACGCGCAGACACGGATCATCTACCTGCAAAACCGCAGGGGCGAGACCGGCGACACGGCGGCTGCAGAAGCAGAGGCAGATGAGGTTTACGATTCCTATGAAGACTTTTACGGCGGCCAGTGACACTGGCAATCTGACCCGGCGGAACGTTCTGACGGGAGCGGCGGCGCTGACGGCATCCGCACTGGCCCTGCCTCGCGGTGCCATGGCCCTTTCGTCCGGTGCATCGCAGCAGCTGGTGACCGCGGCGGTGAATGACATCAACAAGGTCATCGCCTCGGGCAAATCCGAGCGCGCGATGTATGGCGACTTCCAGCGTATCTTCGTGCGCTACTCCGACCTCAACTACATCTCGTTCTACTCGCTGGGCTCTGCAGCACGCGGGGCCTCCAAGGCGCAGATGCGGGCCTATACGCAGGCCTTTTCGGGTTATGTCTCGCGCAAATACGGGCGGCGCTTCCGCGAGTTCATCGGCGGCAAGATCGAGGTAAAGGGCGCACGGCCGGTCAAGAACTGGATCGAGGTGGATACGGTTGCCATCCTGCGCGGCAGCGCCCCCTTCGATGTGACCTTCTTCGTCAGCGACAAGAGCGGGAAGCACAAGTTCTTCAACCTCTTCATCGCCGATGTGAACATGCTGCTCACCGAGCGCACCGAGATCGGCGCGATGCTTGATCGGCGCGGTGGCAACATCGACGCGCTGATTCAGGATCTCAAGCGCGCGTGAGCAGGGCGCGCCTCCTCACTCTGGCTCTGGCCTGCGCCGCCACCCCGGCGTTGGCGCTGGAGGTGGAGGGCCGCTACCGGGCCAGCCCGGAGGCGGATTGCGAGGCTGGGGACGGGGCCGAGGGCTTCCTGCGGATTGAAGACGGCGTGTTTCACGGTCTCAGCGGCACCTGCAAGATGCGGAACCCTGTGAACGTGCGCGATATGAACGCCCAGCTCTTCGACATGGAATGCGAGGGCGCCAACCCCAACTTTCAGTGGACCGAGCGCGCGCTGTTCATGGAAGGGGCCGAAGGCGGGCTGATACTGGCGTGGAACGGCTATGCCTTCCGCTACGAGCGCTGCCCGGTGCCCACGCCAGAGACCGCCGAGGCAGAGCCCGAGGCCGCCGCGACAGAGGCCGCCACCGACTGAGGCGAGGCGAGGCGTCACCAACGCCTGCCCGCCCCGCTGCTGCCGTCAGTTGCGGCAGCCCAGTAGCCCGCACAGCACGTTTTCCAGCACCCGCTCGGCCACATCGCCGTTCTGACGCCGCCGTTGCTGGCGCTCCTGGCGCTCGGCTTCGCGCTCTGCCTGACGGCGGGCGCGTTCTGCCGCGCGGCGCTCGGCCTCGGTCTGCTCGCGCGCGGTTTGCTGGGGCGGCTCCGTTTGGCTCACCTGCGGCTGCCTGCGCTGGGGCACCAGCATCGGCAGCTCTTTCACCGGCTGGCCTTCGTTCACCCGCACCATCACCTCACGCCAGATGTCTGCCGGAAGCCCGCCGCCGGTCACGCCGGTGAGCGGGGTGTTGTCGTCATACCCCATCCAGACGCCCACCACGTAATCGGCGGTGAAGCCGAGAAACCACGCATCCCGCGCGGAGTTGGTGGTGCCGGTCTTGCCCGCCGCCGGGCGGCCGATGTTGGCGCGGCGGCCCGTGCCCTGCTCGATGGTCTGGCTCATCATGTAAACGAGGTAGCGCGCGGCCTCTTCGGTGATCACGCGCTCACCCAGCCCGCCGCCCTGCCCCATCAGCGGCTCGTCATCGCCCTTCAGGCGCAGCTCAAGGATGCCATAGGGGCTGACGGAGGTGCCGCCGTTGAGGATGCCGGCATAGGCACCGCTCATCTCCAGCAGGGACGATTCGGACGCGCCCAGCGCCAGCGCGGGGCCAGCGGCCAGATCGCTCTCGATCCCGAAATCCTCGGCAATGTTGCGCACGTTCTCGCGGCCCACGGCCTCAGAGACCTTCACGGCGGGGATATTGTAGCTATGGGCCAGCGCCTCGGTCAGCGTCACCCGGCCATGAAATTTGCGGTCGTAGTTCTTGGGGCTGTAGGGGCCGGAGCCGGGCACGTTGATGGTGAGCGGCTCATCCACCACCGTTGCGTTTGGCGTGTAGCCCAGATCAAGCGCGGCGGCATAGACGAAGGGCTTGAAGGAGGAGCCGGTTTGCCGCTTGGCCATTGTGGCGCGGTTGAACGCGCCGGTTACCTTGGTTTGCCGCCCGCCAACCATGGCACGCACCGCGCCATCGGCGCTCATCACCACGATGGCAGCCTGCGCGGCGGAGCCTTCCTTTACCTTGGTGGCAAAGATCTCTTTCATCGCCTCTTCGGCGGCCTTCTGGATGCGCTGATCGAGCGTGGTTTTCAGCACCACGTCCTCGGTGGTGTCCTTGGTCAAAAAGTCGGGGCCGGTGTCCATCACCCAATCGGCAAAGTAGCCGCCAGCGCGGGCCTGCGCGGCCTGAGAGAGCGTGGCCGGATTGTTGGTGTACTGCTCGCGCTCGGCCATGGTGATGTAGCCCTGCTCCTGCATCAACTTGAGCACGGTGGCCGCGCGGGCCTGACTGCGCTCAAGGTCGGAGGTGGGGGCGTAGCGGGTGGGGGCCACGAGAAGGCCCGCCAGCATCGCGGCCTGCGCCGGGTTCAGATCTTTGGCGGCAATGCCGAAGTAGCGCTGTGAGGCGGCGGCAAACCCGCGCGACGAGGCCCCGAGATAAGCGCGGTTGAGGTAGATCGCCAGCACCTCATCCTTGGTGTAGCGGGTCTCCAGCGCCATCGAATAGATCATTTCCTTGATCTTGCGCCACAGCGTGGTTTCGCGGCAGTCCGACTCATAGGCCGCCTCGCTCTCCCACGCGGCCTCGTCATAAGGGATGCCGAGGCAGAGCAGCTTGGCGGTTTGCTGGGTCAGCGTGGAGCCGCCGTGGCCGGAAAGCGGGCCGCGCCCTTCGGAGAGGTTGATCTTGATCGCGGAGGCAATGCCGCGCGGGCTGACGCCGAAGTGGCGGTAGAAACGCTTGTCTTCGGTGGCGACCACGGCGTTTTTGAGGTGGGGCGAGATGTTTTCGACAGTCACCGGGCCGCCGTAGGTTTCGCCGCGCCACGCATAAACCGCGCCGTCGCGGTCCAGCATGGTGACGGAACCGCGCGTGCGGGCATCGAGCAGGGCCGTCACATCCTCGGGCAGCGTGGTGTAGAAATAGGCCACCGCCCCGGCGACGATCAGCGCCACAACCGCGCCCATCCGCCATGTCACGCCCCAGATGATCCGCATGAAGAATCGGATGATCCGCGCCGCCCAGCCCAAAGGCCCCTTGGGCACAGGCCGCTTGGCACGCGGAGCGCGCTTCTTCTTCGGGGGTTTCGCCTTCTTGGGCGCCGCCTTCTTTGCCGGAGCCGTGCTCGAAAAGCGCTTCTCCGCCACCAGGGGCGTCTTCTTTCGTCCATTGCCGCTCATGCGTGCCTCGCTCGCATTTTTCCGCGCAGCATAGAGGTGGGGGCTGGAAAAGGGGAGACAAGACCGTGCGAGAAACGTGATTTTTCAGAGCGCCTAATTTCTGAGCATGTCGCCCACTTTGTGCAAAAATTGTGCAACTGCCCGCTGAATCCGCAGGTAGAGCGGGCTGCGTTCGCTTGAAGCCGGGGGTGCAACGGGCTGTGACTGACGCCGTGAACCCGCCGGGGCTGCGCCTGGCACAATGGAAGGGGACAACTGTGAAACTCATAATTGCAGCAATCAAGCCGTTCAAGTTGGAGGAGGTGCGCGAAGCGCTGACCACCATCGGCGTGCGCGGCATGATGGTGACCGAGATCAAGGGCTTCGGCTCCCAGTCGGGCCACACGGAAATCTATCGCGGCGCCGAATACGCCGTGAACTTCGTACCAAAGGTCAAACTCGAAATCGTCGTTTCGGCCGCGATGGCCGATCAGGTGGTGGAAACGATCCAGACCACTGCGAAGACCGACAAGATCGGCGACGGCAAGATCTTCGTTCTGGATGTCAACCAGGCCGTGCGCGTGCGCACCGGCGAAATCAACGACGAAGCGCTTTGAGCGCGGACAGTTAGGGGACTCTGAAAAGATGCAATTCCGCAAATATATCCCGGCCGCCGCGGCCCTGACGGCAGCGGTTGCGCTGCCCGCCATGGGTTTTGCGCAGGAGGCCGAAGCCGACATGACGCCGCCGAACGGCGAAATCGGCTATATCTTCACCACCTTCATGTTCCTGGTCACCGGCTTCCTGGTGTTCTGGATGGCAGCGGGCTTCTCGATGCTCGAAGCCGGCCTCGTGCGCCAGAAGAACGTGACCATGCAGCTGACCAAGAACATGGCGCTCTTCTCGATCGCCTCGCTCGCCTACTACCTCGTCGGCTACAACCTGATGTACCCCGGCGACGGCTGGATCTCCGAGGGCTACCTCGGTGCCTTCGGCCCTGCCGTGCTTGAAGCCGTTGGCCTTGCAGAAACCGAAACCGACCTGACCTATGCTTCCGTCGGTTCCGACTTCTTCTTCCAGCTGATGTTCTGCGCCACCACCGCCTCGATCGTTTCGGGCACCCTGGCCGAGCGCATCAAGCTGTGGCCCTTCCTGATCTTCGTGATCCTGCTGACAGCCTTCATCTACCCGATCCAGGCTTCCTGGAAATGGGGCGGCGGCTTCCTGGCACCTGGTGCCGAGGGCGTGACCGACTTCCTCGACTTCGCCGGTTCGACGGTGGTGCACTCCACCGGTGGCTGGGCTGCCCTTGCTGGTGCGCTCATCCTCGGCCCGCGTCTTGGCAAGTACAAGGACGGTCGCGTGCATCCGATGCCCGGCTCCAACCTGACCCTTGCCACTCTGGGTACGTTCATCCTGTGGCTCGGCTGGTTTGGCTTCAACGGCGGCTCGCAGCTGTACATGGATACCGCTGGCAACGTGGCTGACATCAGCCGGATCTTCGCCAACACCAACACGGCGGCTGCCGGTGGTGCCCTCGCGGCGCTGGTGCTGACCCAGATCCTCTACAAGAAGGTCGACCTGACGATGGTGCTCAACGGCGCGCTCGCAGGCCTCGTCTCGATCACTGCCGAACCGCTGACCCCCGGTCTGGGCGCGGCAACGCTGATCGGTGCCGTGGGCGGTGTGATCGTGGTCTTCGCGGTGCCGTTCCTCGACAAGCTGAAGATCGACGACGTTGTGGGCGCCATCCCGGTGCACCTCTTCGCCGGCATCTGGGGCACGCTCGCGGTGTGCATCACCAACGGCGACGCGTCGCTTGCGGTGCAGATCAAAGCCATCGTGATCGTGGGCATCTTCGTCTTCGTGGTCAGCGGCGTGATCTGGTTCATCCTGAAGGCGATCATGGGCATCCGCGCTTCGGAGGAAGACGAGATCGCCGGTCTCGACACCACCGAGCTGGGCATGGAAGCCTATCCGGAATTCGCCAAAGGCTGACCTCCCCTTCCGGGACAGTCTAAAAACGGCCCCGGGCGTGAAAGCGCCCGGGGTTTTTCTTTGCCAAAGCGGGAGGGCGGCGGCAGCTCTTCGGCCCGCGCCGGGGCCTCATCGCAGCTGCGAGGCGGGGGAATTGGCGTGCAGCGGGCTGCTCCTCAGCCCAGCGCGGCCTGCACCGGCATCAGCGGCTGGCGCCCGGCCTCGGTCAGCAGCGCCACCTCCAGCCGCTCGCCCTCGATCACCACCGCGGAGAGCGGCCCGCCAAAGGCTGCCGCGCTGTCGATGTTCAGCCGGTTGCCATAGTGGGTGGCCGCCGCAACCGGGCTGTGGCCATGCACGATGAGCCGCCCGTGGTCGCGCGGGTCCGAAAGGAAGGGCTCGCGAATCCAAACCAGATCATCCTCGGTCTGCGCCGCGAAGGGCACACCGGGGCGCACACCGGCATGAACGAAGAAGAGCCCCGGCAGGGTGTGGTGCGTGGCCATGCCGTCGAGCAGGGCCACATGGGCCTCGGGCACTGCGGCGCGGGCATCGTCGTGGATCGCCTCCTTGCCGCGCGCCGGGTCGGTATCCACCCCGTAGCTCTCCAGCGTGTTGCGCCCGCCGATATTGGGCTGAAGCCAGTGCAGATCGGGGCGGGACGGGTCGCGCAGGCGGTCGGGCTCCAGAAAGCGGCGCATCATCCTGTCGTGGTTGCCCTTGAGAACGATCCAGGGCTGCCCGGTGGCCATGCCCTCGGCAAGGTAGCCAAGCACGCCCGACGAATCAGGGCCACGGTCCACCAGATCGCCAACATGGACGACCACGGCATCAGGGTCTTTCACCCGCGCCTTATCCTCTTCGATGAAGGCATGAACGCTCCTCAGCTTGTCGAGGTGACCATGAATATCCCCAATCGCATAAACGCGCATACCACTTTGACCTTTCACAGAATTTCGGGTGCCAGCATCCCCCCTGAGCGCGAGATACCATGGCAGCGGGGCGGGTCAACCACCCGCGCGGGATATTGCCGCGCCCCGCTCACGCAAAAGGGGCGGCCCCGGCTCACCGGCACCGCCCCTTCATTACACTGTTCAAACGTCAGGCGACGTCGAATTGCAGCGGCTTGATCGACTGGAACAGGTTGGTCTCTGCCAGCTTGCCCAGCACATCATCGGGCACACGGTCATCGACATAGAGCAGCGCGATGGCATCGGTGCCCACCGAGGAGCGGCCAAGCGTGAAGTTGGCGATGTTGACGCCATTGGTGCCCAGCGTCTGCCCCAACGTGCCGATGATGCCCGGCACGTCCTTGTTGGTGGTGTAGAGCATGTGCTCACCGATCTCGGCGTCGATGTTGATGCCCTTGATCTGGATGAACCGCGGCTTGCCATCCGAGAAGACCGTGCCCGCAATCGAGCGCTCGCGCTTGTCTGTCACCACCGTCACCTTGATGTAGCCATCAAAAGCGCCGGACTTGTCCTGGTTGGTGGTAGAGATCTGCACGCCGCGCTCCTTGGCGATGACCGGGGCGCTGACGAGGTTCACATCCGGGTTGGCCTTTTTCATGATACCGGCCACCACCGAGCAGTTCAGCGCGGGCAGGTTCATCTTGGACACGACACCATCGTAAAGGATGTTGATCGCCTTGATCGGCTCGTCGGTCATTTGGCCGATGAAACTGCCGAGATGGTCGGCCAGCTTGACCCACGGCCCCATCACCTTGGCCTCTTCGGCGGTCATCGAGGGCATGTTGAGCGCGTTTTCCACCGCACCGTCGAGCAGGTAGTTCGACATTTGCTCGGCCACCTGCAGCGCCACGTTTTCTTGCGCTTCCGAGGTGGAGGCCCCGAGGTGCGGGGTGCAGACCACGTTGGGCAGGTTGAACAACACGTTCTCGGTGGCCGGCTCTTCGGCAAACACGTCGAGCGCGGCCCCGGCAACATGGCCGGACTTCAGCAGCTCGGCCAGCGCGGCCTCGTCGATCAGCCCGCCACGGGCGCAGTTGATGATGCGCACGCCCTTCTTGGTTTTCGCGAGGTTCTCGGCAGAGAGGATGTTGCGGGTTTGGTCGGTGAGCGGCACGTGCAGGGTGATGAAGTCGGCCTTGGCGAGCAGCTCATCAAGCTCCACCTTCTGCACGCCCATCTTGTCGGCCTTCTCCTGGCTGAGGAAGGGATCGTAGGCAGCGACCTTCATGTGCAGCCCACGGGCACGATCACAGACGATGCCGCCGATGTTGCCTGCGCCGATGACGCCCAGCGTCTTGCCGGTGAGCTCGACACCCATGAACTTGGATTTCTCCCATTTGCCTGCATGGGTGGATTGCGAAGCTTCGGGAAGTTGCCGGGCCACGGCGAACATCAGCGCAATGGCGTGCTCGGCGGTGGTGATCATGTTGCCAAAGGGCGTGTTCATCACGATCACGCCCTTCTTGGAGGCGGCTTCCTTGTCGACATTGTCGGTGCCGATCCCGGCGCGGCCAACGACCTTGAGGTTGGTGGCATGCTCCAGCAGCTTTGCCGTCACCTTGGTGGCGGAGCGGATGGCGAGGCCGTCATACTGGCCGATCACCTCGGCGAGCTTTTCCTTGTCCTTGCCCAGCTCGGGCATGAAATCGACGTCGATGCCGCGATCACGAAAGATCTGAACGGCGGTTTCCGAGAGTTTGTCGGAGACGAGAACTTTGGGGGCCATGGGTTTGGTCCTGTCATGTAAATTGGATGGGGGGAGGTGGGCAGATTGCCCACCTATGCGGTTTCGGCGAGGGCCTCGATCTCGGCTTCAAAGGCCCATTCGAGCCAGGGCAGCATCGCCTCGATATCGGAGGTTTCCACCGTGCCGCCGCACCAGATGCGCAGGCCCGCTGGGGCATCACGATAGGCGCCAACGTCGAGCGCCACGTTCTCGTCCGCCAGCCGCTTGGCAACGGCCTTGGCGAAGGCGGCGCCGTCAGTGATACGCGCGTCGGTGAACTTCAGGCACACGCTCGTGTTGGAGCGGGTGGCCGGGTCGGTGGCGAGGTTGGCGATCCAGTCGCGGGCCTCGCAGAAGTCGAAGATCGCCTGCGCATTGGCATCAGCCCGGGCGATGAGGCCCTTGAGGCCGCCCACCGATTTGGCCCAGTCGAGCGCCACGAGATAATCTTCCACGGCCAGCATGGAGGGGGTGTTGATGGTTTCGCCCCGGAAGATCCCGTCGATCAGCTTGCCGCCCTTGGTCAGGCGGAAGATCTTGGGCAGCGGCCACGCGGGGGTGTAGCTTTCGAGCCGTTCCACGGCGCGGGGGCTCAGGATCAGCATCCCGTGGGCCGCCTCACCGCCAAGCACCTTCTGCCAGGAGAAGGTGGTGACATCGAGCTTGTCCCACGGCAGATCCATCGCGAAGGCGGCGGAGGTGGCATCACAAATCGTCAGCCCCGCACGATCCGCCGGGATCGCATCGCCATTCGGCAGGCGCACGCCGGAGGTGGTGCCGTTCCATGTGAAGGTGACATCGGTGTCAAAGTCGATCTCGGCGAAATCGACAATCTCGCCGTAGTCGGCAGTCTTCACATCAGCGTCGATCTTCAGCTGCTTGACCACATCGGTCACCCAGCCGGCGCCGAAGCTTTCCCATGCAACCATGGTGGCCTTGCGCTCGCCCAGCAGGTTCCACATCGCCATTTCCACGGCGCCGGTGTCAGACGCCGGGACGATGCCGATCTTGTAGTCGGCGGGGATGCCGAGGATCTCGCGGGTGGTCTCGATCGCGGCCTTCAGCTTTTCCTTGCCAACGGCAGCACGGTGCGAGCGGCCAAGGGCAGCGTCAGAGAGCTTGTCGAGCGAGAAGACGGGGGGTTTGGCACAGGGGCCGGACGAAAAACGCGGGTTAGCCGGCCGCGTGGCCGGAGCTTCGATAGCCATTGCTGGTATCCTTCCAGATATGTGCCTCTCGTTGGGGAGAGGTGTCCCGCCGCCGGAGATAGTGGGGTGCAGGCCGGGCTGCAACCGGGAAAACGGCGCGGATACGACGGAAGGGCAGGCAAAAGCGGCGGCGGGCGTTCCGATAGGAAACCGGGCTCAATCGAGCGGCAGGGCCTCTAGCGTGTTTTTCAGCAGGCGGGCGCTGCGGGCGAGGTCGGCTGTTTCCTGCGGCGAGAGCTCGGGCGGCAGATCGGCCAGCACGCCCGCAGCCCCGATGAGACGCGGCAACGAAAGCGGCACCTCCTGCACCCCGGCGACATGGGGCGTGAGGATTGAGACGGAATGCACCGAAGCCTCGTCACCGCCCACCGCCTCGACCAGCCGCGCGAGGCCTGCGCCGATGCCATACCACGTGGCACCCTTGCCCTCGATGATTGTGTAAGCCGCACGGCGCACGCCATCGTCAATCCGGTCGCGCGCCTCCGCGCCGAGCGGTTTGCCAACCTGAGCCGCCACCTCCTCCAGCGGCAGCGCGCCGACGCGGGCCGAGGACCATGCCAGCACCTCGCTGTCACCGTGCTCGCCCAGCACATAGGCATGCACCGAGCGCGGGTCGACGCCCAGCGCCGCGCCGAGCAGGTGGCGAAAGCGGGCGGTGTCGAGGATAGTGCCGGAGCCGATGACCCGGGCGGGCGGCAGGCCGGAGAGGCGGGTGGTGATGCCCGTCATCACATCCACCGGGTTGGAGGCAATCAGCAGCAGCGCGCCCGGCGCATGGCGGGTGAGCCCCTCAAGCACCTCGCGGAACACGGCGGCGTTGCGGGTGAGCAGGTCGAGCCGCGACTCGCCGGGCTTTTGCGCCACCCCGGCGGCGATAATCACCACATCGGCCCCGGTGAGCGCCTCATATCCCCCCGCTTCGATGGCGCAGGCGGCGGCAAAGGGCATGGCGTGGGCGATGTCTTCCGCCTGAGCGCGGGCAAGCGCGGGGTTGGCATCCACCAGCACGATGTGACGTGCGCAGCCCATCAGCCCGCAGGCATAGGCCGCCGCGCTTCCAACCATTCCGGCACCCACGATTCCCAGTTTCATCACGCACTCCATTGCTGATTCCCGCAAAGGTAGAGTGGCCCGCCTGCGCGCGGACGGAAACCGGGGCACTGGCCAAGCCCCCCCGCCATCTGTTCTATGGCGCGCGAATCGACACTTCGGAGCCCGATTGATGCATATCGTGACCCTCATTGCCCGCCCCGGCGGGCTGGAGCCTGCCGCCGCCGAAGCCCTGCGCAACGCATGGGGCGGCGAAAGCCTGCAATGGCTCGCGCCCGACGAGGCGGCGGAGTTCGCCGTGGCACAGGTGCCGGGCAACCGTTGGGATATCTGGGCGGACATGCAGGCACTTGGCGTCGATATGGCGGTGCAGCCCGCCGAGGGCCGCCGCAAGAAAATGCTGCTCGCGGATATGGACAGCACGATGATCCGGCAGGAATGCATCGACGAGCTGGCCGAAGAGGCGGGCGTGGGCGCGCGGGTGAAGGAGATCACCGCGCGGGCGATGAATGGCGAGCTGGATTTCGAGGGCGCCCTGCGCGAGCGGGTGGCGCTGCTTGAGGGGCTGCCCGAAAGCATCATCGGCAAGGTGCTGGACGAGCGGATTGAGCTCATGCCGGGCGGCGCGGCGCTGCTGGCGACGATGAAGGCAAACGGGGCCTATTGTGCGCTGGTGTCGGGCGGGTTCACCGCCTTCACCGCGCGGGTGGCCGAGCTTCTGGGCTTCGATGAAAACCGGGCGAACACCCTGCTGATGGAGGGCGGCACGCTTTCGGGCAAGGTGGCCTATCCCATCCTCGGGAAAGCGGCCAAGGTGCAGGCGCTGGAAGAGATCACCGCGCGGCTTGGGATCGCCGAGGCCGCGGTGATGGCGGTGGGCGACGGCGCGAATGACCTTGGCATGCTGGGCCGCGCGGGCGCGGGCGTGGCGCTGCACGCCAAGCCGGTGGTCGCCGCCGAATGCGAGCTGCGCATCAACCACGGCGACCTGACCGCGCTGCTCTACATTCAAGGCTACGCCAAGTCGGAGTTCGCTGGCTGAGCCGCCGCGCCTAGAGGAACACCGGGCGCACCTCGCCCACTTCGACCTTGCGGCGATTGAGCAGCGGGGCCCAGGCCCGTTTGCGCACCGCCGGATCGTCCTTGTCGAGCACGCCGTATTTGACCAGCAGCGCGGCCATGGCACATTCTGCCGCCCGCGTGCCGCCATCCGCCACCTTCAGCGCAATCCCAAGCCCCTGCCCGGGCAGGATCGCGGTAAAATAGCCCTCTGCCCCGGTCTTCACCGCCGCTTTGCCCGCCGCCGCGCGCATCAGCTCGGTGCAGGCCCGGCCTTCGCCCGCCACCAACTCGGGGTGGGCCATCATCGCATCGCGCAGCTGCGCCTCCGCCGAGCCGTCGGGGGCCGTGGCGAACTTGGCCATCGCCCGGGCGATGGCGGTAACGGAGCTGCGGAAATTCGGCGCCGAGCAGCCATCAATGCCCCAACCAGAGGTATCTTCGTCGCAGATGTCTTCCCATGCGGCGAGCGCCGCCTGCTGCACCGGATGGTCATACTCGTGGTATTCCGGCCCGGCCCCGAGGTGCGCCGAGAGCGTGAGAAAGCCCGCGTGCTTGCCCGAGCAGTTGTTGTGCCACTGGCAGGGCGCGTCGCCTGACTTGATGAGCGCCTCGCGGGCCGGGCGATCATCGGGCATCTGGGTGCCGCAGCGCAGGGCGGGCTCGCCCAGATCAAGCGCGGCCAGCCAGCGGGCCACGGGGCGGGTGTGAATGGCCGCGCCGTTGTGCGAGGCGCAGGCCAGCGCAAGCTGCTCGCTGCCAAGGCTCCTGTCTGCCGCCGCGCCCGAGCGCACCAGCGGCAGGGCCTGAATCATCTTGGCCGCGGACCGTGGATAAACCGGCAGCCCCGGCGCCCCGCGCCCGTCCACCAATTCGCCCGCCGCATTGACCACCGCGACATGCCCGAGGTGAACAGATTCCACCTCTCCACCGCGCGTCACTTCCACCAGTAGCTCTGCCTGCATGCCTCACCTCTCCGTAATGTCAGCGAAATTCTGCCAAGAGGGCTTTCGCAGTTACGGAAAATCACGTTACATTGAGCCAGAGCAAGTTGAAAAGACATTCGCCACCTGCAAGGAAAGGCGAAGGCTTGAGGCAGAGGCAGCTGGAGGCTGTGGGACACATGAAAAATCGGGTTATGGCTGGCCTCGTGGCCAGTATCGTTGCAATGGGCGCAAGCGCGAGCCTTGCACAGGAAAGCGACAACCGCGTCGCGGCAAAGACCGATTGGTCGGTTTTCGTCGAGGACGACCCCAAGGAATGCTGGAGCGTTTCGGCGCCCAAGGAAACGGTAAACACCCGCGACGGCCGCGTCGTGGCGGTGCGCCGGAGCGACATTTTGCTGTTCGTCACCGTACGGCCCGGCAGCGGCGCGGGCGAGGTGAGCTTTACCGGCGGCTATCCCTTTGCTGGCGGCTCCACCGTGACGCTGGACATTGGCGGCACCCAGTTTGAGCTGTTCACCGAGGGCGAGTGGGCCTGGTCCGCCAGCCCGCAGGATGATGCCCGGATCCTCACCGCGATGAAGCGCGGCGCAGAGGCCAAACTTTCGGCACGCTCCAGCCGGGGCACCCGCACCGAGGATACCTTCTCTCTGCTGGGGCTGACGGCGGCGCTGGACGAGGCCACCAAGCGCTGCGGCGGTTGATCGGCACGCAGAGTTCGGCATAGGCTTGGCGCAGTTTTCTGTGCGGAGTCATTGCCTTGCCTTTTATTCTCGGAGCCATCGCGCTGCTTGGTGCAGCTTACATGTGGTATATTCGTGCCAAGGGCGCTGCCGATATGGCAGGCGAGTTGATGAACGCCGCGGGCGATGTGCGCTCCGCCGCCCGTCGCTTTGGCTACAAGCTGCGCAAGCGTGAACACCCGGTCGACGGCATCGACGAACCCATCGTGGCCGCCGCAGGCATTGCCGAGGCCTTCATTTCGCTTGATGACCTGCCCACGCGCGGCCAGCGCACCGGCATATTGCAAGGGCTGCAAAAGGCCTATCGCACCGATCTGAACGGCGCCGAAGAGGCCGCCGTTCTGGGCCGCTGGCTGGTGGCACAATGCGGCACGCCGGATGCGGCCATCACCCGGATCGTCAAGAAGCTGATCACGCTGGGCGGTCAGGGCGAGGTGCAGCCCCTGCTGGAGGTGCTCAACACCGCCGCCAGCGCCGAGGGAGGCAGCCTTGGCCCGCGCCAGCAAGAGGCCCTGCAAGAGATCGCCCGCCGCTTCGGCCTGTGAAAAAACCTTTGCAATAAGGCCCTGCCCGCCCTATGTGCACGGCTTGAACCCGACACCCGGAGAACTCCAATGACCGAGGCCAATGCCCCGATCACGCAAGACGTTGCCACGATCCCGCGCAAAATGCCCGAGGGCGGAAAGCGCAACATTGTCGGCCTGACCCGCGAGGGCCTGGCCGATGCGTTGCGCGGCATCGGAGTGGCCGACAAGCAGCTGCGGATGCGGGTGAACCAGATCTGGCAGTGGGTCTACCAGTGGGGTGTGCGCGACTTCGAGGCGATGACGAACCTCTCCAAGGCGTTCCGCGCCGATCTGGCCGAACACTTCGAAATCGCCCTGCCCGAAGTGGTGAAGCGCGAAGTGAGCGCCGATGGCACCCGCAAGTATCTGGTGCGCATTGCCGGCGGGCATGAGGTGGAAACCGTCTATATCCCCGAGGAAGATCGCGGCACGCTCTGCATTTCCTCTCAGGTCGGCTGCACCCTCACCTGCTCGTTCTGCCACACCGGCACCCAGAAACTGGTGCGCAACCTGACAGCGGGCGAGATCGTCGGGCAGGTCATGCTGGCCCGCGATGACCTTGGCGAATGGCCCGAGCCCGGCAAGGGCTCTGACGAGAACGGCCCGCGCCTGCTGAGTAACATCGTGCTGATGGGCATGGGCGAGCCGCTCTACAACTTTGATGCGGTTCGCGATGCGATGAAGATCGCGATGGACGGCGAGGGCATTTCGCTCAGCCGCCGCCGGATCACGCTGAGCACCTCCGGCGTTGTGCCCGAGATCGCCAAGACCGCCGAAGAGATCGGCTGCCTGCTGGCGGTCAGCTTTCACGCCACCACCGACGAGGTGCGCGACAAGCTGGTGCCGATCAACAAGCGGTGGAACATCGAAACCCTGCTGGCCGCGCTGAAGGCCTACCCCAAGGCGTCAAACTCCGAGCGGATCACCTTTGAATACGTCATGCTCGACGGGGTGAACGACAGCGACGAAGATGCCCGGCGGCTGGTGAAGCTGATCGCGGGCATCCCCGCCAAGATCAACCTGATCCCCTTCAACGAATGGCCCGGCGCGCCCTACAAGCGCTCCAGCTGGGAGCGGATCGAGGCCTTTGCCGATATCGTCTACAAGGCGGGCTATGCCAGCCCGATCCGCACCCCGCGCGGCGAAGATATCATGGCCGCCTGTGGGCAGCTGAAATCCGAGACGGAGCGGGCGCGCAAGAGCCGCAAGGAGATCGCGGCGGAGGCGGGTCTCTGAGGCGGCCTTAAGCCCTCGTTAACCAGAATCGGCTGAACCTGCCGGCATGCAGCGGATTTCTTTTCAGGTCAGCCACGCCACGCTCTCGGCCCTCATGGACGAAGCGCAGAAAGGTGACATCTCGGTCGGTCAATTGCTGCGCGATGCCGTCCGGCGTGAACTGCGGCACCGCCACACCCCGGCGAAGACGCCTCGAAGGGCGGATGAGCGGCTCGTCGCGCGGCTCGCCGCGCTCCTCGCCCCGGCTTTCGCCGATGCCGAGTCCTGGAGCCATCTCACAGACCTCCTGCACCGCCTCGACCATGAACTGCGCCCGGCCGGCGGTGGCCTCGCCGTGCACCGCCTCTCGGACGGCCAACGCATTTGCAAAGCATCGGAAATCGGGCAGGCCTATTCGCGGCTGATCCGCCGCTTCGGCGCCCCCTTTCCGGGGCACAGCCACCGCTACCTCGTCGAACGCGTCCTTGGAGACGCCCCCAAAGAAGCGGCAAGCGAGATCATCGACCCCCTAGCGCCTAAGAGCACCCATCCTCGGCCCAGAGCTTGAGGTTGGCCTTGAAGGTGCCGCCCAGCGGATGCGCCTTGGCGAGATTGTCGGCAAACTCGGGCTTCAGGTAATTCGTCGCCTGCTCGCAAATGCGCTCACGGGTCCATTCGTGGCAATTGGTGCAGGTCTGATCCTTCCAGATCTCCTCCGGCAGGCCTTCAAGCGGCGGAAACAGCGGTGAACTCTCGGTAAACACCTGTTCGATCGTCTTGCCGCGGATGTCCTCAACCCCGCCTTGCAGAGGCTCGCCCCAGCGCACCGGGCCCACCGGAACATCCTGCCCGGGCGCGCCGGTTTCCTGCTCATTCTCATCCACATCGAGAATGATCACCGCAGGATCGCCCGTTCCCTGCGCAACGGCCACGCCGGCCAAGAACAGGGCGGCAAACAGCCCAATCACAAGCCCTGCACGATTTTCTTTCATTCTGCCCGCCTGTTGCGCTTAGTATAAAGACGCTAGCAACAGTTCCGCCTTCGGGCAATTCATGTTCCCAATTGAACCGTCCGCTGGGCGGCATTTGCAACAGACCCATTCAAGGCCTCAACCCAAGGAGGTAACCATGATCCGTCGTCTCGCCTTTATTCTGGCGCTCGCCCTGCACGTCGCCCAACCCGCCAACGCCCAAGGCGCGCTTGATCCGGGCTGGCTGCTGGATGCCGATGCCTCCAACCTGCGCTTCCAGTCGATCAAGAAAGAGGTCGTTTCGGAATCCAGCGACTTCGCCACCTTCACCGGCGAGATTTTCCCTAACGGCAAGGCGGAGCTGCGGATCGCGCTGGAAAGCGTGGACACCAAGGTGGATCTGCGCAACGTCCGCATGCGCTTCCTGTTTTTTGAAACCTTCAAGTTTCCCGAAGCCATCGTGCTGGCCGATGTGACGCCCGAGATGATCGGCGAGCTGGAAAGCAAGCGCCGCGCCACCTTTTCCATGCCCTTCTCGCTCGATCTGCACGGGGTCAAGAAAACCCTCGTGGCCGAGGTCGTGGCAACGCTTCTGAGCGATGACCGCATCTCGGTGGCCACGGCACGGCCCGTTGCCATTTCGGTGGAGGAGTTCGGCCTGATGGAAAACCTCGGCAAGCTGGAAGACGCCGCGAAGGTGGATATCGTGCCCTCCACCACCGTCACCTTCGACTTTCTCTTTGACCGGCGCGGCACCGGCAGCGCCCCGCTGACCGGCGGCGGCGGTGCGGAGGTGGATGCCACCAATGCAGCGCTGGAAGATGAGGGCGACTTCAGCAAGGAGGCCTGCGAAGGCCGGTTCGAGATTTTGTCGCGCACCGGCAATATCTACTTTGCTTCCGGCTCGTCCCGGCTCGACAGCGCGTCGGAGCCGCTGCTCAAGGAGTTGCTCGACATCACCAGCCGTTGCCCGGGCATCGAGGTTGAAGTGGCAGGCCACACCGACAGCGTTGGCAAGGCCAGCTACAACCAGCGCCTCTCGGAGCGCCGCGCCAGATCGGTGGCCGACTACCTGATCGAAAACGGAATCGCGCCCGAACGTCTTTCGGCCAAGGGCTATGGCGAAGACAAGCCGGTGGCGTCAAACGCCACCGCAGAGGGCAAGGGCAAGAACCGCCGGATCGAGTTTTTGCCCCGCACCAACTAGATCAGGCCGAAGCCATGCGCGGGCGGGCGGATACTTCTGCCTCGCCCGCCACCCGCTCCCATCCCGCAGCGCGGCGGGCATAGGTTGCGCTATCGCCGGGCTCAAACTCCGCACCCTGCGCGCCCCATGTGGTGACAGAAACGCGCCCACCTTCCACATCCAGCACGTTGAAATTGTTGGTCGCCTCGCGCAGCCGCGTCGACAGGCCGGTGCCCGCCTGCACAAAGAGCAGCCCCGGAGCGGCGGTGAAGGGCGCGGCGGAGGCGGTGTGCAGATGGCCCGAAAGCACCACATCGGCCCTGCAATCCGACAGCGCCGAAAGCGCCGCGCTGGCCCCGCGCATCAGCCGCTTTTCAACCGTTGGCCCATGCTCAAGCGGATGATGCACCACCACCACCTTCAGCTTGCCCGCCCGCCCGGCAAAGGCATTGCACACCCGCCGCACCGTCCGCCCGGAAAACCTTCCGCGCTGCCATGAAAAGCGGTTGACGGTATTCACCCCCACCACCTGCATTTCGGCGTCTTCCACGCATGGCTCCAGCACCTTGTTGATGTGGCGCTTGTAGCGGTGAAAGGGGGTGATGAAGCGGCGGAAGAGGTTGTCGATCGGCGTGTCATGGTTGCCAGGCACCGAGAGCACCGGCGCCTCGATCCGGCTCAGGAAGTCCGCCGCCTGCCGAAACTGCCGCCGCCGGGCCCGCTGGGTGAAATCACCGGATATGACAACCAGATCGGGCCGCAGCTTGGCCACGGCCCTGAGCAGCGGGGCCTCAAGGTTGGCGTCGGCCTTGCCGTAGTGCAGGTCGGAGAGGTGGAGGATGCGTCTCATGCGGCTCCGGGCAGGATGATGGTGAGCGGCTCGTCGGCCATGGTGAAGTGGAAGGGGCTTTTCTCGGTGGATTTTTCGCCGTCAAACGCCACGAGAGACCGGGGCCGGGCCGTTTCAACGGTAAGATCGCGCGCCTTCAGCATATCATAATCGCGCCCCTCCTGCATGGTGCCGGTGATCAGCCGCCATGTGATCTTGAAGAGCTTTGCACGGCTGGTCGCCCGCCCGATGAGCACGGCAAACTCATCGTCCGCAATCGCCTCCTGCCCGGCAAGGCCGAACCGTTCGAGCTGATAGGCCGAGCGGGCGACGAAGAGCAGCGGCGCGCGCACGTCGTGGGGTTTGCCATCGGCGGTGAGGCGCATCTTCATCGGGCGCTGAAACCGCAGGAAGGTTTTGAGCACCGACCAATGGGCCATGATCCGGCGGCGGCCCCAGCGTTTGTAAACCGTTTCGCGCTCCTTGAGGATCGCCGGGTAAACACCGAGCGAAGCGTTGTTCAAAAACACCCGCTCCCCCACCATGCCAACCGAGATGTCATGGCGATGCCCGCCGAGGATGGCCCGCGCGGCTTCTTCCGGGTCTTCCGGCAGGCCAAGGCCGCGGGCAAAGAAGTTGAAGGTGCCAAGCGGCAAAACGGCCAGCGCGGCGGGCTTGCCGAGCAGGCTCTGCGCCATGGCCATGGCCGTGCCATCCCCGCCTGCGGCGACAATGGTTTTTGCCCCATCGGCCAGCGCCTTGTCGACAAGGCCCGTAAGGTCATCCCCCGGGCTCCAGTGGCGCAGCGTGGCGGCTTCGCCAAACACCGCAAGCGCGCGATCTATCGCCTCGGAGTCGCGGGCGTTGGTGCCTGATTTGGCATTGGTGATCACGCAGATTTCGCCCGGCTCAATGGCAGGCTGGGCGATATCGGCAGGCTCTGGCAGGGCCACCATTTCGGTCTCCGGATGTTCTGGTTGCAGCGCGGCTTCGGGATCACAACTCGCGGAGCGGCGTTTGGTTGCCTTTGGCCGGTCTCGACATCACGCCACCTGCGGGCTAGCACCGGGGCGAGGCTGGGGGCTGTGAGGGTTAGAAAAACATGCGGTTTATCCAACGAAAGCTGTGGCTTGTCGGAGCCATACTGCTGGGGCTTGCGCTTGCGGGTTGCGGCACGCCGCCCACCTCCACCCCCGATGACGTCGCACGGCTGGAGCAGGCCATTCTGGCGCTGGGGCCGGGGATTGACCCGGCAGAGGCCGCACGCGCAGCGCAGGTGAGCTACGCGGCAACGGCACGGCTGGCGGTGGCCTATGAAATCGAAGACGGGCCGCTGGTGCACAACATGAAGGTGAACGCGGGCAAAAAGCCCCGGGGCCTGTGCCGCCATTGGGCGGAAGACATGGAAAAGGCGCTGAAAGCCGAAGGCTTCCGAACGCTTGAGGTGCACCGCGCCATCGCCAACGCGCGCAACCCGATCCTGCTGGAGCACTCCACCTCGATCATCTCCCGCAAGGGCGACAGCATGTATGACGGGATCGTCGTGGACCCGTGGCGCGAGGGCGGCCACCTGACGTGGATCGGCACCCGCGAAGACACCCGCTACCCTTGGGAGCCGCGCCTTACCATCCTGAAATGGAAGCAGGAAACCGGGCGCACCAAGCGGATCAGCCGGGTCGATTGATCCCTCTGAACAATTGCCCCGGAAATGCCCGTTTGTTGCTGAAGTCCTGACAAAACACCCCTGTCATCTGCTTCTCGTGGGGGCGAGCTGTTCGCCCGGATGCTTAACGAGATCAAGGGACTGTAACTATGGATGAACTGCGTAAAATCGTGATGCGGGAAAAGGCGCAATCGGTGTCGAGCCGCGAGTGGAAGCACCGGCTCATGGGCTACGGCTACAAGCTGGAAGAAACCTCGACGGGCTATGTCGTCAGCTCGATGCGCGGCAATGAAGCCCTGCTGACGCTCTGAGCCGGGCCACCCCGGACAGTTTTGCAACCATGCCGCTGCGCCGAAGCGCGGCGCGGCGTTACCCCCCGGTGTGAGCGCGGCACAGGTGATGCCCCTCCGCCGCACAGCCCATAGCGATGCAAATCCGCAAGCCGCGCGGCCTTAACGCGACGCGCGATGTCGCCCATTGATTAGATCGGGCACCGCCGAGGCCCCTAGGTGTGGGCGGACTGACGCTTCCGGAGCCCGGCCATGAGCCTCCCCCCTGACCCGCCCGCCATCACCCTCTCCGAGCGGCCCGATTGGCTTTACCTCCTGCGCGAGTTCGACTGGCTCTATCGCTACGGCTCGTCCGGCGGCAGCAAGCTGATACGCGGCCATCGCAAACGGGTGCGCGACATGCTCTCGAAAGTGGTCGACTCTGGCCCCGAGCTGCGGCTGCGTGAGCCGGAGAAGAAGCCGGTGGTCGCCCATCTCGGACGGGCGCTGGACCGGGGCGAACGCGGGGCGGTGGTTGGCATGGCGCGGGCGCTGTCGCGCGTGGCAGAGGCGCTGACATGGGAATACGGCTACGAGAAAGTGCCCCCGGCGCTGGCCCGAAAATACGCCTATTGCGAGGTGCTCGGCCCACGAGGCCCGGTGATGAGCGAGCGGCTGATTCTGGGCTTTGTGCTGTTTGCGCCCAAAACCACCTATCCGCAGCACTCCCACGTGGACATCGAAGAAAGCTATTTGTCGGTCTCGGGCGCATGGTCGGAGAATGACGCAGCAGTCCATGCGCCCGGCTCGTTGATCCTGAACGGCTCGGGGCAGGAGCACCGGATCACCACCGACGAGACCGAGCCATGCCTGCTCGCCTATGCGTGGATCGGGCCGGAAGAAAAGCTGAACGCGCCGGGGATGAAGCTGACGGGGACGCGCAAAAAGCGGGTGGAGCGCGGGATCTGACGGCGCGGACGCAGGCAGGCGTCTGGCCGCTTAAAGCGCCTTGCCCTGCAAGAGCCGTGGCAGATCACCCGTGAGGCCCGCCGCCTCCCGAATGAAGCGCCGCCGCGCATCGGGCAGCGCGGCCACGGCAGAAACGCCCAAGTCACGGGCGGCCCGCAGGAGCGGGTTGTCGTTTGAAAACAGCCGGTTGAACCCATCCGTCGCCAGCGTCAGCGCGGTGCGGTCAAAGCTCCGCCACTGCCGGTGCCGCTCCAACACCAGGGCCGCGCCCGGATCTTCGCCGCGCCGCCGCGCCTCCGTGACCACTTCGGCCAGCGTCGCCACATCGCGCAGGCCCTGGTTCAGCCCCTGCCCGGCAATTGGGTGGATCCCTTGCGCCGCATCGCCCACCAGCGCCAGCCGCGCACCAATGATCCGTTCGGCCACGGTGAGCGTCAGCGGATAGGAAAAGCGTGCGCCCTCCAGCCGGATCTCTCCAAGAAAATCGCCAAACACCGGGCGCAGCGCCGCCAGAAAGGCCTCATCATCGGCCTTCGCCAATTCTTCGGCCCTGTCGCGGCGTTCCGACCAGACGATAGAGCTGCGGTTGCCCGGCAGCGGCAAGATGGCCAGCGGGCCGGAGGGCATAAAAAACTGATGCGCGGTTCCGCCGTGGGGGCGTTCATGAGCGACCGCGCAGGTCAGCGCCGTCTGGCCATAGTCGCTGTCGCGCCGCGCAATCCCGGCGCGCCGCGCGGTGGGCGAGCCGCGCCCATCGGCCCCGGCCAGAAGCGCGCCGCGCAGCACCCGGCCAGAGGCGAGCGTCACCGCCACATGCCCCGGCTGCACCTCTTGCGCCACGATCTCTTCGCCCGCCAGCACCTCGACGCCCTCGGCCTTGGCCAGCGCCGCCATCAGCGCGGGCCGCAGGTGCCGATCTTCCATCATGTAGCCCATCGGGCCTTCGTCGATCTCGCCGTAATCGAGGTGCAGCAATCCGCCCAGCACCCCTTCGCCGGGCCGCCCGTCGCCGGTTTTTACGTGCAGGATCGGCTGCGCCTTGTCGGCCACCGCCTCCCAAACGCCAAGCGCACGGAACAGCCGCTGCGAGGCCAGCGCCAGCGCATAGGACCGCCCGTCAAAATCGGTGGCCACCTGCGCGCCCGCAGGCAAGCGATCAACCACCACCACCCGCGCCCCGCCCTTGGCGAGGGCCAGCGCAAGGCTCGCGCCGGTCAGCGCCCCGCCTGCAACGATTACATCGGCATCAAACATGCGGCGGACTATGGGGCGTGGGCCGGGATTGTCCATATGTCGCGGTGTCGCTACCGTCGCCGCAACGAGGGAGAGGCGCATGGACTGGCACGGCACATCGGCATCCAATCTGGGGCGGGCAATCGGGCGCGGAGAGATTTCGCCGCTGGAACTGACCGAGGCCATGCTCGACGCCATCGACGCCCATGAGTTCGCCCCGCGCATCTACGCCCGCCTCACCCGCAAGCGCGCCATCGCGGAGGCCCGTGCCGCAGAGGCGCGCGCCCGCGCCGGCACCCGCCGGGGCCTGCTCGACGGGGTGCCGATCAGCTGGAAAGACCTGTTCGACACGGCGGGCGTGGCCACCGAAAGCGGCTCGGCGCTGCTTGCAGGCCGCACGCCTGATCGTGACGCGCTGGTGCTGGCCCGCGCCGCCGCCGCAGGCCTCGTCTGCCTCGGCAAGACCCACCAGACAGAGCTGGCCTTCTCCGGTCTCGGGCTCAACCCCGTCACCCAAAGCCCGCCCTGCGTGAACGACCATGACGCCGTGTCGGGCGGTTCCTCCTCGGGCGCGGCCACCTCGGTGGCCTTCGGGCTGGCGGCGGCGGGCATCGGCTCAGACACCGGTGGCTCTGTGCGCACCCCGGCCGCGTGGAACGACCTCGTCGGGCTGAAAACCACCCATGGCCGCCTGCCCCTCACCGGCACCGTCCCGCTCGCCGCCAGTTTTGATACCATCGGCCCGCTCACCCGCACCGTCGAAGACGCCGCCGAACTGCTCGCCGTGATGGAAGCAGGCCGCGCGCCCGACCTGCGGGAGGCCACGCTCACCGGCACTCGCCTGATGGTGCTCGAAACCGTCGCGCTGGATGAGCTCTCCGGCCCCGCCGCCGCCGGGTTCAACAGCGCCGTTCAACGGCTTCAGGCTGCCGGGGCGCTGGTGCAGCGCCGCAAGCTGCCCTTTGTCGCAGAGGCCATGGCACTGGCGGGGCCGCTCTACGCGCCAGAGGCCTATGCCACATGGATGGATGAGATCGAGGCCGCGCCCGACAAGATGTATCCGCCGGTGCTGGCGCGCTTTCGGGGTGGGCGCGAGGTGCCCGCAACCGCGCATATCGCCGCCTGGCAGGCCCTGCACCGCCACCGGGCCGCATGGGCCGAGGCCGTGGCAGGCTTTGATGCGGTGCTCATCCCCTCGGTCGCCAACATGCCGCCCAAGCAGGCCGATGTGCTGGCCGACGAGGCGTTGTTTACCTCCGAAAACCTGCTCGCCCTGCGCAACACCCGCATCGGCAACCTCATGGGCCTGCCCGCGCTCACCCTGCCCACCGGCCTGCCCTCCACCGGCCTCATGCTGATGGGCACACCAATGGGCGAAGAGCGCCTTCTGCGGCTCGGCGCGGCGGCAGAGAAGGCGCTGGCCTGAGGCGTTTCGCAAGACTTTGACTCAAATGCCACAATTCCCCCCTGACCCGGACCAAAATGCAACGGTTTCGCTGGACGGGGGCCCTTGCTGCGGCCTACTCTACCCTCAAAAGCGGGGCAAAGACCCTGCACCTGAGGCAGTAACGTACACACAAGATGACCTTTCCAGAGCGGTTTTCGAACCTGCCAGATTACGCTTTTCCGCGCCTGCGGAAGCTCCTCGACGGCACCCAGCCGGGAGGGGACGTGATAGATATGACCATCGGCGAGCCACGCCACGGGCTGCCGGGGTTTGTGGCACCGATCCTCGCTCAAGCCGTTGAAGGCTTTGCGAAATACCCACCCAACGAAGGCACGCCCGAGCTGAAGGCGGCAATCACCGGATGGCTTTCCCGCCGCTATGGCGTGTCACTCGATCCGAACACGCAGGTGATGGCGCTCAATGGCACCCGCGAGGGGCTGTTCAACGCCTGCCTCGCGCTTTGCCCCGAACGCGCCGCCAACGGCGATACGCCCACGGTGCTCATTCCCAACCCGTTCTATCAGGTCTACGCGGTGGCCGCCGCCGCCGCCGGGGCCGAGCCGGTGCTGGTGCCCGCAACGGCAGAAACCGGCTTTCTCCCCGATTTCGCATCGCTCCCCGAAGATGTGCTGGCCCGCGCCGAAATCGCCTATATCTGCTCGCCCTCCAACCCGCAGGGCGCGGTGGCCGATACGCTGTACTGGCAGGAACTGATCGTCATGGCCGAGGGCTACGGCTTTCGCATTTTCGCAGATGAGTGCTACTCCGAAATCTACCGCGATGTGCCGCCGCCCGGCGTGCTTCAGGTTGCCGCCGAAATGGGCGCGAACCCGGAACGCATCGTCAGCTTCCACTCGCTCTCCAAACGCTCCAACCTCCCCGGCCTGCGCTCGGGCTTCGTGGCCTCCGGCCCGGCCAACATGAGCGCAATCAAGCGCCTGCGCGCCTACGCCGGGGCACCGATGCCCCTGCCGCTCCAGCAGGTGGCACAAATGGCGTGGACGGATGAAGCCCATGTGGAAGAGAGCCGCGCGCTCTACCGCCAGAAATACACCATTGCCGACCAGATCTTTGGCAACTGGCCCGGCTACGTGCCGCCGCAGGGCGGGTTCTTCCTTTGGTTACAGGTGGATGACAGCGAGCAGGCCACGCTCAAGGCATGGCGCGAAACCGGGGTGAAGGTGCTTCCGGGGGCCTACCTCGGGCGGGAGGTAAACGGGGAAAACCCCGGCGCGGGCTACATCCGCGTGGCAATGGTGACGAAAGATACAGACGAGCTGCAGGACGGGCTGACAAGGCTGCGTGACTGCCTCGCAGGTTGAGGGACAGGACGAGGAAAGACATGGCATATCAGGCAAAACACCGCGATCCGCTTTTCGACAGCGCCATGCAGGCGGCGATCGAAAAACGTGGCAAGGAGATGATCGGCATCGGGCTTATCGCCGCCGGGCTGCTGGTGGCTCTGATGCTCGGCTCCTACGTGCCGGATGATCCCTCGTGGCTCTCGGCCACCGATGCGCCCGCGCAAAACATCCTTGGCCGCTTCGGGGCCTCCATCGCCGGGCCGCTCTTCATTATCGTGGGCCACGCCGCTTGGGCGCTGCCGGTGATCCTTGGCGCATGGGGCGTGCGGTTTGCCCGCCACCTCGGGAGCGAACGGGCCCTGTCCCGGCTGGTGTTCGCCCCCATCGCCGTGGCGCTGGCCGCGATCTACGGCGCGATGCTGACGCCGGGTGGCGGCTGGTCTCACAGCTTTGGCCTTGGCGGGCTCTTCGGCGACACCGTTCTGGGCGCGCTGCTCAACATTCTGCCCTTCGCCGCAGGGCTTGGCGTAAAGCTTCTGGCCATCCCCTTCGGCCTCGCCGCGCTGGCCATGCTGGTGTTTGCGCTCGGCGCAACCAAACCCGAAATCAAGTTGCTGGCCCGCTTCCTCATGGTCGGCATGATCATGCTCTATGCCGGCGCGATGAAGCTGATGGGCAAGGGCGCGCAGGGCTCGCTCTCGCTGGCGCAGGCCATTCAGGCCCGCCGCGCCGCCAAGCGCGAAGCCGCTGCCGAGGCCGAGCTTCTCGCCGAAGCCGCCGCGCCCGCTGTTGCGCGGCATGATTTTACCCCGCGCCCGCTGGTGGTGCGCGATGACGAGCCGATGGAACAGCCCGTGGCCGCCGTGCCCGCAACCGAGCGCAAGGGCCTGCTGGCCAGCGTAACCGGCTTCGTCCGCCGCCCGGTTGAGCCCGAGCTGGTAGAGCCCGAGCCGCTGCCCGAGCATGACGTGGAGCAACCCAGCGATGACCGCATCCGCGCCCGTATCTCCGATGCCATCCGCCAACGCGCGCGCGGTGGCGGTCAGGTGCGCCCGGTGCTCTCCAACGGCCTGCCCGCCGAGCCGCCGGTGCTGCGGGCCCGCAAACCCCAGCCGCTTGTGCTGAACACCAAGGGCGCCGTGCCGCCCGCGCCCATGGCCATGCTCGACGAAGAGGCCGAGGTGATGGAGCCGGAGGCCGCTGCGCTGCCACCGCAACCGCCGGTCAGCGCCGCCCCC